>NZ_JAAABL010000031.1 GCF_009900765.1 Rhodovarius lipocyclicus
TTCTTCGCCAAACTCAAGGAATTCAAACGGATCGCACTGCGTAGCGACAAAACAGACAGCTCATTCGCCGCCATGATCTATCTCGCCGCAGCCGTCATACGGTCACGATGAATCTCAACAAGCCCTAAAAAAAGGCGCCCAACCTGCCAGGATGGGCGCCCACTGCTCGGGGTCCAGGGCCGCTACGGTCCTGGCGGGGATGCAAGGGGCAGAGCCCCTTGCTTGGGGGTGCAGGGGGCAACGCCCCCGCCTTCCCCCTTTACCGGAACCTCACGCCCGCGCCCTTCGGCGCCCCCTGCACCTCGTCTTCGCGCATCGCCACCTGCCCGCGGATGATCGTGGCCACCGGCCAGCCATGGCAGGTGTAGCCGGCGAAGGGCGTCCAGCCGCAGGGGCTGGCGATCCAGCTTTCCTCGATGGTGCGGGTCTTCTTCATGTCCACCACGGTGAAGTCCGCGTCGTAGCCCATGGCGATGCGGCCCTTGCCCACCGCGCCATAGACGCGCGCGGGCCCGGCCGCCATCACATCGGCCAGGCGGGACAGGGACAGCCGCCCGGCGCTGACGTGGTCGAGCATGATGGGCAGGATGGTCTGCACGCCGGTCAGCCCGGCGGCGGTGGCGGGCCAGGGGCGTTCCTTGGCGGCGCGGGAATGGGGCGCGTGGTCGCTGCCCACCACGTCGATGGTGCCGTTGGCCATGGCGGCCCAGGCCGCGTCCTTGTGGCGCGCGTCGCGGATGGGCGGGTTCATCACGGCATAGCCGCCCAGGCGGTCATAGGCCTCGTCGGTCTGGGTCAGGTGGTTCAGCAGCACCTCGACCGTCGCGATCTCCCGCGCCTGGCCCAGGAAATCCAGCTCCTCGGCGGTGGACACGTGCAGGATATGGCAGGGCCGGCCGGTCTTGCGGGCCAGCGCCACGATGCGCCGGGTGCCCAGCGCCGCGCATTCCACATCGCGCCATTCGGCGTGCAGGCGGTGCGGGCCGCCGGCCTCATAGGCGGGCTTGCGGGCCTGCAGGCGGAACTCGTCCTCGGAGTGATACGCGATCGGCCGGCGGCCGCTGCGCATCGCGCGCTCCAGGCTGGCATCGTCGGCCACCAGCAGGTCGCCGGTGGAGGAACCGGCGAAGATCTTCACCGCGCAGACATTCTCCTCGGTCTCCAGCCGGCCGAGGTCGTCCAGGTTCTTCATGCTGCCGCCGACATAGAAGCCGATATCGGCGTAGCTGCGGCCCTGGATGTAGTCGCGCTTCCAGGCCAGCTGCTCGGTGCTGGTGATGGAGGGGGTGGTGTTCGGCATGTCGAACACGGTGCACACGCCGCCCAGGATCGCCGCCTTGGTACCGGTGGCGATGGTCTCCACGGCCGGGTCGCCGGGGTCGCGCAGGTGCACATGGGCGTCGATGATGCCGGGCAGCACCGTCAGGCCGGTGACATCCACCACCTCATCGGCGCTGGCGCCCGCCAGCCCGCCGATGGCGGCGATGCGGCCATGGGTCACGCCCACATCGGCCAGGGTCTCACCCCAGGGCAGCACCAGGCTGCCGCCCTTCAGGATCATGTCGAAATGCGGCATCGGCTCACCCCTGCTCTCTGAATTCGGGGCGGAAATTGCGCCGGGTGGGGCGGAAAATCCAGCCACCGGACAGGGAAAACCCGCCATCCCGGCGAAGGGATGGCGGGTGCGGGGCCCGGCGGCCGGAACCGGATGGGGGGTGGGGAGTGCGGGAGCCCCCGGGGAGCGGGCCTCGGGCCCCGCGCTTTCCCCCGCCTGGCGGGGCCCCGGCCGGCGGTGTCGCCATTGCCGGCCGCCACGCGGGGGCGCGCGGTCGCGGCGCCCCGATAGGCGGGGCCGCCGTGAAGCCGGAGTTCACCGCATGGCGGCGATGTCGATCACCTCGGCCCCGCGCGGCAGGTTCATCACCGGGCCCAGCGTGGCCATGGCGCCGCTTTCCAGGTTCAGGGTGTGCAGCGCCCCGCTCGAGAAGACGAAGCCCGTATTGGCGGTGCCTTCGGCCAGGATGTCGAAGGCGAAGGCGGTGGGCAGGGGCATGGACAGCGCCGCGCGCCGGGCCTGCACGCCGTCATTGGGTGGGTTCTGCACGTTCAGCGCGTTGGCCGCGGCGTCCAGCGTCAGCAGCATGGTCGCGGTCGCACCCGGCTGGGAGTTGGTGTAGGCGCCGGCCAGCACGCGCGGCGCGGCATCCTGGGTGGGGCCCGGCGCGTTCTTCAGGCGGCCGTCCACCACGGCCTCACCGGTTTCCACGTTCACGCGCAGGTTCTGGCCATCCAGCCCCATCACCCGCAGGCGGTTGGCGACCGGGTTGAAATCCACGATGGCGCGGCCGGCGGGCTGGAAGGCGGTGTTGAGCTGGCTGACGCGGGTGGCGCGGCCAGTGGCGGGGTCGATCATCACGATCTGGCCGCTGTCGGTCACACCATACAGGCGGCCGTCCTGCGGGCGCTGGTCGATGCCCACCACGGCGCCGGCGGCCCCGGTGATGCGCACCGGCGCGCTGGCGCGGCGGGTGGCGCTGTCGATGCGGACCAGGCGGCTGTCGCTGGTCAGGGCCACCAGCGTGGCGGCCTCGGCGGCCGTGCCCATGGTGGCGAGGGCGGCGATGCCGGCGAGAAGCATGTTGCGGAAGCTGTTCATCTGTCTGGCTCTCCTGCTGCGCGGGGCGCGCGCGTCGCCCCGATGCGGGAATGACGGCGCGCGCGGGGCCATGGATGCAGGCGGGCGGGAATTATTCGGGCGGGGGCTGGCCGATCACCCCGGCCTCCAGCTCCGCCTCCACCAAGCTCGCGCATTCCAGCAGCAGGGCGGGCAGCAGCAGGGTGCCCTCGGCGAGCGACATGCCGGGAATGCCGGACAGACGAATGGAATCGAGTAATGCTTCGAGTTCGTCACGCAGGCGGGCGGCATAGGAGTAAGGATCGAGGGAGGCAGCGGCAGTCTCACGCATCGCGCAGAGCAGAATATCCCGGATGCGTTGAGACAGTTCTGGATCCTGCTCCGTCACATGGTCCTCTTTCCCGCTGGCGCTCAGCGTCATTCCCCATTGTGCAGCAATACGTGCCGCCAGCCCGGGAGAATGATTTCAAGGAACAATGAAGATCGGCCGAAGTTCTGCCCAGCCCGAATAGATGTCAATCGGATTTAAATGCGACTTGAATGAGTCACATTGCCGCGATCACGGTTATTACAACACGCTCACCCGCCGGCCATCACCAACCGCGGGGAGACGAAGCCCTGGGTGACAAAGACGGTGTTGCCGTAATCGCGCACCGGCGGATACCAGACCCGCACCCGGGACCAGTCATTGGCGGCCGAGACATCCAGCACCGGCTGGTCCTCCGCCACCCGCCCGCGCGAACCGCCGCCGGCCTCGGCCCAATTGGCGTGGTCCACCCGGATCTCGCGGTCCGAGATCACGCGCCGCACGACGGACAGATGCCCCGATGGCAGGCGCCGGGTGCGGGCGAAGACCAGCACGTTGCGGGGCTGGGGCTGGCGCCCGCGCAGATAGCGGCCGGAGGCGGCCTCCCACCACTGCCAGGCATCGCCGCGCAGCTCGATACCGCTGCGCGCGCGGGCATAGGGCACGCAGGAGAGGTAGCCATCGCCGTAATCGGGCACGCCCGCGATGGTGGGGGCGCGGCGCACCGGCCCGGGCCCGCCGCAGGCCGTCAGCCCCCCCGTCAGCCCCAACGTGACAAGCAGCCCCGGCATCGCCAGGGACCGGCGCGAAACCTGATCCATGCACATCCCCCGATGGCACCGCCCGCCCTTTCCCCGGCGGGTGGCGCCATGCGCTTACCCATGGCTTCCCCCGAAGCCACCGGCCCTTCCTTAGCATGCCGCGCGCGGATGATCAGGCCGTTTGTCGCGCGGGAAGCAGCAAATCCATGATGCGTTCGGCCAGCACCTCGGGCGCCACCGGCTTGCGCAGCACCTGGATGGGGCCGGTGCCGGAGGCATGGTGCAACTCATCCTCCGCCTCGGCCACGAAGCCCGTGACCAGCACGGCCGGCAGGCCGGGGCGCTGGCGCCGCGCCTCCTCGATCAGCTTCACGCCATCCATGCCGGGCATGGACAGGTCCGTCACCAGCACATCCACCCTGGGGTCGGCCGAGAGCGCGCCCACCGCCTCCAGCGCGCCAACCGCCGTGACGACCATATGGCCCCGGTCCCGCAACCCGGCGGCCAGCACCGCCAGCACTTCCGGCTCATCGTCCACCAACAGGATGTGGCAGCGCCGCTCCTGGCGGGAGGGCATCGAGCCGAGCGGGCGCGTAACGGAGCTGATGGCTGCCGCGCGCGGCAGCCACAGGGTCACGCGCGTGCCCTCGCCGGGGGCGGAATGGATTTCCATGGCCCCGCCCGACTGCTCGCAGAAGCCCTGCGCCATGGCCAGGCCCAGCCCGGTGCCCTGGCCCTTCTGCTTGGTGGTGAAGAAGGGCTCGGTGGCGCGGCGCAGCGTTTCGGCATCCATGCCGGCGCCATTGTCCGCCACCTCCAGCCGCACATAGTGGCCCGGGGCGAGGCCCTGGCGGTTGTCTTCCTCCATGATGACGGCGGCGGCGGAAAGCCGCAGCTCTCCCCCGAAGCTGGCCATCGCGTCCCGCGCGTTGATCGCCAGGTTCAGCAGCACGGTTTCCAGCTGCGAGCGGTCCGCCAGCAGCGCCGGCAGCCCGGGCGGCATGGAGACGGCGACCTTGATCGAGGCGCCCAGCGAATGGGCCAGCACCTCCCGCACGCCCTCCAGCAAGGCGGGCACGGGCACGGGCTCGGCTTCCAGATTGTCGCGCCGGGCGAAGGCGAGCAGCCGCCGGGTCACGGCGCCGCCGCGCTCCGCGGCCTCCGAGATCAGCTGCGCCAGGCGGTGCAGCGCCGGGTCCTGGCTGCGCTTGATGATCAGCCGCGCGCCGCCGAGCACCGCCTGCAGCACATTGTTGATGTCATGCGCGACACCGCCTGCCAGCCGGCCCAGCGCCTCCATCCGCTGGCCCTGGGCCAGGGTTTCCAGGGCTGCCTCATTCTCCGCCCGCGCGGCGTCCAGCGCCTCCAGCGTGCGCCAGCGCTCGGCGAACAGGACGCCGAGCAGCAGGGCGGCGGCCGACAGCAGCATGATGACCAGCGCCGCGACATAGGCCGCGCGGCGCAGCCCATCCACGGCCGCCAGCTCGGTTTCCGTGTCTAGCGCCACCACCAGCACCAGCGGCGCCTGGCGCATGACGCGATAGCCGATCAGCTGCGGGCGGCCGCCTTCCAGCGGCTCCGACACCTCCAGCTGCCCGCCGCGCGCCAGGCGGATGGCCCCCAGCACCGGATGGGCGGAGCCGATGCGCCCGGTGCGGCCCGGCTCGCGCTCCCGCGAATCGGCCAGGATGGCGCCGTCGCGCCGCAGCAGCAGCCCCACGCCCCCCTGCCCCAGATTGATCGCGGCCAGCCGGCGGGAGACCAGCAGCGGGTTCATCGAGACCATGGCGACACCGATGATCTCCCCGGCGCTGTCGCGCAGCGGGCGGGAGAAGATCAGCGCCCAGCGGTTGGTCACCCGGCTGAAGAAGGTCTCGGAGACATACAGTTCATTCACCCCCGCGCGCGGGACGCGGAAATGCTCGGCATCGCCCACGAAGGCGTTGCCCGGCCCCACGGGGGGGGTCGCGGTCCAGCGCACCACCCCGTCCAGCCCCGCGATCGCCACCTGGTTCATCGCCAGGTCCCGCCGGTGGGCCAGGTTCAGCACCTGCTGTTCCAGCGCCAGCCGGCCGGCCTGGTCGCCCGCCTCGATCATGCGCTGGCGGGCCACCAGCAGCTCGAACAGCCCCTCCACCTGGTCCACGACGCGGGACATGGACTGTTCCAGCGTCTCGGCACCCAGATTGGCGCGGGCCAGCGCGATGCTGATCGCCGAGCGTTCCTCCCGCTGGACCCAGGCCAGGGTGGCCCACCAGACAGCCACGGCCACGCCGAGCGCCGCGGCGACGGCCGGGACCAGAAGGGCAAGGCGGCGGAAAGCGGTTCTCACGCCTGCGTGTATGCCATGCCACCGGGCACAACTGCCAGGGCATCATGACGGTGAAGTCATGGCGCGGGCGCGATTGGCATGGCAAAAGAGCGGCATGCCCGAAGAAGTCGACCCCGAAGACAATTTCGTCACCGACGATGCCTACGCCGCTGGCCGCCGCGCCTTCACGGAGGGCCTGTCGGTGCTGCAGAACCCCATGGCCCAGACCGGCGACTGGGGCAAAGCCTGGTTCGCCGGCTGGCTGGACGCGCTGGCCGACGCCACCACGGGCCACGACCGGTCCCAGCACGCCTTCCGGCGGCTGCTGCGCAAGGACCGGGCGGATCCGTTCTGAAGCGCTGGCGGGGAAAGCGGGGGCTTTGCCCCCACCCCGCCATGCCCGCTCTGGTCAGCGCCTCGCCGCTGCGTCATATGCACCGCCATGCGCCGCTGGCTGAATGCTTTGTTCGTGGACCATGCCCTGTTCCGCCTGGTCTGGCGCAACTGGGGGGTGGTGGAGGCCGGGCGGCTCTACCGCTCCAACCACCCGTTGCCCTGGCAGATCCGCGCGGCGGTGCGCCGGCACGGCATCCGCACCATCATCAACCTGCGCGGCCACCGCCAGGATTGCGGGGCTGACGCGCTGAGCCGCGCCGAGGCCGCGCGGCTGGGTGTCACGCTGATCGACGCGCCCTTCGAAAGCCGGGGCGCGCCGCACCGGGACCGCATCGAGCGCCTGGTGGCGCTGCTGCCCAGCCTGCGGGAACCCATCCTGATCCATTGCAAATCGGGTGCCGACCGCACCGGGCTGATCGCCGCGGTGTGGCTGCTGCTGCAGGGCCGCCCGCCAGCCGAGGCGATGCGCCAGCTCTCCCTGCGCTATGGCCATGTCGCCGCCGCGCGCACGGGCATCCTGGATGCCTTCGTGGCGCTGTATGCCAAGGCCTGGCCCAAGCCCTTCCTGCAATGGCTGCGCGAGGATTACGACGAGGCCGCGCTGCGCCGGGATTTCCGCAGCCGCAGATGGGCGGACGCGATCACCGACGGGCTGCTGCGGCGGGAATAACCCCGGCGCACGCGCCTCAGTCCCCGCCGCCGGGCCCGCGCCCCCGGCTGCGCATGATCTCGGCGAAGCCGAACAGCAGCAGCAACTGCCCGGTCACCATCTGGATGGCGGCCAGGATGCGGATGCCGTCATCCACCGGCAGGAAATCGCCATAGCCCACCGTGGTCAGCGTCACGACCGAGAAGTGCAGCGCCTCGGAAAAGGTGAGCCAGGCGGCCTCTCCATGGCGCTGGAACAGGGGCTGACGCGAGAGGCCGTCGGCGATGCGGTAGAAGCAGCCGAAGGCCACCGCGATCATGGTGAACAGGCTGACATAGGTGGCCATCGGCACCATCAGGAAGCGCAGGCGCTTGGCCACCAGCGTCAGGATGGCGGCCACATCCACCATCAGCCGCACCACGTCGCGCACCGAGACGATGGAGATGGCCGAGATCACGCCCATCGCCAGGAACAGCGTGGCGGTCTGCACCGCCGGGCTTTCGCGGTTGAAGGGGGAGGACAGCGACAGCACCCCCACCACCCCGCACAGCAGGAACCAGCGCAGGAAGCGCGGCAGATGGGTGATGTCGGCCTCGTTCAACCCCTCCGACGCCAGGCGCACCAGGGATTGCCGCCAGTACAGGCAGGCGCCGAGAAAGGCCGCCACCGGCATCACGAACCCCACCGGGCGGGACCAGGGCAGCGCATCCGGAAAGGCGCTGCGGCCGATCACGACATACAGGCACATGTACACGGCCATGCCATTGGCCACGCCGAGCGCGAACAACATGCCCTGCGGAAAGACGAGATAGAGGGCCAGCACCGTGCCCACGGCCACCCCCAAGGCGGCCACGCTGAACAGCCAGCCCTGGTCGCCCGCGGCGGCCGCGACCAGCAGCATCAGGGAGGCCGTGACCACCCCATTCATCAGCGCCGTGCGGCGGCGCCGGCGGCGTTGGTGCCTGGCGTCAGCCACCCTGGCCCACATCGGCGGCGGGCACGGCCGGCATGGGCGCCGGGATGGCCGCGATGCCCGTGATCTCGACCTTCCAGGCCGGGTCCACCAGGGGCGCCTGGATGGTCATGCGGGCGGGCTTGTTCGCCTTGTCCATCCAACGGTCCCAGGCGCGGTTCATCAGGGGGGCGTCCTTGATGTCCGCCAGCACGCAGGTGATGGACAGCAGGCGGGACTTGTCGGTGCCGGCCCCGGCCAGCAGCGCGTCGATCTGGGCCAGGATGTCGGCGGTCTGGCCCTCGGTATCCAGCGTCGCGTCATCGGCCACCTGGCCGGCGAGGTAGAGCACTCCGTTATGGGCAACGGCGCCCGACAGGCGGGCTTCCTCGGCGAAACGCTGGATGGTCATGCGGCGCGATCCTCTGGATGGTGATGCGCCGGTTTAAGCCAGTGGGCCCACGCCCCGCCAGGGGGCCGGAAAGCAAAAAGGCCGCGCGCACCGGGGGTTGCCCGGTGCCGCGGCCCGTTCCGCAGGCAGTTGCCTGGCTTCAGCCGACGATCTCGGAGCCGGCGAAGAAGTAGGCGATCTCGATGCCGGCGTTCTCCAGGCTGTCGGAGCCATGCACGGAGTTGGCCTCGATGCTCTCGGCGAACAGCTTGCGGATGGTGCCCTCGGCGGCGTTGGCCGGGTTGGTGGCGCCCATCAGCTCACGGTTCTTGGCCACGGCGTTCTCGCCTTCCAGCACCTGCACCACCACGGGGCCGGAGATCATGAAGGAGACCAGGTCCTTGAAGAAGGGGCGCTCCTTGTGGACGCCGTAGAAGGACTCGGCCATCGCCTGCGTCATCTGGATGCGCTTCTGCGCCACGATGCGCAGGCCGTTCTTCTCGAACACGGCGTTGATGGCGCCGGTCAGGTTGCGGCGGGTCGCGTCGGGCTTGATGATGCTGAAGGTCTGCTCGATGGCCATGGTCTAGTCCTCGGTTTTCGGGGCGGGGCATAGCGGCAGGGCCGGGTTCCGGCAAGCCCGGAGGTGGGGTTTCACGTGAAACACTGAAGAAGGCTGGGGGCTTTGCCCGTTTTGGCGGCTAATGCGCCGGCGCCACAGCCCCCATCAGCTGCGTCTTCACCAGCGCCGCGAAGCGCCCGTCGGCGGCCACCAGATCCTCAAAGGTGCCGCGTTCCACCACCCGCCCGTTCTCGAACACCAGGATGGTGTTGGCCTCGCGCACGGTGGACAGCCGGTGGGCGATGATGAAGGTCGTGCGCCCCTGCATCAGGTTGCGCAGCGCGATCTGCACCCGGGCCTCGGTGGCGGCGTCCAGCGCGCTGGTCGCCTCGTCCAGGATCAGCACCGGCGGGTCCTTCAGCAGGGCGCGCGCGATGGCCAGGCGCTGGCGCTGCCCGCCCGACAGGGACGCCCCGCGTTCGCCCACCATGGTGTTGTAGCCCTGCGGCTGGCGGGCGATGAAGTCATGCGCCTCGGCTAGGCGGCAGGCGGCCTCGATCTGCTCCTGCGTCGCGTCCGGGCGGCCCACCAGCAGGTTGTCGCGGATGGTGCGGTTGAACAGCATGCTTTCCTGGAACACCACGCCGATGTTCCGGCGCAGCGATTCCAGCGACAGGTCGCGCAGGTCGTGGCCGTCGAGGGTGACGGCGCCCTCCACCGGGTCCCACAACCGCTGCAGCAGGGCCATGGCGGTGGATTTGCCGGCGCCGGTCTGGCCCACCAGCGCCACGGCTGTGCCGGGTTCGGCGGAAAAATCGATGTCGGCCAGGATGCGCGACCCGCCCGGATAGGCGAAGCCCACATGGTCGAAGCGCACGTGGCCCTCGGCGCGCGGCAGGTCCAGCGCGTCGGCCTTCTCGGGCACGGTGCTGCGGGTGTCGAGCACCTGGAAGAATTCCTCCAGCGCCGGCGCCTGGAACAGCAGGTGGGAGACGAAGGCCACCGCCCCCTCCATCCGCGCGATCAGCAGCGTGGCGAAGCCCATGAAGCTGACGATGTCGCCCACGCTGGCCTGGCCGCGGACATGCAGGATGGTGCCCAGCACGAAGATGCCGATGACGGTGATGGTGGAGCAGGCGCGCGTCAGCACATTGACCACCGCCCACCAGTTCAGCACCGGGAACTGGTGGTCCAGCACCTGGCGCATGATGTCGGAGAACATCTTGGTTTCGCTGCGCAGGCGGGTGAAGCTCTGCACCACCACCACGTTGGACAGCGCATCCTGCGCGCTGCCCGCCAGCTGCGAATGGAAGCGTTCCACCTGCATCTGCGCCGACTGCGTCTTGCGGATGACGAAGGCGGTGACGAGGGTGAACACCGCCACCAGCCCGATCAGGATCAGCCCCAGCCGCCAGTTCAGCAGCAGGGTCAGCGGCAGCAGCACCAGCGCGCTGATGAAGGTGATCAGGTGCTCCCGGAAAAAGGACAGCCACATGCCGAACAGGTTGTCGGCGCCGACCAGCATCACCTTCATCAGCCGGCCCGACTGCACATCGCCATGGAAGGCGAGCGGCAGCGACAGCACATGGCTGAAATAGCGGTTCATCATCCGCAGGCGGTTGCGATGGGCCATGCGGTCCGCCAGCAGGCTGACCGCGACATTGGCGCCGATGCCCGCAAGCCCCACCGAGCCCCAGACCACCAGCAGCGTCACCGCCTCTCGCCACAGCGCCTGCTCGCCCATGGTGCTGGAGCGCGAGAGCAGGTCCACCACCCGCCCGAACAGCACGGGTTCCAGGAATTGCAGTCCGGCCAGGGCAAGGGCCGAGAGCGCGAGCCCGCAGGCCACCCAGCGATCCGCCGCCAACAATGCCAGGACGCGGCCGTAGAGCCTGATGAACTGCACAACCATGCCCTCCTGCGGCGCGGAATCTCCGGCTCAAACGCGCCACGCAGTAAGAAGGTGCATCATGGCGCGCTCAAGGCAACTTGAAGCCCAGGCGCTGCTTTGCCACATTCCAGGTTGAAAAATAAGATGAGGGAACGTCCATGTCCGCTCCGGCCTCTAGGCCGAAGGCAGGCCTGCCGCGCCATGTGGCGCGCAGAGCGTTGCTGCCCCTGCTGGCGGCGCCCGTCCTGGCGTGCGCGCGGGGCGTGGCGCGCGCGCAGGGCGTGTGGGCGCCCTCCCGCCAGCTGCGGCTGATCGTTCCCTTCCCGCCCGGCGGCAGCACCGACATGTTGGCGCGGCTGACGGCGGAGCGCATGGGGGCTGCCCTCGGCCAGCCCATGGTGGTGGACAACCGCGGCGGCGCCGCGGGCAGCCTGGCGGCGGACATGGCGGCCAAGGCCGAGCCCGACGGCCACACCGTGTTCTTCTGCAGCGTCGGCACGGCGGCCACCAACCAATTCGTCTATCGCCACATCCCTCACCCCGGCGAGGCGCTGACGGAGGTCGCGGCGATGTTCGCCCTGCCCAATGTCGCCACCGTGCCGCCGGGCGCACCGTGGACGAACCTCGGGGAATTCATCTCCGCCGCGCGGGAGGCACCGGGGCGGCTGACCTATGGCAGCAGCGGCGCGGGCAGTTCCCTGCACCTGACGGGTGCCATGCTGGCGCACCGGGCGGGCATCGACATCCTGCACGTGCCCTATCGCGGCGGCGGGCAGATGCTGAATGAGCTGGTGGCGGGGCGCATCTCCATCGCCTTCGGCAACCTGCCCACCGCGATCGGCCTGTTGCAGGCGGGCACGCTGCGCCCGATCGCGGTCAGCGGGGCGGCCCGCAGCCCCATCCTGCCGGATGTGCCCAGCATGGCCGAGACCCTGCCGGGCTTCGCCACCACCGTCTGGTACGGGTTGCAGGTGCCGCGCGGCACGCCGCCCGCCGCCATCGCCCGGCTGAACGCCGAGGCCAATGCCGCGCTGGCAGCCCCCGAGGCCCGGGCGCGCTTCGAACCGCAGGGGGTGAGCGCCATGGGCGGCTCGCCGCAGGATTTCACCCGCTTCGTCCGGGCCGAAACCGCGCAATGGCGCGAGATCATCACCGCGGCGCAGATCACCGCCGATTAAGGGAGAACTACCGTATGACCACCACCCGCCGCCTGTTGCTGACCGCCCCGGCGCTGCTTGCGACCCCCGCGCTGACCGGCCGGGGCATGGCCCAAGGCGCCTGGGCCCCCAGCCGCTCGGTGCGGATCGTGGTGGGGTTCTCCCCGGGCGGCACCACCGATATCGCGGCGCGCATCCTGGCCGAATACCTCACGCACCGACTGGGCCAGGCGGTGGTGGTGGAGAACCGCCCCGGTGCGGGCGGCAACATCGCCAATGAGGTGGTGGCCAAGGGCGAGGCCGACGGCCACACCCTGCTGATGCAGACCATCGGCGGGGGCGCCATCAACTTCCCGCTCTACGGCAACCGCATGCCGATCAAGCCTGAGGACCTGGTGGCGCTCGGCCTGCTGCTCCGGGTGCCGAACGCGATCTTCGTCACCAACTCCCTGCCCGTGCGCACCCTGGCGGAGCTGGTGGCCTATGCCCGCGCCCATCCGGGGCAGCTGAACTACGGCTCCTCGGGCCTCGGCACCTCCCTGCACATGACCGCCGAGCTGCTGAAGATGGTGGCCGAGATCGACATCACCCATGTGCCGTTCCGCGGCTCGGGCCCGATGCTGCAGGAGGTGCTGTCGGGCCGCATCCAGATGGCGGTGGACAACCTGCCCTCCGTCGTCACGCATCTGCGTGAGGGGCGGCTGCGCCCGCTGGCGCTGACGAGCGCCACCCGCAGCCCCGCCCTGCCGGATGTGCCGACCACGGCCGAGGCGGGCTTCCCGGCGGTGGAGGCGGTGGCCTGGTTCGGCCTGCAGGGCCCGGCGCGCATGCCGGCCGCGGCCGTCGCGCGCTATGGCGCGGAGATCAACGCGGCCGTGCAGGACCCCGCCGTGTGGGCGAAGCTGGCCGATCTGGGCGGGATGAAGCCGGACCTGACGCCCGATGGCGGCACCAGCCCCGAGACTTTCGCGCGCTACATGGCCGAGGAACTGCGGAAATGGACCGATGTGGTCCGCCGCGCCCGGGTGACGCTGGAAGGCTGATACGCGAAGGGGGCCTCACGGCCCCCTTTTCTCAACCCTGGCCCAGCTCCGCCGGGGTGGCGAGGCGATAGCCCCCGCCCTCGGTCAGCAGCAGCCGGGTGTCGCCGGTGTCGGGCTCGATCTTCTGGCGCAACCTGTAGATGTGGGTTTCCAACGTGTGGGTTGTGACCGCGCTGTTATAGCCCCACACCTCGTTCAGAAGTGTCTGGCGCGGCACGGGTTTTCCGGCGGCGCGATACAGGAATTTCAGGATCGCCGCCTCCTTTTCGGTTAGGCGTATCTTCCTGTTCTTCTGCGGCTCCACCAGCTGCTTCAAAGCCGGGCGGAAGACATAGGGCCCGATGGTGAACACCGCGTGCTCGGAGCTGTCATAGACCCGCAGCTGGGCCCGCAGCCGGGCGAGCAGTTCATTCAGGCGGAAGGGCTTGGCGATATAGTCGTTGGCACCGCTGTCGAGCCCGCGCACCACATCCTGTTCGCCATCGGCGCCGGTCAGGATAATAATGGGAACCACGATGCCCTTTTGGCGCAGTTTCGCGCAAAATTCCCGACCATCACCATCAGGAAGGCCAATATCGAGCAAAATAGCGTCGAAACGCGCATTCTCCGCGACCAGGATGGACTCGGCTTCCGCGGCGGTTCCGGCGGTGGCCGGGGTGAATTCGCCATCCAGACCCAGCTGGTCCATCAGGGTCTCACGGACGGCCGGGTCATCATCCACGATCAGCACCGAACGGGGAGTGGCCATGGGTGTTCCTCGACACGGGCGGGTGGGATGTGTGTGCCCCCTCGCCCGGGCTTTTCCCGGCCAAGCAGGCGGGTTCCGATCACGCCCGCTCACGGACCAGAACCCTCGCTCACGGACTTAGCACCTATCGCGGCAGCCGTCGAATGGGTTTGTTTCGCATGCCGACACATCCGCAAGCCCCTCTGAAGCGTTACTCACACAGACCATGGACGCCGGGAGCTTCGTGCCTACATGAATGCCATGCCCTTGCCACGCCACAATCCAGGCGCTTCCTTGCAGCCTGGAATGGACCCTAACCGTATGTCTTCGCTGAGCCACGCCCACCCCAACGCCCCGGAGGCGGACATGCCCCCCTCCGAGGAGGCGTTGGCGATGCGCGCCGTGCACCGCGCAGCGGCCGATCTGCGCCGCGGCACCCCCGTGCTGCTGCATGGGCCGGACGGCGCGCTGCTGCTGGCCGCCGCCGAAACGGTCGGCGCCGAGGGCCTGCGTGAGCTTCAGGCCGCCGCCGCCGCATCCCCCGTGCTGCTGCTGGCCCCCACCCGGGCGGCCGCCGTCTTCGCCCGCCCCGTGGCGCTGAACGCGCCGGAGGAAGGGGCGGCCGCCCTGCGCCTGCCCGAATCGCTGCTGGCGCCCGACCGGCTGCGCCGCCTGGCCGACCCCACCGCCGAGCTGCTGCTGCCCGAATCGCCCGAACGCGCGCCCGTGCCCGCCATGGCGCCGCAGGCCCTGGCCCTGGCCAAGCTAGCCCGGCTGCTGCCGGCCCTGGTTGCTGCCCCCGCCCGCGATGCCGCCGCCGCCGCCCGCCAGGGCATCGTGACGCTGGAGGCCGCGGACATCGCGGCCTATCCCCCCAGCGCCGCCACCACCCTGGCCCCGGTCGCCCAGGCCCGCGTGCCGCTGGAGGATGTGCCGGAAGCGCGCATCATCGCTTTCCGCGCCGCCGATGGCGGGATCGAGCACCTGGCCATCCTGGTGGGCGACCCGGAAAAGCTGGCCGCCCAGGGCGGGGCGCCGCTGGCGCGCGTGCACAGCGAATGCTTCACCGGCGACCTGCTAGGCTCCCTGCGCTGCGATTGCGGGCCGCAGCTGCGCGGCGCCCTGCGCAAGATGGCGGAGGCCGGGGACGGCATCCTGCTCTATCTGGCGCAGGAGGGGCGCGGCATCGGCCTGGTGAACAAGCTGCGCGCCTATACCCTGCAGGACCAGGGGCTGGACACGCTCGATGCCAACCGGGCCCTGGGCTATGGCGCGGATGAGCGCAACTTCCTGGTCGCGGCCGAGATGCTGCGCCAGCTGGGCATCCCGCGCGTGCGGCTGCTGACCAACAACCCGGACAAGCTGTCGAGCCTGGCAGCCTGCGGGATCGAGGTGGTGGGCCGCGAGCAGCACCAGTTCGCCGCCAATGGCGTGAACGATGCCTATCTGGCGACGAAGGCGGAGCGCTTCGGGCATATGCTCAGCCTGAAGGAATGACGGCGGCGCTGCAGGTCGAGGCGCTGGTCAAGCGGTACAGGCCTGACCGGCAGCCCGCGGTGGATGGGCTGACCTTCACCATGCCGCGCGGCGCCACCTGGGGGCTGCTGGGCGGCAATGGCGCGGGCAAGACCACGACCATCGCCATGCTGCTGGGGCTGCTGAAGCCGTCCTCCGGCCGGATCCTGGCGCTGGGGCACGACATGGCGCGCGACCGCTTCGCGGCGCTGGCGCGGATGAACTTCTCCTCCCCCTACATCGCCCTGCCGCACCGGCTGACGGTGGCGGAGAACCTGCGCGTCTATGGCCATCTGTATGGGGTGGAACGGCTGGAAGCCCGCATTATCGAGCTGGCCGAGGAGCTGAACCTGAGCGATCTGCTGGCGCGCCCCGCCGGGGAGCTTTCGGCCGGGCAGAAGACCCGCGTGGCGCTGGCGAAATCCCTGATCAACAAGCCCGACCTGCTGCTGCTGGACGAACCCACCGCCAGCCTCGACCCCGACACCGCCGACCAGATGCGCGGCTGGCTGGAGCGCTACCGCGCGATCTCCGGCTGCGCCATCCTGCTCGCCAGCCACAACATGGCGGAGGTGGAGCGCCTGTGCGGCCATGTGCTGATGCTGCGCCGGGGCGTGGTGGTGGACCACGGCGCGCCCGCCGAGCTGATCGCCCGCTATGGCCGGGACAATCTGGAGGAGGTCTTCCTGGACATCGCCCGCGCCCCGCATGAGGTGGCAGCACCATGATGCGCCGCAGGCTTGCGCTATGATGCGCCGCATCTGGGGCCTGATGTACCGCCACCTGGCCCTCTACCGCCGCTCCATGCCCCGGCTCATCGAGCTGATGTACTGGCCCATCCTGCAGATGGTGGTCTGGGGCTTCATCACCGCCTACCTCGCGGGGGAGCAGAACAACGTCGCCTCGGCCGCCGCCGGCGTGCTGCTGGGCGGCGTGCTGCTGTGGGAGGCCGCGCTGCGCAGCCAGATGGGCTTCTCGCTCTCCTTCCTCGAGGAAATGTGGTCCCGCAATCTGGGCCATATCTTCGTCTCGCCGCTGCGGCCGCGGGAACTGGTGCTGGCGCTGATGGCGCTGGCCCTGGCGCGCACGCTGGTCGCGGTGCTGCCGGCCATGGTGCTGGCCTGGGCGCTGTATGGTTTCAACATCCTCAACCTCGGCCCGGCGCTGGTGGGCTTCTTCGCGGCCCTCGTCATCATGGGCTGGGCGGTCGCGCTCGGCGTCACCTCCCTGATCCTGCGCTTCGGCCAGGGGGCGGAGGCACTGGCCTGGTCGGTGCTGTTCGGCATCACCCCGTTCGCGGCCGTGTTCTACCCCGTCTCGGTGCTGCCCGCCTGGCTGCAGCCCGTGGCCTATGCCCTGCCGGCCGCCCATGTGTTCGAGGGCATGCGCGCCGCCCTGCTCGAAGGCCGCTTCGACGCGGGCCACATGGCCGCCGCCTTCGCGCTGGATGCGCTGTGGCTGGCCTTCATGGGCTGGGTGTTCCTCAGCCAGCTCGAAGCCTCCCGCGACAGGGGGGCCTTGCTCAATATCGGCGAGTGAGGGAACAGGGCCCATGCGTATCGTCTTCATGGGCAGCCCCGATTTCTCCGTCCCCGCGCTGCGCGCCCTCGCGGCCGCGCACCAGGTGGTGGCGGTCTATTGCCAGCCGCCCCGCCCGGCCCATCGCGGCCAGAAGGAAACCCCCTGCCCCGTGCACCGCGCGGCGCTGGAGCTCGGCATCCCCGTCCGCACCCCCGCGCGCGTCCGCAAGGATGTCGCGGAGCACGAGGCCTTCGCCGCGCTGGATGCCGATGTGGCGGTGGTCGCGGCCTATGGCCTCATTCTGCCGCGCGCGATGCTGGACGCACCGAAACGCGGCTGCCTGAACATCCATGCCTCGCTGCTGCCGCGCTGGCGCGGGGCGGCACCCATCCACGCCGCCGTGCTGGCGGGCGACGCCGAGGCCGGCATCACCATCATGCGCATGGAGGAAGGGCTCGACACCGGCCCCATGCTGCTGAAGGAAGCCATCCCCCTGCACCCGCGCATCACCACGCCCGAGCTGCACGACGCGCTGGCGGCCATGGGCGCTCGGCTGATCCTGCGCGCGCTGGCCGAGAACCCGCCGGAAATCCCCCAGCCCGAGGAAGGCGTCACCTACGCCGCCAAGCTGACCAAGGCCGATGGCGCGCTGCACTGGTCCGAACCCGCCCTGGCGCTGGAACGCCGCGTGCGCGCCATGACACCCTGGCCGGGCGCCTATTTTCAGGCCGGCGACGAACAGATCCGTGTGCATGACGCGATCGCGGAGCCCGGCACCGGCGCCCCCGGCACCCTACTGGCGCCGGACCTCGTGGCCTGCGGCCAGGGGGCGCTGCGCCTGCTGCGCCTGCAACGCCCCGGCCGCGCCGCCATGGAGGCCAGCGCCCTGCTGCGCGGCTTCTCCCTGCCGGACCGCCTGTAATGCCGCGCTACGCGCTGCTGCTGGAATATGACGGCTCGGCCTTCCATGGCTGGCAGCGCCAGCCCAACGGTGCCTCCGTGCAGCAATCGCTGGAGGAAGCGGCCGCGAAACTGAACGGCGGCATCGTGCCCGTCTGCGTCGCCGCCGGCCGCACCGATGCCGGGGTGCACGCCGTGGGCCAAGTGGCCGACGTGACCGTCAGCACCGACCTGCGCCCGGACAAGCTGCGCCTGGCCCTCAACTTCCACCTGCTGCCCGCGCCCGTGGTCGTGCGCGCCGCGGCCTATGCGCCCGAGGAATGGTCCCCCCGCTTCTCCGCCATCCACCGCGCCTACCGCTACCGCATCCTCAACCGCCCGGCCCGGCCGGCGCTGGATGCCGGGCGCGTCTGGCACCTGCCCTTCGCCCTGGACGCCGAGGCCATGCACCGCGCCGCACAGACCCTGCTGGGCCGGCACGATTTCTCGGCCTTCCGCGCGGCCTCCTGCCAGGCCAAATCCGCACTGCGCACGCTGGACCGGCTGGCCGTGTTCCGCTCCGGCGAGGAAATCCACATCGAAGCCGAAGCCCGCAGCTTCCTGCACCACCAGGTGCGCAACCTGGTCGGCACATTGGCCCCCGTCGGCCTCGGCCGCCGCCCGGAACACTGGCCACGCGAGGTACTGGACGGCCAGGACCGCCGCCGCGCGGGCGAAACCGCACCGCCGGATGGGCTGTGCTTCATGCGCGTGGAGTACCCGGAGACGCTGGACTGGCATTGATGGGCGGTTCGGGGGGCAAGGGCGATGCGAGGAGGGCTCTGCCCCCCTCGCGCTCCCCCCGCCAGGAGCCGAAAGGCCCCTGGACCCCAGAAGTTGAAAAAGCCGGGAGGGGACATCGTCCCCTCCCGGCTTTTTCAATAACTCCCGGTTTCCAAAGGCCTCCCGGCCTTTGGCGGGTGGGGGTGCGGGGGAGGGCAGAGCCCTTCCCCGCTCCGCCCTACCCCCCGATCAACCCATGGATGAACAGTCCCAGCGCCAGGTCCAGCAGCACGAACAGCACGGCCATGGCGCCGGGTGTGCCGAGTGCGGTGCGGGTCACGAACCATTCCAGCCACAGCGCGTAGCCGACCGCGACCAGGGACAGGATCTGGGCTGGCGCGCCGGGCAGCAGTTGGCCGATGGCGGTGGCGGCCACCAGGGCCGCGTACTGGATCAGGTTGGTCCAGTTCCAGGCGGCCATGAAGCGTGGCCAGGCCTTGCCGTATCCCGCGACGCGGGCCATCGCCTCCGAGGCGAGGGCGAAGCCGAGCCAGGTGGTGGTGAAGCTGAGGGCTTCGCGCAGCCAGGGCAGCGTGATGCCATCCTCCCCGCCGGCGAGGCGCGCCAGGGCGAAGAACAGCGGATAGCTGAGCAACATGGCCCAGAAGCTGCGGTGGGTTTCCTGGGGGGTGCCCTCGAACACCGAGAGGCCTTCGGCCCGTCCGCGCGCCAGCATCTGGGCGCCGAGCAGGCCGGCGATGATGTGGCGGGCGGCGGGGATGGGATGGGTCAGGCGAAGAACTCCTGGATGACGGCCGCGTAGAGGCGCGAGAGGGCCTGAAGTTCGGCCACCGGCACGCGTTCGTCCACCTGGTGCATGGTGCTGCCGACCAGGCCGAGTTCCGCCACCGGGCAATAGCGCGTGATGAAGCGCGCGTCGGAGGTGCCGCCCCCGGTGTCGAGCTTCGGCGTGGCGTTGGTGGCGCGGGTGGTGGCGCGGGCCAGCGCCTCCACGAAGGGGCCGGGCTGGGTCAGGAAGCTCTCGCCGCTGACCACCACGCGCAGGTCGTGGCGGGGCGCGTGGCGGGTCAGCACCTCACGCAGATATTCCGTCAGCTTCGCGCTGGTGTGGCGCTCGTTGAAGCGGATGTTGAGAAAGCAGCGCGCCTCGGCGGGGATGACGTTGGTGGCGGTGTTGTCCACCTGCAGGCCGGTCACCTGCAGGGTCGTCGCCTCGAACCACTCGCTGCCGGTGTCGATGGGCGTGGAGGTCAGTTCGGCCAGCGCCGCGACCAGCCGGTGGACGGGGTTGTCGGCTTTCTGCGGATAGGCGCTGTGGCCCTGGGTGCCGTGCACGGTGACATAGGCGTTCATGCTGCCGCGCCGGCCGATCTTCAGCGTGTCGCCCAGCGTGACCTTGCTGGTGGGCTCGCCCACCAGGCAGGCGTCGGGGATCTGGCCGTTGGCGGCCATCCACTCCAGCACCTTGACGGTGCCGTTGACGGAGGGGCCTTCCTCGTCGCCGGTGATGAGCAGGGAGAGGCTGCCGGGCACATCGTCCGGGATGGCGGCGATGAAGGCGGCGATGTCGCCCTTCATGTCCTGCGCGCCGCGGCCATAGAGGATGCCGTCATGCACCTCGGCGGCGAAGGGCGGGTAGCGCCATTGGGCCTCGTCGCCCGGGGGCACCACGTCGGTGTGGCCGGCGAAGCAGAAATGCGGGCTGGCGGTGCCGCGCCGGGCGAACAGATTGTCCACCTCGGCGAAGGGCAGGCGCCAGCAGGTGAAGCCCAGCGATTCGAGGGCGCCCTGGACCACATCCAGCGCGCCGTCATCGGCGGGGGTGACGCTGCGGCGGCGGATCAGCGCCTGGGCGAGGGCCAGCGCGTCGCGCGCCGCCGCCGCCCCTTCTGATTTCGCCGCCGACACCGGGTCAGTCACGCAGCAGGTCGTTGATGCTGGTCTTGCTGCGGGTCTGGGCGTCCACGCGCTTCACGATCACGGCGCAGTACAGGCTGGGGCCCGGCGTGCCGTCCGGCAGCGGCTTGCCCGGCATGTTGCCCGGCACCACGACGGAATAGGACGGCACGCGGCCAATGAAGATCTCGCCCGTGTTGCGGTCGATGATCTTGGTCGTGGCCGACAGGAACACGCCCATCGACAGCACGGAGCCCTTCTCGACGATCACGCCTTCCACCACCTCGGAGCGCGCGCCGATGAAGCAGTCATCCTCGATGACGACCGGGTTGGCCTGCAGCGGCTCCAGCACGCCGCCGATGCCCACGCCGCCCGAAAGGTGCACGTTCTTGCCGATCTGCGCGCAGGAACCGACGGTGGCCCAGGTATCGACCATGGTGTTGGCGCCGACATAGGCGCCCAGGTTCACGAAGGAGGGCATCAGCACCACATTCGGCGCGATGAAGGCGGAGCGGCGGGCGACGGCCCCCGGCACGGCGCGGAAACCCGCTTCCTTCCACCGGTTCTCGCCCCAGCCTTCCCACTTCAGCGGCACCTTGTCATAGGCGCCCACGCCCGTGTCCATCGGCGCGCTGTCGGTCAGGCGGAAGCTGAGCAGGACGGCCTGTTTCAGCCACTGGTTCACCACCCAGCCGCTCGCGGTGGGCTCGGCCACGCGGGCCTGGCCGCGGTCAAGCATTTCCAGCGCGGCCTCGACGGCCTCGCGCGCTTCGCCTTGCGTGCCGGAATTGATGGTGTCGCGGCGTTCCCAAAGGGCTTCGATGGTGGCTTGCAGGGTCATGTCTTGGTCTCCGCCGCTGTGATTCGCAGCGGCGGGGCGTTCCGTCAATCGGCGGGGGCGGGGGATTCAGCCCATCGCCAATTCGCGCAACCGCACCCGCGCCGCCGCCAGCGCGCCGTCCAGCCCCGCAGGGTCCGCGTTGGTGGCCTGGATCACCACCGCCTCGACCGAGGGGATGCCGATGAAACCCA
Organism: Rhodovarius lipocyclicus; assembly: GCF_009900765.1. Classification (GTDB taxonomy): domain Bacteria; phylum Pseudomonadota; class Alphaproteobacteria; order Acetobacterales; family Acetobacteraceae; genus Rhodovarius; species Rhodovarius lipocyclicus. Next base: position 21,430 of record NZ_JAAABL010000031.1, read on the forward strand.
GCACATGGCGCAAATAGGGGGTGACGAAATCCGCCGCCGCGAAGCGCGCGCCCGCCTCATAGCCGCCGGCGCCATAGGCCGCGACGACGATGGCGCGGCGCGGATGCGCGATGCCGGCGAAATCCCGCCCGTCGAAGGCCACGGTGCGGTGGATGCGCACCACATGGTCGATCCAGGCCTTCAGCGCCGAGGGCACCCCGAAATTGTACATGGCGGTGGTGATGAGCAGCGCGTCGGCGGCCTGCACCTCCGCGATCAGCGCATCCGACAGCGCGGTGGCGGCGCGCAGTTCGGGGGTCCGCGCCTCGGCGGGGGAGAAGAAGCCCGCGATGGTGGGCTGATCGATATGGGGCACCGGCGCCCGCGCCAGGTCGCGCCGGCTGAGGGCATGGCCCGGCCGGGCGGTCCAGGCGGCGGCGAAGACATCGCCGAGATCGCGGGAGACGGAGCCCGAAAGGCGGGCGCTGGCGTCAATGCGGAGCAGATGGGGCATGCGGGGTGTCCGGTCTGGAAGACCGGGAGATGGGCGCGGGCGGCGCGGGGGGTATGCCCGGGCGCCGCAAGAGATTTGTGCGGCGCACGCAACAATCAGCCCAGCAGCAGGCGCGCCGCCTCCCGCTCCAGCCGGTCGCCCTCCGCGCCCTCGGCGAAACCCGCGACGCAATCGCCGGTATCGGGCCGGCGATAGGCGATGATGGCGCTGCCCGGCCCGCCGCCGGTGTGGCCTTCCATGCGGATGCCGGGCGCGACCTCCCCCGCCATCAGCCCCAGCCCATAGGCCGGCGCCAGCCAGGGCCGGCCCGGCAGCGGCCTGCCCACCGGCAGGGCCGCGCGCATCTCCGCCAGCAGGGCGGGCGGCAGCAGCGGGCCGGTGAACAGACGGTGCAGGAACAGGGCCATCTCCTCGACCGGCCCCACCAGCAACCCATGATAGACCCAGCCGGGATCATAGGCGGGATGGCCCGGCACGCCGGGGGCGGCCGCCAGCGCCGTGGCCGAAAGCCCCAGCGGGCGCAGCACCAGGGCGGACAGCGCGGGGCCGAGCGGCAGGCCCGTCCGTGCCTCGACCAGCCGGCGCAGATGCAGGTAGCCGATGTTGGAATAGGAAAAGCCGGGCGCGGGCGGGGAAAGGCGGGCGGCGCGGGCCAGCATGGCCTCGGGCGGCCAGGCGGGGCCGCCGGCCGCCACCGCCGCATGGTATTCCGCCAGCCAGCCGTAATCCGGCAGGCCGGCGCGATGCAGCAGCAGCGCGCGCGGGGTGGCGCCGGGCCCGGGCAGCGGGGCGTCCAGATCGACCAGCCCATCGCGCGCCAGCGCCAGCACGGCGGCGGTCAGGACGGTCTTGGTCAGGCTCCACCAGGGCACGGGCCTGCCCGCGCGGCCGGGCGCGATCCGCCCGTGGCGCAGCACCACGACATCGTCGGAAACAGGCGGCGCCATCGCGGCCCCCGGGCGTTATTAATTTCGAAATCAAAACGACAAATGATCCGCCTATCGTTCCGCTATGGGCGCGTTCTCACTTGGCGCCGTTTTGAGTCGGCGGGAATCACCCAGCACGGTTTTTGATACACAACTCAAGTTTTTTGAACATCCGAATGCATGCAGAAGCATGATTACCGCCCCTTTTGCGAAATTTCGCGGAATACCCTTCTACGCATCACAGAGATGTGATTCGTTTGGGAAGTTCTACTTATGGTTGCAAAGCTCAGGGGTGAATAATGTACAATTTCAACAGCTTAGAATTAGATCATTTATGCATGCAGACGACGCCGGCCGCTGACAATCCGCAGGATGCCCTTTCAGGCATGCAGCGCTGCATCAGAATGGTCGAATATGTGGCCGCGATCTTGGACAAGGCCAATGAAATGGAAGCGAGGTTGGCAGGCCACATCCTGCAGGACGCGCTCCATCATCTGCGCAGCCTCTCGCAACCGATGACAGCCCCTATGCTTCCGGCGATCTGACACCCCGCGCAGATTGCATTTGGACAGCCCGTGATAGGCGGCGTCGAAGCGCACCAGCGTGACGAACAGGCGGATGTCGCTCTCGGTCAGGGTCTCGCCCAGTAGGAAGGGGCCGCCTTGGGCCAGCCGCGCCTCCAGTTCGGCCAGTTGGCGAAGACGTCGCGGAAGGCGGCCTCATAGGCGGGCTGGGTGGTGGCGAAGCCCGCGCGGTACACGCCGTTGTTCAGGCTGGGATAAATGCGCTCGCTCAGCGCATCGGTCGCCTGCACCGGCTGCCAGTCGGCCGCCCAGCGGCCATCGACCAGCATGGGTTACGCGGCCACCAGGGCCGGCACCAGGGCGATCGGCGTGCCCCAGGGGTCGGTCAGCGGCGCTTGCGGCAGCTTGGCGAGGGTGGCCGCCAGCCGCTCGGGCGAGAGCGCCAGGCGCAGTTCCGTGAGGCCGGTCGAGGGCATCTCCCGCACCGGGGCGCCGCGGCTGTTCCAGATATTGGTGGCGATGTGGTGGTGATAGCCGTCCACCGCGTAGAAGGTGCCGCCCGGATACCGGCAGGTGATGCCGAGCCCCAGCGTGCCGGCATAGAAGGCCTCGGCCGGGGCGATGGCGCCCACCTGCAGGTGCACATGGCCGATGGTGGAACCGGCCGGGAAGCCCTTCCATTCCCCGCCTTGCCCCGCGGCCATCAGGTTTTCCAGGTCCAGCGCCTCGGTGCTCATCGTTACCTGGCCGTTATGCCAGGTCCAGCTTTCGGCCGGGCGGTCGGAATAGATCTCGATGCCGTTGCCCTCGGGGTCCGAGAGGTAGAGCGCCTCGCTCACCAGATGGTCGGAGGCACCGACCAGCGGCGCGCGCACCCGCGCCCCATGCCCCAGCCAGCGGCCGAGATCGGCGCGGGAGGGCAGCAGGAAGGCGGTGTGGAACAGCCCCGCCTCGCGGTTGGAGCGGCGGCGGGCGGCGGTGTCCTTGCGCAGTTCCAGCAGGGTGCGGCCTTCCACACCCAGGTTGGCGGAGGCGGCATCGGCGTGCAGCAGGTGCAGGCCGATGACGCGCTGGTAGAAATCGCTCATCCGGTCGAGGTCATGCACGGTGAGCGTGACCTGGCTGATGGCGAGGGTTTTCGTGGTCATGATGGGTCTCCTCGACCGGATAGGCGTGGTGGGCGCGGTTACTTGCCGAAGGTGGGGCGCAGGGCGCGGGCGCCGTCACCGACCAGGGCCAGGGCGATCAGGCCCACGATCCAGAAGGCGGGGAATTCCCAGCCGCCATTGGCATTGCTGAAGAAGAAGCCGGCCTTGCCGTGAACAGTGAAGATGGCGCCGAGCAGGACGGGGATCAATGCGATGGCCACGGCGCGGGCATAGATGCCCAGGATCAGCGCCACGGCGCCCAGCACTTCCCAGGCGATGGTGACATAGGCCAGCCAGCCCGGCAGGCCGAGGCTGCCGAAGAAGCCGGCGGTGCCGGCGGGGGTGAAGACGAAGATCTTCAGCCCGGCATGGGCCAGGAACAGGATGCCCAGGCTGAGGCGCAGCAGAAGGGCGGCATAGGGGGCGGTGCGGGTGTCGATCATGGGAACTCTCTTTCGGCGGAGGTGGTGGTGCCTGGGGAGAAGATACGCGGTTCCGATTTGATTATTATCAATGAATTTCAGCGATATTCCCTTCCGTATTGGAAGGAATAATCTACCAGCCCCGGTCCCATGCCGGCTCGCCCCGGAAGCAGCTGGCCAGGAAATCCACCAACGCCCGCAGCTTGCCCGCCAGGTGCCGGCCGGGCGGATACAGCGCATACAGGGCGATCGGCGTGTCCTCCGCCCCCGGCAGCACCGGGCGCAGCGTGCCGGCGCGGAAGGCCTCGCCCGCGATGAAACTGGGCACCCGGGTGATGCCGAACCCCGCCACCGCCGCGGCCATGCAGGCCTCGGCGTTGGAGAAATGCAGCCGCCCCTGCACGGGGATGACCACCGCCTGCCCGCCCTGCCGCAGGCGCCAGTTGGCGGGGTCGTGGAAATTGGTGTCGATAACGCAGTCATGCCCCGCCAGATCGGCCGGGGTGGCGGGCTCGCCGCGCGCCGCCAGATAGGCGGGGGCGGCGGCCAGCACGATGCGCACCGGGCACAGCCGGCGCGCCATCAGGCTGCTGTCGGTGGGCGCGCCGATGCGGATGGCGGCGTCGAACCCCTCATCCACCAGGTTCACCACGCGGTCGGAGAAATTCACGTCCAGCTGGATACCCGGGAAGGCGCGGGCGAAATCCAGCAGCACCGGTGCCAGCTGGGTGGTGCCGAAGGACAGCGGCGCGGTCAGCCGCAGCCGCCCGCTCGGCGCGCCGGAGGCATGGCGCACCGAGGCCTCCAGCGCGTCGAACTCCTCCAGCAGGGGCTTGATGCGGGCGTAATAGGCCTGGCCCAGTTCGGTGGGGGACAGGGCGCGGGTGGTGCGCTTGATGAGCTGCACGCCCAGATCGGCCTCCAGCCTGGAGACCAGCTTGGAGGCCTGGCCGCCGCTGGTGCCCAGCCGGGCCGCCGCGGCGGCGAAACTGCCGAGGTCCAGCACCGCGACGAACATGCGGTCACAGTCGAGGCGCTCCATGGGCGGCTTTCCATCCTGGCGGGAATATGCCGCCAGCATAAGGCGTATCGCCCGGACCGGAAGCGATGACCGCGTCAGGGCGTGCCGAACAGGGCCCGCCAGCGGGCGCGCCAGCCCCGCGCGCGCCAGGCATCCCGCCCCATCGCCAGCCATTCCCCCAGCGCGATGCGCAGCGGGTTCAGGCTGGCCGGCCGGCCGGCGAGGCCATAATGCAGCGCCTCGCCGCGCGGGGCCTCGGCGAAGGTGCCGAACAGCCGGTCGAAGACGATCAGCACCCCGCCGAAATTGCGGTCCAGGCAGGCCGGGTTGCTGGCATGGTGCACGCGATGGTGGGCGGGCGTGTTCAGCACCCATTCCAGCGGGCCCAGGCGCGGCGCCAGCTCCGTATGGATGAAGAACTGATAGAGCAGGTTCAGCCCCAGCGCGGCCAGGATCATCAGCGGATGGAAGCCCAGCAGGGCCAGGGGCAGCATGAACAGCCCATGGCCCGAGAAGCCGCCGGTCCAGCCCAGACGGATGGCGGCGGTCAGGTTCATCCGCGTGCTGGAATGGTGCACGGAATGCGTGGCCCAGAACCAGCGGATGCGGTGAGAGGCCCGATGCTGCCAGTAATAGAGCAGCTCCACCCCCAGGAACACGCCGAGCCAGCTGAGCCAGCCGCCGCCCGGAATGTCGAACAGGCGGTGCCGCCAGGCGATTTCCAGCGGCAGGGCCAGCAGCCCCGCCTGGGCGGCCCGCAGCAGGTTCTGCCCCGCCGCCACCCCCAGGGAGGCGGCGCTTTCCCGCCAGTCGTGGCTGTCATGGCGCAGCAGGCGGGCGGCCGCGTATTCCAGCGCCATGAAACCCAGGGCCGCCGCGGGCACGCCCAGCCGCATGGCGGGGGAGAGCAGTTGCGCGGCGTCGGCCATGGGCTGCCTGCCTCAGCGGGTCACGCTGCCGGTGCGGGTGCGCGTCTGCCCGCCCGGGCCCGTGGTGGTGCTGGTGCCGGTGCAGCTGCCATTGGCGCAGCTGGCGCTGCCCGTGCGGTTCACGCTGTTGCCGGCGGGGCCGGTGCGGGTGATGGCGCGGCTGCAGCTGCCGCCCGAGCAGCTGCCGGAGGCATCGACGGTGGAGGTGCCGGCGGGCCCGGTGCTGGAGGCACGGCGGCTCCAGGCCTGGGCATCGGCGGCGGCACCCAGGCTCAGGGCCAGGGCCAGCACGGAAAGGGCGATCGTCTTGCGCATCAGGGCATCCCGACAATGGTGCCGCCGCCGGAATGGCGCGGCCTGGGGGCATCCTGCATCGCCGCCATGGCGGGCGTATCAACGGCGCGCATCGTTTTCCATCCATGCGTCAACGCCGCGTAACAGCTTGTCAAAAACCCGTTTTCCGCCTTGCCAAGCCCGGGGGCTGCCCTGAACCTCGGGCCATGGACACACCCGCGCCCACCCTGCTGATGGTGGAGGACGACCCGGAGATCAGCCGCCTCGCCGCCGGTTTCCTGCGCCGCGAGGGCTTCGTGACGGAGGTGGCCGAGAGCGGCCCCGCGATGGACGCGCTGCTGGCCCGCATTCGCCCGGACCTGATCATCCTGGACCTGATGCTGCCCGGCGAGGACGGGCTGGCCATCTGCCGCCGCCTGCGGGAAAGCGAGGATGTGCCCATCCTCATACTCTCGGCCAAGAGCGACGAGATCGACCGCGTGGTGGGCCTCGAGATCGGGGCCGACGACTACCTGACCAAGCCCTTCGGCCCACGGGAATTGCTGGCGCGCATCCGCGCCCTGCTGCGCCGCGCCCAAGGGCGGGTGGCGGGACGGGTGGCGCAGCCCAGCCGCCGCTTCGCCTTCGACCGCTTCGTGATCGACCTGGACGCCCGCGCGCTGGAAGTGACGGGGGGAGACGCCGTGGCGCTGACCACCGCCGAGTTCGACCTGCTGGCCTGCTTCGCCCGCCACCCGCGCCGGGTGCTGACGCGCGACCAGATCCTGGACTGGACCCATGGCCGTGCCGCCGGCCCCTTCGACCGCACGGTGGACATGCTGATCTCCCGCCTCCGGCGCAAGCTGGAAGGGGCGAGCCCGGGATCGGGGCTGATCTCCACCGTGCGGAACGGCGGGTATCTGCTCACCGCCCATGTGCGGCAGGTGACGGGATGACCCGGCTGACGCTGGCCATGCGCATCGGGCTGATCGTGGCGATGGCGCTGTCGGTGGTGTGGATCACGCTGATCGGCGTCTATTTCCGCACCAGCCTGGCGGAGCGCGAGGGCATGCGCCCCACGCCCGACCGCCTGGCCGCCCTGGTCGAGCTGGTGGAGGAGATGCCGCCGCGGCTGCGCCCGGCCCTGCTGATGGCCATGACCACGGAGAGCCTCGCCCCGCGCATCGCCGAGGCGGCCGAGGCGGCGGAGCCGCTGGACGACCCCAGGCTGCGCGACGGCTACGCGGCGGCGCTGGGCGGGCGGCCCTTCATGCTGGCACGGCCGGCGCTGCCGCCGGGGCGCTGGTTTCCGCGCCTGACCAGCAACCCGCGCAATGCCCTGCAATTGCGGGTGGGGTTGCGCCAGGGCGGAACCCTGGTGGTGGACGCGCGGACCCGGGTGCCGATCACGGCGCTGGGCATGCCGGTGGGGTTCGGCGCGGGGCTGTTCGGTACGGTGGTGGCGCTGGCGGCGCTGGTGGTGATGCAGCGCGAAACCCGCCCCCTGGCCCGGCTGGCCGCCGCGGTGGACCGGCTGGACCTGTCCGGCCCGCCCATCCCCCTGCCCGACACCCGCCGCAACGCGCCCGAGATCCGCGCCGTGGTCGGTGCCTTCGGGCGCATGCAGGAACGGCTCTCGGGGCTGTTGCAGGCGCGCATGGCGCTGTTGGGCGGCATCGCGCATGACGTGCGCAGCTTCGCCACCCGCCTGCGGCTGCGCATCGACAGCCTGCCCGACGCCGCGGAGCGCCAGCGCGCCGAGGCCGATATCCAGGACATGATCCGCCTGCTGGACGACGCGCTGCTGGCCAGCCGCGCGGGCGCGGGCGAACTGGCGCAGGAGATGGTGGAACTGCCCGCCCTGCTGCGCGCCGAGGCCGATGACCGCAGGGCCCAGGGCGCCCGCGTCTGCCTGCGGCTGGACACGCCGGAATGGCTGACCGTGCTGGGGGACCCGCTGGCGCTGCGGCGGGTGATCACCAACCTGGCGGGCAATGCCATCGCCTATGGCCATGCCGCGCATCTGAGCCTGGCCGAGGAAGGCGGGGAGGCGGTGCTGCGGGTGGATGACGAGGGGCCCGGCATCCCGCCCGCCCAGCGGCTGGCGATGCTGGAACCCTTCACCCGGCTCGATGCCTCCCGCAATCGGCGCACCGGGGGCGCGGGGCTGGGGCTGGCGATCGCACGCGGGCTGGTGGAGGCGCATGGCGGCCGCATCGCCATCGCTGACAGCCCGCAAGGGGGCGCGCGGCTGGAGGTCAGGCTGCCGGTGTTCGGGCCGGGCCAGGGTTAGCCGGCATCGCCAGCTCCGCCCCGACCCGTTCCAGGGCACGGCGGAACACCGCCTCATCCCCCAGCGCGCGAGAGAGGACGAGCGCCCCCTGGATGGCCAGCACCGCCTGTTCGGCGCGCGCCCCGGCATCGGCATGGCCAAGCCGGCGCAGCGCCCCGGCCAGGGCCTCCACCCAGTCCAGGAAATAGCGCCGGATCGGCGCGGCCAGCCGGTCGCGCGTGGCGTCCAGCGCCAGCATTCCCACCAGGCACACCCGCCCGCCGGAGCGGAAATAGGCATCCGTCTCCCGCAGCATGGTGGCGATGGCCTCGGCGGGCGGGGCCTCACGCAAGGGCCGGTAGAGGCGGGTTTCGAACCAGGCCTCGATCCCGGCCAGCACGGCGGCCGCCATCTCCTCCTTCCCGCCGGGGAAGAAGTTGTACAGGCTGCCCTTGCCCAGCCCCGTGGCCGCCGCGATCAGGCTGAGGGAGGCCCCCTCATAGCCATGCTCGCGGAACACCTCGGCGATCAGGGGAATGGCGGCGGCGCGGTCGCGGGCCATGGGCTGGGGCCTTTGGACAATGGGTTTCGGGATGGGGCTGGCGCGGGATTTTTCGTGCTGGCCAGGAAGAGGCCGAAGCCAATGCCGGGGCATTGGCGAGGGTTCTGACGCCGCCGGCGCGGAAAAGCACCGCCGGACGCGCCCGCAAGCCCATTGTCCACAGGCCCTACAGGCCCAGCTCCGTCAGGCCGGGATGACCGGCCGGGCGGGGGGCGGCGCGGTCCCAGTGGAACAGCCGCTGGTCGGCCCGGATGGGCAGGTCGTTGATGGAGGCATGGCGTTCCTCCATCAGGCCCTCGGCGTCGAACCGCCAGTTCTCGTTGCCGTAGGAGCGGAACCACTGCCCGGCGGCGTCGTGCCATTCATAGGCGAAGCGCACCGCGATGCGGTCCCCGGTGAAGGCCCACAGCTCCTTGATCAGGCGGTATTCTTGCTCGGCCGCCCATTTCCGGGTGAGGAAATCCACGATCGCCTCCCGCCCTTGCAGGAAGGTGTCGCGGTTCCGCCAGCGGCTGGCAGGGGTATAGGCCAGGGAGACCCGGGCGGGATCGCGGCTGTTCCAGCCATCCTCCGCGGCGCGGATCTTCTGGCGCGCGGTGGCTTCGGTGAAGGGCGGGAATGGGGGGCGGGACATGGGGCGGCCTTTTTGTACCAATCGGTTTATTTTTACCGATCGGTACAGAAAGGCAAGGCCCACGAGGAAAGAAGGAAGTGGCGCGCCCTGCTGGATTCGAACCAGCGGCCTGAAGCTTAGAAGGCTCCTGCTCTATCCAACTGAGCTAAGGGCGCAAATTCGCGCTCAGTGCGTCCAGTTTTCCAGCCGGTTGTTGCGGAAATTGTCCGAATAGCTCTTGGGCTTGATCGGCTTGGGCGCGGGCGGCACTTCCAGCACATAGTGCAGCCCCTCGGACTTGGCGTAAGCCTCCGCCGCCTCACGGCTGGGGAAGGTCAACCGCACCTGGCGCTCGGTCGACAGCCCGCCGGTCCAGCCCATCAGGCGGTCCACGGTGGGGCGTACATCGGGGGCGAATTCCAGCACCCAGCTGCCGGCCTTGCCGGGGCCGGACTGCATCGCGTTGCGCGAGGGGCTGAAGATGCGGGCAGCGGGCTTCACCAGGCTCATGCGGAAATCCTTTCGAGGCCTCACCCTATAGCCCCGATGGCCGCCCCCTCAAAGGGTCCTCACAGCGGCAGGTCCAGCCAGGACAGGTGCCCCCCCTTCCCCGCCCCGGTGTCCAGGAAGATCGCCTCCCCGCCGCTGCGGGCGCGGATGTGCCAGGGCCGGCCATCGGTGCTGCGCGTGTCATGCCCGACATAGACAGTGATGCCCGGCGGGATGGTCTCCACCCAATGCAGCAGCCGCTCCGGATAGCCATCGCGCTTGGGCCCGGCCACCACCTGGCCATAGATGGCGCGCGTGACGGGGGGTTCCACGCGGCGTGCCCCGGCCTCGGGCGGGGGGGCGTGGTGCAGCATGGCGGGGTGGAAGGCCGCATGGGCGAAAATGGCGTTGCCCCGCCGCAGCCAGACCGGCGCGTGGGCGATCTCGGTGATCAGGCGGGTGCGCAGGGCCTCGCCATCCGGGGCCTCGGCCAGTTCGGCGAGTGTCCGCTCCAGCCCCTCATTCATGCCGCGCAGCCGGGCGCCCAACAGGGCGCGGCGCAGCTTGTGCTCATGGTTGCCCAGCAGGAACAGGCCGCGCCCGGCATCCATCAGGCCGAAGATGCGGCGCAGCACGGCCGGGCTGTCATGCCCGCCATCGGTCAGGTCGCCCAGCTGCAGCAGGAACAGGCCCTGCGCCTCGGCGCCCGCCGCCGCGGCTTCGAAGCCGCGGGCATCGCCGTGCACATCCCCCACCACGCGCAGGCCGTTGAAGCCGCGCTGCCGCAGCTTCAAGGGATCCAGCCATGCCTCACCGTCGTCCACGCCACTCAGCCCGTTTTCAGACCACCCTGGTCCCTTCTTCCCGCAGGGCGGCATAGGCGGCAAGCGCCCGCTCCCGCCCCCTGCCATGTTCCACGATGGGGGCGGGGTAGCCGCCGGGGGGGCGCGGGGCCGTCCAGGGCTTGTGGATCACCGCATCCGGCAGGGCCGAGACCTCCGGCACCCAGCGCCGCACATAGGCGCCGGCGGGGTCGAACTTCTCGCCCTGCAGCACCGGGTTGAACACGCGGAAATAGGGGGCCGCATCCGCCCCGCACCCCGCCACCCATTGCCAGGAGGCCGCGTTGGCCGCGAGATCCCCATCCACCAGCGTGTCCCAGAACCAGGCCTCGCCGGCCTGCCAGGGTTGCAGCAGGTGCTTCACCAGGAAGCTGGCGACCACCATGCGCACCCGGTTGTGCATCCAGCCCGTGCGCCACAGCTGCCGCATGCCCGCATCCACGATCGGGTAGCCGGTGCGGCCCTGCTGCCAGGCCGCCAGCAGGCGGGGCTCCGGCTGCCAGGGGAATTCCGCGAATCGGGGCTGAAGGGGCGCTTCCGGCATCTCCGGCCGGTGCCACAGCAGGTGATAGGAGAACTCCCGCCACAGCACCTCCTTCAGGAAGGTGTGCTCACCGGTGGCGCCCATCGCGCGCGCCGCGTGCCACACCTGCCGGGGCGAGACCTCCCCGAAGCGCAGATGCGGCGAGAGGCCGGAGGTGCTGGCCTCGCCGGGGATGTTGCGACGGTCTGGATAGGCGCGCAGGGCCTCCGCGCCGAAATCGGCCAGGCGCCGGGCGGCGCCGGCCTCGCCGGGCTGCCAGTGGCGGGGGAATTCCTTCCACCAATCCAGGCGCGGCAGCAGGCCCAGCGCCTCCAGCGCCAGGCCGGGCTGGGCGGGGGCGGCGGGGATGCGCTCCGGCGCGGGGATCGGCGGCGCGGGCTCCCCCAGCGCGAAGACGGCGCGCGAGAAAGGCGTGTAGACCGAATAGGGCTTGTCCTGCCCGGTGCGCAGCCGGTGCGGTTCATGCAGCAGGGAGGAGGTGTGCGGCACCAGCCGGCGCCCCGCCCCGGCCAGGGCGAGGTGCAAGGCCTCATCCCGCTTGCGGGCCCAGGGTTCGTACAGCCGCCCGGCATGGATGGCATCGGCCTGGACGGCCTCGGCCAGGCGGGGCAGCAATTCCAGCGCGCTGCCTCGCAACAGCAGCAGCGGCGCGCCCCGCGCGGCGAGGTCGGCCCCCAGGGCGGCCAGCGAATAATGCAGCCACCAGCGCTGCGCCCCGCCATGCGCCCAGGCGCCGGCCGCCGCGTCGTCCAGCACATAGACAGGCAGCACCGGGCCGGCCTGAAGCGCCGCGTGCAAAGCCGGATTGTCCGCCAGGCGAAGGTCCTGGCGGAACCAGAGGATGGTGGTCATGCGCCTAGTATGGGCATGCGGGGAAATTGTTGAACGGGGAAGTCGGGATTTTTCCGGGCCGGCTGAGGAAGGCGCCGCCCCGCGCCTTCACCCCAATTCCTGCCGCACCACCGCGACCAGCGCCGCCGCCCCATAGGGGATGGCCTCGTCATTGAAGTCATAGCGCGGGTGGTGCAGGTCCGCCCCCTGCTCGCCATTGCCCACATTGATGAAGGCACCGGGCACTTCCTGCAGGAAATACGCGAAATCCTCGCCGCCCATGCTGGCGGGCATGTTCCGCTCCACCTTGGCCTCGCCCACCAGCCCGGCCACGGCATCGGCGAAGCGCGTGGCGTGTTCGGCGCTGTTGATCAGCGGCGGCGTCAGCACCCGGAAATCCAGAGCGGCGCGGCAGCCGAAGCCGCTGGCCACCGATTCGGCCAGGCGCTCCATCCGCTCCCGCACCAGCTCCGTCACCTCGGGCGCGAAGGTGCGCACCGTGCCGAACAGCCGCACCCCGTCCGGGATCACGTTGTAGGCCCGGCCGGTTTCCATGCCCGTCACGCTCAGCACCGCCTGCGCGTGGGGGGAGACATTGCGCGCCACCACGCTCTGCAACGCGGAGATCAGGGCGGCGCCGCACACCACAGGGTCATGCGTCACTTCGGGGCGGGCGGCATGGCCGCCCTTGCCCTGCACATGGATGTCCCAGAAGGTCACGCCCGCCAGCATCGGGCCGGGGCGGATGCCGTAATGGCCCACCGGCATGCCGGGGCGGTTGTGCAGGGCATAGACGGCATCGGCCGGAAAGCGCTGCAGCAGCCCATCCTTCTGCATCGCCGGGGCGCCGGCGCCCAGCTCCTCGGCGGGCTGGAAATACAGGTGGACGGTGCCCTCGAAATCCCGGTTTTCCGCCATGTGGCGGGCGGCGGCCAGCAGCATGGTGGTGTGGCCGTCATGGCCGCAGCCATGCATGCGGCCCGGGTTCTGGCTGGCATGGGCGAAGCTGTTGGCCTCGGTCAGCGGCAGGGCGTCCATGTCGGCGCGCAGGCCCACGGTGCGGGGCGTGTTGCCGGTGGCCTTGCCGCGGATCACGCCCACCACGCCGGTGCCGCCGATGCCGGTGTGCACCTCGATGCCCATGGCGGTCAGGCGCTCGGCCACCAGGGCGGCGGTGCGGTGCTCCTCGAAACCCACCTCCGGGTGGGCGTGCAGGTCGCGGCGCCAGGCGGTGTATTCCGGCAGATGCTGGGCGATGCTGTCCACCAGGCTCATGCGTCTCTCCGTAAAAGCGCGCGCGCCAGCGCGTCGAATTCCGCGATGCTCAGCGTCTCGGCGCGGCGGTCGCTGGCGATGCCGCAGCCGCCCAGCAGCCCCTCCGCATCGCCCAGCGACTTCAGGCTGCCGCGCAGCATCTTGCGCCGCTGGCCGAAGGCGGCGGCGGTCAGCCGCTCCATGGCGGCCAGCAGGGCGGGCTCGGGCTGCGCCGCGCGCGGCACCAGGTCCACCACGGCGGAATAGACGCGCGGCGGGGGCGTGAAAGCCCCGGGCGGCAGGCGCATCAGCACCCGGCACTCGCAAGTCCATTGGCTCAGCACCGCCAGCCGGCCGTAATGTTCCGTGTCCGGGGCGGCGCAGATGCGCTCGGCCACTTCCAGCTGGAACATCAGCGTCATGCGGTCGAAGGCCGCGGCGTGACGCAGCCAAGCGATCAGCAGCGGCGTGCCGACATTATAGGGCAGGTTCGCCACGATCTGGCGCGGGGCCGGCAGGGCCGCCACGGCATCCAGCTTCAGCGCATCCTGGTGCAGCACGGTCAGGCGCGGGTCGCCGATCTCGGCCAGCGCCGCGATGGCGCGGTCGTCCAGCTCGCAGGCCAGCAGGCTGGCCAGGGGGCGGGCCAGCAGGGCGCGGGTCAGGCCACCGGGGCCCGGGCCCACCTCCAGCACATGCTTGCCGGTCAGATCCCCGGCCAGGGCGGCGATGCGCCCGCACACCCCTTCATCCAGCAGGAAATGCTGGCCGAGCGATTTGCGCGGCGCCAGCCCGTGCCGGGCCACCACATCGCGCAGGCTGTCCGCCATGCCGCGCGCCCCGGTCAGGCGCGGTTGTCGATCACGGCTCGGCGCCGCAGCTCCCGCTGCAACTGGCGGGACAGGGTCTCGATCCGCTCGCGGCGGATCTGCTCACGCGCCGCGTCGGCGCTGATACCCTCGGGCGCCCGGCGCTCACGCGAGCACACCATGATCAGCGTGACGCCATCGGGCGAGATCAGCGGCTGGGAGGTGCGGCCGAGCGGCAGGCTGGCCAGCAGGCTGCGCAGCTGGGGCGGGTTCACCGCCTCCAGCGTCACCGGCCCCGGGTCCGCCGGCCGGTCGGAGCCGGAGCCGCGCGCCTGCTGCTCGAACGCCTCGCAGCTGCGGACGGACTGGCTGATGCGCATGGCGCGTTCCACCACGGCGCGCTGGGCGTCGGTGGGGTTGTTCGGGTCCAGCCGGCCGGGGAAGGCGAAATTCACCTGCCGCAGGGTCAGCTGGGTGGAGGCACCGGCCGGCCCGCCCTCACGCCGCTGGCGCATGGCGATGATCTGGAAGCCACCCGGCACGCGGATGGGGTTGGTGATGGCGCCGGGGGGCATGCGGGGCACGATGGCCGCCACCTCCGGATCCAGCCGGTTCAGCCCCACCCAGCCCATGTCGCCGCCCTGCACGGCGGTCTGGGCCTGGCTGAACTGGGTGGCGGCCACCGGGAAGGGCAGGCCGCGGCGCAGCTGCGTCACCACATCGTTCACGAAGGTCGTCACCTCGCCCTCCTGGGCGGGGTTGTCCACGGGGATGAAGATTTCGCCCAGCAGGTATTCGGCCTGGTTCTGCCGGGCACGGTTGGCCGCGATCAGCTCCTGCACCTCGGCCTCGCCCACCTCGAACTGGCTGCCCAGCAGCACGCGCATCAGCCGGCCCCAGCCGATCTGCACGCGGATCTGGTCGAACAGGCTGCGCGGCTGCACGCCGGCCTGGCGCAGCTGCTGCGTCAGCGCGCCGCGCGGCAGGCCGTTGCGCTGCTCGATATCGCCCAGGGCGCCGGCCACATCGGTGTCCGCCACCGGGATCTGGCGGCGCTGCACTTCCTGCATGCGCAGCTTCTCATCCACCAGCAGGCGCAGCACCTGCGGCTCCATGCGCTGCAGCATCTCGCCGGAGGCGGCGAAACCGGCATTCAGCGCGAACAGGCGGGTGCGGCTCGTCACCTCCGCCTGGGTCACGACATCCCCGTTCACCACGGCGACGATGCGGTTCACATTCCCGCGTGGCGCCTGGGCGCCGGGCGCGGGCGCGCCTTCAGGCTGGGCGGCGGCCGCGGGCGGCCGTGGCGCGCGGCCCTGGGCCAGGGCATCCGGGCTGCCGGCCACCAGGCAGAGCCCGGCCAGCATCATGGGGCGAAGCCCTGCGGAAAAGGCAGCGGCGAACCGCGAGGGGACCAGCGAGGGCGAGGTGCGACGAAGCATGGGCGCCTGTTTAGCCTCCGGCCTCGGCCATGGCTATGGCTTCCAGGCAGCCATGAAGGTATCCGATGGCCCGGGCGGCCGCCCCGGGGCCATCCGGCAGATAGTCGAAGCACTCCACGCCGCAGCGGCCGGAATAGCCGCTCTCCCGCAGGGCCCGCAGGATGGGGATGAAACTGTCCTCCCCCTGGCCCGGGCCACGGCGGTTGCGGTCGTTCAGATGCACATGCGCGATCTGCCCGCCGGGCACATAGCGGCGCAGCAGGGCGGGCACGGATTCGCTCTCGGTGTTTCCGGCGGCCGCGACGTCCAGCATGGTGGCCAGATGCGGGTTGCCGTCCTGCGCGGTGAAGGCCACCGCCTCCGCGATCGAGGACATCCAGTTGGTCTGGCCGGGGTCCAGCGGCTCGATCACATAGGTCACGCCGACGGCGCGGGCCCATTCGCCGGCCAGGTGCATCGCCTCATTCGCACGCCCGGCATCGCCGGGGGCGGAGACGACGCGCTGGCCCGGGCTGCCATGCACCAGATATTCGGCGCCCAGATCGGCGGCCAGCGAGATCAGCCCCTGCATCACACCCAGGGTGCGGGCGCGCAGGTCCGGGTCGCTGTTGGTGATGGACAGGCCCGCGGGGGCGGCCAGCAGCCAGTGCAGGCCCAGGATGGGCGCGCCCGCGTCCTCGGCGGCGCGGCGCAGCGCGCGGCGTTCATGCGCGGGGATATGGTGCGGCGCGTCCGGGTCCAGGGTGAAGGGCGCCACCTCCAGCCCGGCATAGCCGAGCGCCGCGGCCTGGTCCGCCTGTTGGGTAAAGGGCAGGTCCCGCAGCAGTTCGTTGCACAACACGAATTCCATGGGCGGGGGCTTACAGCAGGGCCACGACCAGCGGAACAGCGCCCCGTCGCACAAATTGTAATCGAAGGTTGTACCTGACGGGGTGCCGAACGCCCCTCACCGCCGAAAAAACCGGCATATGCCCCGCCTTTAATCTCCCTCCTCCTCCAGCCCCACCAGATGCAGGGCGCGGGCGCGGATGCCCATGGCGCCCAGCGCGTGGCCCAGCGCGTCCTCCCGCCCATGGGTGATCCAGATCTCGGGGGCCTGCACATCCCGCGCCGTCTGCAGCAGTTCCGGCCAGTCCGCGTGGTCGGAGATGATGAGCGGCAGTTCCACGCCGCCCTGCCGCGCCCGGGCGCGGATGCGCATCCAGCCCGAGGCCATGCAGGGGATGGGGTCATGCAGGCGCCGGGCCCAGCGGTCCGCGATGGCCGAGGGCGGCGCCAGCACCATCGCCCCCGCCGCCAGCGCCGCGCGGTCCTTGACCGTGGCGGGCTCCAGCGGGCCCAGGCGCACGCCCAGCTCCTCATACAAGGCGCACATGGGCATCAGCGCGCCATGCAGATGGATGGGCCGGTCCCAGCCCGCCCGGCGCAGCAGCGCGATCAGCCGTTGCGCCTTGCCCAGCGAATAGCAGCCGATGACATGCGTGCGCTCCGGGAACATCGCGACGGAACGCATCAGGCGCGCCATCTCATGCTCCGGCTTCGGGTGGGTGAAGACAGGCAGGGCGAAGGTGGCCTCCGTCACGAACAGGTCGCAGGGCCAGGGCTCGAAGGGCGCGCAGGTGGGGTCGGGGGTGCGCTTGTAGTCGCCGCTGACGATGGCGCGGCAGCCCTGCCATTCCATCATCACCTGGGCGCTGCCCAGCACATGGCCCGCCGGCAGCAGCGTCACGCGCACGCCGCCGATCTCCAGCGCCTCATGATAGGGCAGCGGCTGCTGGGACAGCCCCGCGCGCTCCGGGCCCATGCGCAGGCGCATGATGGCCAGGGTCTCGGGCGTGGCCAGCACCGCCTGATGGCCCGGGCGGGCGTGGTCGGAATGGCCATGGGTGATGACGGCGCGCGGCACCACCCGGTGCGGGTCGATGAAGAACCCGCCCGGTTCGCAGAACAGACCGGCCTCCGTCACGCGAAGCCAGCTTTCGGGGTGGGGCGCCACGGTGTAGAAGCCTCGCTCAGTGAGAACATTGCCGGAACCTTTACAGGGTTGGTTCGATCGGCGCGGCTGGCAACCCCGGCGGCACCAGATCGCCATGCTGGACGCCGCGCGGGCCGGGGAAAGCACCCTGCTGATCGCCCCCACCGGCGCGGGCAAGACGCTGGCGGGCTTCCTGCCCAGCCTGCTGGAGCTGGCGGCCGCCCCGCGCGAGGGGCTGCACACCCTTTACGTGTCGCCGCTGAAGGCGCTGGCGGTGGATATCGCCCGCAACCTGACCGCCCCGGTCACGGAGATGGGCCTGTCCATCTCCATCGAGACCCGCACCGGCGACACCCCCGCCAACCGCCGCGCCCGCCAGCGGGAGGCACCGCCGAACATCCTGCTGACCACGCCCGAAAGCCTGACCCTGCTGCTCTCCCTGCCCGACGCCGGGGAGATGTTCGCGGGCCTGTCCTGCGTGGTGATCGATGAGATCCATGCCCTGGCCGGCACCAAGCGGGGCGACCAGCTGGCGCTGTGCCTGTCCCGCCTTTCGGCGCTGGCACCCGGGGCGCGGCGGGTGGGGCTGTCCGCCACCGTGGCCCACCCCACGGCCTTGCGCGCCTATGTCGCCCCCAGCGGCATCCCCGCCGATGCCCGGCTGGTGGAGGTGAAGGGCGGCGCCCTGCCGGAGCTGGATATCCAATTGCCCGAGGGGCATCTGCCCTGGGGCGGGCATATGGGCCTGGCCTCGGCGCCCGAGATCTATCGCCGGATCGAGGCCGCGCGCGTCACCATCGTCTTCGTCAACACCCGCGCCCAGGCGGAGCTGATCTTCGCCGCCCTCTGGCGGTTGAACGAGGCGGTGCTGCCGATCGCCCTGCACCATGGCTCCCTGACCGTGGAGCAGCGCCGCAAGGTGGAGGCCGCGATGGCCGCGGGCAAGCTGCGCGCCGTGGTGGCCACCTCCAGCCTCGACCTCGGCATCGACTGGGGGGATGTGGACCAGGTGATCCAGGTGGGCGCGCCCAAGGGCGTCTCGCGCCTGTTGCAGCGGGTGGGGCGGGCCAACCACCGGATGGACGAGCCCTCCCGCGCCACGCTGGTGCCCGCCAACCGGTTCGAGGTGATCGAGTGCGTGGCCGCCCTGGGCGCCGTGCGCGCCGGCAAGCAGGATGGCGACCCGCCGCGCCCGGGGGGCCTCGACGTGCTGGCCCAGCATATCCTGGCCATGGCCTGCCACGGGCCCTTCATGCCCGATGACCTGTTCGCGGAAGTGACGCGCGCCGCCCCCTATGCCGCGCTCAGCCGCCGGGATTTCGACGACACGCTGCGCTTCGTGGAGGATGGCGGCTACGCGCTGCGCGTCTATGACCGCTACCGCCGCCTGTTCCGCGACGCCGAGGGGCGGATGCATGTGCGCGGCCCGGCCGTGGCGCGGCAGTTGCGCATGAACCTCGGCACCATCATCGAGCAGCCGCTGGTGAAGCTGCGCATGCGCGGCGGGCCCATGCTGGGGGAGGTGGAGGAATGGTTCGTCGCCAGCCTCCGCCCGGGCGACAATTTCCTGTTCGCCGGCCAGGTCCTGCGCTTCGAGGCGATGGAGGGGGTGACCGCCGTCGTCCGCCCCGGCGGCGGCCCGGGCGAGCCGCGCGTGCCCGCCTATAGCGGCAGCCGCATGCCGCTCTCGACCTACCTTGCCTCCGAGGTGCGGGAGATTTTGCACGACCCCACCCGCTGGCACGCCCTGCCGGACCCGGTGCGGGAATGGCTGGACATGCAGCGCCTGCGCAGCGAACTGCCCGAACCCGACGGGCTGCTGGTCGAGACCTTCCCGCGCGGGGGCCGCTGGTTCCTGGTCGCCTATACCTTCGAGGGGCGGCTGGCGCACCAGACGCTGGGCATGCTGCTGACCAAGCGCATGGAACGGCTGGGCTATGCCCCCATGGGCTATGTCAGCACCGATTACGTGCTCTCGGCCTGGAGCGCCTTCGAGCCCACCGACATGGACACGCTGTTCGCCGAGGACATGCTGGGCGAGGATCTGGAGGAATGGATGGCGGAAAGCTCCATGCTGCGCCGCACTTTCCGCAACATCGCCATGATCGCGGGGCTGATCGAGAAGCATCACCCCGGGCTGGAGAAATCCGGCCGGCAGATGACCGTGAATTCCGACCTGATCTATGACGTGCTGCGCCGGCATGAGCCGGACCACGTGCTGCTGCGCGCGACCCGGGCCGAAGCCGCCTCCGGCCTCACGGACATCTCGCGCATCGCGGCGCTGCTGGCCCGCGCGCGCGGGCGCATCCGGCACCGGGTGCTGGATTGCGTGTCGCCCCTCGCGGTGCCGGCGCTGATCGAGGTCGGCCGCGAATGGGTGGCGGGCGGCGCGGAGGACGCGCTGCTGGCCGAAGCCGCCGCCTTGGTGGAGGAAGCCACCGGCGGCACCGAACATTTCCATGAGGCGTTGATCGACGTGAACGAAGCTTTGCCCGCCCGCCCGCGGGAACCCCGCGCCGCGAGGAGGAGCCGCCGATGATCGCGGCCCCCCTGCATATCGTGAACGAACGCCTGATGCTGTGCCCCACCGGCGTGCTGCTGTGGCCCGCCCAGCGGCTGATGGCGGTGGCGGACCTGCATCTGGAGAAAGCCAGCCATTTCGCGGCGCGCGGCCGCATGCTGCCGCCCTATGACACGCGGGAGACGCTGCGAAAGCTGGCCTTCGCCCTGCGCCGCTACGCCCCCCATCACCTGGTGCTGCTGGGCGACAGTTTCCACGACGCCGAGGGCCATTCCCGCCTGGCCGAGGAAGACCGCGCCACGCTGCTGGGCCTGCTGGCCGGCCTGCGCGTGACCTGGGTGCTGGGCAACCACGACCCCGCGCCCCCGGAAAACCTGCCCGGAGAGGCGGTGGAGGAGCTGGCGCTCGGCCCCATGCGGTTCCGCCACATCGGCGGCGGGCCGATCCTGCGCCATAAGGAAGGGGAGATCAGCGGCCACTACCACCCCAAGGCCAGCCTGGAGACGCGGGCGGGCCGGGTGTCGCGCCCCTGCTTCCTGACCGGGCCGCAGCATGTGGTGCTGCCGGCCTTCGGGGCGCTGACGGGGGGGCTGGATGTGCGCAGCCCGGTCCTGGCGCCGCTGGCACCCCGCAACGGGCGGGTGTTCCTGCTGGGGACGGACAGGCTGCACAGCGCGCCGGTGTCGTTCGTGATGCCGGAAGGCACTGGGACGAAGATGCCGGCCCCGGCCGAGGACGATCTCCTGCCGGCCGGGCATCGCCCCCCGCCCCTGGAGACCGTCAAGGTCAGACGGCGGCTGTAGGCACAGGCGGCACGGCGGGCAGCGGCCTGCCGCAATTCCGGGCGATCATGCCTTCCGGTTATGGGAACAGTGTCTCAAGGCATTTGACGCCCCCGTCCCACCCGGGTGTGAATGCGCCATGGCGATCCGCAACCCAGCATCGGGCGGTTACCGTCCGGCGGGCGCGGCCCCCGGCGGCGGCGCGCCGTGGCTTGCGGCGCATCAGGACACCCACCCATGACCAACCCCGCCTTCCACCCGGATTTCCGCGCCGAGCCCTATTGGTGGGAAGCGGCGCCGCCCGAGGATTCGCGCGACGCCCCCCTGCCCGACAACATCGACGTGCTGATCATCGGCAGCGGCTTCGCCGGGCTGTCGGCGGCGCTGGAGGCCGCGCGCGCCGGTGCCTCCGTCGCGGTGCTGGATGGCGGGCCGCTGGGGGGCGGCGCCTCCTCGCGCTCTGGCGGCATGGTCAGCTCCGGCCAGAAACTGGTGCTGACCGAGGCGCTGAAGGGCCTGCCCGCCGAAAAATCCGCCGCCGCGCTGGAGGACAGCAAGGCCACCTTCGAATTCCTGAAGGACCTGGTCGCGCGGGAGAAGCTGGACGCCGACCTGCAGCTGGTCGGCCGCTTCTTCGGCGCCTTCGCCCCCAGCCACCTGGAAACCCTGAAGCGCAACGCCGAGACCCTGCACCGCAAGACCGGCGTCACCATCCGCATCCTCTCCCGCGCCGAGCAGCGGGAGGAGGTGGGCAGCGACTATTTCCACGGCGGCTTCGTGGTCGAGGATTACGGCGGCGTGCACCCGGCCAAGCTGAACCAGGCCCTGCGCGGCGCCGCGCGCGGGGCCGGCGCCACCCTGCACAGCCACGCCCGCGTGCAACGGACGGAGCGCGTGCCGGGCGGGCACATCGCCCACACCGAGCGCGGCCAGGTGCGGGCCAGCCACATCCTGTACGCCACCAATGGCTACACGGATGCCGCCAGCCCCTGGCTGGAAAAGCGCGTGATCCCGGTGATGAGCTTCCAGATCGCCACCGAGCCCCTGCCCCCCGGCATGCTGGCCCGGATGATCCCGAAGCTGCGCATGGTGACCGACAGCCGCAACGAGCTCAGCTACATGCGGCCCTCGCCCGACGGCACGCGGCTGCTGTTCGGCTGCCGGCCGCGCGCGCTGCGGACCACGCCCGAACAGCTGGCGCCCCTGCTGCGCGCCCGCATGCTGCGCGTCTTCCCGGAGCTGGAGCCGATCCGCCTGACCCATGCCTGGGGCGGCTATGTGGGCATGACCGCCGACCGCCTGCCGCATGTGGCCGAGCAGGACGGCGTGCTGCACGCGGTCGGCTGCAACGGTAATGGCGTGGCGCTGATGAGCTTCCTGGGCTGGCACGCGGCACAACTCATGCTCGGCCGCACCAACCGCCGCGCCTTCTTCGCGGACATCCCCTTCCCCGCCGTGCCCTTCGCGCCGCTGCGCCGTGCCCTCGTGCCCGCCGCCTCGGCCGCCTACCATCTGGGGGATTTCATGGCCAACCCCGGCGAGGTGATCGCCGAGCGGCTGGGCCGCATCCCCGGACAATCCTGAGACAACAAGGAGGCTGACCATGAAGACCCTTCGCCGTACCCTCTGTACCGCCCTGATGGCCCTCGGCCTCGCCACCCCCGCTGTGGCGCAGGAGATGCCGCCCCTGCCGCAATCCATCCGCGCGCCGGGCGTTCTGCGCGCGGGCGTGCGCTGCGACCAGCCGCCCTACGGCTTCCGCGGCCCCGATGGCGGCTTCGCGGGGGTCGAGGTGGATATGGCCCGCCAGATGGCCGTCTGGGCCTTCGGTTCCGCCGACAAGATCGAACTCTCCTGCGTGACCGCCGAGAACCGCATCCCGCAGCTCAACTCCCGCCGGGTGGATTTCCTGATCGCCACGCTGGGTGTCACGCCGGACCGCGCCCGCGTCATCGACTTCTCCGAACCCTATCGCTGGGGCGGCTCGGACATGCTGGTGCGGCGGGACAGCCCGATCCGCCGGCTGGACGATGTGGCCAACCGCACCGTCATCATGCTGCGCGGCTCCACCCAGGCGCAGTGGTTCGAGCAGAACATGCCCAACCTGAACGCGCTGCGGCTCAACACCGCCTCCGACGCGCTGCAGGCACTGATGCAGGGCCGCGGCGATGCCTATGCGCATGATGCCGCGACGCTGGTGGTGGTGGCCGCGCGCGATCCCTCCCTGCGGCTGGTGGGTGAGGCGTTCTCCGTCTCCGACGCCGCCGTCGGCGTGCGCAAGAACGAGGCCGAATGGCTGGCCTGGGTGAACGCCGCCCTGGCGCGGATGAAGCGCGAGAACCTGTTCAACACCTGGCTGGAGCGCTGGGTGCCGGCGGAGACGCGGCCCTTCTACTCCTCCTCGTTCAACGAGCCGCGCCCGCAGGCGCGGTAGGCAACGACCCGCGCCCGAGCGCGCGCTGATCCACGCGCCCCCCGGCACCGGGCCGGGGGGCTTTCCCTGGGGGCGGGTGACGCATCGTGGAATTCGATATCGCCTATCTGCTGCGCTACCTGCCCTCTCTGCTGCGCGGGCTGGCGCTGACGGTGCAGGCCAGCGGCATCGCCATCCTGCTCTCCATCCTGGTGGGGCTGGTGGGCGCCTGCATCCGCGTGGCCCGGGTGCCCGTGCTGTCGCAGCTCATCGTCGCCTATGTGGAGTTCATCCGGAACACGCCGCTGCTGGTGCAGCTGTTCTTCGTGTTCTTCGGCCTGCCGGCGCTCGGCCTCACACTGTCGCTGTTCTGGTCGGGCGTGCTCTCCCTCACGCTCTGGGCCGGGGCCTTCCAGGTGGAGAACGTGCGCGGCGGGCTGGCCGCCATCGCGCCCGGCCTGAAGGAAGCCGCCCGCGCCCTGGGGCTGAACCAGGCGCAATACCTGCGCCTGGTAGGGCTGCCTCTGGCGGTGCGGGTGGGCCTGCCCTCCATGCTCAACACCTGCGTCTCGGTCATCAAGAACAGCGCCTACCTCTCCGCGATCGGCGTGCAGGAGCTGACGGGCGTGGCCTTCGACCGCATCGCCTCCGATTTCCGCGCCTTCGAGATGCTGGCCGTGCTGCTGGCGGGCTATCTCTCGGTGGTGCTCAGCCTCTCGGCGGCCGTCCGGCTGCTGGAACACCGCTTGCAGGCCCCGTTCCGCCGATGAACCTGATCCTCGAAAACCTGCCCCTGTTCCTGATCGGGCTGCGCGCCACGCTGCTGCTGGCGGTGGTCACGCTCATTGCCTCCACCGCCATCGGCGTGGTGCTGGGCAGCCTGGCCACGCTGAAATCGCGGCCCCTGCGCATCCTGGTGGCGCTGTATGTGGAAACCTTCCGGGACATCCCGCTGATCGTCACCATCTTCGCCATCTTCTTCGGCGCGCCCTACCTCGGCGTGCCGCTGGAACCCTTCCCCTCCGTCGCCCTCGGCCTGTCGCTGTGGGGCGGCGCGAATGGGGCGGAGATCGTGCGCGCCGGCATCAATTCCGTCCCGCATGGCCAGCCGGAGGCCGCGCGCGCCCTCGGCCTGCACACCGGCCAGATCTACCTGCTGATCCTGTGGCCGCAGGCACTGCGCGCGGTGCTGCCCGCCTATACCGGGCTGCTGGCGCTGCTGTTCCAGTCCACCTCGCTGGGCGCGCTGGTGGGGGTCACGGAATTCCTCAAGGCCGGCGGCCTCGTCATCGAGCGCAGCACCGTGATGCTCGGCATCAACCCCGCCTTCCAGATCTATGCCTTCGTGCTGGTGGTGTATTTCGTCATCAGCTCCTCGCTCTCCCTCCTCTCGCGCCGGCTGGAACGCCGGCTGGCCCGCGGAGGGGAGCGCAACATCGTGGCCGCGCGCGACGCGGCCTCCGTTTAGGACAGCACGGCCATGAACGATTTCTCCCGCGTCAGCCGCCGGCTGACGCAGTCCATCGCGCCCGAGGTGGTGGACAACATCTATCGCCCGCGCCTGGCCGGCGAACTCGCGGCCGCCTTCCCGCTGCTGTCGGCGCTGAACCAGGCGCATCTGCTGATGCTGGCCCGGCAAGGCATCCTGACCCCCGCCCAGGCCCGCGACATCGCCGCCACCCTGCTGCGCATGGACGCCGAAGGCCCCGAGGCCATCGACGCCGACCCGCTGCGGGAGGACGCCTATTTCAACATCGAGGCCCGGCTGATCGCGCTGATCGGCGCGGATACCGGCGGGCGCCTGCACATCGCGCGCAGCCGCAACGACCTGTCGGCCGCCATGGACCGGCTGCGCGCCCGCGACGCCCTGCTGGCCCTGCTGGACGGCGCCAACACCGTGCGCCGCACCCTGCTGGACCGCGCCGAACTGTTCGCCGAGGTCGTGATGCCCGGCTACACCCACCTGCAGCCCGCCCAGCCCATCACCTTCGGCTACTACCTGTCCGGCATCGCCTCCGCCCTGCAGCGCGACACCGCGCGGCTGCGGGATGCCTGGAAGCGCGTCAACCTCTCGCCCATGGGCGCCGCAGCCCTCGCCACCACCAGCTTTCCGATCGACCGCCCGATGGTGGCCGACCTGCTGGGCTTCGACGCCGTGCTGGAACACGGCCTCGACTGCGTGGCCAGCCGCGACTTCGCGCTCGAAATCACCGCCGCCGCCGCCTCGCTCTGCCTCACCCTCTCCCGCTTCGCCGAGGACATGCACGTCTTCGTCAGCCACGAATTCTCGGCGGTGGAATTCCCCGATTCCATCTGCGGCACCTCCTCCATCATGCCGCAGAAGAAAAACCCCGTGGTGCTCGAACACCTGAAGGCCAAGGCCTCCCACCTCATCGGCGCCTTCACCTCCGCCGGCTGCTGCATCCGCGGCAGCCACTTCACCAACACGCTGGACGCCCACCGCGAAGGCCTCTCCCAGATCTGGGGCGGGCTGGTCGAGGCCCAGCGCGCCCTGGCGCTGGCCAACATCGCCGCCGGCGGGGCTGAGCCCAAGGCCGAACTCCTCCTCGCCCGCGCCCAGGCCAACCACTCCACCGCCACCGACCTGGCCGACCTGCTCGTGCGCCACGGCGCCATGGACTTCCGCACCGCCCACCACGTGGCTGGCGCCGTCGTGCGCCGCCTGATGGATGCCGGCCTCGGCGCCCACCAGGCCACGCTGGCCATGGTCGAGGACGCGGCCCGGGAGGTCGCGGGCCACGCCACCGGCCTCACCGCCGCACAGATCGCCGAAGCCCTGGACCCCACCCTGTGCGTAAACAGCCGCACCACCCTGGGCGGACCCGCCCCCACCGAAGTGCGCCGCATGATCGCCAGCCTGCGCCACACCCTGACCCAGGACGAAACCCAAACCGCCACCTGGCACACCACCCTGGCCACCGCCACCACCACCCGCCTGCACGCCATGCGGACCTTGGCGGGGGTGTGAGGGCGAGACGGCCGTCAGGCGCGCGGGCGGGAAAGGCGATGCGAGAGGGGCTCTGCCCCCCTCGCGCTCCCCCCGCCAGGAGCCGAAAGGCCCCTGGACCCCATCAGTTAATTGAAAAAGGCCGGAGGGGACGAT
>NZ_JAAABL010000032.1 GCF_009900765.1 Rhodovarius lipocyclicus
ACCGCCCCCGCCACCGGCGTGCGGCAGCTGACCCCCCCGGGGCCGCCCGCCGCCCCCGCGCCCCGCCGCCCGGCCACGCCCCCCGGGTTCGAGCCCGCCGCCACCCCCACCATCCGCCGGACCGATGCCATCGTGCCGGGCCCCCGCGTCACGCTCGCATCCCATCCGATCGTCTCGGGGGATCCGCAGCTTGCGCCTCGATGAGCTGACCGCCGGCATCGCGCACGCGGCCGGGGATGCCGGCACCGCCGTCACGTCCATCACCGCGGACAGCCGCCAGGCCGGGCCGGGCGCGGTCTTCGCCGCCCTGCCGGGGGCGAAGCTGGATGGCCGCGCCTTCATCGGCGCCGCCGTCGCGGCCGGTGCCGCCGCCGTGCTGGCGCCCGAGGGCACCGTGTGGCCCCAGGATGTGCCCGCCCGCCCGCTGATCACCGCCGCCGACCCGCGCGCGGCGCTGGCCCGCATGGCCGCGCGCCTCGCGGGGCCGCAGCCCGGGGTGGCCGTCGCCGTCACCGGCACCAACGGCAAGACCAGCACGGCCGATTTCCTGCGCCAGATCTGGGGTGCCGGGCACGCCGCCAGCATCGGCACGCTGGGCATCCTGGCCCCGGGCTTCGAGACCGGCCCGGGCCTGACCACGCCCGACCCCGTGCTGCTGCACAACACGCTGGCGGCGCTGGCCCGCGCCGGCATCGGGCATGTGGCGATGGAGGCGTCCTCCCACGGCCTGGAACAACGGCGGCTGGATGGGGTGGCGCTGACGGCGGCGGGGTTCACCAACCTCACGCGCGACCATCTGGACTATCACGGCACCATGGCGGCCTATCGCGCCGCCAAGCTGCGCCTGTTCGACACGCTGCTGCCCCAGGGCGGGCCCGGCGCCTACAGCACGGAAATGGACGGCGAAACGCGCGACGCGCTGCTGGCCATCGCCGCGCGGCGCGGGCTGCGGCTGCTGGCGGTGGGGGCCGGGGGCGCCGATATCGACATCCTGCGGGCGCGGCCGCTGCCCGATGGGCTGGCGCTGGACATAGCCTGGTTCGGCGCGCGCGAGACCCTGCATCTGCCCCTGCCCGGCCGTTTCCAGGCGGACAACGCGCTGCTGGCCGCCGCACTCGCCGTGGCCTCTGGCACCGCGCCCGCGGCGGCGCTGGCCGCCATCCCGCGCCTGAAGGGCGTGCGCGGCCGGATGGAGCTGGCGGCCAGCCCGAACGGCGCCGCCGCCTATGTCGATTTCGCCCACACCCCCGATGCGCTGGAGCGCCTGTTGACCGCCCTGCGCCCGCACACCACGGGCCGGCTGATCTGCGCCTTCGGCGCGGGCGGGGACCGCGACCCGGGCAAGCGCCCGCTGATGGGCGGCATCGTCGCCCGGCTGGCGGATATCGCCATCATCACCGACGACAACCCCCGCAGCGAGGACCCCGCCCTGATCCGCGCCGCCATCCGCGCCGAGGCACCGGCGGCGCTGGAGATCGGCGACCGCCGCGCCGCCATCGCCCATGGCCTGGCGCTGCTGCGCCCGGGCGATGTGCTGGTCGTGGCCGGCAAGGGGCATGAGAGCGGCCAGACCGTGCGGGGCGTGACCACCCCCTTCGACGACGCCCAGGTGATCCGGGAGTGCCTGGCGTGACCGCGCTGTGGACCAGCGCCGAGCTGCGTGCCGCCACCGGCGGCGCCCTGGCCGCCGAGGTGGCGGTGCAGCGGGTGGGTTTCGACAGCCGGCAGGTGGCCCCGGGCGACCTGTTCGTGGCGCTGAAGGCCGCGCGCGACGGGCATGAATTCGTCCCCGCCGCCTTCACCGCCGGCGCCGCCTGCGCCCTGGTGGAGCACGGCGAGGACCCGCGCTGCCTGATCGTGCCCGACACGCTGGCCGGGCTGACGGCGCTGGGGGCCGCCGCCCGCGCCCGCAGCGGGGCGCGCTTCGTGGCCGTCACCGGCAGCGTGGGCAAGACCACGACGAAGGAGATGCTGCGGGTCGCGCTCTCGGCCTTCGGCCTGACGCACGCCGCCAGCGCCAGCTTCAACAACCACATCGGCGTGCCCGCCACCCTGGCCAACACGCCCCGCGACGCGGTGTTCGCGGTGAATGAGCTGGGCATGAACAACCGGGGCGAGATCGCGCCCCTGGCCCGGCTGGCGCGGCCGCATGTCGCCATCATCTCCAACATCGGCACCGCGCATCTGGGCCGGCTGGGCAGCCAGGCGGAGATCGCGGCCGAAAAGGGTGACATCATCGCGGGGCTGGAGCCCGGCGGCACCGCCATCCTGCCCGCCGACAGCCCCTTCCTGCCGGAGCTGCTGGCCCGCGCGCCCCGCGCGCTGACCTTCGGTGAGGCCCCGGGCGCCGATATCCGGCTGCTGGACTACACGGCCGCCCCGGAATCGGGCACCGCCCGCATCGCCACGCCACAAGGGCAGATCAGCCTCGCCCTCTCGGCCCCCGGGCGGCACCTGGCGCTGAATGCCTGCGCCGTGCTGGGTGCCGTGGTCGCGCTGGGGCTGGAAGCCGGGCGCGCCGCCCAGGCGCTGGCGGGCTTCGGCGCGGGCGCCGGGCGCGGGCTGCGCCGGTCGATTCCCCTGCCCCGGGGCGGCTCCATCCTGTTGATGGACGAAAGTTATAATGCGTCGGAGGCGTCGGTCCGCGCCTCGGTTTCCGTTCTGGCATCGCAACAGGGCCGGAAAATCGCTGTTCTGGGCGATATGCTGGAGCTGGGCGAGCAGGGCCCAGCCATGCACCGGGCGCTGGCGCCCGCGGTGGCCGCGGCGGCCGACCTCGTCTATGTGTGCGGCCCCCTGATGGGGGGCATGTTCGCGGACCTGCCCCCTGACAGGCAGGGTGCGGCAGCGCCCGATTCCGTTTCGCTCGCGCCCCTGCTGCGCGCGGCCCTTCAGCCCGGCGATACCGTGCTGGTGAAGGGAAGCCTCGGCATGCGCATGGCCACCATCATCCAGGCCCTGGACGCCCCTTCATGATCCCGTTCCTTTTCGGCCGCTTCGCTGAGGATTTCATCCTCTTCAACCTGTTCCGTTACACCACCTTCCGCGCGGGGGCGGCCTGCATGACGGCGCTGTTCATCGCGCTGGTCTTCGGCGGGCGGATCATCGCCTGGCTGCGCAGCTTCCAGCGCGGCGGCCAGCCGATCCGCGAGGATGGGCCCGCCCGCCACCTGATCGAGAAGAAGGGCACCCCCACCATGGGCGGTGTCATGATCCTGTTCGCGCTGGGGGTCTCGGTGCTGCTGTGGGGGGATCTGCGCAACCAGTTCCTGTGGGCGGTGCTGATCGTCACCTTCGGCTATGGCGCGCTGGGCTTCATGGATGACTGGCTGAAGGTCACCAAGCGCAACACCAAGGGCGTGTCGGGCAAGACCAAGCTGGTGGCGCAGGCGGGAATTGGCCTGCTTTCCGCGATCTGGATGCACTTCCTGCTGCCGCCGGCCATCGCCGATGGCGTGACGGTGCCTTTCCTGAAGGATGTGCTGATCCCGCTCTCCTTCGCCTTTCCCCTCTTCGCCATGTTCGTGATGATGGGCTCCTCCAACGCCGTGAACCTGACGGATGGCCTCGACGGGCTGGCGATCGTGCCGGTCATGATCGCGGCGGCGGTCTTCGCGCTGATCGCCTACCTCGTGGGCAACCGCATCTTCGCCGACTACCTGCAGCTGAACGCCGTGCCCGGCGCGGGTGAGCTGGCGGTGTTCTGTTCGGCGCTGATCGGCGCCTCGCTGGGCTTCCTGTGGTACAACGCGCCGCCGGCGGCCGTGTTCATGGGCGATACCGGCAGCCTGGCGCTGGGCGGGGCGCTCGGCGCCATCGCGGTGGCGACCAAGCATGAGATCGTGCTGGCCATCGTGGGCGGGCTGTTCGTGGTGGAGACGCTGTCGGTCGTCATCCAGGTGTTCTGGTTCAAGCGCACCGGCAGGCGGGTGTTCCTGATGGCGCCCCTGCACCATCATTTCGAGAAGAAGGGCTGGGCCGAGCCCACCATCGTGATCCGCTTCTGGATCATCGCCATGGTGCTGGCGCTGGTCGGGCTCTCGACCCTGAAGATCCGGTAGGAGGCTGGGATGAGCGGCTTCACCCCTTTCGCGGGCCGGCGTATCGCCGTGGTGGGGCTGGGCAAGGCCGGGCTGCCGGCGGCGCTGCGGCTGCGGGAATGGGGGGCCGCCATCACCGCCTGGGACGACAAGGAGAACGCCCGCGCCGAGGCCGAGCGCGCCGGCCTGACCGTGGCCGAGCCCGTGGCGGGCGGCTTCGACACGCTGCTGCTCTCCCCGGGCATTCCGCACATCCGCCCGCGTATCCACCCCGCCGCCGAAGCCGCGCGCGCCTGCGGCGCGCCGATCGTGGTGGATGTGGAGCTGCTGTTCGAGGCCGTCCGGGCCTCCGGCAGCCGGGCACGTTTCGCGGGCATCACCGGCACCAACGGCAAATCCACCACCACCGCGCTGCTGGGGCACATTCTGGAACAGGCGGGCGTGCCGGTGGCCGTGGGCGGCAACCTGGGCACGGCGGCGCTTTCCATGCCCATATTGCCTGACAACGGCGTGTATGTGCTGGAAATGTCCTCCTACATGCTGGAACGAATCGCCCATGTGCGATTCAACACGGCGGTGATGCTGAACCTCAGCCTGGACCATATCGACCGGCACGGGGACATGGCGGGCTATCGCGCCGCCAAGCTGCGCATCTTCGCCAGCCAGACGCCGGACGACCTGGCCATCCTGGGCGATGACGACGCCATGACCGCCGAGGTCTCGGGCCTCGTGGCGCACACCATCCATGTCTCGGGCGAGCATGCCTGCCCGGGCGGGGTTTGGGCCGAGAGTGGCGTGCTGCGCGACGATGCCGGCGTCATCATGGATTTGGCCGAGGCCCCCACCCTGCCGGGCGCGCACAACGCGCAGAACGCCGCCGCCGCCGCCGCCATGGCGCTGCATCTGGGCGTGCCGCGCGCGGGCCTGCCCGCCGCCATCCGCAGCTACCCCGGCCTGCCGCACCGGCATGAGCAGGTGGGCGTGATCCGCGGCGTGCGCTTCGTGAACGACAGCAAGGCCACCAACGCCGACAGCACCGCCCGGGCGCTCGCCAGCCACGCGAAGGTGGTCTGGATCGCGGGCGGCACCGGCAAGGAAGGCGGCATCGAGCCGCTGGTGCCCTGGTTCGGCCGCATCGCCCATGCCTTCCTGATCGGGCGCGACGGCCCCGAATTCGCCGCCACCCTGGCGCGGGAGGGCGTGCCCCACACCGTGCTGGACACGCTGGAACAGGCCCTGCCCGCCGCCGCCGCGGCCGCCTGGGCGGGGGCGGCCGATATCGTCCTGCTCTCCCCGGCGGCGGCCAGCTGGGACCAGTTCACCGGTTTCGACCAGCGGGGCGACCGCTTCCGCACCCTTGTGCAGCAGATGGGGGCCGCATGATGGATGTCTCGCGCACCGACACCTCGACGCTCGGCCGTTGGTGGTGGGGGGTGGACCGCTGGACGATGGGCGCGCTGTTCCTGCTCATCATCATGGGCTGCCTGATGGCGCTCGCCACCGGCAGCAGCCGCATGCGCGACCTGTCGGCCGCCGCCGCCACCTTCCGGCAGTTGTTCTTCCCCACCCTGGCCATCTGCATCATCGTCAGCGTCTCCCTGATGCCGGTGCGCGGGGTGGTGCGCTTCGCCTTCCTGGGCCTCGCGGCGGCGATCTTCCTCACCGCCCTGACGCTGGTCATCGGCACGGAGATCAAGGGCGGCCGGCGCTGGATCCATCTGCTGGGCCAGTCCATCCAGCCCTCGGAGTTCCTGAAGCCGTTCCTGGCGGTCTGCTGCGCCTGGCTGATGGTCTGGGGCCAGAAATACGGCAAGTTCGCCGCCATGCTGGTGGCCGTGATCCCGGTGCTGATCGCCGCCCTCATCCTGAAGCAGCAGCCCGATGTGGGCATGCTGGTCGTCATCGTCAGCGTGTTCATGGCGCAGTGCTTCATGGCCGGGCTGCCGATGATGCTGGTGGGCATCGGCGCCGTGGGCGCCGCGGCGCTGGGTGTGCTCGCCTATTTCATGCACGGGCATGTGCGCATGCGCATCGACACCTATCTGAACCCGCCCGCCCCGAACCCCGGCAGCATCACGCAGGAGGAACGCTCCCTGATGGCCTTCGGCAATGGGGGGTTGTGGGGGCGCGGCCCGGGCGAGGGCACCGTGAAGACCCACCTGCCCGACGCCGACGCCGATTTCGTCTTCGCCGTACTGGGCGAGGAATACGGGCTGATGTTCTGCATGGCCGTCATCACCATCTTCGCCTTCGTGGTGCTGCGCGGCCTCGCGCGGCTGACGAAGGAGCGGGATTTGTTCGTGGCGCTCAGTGCCTCCGGCCTGCTGGTGCAGTTCGGGCTGCAGGCCTTCATCAACATGGGCTCGACCCTGCGGCTGATCCCCACCAAGGGCATGACGCTGCCGCTGGTCTCCTATGGCGGGTCCTCCATGATCGGCATCGCGCTGGGCATGGGCATGCTGCTGGCGCTGACGCGGCGGCGGCACTACCGCTGGAATGAGGGCGCATGAACCGCCCCATCGCCATCGCGGCCGGGGGCACCGGCGGGCATCTGTTCCCCGCCGAGGCCCTGGCCACCGAGCTGCTGGCCCGCGGCCACCGCATCGTGCTGTTCACCGATGCCCGCAGCACCGCCTTCGTCTCCACCGCCTTCGCCGAGGCCGAGCGCTTCGTGCTGCGCGGCGAGGGCATGGCCGGGCGCGGCATCCGGCGCGCGCTGCGCGGCGGCGTGCAGCTGCTGGCCGGCACCTGGCAGGCCCGGCGCATCCTGAAGCGCATCGACGCGGCCGCCGTGGTGGGCTTCGGCGGCTATCCGGCCATCCCTCCGGCACTCGCGGCCTTCAGCCTGGGCGGGCGGCGGCCGAAAGTGGTGCTGCATGAGCAGAACGGCGTGCTCGGCCGCGCCAACCGGCTGCTGGCCCCGCGCGCGGATGCGCTGGCGCTCTCCTTCGCGCATACCAGCCGGGTGCCCGCCAATGCCCGGGTGCATGTGGTGGGCAACCCCGTGCGCCAGGCCATCGTCGAACTCGCCAGCCAGCCCTATCCCGCCCCCGATGTCGGGCTGCGCATCCTGGTGCTCGGCGGCTCGTTGGGCGCGCGGGTGTTCTCGGATCTCGTGCCCGGAGCCGTCGCCGCCCTGCCGCCCGAGTTGCGGGCGCGGCTGATGATCACCCAGCAGGTCCGCCCGGAGGACATCGACAAGGTGCGCGCCGCCTATCAGATGATGGGCGTGCCGGCGGAACTGTCTTCCTTCTTCCCCGACGTGGCGCGCCGGCTGGCGGGCTCGCACCTCGTGATCTCCCGCGCCGGGGCGTCCTCGATCGCGGAGCTCGCCTGTTCCGGGCGGCCCTCCCTGCTGGTGCCCCTGCCCGGGGCCATCGACGACCACCAGATGGCCAATGCGCGGGTGCTGGCGGATGCCGGCGCCGCGCGCATCCTGCCCCAGGCGGGGTTGACGCCCGAGGGGCTGGCGGCCGAGATCACCGCCTTCCTGCATTTTCCCGCACGGCTCGAAGCCGCGCACCAGGCCGCCGCCTCCCTCGCCCGCCCCGGCGCGGTGAAGGAGCTGGCGGATCTGGTCCTGAACCTGATCGGTACCCCATGATGCGCGCCCTGCCCCTGTCCATCGGCACCATTCACTTCGTCGGCATCGGCGGCATCGGCATGTCCGGCATCGCGGAGGTGCTGCACAATCTGGGCTATTCCGTGCAGGGCAGCGACATCGCGGAGGGTGCGAACGTGCTGCGCCTGCGTGAGCAGGGCATCCCGGTCGCGGTCGGCCATGCGGCGGAAAACCTGGGCCAGGCGCAGGTGGTCGTCGTCTCCTCCGCCGTGAAGCGCGACAACCCGGAGGTCCAGGCCGCCCGCAAGCGCCTGCTGCCCGTGGTGCGCCGGGCGGAGATGCTGGCCGAGCTGATGCGGCTGAAATGGTCCGTCGCCATCGGCGGCACCCATGGCAAGACCACCACCACCTCGCTGGTGGCGGCGGTGCTTGAGGCCGCGAAGCTGGACCCCACCGTGATCAACGGCGGCATCATCAACGCCTATGGCACCAACACCCGCCAGGGTGAGGGCGAGTGGATGGTGGTCGAGGCCGATGAGAGCGACGGCAGCTTCCTGCGCCTGCCCTCCACGGTCGCCATCGTGACCAACATGGACCCCGAGCACCTGGACCATTGGGGCACCGGGGAGGCGATGGCCGAGGGCTATCGGCAATTCGTCTCGAACATTCCCTTCTATGGCTTCGCGGTGCTGTGCATCGACCACCCGGGCGTGCAGGCGATGATCCCGAAGCTGGACCGCCGGATCGTGACCTATGGCTTCTCCCCGCAGGCCGATGTGCGCGCGGAGAAGCTGCTGACCGACCGGCTGGGGGCGACCTTCGAGGTGACGGTGCAGGACCGGCTCTCGGGCCGTTCGCGCCGGCTGAAGCCCTTCCGCCTGCCCATGCTGGGCGCGCACAATGTGCAGAACGCCCTGGCCGCCATCGCGGTGGGTGTGGAGATGGAGGTGCCGGACGACACCATCCGCTCCGCGCTGGCGGGCTTCAAGGGCGTGAAGCGCCGCTTCACCCGGGTGGCCGAGGTGGGCGGCATCAGCATCATCGACGATTACGGCCACCACCCGGTGGAGATCGCCGCGGTGCTGAAGGCCGCGCGCCAGGCCGGCGCGCGCGACGTGATCGCGGTGATGCAGCCCCACCGCTATTCCCGGCTGGAAGCGCTGTTCAACGATTTCTGCACCTGCATGAACGATGCGGGCACGGTGATCGTGGCCGATGTCTACGCCGCGGGCGAACAGCCCATCGAGGGCATGGACAAGGATGCGCTGGTGGAGGGGCTGCGCGCGCGCGGCCACCGCAGCGTGGTGCCGCTGCCTGGCCCCGAATCCCTGCCGGACATGATCCACGCCATCGCCAAGCCGGGCGACTATGTGGTGTTCCTGGGTGCGGGCAGCATCACCCAATGGGCGCACGCATTGCCCGAGAAGCTGGCCGCCCTGCAGGGCCCGCAGGCCCCGCGCCCCGGGACCGGCCGGGGATGATCGCCCTTCCCCCCCTGCGCGGGCGCGTGCAGCGGGATGCCCCCCTGGCCCCCGTCACCTGGTTCCGGGTGGGCGGGCCCGCCGAGATCCTGTTCCGCCCCGCCGATGCCGATGACCTGGTCGCCCTGCTGGCCGGGCTGGCCGAGGACGTGCCCCTGACCGTGATCGGGGCTGCCAGCAACCTGATCGTGCGCGATGGCGGGGTGCCAGGGGTGGTGGTGCGCCTCGGCGGTGCCTTCGGTGCCATCGAGCGCGACGGGGATGGCTTCATCGCCGGCGCCGCAGCGCTGGATGCCGTGCTGGCCGAACACGCCGCCGCCGCCGGGCTCGCGGGGCTGGAGTTCCTGTCGGGCATTCCGGGCAGCATCGGCGGCGCGGTGGCGATGAATGCCGGGGCCTACGGCGCCGAGGTGAAGGACGTGCTGGACTGGGTGGAGATCGCCACCGCCGCGGGCCTGCGAAAACATTCCGTACCCGAACTGAATTGCCGCTACCGCCATAGCGATCTGCCGCCGCGCGGGGTGGTGGTGCGGGCGCGCTTCCGCGCCCATCCGGGCGATTCCGCCGCGATTTCAGCGCGCATGGCCGAAATCCGCGCGAACCGGGAGGCCAGCCAGCCCGTGCGCGCCCGCACCGGGGGCAGCACCTTCCGCAATCCGCCGGGGGCGAAGGCCTGGGCGCTGATCGACGCGGCGGGCTGCCGAGGCATGGTCCGGGGCGGCGCCCAAGTCAGTGAAAAGCACTGCAATTTCCTGCTCAACACCGGCACCGCCACGGCGGCGGATATCGAGGGACTCGGCGAGGATGTGCGCGCTCACGTCAAGGAGCATTGCGGCACGGAGCTGATTTGGGAGATTATCCGCCTGGGGGTGCCGGCGTGATGCGGGAGGGGTTCCGCATGATGGTCCGGCAGAGTGTTTTGGGGGGCGCCCGGGCGGTCATCCGCCGGCGCGCATGAGTGACATGAAACAGGTTGCAGTCCTTTACGGCGGGATCTCCGCTGAACGCGACGTGAGTCTCGCCACCGGCGAGCAGGTGATCGCCGCCCTCGAACAGGCGGGCTTCGCCGTGCGCCCGATCGACGTCACCGAGGATCTGGGGGCGCTCGTCTCCGCCCTGACCCATCCGCGCCCCGATGCCGTGTTCAACGCGCTGCATGGCCGCTTCGGCGAGGATGGCTGCGTGCAGGGCGTGCTGGACTGGCTGAACCTGCCCTACACCCATTCTGGCGTCCGGGCCTCCGCCATCGCCATGGACAAGACCGCCGCCAAGGCGATCTTCAAGGCGCATGGCCTGCCGCTGGCGCGCCACCTGGAAATCACGCCCGAGGAGCTGGAGGCCCAGGACCCCTTGCCCCGCCCCTATGTGGTGAAGCCCATCCAGGAAGGCTCCAGCGTCGGCGTCTCCATCATCCGCACCGGCGACAACCGGCGCGGCGATGTGGCGCGCAGCTGGAAGCACGGCCGCATGATGGTCGAGGAATTCATCCCCGGCCGCGAGCTGACCGTGGCCGTGATGGGCGACCGGGCCCTGAACGTGACCGAGATCAGCACCCATCTCGCCTTCTACGACTATGAGGCGAAATACGCCGATGGCGGCAGCCAGCACGTGCTGCCCGCCCGCGTGCACCCCGAGATCCTGGCCCAGGCCAAGGAAGTGGCGCTGGCCGCCCACAAGGCGCTGGGCTGCCGCGGCGCCTCGCGCTCCGATTTCCGCTATGACGACACGGCGGGCGAACCCGGCCGGCTGGTGCTGCTGGAAGTGAACACCCAGCCTGGCATGACCCCCACCTCCCTGCTGCCGGAACAGGCGGCGCATGCGGGCATCAGCTTCCCCGAACTGTGCCGCTGGCTGGTGGAAGAGGCGCTGCATGGCACGTGAGCCCAAGGCGGCCCCGCGCGCACCCCGCAACGTCCCCGCGCAGCGCGCCACCCAGGCCCCCGCGCCCCAGCGCCCCAACCCCTGGCGCATGTGGTGGCGCCGGCAGCGGCAGGCCGCGCGCCCCATCCTGGTCTTCGCCATGGGGGCCGCCGGCGTGGGCCTGCTGGCCGCCGGCGTCATGGCGGCCGACCCCGCCGCCCGGCTGAACCAGCTCGCCTCCGCCCTCACTTTCGGCGGCACCGGCTTCACCGTGAACCGCATCCTGGTCGAGGGCCGCGAATACACCCCGCGCGAGGTGTTCGAGAGCGCCCTGAACGTGACCGAGGGCGACAGCACCCTGGCCTTCAACCCCGCCGCCGCCCGCGCGCGGCTGGAGGCCTCGGCCTGGATCGCCAGCGCCCATGTGGAACGCCACCTGCCCGGCACCATCCTGGTGCGCATCACCGAGCGCCGCGCCTTCGCGATCTGGCAGAAGGACGGCCGCTTCCAGGTGATCGACCGCGAGGGGCGGGTGATGCAGGCCGACAATATCGGCGCCTTCGGCCCGCTGCCGCTGGTGGTGGGCGCGGGGGCCGACACCGCCG
Organism: Rhodovarius lipocyclicus; assembly: GCF_009900765.1. GTDB lineage: Bacteria > Pseudomonadota > Alphaproteobacteria > Acetobacterales > Acetobacteraceae > Rhodovarius > Rhodovarius lipocyclicus. Next base: position 11,549 of record NZ_JAAABL010000032.1, read on the forward strand.
CCGCCAACCTGATCGACCTGCTGCGCGGCGTGCCGGACCTCGCCGCCCGGGTGGAGGCCGCCGTGCGGGTCTCCGAACGGCGGTGGAACCTGCGCCTGGCCTCGGGAGCCGATGTGCTGCTGCCCGAGGGCCAGGAGGCCGCCGCCATCCAGCGCCTGGCCGAGCTGCACGCCCGCGAGCGCCTGCTGGACCGCCCGCTGGCGGCCCTCGACATGCGCCTGCCGGACCGGCTGGTGCTGCGCCCCCAGCCTGTCGCCGCCCCTTCTTCACCCACACCTGCCCCCCCGAACCGGAGCACGCGCGGATGAACCAGATCGTTCGATTCTCCCCGCCCGAGGCCGAGGCGCCGGCCCGCATGCGCAAGCGCGCCCAGGCGCGCGGCGGCAATTTCGGGGTGCTGGATATCGGCTCCTCCAAGATCGTCTGCATCGTGGCCCGCATCGAGAGCGACGGCACGCCGCGCGCGCTGGGCTTCGGCTGGCGGGGGGCGGCGGGGGTCAAGAACGGCTCCGTCATCGACCCGGCGGAGGCCGAGATCGCCATCCGCGCGGCCGTCGCCCAGGCCGAGGAAATGGCCGATGTGCAGCTGCGCGGGGTGATCGTGAACCTCTCCTGCGGGCAGCCGGAGTCGCGCTCGCTGAACGTGCAGTGGCCGGTGGGCGGGCGCGCCGCGACCGAGATCGACATCGCCGCCATGCTGCATGAAGGCCGCCGCCGGGCCGAGGCCGAGGGCCGCGCCCTGGTCCATGCCCTGCCGCTGGGCTTCACCGTGGACGCGACCCCGGGCGTGCCCGACCCGCGCGGGATGGTGTGCGACAACCTCTCCGCCCGGCTGCATGTGGTGGACGCGGCGGAGAACGCGCTGGCCAACCTCGCCTTGTGCCTGGGCCGCTGCGACCTGGATGTGGAGGAGGTGGTGAGCGCCCCCTTCGCCTCGGGCCTGGCGTGCCTGGACGGCGACGAGATGGAGCTGGGCACCGTGATGATCGAGATGGGGGCGGGCACCACCTCCGTCGCCGTCTTCAACGAGGGCCAGCTGTGGCACACGGCGCAGCTGCCGATCGGCGGCTGGCACGTGACCAACGACCTGGCCCGCGGGCTTTCCACCCCCATCGCCCATGCCGAGCGCATCAAGACCATGCACGGCAGCGCGCTGGAGGGCGACGACAAGGGCGAGATGCTGCCGGTGCCCCAGGTGGGCGATGCCGGCGACCATCTGGCCCGGGTGCCGCGCCGGATGATCGTGAACATCATCCGCCCCCGGCTGGAGGAAACCTTCGAGCTGCTGCGCGACCGGCTGGATGGCGCGGGCCTGCCCCGCGACACCACGCGGCGCATCGTGCTCTCGGGCGGCGCCAGCCAGCTGATCGGGGCGACGGAGCTCGCCTCACGGGTTCTTGATCGGCCCGCGACGCAGATCCGCGTGGCGCGCCCGCACCGGGTGCGCGGCCTGCCGGAAACGGCCCTGGGCCCCGGTTTCGCAACCACCATCGGTCTGCTGCATTGGGCTGGTGGGCACGGGCGCCCGGTGATGGACCTCGGTGCGGCCGCGCCGCATGCGGGAACTCTCCGCCGACTCGGTGACTGGCTGAAGCGGTGGTGGTAGGACTGGTGCGCAAGGGGGGAGTCGCGAACGCGTTGCGAAGCTTTCCTGTGGATAAGGTGAATGACGGGAATTTTCCGGTCATGAACGCAGACACGAATCGTCAAATTTCTTTAGGTTCGCGATACGGAGAGAGCCAATGACCCTCAACCTCACACTGCCTGTCGCGAATCACACCGACTTCAGCCCACGCATCGCCGTCATCGGCGTGGGTGGCGGTGGCACCAACGCGGTCAACAACATGATCGCCATGGGCCTCGAGGGTGTGGAGTTCATCGTCGCCAACACCGACGCCCAGTCGCTGCTGCACAGCCGCGCCGACCGCCGCGTGCAGCTGGGCCCCCACCTGACCCAGGGCCTGGGCGCGGGTGCGAAGCCCGAGATCGGGCGCGCCGCGGCCGAGGAAGCCACCGATGAGCTGGCCAAGCACATCGAGGGTTGCCACATGGTGTTCGTCACCGCCGGCATGGGCGGCGGCACCGGCACCGGCGCCGCCCCCGTCATCGCCCGCATGGCGCGCGAGCGGAACATGCTGACCGTCGGCGTGGTGACCAAGCCCTTCGATTTCGAGGGTGCGAAGCGCAAGCGCGCCGCCGATGTCGGCATCGAGGAGCTGCAGCAGTTCGTGGACACGCTGATCGTGATCCCGAACCAGAACCTGTTCCGCCTGGCCAATGAGCGCACGACCTTCGCCGAGGCGTTCAAGATGGCCGACAACGTCCTGTACATGGGCGTGAAGGGCGTGACCGACCTGATGGTCAACCCTGGCATGGTGAACCTGGACTTCGCCGATATCCGCACCGTGATGGCGGAAATGGGCAAGGCCATGATGGGCACCGGCGAGGCCGAGGGCGACGACCGCTCCGTGAAGGCGGCCGAGGCCGCGATCAGCAACCCGCTGCTCGAGGACACCTCGATGCGCGGCGCCAAGGGCGTGCTGATCAGCCTGACCGGCGGCTACGACCTGACGCTGTTCGAGGTGGACGAGGCCGTGAACCGCATCCGCAAGGAAGTGGACGACGAGGCCAACATCATCTTCGGTTCCTCCCTGGATGAGAACCTGAACGGCCGCGTGCGGGTTTCCGTGGTGGCCACCGGCATCGACGCGGTGCCCAGCGTGGCCGCCCAGCCGGTGCAGGCGCCCGAGGCCGCCCCGCGCCTGTCCATCGTGCAGCCGGGTGCCGCCGCCCGCACCGCGCAGCAGGCCGCGGCGATCCGCCGCCCGGTGGTGCCGAACACGCATGCCGGCATGCCGGGCACGCTGCGCACCGCCGCCACCACCAGCGCGGCGCAGCCCGCCCCCAGCCAGGGTTCGCTGGCTATCCAGGCCAGCGCGGCCCAGGCCACCCAGGCGGCCTATGCCCAGGCCTACGCCCAGCAGCCGGAGGTGGTGCAGGAGCCGATGCCCCAGCCCATCCCCGTCGCCACCCAGCCCATGCCGATGCGTGAGGCCCCGGCGATGCGCCCGGCCGCCATGCAGCATGCGCCCCAGCCGCAGCCCGAGGCGCAGCAGCCCGCCGGTTTCCGCCGGATGTTCCACAACGTCACCGGGCTGATGAAGCGCCAGGTGCCGGTGCAGCCGGAACACCCGCAGCACCGCGCGGAACCGCAGGCCCAGCCGCAGCAGATGGCCCCCCGCGCCGCCGCCCCGCGCGCGCCGCAGGACGACACGGAGATCCCCGCCTTCCTGCGCCGCCAGAACAACTACTGAGGCCAGGCCGGATGGCCGGAACGCGAAAGGCGCCCTCACGGGCGCCTTTTTCGTGTCAGGGCCGCTGTCCTGCCCTTTTTCCGCCGCCGGCCGCCGGCATATAGGCTCCCGATGCGCATCCTCTACGTCTCCCGCCATGAGATCCTGGAATACGACGAGGTCCGGCTGCTGACGGAGCTGGGGCATCAGGTCTTCCCGCTCGGCCATTACCACATGCCCGGCCCTTATCCGGGCGGGCTGCGGCCGCAGCTGGATCTGGGACCGGAGCACGCGGAGCTGCAGCGCCGCTTCCAGGAGAGCGGGAGCCATTTCGACTTCTATGGCCCGCCGGATGCGTCTTTCCTGGCGCCGGAATTCGTGGCGCTGTTCGACCTGACCATCGTGATGTTCGACTGGCCCTTCATCAACACGCAGCACAAGGCCCTGTTCCAGCGCCCCGTGGTGCTGCGCACCATCGGCCAGGGGCTGCATGAATGGGAGGGCGTCTACACCGCCCTGCGCCAGCAGGGTGTCATCATCCTGCGCTACGCGGAGGCCGAGGCCGACCAGCTGGGCTATGCGGGCGGCGACGCCACCATCCGCTTCTACAAGGACCCGGACGACTTCCTGCCCTATCGCGGCGGCCAGCCCAGCGTGCTGAGCTTCGCGTCGAATTTCGACCTCCGCTATCCGGAGGAATACGCGCTGTGGCAGGCCTCCGTCAGCGGCCTGCCGGTGAAGCTGGGCGGGCAGGGCAATGAGGCCGAGCCGAACGCCATCGGCCCCGTCACCCCCCGGGAACAGATCGAGCTGCTGGCGGATTGCCGGGCGTATTTCTACTGCTCCGGCCTGAACCTGCCTTACTCGCTGAACTTCATGGAAGCTTGGATGGCCGGGATCCCGGTGGTGCTGATGAGCGATGAGCTCACGCCCCGCCCGGTCCGCTGTTCCGAGATCGCGCGGGTGATCACGCCCGGAGAGGATGCGCTGGTGGTGCATTCCGCCGCCGAGGCGAATGACGCGCTGTTCCGCCTGCTGTCGGACCCCGCCCTGGGGCGGCGGATCGGGCAGGCGGGCCGGCGCAGCGCCATCGCCCATTTCGGGCGGCAGCAGATCGGCCGGCAATGGGAACAGTTCCTGGAACGGTTCGAGCCGCGGACGGCATCATGACGCACCGCAAAATTATGGCTGAAACAAGGCACGTCCAGACGCAAAAATACACTTTAAAATCAATAGTTTATAACGAAATATCAGGTAACAAGGCTTGACTGGCCTGGACGCAATCGGGCTGCCATCAACAATCCCGGGAAGGCCCGGTGGCGTTACCGGTTGTGACGCTTTCGGTATGTCATCAGGGGACAGCGGGTTCGTGACCCGCCAGGACAGGGGTTTGATGGACGGATTTGTGACATCCGGTGCCGCCCGACGACGGACACTGCGCCAGGCGATCAGCTTCGCCGGCATCGGCCTGCATTCGGGCCGGCGCATCCGTGGGCGGATCACCCCCGCGGCCGCGGGTGCCGGCATCGCCTTCCTGCGCACCGACCTGGGTGTGCTGATCCCCGCCCGCCACGACCATGTGGTGGACACGCGGCTGTGCACCGTGCTGGGCGTGGACGGCGCCAGCGTCTCCACCGTGGAGCACGTGATGGCTGCTCTGGCCGGCAATGGCGTGGATGACGCGGTGGTGGAAGTGGATGGCGCGGAGATGCCCATCCTCGACGGTTCCGCCGAACCCTTCCAGTTCCTGCTGGATTGCGCGGGCATCGTCTCCCGCCCCGGCATCGCCCGCAGCATCGAGATCCTGCGCCCCATCCGCGTGCAGCAGGGCCAGGGCCCCGACGCCGCCTGGGCCGAACTGCACCCCGTGGACGGCCCCTGGTTCGAGGCCCAGCTGTCCATCGATTTCGCGGCCACCGCCATCGGCCGCCAGGAATTCGCCCTGCGCGTGACGCCGAATAACTTCCGTGAGGATCTGGCCAGCGCCCGCACCTTCACCCAGGCGGAGGAAATCTCCCGCCTGCGCAGCATGGGCCTCGCCCTTGGCGGCACGCTGGACAATGCGGTGGTGGTCGATGGCCCGCTGGTGCTGAACCCCGGCGGGCTGCGCAGCCCCGACGAATTCGTGCGCCACAAGCTGCTGGATGTGGTGGGCGACCTGGCCCTGGCGGGCGCGCCCATCGCGGGCCGCTTCGTCGGCAGCCGCACCGGCCACGCGCTGAACAACCGCCTGCTGCACGCCATGTTCGCCGACCGCGGCGCCTGGCGCTACAGCCATGGCCACGCGGTGGCCGGCGGCGTCTCCGCCCGCCTGCCGGCCGTGGCGGCGGCATAGTGTATCTGTCTTCCTGGGGCCCTCGCGCAACGCCCCGCCCCTTGGTATAGACGCGCCATGTCGCGCATCCTTCCGGTTCTGGCCCTCGCCCTTGTCCTGCCTGGCTGCGGTTTGCAGCAATGGGACGGGCGCGTGGGCTCCCTGTTCGAACGCTCCCGCACCAATTCCGCGCTGGTGGACCAGACGCCGGAGGGCATCTACGCCGCCGGCATCGACGCCCTGCAGGGCGGCCGCTATCCGCAGGCGGTGGAGCTGTTCGACCGGCTGGAGCGGGACCATCCCTTCTCCACCTGGGCGACCAACGCGAAGATCATGGGCGCCTATGGCGAGTACATGCGCAATCGCTACACGGAAGCGATCGGCGCGCTGGACCGCTTTATCCAGCTGCACCCGTCGCACCGCGACATCGCCTACGCCTATTACCTGCGCGCGCTGTGCCTGTATGAGCAGATCAACGACTCCGAGCGCGACCAGCGCACGACGGAACAGGCGATCGCCGCACTGCAGGACGTGGCCAACCGCTTCCCCGACACCGCCTATGCCCGCGATGCCCGGCTGAAGATCGACCTGGGCCGCGACCACCAGGCGGGGCATGAGATGAATATCGGCCGCTACTACCAGCGCCAGCGTCTCTACACCGCCGCCATCGGCCGCTATCGCCGCGTGATCGAGAACTACCAGACCACGAACCATGTGCCCGAGGCGCTGCACCGCCTGACGGAAGTCTATCTGGCGCTGGGCCTGACCGAGGAAGCGCGCAGCACCGCCAGCGTGCTGGGCCACAACTTCCCGGGCAATCCCTGGTACCAGGACAGCTACGCCCTGCTGGTGGAGGGCGCGCCGCGCGGCCCGGATACCCCGGGCTTCTTCGCGCGCACCATCGGCCGCATCTTTTAGGGCCATCACATGCTGGCGTCGCTGGCCATCCGCGACGTGGTGCTGATCGAGAAGCTGGACCTTGCCTTCGGTCCCGGCCTCTCGGTGCTGACGGGCGAAACCGGCGCCGGCAAATCCATCCTGCTCGACAGCCTGGGGCTCGCGCTCGGCGCGCGGGCCGAATCGGGCTACGTCCGCGCCGGGCAGAAGCAGGCGGCGGTCATCGCCGTCTTCTCCCCGCCCCAGGGCCATCCGGCCTTCGCCGAACTCTCCGAACAGGGGATCGAGGCCGAGGATGAGGTGGTGCTGCGCCGGGTGGTGACGGCGGAGGGCAAGTCCCGCGCCTTCATCAACGACCAGCCCGTGGGGGTGGCGCTGCTGCGCCGCATCGGCGCGCTGCTGGTGGAAGTCCAGGGCCAGAACGACCAGGTGGGCCTGGCCGACCCCGCGACCCATGCCGCGCTGCTCGATGCCTTCGGGGGGCTGGGCGTCCGGCGCGCCGGGGTGGGCACCGCCTGGCGCGCCTGGCGCGGCGCCGAATCCGCGCTGGAAGAAGCCCGCGAAGCCACCGCCGCCGCCCTGCGGGACGAGGAATGGCTGCGCCACGCCGTAGCCGAGCTGACCGAGCTTTCCCCCGAGGAAGGCGAGGAGGAGCGCCTCGGCCAGGAACGCCAGCACCTGCAACAGGGTGAGCGCCGGGCGGAGGCGATCTCCGCCGCCCTGTCCGAATTGCAGCCGCGCGACCGCCGCAGCCAGGGCCCGGGTGCAGCCCTGCGCGCCGCCGCCCGCGCGCTGGAACGCACCCAGGGCCTGAACGAGACCGCCGCCCCCATCCTGACCGCCCTCGGCCAGGCGCAGGATGCGCTGGCGGAGGCCGAATCCCTGCTGGAACGCCTGGTGGGCGCCGAGGGCCCCGACCCGCGCCGGCTGGAGCAGCTGGAGGACAGGCTGTTCGGCCTGCGCTCCGCCGCCCGCAAGCATGGGGTGACGGTGGCCGAACTGCCCGGCCTGCTGGTGGCGCTGCGGGAAAGGCTGGCGGCGCTGGATGCCGGCACCGGCCGCGTCGCGGCGCTGGAACGCGCGCGGGAAGCCGCCCGCGCGGCCTATGTCACCGCGGCCGCCGCCCTGTCCGAGGAACGCCGCGCCCATGCCCGGCGGCTGGAACAGGCGCTGGGCCAGGAATTGCCGCCGCTGAAGCTGGACCGCGCCCGGGTGGTGGTGGAAGTCGCCGCCCGCGACGAGCCCGGCTGGGGCGCGGAGGGCATGGACCGCGTGGCCATGCTGGTCTCCACCAACCCCGGCCAGGCGCCCGGCGCGCTGGACAAGGTGGCGAGCGGCGGCGAGTTGTCGCGGCTGATGCTGGCGCTGAAGGTGGTGCTGGCCGCCGGCAGCCCGGTGCCGACGCTGGTCTTCGATGAGGTGGACGCCGGCATCGGCGGCGCCACGGCGGCCGCCGTCGGCGAACGCCTGGCCCGCGTGGCCGAGGGGCTGCAGGTGCTGGTCGTGACCCATTCGCCCCAGGTGGCCGCCCGGGGCACCGCGCATCTGCGCGTGGCCAAGGCGGTGCGCGACGGGCGCGCCGAAACCCGCGTGGAGCCGCTGAGCACCGCCGAGCGGCGGGAGGAGATCGCCCGCATGCTGGCCGGCGAGACCGTGACCGAGGCCGCCCGCGCCGCCGCCGAAAGCCTGCTACAAGGCCGCGCATGAGCGACACCGAGCCCGCCCGCGAGATCGCGGACCTGACCCGCCAGATCCGCCATCACGACCGCCTCTACTACGAGAACGACGCGCCGGAGGTCTCCGACAGCGAGTATGACAGCCTCATGCAGCGCCTGCGGGCGCTGGAGGCCGCGCATCCTGAGCTGCTGAGCCCCGACAGCCCCACCCAGCGCGTGGCCGGCCGCGTCGCGGAGGGCTTTGCCAAGGCGCGCCATGGCGTGCCCATGCTCAGCCTGGGCAATGCCTTCGACGAGGCCGATTTCACCGAATTCCTGGCCCGCATCCGCCGCTTCCTGGCCCTGCCGGAGGATGAGCCGATGGCCATCGTGGCGGAGCCCAAGATCGACGGCCTCTCCTGCAACCTGCTGTATGAGAACGGCCGGCTGGTGCGCGCCGCCACGCGCGGCGACGGCACGGAGGGCGAGGACATCACCGCCAATATCCGCACCATCGCGGATATCCCCCAGACCCTGCGCGTCGAGAACCTGCTCTCCCCCGCCCCCGCCCGCATCGAGATCCGCGGCGAGGTGTTCATGACGCGGGCGGATTTCCTGGCCTTCCGCGAGCAGCAGATCGCCGCCGCCGCCGAGCGCGAGGCGCGCAAGGAACGCGGCGAGAAGCTGGGCCCGGCCATCGTGCCGCCGGTGAACGCGCGCAATGCCGCGGCCGGCTCGCTCAGGCAGCTCGATGCCTCCATCACCGCCTCCAGGCCGTTGAAATTCTTCGCCTATGCGATGGGCGAGGCCTCCGAGCGCCCGGCCGAAACCCATTCCGGCTGGCTCGACCAGCTGCGGCGCTGGGGGTTCGAGGTGAACCCGCTCTCCACCCTGATCCAGGCCGCCGAGGCGCCGGAATTCCAGCGGAAGATGGCCTCCGAGCGCGCCGCGCTGGCCTATGAGATCGACGGCGTCGTGTACAAGATCGACCGGCTGGACTGGCAGGGGCGGCTCGGCTTCGTGGGGCGGGAGCCGCGCTGGGCCATCGCCTGGAAGTTTCCCGCCGAGCGCGCCCGCACGAAACTGCTGCGCATCGAGATCCAGGTCGGCCGCACCGGCGCGCTGACCCCGCGCGCGGTGATGGAACCGGTCTTCGTCGGCGGCGTGACCGTGACCCACGCGACCTTGCACAATGAGGACGAGATCGCCCGCAAGGATGTCCGCCCCGGCGACACGGTGGTGCTGCAACGCGCCGGCGACGTGATCCCGCAGATCGTCGAGGTGGTGGACGCCGACCGCCCCGATCGCGGCCCGCCCTTCGTCTTCCCCGACCATTGCCCCGCCTGCGGCAGCCAGGCCGTGCGCATCGGCGGCGATGTGGTGCGCCGCTGCACCGGCGGGCTGATCTGCCCGGCGCAGACGGTGGAGCGGCTGAAGCATTTCGTCTCCCGCCGCGCGCTCGATATCGACGGGCTGGGGGATGAACGCATGGAGCTGCTCCATGACAAGGGCTGGGTGCTGGGCCCGGCCGACCTGTTCCGCCTGCATGAACACCGGGCGGAGCTGGAGGCGCTGGAGGGTTGGGGCGCCAAATCCGTCGCCGCCCTGCTGAAGGGCATCGACGCCCGCCGCGACCCGCCGCTGGAACGTTTCATCTTCGCCCTCGGCATCCGCCGCATCGGCGAGCAGAACGCCAAGCTGCTGGCCCGCCATTACGGTGAGGTGCGCCCCTGGATGGAACGCATGCGGGCGGCCGCCATCATCGGCAGCGAGGCGCGGGAGGAGCTGGGCTCCATCCAGGGCATCGGCCCCTCCATCGCCGAGGAGCTGGTGGATTTCTTCGCCGAGGAACGCAACCGCGCGGCGCTGGAGGACCTGCTGGGCCAGGTCTCGCCCCGCCCCGCGACGGTGGCCGAGGGCAGCGCCCTGGCCGGCAAGACCATCGTCTTCACCGGCACGCTGACCACCATGACCCGCGACGAGGCCCAGGCCCGGGCGGAGGCGCTGGGGGCCAAGGTCTCCAAAAGCGTGTCGAAGAAGACCGATTATGTGGTGGTGGGCGAGGATGCCGGCAGCAAGGCCGCGAAGGCCGCCGAGCTGGGTGTCGCGGTGCTGAGCGAGGCCGAGTGGCGGGAGATGGCGGAAGTCTGAGGCTCGCTCAAGGCGCGACCATCTTCATCTTCCGCACCAGATCCACCTGCCGCCACAGATACCAGGCGGCCACGCTGCGGAACGGCGCCCACTCCGCCCCGATCGCGGCCAGTTCCTTGGGCTTGGGCTGCGCCTCCAGCCCCATGGCCATGCGATATCCCTCCCGCACGCCGAAATCGTCCACCGGCAGCACGTCCAGCCGGCCGAGGGAGAAGATCAGCAGCATCTCCACCGTCCAGCGCCCCACCCCGCGCAGGGCCACTAGGCGCTCGATCAGTTCCTCGTCCGGCAGGCGCATGGCGGCGCGGCGGGTGGGCACCCAGCCGGCCGCGGATTTCTCCGCGATGTCCAGGATCGAGGCGCATTTGGCCGCCGAGAAACCGCAGCCGCGCAGCTTCTCCGCACCCGCGTCCAACAGGGCCGTGGGCGGGGGGAAGCCGTCGGCGGGATGCAGCGCGATCAGCCGGCCCAGCATCGCCTCCGCGGCGCGGCCGTGCACCTGCTGGTGGGCGATGGCGCGCACCAGCGCCTCATAGGGTTCGCGCTTCTCGGGCTTGAGCGCGCAGCGGCCCACCTGGGCGATGATGGGGCCGAACAGCTCGGTCCGGGCCAGGGCGGCCCTGCCTTGGGCATATGTCATGATCCGAGGATAGCGGCGCGCGGCGCATCCGGGCAGATAATGGCGCGATGATGCTGGAGAATCTCGCGGCCACCGAGGCGCTGGCCGCCCGCCTCGCCACCCTGGCCCGGCCCGGGGATGCCATCCTGCTCTCAGGCGAGCTGGGGGCGGGCAAATCCGCCTTCGCGCGCGCCTTCCTGCGGGCGGCGGCGGGGGATGCGGGGCTCGAAGTGCCCTCCCCCACCTTCACCCTGGTGCAGTCCTATGCCTTGCCCGGCGGCGGCCAGGCGCACCATCTGGACTTGTACCGGCTGGGCGATGCCTCGGAACTGGCGGAGCTGGGGCTGGAGGAGATGGCGCAGGACATCATGCTGATCGAATGGCCCGAACGCATGGCCGAACCGCCCGAAGGCGCGCTGCGCCTGCATCTGTCCATCCTGGACGAGGACCGGCGCGAGGCGCGCCTCGAAGGCTGGGAGGGGCGGCTGTGAGCGCGGATTTCCTGACCGAGCACGGTTTCGGGGCGGCCACGCTGGCGCCCTTGCCCTCCGATGCCAGCTTCCGCCGCTACACCCGGCTACTGGATGGGCCCTCCCCCGCGCTGCTGATGGATGCGCCCCCGCCCGAGGATGTGCGCCCCTTCGTGGCGCTGGCCCGGCATCTGGGCGCGCATGGCCTGCGCGCGCCGCGCATCCTGGCTGAGGACGCGGCGCGCGGGCTGGTGATCGTGGAGGATCTGGGCCGGGCCACGATGGCGGAGGCGCTGGATGCCGGCGCCGTCCCCCTGCCCCTGTACCTGGCGGCCACCGAGGCCCTGGCCGCCCTGCATGCCGTGCCGCCCCCGCCCGGCCTGCCCGGCTGGGGCGCGCCCGAGATGTGCCGCGCCACCGCCGCCACCTTCCTGGACTGGTGGTGGCCCGCCGCGATGGGGGCGCCCGCCGACGCCGCCCTGCGCGCCGGGCTGGACGCGGCGCTGACCGCCATGCTGGCGCCCTTCGCGGGCACCACGCTGGTGCACCGGGATTTCTTCCCCGCCAATCTGGTGCCGGGGCCCCAGGGGATGGGCCTGCTGGATTTCCAGGACGCCGGGCTGGGCCATGCGGCCTATGACCTCGTCTCCCTGGTCGAGGACGCGCGGCGGGACGTGGCGCCGGAGGTCCGCGCCGCCTGCGTCGCGCGCTATGCGGCGCTGACCGGCCAGACGCCCGCCGCGCTGGAGGCCGCGATGGCCGCGATGGGCGCACAGCGGCATCTGCGGGTGGCGGCGCTGTGGGTGCGGCTGGCCCGGCGCGACGGCAAGACGCATTACCTGGCCCATGGCCCGCGCTGCTGGGCGCTGCTGGCCCGCGCGCTGGAGCACCCGGCCACCGCCCCCTTGCGGGATTTCCTGGACCGGAACATCCCCCCCGCGCTCAGGGCGAACCCGGCATGAAGGGCATGGTTCTCTCGGCTGGCCTCGGCACCCGCATGCGGCCGCTGACCAACGACACCGCCAAGCCGCTGCTGCCGCTGGCGGGCCGCACCCTGCTGGACCACGCGCTGGACCGCTTCCAGGCCGCCGGCATCGAGGAAGCCGTGGTGAACGCGCATTGGAAGGCCGAGCGCGTGGTCGCCGCCACCCAGGGCCGCGCCGCCCCGCGCCTGCGGGTGCAGTTGGAGCCCGAATTGCTGGAGACCGGCGGCGGCGTGCGCCGCGCGCTGCCCTTGCTGGGCCCCGGCCCCTTCTGCGTGGCCAATGGCGATGCCTTCTGGCTGGACGGCCCCACCCCCGCCATCGCCCGGCTGCGCGCCCGCTTCGACCCCGAGACCATGGACGCGCTGCTGCTGCTGGTGCGCATGGTGGCGGTGGAAAACGCCCCCGGGCGCGGCGATTTCATGATGGACCCGCTGGGCGGCCTGCGCCGCCCCCGCGCGCATGAGATCGCGCCCTTCCTGTATGGCGGCGTGCAGATCCTGCACCCGCGCCTGCTGGAACCCGAACCGGTCGAGCGCTTCAGCCTCAACCGCTGCTACGACCGCGCGATCGCGGAGGGCCGGCTGTTCGGGCTGGTGCATGACGGGGTGTGGTTCCACCTCTCCACCCCCCGCGATCTGGCGCGGGCCGAGATGCGGCTGGCCGACGGGCGCTTCTATGGGGAGAAGGGCTAGCCGCCCCTGCCCGCCCGCGCCATCCTCCCGCGAAACTCTGTGGGAGAAACATCATGGAACTCGGTATCGCCGGCCGCACGGCCATCGTCTGCGCGGCCTCCAAGGGGTTCGGCCGCGGCTGCGCCATGGCCCTGGCGCGCGAAGGGGTGAACCTGGTCATCGCGGCCCGCGGCGGAGAGGCGCTGGAAGCCACCGCCGCCGAGATCCGCGCCGCCACCGGCGTGCAGGTCACGACCGTGCAGGCCGATGTCACCACCGAGGAAGGCCGCGCCGCCCTGCTCGCCGCCTGCCCCAACCCCGATATCCTGGTGACCAATGCCGGTGGCCCGCCCCCGGGCGATTTCGCCAGCTTCACCCTGGATGACTGGCGCCGCGCGGTGGAAGCCAACATGCTGACGCCCATCGCCCTGATCCAAGCCACGGTGCGCGGCATGGTCGAGCGCGGCTTCGGCCGCATCGTCAACATCACCAGCGCCTCCGTCCGCGCGCCCATCGCGTCGCTGGAACTGTCCAACGGCGCGCGCGCGGGGCTGACGGGGGCGGTCTCGGCCCTCGCGCGCAAGGTCGCCTCGCACAACGTGACCATCAACAACCTGCTGCCGGGGCCGTTCGACACCGACCGCATCAAGAACAACTGGACCAAGGCCGCCGCCACCTCCGGCCGCAGCCTGGAGGAAGTGGGGCGCGAGAGCATCAAGCACATCCCCGCCAAGCGCCTGGGCCGGCCGGAGGAATTCGGGGCGGCCTGCGCCTTCCTGTGCTCGGGGCATGCCGGGTTCATCACGGCACAGAACATCCTGCTGGATGGCGGGGCCTATCCGGGGACGATGTGAGGCCGGGGGCGCTGCCCCCGGTACCCCCGCCAAAGGGCTCCGCCCTCTGGACACCCGCAAAGGGTCGTAGCGACCCTTTGAACCCATGGATTGGCGCCTTACCTTCGCAGGTAGGGCGCCACTTTCATTATAAATATCAATAAGAAATACCTTGGCAAGACCAGCGCCAAACTGATGGGGTCCAGGGGCCTTTCGGCTCCTGGCGGGGGAGCGTGAGGGGGCAGCGCCCCCTCACGGCCTTACTCCGCCCGGATATTCCCCGCCCTCACCACCTGCCGCCACCGCTCGATCTCCGCCACCTGGAAGCTCGCGAATTCCTCGGGCGTATTCGCCACCACATCGAAGCCCAGCTCCGTCAGGCGCGGCGCCACGGCGGGGCTGCGCAGGGCGGCCACCGCGGCCTCATGCACGCGGGCCAGCAGGGCGGGCGCCATGCCGGGCGGGCCGCCGAAGCCTTGCCAGGAATACACCACGAAATCCCGCAGCCCGGCTTCCAGCGCGGTCGGGGTGTCCGGCAGGTTGGCCGCGCGGCGGTCGCCGGTGATCAGGATGGCGCGCAGGCGCCCGTCCAGGATGTGCGGGATGACGGCGCCCAGGTTCTGGAACGAGACCTGGGTGTCGCCCGCGATGATGCTGGTCATGGCCGGCCCGCCGCCGGTGTAGGGCACATGGGCCATCTCGGTGCCGGTGGCGATCTTGAACATCTCGCCGGTCAGGTGGTCGGAGGACCCCACGCCGCTGGAGGGATAGGCGGCGGTCGCGGCATTGCGCTTCAGCCAGTCCACCAGGCCGGGCAGATCCGTCACCGGCACCTTCTGCGGGTTCACCACCAGCACATTGGGGGTGCGCACGGTCTGGGTGATGCGCGTCAGCTGGTTGACGGGGTCATAGCCCAGGTTCGGGCGCAGGGCGACGTTGATGGCCCAGGTGCTGATGGGCGCGTGCATCAGCGTGTGGCCGTCGGGGGCGGAGCGGATGACCTGGCGCGCGCCGAGCTCCCCGGTGGCGCCCGGGCGGTTTTCCACCACGAAGGACCGGCCGAGCGCGATCTGCATCTGCTGCGCCATGGCGCGGGCCACGATGTCGGAGGAACTGCCGGCGGCGAAAGGCACCACGATGGTGCTGGCGGCGCTGGGCCAAGGGGATTGGGCATGCGCGGCCCAAGGGACAGCCGAGGGTGCGGCCAGGCTGGCCGCCAGCAGGGTCCTGCGTTTCATTCTTCTGGTTCCTCCGTTCTGCCCGCGCGGCCTTCATGGCCGGGCCGCGTCGGGCGTGGTTGCAGGCTACACCGGGTCCAGGGCCTCCTGGCCGGAAAGAACCGCCGCGATGTTGTCCAGCGCGCGGAAGCCCATGGCGTCGCGTGTCTCCACCGTGGCACTGGCGCAGTGCGGGGTCAGGAACACGTTGGGCAGCTCGTTGAAGCGCAGGTCGAAGGCGGGCTCGTCGCGGAACACGTCCAGCCCCGCGGCGAACAGGTGGCCGGAGCGCAGGGCGTCGATCAGCGCGTCCTCATCCACCAGGGAACCGCGGGCGGTGTTGATGAAGACCGCGCCCGGCGGCAGCAGGGCGAAGGCGTCGCGCGTCATCAGCGTGCCGGCCTCGCCGCCCGGCAGATGCAGGGAGAGGATCTGCGCGCGGGGCAGCAGCGCCTCCAGGCTCGGGACATATTCGGCACCCTGCTCCAGCTCGGGCGGGAGGCGGGAGCGGTTGTGATACAGCACCCGCATGCCGAAGCCGCGCGCGCGCGCCGCCATGGCCCGCCCGATGCGCCCCATGCCCACGATGCCCAGCGTGCGGCCCGAGACCTTGAGGCCGAGATTCTCCGCGAAGCCGATGCCCCGCCGCCAGCCATCCCGCATGATGGCGGCCGATTCACTGGCCCGGCGGCAGGCGTTCAGCAGCAGCATCATCGCCAGGTCGGCCGTGCAGTCGCTCAGCGCGTCGGGCGCGTTGGTCACGGCCACGCCGGCGGCCCGGGTCGCCGCGACATCCATGTGGTCGAAGCCGGCGGTCGGGTTGGCGATGATGCGCAGGCTGGGCGGAAAGGCGGCGGCATGGGCGGCGGTGATGCGCACGCGCGGGCCGGTCAGCACGCCCTGGATCGCGTGGCTGGCCACGGCCTCCAGCATTTCGTCGGCGTCGAGGTCCCGGCCGGCCACCAGGGCGTCGAATTCGGACAGGGCGCGGAATTCCACGGCCGGGGGCACGCGGCGGGCGATGAGGACACGGTGCTTGTTGGCCATGGGTCCTGGCAATACATCCTCCGCGCCTGGTCGTCGTACCGGGCCAGTTCTGTTATCTGATATATGAGTTCAGGCCGTCAATCGGCAAACACAGCGGGTGGCGCGCCCCCTCGGCTTGCGCTAACCCCCGCGCCATGGATCACATCCCCCAGGTGGCGGCCGAGGCGGCCCGCCGGCGCAGCTTCGCCATCATCGCCCACCCCGACGCGGGCAAGACCACGCTGACGGAAAAGCTGCTGCTGAAGGGCGGCGCCATCCAGCTGGCCGGCGCCGTGCGCGCCAAGGGCAATGCCCGCCGCACGCGGTCGGACTGGATGAAGATCGAGCAGGAGCGTGGCATCTCGGTCGCCACCTCCGTCATGACCTTCGAGCGCGACGGGGTGGTGTTCAACCTGCTCGACACGCCGGGCCACGAGGATTTCTCCGAGGACACCTATCGCACGCTGACGGCCGTGGACGCGGCCGTGATGGTGCTGGACGCCGCCAAAGGCATCGAGAGCCA
The DNA here is from genome assembly GCF_009900765.1 of Rhodovarius lipocyclicus. Classification (GTDB taxonomy): domain Bacteria; phylum Pseudomonadota; class Alphaproteobacteria; order Acetobacterales; family Acetobacteraceae; genus Rhodovarius; species Rhodovarius lipocyclicus. Next base: position 28,204 of record NZ_JAAABL010000032.1, read on the forward strand.
GACCCGCAAGCTGTTCGAGGTGTGCCGCATGCGCGACATCCCGATCCTGACCTTCGTCAACAAGATGGACCGCGAGGCGCGCGACCCGTTCGAGCTGATCGACGAGATCGAGAGCACCCTGGCGCTCGACGCCGCCCCGGTGAACTGGCCCGTGGGCCGGGCCGCCGAATTCGCGGGCGTGTACGACATCGCGCGCAACCGCTTCCTGCCGGTGGACAAGGAAGACGGCCAGGCCATCCAGATGGAAGGCCCCGAGGACCCGAAGCTGGCCGCCCTGGTCGGCCAGGAACGCGCCACCACCCTGGCCGAGGAACTGCTGCTGGCCGAGGCGGGCCTGAAGACCTTCGACCTGGAAGCCTTCCGCCAGGGCAGCCTGACGCCGGTCTATTTCGGCTCCGCCCTGCGGGATTTCGGCGTGGCGCATCTGCTGGAGGGGCTGGCCCAGTTCGCCCCGCCCCCCGGCATGCGTGAAGCCGACACCCGCGAGGTGCAGCCCGATGAGCCCGCCCTGACCGGCTTCGTCTTCAAGATCCAGGCCAATATGGACCCCAACCACCGGGACCGCGTGGCTTTCGTGCGGCTGTGCAGCGGCAAGCTCTCCAAGGGCATGCGGCTGAAGCAGGTGCGCACCGGCAAGCAGGTGCCCGTGAACGCGCCCCTGTTCTTTTTCGCCAAAGACCGCCAGGTGGCCGAGGAAGCCTGGCCGGGCGATGTGGTGGGCATCGCCAACCACGGCATCCTGCGCATCGGCGACACGCTGACCGAGGGCGAGAACCTGAACTTCCGCGGCGTGCCCAGCTTCGCGCCCGAGATCCTGCGCAATGTCCGCCTGGATGACCCCATGCTGGCCAAGAAGCTGCGCACCGCGCTGGACCAGCTGGCCGAGGAAGGCGTGGTGCAGCTGTTCCGCCCGCTGGATGGCAGCCCCCCCGTGGTGGGCGTGGTCGGCCAGCTGCAGCTGGACGTGCTGGCCAGCCGCCTGAAGGCCGAATACAGCGTGCCGGCCGGCTTCGACGCCACCATGTGGAACGAAGTGCGCTGGATCACCGGCGACAAGGCGGAGATGGCCCGCTACGCGGAAGTGTACCGGCGCGACGCCGCCGAAGACCACGACGGCGCCCTGGTGGGGTTCTTCACCAGCGCCTGGCGGCTGGGCAAGGCCGCGGAGGATTTTCCGAAGCTGGCTTTCCATAAGGTGCGGGAACAGCACGCTGTCGGGGCGGCGGCTTGAGGGCTCCGCCCTCAGACACCCGCTCGGGGGGAAATGACTTTCCCCCCGAGAACCCCCCATTACTTTTTGGGAGTTTGGGGACAGCTCGGAACCAGCGAAGGGTTTTCCGGTAAATTTATATAATAATATCAATTATATAAGATCAGCACTGTCTCCAAACTTCTCGCAGGGGCCTGGGGAGATCTTATCTCCCCAGCGGAGGGGTCTGGGGAGGTGGCGCCTCCCCAGCGCGCCCCCCACAGCCAAAAACCGCCACCCGGGGGGACTCCCGGGTGGCGGTTCTGCCGCACCCCATCCAGCGGGGGTGCTGAGGGCCGGCCCATCCAGCGGGGCGGCCTGGCGGCCCGTCCAGCGGGGCCGCTCATTCAGTGGCGGGGCGCGCCTTCCTCGGTGCTGGCCCAGCGATGTCCGTGGACCAGGCCATCGTCGTGGTCCTGTTCCGGGCGGGTGGTCGGCGCGGGTTCGGCCTTGCGGCCGCGGTCCCGGCAGGCCCAGCCATGGTCATGGACCAGGCCGTCATCGTGTTCGCGTTCCATGTCTCGGTCCTTTCCTGCTCAATGGGTCCTGCTCAATGGGTCGCGTCGTGGAACTGCGCGGCCTCGGTGCTGTGGGCCATGGCGGTGGTGCTCGCCTGCCCGCCGCTGGCGGCCATGGCCACCGCGTCGAAATACCCCACGCCCACTTCGCGCTGGTGGCGGACGGCGGTGAAGCCCTCGGCCTCGGCGGCGAATTCGGCCTGTTGCAGCTCGCTGTAGGCACCCATGCCGCGCTCGGCGTAGCCGCGGGCCAGCTTGAACATGGACAGGTTCAGGCTGTGGAACCCGGCCAGCGTCACGAACTGGAACTTGTAGCCCATGGCGCCCAGCTCACGCTGGAACCGGCTCGCGGCCTCGACACCCATCTTCCGCTGCCAGTTGAAGCTGGGCGAGCAGTTGTAGGCGAGCATCTTGCCCGGGAACTGCTTGTGGATGGCCTCGGCGAATTCCCGCGCATCGTTCAGGTCGGGGTCGGAGGTCTCCCACCACAGCAGGTCGGCATAGGGGGCATAGGCCAGGCTGCGGGCGATCGCGTATTGCTTGCCCATGCCCGGGGTGATGCGGAAGAAGCCCTCGGCCGTGCGCTCGCCGTTGATGAAGGGGCGGTCGCGCTCGTCCACGTCGGCGGTCAGCAACTGGGCCGATTCCGCGTCGGTGCGGCAGAGCAGCACGGTGGGCACGCCCTCCACATCGGCGGCCAGGCGGGCCGCGTTCAGGGTGCGGATGTGCTGGCTGATCGGGACCAGCACCTTGCCGCCCAGGTGGCCGCACTTCTTCTCGCTGGCCAGCTGGTCCTCGAAATGCACGCCGGCGGCGCCGGCCTCGATCATGCCCTTCATCAGCTCATAGGCGTTCAGCGCGCCGCCGAAGCCGGCCTCGGCATCGGCGATGATGGGGGCCATGTAGTGGGTGTCGTCCTCGCCCTTGCCGGTCAGGCGCTCCAGGGTGGAGATCTGGTCGGCGCGGCGCAGGGCGTTGTTGATGCGGCGCACCACGGTCGGCACGCTGTCCACCGGGTACAGCGACTGGTCGGGGTACATCTGGCCGCCGGAATTCGCATCCGCCGCCACCTGCCAGCCCGACAGGTAGATGGCCTTCAGCCCCGCCTTCACCTGCTGCAGCGCCTGCATGCCGGTCAGCGCGCCCAGCGTGTTCACGAAGGGCTCCTCGGCCAGCAGGCGGCGCAGGCGCAGCGCGCCCTGCTCGGCCAGGGTGTGGCTCACCCGGAAGCTGCCGGCCAGGCGGCGGACATCCTCGGGCGAGTAGTCGCGGCGGATGCCGTCACCCCAGCCCGGGGCGCCGCCGCCGGGGCCGCGGGTGGTGCCATCGGGGGCCAGGGTCGGGTTGGTCTCGGGGCGCATCGTCATCTCCGTGTGAAAGCCTGTTTCGTGCCCGCCCAGCTGTGCCAAGGGTTTCGGCGTGGGCTTCGGCGTGAAGTGAAGATTTCACATTGCAGCCCGATGGCGAAAGAGGGATAAGCGTTGTCAAGCTGCAAGGCGGTAAAGCGCCCGTTTTCCCGCACTGCAAAATAGTAAAGAATGTAAAACAGGAACGCCGGAAACAACCATGTCAAAGCCGCTGATCGGGCGCGTCGTGCGCCGGCTGCGCACCGAACAAGGCATCGCCCAACAGGCGCTGGCCGCGCGGCTGGGCATCTCCGCCAGCTATCTGAACCTGATCGAGCACGACCAGCGCGCCGTCACCGCCGCCATCCTGATCAAGCTGACGGAGGCGCTGGGCGTCGATCTCGCCACCCTGTCGGGCCATGCCGAAAAGGCGCTGGAAACCAGCCTGCGGGAGGTCTTCGCCGACCAGGCCCTGGGCACGGAGGCAGTGCCGGATGTGGAGGTCGCCTCCCTCGCCGCGTCCTCTCCCAACGCGGCGCGCGCGGTGCTGGCGCTGTACCGCGCCTGGCGCGTCGCGCGGGAGGACAGCGCGGGCCTCGCCCTGCCCTCCGGCCGGCGGCTGGTGCTGCCGACCGAGGAGACGCGGGATTTCTTCCACGACCGCGCCAACCACTTCCCCGCCATCGAGACCTTCACCGAGGCGCTGGGCCAGGAGCTGGGCGCGCAGCCGGCCGAGATGAACCACGCGATCGCCGAACGCCTGCGCAAGCGCCACGGCGTGCGCGTGGTGGTGGGCCCGCTGGAGGGCGCGCTGCGCCGCTACGACCCGCAGAACCGCATGCTGGCGCTGTCGGAGACCCTGCCGCGCGAAAGCCGCGGCTTCCAGATGGCCTTCCAGCTGCTGCTGCTGGAGGGGCGGGAGGCGGTGGAATCCCTGGTGGCGGACGCGCATCCGGCCAGCCAGGATTCGGCCGCGCTGATGCGCATCGGCGTGCTGAACTACGCCGCCGGCGCGCTGCTGATGCCCTATCAGCCCTTCCAGCATTCCGCCCGCGCCCTGCGCCATGACCTGGAGGCGCTGGCGATGCGCTTCGGTGTCTCCTTCGAGCAGGCGGCGCATCGGCTTTCCACCCTGCAGCGAGAGGGGCATCGCGGCGTGCCCTTCTTCTTCCTGCGCGTCGACCTGGCGGGGAATGTGGACAAGCGCTTCTCGGCGGCGGGTTTTCCCTTCGCGCGCTTCGGCGGCAGCTGCCCGAAATGGGTGGTGCACCAGGCCTTCACCACCCCCGGCACCCTGCGCGTGCAGCACGCGGCCCTGCCGGACGGCGCGCGCTTCCTGTGCTTCGCCCGTACCGTGCAGGGCCAGGCGCGCGGGTGGGGCGAGCCCCCGCCCCTGCATGTGATCGCCATGGGCTGCGACGCCGCCCATGCCGCCGAGATCGTCTACGCCGACGGCATGGACCTGCGGCACGATCCGGTCGGCATCGGCCTGTCCTGCCGGTTGTGCGACCGGATGGATTGCCGCAGCCGGGCCTTCCCACCACTCGAACACAGGCTCAAACTCGACCCCAATGAGGACGGCGCCACACCGTGGCGCTTCGAGAAAGGCTGAGCATTCCAACATGCTGACGATTCTGGGCCGCGCGAACAGCGTGAACGTGATGAAGGTGCTGTGGTGCCTGGATGAGCTGGGCTGGCCCTATGAGCGCCACGACGCCGGCATGCAGTACGGGGTGGTGAACACCCCCGAATACCGCGCGAAAAACCCCAATGGCCGCGTGCCCACCCTGGTGGATGGGGATTTCGTGCTGTGGGAGAGCAATTCCATCCTGCGCTACCTGTGCCTGAAGGCGGGCGGCGATGCGGGGGGCCTGTATCCCGCCGCCCCCGCCGCGCGCGCCAGCGTGGACCGCTGGCTGGACTGGCAGCTGTCCATCGTCAGCCCCGCCGAGCGCAACCTGTTCTGGGGCATGGTGCGCACGCCGGAAGACAAGCGCGACTACACCCTGATCGACACGGCGGTGAGGGACATGGCCACGAACTGGGCCATCATCGAGGACCGGCTGGGCGACGGCCGCGCCTTCCTGGAAGGCGAGCACCTGACCATCGCGGATATCGTGCTGGGCTGCTACGCGCGGCGCTGGTTCGGGGCGGAAGTGCAACGGCCCGGCATGCCGGAACTGCCGGCGATGCGGGCGTGGTACGGGCGGCTGGAAGCACGGCCAGGGTTCCGGACCTTCGTGGCACCGAAACTGTTCTGACAGGGCGCATTGGGGAAGGCGCCGCCTTCCCCAAACCCCATCCGCTGGGGAGATAAGATCTCCCCAGGCCCCTGCGAGAAGTTTGGGACCGGCACCAATCCTATATAATTGATATTATTATATAAATTTACCAGAAGAACCTTCGCAGGTTCCGCGCCGTCCGAAAACTGATGGAAAGTAATGGGGGGTTCTCGGGGGGAAAGTCATTTCCCCCCGAGCGGGAGCCCGAGGGCGGCGCCCTCGGCCTACCCCCTCCGCTGCCCGCTCACCTCATGCCCGATATCCTTGGGCAGCCTTGCGTAGAACGGCGTGGCCAGTGCCACCACCAGTGCCGCCACCACGAAGCCCGCCGAGAAATCCTGCACGGCCAGTTCGTGCCGCCCGTGCAGGTGGGCGCTGAATTCCAGCGTGGCGGTGGCCAGCACGGTGCCCAGGGCGGGTGCCATCTGCTGGGCCATGCCCATAAACCCCGTGGCGGCCGACAGGCGGCTCTGCGGCAGTTCCGCGAAGGACAGCGTGTTCAGCGAGGTGAATTGCAGGCTGCGCGCCAGGCCGGACAGGGCCAGCCAGATGAACATGCCCCAGATCGGCCAGTTCGGCGTGAACAGCGCGGAGCCGCCCAGCGTGACCGCGGCCGCCAGCCCGCCCCACATCACCGTGCCGCGGAACCCGGCCCAGCGCAGGATGGGGCGGGCCAGGGGCTTCATGAACAGCGCGCCCAGGGCGGTGGCGAAGCTGACGAAGCCGGCCTCGGAGGCCGCCCAGCCGAAGCCCACCTGCAGCAGCACCGGCACCAGGAAGGGGCTGGCCCCCGCGCCGATGCGGAACAGGGAGCCCGCGAACATCGCGGCATGGAAGCTAGGCACCCGCAGCAGGGAGAGGTCGAGCGCGGGGCGCTCCGCCCGCCGGCAATGGCGCCAGGCGATGACGCCGAGCGCGATGCCCAGCAGCAGCCCGGCCTCGGGCCAGCCGGGGGGCATCACGCCGCGGCCGATGGTCTCCAGGCTGAACATGAACAGCGTCAGCGCGCCGCCCACCAGCAGCAGGCCGCGCGTGTCCGGCGGGCCCGGGTGCTCGGTGACCATGCTGGGGATTTTCCAGGCGACCAGGATCAGGCCCAGTATGCCCACGGGCACGTTGATCCAGAACACGCTGCGCCAGCCGGCCAGGTCCGTCAGCACGCCGCCCAGCATGGGGCCGCTGATGGGGCCCAGCATGCCGGGCATGGTCAACCAGGCCATGGCGGTCAGCATCTGGTCCTTGCGCAGGCCCCGCAGCAGCAGCAGCCGGCCCACGGGCACCATCATGGCCCCCGCCAGCCCCTGCACGATGCGCGCGGCGACCAAGCCCGGCAGCCCGCCCGCCAGCCCGCACATCGCGGAGGAGGCGGCGAACAGCGCGATGGCGAACATGAACACGCGCTTGGGGCCGTAGCGATCGGCCACCCAGCCGGAGACAGGGATGAACACCGTCAGCGCCACCAGATAGCTGGTGATGGCGACGCCAAGGCGCGCGGGTTCCTCGCCCAGGTCGCGTGCCATGGCGGGCAGGGCCGTCGTCACCGCCGCGCTGTCCAGGTTCTGCATGAACAGGGCGCTGGCCACGATGATGGCGGTCAAACGGGGATCTTTGGACGTTGCCTCGGACATGCCCCTTATGGATACGCGGGCCCGGGGCGAGCCGGAAGCGGGCAGTTGCGCCCGCACGGCGGTGGGGGGCCGCTTTCGCATCACCAGAACATAGTATTCACAGGCATTGGAAATCGTGTTTCATGAACGGGTTTGATGAAAGGGGCGCATTGCGGTGATATGATTTGTCCCGGCATCCCGGGTTCAGATTGCGCGGAGTTGTTCCCGCCGACATGGGCGGGGCAAGTCGGCCTCTTCAGGAACGGGTGTCATCTCGCTTGTCTTTTGCAGTACATCACAATATCGTGAAAACCGGCTTCGTATTGAATGTCGGGGAATATTTGGCCGCGCCACACACTAGGGTGTTGCAGTGCGGAAAAACTCGTATCCCGCGTGTATCGCCAGCACAGTTCTGGCGGATGCGACCGGTCCGAGCGGAGGTGGCATGAGCGAAGCGCCTTTGACAGGAGAGCGTGAGCGGCACTGGAGCCTGCTTTCCCATGTGATTCCGCGCGTCAGCCACGCCTCGGCCGCGCGCATCTATGGCCATGTCCGCCTGTCGCCGAAGCTGCTGCCGCTGTCCCATACCGTGCGCCTCGGCTGGTTCCTGACCCCGGCGGGCTCCGAACTCGCCGGCCATCGATTCGCCGAGGGGCGGATCCAGCTCATGTCCACCGACGAGCCGGACCGCTTCGCCTTCACCGTCGATGCCGCCGCCATCGCGGAACAGCACGGCGCGGCGCTGGCCACGCTCTGGATCGACCTGGTGCATGAGGGCGAGTTCTGGTTCTGCGACGTGGACTGGAACGCGCTGCGCATCGACCTGGCCATGCCCCGCCCGCTGCTGGGCTCCCCGCTCGGCGCCGGGCTGCTGCAACGCACCCTGCTGGGCGCGGGCCAGCTGGAATTGCTGAACGCCATCCAGACCGCGGAACAGCGCCACAATATCGGCCAGGCGCTGCGGCGCGGGCTGCTGGCCAGCGAGGGGCTGCTGCCGGCCTCCGCCCCCCGCCGCCGCGCCTTCACCCCGCCTGAGCCCGCCTTGGATGGGCTGCGCCCGCAGGCCACGCCCGCCGGCGGCTACATGGGCTCCCGCTCCATGGGCACGGTGGCCAGCGCGCAGCCGCGCCAGCTGATGGCCGCCATCCTGGCGCATGAGCCCTGGCCCGCCTTCGAAGTGGCGGACACCGACTATTTCCAGCGCTCCCGCGTGGAGCACCACCATCTGCGCCAGCCGCTGACGGCCGCGATGCTGGATGCGCTGGCCACCCAGTCCAGCACCGTGATGGCGCGCGCCTTCTCCTCGCCGGAGGCACTGCGCCACTGGTGGCTGTTCGACATCGTGCTGCCCCACCCCCTGCCGGCCGAGGCCCTGCCGCACGACCACCGCCGCCACTGGCAGCGGCTGGTGGTGGCCGATGCCATCGCGCCCGCCAACCGCTATGTGATGGAGGCCTGGGAACAGCAGCAGGCCCGCCATCCGGGCCAGGGCGGCTCCCTGCAGGATGCGGCGGACCGGCTGGCCTTCCAGCTCTCGCTGCTGCTGGAAAGCTGGCGGGACCATCGCCGCCTGGCGCTGCTGGGCGATGATGCGATCGGCTTCTGGGCCCAGCGCATCGCCTTCGGCGGGCGGTTCCTGTCCCTGTTCACCCTGCTGGCCAGCATGGCCGCGGAGGCCGGGGAGCCGGTGGACGTGATGGGCGCCGAGGAAGCCCTGATGGCCCAGGCCGACAAGGTGGAGGCGCTGGTCGCCGAGCAGTGCCCGGCCATGCTGCCCCTGCTGGGCCAGGGTGCCGCGCGGCGCGGCCGCCCGCGCCAGAACCCCGTCTATCTGGTCGGCCAGCGCCACGCGCTGGGCATGGGCCAGGCCCTGCGCCTGAGCGCGGAGGCGCTGGACCGCCTGGGCGTCACCACCCGCATCTTCGACGCCGATGAGGCGCAGCCGCTGATCATCGCGCCCTCCGGCAGGCTGCTGCCCTGGCAGCCGGACCAGAACCAGGCCGCCCCCGCGCGGCAGGCCACGACCCAGGGCGTGGAAAAGCCGGTCAGCCTGTTCTTCTGCGCGGCCGACGCGATGAAGGACCTGCTGCGCAACCAAGCGTTCTCCGGCATCACGGCGCGCGGCCGGGTGGGGGCCTTCCCCTGGGCCTTCGCCGATGTGCCCGCCCCCAGGCTGCCGGCCTGAAGGAGGTGGACACGCTGTGGGCGCCCACCGAATTCGTCCGCCAGGCCTTCGCCCGCACCAGCAACCGGCCGCTGGCCACGCTGGGCGTGCCGCTGGAACTGCCCGAGGGCTTGGCCGACCCCTATGCCGAGCTGTTGCCAGACCGCGCCTCCACCTTCGTGTTCTTCTCCGCCTTCAACCCGGCGGCGGGGCTGCGGCGGAAGAACCCCTCGGCGGTCATCTCCGGCTTCATCCAGGCCTTCCCCAACGGGACGGAGCCGGTGGCGCTGGTGCTGCGCCTGCCCGATGGCGGGGTGGACGAACAGGCCGCCCCCTATGGCGAGTGGTCGCTGATCCAGCAGGCCGCGGCGCGGGACCCGCGCATCATCCTGCTGGAGGAACGCGGCACGGATGAGCGCGCCCTGTCCTTCGTGCGGCATGCCGATGCCGTGGTCTCGGCCCACCGGTCGGAAGCCTTCGGCCTGCTCTGCGCCCAGGCGCAGTATTACGGCCGGCCGCTGATCGCCACCGGCTATTCCGGCAACATGGACTACTGCAACCAGGACAACAGCTGGCTGCTGGATTTCAAGCTGCGGGACGTGCAGCCGGGCGAGCTGGCCTTCGACATCCGCACCCAATGGGCGGATGTGAAGATCGACCACGTGGCGGTGCAGATGCTGGCCGTGCTGCACCAGCGGGAACATGCGCGGGAAAAGGCCCAGCGCGGCCAGGACCTGGTGCGGGACCTGTATGCCCCCGCGCGCTTCGACCAGATCCTGAAGCAGCAGCTGAGCCTGGCCTGAGCCATGGCGCGCCCCCGTCCCCCGGGGGCGCCGCGCACGAAAATATCGTCGGTTAACCGGCTGGAAACCCATTCCGTGCTTTGGCACGATTCTTGAATGTTTCAGAGTGTAGGGGCGGTTGACCCCGGGCCGCGCCACCCCTCATAGGAAGCCCGTGGACCAGTCCGTACCCTCCTCCTCCCACCTCGCCGTCGGCCGGCAGGTGCTCATCACCGAAGCCCAGGCGCTGCAGGCGCTCGCCGAAGCCCTGGGTCCGGAATTCGACCAAGCCGTGGAGACACTGGCCGCCTGCACCGGGCGTGTCGTGGTTTCTGGCATGGGCAAGTCCGGCCATGTCGGGCGCAAGATCGCGGCCACCATGGCCAGCACCGGCACGCCGGCCATCTTCGTCCATCCCGGCGAGGCGAGCCACGGCGACCTGGGCATGATCCTGCAGGGCGATGTGGTGCTGGCCCTGTCCAACAGCGGCGAGACGGCCGAACTGTCGGATCTGGTGGTCTATACCCGCCGCTTCGGCCTGCCGCTGGTGGGCATCACCGGCCGGGCCGGTTCCTCCCTGACGCGCGACGCCGACATCGCCCTGGTGCTGCCCCCGGTGCCGGAGGCCTGCCCGATGGGGCTGGCGCCGACCACCAGCACCACCATGCAGCTGGCGCTGGGCGATGCGCTGGCGGTGGCGTTGCTGACCCGGCGCGGCTTCACCGCCGCCGATTTCCGCGTCTTCCACCCCGGCGGCAAGCTGGGCGCGCAGCTGATGCGCGTGGAACAGCTGATGCACCGCGACATGCCGCTGGCCGAACCCGGCATGGGCATGGACGCGGCGCTGGTGGCCATGACCTCCGGCCGGTTCGGCTGCCTGGGTATCCTTGAGGACGGGCGCCTGGCGGGCATCATCACCGACGGCGACCTGCGCCGCGCGATGAAGCAGGGGGGCGACCTGCTCTCGCGCTCCGCCGGGGATGTCATGACGCGCAACCCGCTGGCGATCGCACCCAGCATGCTGGCGGCCGAGGCCCTGCGCATCATGAACGAGCGCAGCATCACCACCCTGTTCGTGGTGGATGCCGCGCGGGTGCCCCAGGGCATCCTGCACATCCACGACCTGCTGCGGACAGGTGTGGCGTGAGCGGTTCCCGGCGCGAACCCGGCCTGACACCCGGCGTCACGCCGCTGGCCACGCGGCGCGGGGCGATGCTCACCCCCTCCCGCGCGCGGGTGGCGCCCAGCGCGCGCTCCATGGCGCGCCGGCGCGGCTTCGTGCAGGCGGTGAAATACCTGCTGCCGGGGGCGGCGCTGATCCTGATCGCGCTGATCCTGTTCTGGCAGGATATCGAGGGCAAGGACGGCCGCCTCTCCTTCCGGCGGGGCACGGGCATGGAACCCGCCGCCCTGCAGGTGACCAACCCGCTCTATCAGGGCCGGGACGAGCTGAACCGCCCCTATACCGTCACCGCCAACCTGGCCCGCCAGGCGGAGGGGCATCTGGAACCGGGGCAGGAAGTGATCAACCTGACGGCGCCGCGCGCCGATATCACGCTGAATGATGGCGCCTGGATCCTGCTGGAATCGCGCGATGGCGTGTATGACAGGGGCCGCAATCTGCTGGATCTGGCTGGGGACGTGACGGTGTATCACGACAATGGCACGCGCTTTCAGAGCGACACGGCCCATGTGGACCTGACCGCGGGCACCGCCCAGGGGGACAGGCCCACCCAGGCCCAGGGGCCCTTCGGCACCATCGTCTCCGAAGGCTTCGAGATTCAGGAACGCGGCGCCGTGGTGGTGTTCACCGGCCGTGCCCACGCCGTGCTGGAAGGAACCCAGCGATGAGCCGCCTTCGCCTCGCTTTCGCCCCTCGCCTCGCTGTGGCGCTGTCGCTGCTGGCCACGCCGGCGCTGGCGCAGAACATCGACCTCTCCCAGGGCGGGCCGGTGGATGTCACCGCGCGCGACGGCATCGAATGGCGGCAGGAACAGCGCGTGGTGGTGGCGCGCGGCAATGCCCGCGCCATCCGCGATGGCGTGACGGTGGATGCCGCCCGGCTGCTGGCGCGCTATCGCCCCCAGGCGGGTGCGGCGGCCCCCGCCCCCGCGACCCCGGGCAGCCCCGCCGACAGCCCGCTGTCCGGCGGCAACGAGATCTGGCGGCTGGAGGCGGAAGGCGATGTCCGCATCTTCACCGCGACCGACGTCGCCACCGGCGACCGCGCCGTCTATGACATCGACCAGGCGGTGCTGGTGCTGACGGGCCGCGAATTGACGCTGACCACGCCGCAGCAGCGCATCACCTCCCGCGACAGCCTGGAATACTGGTCCCAGCGGCGGCTGGCGGTGGCGCGCGGCAATGCCGTGGTCATCACCCAGGATGGCCGGCATATCGGCGCCGACACGCTGGTCGCCTATCTGGAGCCGGACGGCGCGCCCCGCCCCGCCCCGGCCGCCGCCCGCCCGGGCCAGCCCGCCGCGCCCGGTGCCGCAGCCCCGCCCCCGGGTGCCGGCCGCATCGACCGGGTGGAACTGTTCGGCAATGTGGAAATCCGCACGGAAACCGAGGTCGTGCGCGGCGACCGCGGCGTCTATCAGGCCTCGACCGGGCTCGCGCGGCTGCTGGGCAATGTGCGCATCACCCGTGGCGACAACCAGGTGAATGGCGAGGAAGCCATCACCAACCTCAACACCGGCGTCTCGCGCCTCGTCAGCCAGGGCGGGCAGCGCGTGCGCGGCACCATCCAGCCGCAGCAGGGCGGGGCCAACCCGCTGGCACCCGCGACGCCCAGCCCCACGCCGGGCGCCAACGCCCCCAGGAGCACCCCATGAACGCGCTGTCCGCCATTCCGGGCGAGGGCGGCCTCGTCGCCACCGGCCTCGGCAAGCGCTATCGCAAGCGCCCCGTCGTGCGCGGCGTGTCGCTGAACCTGAAGCGGGGGGAGGCGGTGGGCCTGCTCGGCCCCAACGGCGCCGGCAAGACCACCACCTTCTACATGATCACCGGCCTGGTGCAGCCCGATGAGGGCATGGTGACCATGGACGGGCATGACGTGACACGCCTGCCCATGTACCGCCGCGCGCGCCTCGGCCTGGGCTACCTGCCGCAGGAAGCCAGCATCTTCCGGGGCCTGTCGGTGGAGGACAACATCCGCGCCGCGCTGGAGGTGGTGGAGCCCGAGCGCGACCGGCGGGAGCAGATGCTGGACAACCTGCTGGCGGAATTCGGCATCGGCCACCTGCGCCGCGCCCCCGCCCTCGCCCTGTCGGGCGGCGAGCGCCGCCGCTGCGAGATCGCCCGGGCGCTTGCCACCCACCCCGCCTATATCCTGCTGGACGAACCGCTGGCGGGCATCGACCCCATCGCGGTGGCCGAGATCCGCGACCTGGTGAAGCACCTGAAGAACCGCGGCATCGGCGTGCTGATCACCGACCACAATGTGCGTGAGACGCTGGAGATCATCGACCGCGCCTATATCATGCATGACGGCAAGCTGCTGATGGAAGGCACGCCGCAGGACATCGTGGCCGATGAGGGCGTGCGCCGGGTTTACCTGGGCGAAAGGTTCAGCCTGTGATGGTGGCGCCACCCGCCAACATCAGCCCGTAACACCGCCCCATGTCGCTCGGCCCTCGCCTCGATCTGCGCCAGAGCCAGTCCCTGGTGATGACGCCGCAGCTGCGGCAGGCGATCAAGCTGCTCCAATCCTCGAACCTGGAGGTCCAGGCCTTCGTCGAGGAGGAACTCGAACGCAACCCGCTGCTGGAACGCGACGATGCGCGGGACAGCGTGGCGGTGGCCCCCGAGCCCCCGCCGCCCGACGCCGCCACCGCCGTGGCCAGCGACACGCCCCTGCCCGACAGTGCCGCGCCGCTGGACGCCGACTGGTCCAACGCGGTGGATACCGGGGAGCCTTTCGCCCCCATTTCCGGCCCCATCGCGGGCAGCGGCGGGCGCAGCGATTTCTCCGATGACCTGTCCTCGATCGAGGAAACCGCCGAGGCCCACACCACCCTGCGGGAGGATCTGGCCCAGCAGATCCGGCTGGAATTCCACACCGCGCAGGAGCAGCTGATCGCCGGGCTGATGCTGGCGATGCTGGAGCCCTCCGGGCGGTTGACGGTGGATGTGCCGGCGCTGGCCGCGCGGCTGGGCTGCGACGCCGCGCGGGTGGAGGCGGTGCGTCGCCGCCTGCAGCGGCTGGAACCCTGCGGCATGTTCGCGGCCAACCTGTCCGAATGCCTGGCCGCCCAGCTGGCCGAGAAGAACCGGCTGGACCCGGCCATGCAGACCCTGCTGGACCATCTGGAGCTGGTGGCCCGGCGCGACCTGCGCACGCTGATGGAGATCTGCGGCGTGGACGCGGCCGACCTAGCCGACATGATCGCCGAGATCCGCCGGCTGGACCCCAAGCCCGGCGCCGGGCGCGACGCCCCGCCCCCCGCCCCGGTCGTCCCCGACGTGCTGATGCGCGCCACCCCCGATGGCGGCTGGGCGCTGGAACTGAACGCCGAGACCATGCCCCGCGTGCTGGTCAGCCAGGGCTTCGCCGCCCGCGCCATGCTCGCCTGCAACGACCGGGAGCAGCGGGCCTTCGTCACGGAAAAGCTCGCCACCGCGAACTGGCTGGTGAAAAGCCTGGAACAGCGCGCCGGCACCATCCTGAAGGTGGCGGCCAGCATCGTGCAGCGGCAGGACGCCTTCTTCCGCCACGGGGTGGAATTCCTGAAGCCGCTGATCCTACGGGACGTGGCGACGGAGGTGGAGATGCATGAGAGCACCGTCTCCCGCGTTACCTCCAACAAATACATCGCCACCCCGCGCGGGGTGCTGGAGCTGAAGTTCTTCTTCACCACCGCCATCGCCGGCACCGCGGGCAGCGAGGCCGTGAGTGCGGCCGCCGTGCGCCACCGCATCAGGCAGCTGATCGACGGCGAACCCCCGGCGGCCATCCTGTCGGACGACGCGCTCGTGTTGCGGTTACGTGAAGAAGGTGTGGACATCGCCCGCCGGACCGTGGCCAAATACCGGGAAGCGATGCGCATACCAAGCTCGGTACAGCGCAGACGTGAGAAAGACGGGAAGGCCTTGACGGCCTGAGATGACCTCTCCGGCCGACGCGGCCTGACCGCGAAGGCAGGAGGATGTGAGCTTCATGCAGATCACCGTCGCCGGAAAACAGGTGGATACGGGCGATGCCATCCGCTTCCATGTGGAGCGTGGCTTGGGCACGATCGCTGATAAATATTTCGACCAGGCGCTCGAGGCACGGGTCGTGTTCAGCAAGGATCGCGGCTTTTTCGCCTGTGACATCAACCTTCATGCCGGCCGCAACGTGACCATGCAGGGCCATGGCACCGGCACCGATGCCCATCGCGCGTTCGACGAGGCGTGCGACCATGTGGGCAAGCGGCTGCGGCGCTATCGCCGCCGTGTGAACGAACATGCCCGCAGCCGCGCGAACCAGCACATGGTGCGCAGCAGCATCCCCATCCTCTCCGCGCCGATGACGCGCGAGATCGAGGAGGATGACGAGATGGAGATCCCCAACGACATGATGGGGCCCGCCGTGGTGGCCGAGGCCGCTGCCCTGCAACGCCTGACCGTGAGCCAGGCCGCGCTGCAGCTGGATGGCCATGGGGCGCCGCTGTTGATGTTCCGCAACCATGCCTCGGGCGAGGTGAATGTGGTCTACCGCCGCCCGGACGGGCATGTGGGCTGGCTCGATCCCGGAATGTGATAGCCGGGGGGAAAGGGGGCTTCGGCCCCCTTTTTCATGTCGTGACGCGGCGTTCCACCCGGCGCAGCACCGCGCACAGCCGGGAAAACGCCAACCAGAACCCGCCATGCCCGGGCGCGTCGTCGGGCTTGCCGTTCACGAGCGGCTCTCCCCGGCGCAACAAGCCCAACCGCGATTCCAGCCGCCCGCGCATGTTCTCCTGAAACGCATCGCTGGCGGACAGGTATTGTTCCAGCAGGTCGGCCGCCAGTTCGATCTCCTGCCGGGCCTGGCCATTGAGGGAATAGCGCTTCCAGCCGCGGGCCTCCGCCAGCAGGGCCAGATGCAGCTTGTGCAGTTCAGCCAGATGGCGGGCCAGCCGGGCGCGGGTCTCGCGCAGTTCCTGCTGCGCTGCTTCCTGCGCGGCTTCCTGGGGTGTCATGGTGTCCTCCGGCCGCGCAGCCTCCGCCCGGATGTTTAAGGTTGCATGAAGGCCTTTCGTCCGGGGCCGGACTGGCGCTAGGCTGCGGCCATGCAATTGACCATGCCCGAGGAAATCGTCCTTCTCCTGCTCGATGACCGCACCGGGCGGCCTGTCGGGCTGCCGCCGCCGGCCGCGGATTACGCGATCGCCGGCGCCGTGCTGATGGAGCTGTCGCTGCTGGGCCGGATCGACACGGACCTGGAACGGGTGGTCGTTTCCGACGCCAAGCCGACCGGCGACGCCGTGCTGGATGAGGCGCTGGAGATGATCGCCGCCGCCCCCGGTATCGAGGACAGCCGCCACTGGATCTCCGAGCTCGGCCTGAAGGGCGAGCATTTCCGCGACGCGCTGCTGGGCCGCCTGGTGGGCCACGGCGTGCTGCGCATGGAGGAAGGCAAGTTCCTGTGGGTCTTCGCCGACCGCCGCTATCCCAAGGCCGTCGGCGGCGCGCAGGAAGTGAAGGAAGTGCGCGCCCGCCTGCGCGACCTGATCCTGTCCGACGACATCCCCGAGCCGCGCGACGCGCTGCTGCTGGGCCTGTGCCGGGCCACCGGCCTGGTGCCCCTGCTGCTGACGCCGATCGAGTTGGATGAGACCGCGGCCCGGGTGGACCAGATCGCCGACCTGGAGGAGCTGAACCGCTCGCTGTCGGAGGTGATCCGCCAGGTGCAGACCTCCATGGTGGCGTTCGGCGGTTTGGCATAACGCCGCTTTCCTGATCACTTTTCGCGGGCGGGGGCCCAGGCCGGGGCCCCCTGCCCGCTTCTCAAAGCGTTACGGATAAAGGAACCTTGCGCATCAGCAGGAGGTTCCGATGCCAGCCACCCATCATATCCCCGCCAAGGCCGAAAACATCCGCTTCGGCAGTTTCGACGCCAGCTTCGGCCCCGTGCTCACGGTCGACAGCGGCGATCTGGTGGTCCTCGAATGCGTCTCCGGCGGGCCGGAGCAGATGCCCCCCGCGGGCAGCGGCTTCACCATCCCCGAGAAGATGACCGCCATCCACCAGGCCCATGCCGAGGGCCGGCTGCCACGCCTGGGGCCCCACCTGATCACCGGCCCCGTGGCCGTGAAGGGTGCGGAGCCCGGCGACACGCTGCGGGTGGATATCGAGAAGATCGAACTGGGCAATGACTGGGGCTTCTGCGGCTTCCGCCCGCTGGGCGGCACCCTGCCCGAGGATTTCCCCTATCGCCGCGTCATCCACATCCCGGTGGACCATGCCGAGCGCACCTGCACCGTGCCGATGGGCGGCGGCATCAAGCTGCCGCTGGCGCCCTTCTTCGGCGTGATGGGCGTGGCCCCGCCCAAGGATTGGGGCAACATCTCCACCAAGGAGCCGCGCGCGCATGGCGGCAATCTGGACAACAAGGAAATCGGCGAGGGCGCCACCCTGTTCCTGCCGGTGCATGTGCCGGGCGCCCTGTTCAGCGCCGGCGACGGCCACGGCCTGCAAGGCGATGGCGAGGTGTGCATCAACGCGCTGGAGATCTGCCTGACCGGCCATTTCCGCCTGACGCTGGAAAAGGGCACGGGCCAGCTCTACCCGCGCGCGGAAACCAAGACCCACTTCATCACCATGGGCATGCACGAAGACCTGGACGAAGCCATGAAGAAGGCGCTGCGGGAGATGATCAGCTTCATCACCAGCCGCACCAACCTTTCGGCGGCGGATGCGTATCAGTTCTGCTCGCTGGCGGTGGATTTCCACGTGACGCAGACCGTGAACGGGGAGAAGGGCGTGCATGGCATGCTGAAGAAGGGGCTGCTGTTCTGATCGGGGGCGTTGCCCCCTGTTCAGACTGGAGAGATATTTGACAGGTGTACGGAGACATCCCTGACGGTTTTGAGATGGGGTGTTTCGTCCCTGAGGTCGAGTGTGGCGAGAGGAAATCGCGAGAAGAACACCTGCCATACTCCATCCTGGCTGGTGGCCCTGA
>NZ_JAAABL010000033.1 GCF_009900765.1 Rhodovarius lipocyclicus
TCTTCGCCAAACTCAAGGAATTCAAACGGATCGCACTGCGTAGCGACAAAACAGACAGCTCATTCGCCGCCATGATCTATCTCGCCGCAGCCGTCATACGGTCACGATGAATCTCAACAAGCCCTATTAAAAATCAATAGGAAACACCTTCCCAAGGTCGGCGCCAAACTCCTGGGGTGCAGGGGCCTTTCGGCTCCTGCCGGGAGAGCACGAGAGGGCGGCGCCCTCTCGTTCCTACCCCGCCAGCAGCGTCTCCAGCGCCCAGTCCTCCACCCCGATCAACGCCGCCCCCCCGCTTTTCAGCCAGGCCTTGTAGCGCCCCACCTCCTCCGCTTGGCTGAGGTCGAAGCCGCTCCGCAGCATCGGCTTCGTATCCCAGGCATGGTGCAGCAGCCGGGGCAGGGTGGTGCCGGGCGCGGTGGAGACCGGCTTGGTCATGATCGCCTCGAACATCGCGAAGGGGTCTTCGCGCCAGCCGGTGTAGCGTTCCAGGTGCAGCCGCCGCGCCAGGGCCGGGATGCGCGCGCCGCTGGCGAAGCGGCCATAGGCATAGTCCCGTCCGCGCCATTGCTCCTGCCCATGCCGCTGCAGCAGGGTGGCGTAATGGTCGGTCAGGGCGCGCAGCGCCTCGTTCTGCATCGGGTCGAACAGGCCGGTGTGGCGGGACAGGCGCTCCGGCGTGCGGGGGTCGTAGCCGGAGAAGTGGAAGATCTGCAGCGCCTGCCCATCCGCCTGCCAGAAGGGGCCGTGGCGGGTCAGGCTGTGCTCGCTGAGGTTCCAATAGGCCAGGTTCAGCCCGGGATGGCGCTCGATATGCACGGCGGGGCTGAAGCCCGGGGCCAGGTCCATGAATTTCTGGTCCACGAACAGGCCTTCCTCGGGCATGTCCAGGCAGTTCAGCAGCAGGTGGTCCGCCCACCAATCCAGCAGCGCCAGCGCCTCGGGGCGGGAGGACGCGCCGGCGAAGCCCAGGTTGAAGGCCCCGGCGCGCATGATGGACAGGTCCGTCGGCGCCATGTGGCCCACGGCGGGGCGGCGCAGATGGGGGGTCAGCACCAGGGCGGCGTCGCGCCACAGCCGCTCCGTCACCTGGTCCAGCCGGGACATCACCAGCATGTCGGGGTCCAGATACACCGCCCCCGCGAAGCCCAGCCGCCCCAGCAGCAGCCGCAGCAGATAGGGCTTCAGCGCCGTGCAGAATTCCAGCATGCCATAGCGGAAGGCGAAGCCCGGGAAATCCGGGATGCCGAGCTGGCCGGCGAGGATCACCTCGATGCCCGGCGGCATGTCCGCCGGTATCTCGCGCTCGGCCAGGCACAGGATGAAGCGGGCCTCCGGGTGGTGTTCGGCCAGGCTGTCCCGCAGGGCCAGCACCTGGGCCATGTAGTTGGCCGAGGCGATGGTGCAGAAGGCGAAGCCGCCCGGGGCGGAGGGGCGCAGCGGCACATCCCCCGCGCTGTCTCCCGCGCGGGATTTCAGCAGCGCCACCACCTGGCCATCGGCGGCATAGGCGCGGATCTCGCGCACCGCGTCGCCATGGCCGGGTGCGAGTTCGAGGGCCGCGCCATAGCTGGTCAGCGCTTCCTCATGCCGGCCCTGGCGTTTCAGCACATGGCCCAGCTGCAGCCGGGCATCGGCCATGCGGGGGGCCAGGGCCACCGCCTGGCGATAGGCGGCCTCGGCGGCGGGCAGGGCGCCGGCTTCCTTTTCGGCATGGCCGCGCTGGATCCACAGCTCGGCGTCCTCGGGCACCAGTTCCAGGTACCGGGCATAGAGGGCGGCGGCCTCGGCCCAGTGGCGGGCGTCGCGCGCGGCGTCGGCCTGGGCGATCAGGCGCGCGCCCTCCGAGCCGCGGGGCGGCGGCAGGCGGCGGCCCTCGGCGATCAGGGCGCGCATGCGCTCGGCCTCGTCGGCCGCGTCCTCCAGCCCCGGGTCGGCGGCGCGGGCGGCCTCATAGGCGGCGAGCGCGCCCTCGGCATCGCCCATCAGCTTGCGCAGATGGCCCATGTTCAGGTGCAGGTCGGCGTCGCGCGGCGTCAGTTCCAGCGCCATGCCATAGCTGGCGGCGGCGGCGTCCAGCTCGCCGCTTTCCTTCTCGCAATGACCGCGCTGGACCCAGATGGCGGCGTCGCGCGGGTGCTCGGCCAGATGGGCCGCGTAGAAGCCGGCGGCGGCGGCCCAGGCGCGGTCGTTGCGGGCGTGATTCGCCGCCTCCAGCGGGGGCAGATGGGCGTAGGGGGAGGGCGGCGGCGCGGGTTCGGCCCCTGGTTCAGGCCCTGGTTCAACCTGGTGCTCGACCTCGGGCGCGCGGCGAAAACGGGCGAAGAATGACGTCCAGGCTCGGTCCAAGGCGGGTTCCCTTCCTGCGCATGGGCTAGCCTATCCCCGGGTGGGGCGGAAGGCCACCGGGTGGCTTTGCCATGGCGCCCGGCAGGCCCGATAAGCGACCCCGCAACCGAAGGGGCCGAGGCGGAACAGCATGGCGGATGATCGCAACGGAATCATGGTGATGGGGCACAGCGAGGAGATCCGGCGCATCGCTGTCTCCCTGCGGGAGATGGGGCCGCATCCGGTCTGGCTGCACGGGGAGGACGCGCCGCATGAGCGCGTGAACTGCCTGGTGGCCTTCCGCCCGCCGGCGGGGCTGATGGCCAGCCTGCCGAACCTGACCCTGGTGCACGCCACGGGCGCGGGGGTGGACGGCATCCTGATGGCGCCCGACCTGCCGGAGGTGCCGATCGGGCGCGTGGTGGCCGATGAGGTCGCCAAGCCCATGACCCACCATGTGCTGCATGCCGTGCTGCGCCATCTGCGCCAGGGCGAGGCCTTCGCCGCCCTGCAGAAGGCCGGCAGCTGGAACCGGCTGCTGACGCGCGATTTCGCGCAATTCCCGGTGGCGGTGCTGGGCGGCACCGGCGCGCTGGGCGGGGCCGTGATCCAGGCGCTGGAATTCCTGGGCATTCCGGCGCGGGGCTGGTCGCGGTCCTCCGGCACCACGCTGGAGGAGACATTGGCGGGCGCCATGGCGGTGGTCGTGCTGCTGCCCGCCACGCCGGCCACGCGCGGCGTGCTGGGCGCGCGGGAACTGGCGCTGCTGGCCGACGACGCGGCGGTGATCGCCGTGGGCCGCGGCGGCCAGGTGGAGGAAGCGGCCCTGCTGGCCGAACTCGATGCCGGGCGGCTTTCGGCCTATCTGGACGTGTTCGAGAAGGAACCGCTGCCGGCCGGCCACCCGTTGTGGCAGCATCCGCGCGTGATCCTGACACCGCATATCGCCGCCGCCCCCAGCGCCCCCGCCGTGGCGCGCTGCGTGCTGGAGAGCATGGAACGGGTGGCGCGCGGCGAGCCGCCGTTGTTCCCCGTGGACCGCGCCCGTGGCTATTGATGCGGCGCTGGCCAACCTGCACCGCGCGCTGTTCACCGGCACGGTGCTGGCCGCGGTGGCGCATCGCGGGCCGGAGGACGCGGCGCGGCTGGTCTTCCGCACCTTCCGCAACCAGCAGCGGGAACGTTTCCTGCCGGGTCTGAGGAAGCTCGGCCTGGACGGCCTGCCGCATGCGGTGGCGGCGGCGCGCTATCATTACCTGTCCAACGCGCTGGGCGGCGTGCGCGTCTATTGCCATGAGGAAACGCCCCGCAAGGCCTGGGTGGTCTATCCCGCGCCGCGCTGGCTGTGGTGGGGCACGGCGGTGTGCGGCATTCCGGAGCAGGTGAGCGTGGCGATGCTGCGCGGCTGGCACGCCCATAACGGCCCGGCGCTGGGCAACAGGCGGCTGGGCTTCGTCTGCACCGGCCAGGTGGCGGCGGGGGATTTCGCGCTCTCGGGCTATTATGTCGAGGAACATTGGGACCTGGCGGAGGAGGAGCGGCTGCGCTTCGCCACCGAACCCGTCCCGCCCGAGGGGCCGCAGCCCGCCCTGCCGGATGCCGACTGGCCCGCCGCGCGCCGTGCCAAGGCCCGCGCCCGCTACGCGCTGGAATATGCCCGCAGCGCCACCCGCGCGGCGGAGGAGGAGTTCGGGGCCTCCGCCGCCTTCACGCTGCTGGGCCGCGCGGCCCGCCAGGTGGGGCTGCAATTCCAGCCCGAACTGGCCGAGGCGGCCGGCATTGGCGGGCGTGGCGAAGCCGATGGCCAGGCGCTGCTGGCCCTGCTGGAGGGGGCCGATCTGGGCGATTCCGCCTTGGCCGGGGCGGTGTGGCGTGAATTGCGGCGGGGCTTGCTGCTGGGGCTCAACCCCGCCTTGCCGCAGCACCCGGCGATCGACTGAGGCAGGACGGCCACTTTGCGGGCATGCCGTGCCCCGCCGGGCGCCATGGCGGCGCCCCGGGGCCTTTACCCGGCGGCTGCAGCGGGTTACCGCCTAAGCCTACGGAATTCTCCGTGACGCGGGACTGCGACACGACCGATGAAGATCTGCATCCTGGGCGCCGGCGTGGTGGGGCTGACCACCGCCTATATGCTGGCGCGCGAAGGCCATGAGGTTCAGGTGCTGGATGCGGAGCCGGGGGCCGGCCTCGGCACCAGCTACGCCAATGGTGCCCAGCTGTCCTACAGCTATGTCGCGCCCTTCGCGGCGCCGGGCGTCGTTTCCAAGGTGCCGGGCTGGCTGATGGACCGCGACGGGCCCATGCGCCTGCGCCCGGATTTCACCTGGAACCAGATCCGCTGGCTGTACCGGTTCTGGCGCGCCTGCAACGCCACGCAGAGCGACGCGACCACCGCCGCCCTGCTGCGGCTGGCCTTCCATTCCCGCGCGCTGGTGCATGAGATGGTCTCGCGCGAAGGGTTGGATTTCGACTTCAGCCACGCCGGCAAGCTGGTGGTGTACTCCGACACGGCGGGCTTCGAGGGCGCCAAGCGCCAGGTGGCGATGCAGGCCGCGCTGGGCAGCGAGCAGCAGGCGCTGTCGCCCGCCGAATGCCTGGCGCGGGAGCCGGCGCTGGCCCATATCGCGCACCGCATTTCGGGCGGCATCTGGACGCCGGGCGAGGATGCGGGCGACTGCCACCAGTTCTGCGCCGGGCTGACCACGCTGCTGCGCGGTTCCAACTTCAACGTGGCCTTCCATTTCGGCACGCGGGTGACGCAGCTGCTGACCGCGGGCGGGCGCGTGGTGGGGGCCGCCACCGCGCAGGGCGTGTTCGAGGCCGATGCCTTCGTCATGTGCCTGGGCAATGGCGCGCGCCAGCTGGCCAGCCCGATCGGGGTGGACCTGCCGATCTATCCGCTGAAGGGCTATTCCTACACCGTGCCGGTGACGGGGGCGGCGCCCAGCGTCAGCATCACGGATTCCAAGGCCAAGGTGGTGTACGCGCGCCTGGGCAACCGGCTGCGCATCGCGGGCATGGCCGATGTGGTGGGCAATGACCGCCGCTTCGACAACCGCCGGCTGGACACGCTGCTGCGCCAGGCCAAGGAAGCTTTCCCCGAGGCCGCCGACTGGACGGAATTGAACCCCTGGACCGGGCTGCGCCCCGCGACCCCCACGGGCCTGCCGATCATCGGCCGCAGCCGCCCCTGGCCCAACCTGGTGCTGAACCAGGGGCAGGGGTCGCTGGGCTTCACGCTGGGCATGGGCAGCGCGGCCCTGGTGGCCGATGTGCTGGCCGGGCGGGCGATGGGGATCGCGGCGGGGGAATTCGCGCCTTAAGCGAGGACGATCCCGCCCTCGATCCAGGACATGGTGTTGAGGCGGAATTCCAGGCTCTCGGAAAAGCCGATCACCACCTGCACCCGGTTCTCGATGCCCTGGTCCAGATGGCTGGTCCAATGGGCGAAGCCCTCGGCATCCGGGCCACGGCCGAGCACGTTGTGGTACAGCAGATTCACGAAATCCGCGTTGCTGGTGGCGTTGCCGTAGATCGCCTGGAACTCCGCGCTGTTCAGGAAGCCGGGTACGATGTCGTACAGCGACAGCCCATCGTCCATGCGGCCGCGCCAGGACATCAGGCCGTATTCCTCCGGGTGCCTGCCGAGGGTGGCCTGGTAGAGGCGGGCGATGGAGGCCGCACCCTCGTCCTGGTCCCAGACGCTGGAGGCGATGTCGGAGCCGAAGCGGGTCTTGTATTCCGTGCTTTCGGAAAAGCGGGCGAGAACGGTGCCGCGGCTCACGCCGCTGTTCAGCGCGTTGACCCAGGTCGTCAGCGCTGCATCGGGCGCGCGGCCCAGGATGTCTGTGAACAGGCTGCTGACGAATTGCGTGTTGGTCTGGCTGCCATGGGCGATGGCGAATTCCAGCGAGGAAGCGAAGCTGTCGCCGATGCGCTCGATGCTGACGCCCGCGTTGCGCTGGTCGATCCAGTAGTTGAGGCTCATCGGATCGGGGGCACGCAGCAGGGCGCCATGGAACATCCGGGCGATCTGCATGGCGGGGTCGGAGGGGTCCGTCACCAGACGGCCGTCGGTGAAGGCGAAGCTCTCGATCCCGGTATAGGTGGTGGTCCCGGCCGCATTGGTCACCACGCCCTTGAGGGAGGTGAGGGTCATGCCGCCCTGCGTGGTGGTTCCATCGCTTTCCAGGGTGAAGCTGCCCGCCCGGCGCAGCCCGGGGACGACCAGCATATCGATCCCGGTGCCGCCGGCGGCGGAATTCGTGCCGGGCCCCACCGCCAGGATGTCATTGCCATCGCCGCCCACCAGCGTGTCGTCCCCGGAGCCGCCATTGAGCGTGTCGTTCCCGGCGAGCCCTTCCAGGCGGTCATCCAGATAGCCGCCGAAGAGCCTGTTGTCGGCGTCGTTTCCGATGAACCAGGCGTTCAGGAAGGCCTGATTGAAGAGATTTTCGATGTTCAGCAGCGTGTCGAAGCCAGCGGACGTCCGCTGGGGTGTCGTCAGGCGCAGATCGATCGGCGCGCCGGGCGCCACATACAGATACACCATGTCGCTGCCAGCTCCGCCGTCCAGCACATCGTTGCCTGCGGTGCCGGACAGGGTGTCATTGCCGTCGCCGGCCTGGATGTATGCGGCCTGCACCCCGCTAAGACTGGCCAGACTACCCAGATCATCATCGCCGACACCCAGTGTCAGGCGAAGAATCTCGGGCGTTTCGCGGTCCAGGGCTGAGGAATAATAGTATCTAAAGCCCAGAAGTGCCGACAATCCTTCCGCGGTGGTCAAGGTGAACGAGATGTCCGGGTGGTTGGCATAGGGCGGGGTGCCGACGGTCAGCAGCGTCACGCGGCTCGACTGGCTGAAATCCGCGATCAGCGTATCGGTGCCCGCGCCCGTGAACAGGGAGATGCTGCCGGTGCTGGTGTGGTCCAGCAGAATCGTGTCGTCGCCCACCCCGGTCGAGAAGCTGCCGCTGACCGGCCCGCCCATGCCCTGAAAGGAGAGGGTGTCGTTCCCGGAACCGAGGGTGAGGTTGTAGGTCTCGAAACCCGTGAAGCTGGTGCCCCCGAGGTTGTGGACCGTCCCGGCCATGCCGAGGTTCAGCGGGGCGGAGGTGGCCCAGCTCCAGGTCAGGGTGTCGTTGCCAGTGCCGCCATCCAGGCTGTCATGGCCCGCCGCCGAGCCCGTGATGCTGTCATTCCCGGCGCCGCCATTCAGCGTGTCGTCGCCCGGCCCCAGCATCTGCGCCGTGAAAACGTCATTGCCCGACCCCCCGGTCAGGTCATAGGCGCTGTAAGTGTACACCCAGGGATCGATGGTGTTCGCGCTGGTCTTCCAGCCCACCCCGCCATCTGTCGCGGCGTTGGTCCCGGTGGCGAAATACCGCCACAGGCTATCGCTATAGTAGCCGAACGCCCGGCTTTCCGCGCTGCCATCAAAGACCAGGGTGGCGCCACTGGCGCCCGGCTGCGTCGCATAGACAATGCTCATCCCCGCCCTCATCAGATGACAGGCGGATGATTTTTCCGCCCGCAATGAACTGACGCAGTTGTGAGAAATACAACTGGCGGTTGCGAAGTATTTGTGCTGCGCTTGTCTTCAGCTCATCTTCATCATGAAGAGGAATGGAAGTCCATCATTCAAATCAATGAGCCCGGGGCCTGTCGGGCTCACCAGCGCCTCAGCCCCGCCTGATTCCCCAGGGGAAGGGCGCGCACCCCTCCACCACCCCCGTCAGGTTGCTGCGATAGGCCGTGGGGATCCGGAACACCCCCAGCGGCACCGCCGGTACATCCACCGCCGTGATGTGCTGGATCTCATCGGCCAGCCGCACCCGCTCGGCCTCGGTCTCCGCCGCAAGCCAGCGCTGGGTCAGCGCCTCCACCGGTTCGCTGCCATACCAGCCGAACCAGCCCGCCGCCCCCTGGCCGCGCACATAGCCGCTGGTGGCGGGTGTCGTGATGCCGATCGCCTGCCACCAGGTGTGGAAGATGCTCCAACCCCCCCGCTCCACCGGCTCGCGGCTCGACCGGCGCTGCAGCACGGTGCCCCAATCGGTCTCGGCCAGCTCCACATTGATGCCGATCCGCTGCAGCAGCGCCGCCGTGATCTGCCCCATGGGGCGGATGGTGGGGAAATCGGCCGGGTTGATGATGACCGCCTTTTCCCCGGCATAGCCGCTCTCGGCCACCAGGCGCTTCGCCGCCTCGATGTCCGGGTTGTCGGAGAAGCGGTTGTTGGCCGGTGGCGTGCCATAGGGCGTGCCGCAAGGCAGGAAGGAATGGCAGACGGTGTAGGAGGAGGGGTCGTTGTTGGTGATGGCGGACATGTAGTCCGCCTGGCGCACCGCGGTCAGCACCGCCAGCCGCAGCTTGGGGTTGTTGAAGGGCGGGTGCAGGCTGTTGAAGCGGATCAGCCCGACATAGCCGTTCGGGTCGCCGCCGCCGATGGTGATGCCGCGCGCCCGGCGCAGGGTGGGCACCGTATCGGCCAGCGCCTGCTCCCACCAATCCACCTCGCCGCTCTGCAGCGCGGCCAGGGCGGTGGCGCTGTCGGGGATGGCCTGCCACTCGAAGCGGTCGAAATGCGCGACCTTCCCGCCCGAGGTGCGTTCCGGCGCCTCCTGCCGGGGCACGTAGCCGGTGAACTTGGCATAGACGGCGCGCTGGCCGGCCATGAACTCATCCGCCACGAAGCGATAGGGGCCGGAGCCCACCATCTCCGTCACCTGCCGGTTCGGGTCGGTGGCGGCGATGCGTTCGGGCATGATGAAGGGCACGTTGGTGGCCGGCTTGGCGAGCGCGTAGAGCATCAGCGGGAAGCGCTGCTTCAGCCGGATGGCGAAGGTCTTGTCGCTTTTCGCCTGCCACTCGTTCACGGCGGCCATCAGCAGCTGGCCCAGCGCATCCCGCGCGCCCCAGCGCTTCAGGCTGGCGATGCAGTCCACCGCGCGCACTGGCGTGCCGTCATGGAACATCAGCCCGTCGCGCAGCGTGATCTCCCAGGTCAGCCCATCTTGGGAAAGGGTGTGGCCCGCCGCCATCTGCGGCAGCGGCTCGAACTTCGCGTTCAGGCCGTACAGCGTGTCGAACACCGTGTAGCCGTGGTTCTGCGTGCCGGCGGCGGTGGTGAAGATCGGGTCCAGGATGGTCAGCGCGGCCTGAGGCACCAGCTTCAGGGTGCGCGCGCGCTCGGACTGCGCGAGGGCGGGCATCGGCATCATCGCGGCGGCGGAAAGGCCGAGCACGGTGCGGCGGCTTGTCATGATGAAGCTCCCTTGCATGGCCGCGATGCGGCATCGCCGCATGCTCGGCTCCGCGCGGGCGGTGGCGGAACGACCACTTGCCGCCGCGCAGCAAGACCAGTTGCGATGGCGGCCCCTCAACCGCCCCCGGCGGCGCTAGCCTGTCCTGGCCCCACGACGCCGGAGGACCCATGGACAGGCCGCTCTACACCCCTATCCCCGAGCACCCGGAAGGCCCGGAACTGCATGGCTTTCCGCGCGGCTTCACCGTGATCGCGGGCACCCCCGCGGTGCGCAACTGGCGCTATTACTGGCGGGAGGAGGCGGGCGCGCAGACCGCCTCCGGCGTGTGGGAATGCAGCCCCGGGCGCTTCGCCTTCCGCTTCCGGCACTGGGAGTTCTTCCACATCCTCAGCGGCCACCTGCGGCTGACGCCCGAGGGCGCGGCCCGCCTGCTGCTCGGTCCCGGCGATGCCATGGCGATGGATGTCGGCTTCGCCGGCGAGTGGGAGGTGCTGGAGACCATGCGCAAGCATTACGTCACGCGCTACAGCGAGGGCTGACCCTCCGCCGCCACCTCCCGCACCGCCTGGGCCAGCAGGGCCGCGGCGCTGCGCAGGCGGTGGGCGTCGAAGCCCGAATAGCCCAGCACGAGGCCCGAGCGCGCGGGCGTGCCCAGGTAATGCGGGCTGACGGCCTTCACCACCACCCCATGCCGCCGCGCGGCCTCCACCACCCGCACGTCGCAAATGGGCTGGCGGAAATGCATGGTCAGCTGGATGCCGCATTCCGGCACCTCCACCTCCACCAGGTCGCCCATATGGCGGGTGATCGCCTCCACCACGATGTCCCGCGCGGCGCGGTAGCGCTGGCGCATGCGCTGGATGTGGCTGGTCAGGAAGCCGCGCCGCATGAAGGCGGTGACCAGCGCCTGCTGCAGGGTGGGCGGGTTGCGGTCGGTCAGGAAGCGCGCGCCCCGGAACGCCCCGATCAGCGCCGGCGGCACCACGGCGAAGCCGATCCGCGCGCCGGGGAACAGCATCTTGCTGAGCGTGCCGACGTAGATGACGCTTTCGCCCCCCTCCAGCCCTTGCAGTGAGGCGAGAGGGCGGCCGACGTAGCGGAACTCGCCATCGTAGTCGTCCTCGATGATCCAGGCGCCATGCGCCTTGGCCCAGCTCAGCAGTTCCAGCCGGCGCTGGATGCTCATGATGGAGCCGGTGGGGTATTGGTGGGAGGGAGTGATATAGGCCGCCCGGGCCTGCGGGGCGGCGCGCAGCCCGGCCTCCACCACCATCCCCTCGCGGTCCACCGGCACGGGGATCAGGCTGGCGCCCGCCGCCGCCAGCGCTTCGCGCGTCGCCAGATAGCCCGGGTCCTCCACCCACACAGCGTCGCCGGGGTTCAGCAGCACCCGGATGGACAGGTCGATCGCCTGCTGCGCGCCCGACAGGATCAGAATCTGCTCCGGTTCGCAGCGCACCGCGCGCGCGGCGCGCAGGTATTTCGCCACTTCCTCCCGCAGGGGCAGGTCGCCGCTGGGGTCGCTGTAGCTGAGATAGGAGGGGTCGAAGTTCTGCATCACCTCCACCCCGGTGCGCCGCCAGGCCTGGATGGAGAGCGCGTCGACCGAGCAGCAGCCGGCCGCGAAGGGCAGGCTGGGGGACAGCGGCAAGGCCGCCGCGAAGCGCTCATAGCGCTGGCCGATGCGGGAGAGCTGCGGTGCCGGGGCCAGGGGAGCGGCCAGCTGGGACCGGGTGGGCGCCATCACGTCCGGCGCCGCATCCTCGGCCACGAAGGTGCCGGAACCCGCGCGGCCGGTGACGAAGCCCTCGGCCAGAAGCTGTTCGTAAGCTGTGAGGACGGAGGTGCGGGAGACCCCCAGCCGCTCCGCCAGCAGCCGGGTGGAGGGCAGGCGGCTGCCGGGCGACAGGCGCCGGGCCAGGATGGCGTCGCGGAAGCCCAGATAGATCTGCTGGAACAGCGGCCGGCTGGAATCGTGCTCCACCGCGAGGTCGAGCAGGATCGACCATTGTTCCCGCCCGCGCGGCGCGAGGGGTGCGGCCTGTTCGGGCGAGACATCCGGCATGCCGGCAAGACAAGCAAGATCGATGCCAGTATCGCGGGGGTCTACCCCGCCTTGGTCACCACCAGCCCGATGGAGGTGGTGACGAACCCCGCCAGGGCCAGCTTCAGGTGCTTGTCCACCGAGTACGGCGCCACATCCACATGCTGGTCCAGCGGGCCATGCCCAGGGTTCAGGTTCAGCGTGATGTGATGCCCCTCGGCGCGCAGTTCCCCGGCCAGGCGCAGGATGTCCTGCCGGCGGAACAGCACCGTCCCGCCTTCCTCCAGCGTCTCCGTATCCGAATGCAGATTGTATTCGGTGGTGTGGACCGCCACGCCCCCGGGCTTCAGGCAGCGCAGGCTGTTGCGGATGAAGCGCAGGCCGAGCGGGATGGAGCCCAGATGCTCCAGCGCGGAGGCCGACCAGATGAAGTCGAAGCCGGTGAGGTCGGGCGGGATGTCGTTCATGTCCACCACCCGGTGGCGCACCCGTTCCTCGAACAGATAGGAGGGGCAGATGCCGCGCGCGTTCAGCTCGTCCTGCGCCGCCGCGTGCTGCCCGTTCGTCCAGCCCTGGGCCTCGGCCTGTTCCTCGGCCAGGTCGGTGGCCAGCACATGGATGCCCATGCTGGCCATCACCGCCACCAGCGGTTCCTGCCCCACGCCGAAGCCCAGGCCCCGCCGGCCATGGCGCAGCCGCCCGCTCTGCTCCAGCGCGGACAGGATGAAGCAGAACTCCCACTGCTTGCGGTGAAAGCGCGGGGCCTCGCGGATCTGCGCGCACCAATAGGCGTAGTCGGGCTCATCGAACTGCGCCTGCGTGCACAATTGGCTGGTGACGGAGGCCAAGGTCGGCTCCGCCAGCGTCTCGTATCCCTCACCGTCCACGGTGCGCTCCCATGCCGTCAGTCCGTAAGATGCGCGGTCATGGGATCAGGAAGCAAGGGCCCGGCGGGGCCCTGGCCTAACGCAGGATGACGGCGATCCAGAAGGGCAGGGTGGCCGCGGCCAGGATGTGCTCGATGGTGGTGATGGCCGCCATCAGCGGCGCATCGCCCCCCATGGCGCGCGCCATCACATAGCTGGTGGCCGCCGTCGGCAGCGCCATGAACAGCACCGCCATGGCGGTGGGCATCTGCTCCAGCCCCAGCAGCAGGCACATGGCATAGGTGATGGCCGGCACCACCAGCAGCTTCAGCCCGGAGGTGACCAGTTGCAGCGGCAGCCGGTCCTTCAGCGCGCCGAGCGACAGGGCCGCCCCCACTGCCAGCAGCCCCAGCGCCACCGTCGCCTGGCCCAGGCTGCGGATCAGCGGCTGCACGCCATGGGGCAGCCCGCCCAGCATCGCCACCGCGAAGCCCACGATGCAGGCCACGATCAGCGGGTTCAGGAACACCTGGCGCAGCAGCGGCAGCAGGCGCAGCCGCCCCGGCCGCCCGATGGCGAAGGCGATGGTGGTGACGAACTGCACGAAGGGCACGATCAGCCCGGTGGCGACCGCGCCCAGCGCCAGCCCCGCCGGCCCCATGATGGCGCCCGCGATGGCGAAGCCCATCAGGTTGTTGAAGCGGATGCCGCCCTGCAGCACGCTGGTCATGCCCGGATGGTCCTGCCGGAACGCGCGGGAGAGCAGGACCGACAGCACCGTGCCCAGCCCCAGCCCCACCCAGATGGCCAGCATCATGCCCAGCAGCGGCACCTGCCCCATCTCCACCCCGCTGATGGCGCCCACCAGCAGGCTGGGCAGCAGCACCCAGAAGATCAGCTTCTCCAGCCCGGCCCACACCACATCGTTCGGCAGCAGGCGGTGCTTGAGGAACGCCCCCAGCAGCAACAGGCCGAAAGGCGGCACGAAGGCGTCGAGATAGGCGCCGATCACACCGTCACGCCCCCGCTTCGGCGGGCAGCGAGGAACTGGGCATGAGGGCGCCGGCCGGGGTGTGCCGGCGGCGGGCCTGGCCCGCGAGATCCCGCAGGCAGGCGGTTTCGGTGCGTTGGGCCAGGCTGCCGGCGCGCGCCTGCACATGGGCGGCGCGCAGCCCCTCCGGCGTTGGGTAGAACAGGATGTCCAGCTGGCAGGCGGAGCCGCTGTAGAGCCAGATCGCCACCGGCCCTTCGGCGCGGCGCAGTTCGGGCTCGCCCAGCCATTCCAGCACGCGCTCCGGGCTGCTGCCCATCATGGCGCCGGCATGGGTGGGCACGGCGCCGACCGGCAGGGCCACATTGCGGGGCTCCGGCCAATGGCTGGTGGCTTCGGTGACGCGCAACGCCGGATCGGCGCGGCGTGCGCGCGGGCGTGGCGAATCGGGTGGTGGAGGGGGCGCGGATTCAGCCAGAGGTTGCCCCAAGGCAGCCAGGCTGGCCCGGGTGCTGGCCAGCGCCTCGCGCGTTGCCTCACCCGCATCGGGTCCGGCGGCACATGCCGCCGGCAACAGGGCCACCAGCGTATAGGCTGGTATCAGGCGGGCCATCCAGCGCGGCGTCACGGCGCGAACCCCTTGCGGGCAGAAGCGTTTGGGCCCCGTACAGGGCCTGGGGACCCCGGCCCTGCTGGCCGGGGGCTATTCGGGGATCAGCCCTGGGGGGCCGGGCGCGGGGCGGCGGGGCCGTCCGTCAGCATTTCCATGCGGCCCATCAGCTGCCCGCCATCCTCGACCGACAGGCGCTTGCAGCGCGCCACGCCGTTCACCTTGCCGGTAGCGCGGATGATCAGGTTGCCGCGCGCCGTGATGGTGCCGTCGAACAGGCCCGCGATCTCCGCGTCCTCGACCTGCACTTCACCGCGGAACACGCCGGTCTGGCCCACGGACAGCTCTGCGGCCTGCAGCATCTCACTCTCGACCGTGCCCTCGACCACCAGGCGCTCGCAATCGGCGACGGTGCCGGTCACGCTGATGCCCTTGCCCACCGTCAGGGTGCGGCGGTCGCTCTGCGGGGCGACGCTGCCGCCGGACTGCGGCCGGGCCGGAACGCCCACGCCGGGGCCGGGCATGCCGGGGCGGATCGCCGGGGCATTGGGCGCGGGGGCGGTGGTGGCGGTGGGGCGGATGGTCTGGCTCAATGCGGGGGCTTCCTTGGGCGCGGCGGGGGCGGGCTTGGGCGCGGCTGGGCGCAGGTTGGCGGCGGTCAGATCGGCGTCACGCGCCGCAGGCACTGTCACGGGTGCCTCGGGTGCAACGGGAGTGTCTTCCTTCTTGCGGCCGAAAATCGCCATGCGTGAATGCCCCTTGGGTAGTCGA
This sequence comes from Rhodovarius lipocyclicus, assembly GCF_009900765.1. Lineage (GTDB taxonomy): Bacteria > Pseudomonadota > Alphaproteobacteria > Acetobacterales > Acetobacteraceae > Rhodovarius > Rhodovarius lipocyclicus. The sequence goes on from NZ_JAAABL010000033.1 coordinate 14,882, forward strand.
AGATTGCCCCAAGGCTTACCGCTGCCTCGGTTCCGGCACAATTGCCCGGTGCGGTGATTCACCCAAAATCTGCCAAAACTCCCGTGATGGGGATATGTCGTTTCCGTATCGCCCCTTCGCCGCGTCCCGGCCCGGCGCAAGTAGACGCATACGCGCGCGGAGGCTATGCGATACGCCATGACAGCCTCCTCCCTCGATATCCTCGGCATCGGCAACGCGATCGTCGATGTCATCTCCCGCGCTGACGACGGCTTTCTGGCCGCGCGCGGCATGCACAAGGGGGGCATGGCCCTCATCAGCACGGAGGAGGCGGAGGCGCTCTACGCCGCCATGGGCCCCGGGGTGGAGAGCAGCGGCGGTTCCGTCGCCAATTCCTGCGCCGTCGCGGCCGGGCTCGGCGCCCGCGTGGGCTTCCTGGGCAAGGTCGCGGCCGACCCGCTGGGCCAGGTCTTCGGCCATGACATCCGCGCCGCCGGCGTGCATTTCCCCACCGCCCCCCTGGCGGGCGGCGCGCCCACGGCCCGCTGCCTCATCCTCGTCTCCCCCGACGGCCAGCGCACCATGAACACCTATCTGGGCGCCTGCGTGACCTTCGGCGAGGAGGATGTGGACGCGGCCGAGATCGCCCGCGCCCAGGTCGTGTACCTGGAAGGCTATCTGTTCGACCCCCCGGCCGCCCAGGCGGCCTTCCGCGCCGCCGCCCGCGCGGCGCACGCCGCCGGCCGCAAGGTCGCGCTCTCCCTGTCCGACCCGTTCTGCGTCGGCCGCCACCGCGATGCCTTCCGCGCCTTCGTGCGGGAGGAATGCGACATCCTGTTCGCGAATGAGGCCGAGATCCTGAGCCTGTACGAGGCCCCGGATTTCGCCGCCGCCCAGGCCGCCGCCCGCGCGGATGTGCAGATCGCCGCCCTGACCCGCAGCGAGAAGGGCAGCGTGATCGTCGCCGGTGCCGAGACTCATGAGGTCGCCTCCACCCCCACCGAGGTGCTGGACACCACGGGCGCGGGCGATGCCTATGCCGGCGGCTTCCTGGCCGCCCACACGCGCGGCCTGCCGCTGGCCGTCGCCGGCAGCTGGGGCAGCGCCTGCGCCGCCGAGGTCATCAGCCATTTCGGCCCGCGCCCGCAGCGCGACCTGAAGACCCTGGTCGGGGCCTGACCATGCGCGCCGCCACGCTTGCCGCCTCGCTGCTGCTCGTCGCCGGCCCCGCCCTGGCCCATCACGGCGAAGGCCACCCCGACCGGGTGGCCCAGCTGGACGGCACGGTGCGCGAGCAGAACCGCGCCCGCGCCAACCCCGCCGCCACCCCCTATGTGCCGGAACAGAACCGCACCGCCGCCGAGGCCGACGCGGCTGGCGTGGACGACGCGGCCGGGCTGCTGCGCTCCGCCCACGCGGCGCTGACCGCCCGCCGCCCGGGGCCGGCCATCGAGTTCCTGGAACGCGCCGAATCCCGTCTGCTCACGCGCTCCACCCCCGCAACCCGCGCGGATGAGCCGGTGCGGGGCGGGGCGGTCGGCCGCATCGCCGCCGCCCGCCAGGCGGCGGGCCAGGGCGACCTGAAGGCCGCGCTGGCGGAAACCGACGCGGCGCTGACCGCGCTCGACCGGCCGCGCCGGCGACCCCGCCGGCCTTAGGGCCTGCGGGCGCGTCCGGCGGCGTCAGAACCCTCGCCAATGCTCCGGCATTGGCTTCGGCTTCTTCCTGGCCAGCACGAAAAATCCCTCGCCAGTCGCATCCCAAAGCGAACTGTCCACAGGCCTTAAGCCTCCTCGAACCGCGCCAGCCGCACGGCGGTCACGCCCGGGGCGGTGCGCAGGGTCGGCATCACCAGCAGGCAGTCCGGGTGCGGGGTGCGGATCTCCCGCGCGCCGTCATGGGCGATCAGCGTGCCGGGTTCGGCCAGGATCTCGCCGCCCCGGAAGGGGCGAATGAAGCTGAAGGCCGGGCTACGCGCGGTGATGGCCTCCGTCACGCGCGCCAGGCGGGCCCGGGGGGCGGGGGCGGGCGTGCCTTCCAGCAGGCCCTGGCTTTGCAGCAGGCGCAGCGCCACGCGCTCCATCCGGGCGGTGGTGTCGGGTTCCCAGTGCTCGCCGGCCTCCAGCAGCACGGCGCGGTGGCCCAGGGCCGCCACATGGTCGATGATGCGCCGGCCGTTCTCATGGCCATGGTCCGCCACCACCAGAGGCGGCTCGCCCAGCGACAGGCCGAGCGCGATGCTGCCCGGCTCATCGGGCGCCAGCAGCAGCGGGTCGGCGGGCCACAGCATGGAGTGCAGGTCGAGCAGCACATCCGCGCTTTCGATCAGCGGGCGCAGCACCCGGGCGCGGCGCAGCTCGTTGGAGCGGCCGGGGCCGTCCAGCAGCTCCGGGCTCCAGACGCGGTTGAAATCCTGCTCGATGAAGCGGCTGGCGATCGGGTCCTCCGGGTCGAAATGGCCGAAGGCGTCGAGATTGGCGAAAACCAGGGAGAGGCGGCCGGCCAGCGGGCGCAGCCCCTGGCGCAGCCAGCGGTCGAGCAGCACGGCCCCCGCGATCTCATTGCCATGGGTCAGCGCCACCAAGCAGACATGCGGGCCAGGGGCCGGGCCCTCGAAGCTCCAGGCGCCGCGCATGGCGTTGCCTTCCAGCCAGGGGCGCAGGTCGGGGCGGGAGATGCGCACGGGGGGCGGCGGGCCGGGCTCGCCGGCGGCCAGCGCCGCCAGGGCTTCGTTGAGCGGCTTCACTGGCATTGGCGTTCCGCCAGGCGGCGCAGGAAGCCGAGGCAGGATTCCAGCTCGCTTTCCTCGATGAATTCGTCGGGCTGGTGGGCCTGGGCGATGTCGCCCGGGCCGCAAACGATGGCGGCGATGCCCGCGGCCTCGAAATACCCGGCCTCGGTGCCGTAGCTGACGCGCGCGGCGCTGTTGCGCCCGGTCAGGCGCTGGGTGGCCAGCGTCAGCGGGTGGGTTTCTGGCAAGCCCAGCGCGGGGGCGAAGGCCCGGCGGCGGATCTCGAAGCCCGCGCCGGGGTGGGTGGCGCGCAGGCGGGGCATGATCTCGCCCTCCAGCATGGCCTGGAAGCGGGCCAGCACCTCGCGCGCATCGTCGCCGGGCACGGTGCGGACCTCGAAGGTGAACGCCGCGCGGTCGGGCACGATGTTCAGCACCGTGCCGCTGTGGAAGGTGCCGGCATGCACGGTGGTGTGGGGCGGCTCGAAACCCTCTACCCGGCGGCCTTGGGCCACGAAGCGGCGGTGTTCGGCCGCCAGCCAGGCGACCGCCTCGGCCGCGGCCATCAGCGCGTTGGCGGTGGCATCGGTGCGGGAGGAATGGCCGGACAGGCCGGTGACCGTCACATCCCAACTCGCATAGCCCTTGTGGGCGATGACGGGGCGCATCGAGGTCGGTTCCCCCACCACGCACCAGGCGGGGGGCGGGGCGTCATGCGCCAGCTCGGGCATCAGCCGCTCGGCGCCCTCGAAGGTGGTTTCCTCGTCATGCGTCAGGCAGAGATGGATGGGGCGCGCCAGCGGGGCGGCCACGAATTCCGGCACCATGGCCAGCATGCAGGCGACGAAGCCCTTCATGTCCGTCGTGCCGCGGCCATACAGGCGGTCGCCATCGCGGCGCAGGGCGAAGGGGTCGCTGGTCCAGGCCTGGGCCTCGACCGGCACGCAATCCACATGGGCCGACAGCGCGATGCCGCCCGCGACAGGCGGGCCGATGATGGCGTGCAGGTTGGCCTTGCCGTCCCGCTCCATCAGGCGCGCGGTCACGCCATGGCGGGCAAGCTCCGCCTCCGCCCACCGCAGCAGCGGCAGGTTGGTGTTGCGGCTCGTGGTGTCGAAACCCACCAGCCGCGCCAAATGGGCGCGAGCCTCCTCCAGCATGTTCCCTGTGCCTCTTTCGGCTCCATCCTAGTCGTGACACGGTGGCTGGCAATCGGGGCCCCGAACCATGAGTAGTTTCCGCATGCCAAAGATCGCAATCCTGGGCATTCATCTTGAGGCGAATGCTTTCGCGCCACCCACCGGGGAGGCCGATTTCCGCACCCAATGCTGGGAGGAAGGCGAAGCGATCACCCGGCTGGCGCGTTCGGCCGGATCACATCTTCCGGCGGAACTTCCGGGCTTCTACCGCCGGATGGACGAGACGGGCGACTGGACGCCTTGCCCCATCGCCATCTGGGCCGCGCCCCCGGGCGGGCCGATCGAGCAGGGGCTGTTCCTGCGCATGCTGGACACGGTGCGCCGGGGCCTCGCGGCCGCGCTGCCGCTGGATGCGGTATATGTGGCCAGCCACGGCGCGTCGTCGGCCACCGGCGACGAGGACAGCGACGGCACGCTGCTGGCCCTGGTGCGGCAGGTGGTGGGGCCGGCGGTGCCCATTGTCGTCACCCATGACCTGCACTGCAATGTCAGTGAGACGCTGGTGGCGAATTGCGACAGCCTGATCGCCTATCGCACCAACCCGCATGTGGACATGGCCGCCCGCGCCGCCGAGGCCGCCGACATGCTGCGCCTGCTGCTGGGCGGCACGAAGCTGCACCGCGCCTTCATCCGCCTGCCGCTGACCCCGCCGACGGTCACGCTGCTGACCGCCGAGGGTCCCTATGCCGACCTGATCCGCATGGGAGAGGCGATGGTGGAGGCCGACCCCGCCCTGCTGAACGTGAGCGTGACCGGCGGCTTCGTGTTCAGCGACCTGCCGAAATGCGGCATCACGATCAACACCACCGCGACCAGCCAGGCCGTGGCCGACGCGGCGGCGAAGACCATCGCGGATAAGGCCTGGGCGCAGCGGGAGCGGCACACCCGCACCCTGCTCTCGGTGCCCGAGGCGGTGCGGGTGGCGCGCGACGCCACGGCGACGGTGATCTTCTCCGACAGCGGGGACAACCCGGGCGGCGGCGGGCGCGGCAACACCGCCTGGCTGCTGCAAGCCCTGCATGAGGCTGAGGTGCCCGGCGTGGTGCTGGGCCTGTTCGTGGACCCCGAACTGGCCGCCGAGGCGCATGCGCTGGGCGAGGGCGCGGTGTTCGAGGCGCGCTTCAACCGCACCCCCAGCGAATTCAGCCGCCCGATGACGGCGCGCGCCACGGTGGTGAAGCTGACGGACGGGCGCGGCGTGGGCCGGCGCGGCACCATGGCCGGGCGGGGCTTCAACCTGGGCCCCAGCGCGCGGCTGCGGCTGGAGGGCAGCGGGCTGGAGGTGGTGGTGATCAGCCTGCGCCGGCAATGCCATGAGCCGCGCACGCTGGAGATGCACGGCCTGGACCTGGCCGCCGCGCGCTGCATCGTGGTGAAAAGCCGGGGGCATTTCCGCGCGGGCTTCGACGAATTCGCCCCGCCCGGGCGGGTGTATGAGGTGGACACCGCCGGGCTGACCAGCCCGGTGCTGGCGAACTTCACCTGGAAGCGGCTGCCCCGGCCGGTCTATCCGCTGGACCAGGGGGCGGTGTGGCCCGCCCCTACGCCGTAAAGGCGTTATAAGTCAGCATGGTCAGCGTGTCCTTCACGCCGGCCACGGTCTGCACCTTGTCCACCACGAACAGGCCCACATCCTGGTCCGGTTCCAGGTAGAACTTGCCCAGCAGGTCGTAAGTGCCGGAGATGGAATGCATCTCCGACAATTCCTCGATGGAATCGGCCATGTGGCGGGCGACCCGATAGGCCGCGCCCATCTCGCATTTGATCAACACAAAGATCGCGCGCATCGGAAGCCTCCAGCTGATGCGGCGCAGGATGACGGGGCCGGGGGTGTCGCACAAGCGGGGCGCCCCGCTGAACGGGGGGCGAGCGCGGCCAGAGGGTTCTGCCCAAGGAAGCGGCAGAAGCGGGCCGGGGGGGCGATGCGGTGCCTGCCCCCTTCGTTCCGCTGCCACCCCCCGCGGGGGTAGTTTGCCCCCATGGACACGCAGATCGACCAGAGTGGTGTGGATAGGGGCGGCCCCGCCCAGCCCTTGCTGACGCTGGAGGGGCTGCAAAAGCACTTCCCCATCAAGGGCGGCCTGATGGGCCGCACCGTCGCCACCGTGCGCGCCGTGGATGGCGTGACCTTCACGGTGCAGAAGGGCGAGACGCTGGGCATCGTGGGCGAATCGGGCTGCGGCAAATCCACCACCGCCCGGCTGCTGATGCGCCTGATGCCGCCCGACACCGGCACCATGATCTTCGACGGCGAATCGGTGGGCGAGGGCAATGCCGGCGGCATCGCGCTGCGCGATTACCGCCGCCAGGTGCAGATGGTGTTCCAGGACAGCTACGCCAGCCTGAACCCGCGCCTGCCGATCGAGGACAGCATCGCCTTCGCCCCCAAGGTGCATGGGCTGAGCGACGCCGAGGCCCGCACCCGCGCGCGGGACCTGCTGGCGGCCGTGGGCCTCGCGCCGCAAAGCTTCGCGCGGCGCTATCCGCATGAGCTGTCGGGCGGGCAGCGCCAGCGCGTGAACATCGCCCGCGCGCTGGCGCTGCGCCCGCGGCTGGTGATCCTGGACGAGCCGGTCTCGGCGCTGGACAAATCGGTCGAGGCGCAGGTGCTGAACCTGCTGGTGGAGCTGAAGGCGCAGTTCGGCCTGACCTATGTGTTCATCAGCCACGACCTGAACGTGGTGCAGTTCATCAGCGACCGCGTGCTGGTGATGTATCTGGGCGAGGTGGCCGAGATCGGCCCGGTGGACGCCATCTATGACCGCCCCGCGCACCCCTATACCCGCGCGCTGCTGGCCAGCCGCCCGTCCATGGACCCGGCCAAGCGCCGCACCGAGCCGCCGCTGACGGGCGATCCGCCGAACCCGGTGAACCCGCCCAGCGGCTGCCGCTTCCGCACCCGCTGCACCCTGGCCGAGGATGTCTGCGCCGCGAAGAAGCCGCTGATGGCCGATCTGGGCGGCGGGCATCTGGCCGCCTGCCACATCGCCAGCCCCGGCAGCGGCCACAGCAAGGCGGGAGTGATGGCATGAGCGCCGCGTTGAAGATGGACACCCCCGCGCCGCTGATGCGGCTGAAGGATGTGCACGTCACCTTCCGCACCCGCGACCGCACCGTGCATGCCGTGAACGGCGTGGACATGGAACTCGCCCAGGGCGAGGTGCTGTGCATCCTGGGGGAATCGGGCTCGGGCAAATCCGTCACGCTGCGGGCGCTGATGCGGCTGCTGCCGAAATTCGCCCAGGTGTCCGGCGGGGTCGAGGTCGCGGGCCGCGACGTGATGGCGATGAACGAGAAGGAGCTGTCGCATTATCGCGGCGGCGACGTCTCGATGATCTTCCAGGAGCCGATGACGGCGATGGACCCGGTCTTCACGATCGGGCGGCAGATCGCGGAGGTCGTGCAGCGGCATGAGGGGGTCTCGCGCTCCGTCGCCGATGCCCGGGCGCTGGAATTGCTGGAGCTGGTGCAGATCCCCTCGGCCAAGCGGCGCCTCGCGGCCTATCCGCATGAGCTGTCGGGCGGGTTGCGCCAGCGCGCGATGATCGCCGTGGCGCTGGCCTGCAGGCCCAAGCTGCTGCTGGCCGACGAGCCCACCACCGCGCTGGACGCCACCGTGCAGATCCAGGTACTGCTGCTGCTGCGCGAGTTGCAGCAGAAGATGGGCATGGGCGTGATCTTCGTGACCCACGACCTGGGCGTGGCCGGTGAGATCGCGGACCGCGTGGCCGTGATGTATGCCGGCAAGGTGGTGGAGGAAGGCCCGGTGGCCAGCTTCATGGCGGGCCCCGCCCACCCCTATCCGCGCGGGCTGCTGAACAGCACCGTGCATGGCAACATGCGCGGCAAGATCCTGACCACCATCCCCGGCGCCCCGCCCAGCCTGTCCACCAAGCCGGTGAATTGCAGCTTCGCGCCCCGGTGCACGATGGCCGAACAGGCCTGCCTGGACGCCATCCCGCCGATGGTGGAGCTGGGCGGTGGCCGCAGGGCACGCTGCATCAAGCTGGGCTGACGGTCCCCTGATTCAGGCATGGCATGGGGGCGCCTCGCGCGCCGCCATGCCGTTGTGCGTTGCAGTCATGGCAGTGATTATGACCTACTCCGCCGCCGCATAGGTGCAATGTCCCGAACCGGGGCTATTCGCGCATGCTTGTTGCCCTAATATCAGCCCAGGCGCAACAAAGCTGCGGATGTGAGTGTGATGTCATCATCGAACGAAACCCCCATCAGCCTGACCCGGACCAGGACGCCTCATCCCCGGCCCGCCGACAGTTCCCTGTCCTTCGGCAAGGTCTTCACGGACCATATGTTCGTGATGAACTATACCGAGGAGAAGGGCTGGCATGACCCGCGCGTGGTGCCCTACGCGCCGTTCAGCCTCGACCCCGCGACCTCCGTGCTGCATTACGGCCAGGCGATCTTCGATGGCCTCAAGGCCTTCCGCGGCGCCGACGGCACGATCCGCCTGTTCCGCGCCCAGCGCCATGCGGAGCGTCTGAACAAATCCGCCCGTGCCCTGTGCATCCCCGAGCTGGACGTGAACCTGGTCCGCCGCAGCTTCGAGGCGATCGTGGCCGCCGACCATGAATGGGTGCCCTCCACCCCCGGCACCGCGCTGTACATCCGCCCGACCATCATCGCGACCGATGTGATGCTGGGCGTGCATCCCTCGCACAGCTACACCTATTTCGTGATCTGCTCGCCGGTCGGCGCCTACTACAAGGAAGGCGTGAAGCCGGTGCGCATCCTGGCCTCCGACAACCATGTCCGCGCCGTGAAGGGTGGGCTGGGCGAGGCCAAGACCGCCGCGAACTACGCCGCCTCCCTGTCGGGCCAGGCCGAGGCCGAGAAGCAGGGCTACACCCAGGTGCTGTGGCTGGATGGCGTCGAGCGCAAGTGGATCGACGAGGTCGGCACCATGAACATCATGATGAAGATCGGCGACGAGGTGATCACGCCCCCGCTCGCCGGCACCATCCTGGATGGCGTGACCCGCAATTCCATCCTGCAGCTGCTGCGCGACTGGGGGCACAAGGTCTCCGAGCGCCCGGTCAGCATCGATGAGGTGATGGCCGCCGGCCGCAACGGCACGCTGAAGGAGATGTGGGGCACGGGCACCGCCGCCGTCGTCTCCCCGGTGGGGGAGCTGGGCTACAAGGGCGAGAACATCAAGATCGGCGGCGGCCAGACCGGTGAGCTGACGCAGAAGCTGTATGACGCGATCGTGGGCATCCAGTATGGCCGCGCGCCGGACGCGCATGGCTGGACCACCCCGGTGAAGGTGACCGTGGCGGCCTGATCCCGCTGTTCCGGAACGGGAAGTGGCGCTTCACCCTGCCGGGTGAGGCGCCATTTTCGTTTGGGAAGGCTGGGTGTGCAGCGGTTGGGGCGGCGCCCCCGCCGCCTCACTCGAAGCTGATGCTCGGCCCGCGCGGCTTGGCTTCCCCGTGCAGCTTCCCCCACACCCGCGCCGCGATCCCGCGATAGATCCCCGCTTCCTCGCTCTCCGGCTTGGCCGCCACGATGGGCGTGCCCGCATCCGCCAGTTCGCGGATGGCCAGGCGCAGCGGCAGCGCGCCCAGGAATTCCGCGCCCAGGCGTTCGGCTTCCTTCTCCGCCCCGCCATGGCCGAAGATGTTCTCCCGGTGGCCGCAGTTCGGGCAGCAGTAGAAGCTCATGTTCTCGATCAGGCCGAGCACGGGCACGTTCACCTTCTCGAACATGCGCACGCCGCGCCGGGCGTCGATCAGCGCCACGTCCTGCGGGGTGGAGACGATCACCACCCCGGCCAGCGGCACCCGCTGGGACATGGTGAGCTGCGCGTCCCCGGTGCCGGGCGGCATGTCCACCACCAGCAGGTCCAGATCGCCCCATTCCACCTGGCCCATCATCTGTTCCAGCGCGCCCATCACCATGGGGCCGCGCCAGACCATGGGCGTTTCCTGCTCCACCAGGAAGCCGATGGACATGGCCTTCAGCCCCCAGCGCTCGATCGGGTGGATGCGGCTGCCGGAGACGCGCGGCTTTTCCTGCGTGCCCAGCATCTGCGGCAGGGAGGGGCCGTAGATGTCGGCATCCAGCAGCCCCACGCGCAGCCCCTGCGCCGCGAAGGCCACGGCCAGGTTCACGGCGGTGGTGGATTTGCCCACCCCCCCCTTGCCGGAGGCGATGGCGATGATGTGCTTCACCCCGGGCATCAGCATGGCGCCCTGGCCAGCGGGAGACGGCGCGGGGGCGGCCTTCCTCGGCGGTTCGGCCGGGGCGGGCTTGTGCGCCGTCAGCACCACGGTGGCCGAGAGGACGCCGGGCAGGGCGGCCACCGCGGCCTCGGCGGCGGCACGCACCGGCTCCATGTCGCGGGCGCGTTCGCGGGGCACCGCGAGCGTCACCTGCACCAGCCCGTCGCGCGCCAGCACCGATTCGACAAAACCCGCATCGATCAAACCCTTGCCCGTGCCGGGGTCCTTTACCAGCGCCAGGGCCTGGCGCACCGCATGTTCTGTCATTCGCGGGTCCGTCTTCCGTTGAAAACTCGCTGTCGCCGGGCGATATGCCCCCCGGCGGGTCCGGCGCGCCGCCCCTTGGTTGCGGGGCGGGCCGTGCCGGCCGAAGATATGGACGCAACCGCCGCGAAGCGCATCCCCCGGGCCTCCCTTTGGTTTCCCCCTGGTGGCGCGATGCGGCGCGCTTATCTAAACTCGCTGTTACTTTTGAACAGGCTTCGCGGAGAAAACGGCGCAGATGGCGTGGAACAATGGCGGGCAGAGCCCTTGGGGCAGCCCGCGCCCCCCTGGTAACCAGGGTGGTCCCTGGGGCAACCCTCCTCCCGGTGGGCCGCGCCCGCCGGGCGGGCCCAGCCCGGATCTGGAGGAAGTGATCCGCCAGGTGCAGGACACCGTGCGCCGCTACCTGCCGCGTGGCACGGGCGGCGGGCGGATGATCGCGCTGGCGGGGGTGGCGGTGGCCGCCATCTGGGCCGGGTCGGGCTTCTATCGCGTGCAGCCGGATGAGCTGGGGGTGGTGATGCGTTTCGGCGCCTTCAACCGCACCGCCCAGCCCGGCCTGAATTACGCCATGCCGTGGCCGGTGGAGGCCGTGACGACGCCGCGCGTCACGCGCATCAACCGCGTCGATGTCGGTTACCGGGCGGGGGCGGAGCCGGTTCCGGCCGCCCGCCCCGGCGCGCAGCGCGACGTGATGGCCGAATCGCTGATGCTGACCGGCGACGAGAACATCGTGGACATCGACTTCGCCATCCATTGGCGCATCCGCGATGCCGGCGACTATCTGTTCAACACCCGCAACCCGGACGACACGGTGAAATCCGTGGCCGAATCCGTGATGCGGGAGGTGATCGGCCGCACCCCCATCCAGGCCGCGCTGACCGAGGCGCGCGCCCAGATCGAGCAGGACGTCCGCCGCGGCGCCCAGGCGATCATGGACCAGTACGGCGCCGGCATCGAGATTGTGCAGATCCAGATGCAGAAGGTGGACCCGCCGGCGGCCGTGGTCGATGCCTTCCGCGACGTGCAGCGCGCCAATGCGGACCGCGAGACGGTGCGCAACGAGGCCGAGGCCTATCGCAACGACATCATCCCCCGCGCGCGCGGCGAGGCCGAGCGCATGGTCGCCGAGGCCCAAGGCTTCCGCGACAGCCAGGTGGCCCGCGCCCGCGGTGAGGCCGGCCGCTTCGCCGCGGTGCTCACGGCCTATACCCAGGCGCAGGACGTGACGACGCGCCGCATCTATCTGGAAACCATGGAAGAGATCCTGCGCCGCAACCCGCCCGTGCTGGTGGACGACCGCCTGCAGGGGGTGGTGCCATTCCTGCAGCTGGGCAACCCGCCGGTGCGCCCGGCCGTGCCCGGCGGCGCCACGCCGCAATCCGCGCCCTCCGCCGCCCCGGCCCTGGTGCCGCAAACCCGCAACCCGGGGGTGACGCGATGAACCGCCTCGTCATCGGCATCGGCGCCCTGCTCTTTGTGCTGGCCGCCGCCCTGTCCTCCTTCTTCACCGTGCACCAGACCCAGCAGGTGCTGGTGACGCAGTTCGGCCAGCCCGTGCGCGTCATCACCCAGGCCGGGCTGCATATGAAGCTGCCCTTCGTGCAGGCCGTGATCGCCTTCGACGCGCGTCTGCTGGACTATGAGGCGCCCGGCGAGGAAGTCATCCTGACCGATCAGCGCCGGCTGATCGTGGACAGCTTCACCCGCTATCGCATCACCGACCCGCTGGTGTTCTTCCAGACCGTGGGCCAGGCCGAGATCGGCATCCGGGGCCGCCTGTCCTCCATTGTCAGCTCCTCCCTGCGCCGGGTGCTGGCGAATGAGCCGCTGCTGAGCGTGCTGTCCGCCGAGCGCGCCCGCGCGATGGGCGAGATCCGCCGCCAGGTGAACGAGGAAGCCCGCCGCTTCGGCATCGAGGTGGTGGACGTGCGCATCCGCCGCGCCGACCTGCCGGATGCGAACACCCAGGCCATCCTGGCCCGCATGCAGTCCGAGCGCGAGAAGGTGGCCCGCGAGGCCCGCGCCGAGGGCGCCGAAGTGGCCGCGCGCATCCGCGCCCAGGCGGACCGCGACCGCACCGTGCTGCTGGCCGAGGCTGAGGGCCAAGCCAACATCCTGCGCGGCACCGGTGAGCAGGAAGCGATCGGCATCTTCGCCGAAAGCTTCAACCGCAACCCGGAGTTCTTCCAGTTCTGGCGGACCATGCAGGCCTACCGGGAGGTGTTCGGCTCCGGCGAAGCACGTATGGTGCTGACGCCGGACAGCGATTTCTTCCGTTACCTGCGCGCGATGCCGGAACTGCCGCACGCGCGTTGATACATTAAAGATACCCTTTGTTCCCGGGGGAGACTGTTCTGTCATCCCCCGGTGACTTTGCGGCGTTAGAGATTTCAGTATCGGGCCGAAAGGCCAGCCCCCTCTGGCCGGAAGGCCAGTTTCACAGAGGTGCCCATGCGTCTCTCCGCAGCCCTTCTCGCCGCGAGCCTGGCTATTCCAGCCTTCGCGCCCCCCTCCGTGCTGGCGCAGCCAGCCACGCCCCCGGTGGCGGCGCCTGCCGCGCCCGGCGCCGAGAACGTGCCGGCCGGCCGGCCGGACAGCTTCGCGCCGCTGGCCCGGCGGCTGCTGCCGGCGGTGGTCAATGTCTCCACCACCATCGGTGGCGGGCCGCCCGCCCGCGCCCGCGGCCCGAACGCGCGCCCCGACGCGCCGGATGTGCCCCAGGCCCCGCCGGGCAGCCCGTTCGAGGAATTCTTCCGCGACTTCCTGAACCGCAACCGCCCGCCCGGCGACGAAGGTCCTGGCGGTCAGGCCCCCGGGCCCGGCGCCCGGCGCGGCAATTCGCTGGGTTCGGGCTTCATCGTCGATCCCTCGGGCATCATCGTGACGAACAACCACGTCATCGACGGCGCCAGCGAGATCAACGTGATCCTGCAGGACAACACCACCCTGCGCGCCGAGCTGGTGGGCACCGACCCCCGCACGGACATCGCCGTGCTGCGCGTGCGCCACAACGCGCCGCTGCCCTTCGTCCCCTGGGGCGATTCCGACACGGCCGAGGTGGGCGACTGGGTGCTGGCCATCGGCAACCCCTTCGGCCTGGGCGGCACCGTCACGGCGGGCATCGTCTCGGCGCGCGGGCGTGACATCCGCCAGGGCCCCTTCGACGACTTCATCCAGACCGACGCGGCGATCAACCGCGGCAATTCCGGCGGCCCGCTGTTCAACACGCGCGGCGAGGTGGTGGGCATCAACACCGCCATCTATTCGCCGAGCGGTGGCTCGATCGGCATCGGCTTCTCCATCCCCTCCAACCTGGCGCGCGGCATCGCGCGGCAGCTGGCCGAGGGCGGGCGCGTGCGGCGCGGCTGGCTGGGCGTGAACATCCAGCAGGTGACGGACGAGATCGCGGAGAGCCTGGGCCTGCGCGACGGCACCAAGGGCGCCCTGGTGGCCCGCGTGCAGGAAGGCACCCCGGCGGCCGAGGCGGGCATCCGCAACGGCGACGTGGTGCTGCGCTTCAACAACCAGGAAGTGCGCGACATGCGCAGCCTGCCGCGCATCGTGGCCGAGACCGCCGTGGGCACCCGTGCCCCCGTCGTGCTGTGGCGCGATGGCCGGGAAGTGACCGTGCACGTTACCCTGGGCGAACTGCCGCCGGAACAGCAGCTGGCCTCCGCCGAGCAGCGCGCCGTGCCGCAGCCTGGCCGTCCGACGGAGATCGCGGGCCTCGGCATCCGCGTGGCCGGCATCACGCCGGAACTGCGTGAGCGCCTGCGCCTGCGCCCGGACCAGCGCGGCGTGGCCGTGGTGGAAGTGGCGCCGAACTCCCCGGCGGCCGAGCGGGAGATCCGCCCGGGCGACATCATCCTGGAAGTGCAGCAGGAACGCGTGAACACCGCGCAGGAACTGACGGAACGGGTGGAACGCCTGCGCCGCCAGGGCCGGGGCACCGCGCTGTTCCTGGTGGAAGGGCAGAACGGCCAGCGCTTCGTGCCGCTGCGCCTGGGCGCCGCCCGCTGATCCGCGCTCGGGGGCTTTGCCCCCGGGCCCCCAGTCAGGGGCTCTGCCCCTGACGACCCCGCCCTACGGCTTGGGCGGGGGTCCAGGGAGCAGCGCCCCCTGGTGGGTGTCATCTCACCCCATCGGCCGCCATTCATGCAGCATGAACCACTGCGTGATGTTGGGCCGGATCACGGCCTCCATCGCGGCATCCAGCGCGTCGATCGCGGCGTCCTGCTCGTCGGGCAGCGGCACCGGCACGAAGTGGACATCGAACACCGGCCCCGGGCTGCGCAGGCAATAGCCGAGCACCATCGCCGCCCCCGATTTCCGCGCCATGCGCACGGCCAGCGCGATATTGCCCTTGCGCCGCGGCCCGCGTCCCAGCGAGGGGGCGTGCACCACCCCGCTGTGGAACTCGTCCACGAACAGCAACAGCAGGTTCTTCTCCTCCATCAGCGCGCGCAAGGCGGGGCGCGCCACGGGCTCGTTGCCCGGCAGCAGTCGCCGGGCATTGGGCCGGCGCTGGGAGAGCAGGACCTCCGTGCGGAACCTGCTGGCCAGAGGCTGATAGACGGCGGTGCCGATGATGCCGCTGGCGGCGATGGCGGGGCCCAGCATCTCCCAATTGCCCAGGTGCAGGCCGGCCACCAGCACGGGCAGGTCCCGCAGATGCTCCGCGCCATGGATGCGCAGCCGCCCCTCGCGCACCATGCGCAGCGCCCGGGGCGCCTCCATGGCGGTGCGGCCCATATTGTCCCACATGGCTGCCAATGCCGGTTCCGGCGGCAGGTCCGGGCGCAGCATGGGCAGGTTCTCCCGCGCATAGCGCTGGCCGCGCGGGTACAGGCGCGGCGCGATATGGCGCGCCACGAGGCCGCTGAACGGATAGGCGATGAAGCCCGGCGTCCCGCGCATGATGCCGACGAAGACGCGGTCCAGCACCGCGATCAGGGCCTGGCGCGGCGTCATGCCGGATGGACCGTCATCGGCAGCCCGTCCCCCGGCCGCAGCGTCAGCCGGCTGACGGGGCGGACCACATGGCCGGGCCGCAGGCGCAGGGCGGTGCCCTGGGCCAGGGTCGCCAGGCAGATCACCGTCTCCACCATGCCGAACTGCTGGCCGGTGCACACGCGGGGGCCGATGGAGAAGGGCACATAGCCATAGCGGGGCGGCGCGCTCTCCAGGAAGCGTTCGGGGCGGAAATGGTCCGGCATGTCCCACAGCTTCGGGTTGCGGTGCAGCAGCCAGGGCACCACCAGCACCAGCGAGCCCTGGGGGACGAAGCGGTCGCGCAGCGTGGTGTCCCGCAGGGCCTCCCGCCCCAGCATGGGCACGGGGGGATAGAGGCGTAGCGTCTCCTCGATCACGGCGCGGGCATAGGGCAGGGCGTCCACATCGGCCAGCGTGGCGGTGCGGCCGGCCAGCACGGTCTGGGCCTCGGCGGCCAGGCGCGCGGCGGCGGCGGGGGATTGGGAGAGCAGATACCAGGCCCAGGCCAGCGTGTTGGCCGTGGTCTCGTGCCCGGCCATGAACAGGGTCGCCGCCTCGTTGCGCAGGGCCCAGGGTTCCATGGATTGCAGGGCGGTCATCGCCCGCACCAGGGAGGCCTCCCCGGCATCGGGCGGGGCCTCCAGCACGGTGGCGATCAGCTTGTCCAGCACGGCATGGATACGCCGGGCCTCCCGCCGGGTGGAGAAGCTCTGCAGCCGGGGCAGCCAGTCCGGCAGGTTCAGCATGGCGCCGAGGGCGGTCTGGCCGATTCGCGCCTGATAGGTGCTGAAGGCGTGCACCACCGTCTCGGCCGCGGCGCTGCCGAGCGCGCGGCCGAACAGGGTGCGGCAGATGACCTCGGCGGTCATCTGGGCCATTTCCTCCAGCGCGTCGATGTCCGTGCCCTCGGGCAGGGCCTGCCAGCGCGCGGCCCATTCGGCCGCGACCTCCGTCATCACCGGGGCCAGTTCGTGCATGCGGGAGGCATGGGTGACCGGGGCCACGGCGCGGCGCCGGCGGCGCCACATCTCGCCCTCCGAGATGAACAGCCCGTCGCCCAGCAGCGGTTCCAGCGCGTAGCGCATCTGCGGCGTCTTGCGCTCCATGATCTCCGCCTGCTCGACGAAGGCCTGGCGGACCGTGTCGGGCGAATTGCAGACGAAGACCCGGCGCTTGAGGATCTTGGTCTGGAAGAGGTCCTCGGAGAAATGCCCCTTCATCCAGACATCGAGCATGCTGCGCCGGAACAGGCGGATGGCCTGCACCAGGGTCGGCCGGGTGAGGTGCCGTTCGGGATAGGGAGGAACGAAATCGTCCACCGGTTGCAGGCTCATGCGGCGCGAATCTCCGGGGATCCGAAAGGGATGGAATCAAGCATAGCATCGCCGCGCCGCGATGGCGCGAGGGCTGGGAAATAACTTGCCCCGGAAACGCGAAAGGCCCCGGCTTGCGCCGGGGCCCCATGCGGTTAAGGGAAGTATAGTGGGAGGATGAGTCTCAGAACTTCCAGGTCAGCGAGCCGAGGGCGCGGGCGCGGCAGATGTTCTGCCCGCCGCCGCAATCGGCGCGGCCGATGCTGGTGTCGTAGTAGCCCACGGCCACCGTGACGGTGCCGAGGTTGCCGAGGTCGATCGGGCGGGACAGGGTGAGGTTCCAGTTGGCGTAGTCGGGCGCGCCGAAGCGCACGTTGCGCTCGATCCACTGATAGCCCACGCGGCCGCCGACCAGCAGGCCGTAGAAGCCGGTGTTCCAATCCGCGCCGCCCTCGATATAGGCACCGAAGCCCGAGGAGCCGAAGAAGTTCGGGGAGAGGGCGACCGTGCCGGCCAGCGTCACCGGGCCCACCTCATGCGTCGCCTTCAGGATGAACTCCATGTAGTTCAACGTGAACTGGCCCGGTTGGCGGCCGAAATTGTGGTAGGTGTACCAGGTGGCGCCGACGTCGAAATTGGTGTCCAGCGCGGTGAAGCGATAGCCGCCGATGGCGTCGAATTCGGCGCGCGGCGTGTAGCCCAGGAAATCCACGTTCGAGGCGAAGGCGCCGACATACAGGCCCGAACTGTGGGAGATTTCGAGCGAGCCCTGCCCGGCCACCCGGCTGCGGGTCTGGCTGATGCCGCGGAACAGGTAGTCGCTCTGGAAGCCCAGCGTGCCGGTGACGGACAGCCCGGTCTCACCGATCGCGGTCTGCGCCGCCGCGGGCTTGGCGAGCATGGCCGGCACCAGGAGCGAAAGCGCCAAGGCGGCGGTGCGGGCAGCGGTGCGTAGCAACATGTGGTCGTCGTCCTTCCTCGTGACAGGGCGCCGTTTGCGCTCTGCGTATGCATGACGTCGCTAGCATGTGCCTGCGTGCTTATGGAGCAGGCATGAGCGGCAAAATTGCTTCGAGGAAAGGGTATGGCGAAGTTTATGTTAAAAATCGCATAGATTTTTTGCACGAAAGCATAAAGAATGTGCAAAAAATCAGTGATATTTTACGATGACGTTAAGTCAGGCCGGCTCCAGACGCAGAATGCCGCCTTCATCCTCATCAATCAGCACATGTCCCGCGCCTTCCTGGTCGAACACCAGCTGCCGCACCCGGAACTTCTCCCAGAACAGCCGCTCCTCCGCCCCGGGCTCATCGCCCCGCATCGTGATGCGCAGCAGGCCCGGCGTGTTCTGGCAGCACAGGAAGGCATCCCCCCGCCAGCCGGCGAACACCCCCTGCGGCGGCCCGAAGGCCAGGCCGGAGGGGCTGACCGCCGGCACCCAGGCGCGCAGGGGCGGCTCCATCCCCGCTGCGTCCGGCCGGGCGCTGATGATGCTGCCATCATAGTTCCGGCCATGGCTGACCACCGGCCAGCCATAGTTCAGCCCAGGGCGGATCAGGTTCAGCTCATCCCCGCCCAGCGGGCCGAATTCCGCGGCGAACAGGCTGCCGGTCGCGGGGTTGAAGGCCAGGCCCTGCGGGTTGCGGTGGCCATAGCTCCAGATCTCCGGCCGGGCGCCGGGGCGGCCCACGAAGGGGTTGTCGGCGGGCACCCGGCCATCGGCCGAAAGCCGCAGCACCTTGCCCGCCAGGTCGTCCAGCGCCTGGGCGCGGGCGCGGTTCTCGTTGCGCTCGCCCGTGGTCAGGAACACATGGCGGCCATCGGGGCTGACGGCGATGCGCCCGCCATAATGGATGCGCCCGCGCGCCTGGGCGGGGGCGGCATCCAGCACCGTGCGCACATCCATCAGCCGCCGCCCGTCCTCCGAGAGGCGGGCCAGGGACAGCCGCGTCAGCGCGCCGCCCCCCGCCAGCGAGGCGGTGCTGAGCCAGATGCGGCGGCTGGTGGCGAAATCGGCCGCCAGCTTCACGTCCAGCAGCCCGCCCTGGCCCGCTGCCTCCAGCGGCGGCAGGCCGGCGATGGGGGCGGAGGCCACGCCATCCCGCCCCACCAGCCGCAGCCGGCCGGGGCGTTCCGTCACCAGCATCCGCCCATCGGGCAGGAAGGCGGCGCCCCAGGGATGCTCCAGCCCCATGCACCAGGGGATCAGGCGCAGGCGCGCGGCCTGGGTCTGGATGGCGGCCCTGTTGTCCTGCGCCCATGACAGGCGGGGGGCGGCGAGGCCGCAGGTGGCGGCAAGCAGGGCACGGCGTGTCGGCATGGCAGGCAGATGGGGGTGCGGGGCGCCGCCGCAAAGGCACGGCCATGGGTTGCCAAGGCGGAGCGGCGGGGAAAAACTTCCCCGACAGGACAGGAAGGGCCGGCATGAGCAAGCTTCTCGATGACGCGCAGGTCGCGGCATACCGGCGGGATGGTTTCGTCTCCCCCATGCGCGCCGTCTCCGCCGGGCAGGCGGGGCTGTGGCAGGAACGCATGGCCCGCTCCATCGCCGATTTCACCGCCCGCTTCCCCGAGGAGCCGGGCCAGCGCCAGCCGCCCGCCCGGCTGAAGCCCTATCTGCTGTTCCGCTGGGCCGCCGAGATCGTGCGCCACCCCGCCATCCTGGACGCGGTGGAGGATGTGATCGGCCCCGATATCCTCGTCTTCCACACCACGCTGTGGTGGAAGAAGGCCGGCACCGAGGGCTACGTGCCCTGGCACCAGGACGGCACCTATTTCGGCCTAGCCCCGCATGAGCATGTGACCGCCTGGTTGGCGCTGACGCCCAGCACGCTGGAAAGCGGCTGCGTGACCATGCTGCCGGGCAGCCACAAGCAGGGGCAGCTCGCCCATACCGATATCTCGGACCCCGCCATCATGCTCAGCCGCGGCCAGACGGTGAAGGCCACGGTGGATGAGGCCGCGGGCGTGCCGGTGCAGCTGCAGCCCGGCGAATTCTCCCTGCACGACACGATGGTGCTGCACGCCTCGGCGCCCAACCGCTCGGCGCAAGACCGGATCGGGCTGGGCATCAGCTATATCCCGGCGCGCTGCTACCACACCGGGCCCACGCGGCTGTCGGCCACGCTGGTGCGGGGGGCGAACACGCACAACCACTTCGACCTGGAAGCGGAACCCAAGGCGGATATGGACGCGGCGGCACTGGCCGCGCATGCGGACAGCCTGGGGCGGTTCAAGAAAGCCAGCGAGACCATTCCGGAGATGTCGCTGGTGCATTGAAGGTCGAGGGGGCGGCGCCCCCTCAACCTTCGGCGCCTCAGATCTTCGGCGCCAGTTCCAGCGTGCCCAGCGCCTGTTCCAGCAGGTGCCCCGCCGCCAGCACCCCGGCGTCGTCGAAGGGCTTGCCGATGATCTGCGCCGCCACCGGCAATTCCCCGGCGCCGAGCCCCGTGAACACGCTCATCGCGGGCCAGCCCAGGATGTTGCCCGGCATGGTGAAGCCCGGCTTTTCCAGCAGGGCCCATTTGGGCACCTTGTCGATGGGCGGTGCCTCGCCGGGGGCGGTGGCGGTGAGCAGCAGGTCGATGCCCTCGGTCGCGGCCTTGGTGCGGGCGATCAGTTCCAGCCGGCGCTTCTGCGCGCCGATATAGTCCGCCGCCGAGACCAGCCCGCCGAAGGCCAGGCGGTGGCGCAGCCCCTCGCCGAATTTCTCCGGCGCGGTCTGCATGCGGGTCTCATGCACCGAGAACGCCTCGGCCATCAGGATGGGCCAGCCGGCGTAGTTGAACTCCCACAGGCTGGGCAGCGTCACGTCCTTCACCGTGGCGCCGGCATCCTTCAGGGCCGCGATCGCGCGCTCGATGCCCGCCAGGGTGGCGGGGCTGACGGGGTTGTCCACCTCATGGAAATGGCGGACCACGCCGATGGTCTTGCCCTTCACGCCCTGGCCCAGGGCGGCGGTGTAGTCCGGGATCTCCACCTGGGCGCTGGCGGGGTCGGCGGGGTCGTGGCCGGCCATCGCCTGCAGCAGCAGGGCGCAATCCTCGGCGGTGCGGGCCATGGGGCCCGCGTGGTCCAGCGATTGGGCCAGCGGCAGGATGCCGGTGCGCGGGCACAGCCCATAGGTCGGCTTGATGCCCGCGATGCCGCACAGCGCGGAGGGGCCGCGGATCGACCCGCCCGTGTCGCTGCCGGTGCCGCCCATGATGATGCCGGCCGAAACCGCGGCCCCGGTGCCGGAGGAGGAGCCGGCCGTGAAGTGCTTCGGGTTCCACGGGTTGTGCGCGGGCGGCCAGGGCAGGTCGAAGCTGGGCCCGCCGAAGGCGAATTCATGCGTCGCCAACTTGCCGAGCGAGACCACGCCCGCCTCGGCCAGCCACTTCACGGTGGTCGCGTCCTCGGTGGGGACATGGTCGATGAACTGCGCCGAATGCGCGGTCGTGGGGATGCCGGCGGTGCAGTAGATATCCTTGTGGGCGAAGGGGATGCCGTCCAGCGGGCCCTTCAGGCTGCCCGACATCTGCCGCGCCTCGGCGGCCTTCGCGGCGGCCAGGGCGGGTTCGGGCGTGATGCGGATGAAGGCCCAGATGGTGGGGTTCAGCGCTTCGGCGCGGGCCAGCCGCTCCTGGGCCAGTTCCACGGGCGAGAGCTTGCGCGCCGCGATCTGTTTCGCGGCCTCGGCGATGGTCAGGGGCATCTCAGCGGCGGGCCTGATAGGTGACAGCGAGTTCGGCGGAGGTCGGCAGGGCGGGTTTGCGCAGCCCGGCCAGCATGGGTTCGAACAGCGGCCAGTGCTGGCGCAGTTCCTCCACCTCGGCGGCGGGCAGGGCGATGCCGGCGCGGGCCAGCATCAGGTTCATGGTTTCCAAGGTGGGCGTCTCGCTCATCCAGCCTTCTCTCCGATTGCGGCAGTGCAAGGTTGCGCCGGGGCTCGACAGCGGTCTAGCCTCGATTCCGCTCGGGAAACCCCGTGCGGGAGGAAAAGCAGGGAAGGGGCCTCAATGAAGGTCGGCGACGCGATCGCGGAGATCATGCGGCGCGAGGGCATACGCACCCTCACGGGCTATCCGGTCAATCACCTCATCGAATCCGCGGCGGCGATCGATATCCGCCCTGTCATGGTCCGGCAGGAGCGCATCGGCCTGCATATGGCCGATGCCATCAGCCGCGTGACCTCGGGGCGCGAGCTGGGCGCCTTCTGCATGCAGCACGGCCCGGGGGCCGAGAATTCCTATGGCGGCGTGGCCCAATGCTTCGGGGAAAGCATTCCGGTGCTGGTGCTGCCCATGGGCTATCCGCGCCGGATCGCGCAGGTGCCGCCCAACTACAACTCCACGGTGCAGATGCGCGGCATCACCAAAAGCGCCGAGGCGATCATGAACGCGGCCGAGGTGCCGAACATCATGCGCCGTGCCTTCGCGCGGTTGAAGAACGGGCGCGGCGGCCCGGTGCTGGTGGAAATCCCCACCGACATGTTCAACGAGGACATGCCCGCCCATTGGGACTACACCCCGGCGGTGGCCACGCGCTCCGCGCCGGACCCGGTGGATGTGCGCCGTGCCGCCGCCCTGCTGGCGGGCGCGCGGCGGCCGGTGATCTATGCCGGCACGGGCGTGCACTGGGCCCGCGCCTGGCCGCAGCTGCGGGCGCTGGCGGAATTGCTGGCGGCGCCGGTCACCAGCAGCCTGGGCGGCAAATCCGCCTTCCCCGAGGATCATCCGCTGGCCTTGGGCTCCGGCGGGCTCGCGATCTCGGCGCCGGTGCGGCACTTCCTGGACAATTCCGATGTGATCCTCGGCATCGGGTGTTCCTTCACCGAGACCAATTTCGGCGTGGCCATGCCCAAGGGCAAACGCATCATCCACGCCACGCTCGACCCCGACCATCTGGACAAGGATGTGCGCTGCGAGATCGGGCTGGTGGGCGACGCGGCCCTGGTGCTGGACGCGCTGCTGGAGGAGCTGGGCGGCCGCATCAAGGAACCCCGCGACATCCCCGGCGTGAACCAGGAAATCGAGGCCATCCGCGCCCCCTGGCTGCGGCAATGGGCGCCGAAGCGCGACAGCAACGACGCGCCGCTGAACCCCTATCGCGTGCTGCGCGACCTGTGGCGCACGGTGGATGTGGACAACACCATCATCACCCATGACGCGGGCTCGCCCCGCGACCAGCTTTCGCCCTTCTGGGTGTCGCGCACGCCGCTCTCCTATCTCGGCTGGGGCAAGACGACGCAGCTGGGCTATGGGCTGGGGCTGGCGATGGGCGCGAAACTCGCGGCGCCGGACAAGCTCTGCATCAATGTGTGGGGCGATGCGGCCATCGGCTTCACGGGGATGGATTTCGAGACGGCGGTGCGCGAGCGCATCCCCATCCTGTCCATCCTGCTGAACAATTTCTCCATGGCGATCGAGCTGAAGGTGATGCCGGTCAGCACCGAGAAATACCGCAGCACCGACATCAGCGGCGACTACGCCGCCATGGCCCGGGCCTTCGGCGGGTATGGCGAACGCATCGAGCGGCCCGAGGACATCATCCCCGCCATCCAGCGCGGCATCGCCGCCACCAAGGAAGGCAAACCCGCCCTGCTGGAATTCATCACCAGCAAGGAAACCCAGGTTTCGAGGCTCTGACATGGCAGGCGTGGGAATCGCACAGGTCCGGAAGAATTTCGGCAGCACGCCGATCCTTCACGGCGTCAGCGTGGATATCCAGGATGGCGAATTCGTCGTCCTCGTCGGCCCCTCGGGCTGCGGCAAATCGACCCTGCTGCGGATGATCGCGGGGCTGGAGAACATCTCGGGCGGGGAGATCTCCATCGGCGGGCGGGTCGTGAACGACATGCCGCCGAAGGACCGGGACATCGCGATGGTGTTCCAGAACTACGCGCTCTATCCGCACATGACGGTCTTCGACAACATGGCCTTCTCCATGAAGCTGGCGAAGGCCCCGCGGGAGGTGATGGAGCGCGAGGTGGGCCGCGCCGCGCGCATCCTGGGCCTGGAGGCGCTGCTGGGCCGCTATCCGCGCCAGCTGTCGGGCGGGCAGCGGCAGCGCGTGGCGATGGGGCGCGCCATCGTGCGCAACCCGCAGGTGTTCCTGTTCGATGAGCCGCTGTCGAACCTGGACGCCAAGCTGCGCGTGCAGATGCGCAGCGAGATCAAGGAACTGCACCAGCGGCTGAAGGTGACGACCGTCTATGTCACCCATGACCAGATCGAGGCCATGACCATGGCCGACAAGATCGTGGTGATGGAGCACGGCCATATCCGCCAGGCCGGCCCGCCGCTGGAACTGTACGACCGCCCGGCCAACCTGTTCGTCGCGGGCTTCATCGGCAGCCCCGCGATGAACCTGGTGCGGGGCGAGATCGTGGGCGGGCTGTTCCACGCCCCCTGCGGTGCCGCGCTGCCCCTGCCGCCGGGCGTCACGCATCAGGGCCCGGTCTGGTACGGCATCCGGCCCGAGCATCTGCGGCTGGACCCGGAGGGGATCGCTGCGACGGTGCAGGTGGTGGAGCCCACCGGCTCCGAGACCCAGGTGATGATGCGGGTGGGGGAGATGGCGCTGACCGGCGCCTTCCGGGAGCGCGTGAGCGCGAAGCCGGGCGAGATCCTGCGCATCATGCCCGACACCGCCCTGGTGCATCTGTTCGACAAGGAGACCGGCCAGCGCGTCTGATCCCCCGGCGCCCGAGCCGGCAAGAACCAATGTCTCAAGTCCATTACCGGCCCCGATGATGCGAACGGGGCCTGGGGGCATCGCCCCCCGGCATCAGCCGAGTACTTGAACCGCATGCGGGATCAACCCGTGGCGGAAGAAACAGGGAAACGAACCATGCTGAAGACCACCAGGCGCAACGCCATCGGCCTGTCGGCCGCCACCCTGGCCGCCTGTGCCGCCGCCGAGCGGGCGCAGGCCCAGGCCCAGACCATCACGGCGGCGGACGCCACCGCGCCGCGCCTGCCGCTGGAAAGCGGCGCCACCCTGCGCATGCTGCGCCCCGTGCGCTTCGTGCAGCCGGACGAGGATGTGTTCCGCGCCAATTGCGCCCGCTTCACCCAGGCGACCGGCGTGCAGGTGCGCGTGGATTTCGTGGGGTGGGAGGACATCACCCAGCAGACCGCCGTCACCGCCAACACCGGCGCGGGGCCGGACCTGATCATCGGCTTCAACGAATCCCCCCATGTCTATGCCGACAAGCTGGTGGAGCTGTCGGATGTCGCGGAATACCTGGGCAAGCGCTATGGCGGCTGGCTCGCGCTGGCGCAGCGCTATGGCAAGCGGCACGGCACCAACAACTGGATCGGCCTGCCCTTCGGTTCCACCGGCGGGCCGCTGGTCTATCGCAAATCGGCCGTGAACGCCGCGGGTTACGAGCGCCCGCCCGAGGATCTGCCCAATTTCCTCGACCTGTGCCGCAAGCTGAAACAGGCGGGCAAGCCGTCCGGCTTCGCGCTGGGCAACGCGGTGGGCGACGGCAACGGCTTCGCCAACTGGGTGGTGTGGTCGCACAACGGCTTCCTGGTGAATGAGGACGGCACCGTCGGCATCAACAGCCGCGAGACGGTGGCCGCCCTGCATTACCTGAAGGAGCTGTACGCCACCTTCATCCCCGGCACCCTGTCCTGGGGCGATGTCAGCAACAACCGCGCCTATGCCTCCAACGAGTGCTGGCTGACGGCCAATGGCGTGTCGCTCTATTTCGCGCTGAAGAACGACCCGGCCACGCGCGCCATCGCCGAGGACACGGAGCACATGCTGCTGCCCAAGGGCCTAGCCTCCGCCTCGCCCATGGCGGGGCTCACGCTCAATGCCATGGTGTTCAAGCACAGCCGCTATCCCAACGCCTCCAAGGCGCTGCTGCAATTCCTGCTGGAACGCGAGCAGATGGACCCCTGGCTGAACGCCAACCTCGGCTATTGGGCGCATCCGCTGGCCAATTACGACGCGAGCGCCGTCTGGACCAGCGACCCCAAGGTCACGCTGTTCCGCGACACCATGCGCAGCCCGTTCTGGATCGGCTACAAGGGCCCGATCAGCGAGGCCTCGGCGGCGGCCAACGCCGAATACGTGATGGTGCAGATGTGCGCCTCCGTCGCCTCCGGCCAGGCGACGCCGGAGGCCGCGGCGCGTGAGGCGGAGCGGCGCGCCCAGCGCTTCTTCCGGCGGCGCTGACGGCCATGTCCGTCACCACCGCCATCGACTGGACGAAGCGCCGGGCGGACCGCTCCGCCCTGGCGCGGCTGTTCGACTGGAAACCCTTCCTGGTCTTCATCTGCCTGTTGCCGGCGGTGGGGCTGCTGATGACCTTCCTGACCTATCCGCTGGGCCTGGGCATCTTCCTGGCCTTCACGGACACCACGATCGGCCGGCGTGGCGTGTGGGTGGGGCTGGAGAATTTCGAGTATCTGCTGAGCGACCCGTTGTGGTGGAACGCCGTGTTCTACAGCGTATTCTACACCGCCGTGGCGACGGTGCTGAAATTCGGGCTGGGGCTGTGGCTGGCGCTGCTGCTGAACCAGCACATCCCGTTCAAATCCCTGATCCGGGCGATCATCCTGCTGCCCTGGATCGTGCCCACCGTGCTGTCGGCCATCGCCTTCTGGTGGATCTACGATCCGCAATTCTCCATCATCTCCTACGTGTTCGTGGATGTGCTGGGGTGGCGCACCACCAACATCGACTTCATCGGCAGCGCCTGGCCGGCCCGCTTTTCCCTGATCGCGGCCAATGTCTGGCGCGGCATCCCCTTCGTCGCCATCTCCCTGCTCGCGGGGCTGCAGACCATTTCGCCCTCGCTGTACGAGGCCGCGCTGCTGGACGGTTCCACCGCCTGGCAGCGGTTCCGCTTCATCACCTTCCCGATGCTGCTGCCGATCCTGGCGATCGTCATGACCTTCAGCATCATCTTCACCTTCACCGACTTCCAGCTGGTCTACGCGATCACGCGCGGCGGGCCGGTGAATTCCACCCATCTGCTGGCGACCCTGGCCTTCCAGCGCGGCATCCCGGGCGGGCAATTGGGGGAGGGGGCGGCGATCGCCGTCTCCATGATCCCGTTCCTGGTGGTGGCCACGCTGTTTTCCTATTTCGCGCTCGCGCGCCGCAAATGGCAGCAGGGGGAAGGCAATGACTGACATCGCCGTGGAAACCCGCAACACCGCGGCTGCCGCCCCGGAGCATATGGCCTGGGACAGCCGCGCCCGCCGCATGGTCATGCTGTGGCTGCCACTGGGCTGCTTCCTGCTGATCCTGCTGTTCCCGTTCTACTGGATGGCGATCACCTCCTTCAAACCGAACGCGGAGCTGTACGATTTTCGCGCGCACAACCCGTTCTGGATCACCTCGCCCACACTCGATCACATCCACAAGCTGCTGTTCGAGACGGCCTATCCGCGCTGGCTGATGACCACCATGCTGGTGGCGGTGTGCAGCACGGTGCTGTCGCTGTTCTCCTCCACGCTGGCGGCCTATGCCATCCAGCGGCTGCGCTTCAGGGGCAGCCAGTATGTGGGGCTGGCCATCTACCTGGCCTATCTCGTTCCGCCCTCCATCCAGTTCATCCCGCTGGCGACGATGGTCTATCAGCTGGGGCTGTTCGACACGCCCTTCGCGCTGATCCTGACCTACCCCACTTTCCTCATCCCGTTCTGCACCTGGCTGCTGATCGGCTACTTCAAGTCGATCCCGTACGAGCTGGAGGAATGCGCGCTGATCGACGGGGCGACGCGGCTGCAGATCCTGCGGCGCATTACCCTGCCGCTGGCGGTGCCGGGGCTGATCTCGGCGGGGATCTTCAGCTTTACCTTGAGTTGGAACGAATTCATCTACGCGCTGGCCTTCATCCAGAGCAGCGAAAGCAAGACCGTGCCGGTGGCCATCCTGACGGAGCTGGTGACAGGTGACGTGTACCAGTGGGGGGCGCTGATGGCGGGGTCGCTGCTGGGGTCGCTGCCGGTGGCGATCTTCTACTCGTTCTTTGTGGATTATTACGTCAGCAGCCTGACGGGGGCGGTGAAGGAGTAGCGGGGCCTACGGGGGCGACGCCCCCGTTTCCCGCCCTCCGACGCTTGACGCTGAGCCCCCCAGCCCGGATTTTCCCTCGCATGGAAAACGCCAAGCCCCTCACCGGCATCAAGGTGGTCGAACTCGGTCAGGTCCTGGCCGGGCCCTTCGCCGGTGCCATCATGGCCGATCTCGGCGCCACCGTGATCAAGGTGGAGAAGCCCGATGGCGGCGACGACGCCCGCATGATGGGGGCTGCCTTCCGTGACGGCGACGCGCTGATCTTCAAGGATTTCAACCGCGGCAAGCGTAGCCTGGCGCTGGACCTGAAATCGCCCGAGGGCGTGGCGGCCCTGCACCGGGAGCTGGAGGATGCCGACATCCTCATCCACAACCTGCGCCCCGGCGCGCCGGAGCAGCTGGGCATCGACGGCCCCACGGTCACGGCCCGCCATCCCCGCCTGATCTATTGCGAGATGGGCGCCTTCGGCCATCAGGGTCCGATGAACCGCCGGCCGGGCTATGAGCCGCTTTTGCAGGCCTATTGCGGGCTGTCGGCCATCACCGGCGCGCCGGATGGCCCGCCCGTGCGCATGGGGGCCTCGGTGGTGGACCAGGGCACGGGCATGTGGACCGTGATCGGCGCCCTGGCCGCCTTGACCGAGCGCGCGCGCACCGGGCGGGGCACCATCGTCAACACCTCGCTGTTCGAGACGGCGACGATGTGGGCCGCCCAGAAGCTGACCGGCTGGGTGAACCAGAACGAGGCCCCGGTGAAGCACGACAGCGGCCACCCGGCCTTCGTGCCGTATCAGGGCTTCGACGCGGCGGACGCGCCCATCCTGGTCTGCTGCGGCAATGACCGGCTGTTCCGGAAGTTCGCCGCCCTGCTGGGCAAGCCGGAATGGCCCGAGGACCCGCGCTTCGTCACCAACCGCCAGCGGCTGATCCATCAGAAGGAACTGCTGCCGATGATCCAGGCGCTGATGGCCGAACAGCCCCGCGCCCATTGGCTGGCGGCGCTGGAGGCCGCGGGCGTGCCCTGCGCGCCCATAAACACCATCCAGGAGCTGGCGGAGGACCCGCAGCTCGCGGCCTCCGGCCAGTTGCAGCAGGTGCCGGGCACGGATTACCGGCTGGTGGGCATGCCCATCTCTTTCGGCGGGCAGCGCCCGGCGATCGAACGCCCGGCCCCGGCGCTGGGCGAATATGGCAAGGCCGGTTGATTTCGCGGCCCTGACGGCGGGCTTCGGCCCGGCCCCGCCCGTGGTGGCGGCGGGGGTTTCGGGCGGGCCGCATTCCCTGGCGCTGGCGCTGCTGGCGCAGGAATGGGCGGCGGCGCGGGGCATCCGCTTCCTGGCGCTGATCGCGGATCACGGGCTGCGCCCCGAAAGCGCCGCCGAGGCCGAACATGTGCGGGCCATGCTGGCGGGCCAAGGGATCGCGGCGCGGGTGCTGGCGCTGTCGGTCGCCCCGGGCCCGGCCATGCAGGAACGCGCGCGGGAGGCCAGGCTGGCCGCCCTGCTGGCGGCTTGCGCCGAGGAAGGGGCCGCCTGGCTGTTCCTCGGCCATCACCGGCTGGACCAGGTGGAGACCCTGTTGTTCCGCGCCGCGCGCGGCAGCGGCGAGGCCGGGCTGGCCGCCATGCCCGGCTGGCGCGCGATGCCGGAGGCGCTGGTGCTGCGCCCCCTGCTGGGCACGCCGCCCGCCGCGCTGGAGGATGTCTGCGCCGCCGCCGGCCTGCCCCCCGTGCGGGACCCCAGCAACGACAACCCCCGCTTCGCCCGCATCCGCACCCGCGCGGCCCTGGCCGACCCAGGGGGCGAGGGCGAGACCGTCGCGGCCCTGGCGCTGGCCGCC
>NZ_JAAABL010000034.1 GCF_009900765.1 Rhodovarius lipocyclicus
TTGAGATGGTGATGCCTGGCGACAACGTTTCGATGGACGTGACGCTGATCGCGCCGATCGCGATGGATGAGGGCCTGCGCTTCGCGATCCGCGAAGGTGGCCGCACCGTCGGCGCCGGCGTGGTGGCTTCCATCACGAAGTAACCCCCTTGCAACCGGCGCCCCCGAGTTTAGGGTGCGCCGGTTGTCTGGGGTTTCTAGGGGCGTAGCTCAATTGGCTAGAGCGCCGGTCTCCAAAACCGGAGGTTGTGGGTTCGAGACCCTCCGCCCCTGCCACTTTCCCGCTGGCGCCCGGCCCACAAGGCCGCGGCGCCGCATTGCTTGAGAGCACGAGGTAACTGGTTTGGCTAAGTTCGATCCAGCGCAGTTTGTCCGGGAGGTGCGCACCGAAACGGCGCGTGTCACCTGGCCGTCGCGCAAGGAAACACTGGTGACGACCGGTATCGTGCTGGCGCTCTCCGCGCTGGCGGCCGTGTTCTTCCTGGTGGTGGACCAGCTGATCCAGCTGGCCATGTCCTACGTGTTCCGCATCTGAGGAGCGTCCAGACGGTGGCCGATAAGAAGTGGTATGTGGTGCACGTCTATTCGGGCTTCGAAAAGAAGATCGCCGAACAGATCCAGCACCAGGCGAATCAGACGGGCCTCGCCGACAAGATCGAGGATATCCTGGTCCCCACGGAGCAGGTCACCGAGGTGCGCCGCGGCCAGAAGACCGAGACGGAGCGCAAGTTCTTCCCCGGCTATGTGCTGGTGAAGATGGAAATGACCGACGACACCTGGCACCTGGTGCGTGACACGCCCAAGGTCACCGGCTTTCTCGGCGCCAAGAACAAGCCGACGCCGATCACCGAGGCCGAGGCGATGCGCATCGTCAAGCAGCTGTCCGACGATGCTGAGAAGCCGCGCCGCCCCGCGGTGGTGTTCGAGGTGGGCGAGCAGATCCGCGTCACCGACGGCCCCTTCACCAGCTTCAACGGCACGGTGGAGGAAGTGGACGAGGAGAAGGGCCGCCTGAAGGTTTCGGTCTCCATCTTCGGCCGCTCCACCCCGGTGGATCTGGAATACGGACAGGTCGAGAAGATCACCTGATCCAGCAAGGGGGCCGCGAGGCCCCCTTTTTCGTAACGGCCGCCTACCGGTTCTTCCAGTCGGGCTTGCGCTTCTCCGCGAAGGCGCGCGGCCCTTCGATGTAGTCCTCGCTGTCGATATTGCGCTGCTGCGCCGGGTAGATGGTGCCGATCGCCTGCCGCAGCGTCGGCTGGTCCAGCCCCGCATAGACCGCCTGCTTGGAGGCGCGCACCGCCAGCGGCGAGCATTCCAGGATCTGCGCGGCCCAGCGCTTCGCCCCTTCCAGCGCCTGGCCTTCCGGCACTACCTCATTCACGAAGCCCAGGCTCAGCCCCTCCCGCGCGGGCACGCGGCGGCCGGTCAGGATCATGCCCAGCGCCTGCTTCTGCCCGATCATGCGCGGCAGGCGGTGCACGCCGCCGGCCCCCGCGATCAGCCCCACCCGCGGTTCCGGCAGGGCGAACAGGGCGTTCTCGGCCGCGATGATCAGGTCGCTGGCCAGCGCGATCTCGAACCCGCCACCCATGGCGATGCCGTTCACCGCCGCGATCACCGGCTTGTCCAGGTCATAGCGCGCGGTCAGCCCCGCGAAGCCCGTGGGCGGGCCGGGGCGGCGCTTGCCGGCGGCCTGCACCTTCAGGTCATTGCCGGCGCAGAAGGCGCGCTCGCCCGCGCCGGTCACGATCGCCACCCACAGATCGGGGCTGGCCGCGAATTCGTCCCACACGGCGCTGAGTTCCTCATGCGCGTCGGCATGCAGGGCGTTCATCACCTCCGGCCGGTTCAGGGTGATGATGCGCAGGCGGTCTTCATCCTGAACCTGGCAGTATTGATGGGTCATGGCGTGTCCTTCTTGATGGCGCGCGGGTCGCTGACGGCGCAGCGGGCGCGGAGTTCCTCGCGGATGGCGGCCAGCAGCGGCGCATGGGCCGGCTGGCCGGGGTCGGCATGGCCCGCGCGGATCATGGCTGTGGCACCCTCCAGCACGGTGGCGCTGGGCGGGCCCATGCGGGCCGCGATCTCCATCGCGCGGGCCACCATGCGGGCCTCGATCTGGCGCTCACGCGGCAGGGCGGGCAGCAGGCTCTCCAGCAGCAGGGCGCGGGCGGTGGCCAGCAGGTCGGCGGCGTCAGGGCGTTCCGGCATCGGTCATCTCCAGCACTTCCCATTCCAGCGCGGGCACCATG
The DNA here is from genome assembly GCF_009900765.1 of Rhodovarius lipocyclicus. GTDB lineage: Bacteria > Pseudomonadota > Alphaproteobacteria > Acetobacterales > Acetobacteraceae > Rhodovarius > Rhodovarius lipocyclicus. Next base: position 2,255 of record NZ_JAAABL010000034.1, read on the forward strand.
TGGCCGGTCAGGGCCAGTTCCAGGCTGCGCTCCTGGCCCGAGATGTGGCGCAGCGCCTGGTCGGCCGCGATCACCGCCCAGCGGATGGTGGCGCCCAGCTGCCAGAAGCGCACGCGGGCGGGGTCGGGCGCCCAGCCGGCCTCGGCGGCGTAGCCCGCCAGGAAATCCGCCAGCGAGCCGATGCCCCCGGCCTCCAGCCCATCCTGGCCGAATCGCCAGCAGCGGGCGGTGAACCAGCCCAGATCCTCATACGGGTCGCCCCAGCCGGAGAATTCCCAGTCCAGCACGGCAGTGATGGTGTCGCCCTCGACCATCACATTGCCGCTGCGGAAATCCCGGTGCAGCAGCACCGGCGGCAGGGCAGGGGGGGCGTTCCGTTCCATGAAGCGCAGCCCCCATTCCAGCGCGGGGCGCGGGGTGCCGGCCGCGTCCAGCCGCGCGCGCATCTCGGCGATGAAGTCGTTGCTGCCCAGGAAGGCCAGATCCTCACGCGGGGGGCGGATGCGGTGGATGCGCGCCAATTCCCGCCCATGCGCCGCCGCCAGCGCCGGGTTGCCGCCCCGCGCCGCCGCCGCCTTGGCCAGCGCGTGGCCGGAGGCCGTGCCCGGGACGCGCCGCATGACGAAGAAGGGCGCGCCCGCGACATCCGCGTCGGCGCAACAGAACAGCGGCTCCGCCACCGTCACCCCGGCCGCATGGGCCGCGCGCAGCAGGGCGAATTCCTCGGCCCGGCCCCGGCTGACGGCGAGCGTCGCCGCATTGTCCGTGCGCAGCACCCAGCGTTGCGGGGCGCCGCCGAGCGTCGCCTCCACCCCCCAATTCTGCTGGATCGCGCCGCCCGAAAGCCGCGCCATGGACAGGATCTCGACCGGCGCGCCAGCCGCGCCGCTCAGCCAGCCTTCCAGCGCGGCCTTATGCATCCGCGCCCCAGGTGAAGAAGTCGCGCCCGCGCGCGCGCAGTTCCTGGGCCAGGACCATGCGGTGCACCTCGCTCGCGCCATCCACCAGCCGGGCCTGGCGGGCGTAGCGGTACATCCACTCGATGGGCGTGTCCTTCGAGTATCCCTTGGCCCCCAGCAATTGCAGCGCGGTGTCGGCCGCCTTGTGCAGCGCGTCGGCGGCCACGATCTTGGCCATCGAGACCTCGCGCTTCGCGCGGCCGCCCTGGTCCAGCGTCCAGGCCGCGCGCATGGTCAGCAGGCGGGAGATGTCGAGCTGCAAGGCCGCCTCGCCCATCAGGGTCTGCACGCTTTCGCGCGCGGCCAGGGTGATGCCGAAGCTTTTGCGCGTCTCGATATGCGCCTGCGCGATCTCCAGTGCGCGGCGGCCCATGCCGGTCCAGCGCATGCAATGCGTCAGGCGGGCGGGGCCGAGGCGGATCTGCGCCATCTTCAGCCCGTCGCCGGGCTTCATCAGCACATTCTCGTCCGGGATCTCCAACCCGTCGAATTCCAGCTCGCAATGCCCGCCATGCTCCTCCGGGCCCATGATCGGGATGCGGCGGACGATGCGCCAGCCCGGCTGGTCCTTGTGGAACAGGAAGGCGCTGATGCCGCGCCGGTCGTCGTCGCTGGTGCGGGCCAGCAGGATGAAATGCGCGGCCTCTCCGGCGCCGGTGATGAACCATTTGCGGCCGGTGACGCGCCAGCGGTCGCCCACGCGCTCGGCCCGGGTATAGGTCAGGGTGGGGTCGCTGCCGGCGCCGCCGGGCTCGGTCATCGCGAAGCTGGATTGCACCGCGCCGTCGATCACGGGCTGCAGCCACCAGGCCTTCTGCGCATCGGTCGCCACGCGCTCCATCACCATCATGTTGCCGTCGTCCGGCGCCGCGCTATTGAAGGTGACGGGGCCGAAGATGGAGCGGTTCATCTCCTCATAGCAGGCGGCCATGCCGATGAAGGGCAGTTCCGCCCCGCCGCGATACTTCTTGGACTGCATCGCCCACAGCCCGGCCGACTTCACCTCCGCCCGCAGGGTCTTCAGCAGGGCGGGGCTGATATTCTCATGCTCGTCATAGCTGGCGCGCTCGGCTTCCAGCGGGATCAGCCGGTCCTGCACGAAATCCCGCACGCGGCGGCGGATGGCATCGAGCTCGGGCGGCAGGGCGAAATCCATGCGAGTGTCCTTCAGAGGCTGGAAACGGAGTGGCCGCCATCGACGGTGATGGTGCTGCCGGTCATGTGCACCCCGGCGTCGCTGGCCAGCAGCAGCAGCGGGCCGGTCAGATCCCCCGGCTGGCCCAGCCGGCGCTGCGGCACGCGGCGGATCATCGCCTGGCCGGGCTCGGAGGCGAAGAATTCCGCGTTGATGTCGGAGGCGATGTAGCCCGGCGCCAGGGCGTTCACCCGGATGGAATGCCGCGCCAGCTCCACCGCCATCTGCCGCGTCAGATGCAGCAGCCCGGCCTTGGCGGCGGTATAGCCGGCCACGCCGGGGATGATCCGTTCCCCCAGGATCGAGGCGATGTTGATGATGGAGCCGGGGCGCCGGTCGGCCACCATGCGCCGCGCTGCCTCCTGAGCCACCAGGAAGCAGCCGCGCAGATCCACGCCCAGCACCTGGTCGAAATCCTCGGGCGTCTGGGCCAGCACCGGCTTGGTTACCGCGATGCCGGCATTGTTCACCAGGATGTCGATGGGTCCCGCGGCATCGAAGGCGGCGGCGATGCTGGCCGGGCTGGTCACGTCCAGATGCACGGTGGTGGCGCCGAGCGCGGCCGCGGTGGCGGCCATCGCCTCCACCCGGCGGGCGGCCATCACAACCCGGGCGCCGGCACCAGCCAGCACCTGGGCGAAATGCGCCCCCAACAGGCCGGAAGCCCCCGTGACGAGCGCGGCACGCCCGGACAGATCGAACAGATGAGACATGGACGTTCCTCGTTGGGCGGAAGACTGCCCAAAGCGGAGCGCGGGTGCAACGCTTGCGCGGGAGGAGCTGGGGATGGCGCCAAAAGGGAAGGCAGGCTGGGGAAGGCTCTGCCTTCCCCAGACCCCATCCGCTGGGGAGATAAGATCTCCCCAGGCCCCTGCGAGGAGTTTGGGGACAGCGCCAATATTATCCAATTGATATTATTATATAAATTTACCGGAAAAACCTTCGCAGGCTCAGGCGCCGTCCCCAAACTGATAAAAAGTAGTGGGGGGTCAAACGCATCGCGTTTGACGAGGGGGAAAGTCATTTCCCCCTCAACCTTAATCGCCAGCGCAGCCCCCTCACCCCGTCCCGATCCGCGCCGCGATCGGTGTCCAGCGTGCCACTTCTTCCGCCACATGCTGTCCTGCCGCTTCCGGCGACGGGTCGGGCCACAATTCCACGCTGGCCGTCAGCAGCCGTTGCCGCGTGGCATCCTGTGCCAGGGCGGCCAGTGCCGCGTCGCGCATCTGCGTGTCCATACCGGGCGGTGCGCCGGGGCGGCTGAACAGCACCTGCCAGGCCGTCAGCGCGTAGCCGGGCACATGTGCCCCGATCGGCGCCAGCCCGGGCAGCAGGGCGGAGGGCGCGGGGCCGGAGCTGGCCAGCAGCCGCACCCGGCCATGGCGCGCCAGCGGCGCCAGCAGGGTGGGGCTGTCGATCGTGAAGTGCATCCGGCCCGCCACCAGGTCCTGCACGGCGTTCGCCGCGGTGCGATAGGGCACGACGGTGAAGCGGCCCTGCGTCAATTGCTTCAATAGTTCCCCGGCCAGGTGGTTGGTGGCGCCGGGGTTGGTGGCGCCGTAATTCGCGGCTTCGCCTTCGCGGTCCAGCCAGGCCAGCAGCTCCGGCACGTCCCGCGCGGGCACGGAGGGATGCACGGCCAGCGCGAAGGGCTGGCTGCCGACCAGCGCCAGCGGCGTGAAATCCCGCACCGGGTTCAGGGGGAAGTTCGGGTAGACCGCCTGCATCACCGGGTGGTTGTTGGTGGCGATGAAGAAGGTGGCGCCGTCATTCGGCGCGCGATGGAAGGCGGCCGCCCCCACCGTGCTGCCGGCGCCGGGGATGTTTTCCGGCACCACGGGGCGGCCGAGCTGGTTCTGCAGGGCCTCGGCCAGGATGCGCCCCACCACATCCGTCACCCCGGCCACCCCCACCGGGATGATCAGCCGCAGCGGCCGCCTCTCCTGCGCCAAGGCGGGGCTGATGGCGGGGGTGGCGAGGAAAGGCAGCACTCGGCGGGCGATGCGCATGGGGCTCTCCGGCATTCCGTTGGGCGCCGACATGGTGCAGCCTGCGGGCTGGTCCAGAAAGGTGAAAAGATGCGCCCGATCCGTCTGCAGGAAACCTTCCGCGCGGTGTTCTACGTGCCGTTCTATGCCGCGCTGGCACGCGGGGCCTATGCGGCGGAGGGGGTGGAGGTAACCCTGCTGGATGGCGGCGAGCCCGCCCGCGCCAAGGATGCGGTGCTGGAAGGCCGCGCCGAGATCGCCTGGGGCGGGCCGATGCGCCTGATGCTGGCCCATGATGCCGACCCCGCCTGCCCCTTGCGCGATTTCGGCGCGGCGGTGCTGGGGGACCCGTTCTTCCTGGTGGGGCGGGAGGCGCGGCCCGATTTCCGCCTGCGTGACCTGGCCGGGCTGCGCTTCGCCACCGTGGCCGAGGTGCCGACCCCCTGGTGGGCCTTGCAGGAGGACATCCGCCAGGACGGGCTGGACCCCGACAGCCTGCCCCGCCACACCACCGGCAGCATGCAGCAGAACGCCGAGGCGCTGCTGAACGGCGACCTCGATGTGATCCAGGTGTTCGAGCCCTTCGTGACGCGGCTGGAGGATGCGGGCTGCCATGTCTGGCACGCGGCGGCCAGCCGCGGGCCCACCGGCTACACCACCTTCATGTCCACCGTGGCCAACATGCGCGAATACGCGCCGGAATTCCGCGCCATGCTGCGCGGCCTGGGCAAGACGCAGGACTGGCTGCACGCCACCCCGGATGCCGAGGTGGCGGCCGTGGTGAAGCCGCTGTTCCCGGAGCTGGATGCGGAGCTGATCCAGCGCTGCATCGCGCGCTACCGGCCGCTGGGGATCTGGAGCCGCACGCCGTACTTCCCGCCCGAGCCGTGGGAGAAGCTGGAGCACGCGATGTTCACGGCGGGGGTCATCAAGCGGAAGCCGGGCTGGGCCGCCTGCGTGGACAATTCGCTGATGGAGTGAATCCGGGCTGATCGGCTATACTTCCCGCCAGGAATTTCGAATTTCTGGCGAGGGCCCCTTGGCCGATCACGAACACGCCGCCTCCACCATCGGCTCCCAGGTCTATGCCCGCCTGCGGGAGGATGTGATCTCCGGCGTTCTGGCGCCCGGGTCCCGGCTGCATCTGGACAGCCTGCGCCAGCGCTATGGCGTGGGCATGACCCCGCTGCGGGAGGCGCTGTACCGCCTCTCGGCCACCCTGCTGATCGAGGCGCATGACCAGCGCGGCTTCCGCGTCGCCGAGCTCAGCCTGTCGCATTTCGAGCAGGTGATCAGCGCGCGCGAACGCCTGGAATGCCTGCTGCTGGAGGATGCGATCCGCGACGGCGACGCCGTGTGGATGGAACGCACCGCCAGCGCCCACCAGGCGCTGGAAGCCCTGCCCATGTATCTGGACCCGGAGGGGCGGGTGCTGAACCTGGACTGGCGGGCCGCGCATCTGCGCTTCCATTACGAGCTGGCCTCGGGCGGGAAGCATTTCATCCAGAACCTGTTCCACCAGATGCTGTGGGACCACGCGACCCGCTATCGCAACCTGGTCCGCCCGGACCCCTTGCCGGAGGATGTGCTGCGCGCCGATCACGCCCGGCTGATGGAGGCCGTGCTGGAACGCGATACCGAGATGGCCGTGCTGGTCATGCGCCGGCATGTCCGGCACGGCTCGGCCGCGATCCTGGCGGCGCTGCGGGGGTAGGCCCTAGAAAAAGGCGTTGCGCGGCCGCGCCAGCCCCAGATTCTCGCGCAGCGTCGTGCCCTCGTATTCCGTGCGGAACAGGCCGCGGCGCTGCAATTCCGGCACCACCAGCCTGATGAAGCGTTCGAGGCCCGTGGGCACCACCGGGGCCGCGATCATGAAGCCGTCGCAGGCCTTGGAGGTGTACCATTCCTCCATGATATCAGCGACCTGCTTCGCATCGCCCTTGAACATGTTGCCGCCCATCTGCGGCAGGATGCGGCGATAGGTCTGGCGCACCGTCAGCCCTTCCTCATGGGCCATGCGCAGGATGGCCTTGCCGATGCCGGTATGGCCGATGTGCTCCTCGTCGAATGTCGGCATGGGCTCATCCAGGGCATAGCCCTGCATCTTCCGGCCCAGCATCTTCGACAGGTAATCGACCCCCACGGCCGGGGAGACGAGGTCCTCCAGCTGCTGGAACAGCGCCTCGGCTTCCTCGGCGGTCTCGCCCACGAAGATGGTCACGCCCGAGAGGATGCGCATGTCATCCGCCGTGCGGCCGAATTTCGGCAGGCGGCCCTTGATGTCGGCATACAGGCGCTGGGCGGCGGGCATGCTGCCCTCGATCGCGAAGACGCAATCGGCATGGGCGGCCGAGAGATCCTTGCCCGTCTCCGACTGCCCGGCCGAGAAGATCACCGGATGCCCCTGCGGCGAGCGCGGCGCGTTCAGCGGCCCGCGCACCTGGAAATGCGGGCCCTGGTGGTTCAGTACATGCACCTTCTCCGGGATCAGGAACTGGCCGCTGGCCTTGTCCTGCGGGAAGGCGCCGTCATCCCAGCTGTCCCACAGCCCCTTCACCACGGTGGCGAATTCCGCCGCGCGGTCATAGCGGGTGCCGCGCTCCACATGCTCGGTGTGGGAGAAGTTGAGCGCGTCCTCGGGGTTCGAAGTGGTGACGAGGTTCCACCCCGCCCGCCCGCCGCTGAGGTGATCGAGCGAGGCGAAGCGGCGCGCCACGTGGAAGGGCTCGTCATAGGTGGTGGTGGCGGTGGCGACGAGCCCGATGTGCCGCGTCACCATGGACAGGGCGGACAGCAGCGTGACGGGTTCGAACACGCCCGGCCGGTCAGATGGGCTGGTGGCCGCGAACAAGGCGGGCTTGTCCAGCTGCCGCACGCCATTGCCGTCGGCCAGGAAGATCAGGTCGAATTTCCCCGCCTCCGCGATCTGGGCCAGGCGGGCGGCGTTCTGGATATTGGCGGCGGGATTGTCCCAGGCATCGGGGTGCCGCCATTCGCCCACATGGCTGCCCGAGGCATTGGCATTGGCGGCAAGGACCATCGGCATCGGATCAGCCTCGTTTCAGGTTCCAGAAGACAGGGAAGCCCGTGACCATGCCCTGCAGGTTGCGGCGATAGGCGACGGGGGCAAAGAACTGGCCGAGCGGCACATAGGGCACGTCCCGGTAGGCGCACTCCTGAATGGCTTGGGCGATGCGCCGCTGGGCCGCGAGGTCCGGCGCGTCGAGCCAGGATTGGCGCAGCGCCTCCAGCTCCGGCAAATTGGGCCAGCCGGTCCAGGCATCGGCGCCGGTGCCCTGCAGGGATTGGTGCACGGCCGGGTTGATGACCGAAAGCCCCGACCAGATGCCGAAATAGACGCTCCAGCCGCCCTGTTCGACGGGTTCCTTCTTCACCGCCCGCGCGCTGACGGTGCCCCAATCGGCCAGCTGGTAGTCCACGTTGAAGCCGAGCCTGGTGAGCATGTCGGCCGCCACATCGCTCGCGGCCTTCACCGAGGCACGGTCGGCCGCCCCCAGCACCACCACGCGCTCGCCCTTGTAGCCGGCGTCGATGATCTGCTGCTTCAGCCGCGCGATGTCCGGCTGGTCCACCTGCGCTGAGGTGCCCACATCCGACGCATAGGGCGTGCCAGGCGGGAAGAAGCCCACCCCGGTGCGGAACAGCTGCGGGTCGGTGCCCGCCATGGCGTGCATGAATTCCAGCTGGCTGGTGCCGGCCAGCACGGCGCGGCGGATCGCGGGGTTGTCGAAGGGCGGGTGCAGGAAGTTGAACCGCATGATCGGCAACCCGCCGCTGGGGTCGTTGATCTCCACCTTCACCTCGCGCCGGCGGCGCAGCAGCGGCAGGTAGTCCGGGGTGGGGGTTTCCCACCAATCCACCTCGCCATTCTGCAAGGCGGCCGCGGCTGTGGCGGCGTCGGGGATGATCACCCACTCCACGCGCTCGAAATGCGCGAGTTTGGGGCCGGCGGTCCAGCCCAGCTCGCCGGTTTCGCGGGGGCGGTAGGCCTCGTTCTTGGCGAAGACGATGCGCGCGCCGGTCACGCTCTGCTCGCGCAGGAATTTGTAGGGGCCGCTGCCCACCACCTCCGTCACTTGCGTGTGTCCGGGGGTGTTCGACAGCCGCTCCGGCATCACCACCATGGCCTGGGCGGTGGATTTCGCCAGGCCAAAGGTCAGCAGCGGAAAGGGGCGCTTCATGCGGAAGACGATGGTGCGGTCGTCCGGCGCGGTCAGCGCGTCGGTGGCGGCCATCAGCAGCCGGCCGAAACTGTCCCGCCCGCCCCAGCGGCGGATGCTGGCCACGCAATCGCGCGCCAGCACCGGCGTGCCGTCATGGAACATCAGCCCCGGGCGCAGCCTGATGGTCCACAGCTTGTGGTCATCCTCGGCGGTGAAGCCCTCGGCCATCTGCGGTTGCGGCAGCAGGTCTTTGTCCAGGCCGAACAGCGTGTCGTAGACGAGATACGCGTAGTTGCGCGTGACCTGGGTGGAGCTGAAGATCGGATCGTAGCTGGTGATATCCGTCTGCGGAATGAAGCGCACCACGCGCTCCGATTGCGCGGCCACCAGCGCGGGCGCGCCCATGCCCGCCGTGCCGGCTGTCAAAGCCAGCACCTGTCTGCGTCCTGTCATCCCATGCCCCCGAAAGCCTGGATGTGATGCCGCGTTGTCTGCGTTTCCGGGGGCAGCCTAGGGGATCGGGGCAGGGGGTCAATGGATTTTCGAAATTTTCGGCCGGGCGGAAAAGACCGCCTCCGCCCGGCCGGGCGGTCAGCCCAGGGTTTTCACCAGCAGCTCCGCCGAGCGGCCCGCCGCGATCGTGGCCGCCCGCGCGTCATAGCTGTGCGCGTTCAGCCGCGCGAAGGCATGGTCCACCCCCGGATAGACATAGGCCTTGGCCAGCCCGTGCCCTTCCAGCGCCGCCACGATCTTCGCCCGCGCCTCCGGGGGCACGAATTTGTCCTTCTCGGCGATGTGCAGGATGGTGGGCGCCGTGATTTTGGCCGCATCGCCCAGCAGCCCGTCCAGCCCCACGCCGTAATAGCTGATGTGGCACTGGGCATCGCTGTCCAGCGCCAGCATGACGGCCAGCCGCCCGCCCAGGCAGAAACCCATACTGCCGACCTTGCCATTGCAGCCGGGCAGGGCGCGGGCCGCGGCGATGGTGGCCTTCAGATCCTCCATCCCCTTCGCCTGGTCCATGCCGTTCATATAGGCGAAGGCCTTCTCCCATTCCGTCTGGCCCGCGTCGGGGTCCAGTTCCACGCCCGGCTGCTGGCGCCAGAACAGGTCGGGGGCGATGGCGAAATAGCCCATGCTGGCCACCCAGTCCGACAGGGCGCGCATGGTGCGGTTCACGCCGAAGATTTCCTGGATCATCACCACCGCACCCTTCGGGGTGCTGGTGTCGGCGGGGGCGGCCAGATAGGCCTGGAAGCTGCCGCTGCCATCGGTGGCGGGGATCGTGATCTGGGTCATGGGGCCCTCCTGTGGTCGAATAGGGGGCTATCGTCGCGCGCCTGAAGCCGCCCGGCTATCCCTTTGGATGCGCGGCACGTCTGGACGGCGCGTCCCCTTCGCAGGATGCTGGCGCCCGATTGGGGCCCGGGACACGGGCCGGGGCGGCACCGGGCCGCCAGGAAGGGTTGAGAATGGAAAAGCAGGATTTCCGCAACGGCATGTCCCGTCTGGCCGCCGCGGTGAACGTGATCACCACTGGTGGTCAGGCCGGCCGCGCGGGCTTCACCGCCAGCGCCGTCACCAGCGTGACCGACGAGCCGCCGACCCTGCTGGTCTGCATGAACCGCAACTACAGCGCGGCCGACACCTTCGCCGCCAACGGCGTGCTGTGCGTGAACACGCTGGGCGCCGGGCAGGAGAATGTGTCCGACACCTTCGCCGGCCGCCACGGGCTGGAAGGCGCCGAGCGCTTCACCGTGGGCGAATGGGAAACGCTCGCCACCGGCGCCCCCGCCCTGCAGGAAGCCGCGGCCAGCTTCGACTGCGAGATCAGGGAAGTGGTCGAAAAAGGCAGCCACAAGGTGATCTTCGCCGAGGTGAAGGCCGTGCGGCTGGGCCAGGATGCCGGCGGGCTGGTCTACTTCAACCGGGGCTATCACCTGGTGCGCTGAGGGGAGGGCGCCCGTCAGGGGCTCCGCCCCCGACACCCCCGCCAGGACCGTGCTCGGTCCTGGACCTAGATCAGTTTGGTGCTGACCTTGGGAAGGTGTTTCCTATTGATTTTTATAATGAAAATGGCGCTATGCCTGCCAAGGTAAGGCGCCAAACTGATGGGTTTCAAGGGCCTTTCGGCCTTTGGCGGGGAGCCGAGGGGCAGAGCCCCTCGGTGGGGGTTCGGGGGCAACGCCCCTGAGGCGCCTCAAGCCTCGGCGATAGCCTTGTTCATCGCCTGCACCCCGGCATCGGGGCCATCGGGGTGGTTCCACACCGCCCCCACCACCGCCAGGAAATCGGCGCCCGCGCGCACCAGCGGCGCGCAGTTTTCCGCGGTGATGCCGCCGATCGCCACGCAGGGGATTTCCATCATCTCCCGCCACCATTCCAGCAGTTCCACCGTGGCGACGTGTTCCGTCTCCTTGGTGGTGGTGGGGAAGAAGGCGCCGAAGGCCACGTAATCGGCCCCGATTTCGCCCGCCGTCATCGCCAGGTGGCGGGAGGCATGGCAGGTGATGCCCAGGATATGGCTGTCCAGCGTGGCGCGGGCGGCGGCGTGGTCGCCGTCGGTCTGGCCCAGATGGGCGCCGTCGCAGCCCAGGCGCTTCGCGGTTTCCGCATCGTCGTTCAGCAGGAAGGCCACCCCGCGCGACTGGGTGATGGGCATCAGGCGTTCCACGGCGCGGGCCACCTCGTCGGCGGGCGCGTCCTTCAGGCGCAGCTGCACGCAGGAGACATCGCCGGCATCGAGCGCGCGCGCCAGCAGCGTGTCGAAGCCATCGGTCAGGCGCGGGGGGGTGATCAGGTAGAGGCGGCAATCGGGCATGGGGGCTTCTGCCCCCATGCCGCGGGTGGCGTCAATCATAGTGCAGGTCGCGGCTCTTGCCGCCGAACACGGTCCAGGCGAGCACGGTATAGGCCGCGATGACCGGCAGCACCGCCAGCGCGCCCGCCAGGATGATGCTGAGCGATTCCGGCGCGCTGGCCGCCTGCCACAGCGTCAATTGGTCCGGCACGACATAGGGGAAGAAGCTCCAGGCCAGCCCGATGAAGGACAGCACGAACAACCCCACCGCGGAGGCGAAGGGCAGCCCCGCCAGCGCGTCATTCGCATAGGGCATGTGGCGCAGGATGCTGCGCAGCAGCACCACGAGGCCGAGCGTGCACAGCGGCAGCGGCGCCAGCAGCACCAGGTTGGGCAGGCTGAACCAGCGCTCGAAGATGCGCGGGCTGGCATAGGGGGTGGCCAGGCTGACCAGCAGGATGCCGAGCGCCACCGCCGGCAGCGCGCGCCGGGCCCAGCCGATGGCGCGGCGCTGCAGGTCGCCCTCCATCCGCCAGACCAGCCAGGTGGAGGCGATGAAGGCATAGCAGATGGCCAGCCCCGCCGCGCACATGGCCGCGAACAGCAGCGCCACCGCCCCGCCGTCGAAGCCCAGGATATAGCGCCCGAGCATCCAGCCCTGGGACAGGGACGCGACCAGGGAGCCGCCGAAGAAGGCGCGGTCCCACATGCGCTTCTGGCGCGGGGTGGGGGCCTTCACGCGGAATTCGAAGGCCACGCCGCGCACCGACAGCGCCATCAGCATCAGCGCCACCGGCAGGTACAGCGCCGTCAGCACCACGCCATGGGCAGCCGGGAAGGCCACCAGCAGCAGGCCGATGCCCAGCACCAGCCAGGTCTCGTTCGCATCCCAGAACGGACCGATGGAGGCCACCATGCGGTCGCGGTCCGCCTGCTCGGGGGCGGCGGGCAGCAGCAGCCCCACGCCCAGGTCGAAGCCGTCCAGCACCACATAGGCCAGCACGGAGATGGCCATCAGCGCGCCGAAGATCACCGGCAGGTATTCCGGAGGCAGGAAGGGGGTCATGAGCGGGTCTCCGCGACGATGCCGCCCGGTTCCATGCCCGCGGGGGGCTCGGGCGGGTGGGTGTGGCCCGCCTTGGCGGCCAGATGCAGGATGGTGGTCACATAGGCCAGCAGCAGCACGACATAGAGCGCCAGATACAGCGCCAGGCTGCCGCCGATATGGGTGGCGGGCACGGGGCCCGCGGCGTCGGCGGTGCGCAGGATGCCGGTGACGAGCCAGGGCTGGCGGCCGATCTCGGTCACGTACCAGCCGGCGAGCGTGGCCACCCAGCCCGCGAAGGTCATGGGCACCAGCAGCCACATCAGGGGCACCGGCGGCATGCCGCGCCGCCACAGGAAGAAGGCGCCCGTCAGCCCCGCCGCGATCATCAGCACGCCGAGGCCCACCATGATGCGGAAGGCGAAGAAGACCGGGGCCACCGGCGGGTGCTCGCCCGCGAAGTCGTTCAGCCCCTGGATCACGCCATCCCATTCATGGCGCAGGATCAGGCTGGCGACGCCGGGCAGGGCGATTTCGGCATGGTTGTCCCGCGCGGCCTCGTCGGGCCAGGCGAACAGCAGCAGCGGCACGCGCCCGCCGGTGTTCCAGTGGCCTTCCATCGCCGCGATCTTGGCGGGCTGGTGCTCCAGCGTGTTCAGCCCATGCGCGTCGCCCACGAACAGCTGGGTGGGGGCGAGCACGGCCGCCATCACGATGCCGGTGCGCAGCGCCGCCTGCACCGCCGGCATCCGGCTGTGGCGCAGCCATTGCCAGGCGGAGACGCCGGCGATGAGGAAGGAGACCGTCAGCCCCGAGGCGATCAGCATATGCGCCAGGCGGTAGGGCATGGAGGGGTTGAACACGATCGCCCACCAATCCACCGCATGGGCCACGCCGTCGCGGATCTCATAGCCCGCCGGGGTCTGCATCCAGGAATTCAGCGCGATGATCCAGAAGGCGCTGAGCGTGGTGCCGCCCGCCACCAGCAGGGTGGCGCCGGTGTGCAGCCAACCCGGCACGCGGCGATAGCCGAACAGCATGATCGACAGGAAGGAGGCCTCCAGGAAGAAGGCCGTCAGGATCTCATAGGCCAGCAGCGGGCCCGCGATATTGCCCACCCGTTCCATATAGCCCGGCCAGTTGGTGCCGAACTGGAAGCTCATGGTGATGCCGGAGACGACACCCATGGCGAAGGACAGGGCGAAGACCTTCACCCAGAAGAAATAGGCCTCGATCCATTTCTGGTCGCGGGTGGCGTTGAAGCGCAGCTTGAAGAACAGCAGCACCCAGCCCAGCGCGATGGTGATGGTGGGAAACAGGATGTGGAAGGAGATGTTGGCGGCGAATTGGATGCGCGCCAGGGTATGTGCGTCCATGATCTCAGCCCTCCCGGCTGGGGCGTTTGCCCTTGACGAATTTGACCACCTTTTCGGTGGTGTCGAGGAGTTTCGTGATCTTGCTGCCGAGCGCGAGGAGGGAGGCGAGACGTTCCGTCTCCAGCTTCTTCACATCCTCGTACCAGGTGGTCAGTTGTTCGATCAGCGCGTGCATTTCGCCCATGCGGGCCTGGGCGTGGCTGTCCTGCTCGCTGGCGGGCTTCTGCATCAGCAATTCGCGCAGCACGGTCAGCGTCGGGTCCACCTCCCGCTTCTTCCGCTCCTCCGCCAGCACGCGCAGGATCTGCCAGACATCGTCGGGGGTGGTGAAATGGTCCCGCCGGTCGCCGGGGATGTGGCGCAGCAGCACTAGGTTCCAGCCCTGAAGCTCCTTCAGGGACATGGAGACATTGGAGCGGGAGACGCCCAGCGCCTCCACGATGTCATCGGCCGCGAGGGGGACGGGGGCCGAGAGGTAGAGCAGGGCATAGATCTGCCCCACCGTGCGGTTGATGCCCCAGCGCGACCCCATCTCTCCGAAATGGAGGACGAAGGCCTGGGTGAGGGGTGAGAGCTGCATGGGTTTTCGTCATTTCAGTCCTTACTGAAATTACGATCGAGTTTGATCTGCCGCAAGTCCCTCGATGAAATTCCGGCAGGCCGCGAAGTGCGCCTCCCACCCCGGCGCCCGCCAACCCGCCAGCCGCGCCAGCTGCGCGGCCCGGCGCGGGTGCTGGGGGTCCGCGTAGTCCCGCACCGCGTCCAGCCAGCCCAGCCCGTCCAGCGGCTCCAGATATTCGGGCACGTCGCCGCCTACCTCCCGCAGCACCGCGAGGTCGGAGGCGATGACCGGCACGCCGGCGGCCAGCGCCTCGGCCACCGGCACGCCGAACCCCTCGGCGAAGCTGGGAAAGAGCAGGGCGCGCGCGCCGCCCAGCAGCCGGGCCAACTCGGCCTCCGGCACATGGCCGTGCCATTCGACATATTCGGGGTGGGCCGCGATGAAGCGCTCCACCGGCTCGTTCTCCCACCCCGGGCGGCCGACGAAGACCAGGCGCGGCGTGGCGCTGCCCATGCGGGCATGCAACTCGCGCCACACCTCCAGCAGCAGCATGTGGTTCTTGCGTGGCTCCAGCGTGGACAGCGCCAGGAAATAGGGGGCGGTCCCCGGCGCCACGGCCGCGCTGGCCCGCAGGTCGATGCCCATGGGCGCCACGGCGCTGGGTGGCAGGCGCGTGCCCTGCTCGGCCAGCCAGGCCTGGGCCTGGTGGCGCACCGTCTCGCTGATGAAGATCACGCCCTTGGCCAGCCGCGCCACGTTCAGCATGCGCCGCGCATGGCGCGGCCCCTGCGCCGCGCGGTGGAATTGCGGATGGGTCAGGGGGATGATGTCGATGACCATGGGCACGAAGGCGGCGCCCTGGCGCATCAGCCGCTCGATCGCGCGCCCCCGTTCCAGCCCGTGATGGCTGACGATGCTGAACACCGCGCCGGGCTGGCGTGCCGCCCGGATGGCCCCGGCCCGGCCCAGCCCCCAGGCCAGCCGCAGCCACAGCCACAGCACCAGCCAGCGGGGGCGCGCCCGCCGGTCCTGCGCGGCCAGCACCGCCGCCACCGCCCCACGCGGCACGGCGCCATACCAACCCCACAGGCTGCGCGCGACCAGCACCGCGGCCGGATCGCCCAGCGCCTGGCGCGCATGGGCGATCTCGATGCGGTCCATGCCCGAAGGCCGCCCCCGGAAGGCGACGGCCAGCAGGCGTGAGACGTCGAGGATCAGAGCGCGGCCAGGACGGATTCGGCCTTGCTCACCTCGAACTCGCCGGGCTTCTCGATGGCCAGGTGCGTCACCTTGCCGTCCTTGGCCACCAGCGCGAAACGCTGGCAGCGCAGGCCGAGGCCGCGCGCCGTCAGGTCGAATTCCAGCCCCGTGGCCTTGGTGAAGGCGGCGCCGCCATCGGCGATCATCGTCACCTTGTCGCCCACCGCCTGGTCCTTGCCCCAGGCGCCCATGACGAAGGCGTCGTTCACGGCGATGCAGGCGATGGTGTCCACGCCCTTGGCCTTCAGCGCCGCCTCGTTCTGCACGAAGCCAGGCAGGTGCTTGGCGGAGCAGGTGGGCGTGAAGGCGCCCGGCACGCCGAACAGCACGACGGTCTTGCCGGCGAAGAACGCGGCCGCGTCCACCTCCTTCGGGCCCTCGGCGGTGGCGAGCGTGACCTTCACGCTGGGAATGCTGTCACCCACTTGAATCGTCATCTGTTCCCTCTCCTGGCTTGGGGAGGCGGAGGGTAGCGAAGCGGGCCCCCCCTGTCATCCGGGGCCACAAGACCCTTGTGGCGCGGCGCCCGGCGTTCCACATCTGCCGCATGGGAAGCAGACAGGCACCTCGGATCATGGGCGCACCGATGCGCAAGACAGGCGGCGGGACGGGCACCGGCCCCAGCCACGGCTCCGGCGACTGGCTGACCGGCCAGCTGCTGATCGCCATGCCCTCCATGCAGGACCCCCGCTTCGCGCAGGCGGTCATCTGCCTCTGCGCCCATTCCGCGGACGGCGCGATGGGGCTGGTGCTGAACCAGCCGCTGGACAGCTTCGGCTTCGATGACCTGCTGAAACAGCTGGACATCGCCCCCACACCCCCCGCCCGCGCCATCCGCATGGTCAATGGCGGGCCGGTGGAGGCCGGGCGCGGCTTCGTGCTGCACAGCCCGGAATGGAGCACCGACGGCACCCTGCCCGTACCCGGCGGGCCGGAACGAGAAGGTGCGGCCCTGACAGCCTCGGTCGAAGTGCTGAAAGCCATCGCCGAAGGCAACGGGCCCCGCCAATGCGTGCTCGCGCTGGGCTACGCCGGCTGGGGGCCGGGCCAACTCGAAAGCGAAATCGCGGCCAACGCCTGGCTGACCGCCCCGGCGGACCCGGACATCCTGTTCGCCAGCAAACCCCAGAACGCCTGGCGGCAGGCGCTGGCCAAACTCAAGGTGGACCCGCTGCTATTGAGCGGCGCGGCGGGGCATGCCTGAGCGGGGAAGGCGGCGTGCGAGAGGGGCTTTGCCCCCCTCGCGCTCCCCCCACCAAAGGCCGAAAGGCCCTTGGAACCCAATTATTTGGAAGTTCGGGGTGGGAGCACCGACAGGCAGCCTGGTCGGGAGCACGCTCCGTGCCCCCACCCCGAACTTCCAAACCTAACTGATGGGGTCCAGGGGCCTTTCGGCTCCTGGCGGGTGGGGTGCGGGGAGGGCAGAGCCCTTCCCGCATGCGACTTCCTAGCCTGGTCGCGCCCTACCGGGCCCGTTCGATGCAGAAATCCACCAGCCCGAGCATGGCGAATTTTTCCGGGCTGTCGGCGAAGGGGCTGAGGGCTTCCCGGGCCTGGCGGCCGTAGTCGCGGGCGCGGGCGAAGGTTTCCGCCAGCGCGCCGTGCTTGGCGATCAGGCGTTGGGCTTCGGCCATGTCGGCGTCGGTCTGGTCGCGGTCTTCCAGGGTGCGGCGCCAGAAGGTCTTCTCGGCCTCGTCGCCGCGCTGGAAGGCGAGCAGCACCGGCAAGGTGATCTTGCCCTCGCGGAAATCGTCGCCGACGGTCTTGCCCAGCACGGCTTCGTCGGCCGCGTAGTCCAGCGCGTCGTCCACCAGCTGAAACGCGACCCCAAGGGTGCGGCCATAGGCGTCCAGCGCCTCTTCCTCGGCGGCGGGGCGGTCCTGCACCACGGCGCCGATGCGGGTGGCGGCGGCGAACAGGGCGGCGGTCTTGCCGTGGATGACTTCCAGGTACTGCGCCTCGGTGGTGGCGGTGTCGTTCTGGGTCATCAGCTGCAGCACCTCGCCCTCCGCGATGGTGGCGGAGGCGGCGGAGAGGATGCGCAGCACCTCCAGCGAGCCGTCCTGGACCATCAGCTCGAAGGCGCGGGCGAACAGGAAATCGCCGACGAGGACGGAGGGCTTGTTGCCGAACAGCGCGTTGGCGCTGGCGCGGCCGCGGCGCAGGGCGCTTTCGTCCACCACATCGTCATGCAGCAGGGTGGCGGTGTGGATGAATTCCACGCAGGTGGCCAGCGCGACATGGCGCGGGCCGCCGGCCGGATAGCCGCAGAGGCGGGCGGCGGCGAGCGTCAGCAGCGGGCGCAGGCGCTTGCCGCCGGCGGCCACGATATGGGCCGCCAGTTGCGGGATCAGCGCCACGGGGCTGTCCATGTGCCGGACGATGAGGCGGTTCACCGCCTCCATATCGTCGCGCACCAGGGCCAGTATGGCCGAGAGCGCGTCTTCCTTGCCGGCCACTTCCGCTTTCGTGGGGGCGCCGTCCATGCTCAGCGTTGCATCCAGGGCAGGCCCGAGGCCTTCCAGCCGCCCACGGTGCCGCGATGGCCCTCATGGTCCACCGGGCCCTCGAAGCCGTCGGTCACGTTGAACACGTGGGCGTAGCCGGCCTGGGCGCTGGCCTGGGCCGCCGCCAGGCTGCGCGCGCCGGAGCGGCAGAGGAAATACACCTTGTTGGTGGGCTCCACGCCGGCCTTGTGCAGCATCTCGGCGAACTGGGTGTTCACCGCCATGGAGGGATAGAGCTGCCAGGGGATCAGCGCCACGCGCTTGCCGGCGGGCGACAGGTCCGGCACGCCCACGAAGTTCCATTCGGCGTCGGTGCGCACGTCCACCAGCACGGCGTCCGGGTCGGACTGGATGGCCGCCCAGGCATCGGCGGGCGAGATTTCGGGCACGGGGGACATGACCGGCGCTCCTGCATCGAGGGGTAGATTTGGGCCTAGGTATGGGCCGTGAGGGGCGTGGCCGCAACCGGGGGGCACGCTATGCTGATGAAAGATGGGGGGAGAACGGGGGATGCCGGCATCAGCCGAGGTGGGCGGCCAGATGGGCAGCACGGGGCGCGGCCGTGGATTCGAGCTGGCCTTGCTGGGGCTGCTGGCGTTGCTGTGGGGGTCCTCCTACGCGCTCATCAAGGTGGCGACCACCGGCTTCGCGCCTATCACCATGGTGGGGCTGCGCTGTGTGCTGGCGTCGGCATTGCTGTACGGGCTGCTGCGCTGGCGCGGGCTGGAAGTGCCCAGGGACTGGGCAAGCTGGCGCGCCTTTATGCTGCAGGCCGCCCTGGCCACCGTCACGCCCTTCGTGCTGATCGCCTGGGGCGCGCAGCAGGTGCAGGCCTCGCTGGCCACCATCCTGTCCTGCACCTCGCCCATCTTCGCGTTTTTCTTCGGCCTCGCGCTGCAAAGGGGCAACCCGCCGGGCTGGCGCAAGGCCCTGGGCGTGGTGCTGGGGGTGCTGGGCGTGGGGTTGATCGTGGGCCAGCAGGGCATGATGGGCGGCTCGGTGCCGCATATGCTGGCGCTGGTGGTCTCGGGCGCGCTGTTCGCGCTGTCGGGCTACACCGGCCTCGGTTTCGCGGCGCGGGACCCGATGGTGCCGGCCTTCGGCGCGCAGTTCTGCGGCATGTTCGTGCTGCTGCCCCTGGGCCTGGCGCTGGAGGGGCCGCCCCATTGGCCGCCGCCCGCCGGGGCGCTGGTGGCGCTGGTGGTGTTCTCGGTGTTCTGCACCGCGCTGGCCTCCGTCATCTGGTTCCGGCTGATCCGCACGCTGGGCGTGGTCGCCACCACCTCCCAGGCCTATCTGCGGGTGCCGGTGGGCACGGCGATCGGTGTGGTGTTCCTGGGCGATTCGCTGCCGCCCTCCGCCCTGCTGGGCATGCTGGCGGTGATGGGCGGGGTGGCGTTGATGACATCGAAGGCATGAACGGCCGGCCCTGAGCTGGCGTTGCCCTGAGCTGGCGTTGCCCTGAGCGGGCGCCTGCCCTGAGCGGGGCGTTGCCCTGCCGCGCGGCGCGCCCGATGCCCAATTCCCGAGCATCGCCAACCCTTTCTGTGCCTGGCCGCCGCAATCCTGTGTATGGCGGCCCCTGTTCGCTTGCTACTGCGGGGAGCATAGACACGGAGACAGCCGATGCCCCCGATGCCGCTTTCCCGCCGCCTATTGTTCGCAGCCCCTTTGGCCGCCCCCTCCCTGGCATCCGCCCAGGCGCCCACCCGGGTGCGCTTCACCATGGATTGGGCCTTCCAGGCGCCGCAGAGCTTCGGCCTGGTGGCGCGGGAGAAAGGCTATTTCCGTGAGGCCGGGCTCGAGGTGCAGATCGACCGCGGCCAGGGCTCGGGCGGGGTGCCGGTGGCGCTCGGTGGCGGCTCGCACAACATGGGCTATGCCGACATCGCCCCCACCCTACGCTTCCTGGCGGAGGACCCGAGCCGGGACGTGATCGCGGTGGCCATGCTGCATGACCGCAGCCCGCTGTGCATCATCGCCCGCGCCGATGGCCCGATCCAGACGCCGAAGGACATGGAGGGCAAGCGCCTCGCGGCCCCGGATTTCGATGCGGCGCGCCAGCTGTTCCCGGCCTTCGCGCGCGCGGCGGGCATCGACATGGCCAAGGTCAACTTCATCTCCGTCCAGCCGCCGCTGCGCGAACCCATGCTGGTGCGCGGCGATGTGGAGGCGCTGACGGGCAGCGTGCAGACCTCCTCCATCGCGCTCGTGGGCCTCGGCGTGCCGCAGGAGCGCCAGAAGCTGTTCATGTACAGCGACCATGGCCTCGACCTGTATGGCGGCGCCATCCTGACCACCCGCCGCTATCTGGAGCGCAACCCCGAAACCGTGCGCAAGATGGTCGCCGCCCTGATGCGCGGCTTCCGCGACCAGCTGGCCGACCCCGCCGGCGCGCTGGAGGCGCTGAAGCGCGCCGAGCCCCTGACTGACGTGGCGCTGGAGATGCAGCGCCACAACCTGATGGTGCAGCGGATGGTGCTGTCCGACCATGTGCGGCGGGCGGGCCTGTCCCAGGTCTCGGCCGAGCGCCTGCAGGGCAACCTCGACCTGGTGAAATCCCTGTTCAACCTGCCGGGGCGTGTGATGGCGAACCAGGCCTACACCCCCGACTTCCTGCCCCCCGCGGACCAGCTCCGCCTGCCTGGAGGACTGGCATGAGCCGTCCCTTCGTCGAGATCGACAATGTCGCCATGCGCTATGGCGGGGTCAGCGGCACGCTGGCTTTGCAGAACTGCTCGCTGAATGTGGAGCAGGGGGAGTTCGTGGCGGTGGTCGGTCCTTCCGGCTGCGGCAAATCCACCCTGATGCGGCTGGTCAGCGGGCTGTGGCCCGCGACCGAGGGCAATGTGATCGTGGCGGGGCAGGAGGTGGATGGCCCGCTCTCCATGGTGGGCATGGCCTTCCAGAACCCCACCTTGCTGCCCTGGCGGCGCATCCTGTCCAACGTGATGCTGCCGCTGGAGGTGGTGCCCGAGCACCGCAAGCGCCTGCGCGCCGAACGCCCGATGTATGAGGCCCGGGCGCGCGAATTGCTGCGCCTGGTGGGGCTCGAGGGGTTCGACAGCAAATTCCCCTACCAGCTTTCGGGCGGCATGCAGCAGCGCACCAGCATGTGCCGCGCCCTGGTGCACGAACCGGCCCTGCTGATGCTGGACGAACCCTTCAGCGCGCTGGACGTGTTCACGCGTGAGGATCTGTGGGGCGTGCTGCAGCAGGTGTGGATGACGCGCAAACCCACCGTCGTGCTGGTGACGCATGACCTGCGGGAGGCCGTGTACCTGGCCGACCGCGTGCTGGTGATGTCCGCCCGGCCGGGCCGCATCGTGGCGGAGCGCAAGGTGGACCTGCCGCGCCCCCGCACGCTGGACAGCACCTACGCCCCGGAATTCCAGGCCCTGGTGCATGATCTGCGGCGCTATATCGCGATGGCCCGCAGCGGTGAGGAGGTGGTGGTCTGATGAGCGGCAATGGAATGTCCCCCCGCGCGCTCGCGCGCTATGAAGCCATGGCCGCCCAGGCCCGCCGCCAGCGCCGTTTGCAGACGGCGCTGCCCTGGATCGTCATCATCGGCATGTTCGTGTTCTGGGAGATCGGCTGCCGCGCCTTCAACGTCAGCGAATTCATCCTGCCCGCGCCGTCGCGCGTGTTCGCCGCCGGCTACCGCTGGTGGACGCCGCTGATGTGGGACAGCCTGGATACGCTGAAGACCACTATGATGGGCTTCGCCTTCGCCATCGTGGCGGGCGTGCTGCTGGGGGTGGCGATCGGCTCCTCCACCATGGTCTATAAGGGCTTGTATCCGCTGCTGATCGCCTTCAACTCCATCCCCAAGGTGGCGGTGGTGCCGGTGCTGATCATCTGGTTCGGCATCGGCATGTGGCCGGCGGTGATCACGGCCTTCCTGATCAGCTTCTTCCCCATCGTGGTGAATGTGGCCACCGGCATCGCCACGGTGGAGCCCGAGCTGAAGGACGTGCTCCGTGCCCTGGGGGCCCGGCCCTGGGACATCATCCTGAAGGTCGGCCTGCCGCGCGCGATGCCCTATTTCTTCGCCTCTCTGAAGATCGCGGTCACGGTGGCCTTCGTGGGTGCGATCATCGCGGAAAGCGTGGCACCGAACGCGGGTATCGGGCGGCTGATGATGGTCGCCTCCTCCCGCTTCGACGTGCCGCTGGTCTTCGCGGGGCTGATCGTGACCGGGGCGATGGGCATCGTGCTGTACCTGATCGCGGAGTTCATCGAGCGCCGCACCACCGGCTGGGCCACGCGCGGGCAGGACCAGAACCTGGCGGTGGGGGGGTAGGGCTTACCCCTCTCTCGTTACCCTTCTCTGGGCCGCAGGCGGCTGGGCAGCAATTCGCCCCGCCGTTCCAGCAGCGGGTGCGCCACCCCCACCAGATGCGCGCCCACCCGCCGCAGATCCCGCACCGCATCCAGCAGGAAGCCGGGGGCCGCCCCGCCCTCGGCCGCCGCCACGCGCCGAGCGGCCTCGCGCTCCGGCTCCCGCAGGGCTTCCTTGGCGGTGACCAGCAGCCGGGCGGCGCTGGCGTCCTCGGTCATGAACACGGCCACCGCCAGGCGCAGCTGCTCGGCCAGGGTGGCGTGCATCTCGGCCAACTCCCCCTGTTCATGCGGGCCCAGCACCAGGCCGCGGCGCAGGCGCTTGGCGGCATGTTGGGCCAGGTCGCGCGCCAGCACGTCGGCGGCCTGTTCCAGCGCGATGGCGAAGGCCTGGATATCCTCCAGCCGGCGGGCCTCCTCGTCGGCCAGGGCCTCGGTGGGGATGGCGGCGAGGTAGGCATGGATGGCGTGGTGCAGGCGGTCCACCACATCGTCCATGCGGGCCAGGCTGCGGGTGGTGTCGCGCTCCTCGGCCGTGAAGGCGCGGGCGGAGGTGGCGAGCATCTCCTCCAGCGCGTCGGCCATGCGCAGCACCTCCCGCGTCGCATTGGCCAGCGCGACGGAGGGGGTGCCGAGCGCCGAGGCGTCCAGATAGCGGGGGGCGGCGGAGTCGGCCTCCGGCGGCGGTTCGGGCAGCAGCCGGGCCAGCAGGGCCGCCAACGGCCGCAGCAGCGGAAAGGCCAGCAGCGCGGTGGCCAGGTTGAACAGCAGATGCGCGTTGGCGACCAGCCGGGCAGGGGAGGGGTCGAAGGCCGTGAGCAGCCCCGTGGCCTGGGGCAGCGCCGCCAGCACCAGGGCGCAGCCCGCCAGCCGGTTCAGCAGGTTGCCCAGCGGCAGGCGCAGCCGGTCCCGCCCGCCCCCGCCGTTCCCCGGGCCGCCGCGCGCCTGCAGCAGCGGGTTCAGCGCGGTGCCCAGATTGGCGCCCAGCACCATGGCGATGGCGGCCTGCGGCCCGATCGCCCCGCCCCCGGCCAGGGAGGCGACGAACAGCACCCCCGCCACCGAGGAATGCGCGGCCCAGGCCACCACGGCCGCCAGCAGCAGGTTGGGCAGCGGGTCATGGGCCACCAGCGCCAGCATGCCCGCCAGCACGGGCGAGGATTCGACCGGCCGCAGCGTGGCCGAGAGCTGGTGCAACGACAGCAGCATCAGCCCCAGCCCGATCGCCACCCGCCCCAGGTCCCGCCCGCGCGTGCGCGTGGCACCCCGGAAGGCCACCACCCCGCCCAGGATCAGCGGCGGATACAGCCAGCCCGCGTCGAAGGACAGGAACTGCACGATCAGCGCCGTGCCGATATTGGCCCCCAGCATGGCCGCCAGCGCCGGCAGCAGCCCCACCGCCCCGGCCGCCGCGAAGGAAGAGACCATGAGCGCGGTGGCGGTGCTGCTCTGCAACACGGCCGTGACGCCGAGCCCCGCCAGCACCGCGCGCCAGGGCCGGCCCAGCGCGCGGCCGAGCCCCGCCTGCAACCGCCCGCCGAAGGCGCGCTGCACCCCGCTCTGGACCATGTGCAGGCCCCAGAGCAGCAGGGCGGCCTCGCCGGCCAGTTCCAGCAGCAAGCGGGCTTCGTTCATGTCGGGTTCTCATACATCCGGAGGACCGTAGGACTGCATGGCGAGGCATGCAATAAAACTGTCATAATGCCCCTCGCGCACGCGGCGCTGGTATTTCGCCGCCATCTCGTGCATAGGGGCCGCGCTGGCTGGCCTGTTACAGGGCTTGCCTTCAGCGGCGCGCCCTCAGCCGGCGCAGCTGCCCGTACCGGAGATGATCCGGCCCGGCATGGCATTTCCGGCCATGTGGGCGGCCTCAACCCTCTCGCCCCATTCCGGGACGACGGGCCCATCCGCACCGCATCGCCCGAAATGCCGCATGCCAGACGGGTATCTGCGCAGTCTCGGCCGCCGTTTCGCAAACCCCGGGGGTGCCATGGGGCACCCCATGAAGGACGACGCATGTTCGACAAGTATTTCCGCAAGGACATCGCCTGGGGCGGTCAGATCCTGTCGCTGGAGACAGGCAAGATCGCCCGCCAGGCCGATGGCGCGGTCATGGCCCGCCTGGGCGACACCATCGTGCTCTGCACCGTGGTCGGCGCCCGCGGCGTGAAGCCGGGTCAGGATTTCTTCCCCCTGACCGTGAACTACCAGGAAAAGGCCTTCGCGGCCGGCAAGATCCCCGGTGGCTTCTTCAAGCGTGAAGGCCGCCCGAGCGAGAACGAGACCCTCGTCTCCCGCCTCATCGACCGCCCCCTGCGCCCCCTCTTCCCCGAGGGCTTCCGCAACGAGGTGCAGGTCATCGCGACCGTGCTGTCGCATGACACGGAAAACAACCCGGATATCGTGGCGCTGGTCGGCTGCTCCGCCGCGCTGACGCTGTCGGGCATTCCCTTCTTCGGCCCGGTCGGCGCCGCCCGCGTGGGCTTCATCGACGGCCAGTACGTGCTGAACCCGACCGCGGCCCAGGTCGCGCAGTCCCGCCTGGACCTGGTGCTCGCCGGCACCGCCGAGGGCGTGCTGATGGTCGAGTCCGAGGCCGACGAGCTGCCGGAAGACGTGATGCTGGGCGCGCTGGAATTCGGCCACAAGGCCTTCCAGCCGGTCATCCAGGGCATCATCGAGCTCGCCGAGCACGCCGCCAAGGAGCCTTGGGACGTGGTGCTGGAGGACCCCGCGATCGAGGCCCTGAAGGCCCGCATCAAGGCACTCGGCACCGCCGGCATGACGGAGGCCTACAAGGTCACCGAGAAGCTCTCCCGCCAGAAGGCGGTGGGCGAGGCCAAGAAGGCCGTGGTCGCGGCGCTTGAGGCCGAGGGCGCCGATGTCGCCGCCGCCAAGGGCCTGCTGAAGGAGCTCGAGGCGGACGTGGTCCGCAACGCGATCCTGGACACGGGCATCCGCATCGACGGCCGCGACACCAAGACCGTGCGCCCGATCCTGGCCGAGGTGGGCGTTCTGCCCCGCGCCCATGGTTCGGCCCTGTTCACCCGTGGCGAGACCCAGGCCCTGTGCGTGGTCACGCTGGGCACCGGCCAGGACGAGCAGATCATCGACAGCCTCACGGGCGAATACCGTGAGAACTTCATGCTGCACTACAACTTCCCCCCGTACTCGGTGAACGAGACGGGCCGCATGGGCAGCCCCGGCCGCCGCGAGATCGGCCATGGCAAGCTGGCCTGGCGCGCCGTGCACCCCGTGCTGCCGGAGAAGGAGAAGTTCCCGTACACGATCCGCATCGTGTCCGAGATCACGGAGAGCAACGGCTCCTCCTCGATGGCGACGGTGTGCGGCGCGACCCTGTCCATGATGGACGCGGGCGTGCCCCTGCGCCGCCCCGTGGCCGGCATCGCCATGGGCCTGATCAAGGAAGACCGTGGCTACGCCGTCCTCTCCGACATCCTGGGCGACGAGGATCACCTCGGCGACATGGACTTCAAGGTGGCCGGCACCGATGCGGGCGTGACCAGCCTGCAGATGGACATCAAGATCACGTCCATCACGCTGGAAATCATGAAGGTCGCGCTGGCCCAGGCCAAGGATGGTCGCATCCATATCCTGGGTGAGATGGCCAAGGGCATTTCCGGTGCCCGCAGCCAGGTGGCCGCCACCGCGCCGCGCATCACCGTGATCAACGTGCCGAAGGAGAAGATCCGCGACGTGATCGGCACCGGCGGCAAGGTGATCCGCGAGATCGTCGAGCAGACCGGCTGCAAGATCGACATCGAGGATGACGGCACGATCAAGATCGCGTCCGCCAGCCAGGAGAACACGGACGCGGCCATCGCCAAGATCCGCGGCATCACGGCCGAGGCCGAGATCGGCGCGATCTACACGGGCAAGGTCGTGAAGACCGCCGATTTCGGCGCCTTCGTGAACTTCCTCGGCGCCAAGGACGGCCTGGTCCACATCTCCGAGCTGGCCAATGAGCGCGTGAACAAGACCACCGATGTCGTCAAGGAAGGCGATGCCGTGAAGGTCAAGGTCATCGGCTTCGACGACCGCGGCAAGGTGAAGCTGTCCATGCGCGTGGTCGACCAGGCCACGGGTGCGGACATCACCGAGCAGGTGGGCGAGCGCCGCCCGCGTGCCGAGGGCGAGGAAGGTGGCGAAGGCCGCGAGCGTGGTGGCGACCGTGACCGCGCCGACCGTGGCGACCGCCGCCCGCGCCGTCCGCGCCGCGACGACTGATCACGCTTCCCGCGTGGAACAAGGCGCCGCTCCCCACCGGGGGCGGCGCTTTTTTGTGGCTACTCCACGCGGATATTCGCCTGCCGGATCACATCGGCATAGGTCTGCGTGTAGCGCGTGATTTCCGTGCCGAAGCGCTCCGCGCCATGGGCCAGCACGGTATAGCCCACCGCCTCCAGCCGGGCTCGCACCTCGGGCTGGGTCAGCGCCTTCACCCAGGCGGCCTCCAGCCGGGCCCGCGCCGGGGAGGGCACATCGGCCCGCGCCAGCAAGCCGAACCAACTGTCGGACAATACGAGCGGGTAGCCCAGCTCGGCCATGGTCGGGACATCGGGCAGTTCCGGCGCCCGCTCCGTGGCGGAGATGCCAAGCGCCCGCATCTGCCCGCCCTGGATCATCTGCAGCACATCCGGCTTGGTGGCGAACATGAACTGGATGCGGTTGCCCATCAGGTCGTTATTCGCGGGCGCGTTGCCGTTATAGGGCACATGGATGGCATTCAACCCCGCCGCCGCCACGAATTGCTGGCCGCCCAGATGGTTCGATGTGCCGATGCCGTAGCTGCCGAAGGACAGCCCGTCGCCCGCGCGCTTGCCGGCCGCGACAAGCCCCGCGAAATCCCGCGCGACCGATGGGTGGACGACCAGCACATGCGCCGCCACCGTCGCCATGCAGATGGGCGCGAAATCGCGCAGCGAATTGTAGGGCATGGAAGGCCGCAACGTGATGTTGGCGGCGAAGCTGTTGGCCACCATTAGCAGCGTATGGCCATCGGCCGGGGCCCGGGCGGTTTCCTGGGTGCCGACGACGGTGGCCCCGCCGGGGCGGTAGTCCATGACCACCGCCTGGCCCAGATCGGCTTGCAGCGCGGCCTGGGCCAGGCGCACCACGGGGTCCATGGCGCCGCCGGCGGTGAAGGGGATGATGACGCGGATGGGCTGGCTGGGCGACCAGCCGCCTTGGGCACGGGCGGCACCGCCCAGGAAGGGCAGGGCAAGGGCAAGGCTGCGGCGGCTGAATCGCATGGACGTCTCCGGAATGATGCCCCGATGCTCGGTGGACCGGCCCGCCGCCTCAAGCCGCCCGTGAGGTGGGAACGGCTTCGCCAGCCTGGCGGCTGAACGCGAAATGTGCAGTTCGTGCTATTTCCGAGGCTTTTAGTGGGATATTGGCCTCCGCGCGGAAGGTCTGGCGCGTCAACGGGCCCGGCCCGGCCCGGAAGCCGCATTGCAGGGCCTCCACACGCGTGATCGCCCCTTGGGTCCGGGCCGTTTTGCTATTATGTGACCCCGATTATGTCTGAGGATGTCTTGCCGTGAAGGCCATCAACGCAATCCGCATGGGCGGCGCCGAGGTTCTGCCCCTGGTGGAGGGTGGCAAGGGTGTCGCCGTTTCCAATGGTGTGACCGCCGGTTCGTGGTCCGCCGCGGGCGGTGTGGGCACGCTGAGCGCCGTGAATGCCGACAGCTACGATGAGAATGGCGAGGTGATCCGCCAGATCTATCATGGCCGCACCCGGCGCGAACGGCATGAGGAGCTGGTGGAATACGCCATCCGCGGCAGCATCGCCCAGGCGGAGCGCGCCCGTGACCTGGCCGGCCCCCGGGCCCGCATCCACGCCAATGTGCTGTGGGAGATGGGCGGGGCCGAGCGCGTGCTGCGCGGCATGCTGGAAGGCGCCAAGGGCCTGATCAACGGCATCACCTGCGGCGCTGGCATGCCCTACAAGCTGGCCGAGATCGCGCGCGAGTTCAGCGTGCACTATTACCCCATCGTCTCCTCCGGCCGTGCCTTCAGCGCGCTGTGGAAGCGCAGCTATTCCAAGGTGGGCGAATGGCTGGGCGGCGTGGTGTATGAGGACCCCTGGCTGGCCGGCGGCCACAACGGCCTGTCCAACAGCGAGGACCCCCGCAAGCCCGAACCCCCCTTCGGCCGCGTGCTGGCGCTGCGCCAGCAGATGCGCGCCTTCGGCCTGGGCGACACGCCCATCATCATGGCCGGCGGCGTGTGGTGGCTGGAGGAATGGGAGGACTGGATCGACAACCCCGAGCTCGGTCCCATCGCCTTCCAGTTCGGCACCCGCCCGCTGCTGACCCAGGAAAGCCCGATCGGCGACGAGTGGAAGGCCCGGCTGATGCAGCTGGAGCCGGGCGACGTCTCGCTGCAGAACTTCTCGCCCACCGGCTTCTACAGCTCTGCCGTGCGCAATGATTTCCTGCGCCAGCTCGAAGGCCGCAGCGAGCGCCAGATCGCCTACTCGCCCGAGGCCGTGGGCGACCACACCGCCGAATTCCTGGTGGGCCAGCGCCGCCGCCCCGTCTTCGTCACGCCGCATGACCGCGAGCGCGCCGAGACCTGGGAGGCCGCGGGCTTCACCGAGGCCCTGC
This sequence comes from Rhodovarius lipocyclicus, assembly GCF_009900765.1. Classification (GTDB taxonomy): domain Bacteria; phylum Pseudomonadota; class Alphaproteobacteria; order Acetobacterales; family Acetobacteraceae; genus Rhodovarius; species Rhodovarius lipocyclicus. The sequence goes on from NZ_JAAABL010000034.1 coordinate 31,110, forward strand.
GCACCCCCGACAGCACCCTGGTGTTCGAAACGCCGGAGGTCTCGCGTGAGGTGCTGAAGGACCAGGCCGATTGCATGGGCTGCCTCAGCCAGTGCCGCTTCTCCAACTGGTCGCAGCACTCGCCGGACCTGACCAACGGCAAGAAGGCCGATCCGCGCAGCTTCTGCATCCAGAAGAGCTTGCAGAACATCGCCCATGGCGGCTCCACCGAGCACAACCTGATGTTCGCGGGCCACAACGCCCCGCGCTTCAAGTCCGATCCCTTCTATTCCAACGGCTTCGTCCCCACGGTGAAGCAGCTGGTCGAGAGGATCATGACGGGCCGCTGATCCGCGGCCCGCTGCTTTCCTGATCTGGCGCAAGCCCGATGTGCCCCAAGCATGGCCATATGCCTGGGGGACATCGGTCTGTGCTTGACCGGATGCCGGTTCAGGACAAATTAACAAATGGAAACGCCCTGGAGGACGTCATGCCTGAATTGACCCGCCGCGCCGCGCTGGCGATCCCTGCCCTCGGCCTTGCGGCCCCCGCCTTGGCCCAGCAGGGCTATCCCAGCCGGCCCATCACGATGATCGTCCCCTTCGCGGCCGGTGGCCCGACGGACACGGTGGCCCGTCTGCTGGCGACCGAGATGAGCAAGGACCTGGGCGGTTCCGTGGTGGTGGAGAATGTGGGCGGCGCCGGCGGCACGCTGGGCGCGCAGCGCACGGCCCAGGCCCGGCCGGATGGCTACAACATCCTGTGCCACCACATCGGCATGGCGACCATCCCGACCCTGTACCGCCGCCTGGCCTATGACCCGGTGAATGGCTTCGAGACGATCGGCATGATCACCGAAGTGCCGATGACCATCATCGCCCGTCGCAACATTCCCGCCAACAACCTGCAGGAGCTGGTGGCGCTGGTGCGGCGTGAGGGCATGGGCATCAACCTGGCCAATGCGGGCGTGGGGGCGGCCAGCCATCTGTGCGGCCTGCTGTTCCAGACCGCCATCGGCACCCAGACCACCACCGTGCCCTATCGCGGCACGGGCCCGGCCATGAACGACCTGGTGGGCGGCACGGTGGACCTGATGTGCGACCAGACCACCAACACCACCGAGCAGATCCGCGCCGGCACCGTGCGCGCCTTCGCGGTGACCACGCCGCAGCGCGTCGAGTCGCTGCCCAACATCCCCACCGCCGCCGAGGCCGGGCTGCCGAACATGGAAGTCAGCATCTGGCATGGGCTGTACGCGCCCAAGGGCACGCCGGCCGAGATCGTGAACCGCCTGTCGCAGAGCCTGCAAGTGGCGCTGCGCGTGCCCACGCTGGTGCAGCGCTTCAACGAGCTGGGCACCAGCCCGGTGCCGCAGGACCGCGCGACCCCCGCCTATCACCGCCAGTTCTGGCAGGCGGACATCGCCCGCTGGCGGCCGATCATCCAGGCGGCGGGCGCTTTCGCGGATTGATGCCAGGGGGCTCCCGGGGGCTTCGCCCCCCGGCCCCCAGCAAGGGGCTCTGCCCCTTGCATCCCCGCCAAAGGCCGAAAGGCCCTTGGAACCCATGAGTTGGCGCCCTACCTTGGCAGGTGGGGCGCCATTTTCATTATAAAAATCAATGGTAAACACCTTCCCTGGATCAGCGCCAAACTGATCTAGGTCCAGGACCGAGCACGGTCCTGGCGGGGTCCAGGGGCGGAGCCCCTGGTGGGGGCCTCGGGGGGCGAAGCCCCTGAGTGCCGCGCCCCCTCCCTCACCCCTTCCCGAACCCTTTCTCCCGGCGGATCACCTCCGCCGCCGGGTCCGTGCTGGCGCGCACCTGGGCGAACAGGTGCCGCTTCAGCCGCCCACGCCAGGCGGTCGGCACTTCCGCCATCGCCTCGCCCAGTGCGGCATAGGCATCGGCGTTCCAGCGCGCCTCGTGCGCCGTGCGGTTGGGGCCGCCGTCGAAGCCCTCGCGCGGGGCCTGCTGGGCCCGCATCGCCTCGGTGGCCGGCAGGTCCAGCGCGCCGTTCCGGATCACCACGCCGTAATCCCGCGCGGCGGCGGCGGTGGAAACGCGCCCGGCCTGCCAGTCGCGCAGCACGGCCTCGGGCCTGCGGGTCATCGGGTCACCGCGCCCGCCGCCGCCTGGCGAGACGATGCGCACCACATCGCCCGGGGCGGGGTTCAGCAGGTCGGTGTTGCGCAGGTCATGCTCGTTGGGCGCGCCGGGGTTGAGGGTGAAGCTGCTGGCCGCCCCCGGCCGCCCGCCCAGGATGCCCCAGGGCTGGAAGATGGAGCGGTCGCGGTTGCGTGCCGTCACCGTCGCGTCCGGCGCGTCGGTGGTGAATTCCAGCACGGTGGCGAGCCCCCCGCGATGCGCGCCCGGGCCGCCCGTATCGGGCATCAGGCCGTAGCGCAGGATGCGGATGGGCGCCTCGGATTCGGTGATCTCGATCGGGCTGTTCTTGAGGTAGGCCGCATCGGCGCCAGAACCGTCGGTGCCGTCCCGGTGCGGCATGCCGCCGCCCCCGCCCACGATGGGGGCGATGGCGGAAATCACCCGCCGGCCGGTGCGCCGGTTCTCGGCCGCCAGGTTGATGATGGAGGAAGAACCGGCGGGGGCCGCCGGCAGGCGCTCGGGGGCGGCTTGCGCGAAGGCGCCGAAGACCAGGCTGCGCAGCCGCGCGCAGGTTAGGCTGCGCATGCCGACGGCCGCGGGGTGGGCCGGGTTCACCACGCTGCCCTCGGGCAGGATGCAGGTGAAGGGCCGGGTGGTGCCGAAATTCAGCGTGATCTTGGGGCTCAGCGCTGACAGCACGTAATACACCCCCACCAGGATCAGCGAGTGGCGCGGGTGCCCGCCCGTGGGCACGTTCATCGAGCACAGGGTCTGCGGATCGGTGCCGGTGAAGTCCAACTCCGCGCTGTCGCCCTGGATGCGCAGGGCGAGCTTCAGCCGCAGCGGGTCGCCGCCCACCCCATCCTCGTCGCAATAGTCGGCGAAGCGGTAGGTGCCGTCGGGCAGGCCGGCCAGCACGGCGCGGGCCTGGGCCTCGCCATAGTCCAGCAGGTCGGCCAGGCCGTCCTGCAACGTTTCCACCCCGAAGCGGCGGGCGAGTTCCAGGATCCGCCGCTCGCCGGTGTTCACGGCGGCGACCAGCGCCTTCAGGTCGCCCCAGTTCTGTTCGGGCACGCGCACATTGGTGGTGATGGTGCGCAGCAGCGTCTCATCCAGCACGCCCTGGCGGTACAGCTTGCTGGGCGGGATGCGCAGGCCTTCCTGGTGCACCTCGGTCAGGGTGCGGGACAGGCTGGCGGGCACGGCGCCGCCCACATCCACATTGTGGATATGCCCGCCCGCGAAGGCGATGATCTCGCCCTCATGGAACACCGGCTTCCACATGTTGGTGTCGGGCGAATGGGTCGAGAGGTAGCCGGAATACGGGTCGCTCGTCATGGCGATGTCGCCCGGCTGGTAGCCGCCGGGGACGAGGCCGATCGCCGCCTCGTAATCCACGCCCGGGTACCAGGTGGCGCCCAGGTCCAGCGGCACGGCGCAGGTCTTGCCGTGCTTGTCGAGCAGCTGGATCGTGAAGTCCTCGGTCTCCTTCACGAAGGTCGAATGCGCGGTGCGGTAGAGCGTGGTGGCCATGCTCTCGGCGGCGGCGCGGCAGTGGTTGCGCAGCACCTGCAGGGTGACGGGATCGGTGCGCATCAGGCGTGCTCCATCACGAGGTTGCCAAGGGCGTCGGTTTCGGCGCTCCAGCCGGGGGGCACCAGCACGGTGCAGTCGGATTGGGTGACGATGGCCGGGCCCTGGAAGCGCCCGCCGGGGGGCAGCGCCGCGCGGCGGAACAGCCCGGCATCCCGCGTGGCGCCGCCGAGCGTCAGGGGCACCAGCTTTTCCGGGGCTTCCGCATGCGGCGTGACGGGCGAGACGGGGAAGGGCAGCGGCGGCGCCGCGCGGCGGGAGACGGCGCGCAGGCTGACCACCTCCACCGGCGCGTCCGGGTCGCTGTGGCCGAAGGCCTCGTCATGCGCCGCGTGGAAGGCGGTGGCGAGGGCCGCCAGGCTTTCGCCCACGGGCACAGTCAGCTCGAAGGATTGCCCGCGATAGCGCAGATCGGCGGCCAGGGTGGTGTCGGCCGTGCCCGCGCCGCCCATTTCGGCCAGCGCGCCTTCGGCCTCGGCGGCCAGTTCGGCCAGGCCGGCCGCGATGACGGGCCAGGCGGCGGGTTCCAGCGGCAGCAGCGCGGTGCGCATGGTGTCGCGGCGCAGATCGGCGGCCAGCGCCCCCAGCGCGCACAGCGTGCCCGGCACCGGCGGCACCAGCACGCGGCGGATGCCGGCGGTCTCGGCCAGCAGGGCGCCCAGCATGGGCCCGGCCCCGCCGAAGGGCATCAGCGTGAGCTCGCTGGCATGCATGCCAGCGCGGGCCAGCAGCTTGTCGATCTCCACCAGCATGCCGCTGATGGCCACTTGCAGCACGCCTTCGGCGGCATGGGCGGCATCGGTGTTCAGCGCGGCGGCGATGGGGGCGATGGCCTTTTCCGAGAGGGCCCGGTCCGGCGCGATGGCGCCGAAGCCCAGCTCACCCTGGCCCAGAATGCCGCAGAGCAACGCCGCGTCGGTCACGGTGCAGCGGGTGCCGCCCCGCCCGAAGCAGGCCGGGCCCGGGGTGGAGCCGGCACTTTCGGGGCCCACCTGCAACACGCCCTGCGCGTCGATCCGCGCGATGGAACCCCCGCCCTGGCCGCTGGAGACCACCGCCACGGTGGGAATCGCCAGCGGGAAATCGCCGATCGCATGGCCAGTGCCGAAGGCCGGCTGCCCGTCGATCAGCAGCGCCACATCGGCGCTGGTGCCGCCCACATCCAGCGTCAGCACCGCGCCCAGGCCGGCGGCCTTGGCCACCACCCCGGCGCCGACGACGCCCGAGGCCGTGCCCGACAGCAGCATGCCCACGCAATCCCGCCGCCCGCGCCGCGCCGTCATGGTCCCGCCCGCCGAGGTGGTCAGCAGCAGCGGCGCCGCGATGGAGGCCGCGCGCAGCTGGCCCTCCACCCGTTCCAGATAGGCATCGATGCGCGGGTGGACATAGGCGTTCAGCACAGCGGTGGTGGTACGCTCGTATTCGCGGATGGCGGGCCAGACCTCGGCGCCGTGGAAGACGAACAGGCCGGGCGCCATCTCCGCGATCATCGCGGCCACCGCGCGCTCATGCGCGTCGTTGCGCCAGGCATGCAGGAAGGAGACGACGATGCCCTGCGCCCCCGCCGCCCGGGCGGCGGCCAGGGCGGCCGCCACACTCTCGCGGCCCGGGGCCAGCAGGGTGTTGCCCTCGGCATCCATGCGCTCGGCGATGCCGAAGACATGCTCGCGCGGCACCAGCGGTTCCGGGCGCTCGCAGAACAGGCTGTAGGGATCGGGCATGCGCAGGCGTGCCAGCTCCAGCATGTCCGTGAAGCCATCGGTGGTGAACAGGGCGAGCGGCGCGCCCCGGCGCTGGATGATGGTGTTCACCCCCACCGTGGTGCCGTGCACGAAACGCTCCACGGCCCTGGGTTCCAGCCCCTCGGCGGCCAGGCGCTTCAGGCCCTCGGCCACATCGTCGCCCGGGGCGTTGGGGGTGGTCAGGACCTTCAGCGTGCGCAGATCGCCCGTGTCGGTGTTGAGGGCCGTGAAATCCGCGAAGGTGCCGCCGATATCCACCCCGATACGCCATGCCATGCCAGAATCACCTCGATGTCCGGGCGGCAGCATGGCGGCGGTGCCCCCCGGCGGCGAGTTCCTTTCCGCCGGGCGGCGATAGCCATTGGTTATCGCAGCGCGTAGGGGGCCAGATCGGCCGGCAGGCCCAGCGCCGCGCGGGCGACCAGCCGGGTCTCGGCGCCCAGCCCCGCGAGGTGGAAGGCCGCACTCGCCCCCAGCACGCCCCCGCCCACGACGATGACGCGCATGGTTCAGCCCGCCGCCGGGCTCACGCCCATGGCCAGGGTATATTCGTCCATGCGGGGCCTGTGGGCCAGGCCGCGCCGCAGCGCCCATTGGTTCACCAGCTGGAACATGGGCAGGAAGGCCACATCCTCCATCGCCATGCGGGTGGCCTGGCGCAGCAGATCCTCCCGCGCGGCATCGTCGATGGTGGCCGTCGCGCGGTCCGTCAGCGCGTCCAGCGCGGGGTTGGAGTAGCGGACGACATTGTTGGCGCCCGTGCCGCGCTCCCGGCTGTAGGTCATCAGCAGGTTGATCAGCAGATAGCTGGCCTCGCCCGAGGGGCTGCCCCAGCCGACCAGCCGGGCGCCGAATTCCTGCCGGGCGGAGCGGCTGGCGAAGGCGGACCAGGGCAGGGCTTGCACCTCCGTCCGCACGCCCACGCGCGTCCACATCTGCGCCACCGCCTGGGCGGTGCGGGCATCGTTCGGGTAGCGGTCGGTGGGGCTGGACAGCACCATGCGGAAGCCGCGCGGGAAGCCGGCCTCGGCCAGCAGGCGACGCGCTGCGTCCAGATCCTGCGCGGGGGGCGCGATGGAAGGGTCATGGCCGAAGGCGCCGGGCGGCAGCCACTGGCCGGTCGGCCGCGCGGCACCATCCATTACCTGGCGCACCAGCCCCTCCCGGTTCAGGGCGAGGCTGAGGGCGCGGCGCACCCGCGCATTGTTCAGCGGGTTGGCCGCCAGCGCGCCGCCATCGGCATCGGCGAAGCCCGGCGGCGCCTCGGCGCGGGAACGGTCGAAGTTCAGGTACATCACCCGCAGGCTCTCGATCTCCGACACGGTCAGGCGCGGATTGGCCGCCAGCCGCGCGGCATCGGAGGAAGGCACCTGGTCGATCATGTCCACATCGCCCGCCAGCAGGGCGGCGACGCGGGCGGCATCCTGTGTGATGAAGCGGTAGTCCACGCGCTCCCACACCGGGCGGGTCCAATGCGCGGCGTGGCGGCGCAGCTCCACCCGCTCACCGGGGCGATAGGCCGCGATGGCGTAGGGGCCGGTGCCGATGGCGGCGCGGGTGCTGTTGAAATCCTCGGTGCCCAGCCCCTCGGCCGCGTGGCGGGCGATGATGAAGACCATCGCCAGCTCATTCGGCAGCACCGGGTTGGGGGTGCGGGTGGTGATGCGCAGCAGCAGGGGCTCCGGGGCCTCGATGCGCGCGATGCTGCGCAGGAAGCCGCCGAAACCGCCCGGGGAATTGGGCACGGCCGGCGCGCGCTGGAAGGAGAAGACGACGTCATCCGCCGTGAAGGGCTTGCCGTCATGCCAGGTGACGCCGGGGCGCAGGCGGAATTCCCAGCTCGTCTCGTCCAGCGCGCGCCAGCTTTCGGCCAGGCCCGGTTGCAGGCGGGCGCGCTCGTCGCGGTCCACCAGCCGGTCGAACACATGCAGCGCCACCGCGTTGTTGGGCGCCGAATTGTGGAAATGCGGGTCCAGCGAGGTGACGGCCCCGCCGGTGGCGATGCGCAGCAAGGGCGCTGTCTGCGCGGTGGCCAAGGTGGGCAGCAGCGGGGCCGCGAACAGGGCGCGGCGGGGCAGGCGGGTCATCGGTGTCTCCTTCACTCGGCGGCGGATGCGAGGGGCATGTCGAGCCCGTGTTTCTTCAGCATGTCCTCTGCCAGGCGGCGCATCTGCGCGCGCTCGCCCAGTGCCGCATGGGTGCCGGCGGCGACGGCCTTGAAGAATTCGCCCTTCAGGTAGTGGCGCCACTGCACCGGCACGCGGGCCAGCACGGTGGTCAGTTCGTCGTAGCGCGCGCGGGACCAGACGGCCTCGAAGGCATCGCGCCGGGCGCCGTAGTCGAAGCCCTGGCGCGCGGTGTGCCCGGCGCGCAGGGCCGCGGTGGCGGGGCCTTCCACCGCGCCGTCCACGATCGCCACGCCATAGTCGCGCGCCGCGGCCTCCACCGAGACGAAGCCGCGCTTCACATCGGTCAGCACCGCGCCGGGTGCGCGGGTGAAGGGGTCGCCATAGCCGCCGGCACCCGGGCCGATCACGCGCACCACATCGCCCGGGTCGCATTTCACGATGTCGGTGTTGCCCAGGCTGAGGACGCCGGGCGTGCCCGGGTTCTTCTCGAAGCGGGAGGTATGGCCCGCCCGCCCGCCGCAGGCCCCCCAGGAGGAAAACACCGAGCGGTTGCGGTTGCGCGCCGTCACCACCGTGCCGGGGGCGAAGACCTGGAATTCCATCACCGCCGCCAGCCCGCCGCGATACTGGCCGGGGCCCGCGCTGTCGCGCTCCAGCCCATAGCGCAGGATGCGGATGGGCACCTCGGCCTCGTTGATCTCGACCGGGGTGTTCTTCAGGAAGGCCTGGGCACCGCCCGCGCCGTTCGGCCCGTCATGCCGGGGCGTGCCGCCGCCGCCGCCGCCCACGGGCCCCAGCGAGGCCATGACGGTGCGCCCGTCGCGGCCGGAGGTGCGGACATTGAGGATGGCGTTGCCGCCCGGGGAGGTGGTGGCGAGCTTGTCGGGCACCGCCTGCAGGAAGGCGCCGAAGGTGACGATCTGCGTCATCATGCAGGTCAGGCTGCGCATGCCGACGGCGGCCCCCGGTTCGGCATTCACGATGGTGCCGCGCGGCAGCACCGCGCGCGCCGGGCGCAGCGTGCCGGCATTCAGCAGCAGCAGCGGGTTCAGCGTGTAGAGAACATAGGTGAGGCCCACCAGCACGATGGGGTGCCGCGCCTCGCCGCCCGTGGGCATGTTCAGCGAGGAAGCGAGCTGCGGATCGCTGCCGGTATAGTCCAGCTCCACCTCGTCGCCGCGCACCCGCACCGTCAGCGCCATGCGGCAGGGGTTGCCGCCCTCGCTGTCCTCATCGGCGTAGTCGGCGAAGAAGTATTCGCCATCGGGGATGTCGCGGATGATGCGGCGGGCCTGTTCCTCGGCATAGTCCAGGATCTGCTCGATGCCGGAGGCGAAGGCGGGGTAGCCGAAGCGGGCGATGATCTCGTGCACCCGCCGCTCACCGATGTTCACCGAGGCGATCTGCGCCATCAGGTCGCCGTGGTTCTGGTCGGGCATGCGCACGTTGATGCGCAGGATGTCCATCACCTCGCGGTTCGGCACGCCGCGGCGCACCAGCTTCAGCGGCGGGATGCGGATGCCTTCCTGCTCGATCTCGGTCAGGGTCCGGGACAGGCTGGCGGGCACGGCGCCGCCCACATCGGTGTTGTGGATGTGGCCCACCACGAAGCAGGCGATGCGCCCCTCATGGAACACCGGCTTCCAGATGTGGATGTCGGGCGAATGGGTGCAGACATAGCCGCTATACGGGTCGTTGGTCGCGCAGATGTCGCCTTCCTCATAGTCGTCGATCATCCGCAGCACGGGGCCGTAGTCGATGCCGCTGTACCAGGGCGCGCCGAAATGGCGCGGCGAGGCGAAGGCCTTACCCTCCGGCGTCACCAGCGTGCAGGAGAAATCCTCGGTTTCCTTCACGAAGGTGGAGTGCGCGGTGCGCATCAGGGTGAAGGCCATGGCGTCGGCGGCGGCCGCGCAATGGTTGGCCAGGATCTGCAAATTGCGGCGGTCGAGGGACATCAGTGCTTCTCCGGCACGGAGATGATGAGGTTGCCGAAATGGTCCACCCGGACAGTGAAACCTGCCGGCACGCAGGTGGTGCAATCGGGCTGGGCGATGATGGCGGGGCCGAGGAAGCCGTGGCCCGCCCGCAGCGCCTCCCGCCGGTACAGCGCGGCCTCGGTGTGCGCGCCGTCGAGGTAGACGGGCACCATGCGGTCCGGTTCGGCCGGGCCCTCGGCGGGCGGGCAGGGGCGCAGTTGCGGCTTGGGCGTGGCGCCGGAGACGACCAGGCGCAGCGTGATCAGCTGCACCGGCGCCTTTTCGTCCGCATGGCCGAACATGGCGCGGTGGCGGTCGTGGAAGGCCCGGATGATGGCCGGGATGTCGGCGATGGCGGCCAGTTCCAGCGGCACCGGGATCTCATGCGACTGGCCGCGATAGCGCATCTCGGCCGCCAGGCTCAGCACAGCCTCGCCGGCAAAGCCCTGTTCCTCATGCAGCCAGCGCAAGGCCTGGGCGCGCATGCCCTCCAGCGCCTCGGCGAGGCGCGGGGCGACGGAGGGGGCCAGGGTGGCATAGACGATGCGGATGAAATCATTGCGCAGATCGGCGATCAGCCCGCCCATGGCGCTCAGCACGCCCGGCGCCGGGGGCACGACGACGGAGGCCATGTTCAGCTCCCGCGCCAGGAAGCAGGCCAGCATGGGCCCCGCGCCGCCGAAGGCCAGCAGCGAGAAATCCCGCACATCGATGCCGAAGCGGGACACCAGGGCGGAGGTGTCCGTGTACATGCCCGAGACCGCGAGTTCGATGATCTCCCCCGCCGCCTGTTCCACGGGAATGCTGAGCTGGCTGGCGATGCCGCCCACCGCCGCCCGCGCCCGCGCCAGGTCCAGCGTGACCGCGCCATAGCCCAGCCCCGCATGGCCGATCAGGCCCGAGACGGCCACGGCATCGGTGATGGTCGGCCGCTCACCCCCGCGCCCGTAGCAGGCGGGGCCGGGCAGGGAGCCCGCACTCTCGGGCCCCACCTTCAGCACGCCGAATTCATCCACGGAGGCAATCGACCCGCCCCCCTGGCCGATCGAGGTGACGGAGACGGAGGGGATATGGATCTGGAAATCGCCGATCACCTCGCCCGAGCCGTATTCCGGCTGGCCATCGACGATGACCGCCACATCGGCGCTGGTGCCGCCGATATCCAGGCTCATGATGCGGGGCAAGCCCGCGGCCTCGGCCACGAAGGCCGCGCCGATGACGCCGGAGGCGGTGCCCGACAGCAGCATCTGCACGCATTCGGCCCGCGCCTGGGCAGCCCCCATCACCCCGCCGTTGGATTTGGTGATGCGCAGGCCGCAGCCGACGCCCAATTCGCGCAGCCGGTCCTCGAAGGCATCCAGGTAGAGCGCCACGCGCGGCTGCACATGGCCGCTGATGGCGGCCGTCATCGTGCGCTCGTATTCGCGGATGATCGGCCAGATGGCGCCGGAGCGGAACACCGGCAGCCCGGGGGCCAGGCGGCGGATGAGGGCCTCGGCCGCTTCCTCATGCGCGGGGTTGCGCCAGGCGTGCAGGAAGGCGACCAGGACCCCTTCCGCGCCGGAAGCGATCGCGCCGCGCACCGCCTCGGCCACGCTGGCTTCGTCCAGCGGGGTCAGCACCGCGCCCTCGGCGTCCACGCGCTCCTCGATGCCGAACACGCGTTCGCGCGGGATCAGCGGGTCCGGCCGGCGGGAAAACAGGTTGTGGTAGGCCGCCATCTTCAGGCGCGCGAGTTCCAGCACATCCTCGAAATGGCGGGTGGTGAACAGCGCCAGCTTCAGCCCATTGCGCTGGATGACGGTGTTGATGCCCACCGTGGTGCCATGGGTGAAATAGCCCACATCGGCGGCCTGGATGCCGTGGCGGCTGGCCAGCTGGCGCATGCCCTCCACGATCTCCTGCCCTGGCGCGTCGGGCCGGGAGAACACCTTCAGGGTCGTCAGGCTGCCATCCGCATCGTCCAGCACCGCGAAATCGGTGAAGGAACCGCCCACATCCACGCCCACCCGCAACGCCATGTCCGTCTCATTCCCGCAGTGCTGCCCCTGGCTTGCCACGCGGCGCGCGGGGGCGGCCAATGCCTTTTTCGCGGCGGAACCAAACCTGGGGTTATGTTCTGGCTTTCGCCGGATGCTTGCCTTCGCATCCGATAGGGTTGCGCTAGACTGCCGGGCGAACCGCCCGAAGGACCGCGCCCTGCCACCCGACCCATCCCCCGCCACCGTGCCGGCCGAGGCCGTGGCGCGCGCCCTGTATGAGGCGCTGCTGCTGCGCGGCCCGGATGCCGAGGGGCTGGCCTTTCACGCCGCGCGGTTGGCGGCGGGCTATCCGGTCACCACCGCGATGCAGGAATTCGTGGGCAGCGGCGAATTCTCGGCCCGCTTCGCCGAGATCGCCCGCGCCTACAACCTGCCCGTGGAAGGCCCCCGCCCGCCGGTGGCGCTGGAGGCCCTGTACGGCATCGCTGAGCAGGCCTGGCACGCGGACGACACCCCCACCGCCGGCACGCTGTGCGAGGCGGTCCTGGCGCTCGATCCCCATCACCGCCCCGCCCGTCTGCTGCTGGCCGAGGTGCGGCAGGCGCAATGGCGCCCCGACCTGGCGCTGGAATGCTACGCCGCCCTTCTGGCCGAGGCGCCGGAGGACACGGACGCGCTGTTCCGCGCCGCCATGCTGCTGGGCCGCCAGGGCTGCCATGCCGCGCGGATCGGCCATCTGCGGCAACTGGTGCGGCTGCACCCGAAGCAGCCGCAGAACTGGTTCGAGCTGGGCCATGCCCATCTGCTGTTGGGGCATCTCGACCTCGCTCTCGCCTGTTTCCGGCGGCTGGGGGCGGTGAGCGACCCGTATTGGCTCGCCATCCGCGGCCAGGCGCAGCGTCAGCGCGCCGAGACCCGGCGGGAGGCGCTGGCCCTGCTGCGCGGCCGTGCATCCCAGGATGGCCCCCGGCTGGCGCTGGCCCTGGTGCGGCTGGGGCGGCTGCGCGCCGCGCGGGCGCTGCTGGCCCATCTGCGCCCCGTGTCCGGGCCGCTGCTGGCGGAGGCCGACCACGCCCTGCTCCGCCGCCAGGGGCGGGGCGACGCGGCCCTGGCCGCCCTGCGGAACGCGCTG
>NZ_JAAABL010000035.1 GCF_009900765.1 Rhodovarius lipocyclicus
TCAAGGTCAACATAGCTGAACAAGGAACCAGCCACCGCGTCGCTGCCGCGCATTCTCACCCCGTCCGACTGCGCCAACAGCGAATCATGGACGGGAAATTCGGGCTACGAATTTCATCAGCCTGCTAAGCCGCCAGGCTGGCCGCCAGCCAATCCGTGAACAGGCGGCCGTCGGTCTGGCGGCTCAGGCCCGGGCGGCTGACCAGCCAATAGGCCGTGCCCGCCCCCATCTCAGGCCCCACCGCCACCAGCGTGCCGCGCGCCAGGTCGTCATCGGCGACCGGCAGCCGCGCCAGCGCCACGCCCAGCCCGGCGGCGGCCGCATCCAGCGCCATATGCGTCATGTCGAAACCCAACCCGCGTGAGGGATCGGGGGCCGGCATGCCATGCCAGCCCGCCCAGGCATCCCAGCCGGTGTCGGTGGCGGTGTCATGGATGGCGGGCAGCCGGCCCAGCAGCTCCGGCAATGGGGTGGAGGCGTAGCGGGGCGCCGCCACCGGCACCACCCGCTCATCGGCCAGGTGGCGCCATTCGCCGGGGCCGCTGGGCGCCTGGGCCAGCCGGATGGCGGCATCGAAGCGGCCATCGCCCGGCGTCACCCATTCGCGCTCCGTGCTGATGCGCAGGGCCAGGCCCGGATGGTGGCGGCGCAGCGCGGACAGGCGCGGCATCAGCCAGCGCGTGGCGAAGCTGGGCGAGACCGAGATGGAGATGCCCGCCGCCTTCGCCCCCTTCAGCCGCCCCATGGCGCGGGAAATGCCCTCGAACGCCGCCGTCGCCTCCAGCAGCAGGTTCTCCCCGGCCGGGGTCAGGGTCAGGCCGCGCGGGTCGCGGCGGAACAGGGCCACACCCAGCACATCCTCCAGCGTGCGCACGGCATGGCTGACGGCGCTGGGGGTGACGCCCAGCTCGGCGGCGGCGGCGGTGAAGCCGCCCAGGCGGCCCGCGGCCTCGAACAGGCGCAGCGGGGCCAGGGGTGGCAGGGTGTGTGACATGGCTCTCTCCGGCCCCGATGGCAGCAAAGGATGGCGCCGTTGCGCCACGAGAATGTCAGCATGACTGTCACGTTACTGACGCGGGGCTGCGCCATGAGTCCCCCTCATGCCGCATGACCAGCCCTTGCTGTTGCGGTGCGGCACGAAACGTCAGGCTCCCGCCCTCCTGTAACCGGAAGGCAAACGCCATGACCCATCGCATCACCCCCACCCGCATCCGCCTGCCCCCGCACCGCAATCCGGCCCCGCGCCGCGCCCCCGGCCAAGGGAGCGGAGGACCATGAAGGCCGCGCTGTCCTGGCTGCTGGATGCCTATGAGCGCTGGCGGGATCGCCGCCTGCTGGAGGAGATGACGGAGCGCGACCTGCGCGACATGGGCCTGACGCGCCAGCAAGTCCGGCGCGAGGCGGAAAAGCCGTTCTGGCGCGTCTGACCGGCCCACCGGTTGGGCCAACGCTTGCATGGATGCCGCGCGGCTGCCACGCTGCGCGGCATTGCCAAACCCGCAAAGGGAAACGTCCATGAGCCTTTTCACCCGACGCGCCGCCATGGGCGGCGCCGCCGGCGTCTTCGCCACATCCGCCACCCCGGGCCGCGCCCAGAATCAGGTCATCAAGATCGGCGTGCTGGCCGATTTCTCGGGGCCCTACCGCTCCACTTCCGGTCCCACCAGCCTGGCCGCCGCCCAGCAGGCGGTGGAGGATATGGGCCTGGCCGCCCGCGGCATCCGCGTGGAGGTGCTGCAGGGCGACCACCAGAACCGCCCCGATGCCGCCCTCGCCCTCGCCCGGCGCTGGATCGACCAGGACGGCGTGGACATGATCTGCGAAACCAACAACTCCGCCGTGGCACTCGCGGTGGCGAACCTGGTGAAGGAGAAGGACAAGCTCCAGCTCTCCTCCGGCGCGGCGAGTTCGGCGCTGACGGGCGCGCAGTGCAGCACCCACACCGTCCACTGGACCTATGATACCTGGATGTTCGCCAATGTGGTGGGCGGCGCCACGGTGCGGGCGGGCGGCGACAGCTGGTACTTCCTGACCGCCGACTATGCCTTCGGCCACCAGCTGGAACGCGACACCAGCAGCTTCGTGCAGCGCGCGGGCGGGCGGGTGCTGGGCACGGCGCGCTTCCCCTTCCCCGGCACCTCCGACTTCTCCTCCTTCCTGCTGCAGGCCCAGGCCAGCCGCGCGAAGGTGGTGGGCCTGGGCATGGCCGCCGCCGATACCGTGACCTGCGTGAAGCAGGCCCATGAATTCGGCCTGACCCGGCGCGGCCAGAAGCTGGCCGGCATGATCATGTTCGTGCAGGACGTGCGCGGCATCGGGCTGGAGGCCGCCCAGGGCATGCTGCTGTCCGAGGTCTTCTACCACGACCTGAACGACCGCACCCGGGGCCTCGCGCAACGCATCTTCCGCCGCACCCCCGACAACATGCCCAGCCAGGAACACGCCGGCACCTATTCCTGCGTGGTGCACTACCTCAAGGCCGTGGAGCAGGTGGGCGTGGCGCAGGCCAAATCCAGCGGCATGGCGGTGCTGGAGGTGATGAAGCGCATGCCCACCGACGACGACGCCTTCGGCCCGGGCCGCATCCGCGAGGACAACCGCAAGATCCACCCCGCCTACCTGTTCGAGGTGAAGTCGCCGGCCGAAAGCCGGGGGCCGTGGGATTTCTACAAGCTGGTCTCGACCGTCGGCACCGAGGAAGCGTTCCGCCCGATCGCCGAGGGCGGCTGCCCGCTGATCCGGGCCTGATAGGTGCTCCGGGGGCCCTGCCCCCGGACACCGCCATGCCAGCCCTGCCGCCAAAGCGCATCACGCCGCTTGCACCCGCGCCCCGCCGGACGCATTTTTGCGGCCATGGACAGAAGCGCAGGCGAATCCCGCCGCATCCCCCTTCACGCGCCCCAGGATTTCGAGGGCATGCGCCGCGCCGGCCAGCTGGCCGCGGAATGCCTCGACATGATCGGCCCGCATGTGCGCCCCGGCGTGACCACCGGCCATCTGGACGACCTGATCCTGGAATTCATCCTGGCCAAGGGCGCGACCTCCGCCACCATCGGCTATCGCGGCTACACCAAGGCCAGCTGCATCAGCATCAACCATGTGGTCTGCCACGGCATCCCGGGCGACCGCGTGCTGATGGACGGCGACATCCTGAACATCGACGTCACCGTCATCCTGGATGGCTGGTTCGGCGACACCAGCCGCATGTACACGGCCGGCCACGTCAGCACCAAGGCGCAGCGCCTGATGGACGTGACCTATGAATGCCTGATGCGTGGCATCGCCGCCGTGAAGCCCGGCGCCACGCTGGGCGATGTGGGCCACGCCATCCAGAGCTATGCCGAGAGCTTCCGCTTCTCGGTGGTGCGGGATTTCTGCGGCCATGGCATCGGGCGCACCTTCCATGCCTCGCCCAACGTGCTGCATTTCGGCCGCCCCGGTGAGGGCGTGGTGCTGAAGCCCGGCATGTTCTTCACCATCGAGCCGATGATCAATGCCGGCCGCCCGGAGGTGAAGGTGCTGGACGATGGCTGGACCGCCGTGACGCGCGACCGCAGCCTGTCGGCGCAGTTCGAGCACATGATCGGCGTGACCGAGACGGGGTGCGAGGTCTTCACCTACTCCCCCGCCGGCTATCACAAGCCCCCCTATACGTGGCGCTGAGCGATCGCCCGCGCGGCCTATCATCACGGTGACCTGCGCCGCGCCCTGCTGGACGCGGCGCGCCGGCTGACGGCCGAACAGGGCCCGGGCGCCTTCAGCCTGCTGGATGCCGCCCGCGCCTGCGGGGTCTCGGCCTCCGCCCCCTACAAGCATTTCGAGAGCCGGGCCGCGCTGATGGCCGAACTCGCGGCCGAAGGCTATGCCGCGCTGGGCGAGCGCCTGTCCGCCGCGCGGGATTTCCAGGCGATGGGCCAGGCCTATCTGGCCTTCGCGCGGGAGGAACCGGGCTGGTACGCGGCCATGTTCCAGCCCGGCAGCCTGGCCAGCGGCGCCCCCGCAGGGCATGGCGGCTTCGCCCGGCTGATGGCCCATATGCCCGAGGGCCAGCAGCGCACCGCCGCCGTCGCGGTGTGGGCGCTGTCGCATGGGCTGGCCTCGCTGGAACGCGCCGGCGCGCTGGGCGCGGAACAGGCGGAGGCGGTGCTGTGCACTGCAGTGCCCAGGATGACTAAGGGATAGCCCGGCAGGATTGCCGCACCACCAGCGTGGTCGGCAGTTTCAGCGCGCGCCCGGTGTCCGGCGCCTCGCCACGCATGCGTTCCAGCAGCATGGTGGCGGCGTGGCGGCCCATCTCGGCCAGATCCCACGCGATAGCGGTCACGGGCGGGGCATACAGTTCCGCCAGTTCCGAATCGCTGCCCGAGACCAGCGACACGTCCTCCCCCACCCGCAGGCCCAGCGCCCGCAGCGCGCGCAGGCAGCCGCCCAGCATGTCCATCGCCGCCACGAAGATGGCGGTGGGCGGTTCCGCCAGGCTCATCAGCGCCATCGTCTCCCGGAAGGCATCCTCGGAGGTCAGCACGCGGTCGCGCAACAGATGCGCGTCGGGCACGGCCGGCGCCAGGGCGCGGCGGAACCCCTCCACCCTGCTGCGAGAGGGCGCGGCCTTGGTATCGCCCACCAGCAGGGCGATGCGGCGGTGACCCAGTTGCAGCAGGTGGCGCGTGGCGGCCTCCGCCCCCGCGGCGTGGTCGGCCGTGACCCGGTCCAGCTCCGGCAGGTGGTCGCGGTCGATCAGCAGCACGGGCATGGGGGCGGCATGCAGCGCGTCGATCACGCCCGGGTGGCTCTCGTCGCTGATGGTGGTCATCACCCCATCCACCCGGCGCGCGGCGCAGGCGCGCAGCAGCGCCATCTCCACCTCCGGGCTGTTGGTGGTGCTGGACAGCAGCAGGGTGTAGCCGGCCTCCCGCAGCACGCGCTCGGCTTCCTTGATGAACAGCGCGAAGCGGGGGATGTCGAAGTCGCGGATGGCGCAGGCCACCAGGTGGGTGCTGCCGCCGCGCATGCTCTGGGCCACGCTGTCGCGCTCATAGCCCATCTCGGCGATGGCGGCGCGCACGCGGCTACGCACCGGCTCCGTCACGGTCGGATGGTCGTTGAGCACGCGAGAGACGGTGCCCACGGCCACCCCGGCCGCGCGCGCCACATCGCGGATCTTCACCCGTTCCGGCAAACTCGCCTCCCACCCCATTCCGGCGCCTATTCTGACGATTGACGTGGCGCCGGTGAAACGTTTCATATCAAACGATGACTTCTGCTGGAAGCGGTACCGTTACAATTCACCAGACAGGCTTCGGCCGGGTGGCGCTGCTGGGGGCGATCGCCTTCGTCAGCGCGATGGGGGCCACCATCGTCTTCCCGCTGGGGCCTTTCGTGGCGCGGGACCTGGGCGTGCCGCTGGAATGGGCGGCGCTGACCAGCAGCGTGTTCACCGCCTCGGCCGGGGTGGGTGGGCTGATCGGGGCGCTGTTCCTGTCGCGGTTCAGCAGGCGGGCGTCGCTGGTGGGCTCGCTCGGCGGGCTGGGGCTGTTCATGCTGGCCACCGGCGCCGCGCCGGATTTCGTGACCATGCTGGGGGCGCGGGTGCTGGCCGGGCTGTGCGCCGGGCCGCTGATGGCCGCCGTGCTGACCATCATCGTGGATGCGGTGCCGGAGGAACGGCGCAACCGCGCGGTCAGCACCGTCACCGGCTCCTACGGGCTGGCGCTGGTGCTGGGGCTGCCTTTCGCGCTGTTCCTCAGCGGCCATCTGGGCGGGTGGCGCACGCCCTTCCTGGCGCTGGGCGCGGGGTGCCTGGCGCTGGTGCCGCCGGCCTGGCGCATGCTGGCGCCGCCGCCGGGCAGCCAGCCCGCCATCCTGCCGCGCGTGACGCCGCAGGCCCTGCTGCGCCTGCTGCTGCGCCCCGAAAGCCTGACCGGGCTGGGGCTGATCGCGGGCGCGTCCTTCGCCACGCTGCTGATCTCACCCAATATCAGCGCCTTCGCGCTGGGCAATGCCGGCGTCAGTGAGAGCGGGCTGCGGCTGATCTTCCTGATCGGCGGCGGCCTGGCCCTGCTGACCACCCGGCTGACCGGCTGGGCGATGGACCGCATCGGCCCCCTGCCCGCTTCCCTGTGCGTGGGCACCGCGATCACGCTGGTGATCGGCGCGGCCTTCCTGGCGCGGCTGCCGCAGGCGCTGGTGGTGCCGGTGCTGGGCATGGTGCTGGCGGTGCAACTGGCACGCAGCACCGTGGCGCAGGGCAGCGCGACCCGCGTGGCCAGCCCCGCCGAGCGCATCACCTATCAATGCCTGGTGGCGGCCTGCACCAGCCTGGCCCAGGCGCTGGGCGCGGGCTTCTCGACGCTGGTCCTGCGGGAGGCCCCGGGCGGCGGGCTGTGGGGCATGGAATGGCTGGCGCTGCTGAGCATCCTGGTGGCCTGGACGGCGCCGGTGCTGGTGGTGGTGCTGGGGCGCGTGCTGCCGGCGCGCTGATCGCGCTTGCGCGGCCTGATGAACCGGTTCACCATTCCCGCTCCCCACCGGAGAGGCCCCCAGCCATGACCACCCCCGTGATCGGTTTCGTGGGTTTCGGAGAGGCCGCGCAATGCTTCGCCGCCCATCTGGCCACCCAGGGCCAGCCGCCCATGCCGGTGTACTGTGACGGCCCCACCAACCACCCGCCCTACAGCGACGCCTTCCGCGCCAAGGCCGCCAGCCTGGGCGCGGAACCCATGGACAGCCTGCGGGCGCTGATGGCCCGGGCGGATATCGTGTTCTCCGCCGTGGTGGTCGCCACGGCGGCCCAGGTGGGCCAGGCTATCGCCGCCCTGGCCCGGCCGGGCATGCTGGTGGTGGACATCAATGCCTCCACCCCGCGCGCCAAGCTGGCGGTGGCACAGGCCGTCACGGCGCGCGGCGCGGCCTTCGTGGATGCGAACCTGATGGGCGCGGTCAGCCTGTATGGCGCCCGCGTGCCGCTCTATGCCTCCGGCGACGGCATGGCGCGCTTCCTGCGGGTCTTCACCCCGCTCGGCTTCACCATCGAGGATGCGGGCCCCCTGCCCGGCACCGCCGCCGCCGTGAAGCTGCTGCGCAGCGTCGTCACCAAAGGCATCGAGGCGCTGGTGATGGAGGCCCTGACCGCCGCCACCCTGGCCGGCGTGCGCCCGGAGGCGCTGCGCGGTATCTGCGAGCCGATGGACGCCACCAGTTTCAGCGGCTTCCTGGACATGTGCGTGCGCACCGACGTGCTGCACGCCGAACGCCGCGCCGTGGAGATGGAGGGCGTGGCCGATGGCCTGCGGGAGATGGGGGTGGAGCCCCTGATGACCACGGCCACCGCCGCGCGGCTACGGGCCTCGGCGGCGCTGGGGCTGCGGGGGGAATTCGCGGCGCGGAAGGGCTATGACGCCGCCCAGGTGCTGGATGCCTATGCGGCCGCGATGCGGGGCTGACGCCCCGCCTCAGAAGAAAGCATAGGCCAGCACCAGCGCCATCACCGCCAGAGCGGCCAGCAGGTGCAGACGGCGGTTCTGGGCGGGGTGATCGTGTTCCATGCCCAGCAGCTACACCGGGCCGCCGGGCACGACCAATTGATGGCCTGAATGGCGCCGATAGGCGAAGGGCCCCGCGCCCTCACACCATGGGCGCCGCCCGTTCGTATTGCGGCACCCAGGCGCCGGCCACATGCAGGGCGGCCGCGGCCTTCAGCGGCCAATGCGGGTCCGCCATCAGCTTGCGGCCCATGATGATCAGGTCCGCGCGGCCATTGGCCAGGATCTCCTCGGCCAGGTCGGGGGTGTTGATCATGCCCACGGCGCCGGTGGCGATCCCCGCCTCGCGGCGGATGCGCTCGGCGAAGGGCACCTGGTAGCCGGGCGAGGGGCGGATCTTCTGGCGCGGGTCTGCGCCGCCGCTGCTGGCGTCGATCAGGTCCACATCGCCGGTCGCGGCCAGCATGCGGCAGACCTCGACCGTCTCATCGGCGCTGAGCCCGCCCTCCACCCAATCGGTGCAGGAGAGGCGGACGAACAGCGGCAGGTGCTTCGGCCATTCGGCGCGGACGGCGGCCACCACCTCCAGCAGGAAGCGGGCGCGGTTTTCCAGGCTGCCGCCGTATTCGTCCTCGCGCTCATTCACCAGGGGTGAGAGGAACTGGTGCAGCAGGTAGCCATGGGCGCCGTGCAGCTCCGCGATCTGGAAGCCGGCCTGCAGGGCCAGCCGGGCGGAATGGGCGAAATCGGCCGTGACGCGCGCGATATCGGCCTTGGTCATCGCCTGGGGGGTGGGATAGGCCTGGGTGAAGGGCCGGGCGGAGGGGCCGAATGTCTGCCAGCCGCCCTGCTCCGGGCTCAGCGGGCCGCCGCCCTCCCACGGGCGCGCGACGGAGGCCTTGCGCCCGGCATGGGAGATCTGGATGGCGGGCGTGGCGCCATGGGCCACGATGAAATCGACGACGCGGGCCAGGGCGTCGCGCTGGGCCGCGTTCCACAGGCCCAGGCAATGCGGGGTGATCCGGCCCTCGGGCGAGACATGGGTGGCCTCGGTGCAGATGATGCCGGCGCCGCCGATGGCGCGCGCGCCCAGATGCACCAGGTGCCAGTCATTGGCCACGCCATCGGTCGCGGAATACTCGCACAGCGGCGCCAGCATGATGCGGTTGCGCGCCGTGACGCCACGCAGGGTCAGCGGGCGGAACAGGAAGGGGTCGTTGGAAGGGCGCTGGACGCGACGGGCGTCCTCGCCGGAATTGGGGTTGGCTGCGTTCATGCCCCCAGAGTTACATCAGACCTTCGCGCCGGAAAGAGAGCACGGTGCCCCGGCCGACGATCACATGGTCATGCAGCGCGATGCCCAGCGCGTCGGCGGCGTTGCGCACATCCGCGGTCATCTCGATGTCGGCGCGGCTGGGGGTGGGGTCGCCCGAGGGGTGATTGTGCACCAGAATCAAGGCGGTGGCGTTCAGTTCCAGCGCGCGCTTCACCACTTCGCGCGGATAGACCGGGGTGTGGTTCACGGTGCCGCGCGCCTGGGCCTCATCGGCGATCAGGCGGTTCTTGCTGTCCAGGAAGATCACGCGGAACTGTTCGATGGGCTCGCGCGCCAGCTCGGCGGTCAGGTGGTCCATCAGGCGCTGCCAGTTGTTCAGCACCTGCATCTGCTTCACCCCGGCGGTGGACAGGCGCAGCGCCGCGCCATGCACCAGCTTCAGCGCGGCGGCCCCGGCCTCGCCCAGCCCCTCGACCTGGCGCAGGGCCTCCACCGGGGCCGCGATGGCGGAGGGATAGTCGCCGAATCGCGCCAGCAGGGCGCGCGCGATGGGCTTGGTGTCGCGGCGCGGCAGGGCCAGAAACAGCACCATCTCCAGCATCTCATGGTCCAGCAGCGCGTCTGGGCCAGCGGTCAGCAGGCGCTGGCGCATGCGGGCGCGGTGGCCGAGATGGCCCGGGGGCGGCTCGGCCTCCGGGACGGAGAACAGGGCCTCCGTCTCCAGCGCCAATTGGCCAGAGGCATCCGCGAAACCGGGGCCTGGCTCGTGTCTGGCGGGTCTGGCGTGACGGGTCATGGCGCTTCCAGCGGTTTTGGCGGGCCGCGCCATCACAACCTATGCAAGAAAATGAAGCAAGTCTTACCCGCCGAAGACCACCTGATGCATGATCCGCCCGGGCAGCAGGGTGAAGGCGCCGGTCACGATCAGCGCGAAGACGAACAGCCCCACCATGGCGCGCGCATGCGTCCGCGCCCTGCCCTGCCCCACCCTGGCCCGGCGGATATGCAGCACCGCGATGGGCAGCTGCGCCAGCACCAGCACCGATAGGATATGGATCCAGGAAAACCCGCCATGGGTGCGCACGCCGAAGCTGCTGAGGGCGACCAGCGCCATCAGCCCCACCCAGGCCCAGCCGCGCGCACGGTGGGACAGGCCGTATTTCGGGGCGGCGAGCTGCCAGGCGCCCAGCAACAGCGCGGCCATGGCGCCGAAGGCATGGATCTGGACGAGGGGGGAGGCGGAGAGGAGGGGCTGCATCAATGTATAAGTGAATTACATTCACTCATCGGTCAAGAAAAAAACCGGCGTCCTCGCGGGCGCCGGCCTGGTGGGGTGGCTTACGCCTCCTCCTCGCCATCCGGCACGGGGGCCGGGGGCGGGATGGCGCCGGGCTTCTCGCCCGCTTCCAGCAGCGCGTTGTTCAACTGCTGCTGCGTGCACAGGCCCAGGATCACGGGGTCACGCGGCTTGATGTTCGCGCTGTTCCAGTGGGTCTTGTCGCGCACCTTCTGGATGGTGTCCTTGGTGGTGCCCAGCAGCTTACCCAGCTGGGTGTCGGACAGCTGCGGGTAATGGCGCAGCAGCCACACGATGCCGTCCGGGCGGTCGTTGCGCTTGGACACCGGGGTGTAGCGCGCGCCCTTCCCCTTCGGCTTCGGCAGCTCGATCGAGGGGCGGGACATCACCAGACGCCGGTTCGAGTCCTTCTCGCAGCGCTCGATTTCCTCGCGCGTCAGCTGACCGGAGGCGACGGGGTCGAAGCCCACAATGCCCTGCGCCACCTCGCCATCGGCAATGGCCTGGACTTCCAGCGGGTGCATGCCCACGAAATCCGCCACCTGCTCAAAGGTCAGAGAGGTCTTCTCGATCAGCCACACCGCGGTGGCTTTCGGCATCAACACTTGAGCCATTGGGAACCGATCCATCCTGAGCGGCGCGCCGGACGCCGCGCAGGAAATCTGCGGCCCGTGCCGGCACGCGGGAACACGGGGGGAGGCGAAGACTTCGCCACCGCTGCGCACGCTATACTCATGGTTGCGCCCGTGGTCAAAGCCAGGCGACCGTGGAATCTCGGACCGGGAGACAATATTCATGGAAGACGAACCTCGCCAGAAGCCCGACGCCCCGCTGGCCCCCAGGACCTACGATGGCTGGTCGATGGCGGATTTCGAGCAGCACCTGGCGGCGCTGAAGGCCGAAATCACCCGCGCGGAGGCCGCCATGATCGCCCGCAAGGGCTCGCTGGCCGCCGCCGCCGCCTTCTTCAAGACGCCCTAACCGCTCCAGGGCAGCCACTGCACGTCGCCGATGCGCGGCGCGCCGCTGACCAGCATCGCCAGCCGGTCGAACCCCATGGCGATGCCAGAGGTCGGCGGCATGCCGTGCTCCAGCGCGGCCAGGAAATCCTCATCCACCGGCCAGGCGGCGGCGGGGCCGTGCTGGCGCTCGCGCTCGGCCATGTCGGCCACCAGGCGCCGGCGCTGCTCGGCGGGGTCGGTCAGTTCCTCGAAGGCATTGGCCAGTTCCAGCCCGTCCACATACAGCTCGAACCGCAACGCCGCGCGCGGGTCCGCCGCGTCACGCCGGGCGAGCGCCGCCTGCGGCGCGGGCCAATGCGTCAGGAAGGTGGGGTGCGCGCCCAGGGCCGGGTCGATCCGCTCCAGCAACAGGCGGAAGAAGGCGCTCTCCCAATCCTCGTCCGCCGGGCCCGGCAGGCCGCGCGCCCGGGCGGCTTCGATCAACGCCACCGCGTCCCCGCTGCCATCCGGGCGGATGGTGGCCAGGATATCCAGCCCATCGACATGCCGCGCGAAAGCCTCGGCCATCGTCAGCCGCGCAAAGGGCGCCGCCGGGCAGCCGGGCCAGACGGCGCGCAGGAAGGCCTCCGTCTCCTCCATCAGCCCCGCCATCGGGGCGCCGGGCCGGTACCATTCCAGCATGGTGAATTCGGGGGCATGGCGGTCGCTCGCCTCTCCATTGCGCCACACCCGCGCCAGCTCGAACACCGGCCCCGCCCCGCCGGCCAGCAGCCGCTTGATCGCCAGCTCCGGGCTGGTGCGCAGGAACAGCCGCCGCTCCCGCCCCTGGCCCAGATGCGGGATGTAGCGGCTCTCGAAGGCCATCAGATGCACCTCCGCCCCCGGGCTCGGCACCAGGGCGGGCGTTTCCACCTCCATATAGCCGCGGCCGTGGAAGAAGGCCCGCGTGGCCATGCTCAGCGCCGCCCGCGCGCGCAAAAACGGCAGCCGCGCGGCCAGGCGCTCGGGGTGCCAATCGGGGGATGTCTTCGGGTTCGCCATTGCCCCCAGCGCTTAGCGCGAGTAACGCCCCCACACCATGTCCCGCACCCTGCGCACGCCCGATGACCTGCTGGCCCAGGGCCTCGTCAGCCCCGAGGCCCTGCCCGATCTGCACGCGCTCTCGGCCCGCTACGCCATCTCCGTCACCCCCGCCGTGCAGGCGCGCATCGCCACCCCCGATGACCCGGTCGCCCGCCAGTACATCCCCAGCGCCGCCGAACTGACCACCCACCCCCACGAGCTGGACGACCCCACCGCCGACGCGCCCTTCACCCCCATCAAGGGCGTCGTCCGCCGCTATCCGGACCGCGCCCTGCTGAAGCCGCTGCTCGCCTGCCCGGTCTATTGCCGCTTCTGCTTCCGCCGCGAACATGTCGGCCCCGATGGCGGCCTGCTGACCGAGGCGGAACTCGAAGCCGCCCTGGCCTGGTTCGCCGAAAACACCGACATCCGCGAGGCCATCCTCACAGGCGGCGACCCGCTCATGCTCTCGCCCCGCCGCCTGGGCCACATGCTCGACCGGCTGGAAGCCCTGCCCCATATCGAGCTGCTGCGCATCCACACCCGCGTGCCCGTGGCCGACCCCGCGCGCCTGAACCCGGCCATGCTCGCCACGCTGCGGCGCGACAAACCCCTCTACCTCTGCGTCCACGCCAACCACGCCCAGGAATTCGGCCTCGAAGCCACCACGGCCCTGCGCGCCCTCTCGGACCAGGGCGTGACCCTGCTCGGCCAGTCCGTCCTGCTCGCCAGGGTCAACGACAGCGTGGAAGCCCTGGAAACCCTGTTCCGCACCATGCTGCGCCACCGCATCAAACCCTACTACCTGCACGCGCTGGACCCCGCCCCCGGCACCGCCCACTTCGCCGTGCCCGACGACCAAGCCCTCACCCTGCTGCGCGACCTGCGGCCCCGCATCACCGGCCTCGCCTGGCCCAACTTCGTGCGCGAAAGCCCCCAAGGCGCCGGCAAGAAACCCCTGGGCCCGGCCTGGACCCTGTGACGCGGCGGGACGTGTGAGGGGGTGCTGAGCGGGGAGGTGGTCTACGAGAGGGCTCTGCCCTCTCGTGCTCTCCCGCCCAAAGCCGCGGGGCGAAGCCCCGCACCCCGGGGAGCCGAAAGGCCCCTGGACCCCATCAGTTTAGTTTGGAAGTTGGGAGAGGGGGCGCGACTGGCCTCCCAGCCCGAAGCGCGCTTGGAGCCCCCTCTCTCAACTTCCAAATAATTGGGTTCCAAGGGCCTTTCGGCCTTTGGTGGGGGGAGCGCGAGGGGGGCAAAGCCCCTCTCGCACGCCGCCTTCCCCGCCCAGTGCCTCCCTCACGCGCCCCGTTGCGGCACTGGGGGCCGGGCCCTACCCTGGTGTCATGCTGGAGCTTGAGGCGATTTCGCGCAGTTTCCGGGTGGGCCCGGCGGAGACGCAGGTGCTGAGGGGCATTTCGTTGACGCTGGCGGCGGGCGAGATGGCCTCGATCATGGGTGGTTCGGGCTCCGGCAAGACGACGCTGATGAACATCATCGGCTTGCTGGACCGGCCGAGCGAGGGGGCGTACCGGATCAGGGGCGAGGATGTCCTGGCGGCCCGGCCGGATGCGTTGTCGGGCCTGCGGAACCGGCTGATCGGGTTCGTGTTCCAGTCCTATCTGTTGCTGCCGCGGCTGAATGCCTGGCGGAATGTGGCGTTGCCGTTGATGTATCGCGGCGTGGCGGAGGGTGAGGCCCGGCGCCGCGCGTGCGAGATGCTGGAGCGGGTGGGCCTGTCCCACCGCACGGAGCATTTCCCGCCGCAGTTGTCGGGCGGGCAACGGCAGCGGGTGGCGATCGCCAGGGCCCTGGTGGGCGAGCCGGCGGTGCTGCTGGCCGATGAGCCCACGGGTGCGCTGGACCCCACGACGAGCCAGGAGATCATGGATCTGTTCCTGGAGATGAATGCCGCGCTGGGCGTGCTGGTGCTGATCATCACCCATGACCCGGGCGTAGCGGCGCAATGCCGCCGGCGGCTGGTGCTGGAGGGCGGGGCCCTGGCGCATGACAGCGCGCGGGTGCCGGCGCCATGCTGAAACAGGTGATGCTGGAGGCGGTGGGCAATCTGCTGGCCTCGCGCCAGCGCTCGATTCTGGCGCTGGTGGGCATCATGGTGGGGGCGGGCGCGGTGATCGCCATGCTGGCCGTGGGCGGCATCGCGCGGAATGAGACGCTGCGCCAGTTCCGCCAGATGGGCACCGACACCCTGCTGCTGCGCGCCGAGAGCGCGAACGGCCTCGGCACCCTGCCCCAGGCGGTGCTGGAGGAATTGCCGCGGACCCTGCCGGAGGTGCGCCAGATCGCACCTTTCATCCTGGGCGGCGGCAATGCGGGGCATGAGGGGCAGGTGCGCTCCGGCACCTTCCTGGGCGTGACGGAGCAGTTCGCGGCGGTGGCGCGGCTCACCCTGGCGGAGGGGCGGTTCCTGAGCCGGCATGACCGGTTCGAACCCTTCGTGGTGCTGGGCGCGGGCATGGCGCGGGAGTTGTCCACCCCCTATGCCCGGGTGCGGGTGGGCTCGCAGATCCGGGTGGGGCGGTATGTGTTCACCGTGATCGGCGTGCTGGCCGAAAGCCTGCAAAGCCCGATGATGCCGGCCGACGCCAACCAGGCGCTGTTCTTCTCGCTGGCCAATGCGCGGCGGGTGATATCCTCGCCGCAATTGTCCTGGGCGGTGGCGCGGCTGGCGCCGGAGGCCGATGCCGACGCCGCGGCCGAGCGCATCCGCGCGGCCCTCGCCCCCGCGATGCGCGAGCAGTCGGTGCAGGTGCAGAGCGCGCGGGCGCTGATCGCGGGCATGCAGGGGCAGATGCGGCTGTTCACCCTGCTGCTGGGGGCGGTGGGCAGCATCGCGCTGGTGCTGGGCGGGGTGGGGGTGATGAACATCATGCTCGTCTCCATCCAGGAACGCCGGCGGGAGATCGGGCTGCGGCTGGCGATCGGCGCGCGGCGGCGCGATATCAGCACCCTGTTCCTGGCCGAGGCCGCGACCCTGTCGGTGCTGGGCGGCGTGCTGGGCATCGGGCTGGGGGTGGCGGGGGCGCTGGCCTTCGCGCGGATGTCCGGCTGGGCCTTCTCCCTGTCGCCGGAGGCGATCCCGGTCGGCGCCGGGGTGTCGGTGGCGGTGGGGGTGTTCTTCGGCTTCTACCCGGCGGTCATGGCGTCGCGCCTCGATCCGATCGTGGCGTTGCGGACGGAATAGCGGGGGCCGTCTCGCTGACGGGCGGCATGGCGATGGCTGGCCCGCCGGTCAGGCGCACCACCTCCAGCCCCGGGGCCGGCAGGGGGGCGCCGGCGGCCAGCGAGGCGGGCTCCGGCATGGTGGCGCTGCCCACCGGGGCGCGCAGCTCGGCGGGCGTGCCGCATCCCGCCAGGATGGCACAGCAGACGGAAATCAGCGCGATAGAGCGGGACATGCCGCGACGATAGGCCATCGGCGCTTGTGCGGCCACGCTTGCTGATGACAATGGGAAACAGGCCTGGGAACGGAATTGTGAAGCACTGGCGTGTCATGACCGCGGGAACGCTGGCGGCGCTGCTGATGGCGGCACCCCCCGCCATGGCGCAGCAGCGCCGGGGGGAGCGTGCCGCCCCCACCGCTTCCGCCGCCCCGCGCTCCGCCATCCCCGCCGGCCATGTGCCGCTGACGCTGGTGGAGGCCGTCTATCTGGGCCTGCGGGACAACCGGGCCATCCGCAGCGAGTTCCAGCAGCGCATCGCCGACCGGTTCTCCCTGCGCGTGGCCGAGCGCGCCTTCACCCCCCGGCTGGATGTGGGGATCAACACCAGCTACGCCCGCACGGCGGGTGTCACCAGCCGCGCCACCACCGTGGGCCCGGTCGTGACCTGGGATGTGCCGACCGGCGCGCGCTTCACCTTCGGCTGGGCGAACAACAATGTCTCGACCCGGGGGCAGCCCGACAGCAGCTTCTCCCAGCTCTCCTTCCAGGTGGTGCAGCCGCTGCTGGCGGGGGGCGGCATCGACTACGCCATGGCGCCCATCCGCATCGCCCGCATCCAGGAACGCAACAACCAGCTGCGCCTGAAGGGCAGCGTGATCGACCAGATCACCGGCATCATCCAGGCCTATCGCGCGCTGGTGCAGGGCCAGGAACAGCTGCGCATCGCCGATGAGGCGCTGCTGCGCGCCCGCGAATTGCTGGAGGTGAACCGCGCCCTGATCGCGGCCGGCCGCCTGGCGCAGGTGGAGCTGGTGCAGTCCGAGGCCGCGATCGCCCAGCAGGAACTCGGCGTTGTCTCCGCCCGCAACGGGCGGGAGAGCGCGCGCCTGGCGCTGCTGACGCTGATGGGCGTGGACCAGTCGAGCCGTGTCTGGGCGGTGGAACGCCCGGCCGCCCCCAGCGTGGAGGTCACGACCGAACGCGCCCTGGCCGTGGCGCTCGATCAGCAACCGAGCTTCCTGCAATCCCTGCTGGCGATCGAGATCGGGCGCATCAACCTCGATGTCGCGCGCAACCAGCGGCTGTGGGATGTCTCGCTGCTGGCGGGCGCCGGGCCCCAGGCCAGCCGCGCGGGCTATCTGGACACGGTGGCGGCGCTCGGCCGGGTGCGGTCGGATTTCAATGTGGGGCTGGTGGTGAACATCCCCATCGGCACCCTGACGCGCGAACAGGCGGAGGTGAACGCCACCATCGCCCTGCGCCAGAGCCAGATCGCCGCCGACGCCGCCCGCGCCCGGGTGCGCCAGCAGGTGGAGGACGCGGCGCGCGGCGTGGAGGCCCAGCGCCGCCAGGCCGAACTCGCCCGCCGCGCCCGCGAACTGGCCCGGCAGCAATTGCAGGCGGAGCTGATCAAGCTGCAGGCCGGGCGGTCCTCCAACTTCCAGGTGGTGTCGTTCCAGACCTCGCTGCAACAGGCCGAGAGCCAGGAACTCTCGGCCGTCATCGCCTATCAGAACGCGCTCACTTCGCTCGATCAGGTGCTCGGCACCACGCTGGAGACATGGCAGATCAGCCTCAACCGGAACTGACCGCCGCCACCGAGAGGCAGGCGCTGGACCACGCGACGCTGGAGGGCCTGGCGGACGGGGTGCTGACGGTCAGCGCCGATGGGCGCATCCGCACCCTGAACCCGGCCGGCGCGCGGCTGCTGGGGCTGGAACCCGCCGAGGCCATCGGCGCCAGCCTGCACGCGCTGCTGCCCGAGGATGGCAGCGGCGATGCTTTCCTGGATGCCGTGCTGGCCCCCGTGGCCGGCGAGGCCGAGGCGGGCGGCAGCGTGGCCTATGGCGCGCGGCGGCTGGCGGTGCGCAGCCGCGCCCACCGGCTGACCCAGGGCCCCGATGCCGGCCGGCTGGTGCTGACCGCCAGCTTCACCGACGTGACGGAGCTGGAACGCCTGGCCCAGGCCGAGCAGGCCCTGGCCGCCCAGCTGCGCGAGCAGAACGCCCAACTGCAAACCGCCTTCCGGGAGTTGGAGGCGGCCCATGAGCAGATGCGCACCACCGGCCGGCGCATCCAGATGGCCCGCACGGTGGCCACCGGCGGCGTGTTCCTGCTGTTCCTGGCCGCCGGGCTCTATGCCTGGAAGAACACGGGGGTGGACCTGTTCCCGTCCTCCGGCCCGGCGATGATGGCCGACAGCGTGGTGGTGGCGCCGCGCCCCGTCACCTCCCGCATCGCGGTGGTCGGCGCGCTGGATGCCGGGCAGTTGGTGAATGTGGTGGGGCCCTTCGACGGGCTCGTGCGCAGCCGCAGCTTCCGCTACGGCGGCGCGGTGCAGCGCGGCGAGCCCCTGCTGGTGCTGGACACCGGCGAGACCGAAGTGCGCCTGCGCGAGGCCCGCAGCGCCGAGATCCGTGCCCGCCAGCGGGTGGAGGAGCTGCGCGGCTGGGCCAATGGCTTCGAGGCCGCGCGCGCCCGCCGCGCGCTGGCCGCCGCGGAAATGGAGGCGGGCGACCTGCGCACCCGGGTGGGCCAATCGGCCACGCTGCTGGCGCGCGGCATCATCCCCGCCGAGGAACACCGCAACCTGGTGCAGCAGCAGCGCAACCAGCTGTTGCAGATGCAGGCCGCGCGGCAGGACCTCGATTCCACCCTGGCCCGGGGCGACAGCGAACATCTGCGCATCGCCGAATTCGAACTGGCCAATGCCGAGACCAAGGTGCGGGAGCTGGAGCAGGATATCGCCCAGGCCGCCGTCTCGGCCCCGGTCTCCGGCGTCGTGCTGCTGCCGCCGGACCCGCCGGGCGGCGGCCGGCCGCAGACGGTGGAGGTCGGCAGCCGGGTGCAGCGCGGCCAGACCGTGTTCACCATCGGCGACCTGGAAACCTTCCAGGTGCGCGCCATGGTCGATGAGATCGACGTGACCAAGCTGCGCCTGGACCAGCCGGTGGAGGTCACGGGCGATGCCTTCAGCGAACTCACCCTGCGCGGCCGGGTGGCCAGCATCGCGGCCCAGGCCTCCTCCGAGGGCGGCAGCCGCTCCGGCCTGCCGAGCTTCGCGGTGACGGTGGTGATCGAGGGCATCACCCCCGAGCAGCGGCCGCGCCTGGCGGTGGGCATGTCCGCCAACCTGTCCATCATCACCCACGACAACCCCGCCGCGATCGTACTGCCCGCCGAGGCGGTGCAGGAGGGCCCGGCGGGGCGTTTCGTGCGCCTGCGCCAGGGCGGCGCGGTGCGGGAGGTGCCGGTGACCATCGGCATCGCCACCCCCGACGGGATCGAGGTGCGCGGCGCCCTCAACCCCGGCGACATTGTACTTCTGGGAGTTGGACGATGAACGTCTCCGGCCTGTCGCTGCGTGACCTGGAATATGTGGTCGCGGTGGCGGAAAACCTACATTTCGGCCGCGCGGCCCAGGCGTGCTCGGTCAGCCAGCCCACCCTGTCGGCACAAATACGCAAGCTGGAGGACTGGCTCGGCTTCGATATCTTCGAGCGCGCGCCCCGCCAGGTGCTGCTGACCGAACGCGGCCAGCAGGTGGTCTCCCAGGCACGGATCATCCTGGGCGAGAGCCGGCGGCTGCTGGAACTGGCCCAGGCCGGAGGCGAGCCGCTGTCGGGCAATTTCCGCCTGGGGGTGATCTCCACCCTCGGCCCCTATCTGCTGCCGCTGCTGCTGAAGCCGCTGCGCGATGCCTACCCCAAGCTGCGGCTGCTGATCACGGAGGGGCTGACCTGGCAGCTGCTGACCCAGCTGGAACAGGGGCAGCTGGATGCCGTGCTGGCCTCCGGCCCTGTCAAGGATTCGGACCTGACGGAGCTGCCGGTCTTCTTCGAGACCTTCGTGCTGGCCGTGCCGCGCGACCACGCGCTGGCCACGGTGGACAGGGTCACGCTGGCCGACATCCATGCCCAGGAGCTGATCCTGCTGAATGACGGGCATTGCCTGCGCGACCAGGTGCTGGGCATCTGCCCCGCCCGCGACCGCGGCACCCGCCCGGGCGACGTGCTGCAGGCCTCGAGCCTGGAGACCCTGCGCCAGATGGTGGGGGCCAGCATCGGCTGCTCGCTGATGCCGCGCCTGGCGGTGGCGGTGGGCGCGCTGCTGGATGACATGGTGGCCTATCGCCGCCTGCAGGGCGGCGAGGAGCCGGGCCGCACCCTGTCACTGTATCACCGCCCCAGCTTCGGCCGCATCCGCGACGTGCGCCTGCTGCGGGAGGCGATGCGCGACGCGCTGGGCCCCACGGGGCTGGTGCGGCTGCTGGGTGCCTCGATCCGTGCCACAGGCTGAGAGCGGTCATGTTGCGGCGCGTAATTCTGTGCCGGGGGCATTCGACAGGCGCCGCGCCACCACCTATGATCGCATGATGATCCGTGCCGTTCTCGCCCTGACGCTCCCTGTCGCCCTGGCCGCCTGCGCCGGGCCGAATTTCGCGGCCTCCGGCGGCAGCGGCGATGTGGGCAGCACCAACCGCGACCGCAGCGCCTATCTGGCCAGCTGCCGGGAGCAAGCGAATCGGGTGCTGGAACGCCAGGACCGCGGCCAGCTGATGCGTGAGGACGAGCGCGGCGTGCGCGTGGGCACGGATGCCGCGGCATCGGGCATGCGCAGCCAGATCGACCAGCTGGGCCGGCAGTTCCGCCGCGACCAGCTGGCTGCCGAATGCGCCCGCCAGGGCGCGCCGACCGTGCCGGACCGCGCGGCCCGCTAACTCAATACAGGCTGTGCTGGTCGCGGCCGCGTTCCAGCAGCCGCAGCCCCAGCACCAGGGCCAGCCCCGCGCCCGCCGCCGTCAGGGCGGCATAGAGCGGCGCGATCCGGCCGGGGGTCAGCCCGTCCGTCATCAGCACCGCCACCACCATCAGGATCAAGGCCAGGCCCGTGCCCACCAGGGCCAGGCCAATGCGCTGCAACATGGCAATCTTCCTTTCGCCCTGCACCATGGCTGGGCGAGGCGGCAGGAAGCCGCCGAGGAAAAGGCCATTTCATGGCATTGCGCCACGGCCCCCCTTCCCCGATCATCGGCGTCTGACTTTCGGTTCTTGCCCGGGGAATGCCACACATGAAACGCCTGCTGCTGGCGGCCGCCCTTTCGGCCCTGCCCTTCCTTTCGCCCCCCGTCCAGGCGCAGACGGCCCAGCCGCCGCTGCGCTGCGCGGTGGACGGCACCTTCGCCCCCCACGCCTTCCCCGCCCTGTCGGGCGGCGTGCAGGGCTTCCAGATCGACCTGTTCCGCGAAGTCGCGCGCCGCATGGGCCGTGAGCTGGTGGTGGACAGCGCGAATTTCGCGGGGCTGATCCCGGCGATGAACGCCGGGCGCTACGATTTCCTCTGCGCCCCCGTGACCGTCACGCGCGAACGCGCGGAACAGCTGCTGTTCACCGAGGGCTATCTGTGGACGGAGCTGCAATTCGGTATCCGCCGCGGCAGCCAGCCCATCCGCACCGAGGAAGACCTGCGCGGCGCCACCGTCTCGGTCAACAAGGGCACGCCCTACGAGAACTGGGTGAACGCGAACCGCGAGCGCCTGAACCTGACGCCGCTGGTGTTCGACAGCCAGGCCGACGCGGCCCAGGCCGTGATCCAGGGCCGGGCGCGCGCCAACCTCGCGGGGAACACCGTGGTGCGCTACACCGCCAGCCGCAGCCCGCAATATGTGGCCGACTACGTGCTGCCGGGCACCCGCCTGCATTGGGGCAGCCCCTTCCCGCGTGAAGCCACCGCCCTGCGCCGCCAGGTGGAGGATGTGCTGGTCTGCATGAAGCGCGACGGCACGGTGGCCCGCCTTTCCGAACGCTGGTTCGGCAACCGCCCCGGCCCCGATCAGGCCGAGGTGATCGAGTTCCCGGGCTATGGCCCGCCGGACATGCCGGGCTATGATCCCACCCCGCAGAACCCGACCTGCGGCTGAGAATAGAAGGGCGCCGGAAACGGCGCCCTGTTCATTTGCATGACCAACCTCGACCGTTTCCTCGATAATTTCTTCAATGCCCGGATCGCGGCGCAATGGGCGCCCAAGATCCTGGACGGCATGGGCGTGACCGTGCTGCTGGCCATCGCCGTGATCGTGGCGGGGCTGGCGGCGGGGCTCGGCCTCGCGGTGCTGCGCGCCATGGGCGTGCGGGTGCTGAACTGGGCCATCATCTTCATCGTCGACCTGTTCCGCGCCCTGCCGCCGCTGGTCGTGATCGTGCTGATCTTCTTCGGCCTGCCCGCCATCGACATCCAGCTGGACGGGTTCTGGGCGGCCTGGCTCGCCCTCTCCCTCATCCTCGCGGCCTTCGCCGAGGAAGTGTTCTGGGCCGGCATCACCTCCGTGCCCAAGGGCCAGTGGGAGGCATCGCGCTCCCTCGGCCTCGGCTTCCTCGTCACCTTCTTCCTGGTGGTGCTGCCCCAGGCCATCCGCATGGTGGTGCCGCCGCTGGTCAACCGCACCATCGCCATCACCAAGGGCACCGCACTCGCCTCCGTCGTCGCGGTGCCGGAGATTTTGGGCGCGGCGCAATCGGCCGTCTCGCATTCCTTCAACGCGACGCCGCTGACGATGGCGGCCGCGGCCTATCTCGCGCTGTTCATTCCCGTGGTGCTCGCCGGCCGCTGGATCGAAACGCGCTTCGCGTGGAAACGCTGACCATGCAGGATTTCATCGACGGCTTCTTCTCGCTGGAGATCCTGCGCGAAGCCTCCCCCATCCTGATCCAGGGGCTGCTCCAGACGCTGCTGCTCTCGGCCATGGTGGTGCCGATCGGCATCGCGGGGGGCATCATCCTCGGCATCGCCTCCACCATCCGCAACCCTTGGCTGCGGCTGCCCATCGCGGCCTGGGTGGACCTGTTCCGCGCCCTGCCGCCGCTGGTGCTGCTGGTCTTCGTCTATGCCGGCCTGCCCTTCGCGGGGCTGGAGGTGAATGCCTGGCAGGCGGTGGCGATCGGCTTCTTCCTCAACACCGGGGCCTATTACGGCGAGATCATCCGCGCCGGCATCGAAAGCGTGCCGGCCGGCCAGGCGGAGGCCGCCCGCGCCCTCGGCCTGTCGCGCTACCACACCATGCGGCTGGTGGTGCTGCCGCAGGCCATCCGCAACGTGCTGCCGGACCTCGTCTCCAACACGCTGGAGGTGGTGAAGCTGACCTCCATCGCCAGCGTGGTGGCCCTGCCGGAACTGCTGTTCCAGGCACGGCAGGCGCAGAGCGTGACCTATAACGCGACCCCCATCATGGCGGCGGCGGTGGCCTATTTCATCCTGCTGTGGCCGCTGGTGCGGGTGCTGTCGCGGTTGGAGAACAAGCAGATGGCGGGGAAGCGGTAGCGAAAAGGCCAGGGGGCGCCGCCCCCTGGACCCCCGCCAGGAGCCGAAAGGCCCCTGGCCCCCAGGAGTTTGGTGCTGGTCCTGCCAAGGTGGTTCTGCTTGATTTTTATGATGAAAATGGCAACGGGCCTATCAAGGTGAGGCGCCAAACGGTTGGGGTCCAGGGGCCTTTCGGCTCCTGGCGGGAGAGCGCGAGAGGGCAGAGCCCTCTCGTTCCGCCTGCCTGCCCACGGCGATCTGCCTCAAATACGGCAATTTGCCCCCAGGAATGCAGTCACCCGCCCCCTGCCCCGGCCTGCCCGCTTGAGGGAAGCCGCCGGACCTTGTTTCATGTCTCGACGTCCATCATGGGCCATGACTAGAATATTTTAGGCTTCAATCATTCCGGGAGAGTGAACCGATGCAAAGGCGTGGATTCCTGGCGGCTTCGGCCGGCCTGACCTCGGTGCTGGCGGCGCCGGCTTATGCGCAGGGCGCGCCGGTCAAGATCGGCATGATCACCACTCTCTCGGGCCCCGGCGGCTATCTGGGCGCCGATATCCGCGATGCCTTCCAGCTGGCGGTGGAGCAGGAGCAGGGCAAGCTCGGCGGCATCAATGTGCAGGTGCTGGTCGAGGATGACGCGCTGCGCCCGGGCCAGGGCAAGTCCATCGCCGAGCGCTTCCTGCGCAATGAACGCATCCGCCTGATGACCGGCGTGGTGTTCAGCAACGTGCTGGGCACGGTGGCGCCGGACGTGCTGGATGCGGACGGCATCTATGTCTCGCCCAACGCGGCGCCCAGCAATTTCGCGGGGCGGGAGTGCCACCGCAACTACTACACCATGGCCTGGCAGAACGACACGCTGCACGAGACGGCGGGCGTGCTGGCCAACACGCTGGGCTACAAGCGCATGTTCATCCTGGCGCCGAACTACCAGGCGGGCCGCGACGCGCTGACCGGCTTCAAGCGCAAGTTCGGCGGCGAGGTGGTGCAGGAGGTCTATACCCGCCTGGACCAGACCGACTACGCGGCCGAACTCGCGCAGATCCGCGCCGCCCGGCCGGATGCGGTGTTCCAGTTCCACCCGGGGGGGCTGGGCATCGGCTTCCTGCGGCAATACGCCCAGGCCGGGCTGCTGAGCACCATCCCGCAATGCGTGCCCAACCCCTCGATGGACAGCACGACGCTGGCCGCCGTGGGCGACGCGGCGGAGGGGGTGAACCTGACCAGCCACTGGAACAGCGATTTCCAGAACCCCGCGAGCCAGGCCTTCGTCGCGGCCTTCCGCGCCAAGTACAACCGGCTGCCCACCTATTACGCGCAGCAGGGCTATGACACGGCGCTGGCGATCGGCGCCGCGCTGCGCCAGACGCGCGGCAGCATCGACCCCGCGGCCTTCCGCACCGCGATGCTGAAGGCGGATTTCGTCTCGACGCGCGGCAAGTTCGCCTTCGGCCCCAACCAGCACCCGGTGCAGGATTGGTACGCGCTGAAGGTGGAGCGGGTGGCCGGCACGCTGGCGCTCGTCACCAAATCCAAGATCCTGGAGAATGAGGGCGACAGCTACGCCGCCCAGTGCCGCCTGTAAGACCCCGGCATGGCGCTCCTCGCTGAGCAGTTGCTGAACGGCCTCCAGCTCGGCGTCATGCTGTTCCTGCTGGCCGCCGGGCTGACGCTGGTGTTCGGGATCATGGGCGTGATCAACCTCGCCCATGGGTCGCTGTACATGGTGGGGGCCTTCGGCGCCGCCGTGGTGGCGCAGGCCACCGGCAGCTGGTGGCTGGCGCTGCTGGGCGGGCTGCTGGCCGCGGGTGTGACCGGCATGGTGATGGAGCTGGTGGTGCTGCGGCGATTATACGCGCGCGACCATCTGGACCAGGTGCTGGCGACCTTTGGGCTGATCCTGTTCTTCAACCAGCTGATGGTGCTGCTGTTCGGCCGCCAGCCGCGCTTCGTGGCCCTGCCCGCCTGGTTCACCGGCTCGGTCGAGATCATCCCCGGCGTGCCCTACCCGTCCTACCGGCTGCTGATCATCGCGGTGGGCCTCGCGGTGGCGGGCGGGCTATACTTGCTGATCCAGCGCACGCGCATCGGCATGCTGGTGCGCGCGGGGGCCACGCATCGGGAGATGGTGCGGGCGCTGGGGGTCGATATCCGGCTGCTCTACACGCTGGTGTTCGGGCTGGGGGCACTGCTGGCGGGGCTCGCGGGCATCATGGCCGGGCCCGTCTTCAATGTGCAGGTCGGCATGGGTGAGCAGATCCTGATCCAGACCTTCGTGGTGGTGGTGATCGGGGGCATCGGCTCCGTGCGCGGCGCGCTGTTCGGGGCGCTGCTGGTGGGTGTGGTCGATACGCTGCTGCGCGGCTTCGTGCCCGGGCTGCTGCGCGGCGTGCTGGATGCCAGCCAGGCCGATGCGCTGGGGGCCGCGCTGTCCTCCATGGGGGTCTATGTGCTGATGGCGCTGGTGCTGCTGATCAAGCCGCGCGGGATCTTCCCCGCCCATGCGTGAGAAGATCGCCCTCGCCATCCTGTTCGCGGCGGCCGTCGCCCTGCCCTTTCTCATGCGCGCGCTCGACCTGCCGGGCGGCACAGGGGTGGCCACCTCCATCCTGTGCCTGGCCTTCGCGGCGTCCTCGCTGAACCTGATCATCGGCCATGGCGGCATGATCAGCTTCGGCCATGCTGCCTATTACGGGATCGGCGCCTATACGGTGGGCATATTGTGGGAGCATTTCCGCCAGCAGGAGCCGATCTTCGGCCTCATCCCCGGCACCGACCAACTGCTGATCACCCTGCCCGCCGCGATGCTGATGGCCGGGCTGGCGGCCGCCGTGATCGGGGCGCTGTCGCTGCGCACTTCCGGCGTGCAGTTCATCATGATCACGCTGGCCTTCGCGCAGATGCTGTTCTTCCTGTTCGTGGGCCTCAAGGCCTATGGCGGCGATGACGGCATGACCATCCGCCGGCGCAACGCCGTGCCGGGGCTCGATCTGCGCGACATCGACCAGCTGTACTGGCTGGTGCTGGGGGTGCTCTGCGCCTGGCTGTTCCTGCAATGGCGCATCGTCGGCAGCCGCTTCGGCCGCGTGCTGGAGGGCATCCGCCAGAATGAGCGCCGGATGCGCGCCATCGGCATCTCGCCCTATCCCTACAAGCTGGCGGCCTTCGTCATCGCGGGCATGGGCGCGGGTGCGGCGGGCGCGCTGATGGCCAATTACATGCGCTTCGTCTCGCCCGATATCATGAGCTGGCAGAAGTCCGGCGAGATCATGGTGGTGGTGATCCTGGGCGGCATCGGCACGCTGCTGGGGCCGGTGCTGGGTGCCATCGCCTTGCAGGGGCTGGAATTCTTCCTGGGCGGCCTGACCGAGCATTGGGCCATCATCCTCGGCCCCATCCTGGTGGTGGTGGTGCTGTTCGGGCGGGGCGGCATCATGGCGCTGGTGAACCGCCTGCTGGGGGTGCGCCGTGGCTGAACCCATCCTGGAGATCGCGGGTCTGGTAAAGCGCTTTGGCGGGCTAACGGCCACCGATCACCTCTCGCTGGATGTGCGCCCCGGCGAGATCCACGCCTTGATCGGCCCCAATGGCGCCGGCAAATCCACCCTGATCGGCCAGCTGGTGGGGGAGATCGCGCCCGATGCCGGCACCGTGCGCTTCCTGGGCCAGGACGTGACGCGCGCCTCCGTGCCCGCGCGGGTGAAGATGGGGCTCGGCCGGTCCTTCCAGATCGTGCAGTTGCTGGATGAGGAAACGGCGCTGGCCAATGTGGCGCTGGCCGTGCAGGCGCATGCGGGCCACAGCTTCCGCTTCTGGCGCCGCGCGGACCGCGACGAGCGGCTGCTGGCCCCCGCCCGCGCCCTGCTGGACCAGGTGGACTTCCCCGAACCCCGCCGCGCCGCCCGCGTGGCCGACATGTCCGCCGGGGAACGCAAGGTGCTGGAACTGGCCATGGTGCTGGCGGGCGCCCCCCGCCTGCTGCTGCTGGACGAGCCCATGGCCGGGCTCGGCGCCAGCGAGAGCATCCGCATGACCGACACGCTGCGCGCGCTGAAGGGCGGCCCCGCGATGCTGCTGGTGGAACACGACATGGACGCCGTCTTCGCGCTCGCGGACCGCATCACCGTGCTGGTCTATGGCCGCGCCATCGCCACCGGCACGGCGGCCGAGATCCGTGCCAACCCCGCCGTGCAGGAAGCCTATCTGGCCGAGGAGGGTGCGTGATGCTGCAGGCGCTGGGCCTTGAGGCTGGCTACGGCCCGTCCCAAGTCCTGTTCGACGTGAACCTGAGCATCGGCGAGGGCCAGGTGGCCACGCTGCTCGGCCGCAACGGCATGGGCAAGACCACCACGGTGCGCGCCATCATGGGGCTGAACCCCGCGCGCGGGGGCAGCCTGACCTTCCGTGGCGAGCCCATCGCCGCCCTGCCGCCGGAGCGCGTGGCCCAGCGCGGCATCGGCCTGGTGCCGGAGGGGCGGATGGTCTTCCCCACCCTGACCGTGCGCGAGAACCTGATCGCCACCGCCGCCGACCGTTTCCACCGCGCCAGCCCCTGGACCCTGCCGCGCATCTTCGCCCTGTTCCCGCGCCTGGGTGAGCGGCAGAACCAGTTGGCGCGCACGCTCTCGGGCGGGGAGCAGCAGATGCTGGCCATCGGCCGCGCGCTGATGACCAACCCCTGGCTGCTGATCCTGGACGAGGCGACCGAGGGGCTGGCGCCGGTCATCCGCGCGGAAATCTGGTCCACCCTGGCCGCGCTGAAGGCAGAGGGGCTGGCGATCCTGGTGATCGACAAGAACCTGACCGCGCTGAAGCGCCTGGCCGACCGGCACCATGTGCTGGAAAAAGGCCGCACCGTCTGGGCCGGCAGCGCGGAAGAACTGGAGCGCGACGCGGAAATGGTCAGGGGGTGGATGGGGATCTGATCGGGCGGAGCCCCTCCCTCACCGCATCCAGCAGCACATTCGCCCCCGCCACCAGCTCCGCCTCCGGGGTGAACTCCCGCGGATTATGGCTGATCCCGCCCTGGCTCGGCACGAAGATCATCGCGGCCGGGCAGATCCGCGCCAGCATCTGCGCGTCGTGCCCCGCGCCGGAGGTCATGCGCCGGCTGCGCAGCCCGCGCCCAGCGGCGGCCTGTTCCACCGCGCCGACCAGTGCCTGGTCGAAGGGCACGGGCTCGAAGCGGGCCAGCCGGTCGGTGGAGATCACGAAACCCTCGGTGGCGGCCAGATGCTCCAGGAAGGCGGCCAGCGCCGCTTCGGCGGCCTGCAGCCGCGCCTCGTCCGGGTCGCGCAGATCCACGGTAAAGGTGGCGCGGGAGGGGATGACGTTGATCGCGTTGGGCACCAGCTCCAGGCAGCCCACGGTCGCCACGGTGGGCGCGTTGCCGCCGGTCGCGTGCTCCCGAAGGAACAGCATGACGCGGGCGGCGGCCATGCCAGCATCCTGGCGCATGGACATGGGGGTGGTGCCGGCGTGGTTGGCCGTGCCCTCGATGGTCACGCGCTGCCAGGAAATGCCCTGCACCGTCTCGACGGCGCCGATCGGCAGCCCCTCGCGCTCCAGCACCGGGCCCTGCTCGATGTGCAGTTCCAGATAGGCGTGGGGGCGCAGGAAGCCGAGCTCCCGCTCGCCGGCATAGCCGATGCGGGACAGCTCCTCGCCCAGCACCGAGCCGTCCACGCCAGGGGTGGCCAGCGCCTGTTCCAGCGGCAGGCCGCCGACATAGGCCAGGGAGCCCAGCATGTCCGGGGCGTAGCGCACGCCCTCCTCATTGGTGAAGGCCACGACCACCAGGGGGCGCGCGGGCCGGATGCCGGCTTCCCTTAGGGTCTCGATCACCTCCAGCCCCGACAGCACGCCGTAACAGCCATCATAGATGCCGGCATTGATCACGGTGTCGATGTGGGAGCCCATCATGACCGGCGCCGCATCTCCCTGCTCCGGCTCGCGCCAGATGCCGAAGATGTTGCCGATGCGGTCCACCGCCAGTTCCAGCCCGGCGGCGGCGATCCAGCCCGCCAGCAGGTCCCGGCCGGCCTTTTCGGTATCGGATGCCGCGAGGCGGGTCAGGCGCCCTTCGCCATCCCGCCCCGTATCGCCGAGAGTGCGCAGGCGGCCGAGCAGCCGCTGCGCGTTGATGGAAAGCCTGTCGGTCTGGTTCGCCATGGGGCGGGAATAGACCAGGGGCGCCCCCCAAGGGAACGCCCCCCAAAAGATGGTTCAGGCGTAGCGGGGCGTGCCGAACAGGCTCAGCTTGCCGTTGACCTGCCATTCCCGCCGCCAGGCGTCGGCGGCCACGACCACCGAGCAGAAGCCCCAGAAGAACAGGTACTCAACACCGCCCAGGTTCCACAGCCAGCCCACGCCCTTCGTGTTGAACACGGCGATGCCCGCGAAACCCATCACCCCGGCGGAGACGAGGCCCAACCACTTGGTCTGGATGTTGAAGATGAAGCCGATGGCGCAGGCGATCTCCATCACCAGCGCGACGTACAAAAAGAACGTCCCCGGATGGAAACCGCCGCTCTCGAAGAAACGGGCGGATGCTTCCATCCGCAGGATCTTGTAAAACCAGTGCGGTAGATAGAGCAGCCCCAGCATGATGCGGACAGGCATCAGGGGATCGCGGGAGAAAGATGGGAGCAGGGCCATGACCTGCCTCCATTCTGCTTCGGCAGATGCCCCTATGGCACCCCGCCGGATGAGCGGAGACTGGTCTCGATACCCTCGCCCGGCCTTGTGCGAGATCAAGAACGATATCGCCGTGGTGAATGAGCGTTATCACCCGTTACAATGGAGCGGGGCGAACTCGCCCATCACCTCCCGCGCGAACAGCGCCTGGGAGGCAAGGGATTCCTCCGCCCGCATATCCCCGAAGGCGAAGCGCGCCAGCACATAGTTGCAGCCGGAATCGCGGATCTGCGCCGCCAGCTGCGCCCGCACGCTGGCCGGGCTGCCCGCCAGCGCCTTGCCGCTGGCCAGCAGCGCGTCGAAATCGGGCGGGAACATCAGGGTGTGCGGCGCGCCGCCCTTCAGCCGCCAGAGATGCGTGAAGCTGCGGTGCCAGGCCGCATAGGCCCGCCGCCCCAGCGCCAGGGCCGCCGCGTCGCTCTCCGCCACCACGGCATGGCGGTTGATGCCCATCAGCGGCTCCGCCTGCCCTGGCGCCAGCAGGGCGCGATAGGCATCGGTGATCGGGCGGGCGGCGGTGGCGTCGTGGCTGGTGACGATGTTCATGCGGCGGGGCGCGATGCGGGCCACCGTCGCGGCGCGCGTCACGCCATACCACAGCGGCGGGTGCGGCGCCTGCACCGGGCCGATCACCACCGGCAGCCCCTCGGCGCGAAAGAAGCGGCCGGAGAAATCCACCTGCCCGCCCTCGCCGCGCAGGATCAGCAGGATCAGTTCCAGCGCCTCCTCGAAGCGGGGCTCGGCTTCCTCGGGCGCTATGTTGTGCAGGCGCAGCTCGATGGGTGAGGCCCCGCGCCCCACCCCCATCTCCAGCCGCCCGCCGGAGATCTGGTCGAGCATGGCGATCTCCTCCGCCAGGCGCAGCGGGTTGTACAGCGGCAGGTTCCACACCAGCGGCCCGAAGCGCAGCCGGCGCGTGCGCTGGGCGAGGGCCGCCATCAGCAGGCTGGGCGAAGGCGCGACGGACAGCGGCGTGCCGTGGTGCTCGGTGGCGTGGAAGCGGGTGAAGCCCAGCGCCTCCCCGGCTTCGGCCAGGCGCAGACGGTGCTCGAAATCCTCGGCCACGGTGCCGGCGCCATGGTCCATATGGTCGAACAGCCCGAATTCCATGGCGCGGCCCCTTCCCGTTGCATGCGCCGGACGCTACCGGCGGGATGCGGCCGGGGGAACGCCGGAATCGGCGATACAACCTGTGCGTGCAGGCGGCGGACGGGCTTTCTCGCCCCAGGCCGCTTTCCGCCTTGACGCCCGGGCGCATCCAGTGTTTACGCCCCCCGTCCCTGCCGTGGCGTTGGCGCGCCGCGGCTATGCCTATTTGTGTCCAATGGTTGGGCACGCCAGGCTGAGCTCATCCGAAGGGAGCAGACATGCCGTTGTATGAGTGCGTGTTCATCGCGCGCAATGACGTTTCGCAGCAACAGGTGGATACCATCACCGACGCCCTCGTGACCCTGGTCACCGAGGCCGGCGGCGAGGTTCGCAAGCGCGAGTACTGGGGCCTGCGCGCCCTGGCCTATCGCGTGAAGAAGAACCGCAAGGGCCACTACACCCTGCTGGGTCTCGAGACCGCCGCCCCCACCATGCAGGAAGTGGAGCGCCAGCTCGCCCTGCATGAGGACGTGCTGCGCACGCTGACGATCCGCATCGACGAGATCGACGACCAGCCCAGCGCGATCCTGAGCAAGCGCGGCGACGACCGCGAGCGCGGCTTCCGTGGGCCCAAGCCCACCGGCCGCTTCGCCTCCGGCCGTGGCCGTGGCGACGACCGCGAAGAGTTCCGCGCCCGCTCGCGCGATGAGCTCGACGTTTCCGAGATCGAGGAGTAAGCCCCATGAGCGACGACGCGCAGCTCGTTCCCGCCGCCCGCCGCCCCGCCGTGGGCGCCCGCCGGCCCTTCTACCGCCGCAAGAAGTCCTGCCCGTTCTCCGGCCCCAACGCGCCGAAGATCGACTACAAGGACGTGCGTCTGCTGTCCCGCTTCCTCTCCGAGCGGGGGAAGATCGTGCCGAGCCGCATCACGGCCGTCAGCGCCAAGAAGCAGCGTGAGCTGGCCCAGGCCATCAAGCGCGCGCGTTTCCTGGCCCTGCTGCCGTATGTGATCGCCGACTAAGCAGGCCAAGGCTCAGGGTTCACCATGATGAAGGGCTTCGACAATCCGGCAGCGCTGGCGGGTTCCGCCGCGGGGCTGGTCGCGGCCCTGATGCTGATGTGGGCCACGCGGGGGCTGCCTCTGGGCAGTGTCCTGATGTGGTTCACGCCACTGCCCATCCTGCTCGCGGGCCTCGGGTTCGGCACCACGCCGGCCTGGGTCGCGGCGGGGGTGGGCGCCGTGGTGCTGGCCGTCTCGGTCAACATCGCGGCCACGCTCATCTTCCTCGGCATCTTCGCGGTGCCGGCCGCCCTGCTCGTCAGCCTGTTCCTCAGGCCCGATGGGCAGAGCCTGTCGCTCCCCCTGGCGTCGCTCGGGTTGTACCCCGCGGCGGCGCTGCTGTGCCTGGCTGCCTGGTACGCGCCGTCCGGCGGGCTTGAGCCCGTGATGCGCGAAGCCGTGGAGCAAGGCTCCGCCCGCATGGGCCTCATGCTGTCAGACGGCATGGTCCAGGCGGTGGTGCGGGTGAAGGCGGCGGCGGTGGGGTTCTGGATGGCGCTGACGCTGTCGGCCAACGCCGGCATCGCGCAGCGTATCCTGGCCCGGCGCGGGCTGGCCCTGCGCCCCAACCCGGCCACCGCCTTCGCGCGGATGCCGGGCTGGTACCTGGTGCTGGTGCTGGCGGCGGCCCTGGCCGCAGCCGTGCTGGGTGG
Source organism: Rhodovarius lipocyclicus (assembly GCF_009900765.1). Taxonomy (GTDB): domain Bacteria; phylum Pseudomonadota; class Alphaproteobacteria; order Acetobacterales; family Acetobacteraceae; genus Rhodovarius; species Rhodovarius lipocyclicus. The sequence goes on from NZ_JAAABL010000035.1 coordinate 32,280, forward strand.
GGCCGTGGCGTTGTCGCTGCTGCTGCTGTTGCTGCTGCCCTTCTTCCTGATGGGTGTGGCCGGCGCGCATGGGCGGCTGCGGCGGCAGAATGTGTGGTGGCTGGCGGCATTCTACGTGGTGATGGTGCTGTTCCTGCAGATCATGGCGCCCGCGATGGTGGGCCTGGGGCTTTACGAACAATGGGCGCGGCGCGCTTCGCCGCCGCCGCAGACCTAGGAGAACTTAACAATGATCGAATTGATCCTGATGCAGCGGGTCGACAAGCTCGGCCAGATGGGTGACCTGGTGAAGGTGAAGCCCGGTTACGCGCGCAACTTCCTGCTGCCCGGTGGCAAGGCCATCCGCGCCAGCAAGGAAAACCTGGAGCGGTTCTCCGCCCAGCGCGCGCAGCTCGAGGCGCAGAACCTGAAGCGCCGCGAGGAAGCCGAGCGTGTGGCCGAGCGCGTGGAGAACATCGCCGTGACCCTCATCCGCCAGGCGGGTGAGAGCGGCGGCCTCTACGGTTCCGTCTCCGCGCGCGACATCGCCGACGCCGCCAAGGAAGCCGGCCTGACGATCACCCGCCAGCAGGTGCTGCTGGTGGAGCCGATCAAGGTGCTCGGCCTGTCCACCGTGCGCGTGGAACTGCACCCCGAGGTGCATATCCCCGTGATCGTGAACGTCGCCCGCAGCCTGGAAGAAGCCGAGCGCCAGGCGCGCGGCGAAGAGCCGGTGCGTGAGGAAGAGCCCACGCTGGAGGCCGAGCTGGCCGCCGAGCTGGGCGCCGCCGCGCGCGACTAATCCGACTCAATAAGTCGGAAAATACGGTTGGGGGCGGGTTGCGGAGACGCGATCCGCCCCCATCTCGTGATTACTCCCGGGGTGATACGGCGCGGCACAGGGCCCGCCGGCGCGCCACGGGCGGGCCCAGCCCCTTGCGGACAGGCCCCAGCGGGATTGTCATGCGGCCATGAACGAAGTCACGCCTCCGCACCGCCTCTCCACCGGCCCCATCGCGCGGCCCACCCGCGCGGAGGCCGAGGCCGCCGTGCGCACCATGCTGCTCTGGGCCGGTGACGACCCGGACCGCGAAGGCCTGGTGGACACCCCCGCCCGGGTCGTGCGGGCCTATGAGGAATTCTTCCAGGGCTACGCCGACGATCCGGTCGAGATGCTCGCCCGCTCCTTCGAGGAGACGGACGGCTATGACGAGATGGTCGTGCTGCGCGACATCCGCCTGGAATCGCATTGCGAGCACCACATGGTGCCCATCATCGGCAAGGCCCATGTCGCCTACCTGCCCAATGGCCGGGTGGTCGGCATCTCCAAGCTGGCGCGCGTGGTCGAGACCTATGCCAAGCGCCTGCAGATCCAGGAGAAGCTGACGGCCCAGATCGCCAACACGATCGAAACCGTGCTGCAGCCCAAGGGCGTGGCCGTGGTGATCGAGGCCGCCCACCAGTGCATGACCACCCGCGGCATCCACAAGCCCGGCGTCACCATGGTGACCAGCCGCATGCTGGGTGCCTTCCGGGAGAATCACTCCACCCGGAAGGAGTTCCTGTCGATGATCCAGGGCAGCCGGGGCAACATCGAAGGCTAGGCCGGGCGCGCCTTCCCGCAAGCCCCACGGCTTGCGGGGGCAGCCATTCCGTTCCGGGGCTTGCACGATGCCCGTTCTGGCAGCAAGAGCGCCCCATGAGCGAGCTTCTTTCCCTGTCCAAGGACCGCATCCGTATCCTGCTGCTGGAAGGCATCAACGATACGGCCGTCTCCTTCTTCGAGCAGAACGGCTATGCCACCGTCACGCGCCTGAAGAAGGCGCTGGATGGGGAGGCGCTGAAGGAGGCGCTGAAGGGTGTCCATATCCTGGGCATCCGCAGCCGCACCCAGGTGACCGCCGATGTGCTGGAGGCGGCCGACCGGCTGATCTCCATCGGCTGTTTCTGCATCGGCACCAACCAGGTGGACCTGGCCGCGGCGCGCGAGCGCGGCGTGGTGGTGTTCAACGCCCCCTTCTCCAACACCCGTTCGGTGGCGGAGCTGGTGATGGGCGAGATCATCACCCTGCTGCGCGGCGTGTTCCCGAAATCGGTGGCCGCTCATGCCGGCATCTGGGCCAAGACGGCCGACGGCTTCCATGAGGTGCGCGGTCGCACGCTGGGCATCGTGGGCTATGGCAGCATCGGCAGCCAGCTGTCGGTGCTGGCCGAGGCCTTCGGCATGCGGGTGCTGTTCTTCGACACCCAGGCCAAGCTGCCGCACGGCAATGCCAGCCGCTGCAACTCGCTGGACGAGCTGCTGATGTGGTCGGACATCGTGACGCTGCATGTGCCCGAGACACCCTCCACCATGGGCATGATCGGCGCCGAGCAGCTGGCGAAGATGCGCCCCGGCGCGATCTTCATCAACAACGCCCGCGGCACGGTGGTGGACCTGAAGGCCCTGGCGGACGCGCTGCGCAGCGGCCATCTGGCCGGTGCCGCCGTGGACGTCTTCCCCGAGGAGCCCGCCCGCAACGGCGACCCCTTCGTGACGCCGCTGCAGGGCATCGAGAACGTGATCCTGACGCCGCATATCGGCGGCAGCACCGAGGAAGCCCAGGCCCGCATCGGTGAGGAAGTGGCCGGCAAGCTGGTGGACTACTCCGACACCGGGGCCACCATGGGTGCGGTGAACTTCCCGCAGGTGGCGCTGCCGACGCAGGCCACCGGCGTGCGCTTCATGCACGTGCACCACAATGTCCCGGGCATCATGAACGGGATCAACACCATCTTCGCCCGGCGCGGCGTGAACATCGCCGGCCAGTACCTGCAGACTGATGGCGAGGTTGGCTACGTGGTGGTGGATGCGGGCGCGACGCGCGACAGCCAGGCGATCCTGGAGGAGCTGCGCGCCCTGCCGGGCACGATGCGGGCGCGGCTGCTCTACGAACGCTGAGGCGGCGCGGCGGCGCGCCTAGCGCCGCCGCCACCTCTGCATCCCCCGCCCCAGCGCGGCTCCCAGCCCCAGCTGCGCCAGTTTGACCGCCAGATTCAGCCCCAGCAGCACCACGGCCATGGCGGCGGCGGCCGAGACCTGCCCCGTCTCATCCATATGCACCACCGCGACCGAGGCGGGCTTGGTGTCGGGCCCATACAGGAAGATCACGGCCGAGACGGTCGTCATTGCGGACATGAACAGATAGGCCGCGATCTCCAGGATGGCGGGCAGGCAGATCGGCAGGGTCACGCGCCAGAAGGTGACCCAGACCGGCACGCCCAGGCTGGCGGACACGCTCTCGAACTCCGGGTCCAGCTGGCGGATCGCGGTGACGGCGGTCAGGTGGCAGACAGTGTAGAAATGCACCAGCGAGTTCAGCACCAGGATGCCCAGCGTGCCGTACATCACCCCCAGCGGGTTCCAGGGCGCGTTGAAGAACAGGATATAGGCCAGCCCCAGCACCAGCCCCGGCACCGCCAGCGGCACGGCAGCCAGGAAACGCAGCGGGCCTGACAGCGCCGGCAGGCGCGGCCCGCGCTCCAGCAGCCAGGCCACCAGGAAGATGACGCCCGTGCCCAGCCCCGCCGTCAGGGCCGCGAAGACCAGCGAATTCCCCAGGCTGGACCAGCCCGCCGGATCGAACCGCCCGAAATCGTAGTTGTCGAGCGTGAGCGCCAGGTTCCACGGCCAGAACTGGATGAAGGAACCCCACACCGCCATCCCCACCACCGCCAGCAGCAGCCCCGCGATGGCGCAGCAGAACACGAACAGCGGCAGGTCCCGCCCGGTGCGCGGGCGGGGCGTATAGGGCACGGCGCGGCCGGAGAACACGCTCTCCTGCGCCGCATTCGCCCAGCGGTCGAAGCCATAGGCGGCCAGCGCCGGCAGCAGCAGGATCAGCCCCACCACCGCGCCCATGTTGAAATTCTGCTGGCCGACGACCTGCTTATAGACCTCGGTGGCCAGCACCGGGAAATTGCCGCCGATCACCTTGGGAATGCCGAAATCCGTCACCACCAGGGTGAACACCACGACGGCGGCGGAGGCGAGCCCGCCCCGCGCGCCGGGCAGGGTGACGGTGGCCAGGATCCGCCACCGCCCCGCCCGCAGGGACGCCGCGGCCTCGAACAGCCGGGCATCGGCGGCGGACAGCGCCACCGCCAGGATCATCGCGGCATGCGGGAAACAGGCCACGCATTGCGCCAGCACGATGCCCACCGGCCCCTGCAGGGGCGCGCCCATCAGCGCGCCGCGCAGAAAGCCCTGGTTGCCGAACAGATAGACCAGGCTCAACGCCGGCAGCAGCGAGGGCGCCAGCACCGGCAGCAGCATCACCGCCCGGAACAGCAGCCGCAGCGGGATGCAGCTGCGCGTCAGCGCATAGGCATAGGTGAAGGCCAGCGGCACCACCACCAGCGTTACCAGCGCCGCCGTCCACAGCGAATTCACCACCGAGGCCGCGAGGCTGGGCGTCGAGAGGTACTGGGCGACATTCGCCAGCCCCACGAAGCCGCCCTGGGCATCCTGGAAGGCGCGGACCAGCAGGAATCCCAGCGGCAGCACCAGCGCCGCGGCCAGGAAGACCAGCGCCACCGCCAGCCCGGCCAGCATGATCTTCTGGTCGGCGGGCAGCACCGGCCGCACGGGTTCAGCCATCGGCGAAGGCCAGCACGCGCGGCAGGGCGATGCGGATCTCGGCCCCCGGGGCCAGGCCCGCCACGGCGGCAGGCGGCCATTCGGCCTCCAGCACCAGCTCCGGCAGGGCCAGTTGCAGGCGGCAGACCGGCCCCTCGAAGGCGATGGCGCGGATGCGGGCGGGCATGCCCTGGGGGTCCGGCAGCACGTCCTCGGGCCGGATGAAGCCGCGCGCGGCCGCCCCCGCCGGCAGGTCCATGGCGGCGCGCAACGAAAGCCCGCCCAGCCGCAGCAGCCCCGGCGCCTCCACCATGGCCCGGAACTGGCTGGCCCGGCCGATGAAACCCGCGACGAAGCCGGTGGCGGGGCGCAGATACAGCTCCTCCGGCGAGCCGAGCTGCTCGATGCGGCCCTGGTTCATCACCGCGATGCGGTCGGCGACCGCCAGCGCTTCCTCCTGGTCATGGGTGACCATGATGGTGGTGATACGCAGGCGCTGCTGCAGGGCGCGGATCTCGGCGCGCAGGCGGTGGCGCACCACGGCGTCCAGCGCCGCCAGCGGCTCATCCAGCAGCAGCAGGCCGGGGCTGGCGGCCAGCGCCCGGGCGATGGCCACCCGCTGCTGCTGCCCGCCGGACAATTGCGCCGGGTATTTCCCGGCATGCTCCGCCAGCCCCACCAGCGCGAGCAGTTCCTCCAGCCGGGCCTGGCGCCGCGCGCGCGGCCAGGCGCCGCCCCGCAGCCCATAGGTGATGTTGGCCGCCGCCGTCAGGTTCGGGAACAGCGCATAGGATTGGAACACGATGCCGAAATCCCGCGCGGCGGGCGGCAGGGCCGTGATGTCCCGGCCGGCCTGTTCGATGCGGCCCTCGCTCGGCGGGTCCAGCCCGGCGATGGCGCGCAGCAGCGTGGTCTTGCCGCAGCCCGAGGGCCCCAGCAGGCACAGGAACTCCCCCTCCGCCACCGACAGCTCCACCCCCCGCAGCGCCTGGAAGGCGCCGTGGCGCTTGCCGATGGCCGAAAGCCGCAGATAGCTCAACGCGGGGCGGATTTGCCGTCGAAGCGGCGCGTCCATTCGCGCAGCAGTTCCTCACGCCGAGCGGAAAGCCCCGCGAAATCCTGGCTGACCAGGCGCTGGGCGAAATCGGCCGGGTAGTTGGGCACGCTGGCGCTGGCATCCGGGTGGGCCAGCAGCGCGAAGAAGCGGCCATAGGCCTCGTTCGCCTCGCGGCTCACGGTCCAGTCCGCCAGGCGGCGCGCGGCCTCCAGGTTGCGGGTGCCGCGCATGATCGCCGTCGCCTCCAGGTCGAAGCCCACGCCATCGGTCGGGATGATGATGTCGATCGGCGCGCCCTGGTTGCGCAGCGTGACGGAGCGCATGTCGAAGCTGATGCCCGCCGCGTATTCGCCGCGCGCCGCGTTGTTGCAGGGCGCGCTGCCGGAATGGGTATAGAGTTGGATGTTCTCATGCAGGCCGGTCATGTAGGTCCAGGCCGGCGCCTCCCCCATCGAACCGATCCAGCCCGCCATGGTCAGGAAGCCGGTGCCCGAGGAGGCCGGGTTGGGCATCACCACCTGCCCGCGGAAAGCCGGGTTCAGCAGGTCCGCCCAGCTGGAGGGGCGCGGCAGGCCGCGCTGCTGCGCCACCACCCGGTTGAAGCAGATGGCGGCCACATAGGCATCCATGCCCGTCCAGGTCATCGGCTCCCGCGCGGAGCGCATGTTGGGCCGCAGCGCGCTGGCGCCCTGGGGGGTGTAGGGTTCCAGCATGTCCTGGGATTCCAGGCTCAGCAGGCTGAACACCGACAGGCCCCAGACCATGTCGGCGCGCGGGTTGGCGCGCTCGGCCAGCAGGCGGGCGGTGATGACGCCGGTGCTGTCGCGCACCCAGGCGATCTCGATGCCCGGCACCGCGCGCTCGGCCGCGGCCTTGTAGGGCGCCAGCTGCTCGTTCTCGAGCGCGGTATAGACGGTGAGGCGGGTGCGGCTCTGGGCGCGGGCCTCGGCCGAGAACAGGCTGATCCCGGCGGCGATGGCGAGGAGGAGGGAGCGGCGCATGCGGTTTCCGTGCTGGCTGTCATCGCGGCCGGATTGACCGCAGCCCCCGCAGGGTGAAACAAACACCGCGCGATTTTCCAGCGTTTCCATGCCCATACTGGGGGCATTCCTTCGGCATCCCCGCGCGGACCCTCGGGTTTGTGCCAGCGAAACAGGCAGGCTGCATGTTACAGGGCTATGACATCGCGGTGGTGGGCGCGGGCATATTGGGGCTGGCCCATGCGCTGGCCGCCGCCCGGCGCGGCCTGAAGGTGCTGGTGCTGGACAAGGACGCCCAGGCCAATGGCGCCTCCATCCGCAATTTCGGCTTCGTCACCGTCACCGGCCAGCAGGCGGGGGATTGCTGGCGCCGGGCCATGCGCTCCCGCGACGTCTGGGCCGAGGTGGCGCCCCAGGCGGGCATCGACATCCTGCACAGCGGCTTCGCCATGCTGGCGCGCCGCCCCGAATCGGTGGCGGTGCTGGAGGCCTTCCGCCGCACGGAAATGGGCGCGGAATGCGAATTGCTGGACGCCGCCGAGGCCGCCCGCCGCTTCCCCGACCTGTGCGCCGGTACGCCCCGCGCCCTGCTCTGGAGCCCGCATGAGCGCCGGGTGGAAAGCCGCGACGCCATCCCGCGCCTGGCCGCCTGGCTGGCCGCCGCCCATGGGGTGGAATTCCGCCGCGACACGCTGGTGCGCGGCGTGACGGAAAAGGGCGTGGAGACCGCGGACGGCCTCATCCCCGCCCGCATGGTCGTGGTCTGCCCGAACGATGATTTCCTGACCCTGTTCCCCGAGCGCATCGCGGCCCAGGGCGTGACCAAGTGCAAGCTGCACATGCTGCGCCTGGCCAATCCTGGCTTCCGCCTGCCGGGGGCGGTGATGTCCGACCTGGGGCTGGTGCGCTACCTCGGCTATTCCGAACTGCCGGAGGCCGAGGCCCTGCGCCCCGTGCTGCTGGCCGAGCAGAAGGCCCAGCTCGACAACGGCATCCACCTGATCGTGGTGCAATCGGCCGATGGGTCGCTGGTGGTGGGCGACAGCCACCATTACGGCGCCACGCCCCACCCCTTCGCGCCCGAGGAGGTGGACCGGCTGATCCTGGAGGAATTCCAGGCGGCGCTCGGCATTGCCCCGCCCCCGGTGCTGGAACGCTGGACGGGCATCTACCCCTCAGCCCCCGACAAGCTGATGTTCCGCGACGCGCCAGCCGGCAACATCCGGCTGGTGATGGTCACCAGCGGCACCGGTGCCTCCACCTCCTTCGCCATCGCGGAGGAAACCCTGGCCGAACTGCACGGAGAACCCGCATGAGCATCCTCAAGGCCGTGGTGCTGGACTGGGCCGGCACGGTGGTGGATTTCGGCAGCCGCGCGCCCATGGGCGCCTTTGTCGAGGTGTTCCGCCAGTTCGGCGTGGAGATCACGGTGCCCGAGGCGCGCGGCCCCATGGGCATGGCCAAATGGGACCATATCCGCGCCCTGGGCAGCCTGCCGCGCATCGCCGAAGCCTGGCGCGCCGCGCATGGCCGCGACTTCTCCGATGCCGACGCAGACGCCATCCATGACGTGTTCGTGCCGCTGAACGCGCGGGTGGTGGTGGATTTCGCCCAGCTCATCCCCGGCGCCGCCCAGGCGGTGGCCACGCTGCGCGCCCGGGGCCTGAAGATCGGCAGCACCACCGGCTACACGCGGGAGATCATGGCCCCCCTGCTGCCGGCCGCCGCCGCCCAGGGCTATGCGCCCGACAATCTGGTCTGCGCGGGCGACCTGCCGCAGGGCCGGCCCTCGCCGCTGATGATGTACCGCTGCTTCCTGGACCTGAACGTGTGGCCCGCCAGCGCGGTGGTGAAGGTGGATGACACGCCGCCCGGCATCGGCGAGGGCATCAACGCCGGCAGCTGGACGGTGGGCGTGACCCTGACCGGCAACGAGGTGGGCCTGTCCGAGGCCGAACTGGCGGCCGTGAGCGCGGCGGAACGCGCCGCCCTGCATGAGGGCGCCGCCGCCAAGCTGCGAGCCACCGGCGCGCACTATATCATCGAGGGCCTGCATGAGCTGCCCGCGGTCATCGACCAGATCGAGGCCCGGATGGCGCGCGGCGACAGGCCCTAGCGCGGCTTCCGTTCGCACCGGCTCACGGAAACCGCTCTAGGTATTTGTTTTCACGATCATCTTTATCTGATCAGATGATGATCTAACGCGGCGCGAACAGGATCACGAGGGCGCCCGCTACGCACAGCGCGGCCCCCGCCATGTCCCAGCGATCGGGGCGGAAGCCCTCGACACACCACAGCCAGGCCAGGCTGGCCGCCACATACACCCCACCATAGGCCGCGAAGGCCCGGCCCGCCGCCTCGGAGGGGGACAGCGCCAGCAACGCCGCGAACCCCACCAGCGAGAGCACGCCCAGGCCCAGCCAGGCCGGGTGCGCGCCCTGCCGCCAGACGGCCCAGAAGGCGAAGCAGCCCGCGATCTCGAACAGGGCGGCGAGGGGGAACAGGATGAAAGCCATGACAGGTATTGTGGATGGGGGGCGCGCACTGGGGAAGGCGCCGCCTTCCCCAAGGGGGCAAAGACTGGGGAAGGCGCCGCCTTCCCCAGACCCCATCCGCTGGGGAGATAAGATCTCCCCAGGCCCCTGCGAGAAGTTTTGGGCCGGCGCTGATTCTATATAGGGCTTGTTGAGATTCATCGTGACCGTATGACGGCTGCGGCGAGATAGATCATGGCGGCGAATGAGCTGTCTGTTTTGTCGCTACGCAGTGCGATCCGTTTGAATTCCTTGAGTTTGGCGAAG
>NZ_JAAABL010000036.1 GCF_009900765.1 Rhodovarius lipocyclicus
ATTCCGTCCCGAACTCACCGCCACCGCCAAAAACTTACAGAATGCGGCATGCTCAGGCGACGCCGACGCTGAAAGCCGGTCAACCAGCCCATCCGGCCGCTTTCTGAAACCGCTTTTCAGCAGCCTGCTAGAGCATCATCCGATCAGATGGCATCATCTGATCGGATAAAGATGATCGTGAAAACAAATATCTAGAGCGCTGCCCGATCTCTCGGCGGAGGGCTTCATCCTCTATCGCGGCCAGTCCACGCCCAGCATCGCGGACCAGATCGTGCATCACTGCCAGCAGGCGGGTTTCACCCCGCGCATCGTGCAGGAGGCGGACGACATGCAATCCGCCGCCGCCCTGGCCGCGCTGGACATGGGCGTCACGCTCGTCGCCGAATGCCTGGGCCAGATGCGGCGCGGCGGAGGTCGCGCTGTCGAACATCGCGTCGATCCGCCCCGCGACCAGGTCGGTCACGGCGGGGCCGGAGCCGCGATAGGGCACATGCGTCATCTCGATGCCCGCGCGGGCGCAGAACAGCGCGGCGCACAGATGCAGCGAGGTGCCCAACCCGGCCGAGCCATAGGTCAGCCCGCGCGGGCTGGCGCGGGCGGCCGCCACCATCTCCCGCACCGAACGATAAGGGGAGACCGCCGGCACCACCAGGATGTTCGCCACCGTGCCCACGGGCGCCACGGCGGCGCCTCTGCGATGGCGGTCATTCTGGTTTCCTCTCCGTGGCGGCGAAGCGCCTTGGAGGGACGTCCTAACGAGGCAGCGGCGTCAGGGCCAATCCATAGAGGGTATCGTCGATGCCCGTTTTGGTGGGTGGTCGGCCGGGGCCGTCACACCGCCTCCACCTCCACCACCAGCGCCATAGCCGCCGCATCCCGCGCCACCATCGTGACCACGCCCGCCGGCAACGCGGTGTCCCCCACGCCCAACGCCTCCACGCCCACCGCCAGCGCCCCCGCCAGGCAATGGACCGCCGCCGCGCGCAGCGTGACGGCATGCCCCGCCGCCAGGCTGCGCACCGTCACGCCGCCGCGCCAACCGGCGCGGTCCAGCAGCAGGTTGAAGGCGCGGCCCGGCAGGCCATCCATCGTGCAATGGGTCGGCCGATCGCCCGGGAAGCTGGCGGGCACGAAGGGGCGGCAGCGCAGCGGGCCGCTGCCCTCGATGGTCAGCGTCGCCCCCTGCCCCTCGATGATCGTGAACACCCGGTCGATGCCGGCATAATGGGAAAAGGCGGCATCCCCGGTCAGATCGGCGATCGCGATCATCCAGCCGAAGCCGCCCGCGCCTTCCCCGAACTGGGCGATGTTGCGGCTGATCCCCAGCCCGTTCACCCAGGGCCGCGGCTCCAGCGTGGCGCCGCGGATGATGGGGCAGGATGACGGGGGCATGGCCATGGCTCGGTCCTCAATAGCGGCACGCACCGCACCATCAGGCACGGCGCGTGTCGAGCCCTCCCCGCGCGCCTTCAGGCGGCCAGCGGGCGCCGCCTGCGCCGGCACACCGCCAGCAGCCCCAGCAGCACCAGGCAGACCACCATCGCCGCCCCGGCGATCCAGGGCCACAGGGGCATGCCGTCGCCGCCGCCGCGCTGCTTCGCCACCTGCTCGGGCAACACCGGCGCCGCCGCGTTGCCCCAGCTGTTGCGCACATAGGTCAGCACATCGGCCACCTGCGCGTCATTCAGCCGCCAGGCCAGGGAAGGCATGGCGGGCGTGGTCGGCGCGCCGGGCGTATGCGCGCCCTGGCTGCCGGCCAGTACCAGGTGCACCAGCGTTTCGGCATTGGCCTGCCGCACCAGCGGGTTGCCTGCCAGCGCCGGGAACAGCTGCCGCGCCCCCGTCCCCTCCGCGCCATGGCAGGCGGCGCAATTGGCGGCATAGACGGCCGCCCCCGCCCGCATGCGCGGCTCGCTGGCCGCCACCGGCTGCGGCACGGGCGACGCCGCGGGCCGCAAGGAGCGCAGATACACCGCGATCGCCCGCAGATCGGCGTCGTTCATCCGAGAGGTGGAATTCTCCACCGCCTCCCGCATCGGGCCGGAGGCGACGCTGTGCGCGTTCACGCCCGTGCGCAGATAGGTGACCAGCTCCTCCTGGCTCCAGCCGCCGATGCCGGTCTGGGGGTCGCCCGTGATATCGGGGGCGAACCAGCCTTGCAGCGAGGCACCGCGCAGCGCCTGGCTGGTATCATCCGCGCCCAGCATGGTCTTGGGCGTGTGGCAGGACCCGCAATGCGCCGGCCCCTGCACCAGATAGGCGCCCCGGTTCCACTCGGCCGATTGCGCGGGATCGGGCCGGAAGGGCTGCGGCGTGAAGTTCAGCAGGTTCCAGAACAGCATCGACAGGCGGATGTTGAACGGGAAGGGCAGCTGGTTGGCCACCACCCGGTTCGCCACCGGCTCCACCGTCGCCAGATAGGCCCAGAGATCGGCGATATCCCGCTCGGTCATCAGCGAATAGGCCGGGTAGGGCATGGCCGGATACAGCCGCCGCCCGCCATGGCCGATGCCGGTGCGCATCATCCGGGTGAAGTCGGCCTCGCTCCATTGGCCGATGCCGGTTTCGGGGTCGGGCGTGATGTTGGGCGGCACCAGCGCGCCGAAGGGTGTCTCCAGCGGCAGGCCGCCCGCGAAGGGCGCACCGCCGGGGCGGGTGTGGCAGGCCATGCAGTCGCCCAGCACGGCCTGGTACTGGCCGCGCATGATGCGGTCGGCCTGGTCCGCGCCTTCCGCATGGGCCGTGGCGGTGCCGACGACCAGCGCCAGCGCGGCCAGCGTGTTGCGCAGCGCGCTCATGCCGCCACCAACGGCTGGCCGGCCGCCTTCAGGTAACGGTTGCGGATGGCGTCCGCCGCCAGGAAGGCCAGCGCCCCCACCGTGCCGGTCGGGTTCTTGCCCGCATTGTGCGCGAAGGCCGAGGCCCCCACGACGAACACGTTGTTCACGTCCCAGCTTTGCAGATACCGGTTCACCGCGCTGCGCGTGGGGTCGGTGCCCATGATGGCGCCGCCGGTGTTGTGGGTGCTCTGATACGGCACGGAGTTCCAGGCCTTGGTGGCGCGGCTGGTGGTGTGCTGCCGCCCGCCCAGGGCGCGCGCGATCTCCTCCGACCGGTCGGACATGAAATGCGACATGCGGATGTCGTTGTCCGGGAATTCGAAGGTCATGCGCAGCAGCGGCCTGCCGTGCCGGTCCTTATAGGTCGGGTCCAGGTCCAGGTAGTTGCTGCGCTGCGGATAGCTGCTGCCCTGGCAGCCGAAGCTCAGCGTGCTGCGGTAGTTGCGCGCCGTCTCCCGCTTCCAGGCGCTGCCCCAGCGCGGCGTGCCCGGCGGCACCGGCCGGTAGCCGATGGGCCGCGCATTGGTCGGGATGCAGTTGATGCCCGCCCCGCCCACGAAGTTCACGTTGCCATGGTCGAAGGCATCGCCGTTGAAATCGTCCACCGTCTGCCCCAGGGAGCCCGCGGCGATGAACGGGTTCAGCTCCTTGCCCTCCAGGAAGACCTGGGTGCCGCAATTGGTCTGGTAGCAGTAGTTGCGCCCGACCGTGCCCTCATTGGTGTTGGGATCGTATTGCTTGCCGATGCCCGAGAGCATCATCAGCCGCACATTCTGCAGGCCATAGGCGCAGAGCAGAACGATGTCGGCGGGTTGGAAGAACTCCTCGCCGGAGCTGTCCACATAGGTCACGCCGCGCGCCATGTTGCCGGAGCGGTGCAGCTCGACCTTCAGCACCTCGCATTCCGTGCGCAGCTCGAAATTGCGCTTGCGCATCAGCACCGGCAGCACGCAGGTCTGCGCGCTGGATTTGGAGTAGTTGGCGCAGCCGAACCGCTCGCAGAAGCCGCACATGGTGCACTGCCCCATCGCGACGCCGAGCGAATTCACATACGCCCCCGACAGGTTGGCCGAGGGGGTGGGGAAGGGCGACAGGTTCAGCGTGCGCGCGGCCTCGGCGAACAGGGTCGGCGCATAGGTCATCTGCATCGGCGGCAGCGGGTATTCGCGGGCGCGCGGGTCCTCGAACGGGTTGCCGCCCGGCTGCTTCTGGCCGCGGATATTGCCCGCCTTGCCCGAGATGCCGCAGAGATATTCGAAGGCGTCGTAATACGGCTCCATCTCGGCGGCGGTCACGCCCCAGTCCTGCAGGTCCAGCCCCGCGAACTTCGCCGCGCCGTAGCGCTCGGTCAGGTGGCTGTTGATGCGGAACTCGCTGTCCCAGAAGCGCCAGGTGTGGCCGTTCCAGTGCACGCCGGCACCGCCCACCCCATGGCCCGGCAGGAAGGAGCCATAGTCGCGCATGGGCAGCGCCGTCTGGGACGGGTTGTTGCGCATGGTGATGGCTTCGAGGGCGGGCTGCAGGAACAGATCCTTGCGGATGGCATAGCGCAGCTCATCCTGGGCGTAGCCGATGTTGAAATCGGTGGCCGTGTCGCGCCACGGGCCGCGCTCCAGCGCCAGCACGTCCAGGCCCTCATCGGCCAGTTCGTTGGCGATGATGGAGCCGGTCCAGCCCAGGCCCACGATCACCGCGTCCTTGCGGGGAAGAATACGTGTCATGGCGTTACCTCGCGCTCCATTCGGGGGCGCCCATGATGGACACGGGCGGCAGCGGATAGCGTTGGTTGTGCTTGGAGACCCAATCCCGGTAGTCGTAGCGCGTGCCCGGGAAGCCCAGCATCCGCCAGGAGGCCATGCCCCGGTTGCCGCCATAGACGGGGTCGGAGAAGAAGCCCTCCATCGTGTTCTGCAGCACCAGGTTGAAGAAGCCCTGCGCCCCGCCGCTGCCCGGGGGCAGCGTGACCTCCCCCTTTTCCAGCCGGGTCAGGAAGGCGTCCTGCTCGACGGCCGGCAGGGCGGCGAAGCCCCGGCCCTTCTCCCGCTTCAGATGCGCGTCGATGGCCGCCAGCCCCGCGCGATAGCGCTGGGCCGGGTTCATCTCCCCCTGATAGCCCTGGGTGGGCAGGCCGGGCAGGAACGGCCCCTGGGTGTAGAGCCGGCTGGAATGGCCATAGGGCCCCGCCAGCTGGCGGTCGATGAAGACGGCGCACCCCGCCTCCTTCCCGCCCACGCTGAGGTCGTCGGCCGGCACCAGCCGGTCCACGATGGCCTCCACCGCCACGGCCTCGTCCTGAGTGAAGAACACCCAGGCGCCCGGCAGCACCGGGCGCGGCGGATCGGCGGAATAGGTCCTGAAGGGAAGGGAGCCGGAGTAGCCGCGGGCCCCCGCTTCCGAGGCGCTGGCCAGCAGAGAAGTGACGGCGACGGAGGCCAGGAGCTCTCGGCGTGAGCCGGAGCGGATGGGTGGGCTAGTCATGGGCCTGCCTTCCAGCTGTGCGGCCAACGGGCCGCATCTGCGAATGTCCTGGGCCAGCCTACGCCCGGATCGCGCTGGCCGACCAGTGACATGGCATGCACTTACCGGGAGTTGACCGTGCGCCGCACCATGGCCCGCAGCGAATGCCCCGCCCGGTCCGACAGCCGCGCGCGCACCAGCGCGGAGAACGCCCGCGCGGCCGCGCTCTGGTAGCGCTGCGGGCACCACAGCAGCGCGGCGCTGCGGATCGGCGGCGGGTCGCCGATGGCGCGGCAATCCAGCCCGCCCCCCACCACCGAGCGCGAGGACAGCACCGTGCCCACCGCGCCGCTGCGCACCAGCGCCAGGATGGAGCCGATGGCATCCACCTCCGCCACCACCTTCGGCACCCAGCGCCCGGCCAGCGCCGCGTCGATCATCCGCCGCGTGGCGAAGCGCTGGGGCAGCAGGGCCAGCGGGATTTCCTCCGGCGGGGCGCCGGCCCAGCGGCCGCCCTCGGCGGTGACCAGCACCAGCGCCTCATCGAACAGGCGCAGGCAGCCGAGGCCCGGCTCCCCGGCCGGCGAGAAGGCCAGGCCCAGGTCCAGCTCCCCTTCCAGCAGCCCGGCCTCGATGTCGCGGGCGATCATCTCCCGCGCGTCCACGCGGATGCCGGGGTGGCTGCCCAGGAATTCCGCCACCAGCCCCGGCATCAGGTTGGCGTGGAAGGAATGGATGACGCCCAGGCGCAGGGTGCCGCTTTCGGCGCGCTCCTGCTCGGCGATAGCGGCGCGGGCGGCCGCGGCCTCGTTCAGGATGCGGGTGGCGAAGCCGCGCAGCAGATGCCCCGCCTCCGTCAGCCGCAGCCCCCGGCCCGCGCGGTCGAACAGCACGGTGCCCAGGCTGCGCTCCAGCGCGGCCAGGTGGTGGGACAGCGTGGCGGGCGCCAGCCCCGAGGCGGCGGCGGCGCGGCCGAGATGCCCGGCCTCCGCGATGCGCAGAAACAGCTGAAGCTGGTGGAAATCCATTTGAAATTCTCGAACGATCCATTCGCTTACCGGATATTGATCGAACAGCCGGCTTTCACCAGTCTTTCCCGCAACCAAACCGGAGGAATACGCCATGCCGCGCTTCACGCCCCCTGGGCGGCTTCCGATCGAACGCATCGAGGCGATTCCCGCCCGCGTCCCCACCATCCGCCCGCACCACCTGTCCTTCGCCACCGTCGATGCGATGGATGTCGTGATCGTGCGCGTCACGGCCGGCGGCATCGAGGGCTATGGCGAGGCCAGCACCATCGGCGGCCCGCGCTGGGGCGAGGAAAGCCCCGAAGGCATCGCCGCCATCGCCGGCACCTATCTGGCCGAGGCGATGCTGGGCCAGGACGCCATGGCGCTGAACACCGCCGAGGACCGCATCGCGCGCGCCGTGCGCGGCAACCATTTCGCCAAGGCCGCCCTGTGCATGGCCCTGCACGATGCCGTGGCGCGCGCCATGGGCCTGCGGCTGGCCGACCTGCTGGGCGGGCCGCTTGCCACCGCCCTGCCTCTGGCCTGGACGCTGGCCAGCGGCGACACCGCGCGCGACATCGAGGAAGGCGAGCGCATGCTGGGCCTGCGCCGCCACCGCGACTTCAAGCTGAAGATCGGCGCCAAAGCGCCCGAGGTGGATGTGGCCCATGTCTCGGCCATCGCGCGCGCCTTCGCGGGGCGGGCCTCCATCCGGGTGGATGTGAACCAGGCCTGGGACGAGCCCACCGCCGCCCGCTGGCTGCCCGCCCTGACCGATGCGGGCGTGACCATGGCCGAGCAGCCCGTGCCCGGCTGGAACGTGCCCGCCATGGCGCGGCTGCAACGCGCCAACCCGCGCCTGGCCATCATGGGCGACGAGGGGATCGCGACACCGCAGGATGCCCTGCGCCATGTGACGGAGGCCGCCTGCCACGCGGTCGCGCTGAAACCCGCCAAGCATGGCGGCGTGGCGGGCACCCGCGCGGTGGCCGCCATCGCGCGCACGGCGGGGCTCGGCCTGTATGGCGGCACGATGCTGGAGGGGACGATCGGCACGCTGGCCTCTCTGCACCTGTATTCCACCCTGGGCGATTATGCCTGGGGCACGGAGCTGTTCGGGCCCCTGCTGCTGCGCGACAGCCTGGCCACCACCGCCATCGAGGTGCGGGACTTCGCCATCCACCTGCCGGACGCCCCGGGCATCGGCACGGATCTCGACACCGACAAGCTCGAACATTTCCGCACGGATCGCAGCCGCACCCTGCTGCCGGCCTGACACCACCGAGGAAACGACAAGAATGAACCGCCGCTCCCTGCTGGCCCTGCCCGGGCTGTTATCCACGGCCCTGCTCGCCACCCCCGCCCTGGCGCAATCCTGGCCCACGCGCCCGCTGCGCCTGATCGTGCCCTTCCCGCCCGGCGGCGCCATCGACGCGATGACGCGCCTGCTGGCCCCGCATCTGGCCGAGGCGCTGGGCCAGCCCTGCGTGGTGGAAAACCGCGCGGGCGCCGGCGGCACCATCGGCACGGAGGCCGCCGCGCGCTCCGCCGACCAGGCCACGCTGCTCATGGTCTCCATGGCGCATGCGGTGAACCCGGCGCTGTATCCGCGCCTGCCCTATGACCCCGCCGACCTGCTGGCGGTCGCCCCCGTGGCGGTGGTGCCCAATGTGCTGGTGGTGCCCGCGGCGTCGGCCATCCGGGACGTGCGCGGGCTGATCGACGCGGCGAAGGCGGAGCCGGGGCGGATCTCCTATGCCTCGGCGGGGAACGGCACCTCCATCCATCTGGCGGGGGCGCTGTTCTGCGCCACGGCGCGGGTGGAGATGACGCATATCCCCTATCGCGGCTCGGGCCCCGCCATCGCGGACTTGCTGGCCAACCGGGTGGACACGATGTTCGACAGCATCACCTCCTCCGCGCCGCATATCGCCAGCGGGCGGCTGCGGGTGCTGGCGGCCACGACCAGCCGCCGCGCCCAGGCCTATCCGGACCTGCCGACGGTGGCCGAGGCCGGGCTGCCCGGCTATGCGGTGGACCCCTGGTTCGCCATGCTGGCGCCGAAGGACCTGCCGGGCCCCGCGCGCGGGCGGGTCGAGGCCGCGGTGCTGGCCGCGATCCGCGACGGCGGCATCCGCGAGAAGCTGGCCGGCATCGGCGCCGAGCCGATGAGCGGCGACGGCGCGGCCCTGCAACGCCTGATCGAGGCCGAGACCCAGAAATGGAGCGCGGTGGTGCGCGAGGCGGGCATCCGGGCCGATTGAGGGGGCGGGTCGCTACAGCCCGCGCAGGAACTCCAGCACATGCGCCACCGTGGCGCCGGGCTGTTCCTGCTGCACCCAGTGCCCGGCGCCGGGCACCAGGTGGCAGCCGCGCAAATCGGCGCAGGCGCGGGTCTGCATCGCCTCGAAATCCCCGGGCTTCTGGTACACGCCCCAGTCGCTGGCGCCCGCGATGTAGCAGGCCGGTACCTCGATCCGCCTGCCGGCGAACAGCCGCATCTCGGCCGCCGCCAGCCCGCTGGTGGTGCAGCGATAGGCCTGCAGCCCGCCCTGGAAGCCGGTGCGGCCATACTCCATGGCATAGACGGCCAGATCCTCCTCCGGCAGCCAGCGGTTGGCGGCGATCTCGGCGGCGCCGGGCATCTCGGCCGCCACGGTCTCCGCCATGCCCAGGCCCAGCGGCATGATGTAGTAGGTGGGCATCACCGCCAGCTCCAGCGCCTCCCACCCCGCCAGGCGGTGGGGCTTGTTGGCGGCCCAGTCGGCGCTTTTGTGGTGGTAGTAGGCGCGGATAAAGTTCCCCAACCCCTGCTTGGCCCGCCACATGTTCTCGTTGGCTTCGCGGGTCGAATAATACCACTGGTAATGCTTGCGCGGCGGGTCGAGCCGGGCGAGCGCCTCGTTCATCGCGCCGGAGGCCAGGCCGGTGGCGGCCTCGGGCGCCCCCGGCACGCCGAGGGGCCAGGGGCGCGGCCCGGCATAGGGCGCGCTCATCAGCACGGCGGCGCGGAACACGTCCGGCCGCGACAGCGCGCAGTTCCCCGCGACCGGCGAGCCGAAATCATGGCCGATGACGGCCGCCACCTGTGTGCGGCCCAGCGCCGCCACCAGCGCCAGCGCGTCGCGCACATAGTTCAGCGGGCCGAAGCTCTGGATCTCGCCATCGAAGGCCGCGGTCCAGCCGGTGGTGCGGCCATAGCCACGCTGGTCCGGCGCGACCACGTGATACCCCGCCTCCGCCAGCCGCGGCATGACATGCCGCCAGGAGAAGGCGAGCTCCGGAAAGCCATGCAGCAGCAGAAGCAGCGGCTTGTCCGCCGCCCCGGCCTCCAGCACATGCATGTCCAGCCCATTCACCTGGCGGATGATGCGGGAGCGGATGCCAGGGGGCAGATGCGCCGGGGCGAGCGGTTCGGTCATGGGCTTCCTCCGTTTTGCGGCCATGCTAGGCCGCCGCGCGGTGGCCGCAACCGCCCAGCACGCACACCCGCCTTCGCCCGGCGTGGCCATCTTCCCATCGGCCGCGTTCCGTTTCATGGAGGACACACCGGCCCCGTGCGCAAGGACATGACCGCATGCTGACGGCCTTCCTCGCCGTGTTTCCCATCTTCGCCCTCATGGGGGCGGGCTTTCTGGCCGGGCGGCTGCGCTGGCTCGGCTCCACCGCCAGTTCGGAGCTGAACCGCTTCGTCATCTGGCTGGGCCTGCCGGCGCTGATGTTCCAGGTGATCGCGGAGGCCGACTGGGCCCGGCTGTGGCAGCCCGGCTTCATGGCGGCCTATGCCCTCGCCAGCTGCGCGGTGATGTTCGCCGTCATGGCCTGGCACCTGCGCGCGGGGGAGCGCGTGACCGGTGCCTCCCTGCATGGATTGAACGCCTGCTACGCCAATGTTGGCTACATGGGCTTTCCCTTGTGCGAGGCGGTGTTCGGACGGGAGAGCTTCGGCCTTGTCTCGCTGTCCGCCATCACCACGGTGGGGCTGCTGTTCGCGCTGGGCATCATCATGATGGAGGTGGGGCGCCAGCGGGCCGCGCATCCGCTGCGGCTGGCCGGGCGGGTGGGGGTTTCGGTGCTGCGCAGCCCGATGGTGCTGGCGCCGCTGGCGGGCGGGCTGTGGGCGGCCACGGGGCTGGCGCTGCCGCAACCCGTCTCGGCCACGCTGCACATGCTGGGGGGCGCGGCCAGCCCCTGCGCGCTGGTCGCCATGGGCCTGTTCTTCGCGGAGCGGCGCGCGGAAGGCGGGGACACGGCGGCAGGGGGGCCGCCGTGGGGGCTGGTGGCGGTGAAGCTGTTCGGCCACCCGCTGCTGACCGGGCTGCTGGCCTGGGCGGTGTTCCAGCAATCCCTGTTCGCCACCGGGGTGGCGGTGTTGTGCGCGGCGCTGCCCACGGGCACCGGGGCCTTCATGCTGGCCGACCGGTACCGCGCGGATGTGCGCGGCACCTCGATGTTCATCCTGGTCAGCACCGCGCTGTCGGTGTTCACCCTGGCGGGGCTGATCGCGCTGCTGAATGCCCAGGGGCTGGGGACGGCCCCTTAACGGCAGACGCGCCGTTCCACGGTGCGGACACGCCAATGGCCCCAGCGGTCGCGGAAGCGCACTTGGCGTGCCTCCATCCAGCAGCGGGGCCGGCGGTGGCGGCGGGGCGGGCCGTCCCGATACTGGACCGGTTCCACATCATCGCCGCCCGTTTCGGCCTGGGGGCCCGCGAGCACGGCGGGTTCCGCGCGCGGGGCCGGGCCCGCGGCCAGCCCCGTGGTATCGCCTGGCATGGCGGCCCCGGCGGGCTTCAGGCCCAAGGCGGCGGCGGCGCCCGCCAGGGGGACCGGCCAAGGGGATGATGCTGGAACGGCCTTATCAGAAATCACAGATTCGAGATTGAAGGACATCCAAATATAGAATTTCATCATATTCCATACGAATCGGTATCTGCCCCGCCGATCAGGCCCATGGAAACACGAACCAAGGCCCGGGGCATGACAGGAGTTCTCTTGCGCCACCCACTGTTCCTGCGCCGCTTGGCGCCGCTGTTCTTCCTGGCACTGACCCTGCCGGGTTGCGCCACCATCATCAGCGGCAGTTCCAGCAATATCGCGGTCATGACGGAACCGCCCGGCGCCAGCTGCACGCTGGAACGCGAGGGCGGGGTGGTGGCGGTGGCGAACCCCACGCCAGGCTCCGTCACCGTGCGGCGTTCCACGCGCGACATGATGCTGCGCTGCGCCCACCCCGCCTATGGCCAGGGCAGCACCACGGTCACGGCCGGGATCAACCCCATGGTGATCGGCAACATCCTGGTCGGCGGCGTGGTGGGCGTGGTGGTCGATGCCGCGACCGGGGCCGTCGGCCGCTATCCGGAACAGGTCTCCCTGGCCCTGCAGCCCGATCCGCGCCTGGCGGGCATGGGGCAGCCGGGCGGGGATGCGGCCCTGCTGCGCCGCGTGCTGGACGAACGCATCGCCGCCACGCGCTTCATGTGCCCGCGCATGGGCGGCAGCAGCGGCGAATGCGCCGCCCAGCTGCGCACGCTGCAACAGGAACGCGACGGGCTGGCCGCGCCTTCGCCTTATGGGGTGCCAGGGGGCACCCCCTATCTGCCACCCATCCTGCCGGTCAGCTTCGGCAGCTAGCCACCGCGCCACCTTCCCCTGCCCCGCGCTTCCTGCAAAAATTGCGGCAGCGGGGACACACCCAGGGGAAGCGTCATGGCCGACAATTTCGACTACATCATCATCGGGTCCGGTGCCGCCGGTTCCGTCCTGGCGGACCGCCTCAGCGAGGACGGCACCACCACCGTCTGCGTGCTGGAAGCCGGCCCGAAGGACACCAACCCCTGGATCCATATCCCCGCCGGCTTCACCAAGACGCTGAGCAACCCCAAGGTCTCCTGGCAGTTCAGCACCGAACCGTCGGAGATGACGGGCGGCCGCCGCATCCCCACCATCCAGGGCAAGGTGATGGGCGGCGGCACCTCCATCAACGGCATGATCTACAACCGCGGCCAGCCCGATGACCTGAACAGCTGGGCGCAGCGCGGCAACCGCGCCTGGGGCTATGCCGACTGCCTGCCCTACTACAAGCGCAGCGAGCGCCGCATGGGCGTGGGCGACGACACCCGCGGCAAGGACGGCCCCACCCCCGTGACGGATATGGACTGGTTCCACCCGATCTCGGAGGCGTTCATCGAGGGCTGCGTCGCCTCCGGCCTGCCGCGCACCAAGGACTACAACAACGGCAACCAGTACGGCGTCGGCTACTTCCAGCGCATCATCGCGGGCAACCGCCGGCGTTCGGCCGCGCGCACCCGCCTGGCCCCCGCCATGGCCCGCAGCAACACCGAGGTGCGGGTGAACGCCCGCGCCAGCCAGCTGGTGTTCGAGGGCAAGCGCTGCGTCGGCGTGCGCTATCTGACCGAGCAGGGCGCCGCCCCCATCGAGATCCGCGCGAACCGGGAGGTCATCCTCTCCTGCGGGACGCCCAACACGGCGCGGCTGCTGCAGATCTCGGGCATCGGCCCGGCCTGGCTGCTGGAAAAGCTGGGCGTGGCCCCGGTGCACGTAATGCCCGGCGTGGGCGAGAATTTCCGCGACCACTATGCCTCCCGCTTCGTGATGCGCGCCAAGCCCGGCGTGATCACGCTGAACGAGCTGGCCAAGGGCTGGCGGCTGGGCCTCGAGCTGGCGAAATGGGCGGCGGGCAAGCCCTCCATCCTAGCCACCGCCGTCAGCCACGTGCACCTGTTCCTGAAAAGCTTCGAGGGGCTGGACGAGCCCGATATCCAGGGCGTGCTGACGCCCGGCAGCTACAAGCCCGGCAAGACCTATATCCTGGACGACTATCCCGGCGTCTCGGCCGGCACCTGGCAGCACCGGCCGGAATCCACCGGCTATGTCCGCGCGCGCAGCGCCAGCGTGTGGGAAGACCCGGAGCTGCAGCCCAACTACCTGTCGGTGGAAAACGACCGGCGGGTGCACATCGCGGGGCTGAAGCAGATGCGCAAGCTGCTGAACACGCCGCAGATGCAGCGCTTCCTGGAAGGCGAGATCCTGCCCGGCCCCCAGGTGCAGACCGATGACGAACTGCTGGATTTCGCGCGCCAGAACGGCACCACCACCTATCACCTGATCGGCACCGCCAAGATGGGCCCGGCGACCGACCCGATGGCGGTGGTGGACGACACCCTGCGCATCCATGGGCTGGAGGGCATCCGGGTGGTGGATGCCTCCATCATGCCGTCCATGACCAGCGCCAACACCATGGCGACCACGCTGATGATCGCGGAGAAGGCCTCGGACATGATCAGGGGCAAGGCCGCGCTGGCGGCCTGATGCGGCTGCGCCGCATCTTTTCTTGCCCTCAGACGCCGGGCGCGGCCGCTTATTGACAGCCCGGCGCCCGGCGGGCTGAATCCCCGGTAATAAATCCGACCGAGGAAACATCCCCTTGAAACGCGCACTGCTCGCGGCCGCCTGCGGCCTGTCCTTTCTTGCCCATTCCGCGCAAACGCATGCGCAGAATGCCGTGACCATGATCGTCAACTTCTCCGCCGGCGGATCGACGGACCTGATGGCCCGCATCCTGCAACCGGAATTCGCCGCGGCCCTCGGCACCAACATGGTCATCAAGAACACCTCCGGCGCCAATGGCACGGTGGGCGCGATGGAGATGACCCGCGCCGCGCGGGACGGCAGCACCATTCTGATGACCCCCGGCGGGTCCCTGGTGCTGACGCCGCACACGCGCGGCGCGCCCTTCCGCAACGCGGATTTCGCGCCGATCTGCCAGGCGGTCTCGGCCCCCATCATCATGCTGACGCAGCAGGACAGCGGCATGCGCACGCTGGCCGACGTGCTCTCCCGCGCGCGGGAGGCACGGGGCGCCTTCCCGCTCGCCAACACCGGCCCGGGCAGCACGCCGCATATCAGCTCCATCTCGCTGGAGCGGCTGACGGGGGTGGAGTTCAACCACATCCCCTTCCGGGGCTCGGGCGATGTGGTGCAGGCGATGGCGGCGGGGCAGATCCAGCTGTTCACCGACCAGGCCTCCCTGGTGCGGCAGTACAACTACCACCCCATCGCGGTCTACGCGGCCAACCGCATGGCCGAATTCCCCGACACCCCCACCTTCCGGGAGCTGGGCCATGACCTGACCTTCTCGATCTGGTCCGGCTTCTACGCGCCCGCCGGCACGCCGGAGCCGATCCTGGACCGGCTGGACGCCGCCTGTGCCCGCATGATGCGCAGCCCCGCCGTGGTCGAGGGGCTGGGCCGGCTGAACATGCCGATCGAATACCGCAACCGGGCGGATTTCACCGCCTTCCACAACGCCGAATACGCCCGCTACGAACAGATGGTGCGGCAGTTCAACCTGCGCGTGAACTGAGCGGGCGCGGGCGGCGGGGGCTTATTCCGGCTTCAAATTCGCCGCCCGCACCACCTCGGCATAGGCCACGGTGTCGCGCCGGATGCGTTCGGTCAGGGCCCCAGGGCCCTGGGCCAGCACGTCCAGGCCCATATCCTCCAGCCGCGGGCGCAGGGCCGGGCGGCTCATCGCCTCGATGATCGCGGCGGAAAGCGCGCCCTTCACCTCCGCCCGGGCGCCCGCGGGCATCACCACCCCGTACCAGGTGTCGGACACCAGCTGCGGGAAGCCCTGCTCGGCCATGGTCGCCACCTCCGGCAGCAGCCGGTGGCGGGCCCGCGCCACGATGCCCAGCCCCACCAGCTTGCCGTCCCGGATCGCGGGCAG
The DNA here is from genome assembly GCF_009900765.1 of Rhodovarius lipocyclicus. Classification (GTDB taxonomy): domain Bacteria; phylum Pseudomonadota; class Alphaproteobacteria; order Acetobacterales; family Acetobacteraceae; genus Rhodovarius; species Rhodovarius lipocyclicus. The sequence continues at coordinate 15,060 of NZ_JAAABL010000036.1, forward strand.
CGCATCGGGCAGGTTGGCCAACGTGTAGTTCACGCGCCCGGCCAGCAGGTCCGTCATCATCGGCGCCACGCCGCGATAGGGCACGTGCTCCGCGTTCAGATGCGCCAGCAGCTTCAGGTGTTCCAGCCCCATGTGCTGGCTGGTGCCCTGGCCGTTGCTGCCGAACACCAGCCCAGGCCCCGGCGCCCGCGCGCGGGCCAGGAAGCCCTGGAAATCCGTGGCGACGGAGGGGTGGCAGACCAGCACATGCGGGGTTTCCACCAGCAGGGCCAGCGGGTCGAAATCGCGCTCCGCGTCATAGGGGCGGGGCTGGTGCAGGGTCTGGTTCACGGTGAAGCTGTTGGCCACCATGACCACGGCCTGGCCATCGGGCGGCAGCACCTTCACGGCCTGCACGGCCACCAGCGTGCCGGCGCCCGGCCGGTTCTCCACCACCACGGATTGCCCGAGCAGTGGGGCCATCCCCTCCGCCACGATGCGCCCCACCAGGTCAAAGCTGGAGCCGGGCGGGAAAGGCACAACGTAGCGGACAGGCGCCGACGGCTTCCAGCCCGGCTGGGCCACCGGCTGGGCGAATGCGGGGGTGGCGAGCAGGCCGGGCAGGGCCAGCAGGGAACGGCGGTGCATGGCGGTCTCCATCAGTCGGGCTGAGATTGCGCCCGCGTAACCTGCGAGGCCAGCCGCGATCCGGCGCCGGAATGCACGGCGCGGACAGTGGCGCGACCAGTTTTTCAGCAACCTGCTAGGCCGCGCGCACGCGAAGCAGCAGCAGCGCCCCCAGCCCCAGCAGGCCCAGCACCACGGCCATCCCCGCCACCTGGCTGGCGAAGGCGGTGGTGGCCATGGCCAGCAGCGCCGGCCCCATGAACCCCGTGACCCGCCCGGACAGCGCGAACAGCCCGAACCAGGCCCCTGCCTCCTCAGGCGGTGCCAGCCGCGCCATCAACGTGCGGCTGGCCGCCTGGGCCGGGCCGAAGAACACCCCCAACCCCGCCCCCAGCACCCAGAACAGGGTCTTGCTCTCCACCAGCAGCAGCCCCAGCCCGATCAGGATGATCGCCAGCAGGCTGCCCAGCACGGTGCGGCGGGAACCCAGCGCATCCTCCAGCCAGCCGCCCGCGAAGGCGCCGAGCCCGGCCGTGACGTTCAGCAGGATGCCGAACAGCAAAATCTCCTCGACCTGCATGCCGAAGCGCCCGGCGGCGTAGATGGCGCCGAAGGCGAACAGCGTGTTCAGCCCATCGGTGTAGAACAGCCGCGCGGCCAGGAAGCGCGCCAGCACCGGCTCATGCGGCAGTTTGCGCAGCGTGGCCCGGATGGCGGCCAGCCCCTGCCGCACGGCCTGGGCCACAGGCGGGCGCACGGCCGGGTCGGGCACCGCCAGCAGCACGGGCCAGCCGAACAGCACGATCCAGCCCGCCACCAGCAGGGCGGTGGCGCGCACATGCTCGGCCGCCGCGCGGTCCAGCCCGAAGGGCGGCGGGCCGGGGCGCAGCAGCACCAGCAGGCACACCGCCAGGCACAGCAGCCCCCCCACATACCCCATGCCCCAGCCCAGGCCGGAGACACGCCCCAGCTTCTCCACCGGCGCCACGCTGGGCAACATGGCGTTGTAGAACACCGTCCCCAGCTCGAACGCCACCGTCGCCAGGCCGATCAGTACCAGGGCGGGCAGCGCATCGGCGGCGCGCGGATGCACGAACCAGATGCCGGCCGTGGCCACCGCCGTCAGCAGGGTGAAGATGGCCAACAGCGCGCGCCTGCGCCCGCCCGCATCGGCCACGGCGCCCAACACCGGGGAGAGCAGGCCGATGGACAGCCCCGCCAGCGCCTGCATCCAGCCCCACATGGCCTGGCCCGTCACCGGGTCCGGCGCGACGGCGGAGGTGAAATAGGTGGCGATGACGAAGGTGGAGACCACCGTCGGGAAGGCACTGTTGGCGAAATCATAGCCACACCAGGCCCAGGCCTTGAGGCGCATCGCGGTCTCCGTCTGTCATGCCCCCGGGGGCTTTGCCCCCGAACCCCCACCGAGGGGCTCTGCCCCTCGGCTCCCCGCCAAAGGCCGAAAGGCCCTTGGAACCCAGGAGTTTGGCGCTTTACCTTGCCAGGTCAGGCGCCATTTTCATTATAAAAATCAATGGGAAAAACCCTTCCAAGATCAGCGCCAAGCTGATCTAGGTCCAGGACCGAGCACGGTCCTGGCGGGGGTGTCGGGGGCGGAGCCCCTGACAGGCGCTCCCCCCTCAATGCAGCCCCGCCAAGGCCCGGGCCGCCACCGTCACGGCCGACAGGTCCGGCACGCGGCCGGCTTGTTCCACCAGCTTCGCCACGGCCTCGGCCGCCGCCGGCAGGGCGCCGCCGCGCAGCCCCTGCCCGGCCAGCCGTGCCTGTGCCGTGTCCAGGTCCGCCAACAAGGCCGCCCGCGCCCGGTTGCCGAACTGGCCGGAGACCGGGGCCGCCTCCGCCGCCGCGCGCAGCGCCGCCAGATGGAACTGGCCCGCCACCGCGGCCCAGGCTTCGGCGGCGGCTTCGGGCGTGGCCCCCGTCTCCCGCGCCAGGCGCAGGATGGCCGGGGCGGCGCCCAGCAAGGGCAGCTCCACCAGCGGGGTGCCCGGGGGCAACAGCGCCGGCAGGCCAGGGCTCAGCGCCGCCAGCACATCGCCCAGCGGGCCGCCCTCGCTCAACATATGGCGGGCGGCCTGGGCATGCAGGGCGCGCAGGGTGGCCAGAGCGTCCAGCTTCGCGGGGCCGTGGGTCTTGTCGGCGGCGTCATAGGCCGCCTCCAGCCCCAGCAGCGTGTCGGCCAGCCAGGCGGCGCGCACGGCGGTGGCGGGGCTGGCTTCGGCGGTCAGGCGGCCGATGCCGGCGCAGCCGATGCGGTTGGCCACGCCGTTGGACAGCGCGGTCGCCACCAGGTCCCGCCGCAGGCGGTGGCGGGCGATGAAGGTGCCGAATTTCTCCCGCAAGGGCTTCGGGAAATAGGCGACCAGCAGGGGCAGCAGCGCCGGGTCGTCGGGCAGATCCGATTCCAGGATCGCCTCGTTCAGCCACAGCTTGGCGAAGGGCAGCAGGGCCGCCACCTCGGGGCGGGTCAGCCCTTCGCCGGCCGTGGCGCGGCGGGCCATGGCGGCTTCGTCCGGCAGGCCGGCGAGGGCGCGGTCCAGCAGCCCCACCTCCTCCAGCCGCGCCATCAGCGCGGCCTGGGCCGGCAGGGCGGCCGCGCCCTGCGCGACCTCCAGCGAGACCGCGAGCGATTGCAGCCCGTTGTCGCGCAGCACCAGCCCCGCGACCTCGTCCGTCATCTCCTTCAGCAGGTCGTCGCGCTGGCGGCGGGTCAGGGCGCCGCTGGCCTCGGCATCGGCCAGCAGGATCTTGATGTTCACCTCATGGTCGGAGGTCGAGACGCCCGCCGAATTGTCCAGCGCATCGGTGTTGATGCGGATGCCCTGGCGCGCGGTCTCGATGCGGCCGGCCTGGGTCACGCCCAGGTTCGCGCCCTCACCCACCACCCGCGCCCGGATCTCCCGCCCATCGACGCGGATGGCGTCATTGGCGCGGTCGCCCGCATCGGCCTGGGTTTCGGTGCTGGCTTTGATGTAGGTGCCGATGCCGCCGAAATACAGCAGGTCCACGTTCAGCTTCAGGATGGCGCGCATCACCGTGGCGGGCTCGACCTTCTCGGGCACGCCCAGCAGCGCCTGGGCCTCCGGCGACAGGGTGATGTGCTTGGCGGTGCGCGGGAACACGCCCCCGCCCGGGCTGATCAGCGCAGGGTCGTAGTCCGCCCAGGAGGAACGGGGCAGCGCGAACAGGCGCTGGCGCTCGGAGAAACTGGCTTCCAGCTCCGGGTTCGGGTCGATGAAGATGTGCCGGTGGTCGAAGGCCGCGACCAGCCGGGTCTTGCGCGAAATCAGCAGCCCGTTGCCGAACACGTCGCCCGACATGTCGCCCACGCCGGCCACGGTGAAGGGCTCGGCGAAGATGTCGTGGCCCAGCTCCTCGAAATGCCGCGCGATCATCACCCAGGCGCCGCGCGCCGTGATGCCCATCACCTTGTGGTCGTAGCCGACCGACCCGCCGGAGGCGAAGGCATCGCCCAGCCAGAACCCGTATTCGGCCGACAGCCCGTTGGCGATGTCGCTGAAGCTGGCCGTGCCCTTGTCGGCGGCGGCGACGATGTAGGGGTCGTCCCCGTCGCGGCGCACCACGCGCGGCGGCGGCAGCACGGTGGTGCCGTCCAGATTGTCCGTCACGTCCAGCATGCCGCGCACCAGGGTGCGGTAGCAGGCGATGCCCTCGGCCATGAAGGCCTCTCGGTCGCCGGCCGGGGGCGGGTGCTTCAGGATGAAGCCGCCCTTGGCCCCCGTCGGCACGATGACGACGTTCTTCAGCCGCTGCGCCTTCATCAGCCCCAGGATCTCGGTGCGGAAATCCTCCCGCCGGTCGGACCAGCGGATGCCGCCGCGCGCGACGGGCCCGGCCCGCAGGTGGCAGCCCTCCATGCGCGGGGAGTGCACGAAGATCTCGCGCCAGGGGCGCGGGCTCGGCATGTCGCCGGCGGCGGCACTTTCCACCTTGAAGGAGAGGTAGGGTTTATCCTGGAAGAAGTTGGTGCGGCGCATCGCGTCCAGCACGGTGCGCAGGCGGGACAGGATGCGGTCCGCATCCGGGTCGGCCACGCTGTCCAGCAGGGCGGTCCAGGCGTTGGCGATGCTGGTTTCGTCGGCCAACGCATCGGGGTTGAAGCGGGCGTGGAACAGCCGGACCAGCAATGCGGCCGCCTGGGGCGTCTCGGAGAGCACCTTCTCCACGCTGTCCTGCGCGAAGGGGAAGCCCAGCTGCTTCACCCAGCGGTACATGGCCCGCAGCAGCCAAGCCTCCCGCCAGTTCAGCCCGGCCAACAGCACCAGCCGGTTGAAGCCGTCCACCTCCGCCTGCTGGGCCAGCAGGGCTGAGAGGGTGTCGAGCACGGCGGGGAAGCGTCGCTCGTCCAGCTCCACCGGGGTTTCCAGCGTGAAGCCATGCAGCGCCACCGGGGCGGCATCGGCGGGCGTCAGGTGGTGCGGCACTTCCTCGATCGCGCGCAGGCCCATGGATTCGAACAGCGGCAGCACATCGGCCAGCGGCAGGGCACCGCCGGGGTTGGCCAGGCGCAATTGCAAGCGCCGCGCGCCGCCCGGGGCCGCCAGCAGCCGCGCCACCGGGCGGCTTTCGGCCAGCGCCTGTTCGGCCATGGCGATGTCGGCGGCGGCGGTGGCCGCCGTTTCCGTGTCGTCATAGGCGGGCGGGAAGGCCCGGCCCCAGCGCGCCAGCAGCGGGGTGGCCAGGGCCTCCCCATGGCTGGCGATCAGCGTGTCGGCCAGTTTCTCATGGAAGCCGCGCGCCATCTCGGCCACCAGCTTCTCCAGCGCCGCCGCGTCGGGGTGCACGGCGTGGGCGGGGTCGGTGGCGATGACGTAGTGCACCCGCGCCAGCGGGGAATCCCCCAGCGAGATGTAGAACACCGACAGCCGCCCGCCATGCGCGCGGGCCAGCATCTCACCCACCCGGCTGCGCAGGCTGGTGTCGAAATTCTCGCGCGGGAGCCAGACGATGGCCGAGACATAGCGCCCGAACGGGTCGGGCCGCAGCACCAGCGCGGGGGCGGGTGTCAGCGTGATGGACAGCGCCCGGCGGGCGGCGGCCAGGATCTCGGCCTCGCTGGCCTGGAACAGCTCGTCGCGCGGCCAGGTGTCCAGGATGTTGCGCAGGGCGCGGCCGTCATGGCTGGTGGCGGTGGCGCCCGCGGCCTCGATGATGCGGTTCACCTTGCTGCCCAGCAGCGGGATGCTGCGCGGGTTGCGGTTGTAGGCGGCGGCGGCGAACAGCCCCAGGAACAGCCGCACGCCCGCGCCATCGGGCAGCGGCGTGATGATGACATCGGCGTGCTGGGGCCGGTGCACCGTGCTGCGCATATTGGCCTTCAGCACCGCGACCGGCGGGGGCGCGTGCAGGGCGGCAACCACGGTGGGCGGCACCGCCGAAAGGTCCGCCAGCGCGTCGAACACCGGCCGCCCGGCATCGGCCAGCAGGCCCAGCCCGGCCTCGGCCCGGAAGCCGCCACCATCGGTCAGCAGGCGGCGATGGCCCAGCAGCACGAAATTGTCCTCGGCCAGCCAGGTGAGGAATTCGCGGGCCTCGCCCTCAGCCTCGGCCTCAGCCCGGCGCAGCTCGGCCAGCATGGCCGGGAAATCCTCCACCGAGCGGCGGACATCGGCCAGGGTCGCGGCCACCAGCGCCTCGGTCGCGGCGGGGTCGGGTTCGGCGCCCGCCAGGGCGATGCGCATCACGCTTTCCCGCAAGGGACCCGTGGCGGCATCGGCCAGCGTGCCGTCATCCGTGCGCGTCACGTCCAGCACGGGGTGCAGCACCTGGCGCGGCGTGCGGCCCTGGCGCGTCAGCACGCCCAGCACGCTGTCCACCAGGAAGGGCATGTCGTCGGTCACCACCTCCACCACCGGGTGGTGGAAGCGCCCGGCCGGCAGGGCGCGGATGCGCGACTGGCCCGGCAGCCGCCGCTCCATCAGCTGGAACAGGGAGGCCGCCATGGCGGCGAGCGATTCGGGGGGCGTGGCCGCCAGCTCGGCGGCCGGCACCGCCTCCGTCAGCGCGGGCAGCAGCTGGGCGGCGGTGGCGGGCAGCCCATGCGGCAGTGCCGCGACGGCGAGGCGCAATACCTCCTGCCGCAGCGGTTCGGCCGAAGCCTGTGGCTGGATGTCGGGCATCGTGGCCCTCCTGCGTTTCCGGGTCTCAGTTTGGCAGCCTGGTGGTGAAGAACAAGAAAAGCGCGAGCGATTCATTTGTGATTCACGCGCCGCGCGCAGATTGCCATGGCCGGAGCAGAAAGCGCCGGCGGCCATGCAGGAACCGGGGCAATACGCCACCGCTTGCACCACCGGGGTGCGGGGTCCATGCGGCCAGTCAGACAACCCAGGCGCGCGCTCACACAACCGTGTCGTGCAATGTCGCCTGCGTCATGAGCAAATCCAGACGTTTCTGGCTTTGAATGGCGACCATGAGCGGATCAATAAGTCTGTCCACCGGAACCGATCGAGGTGGGTGGATGTTCGAACAGATGCAGCGGCGGCTGAACGGTGTCAGGGCGCGCTTCGCCCCGGCCAAGCCCGCGGATGTCACGCTTCCCAGCCATCCGCGCCTGGGCGGCGGCCTGGCATCGCCCCCGCCGGAAGCCACCGCGCCCGGACCGGGCATCCCGCTGCAACACGATGTGCTGGCCGGGCTGCTGGCGGAGGATGCGCGCAACAGCCGCCGCGAATGGCGCCTGGGCGTCATAGCGGCCGGCTGCTGGTGCGCGGCGCTGTTCACCGGTGTCGCCATCCCGGCCCTGGCCGTGGCCTTCACCCTGGCCCCCGTCGTGGCGCTGGCCATGGAACTGCTGACGCGCGACGAAACCTGATATAGGCGGGGCATGGACCTCGCCCAGCTTCTCGCCCCGGTCACGCCGGAGCAGTTCTTCGCCGAATACTACGACAAGCAGCCCCTGCACGTGAAAGGCGGGGCCGCGAAATTCGCCTCCGTCCTAGGCTGGCGGCAGATCAACCGGCTGCTGGACATGACCCATATGTGGTCGTCCCATTCGCTGAAGATGTATGAGGACGGGGTGGCCGTGCCGCCCGAGCAGTATTGCGTCTCAGCCCTGTCGCGCGACAACCAGCAGGTCATGCAGCCGGTCGCCGGCAAGGTGGCCGAATGGATGAGGAAGGGCGCGAGCCTCGTCCTCAATGACGTGGACAGCCTGACGCCGGGGCTCAACGCCGTCTCCCGCGCGCTGGAAGGCGCGCTGCTGGGGAAGGCGCAGGGCAACGTCTATATCTCCTGGCAGTCGCACAAGGCCTTCCCGGCCCATTACGACACCCATGATGTCTGGGCCGTGCAGGTGGAGGGCGAGAAGACCTGGAATGTGTGGGAAGGCCGCGCCGAATGGCCGATCAGCCACCCCATCTTCCGTGGCGAGGGCCAGGCGCACCACGAACAGGCCAAGGGCCGCCTGCGGGAGAAGGTGCTGCTGAAGGCGGGCGACCTGCTCTATCTGCCGCGCGGCTGGTATCACGATGCGCTGGCCGAGGCGCCTTCCTCCGTCCACATCGCCTATGGCGTGCATGCGGCGCTCGGCATGGACGTGATGAACATCCTGCTGGAGCGCGTGCTGTATGAGCCGCTGTTCCGCCAGCCCCTGCCGCGCCAGGACGGCACCGCCAGCGCCAAATTCGCCCTGACCCAGCGCGTGGGCCAGCTGGGCGCGCGCCTGGCGGAGCTGGTGAAGGACCCCGGCGTGATCAACGTGATCGAGGGCTACGTCCACAACCACCGCTTCAACCGGGGCGACAACGACCTGCTGGCCACGCGCGGCCTGGCGGCCCCGGCCGCCCCCGCTGGCGGTGAGGACGGCGCCAGCTTCCGCCCGGTGGCCGAAGGCGCCAAGCCCGTGCGGCGCGGCGCCGACTGGGTGCTGAAGGGCGCGGGTTCCCCCCTGCCGCTGACGCCGCCCGAGGCCGAGGCCGCCGCCTGGTTGCTCGCCCGCCCGGATGTGACGGAGGCCGAGTTGGGCCGCGCCCATCCCGGCGTGGATGCGGCGGGGTTGCTGCGGCGACTCGTGGGCGCTGGTATCCTGGTCACCATATGATCATCCTCCTCGCCCTGCCGCTGCTGCTGCTCGCCGCCACCCCCGCCTGGGCCCAACCCCGGGAATTCAACTGCGTCGGCGCGGAGCAGCTGGAGGACGACAATTTCGCCATCCCCTTCGCCGCCCGGGCCGCCACCCCCGGCGAGGAAGCGCGCAACGCCATCGCCGCCGCCGTGGAACTGGCCAAGCGCGAGGAACGCCGCAACATCTGCGTGCTGGGCCATGCCCTGGCGACGGAGGGCGGGGCGCAGACCGGATCGCGCCTGGCGGCGCGGCGGGCGCGGGCGGTGGCCGATGCGCTGTCGGCCGCGGGCATCGAGCGCGACCGGGTGCGGGCGGAGGCCCGGGTGGTGGGCTTCACCCGCAGCACCGCCGCCCGCCCGGCACGCGGGGCGACCATTATTATTTTGCCGTGACCACGGCGGGCATCATCCTGCCGTGACTTGGCGCGCATGATCCAAACGGGCGCTTGCGCGTCGCGGCACCCGTGCCCATCCTCCCCAAAGAGAACGCCACAAGGAAAGCCGAGCGCGGATGCTGAAATCCCTCTCCCTCTCCGCTCTGATCGTCGCGGGCCTGATGGCCGGCGCCGGGGCGCAGAACCTGAAGCCGCCGGCGGGCGGGGCGCCGCGCGGCACGCAGCAGCCCCAGCAGGAGCGCGTGCTGAACCTGGTGAACCGCAGCGACACCGTGCTGCGGCAGCTCTATGTCTTCCGACAGGGCGCACCCGAGGGGCCGGACCGGCTGGGCGCCGACATGGTGCCGGCCGGGGCCAGCTATCCCATCCGCCTGGGCCGGGTGGCCGATTGCCGCCTGCTGGTCCGCGCCATCTGGCAGGATGAGAGCGAGGAGACCCGCGCCATCGATGTCTGCGCCGAGCGGCAGCTGGTGCTGACCGACGAGGGCCGCCGCGACGTGCAGGTGGTGAACGACACCGACGCCACGCTGATGCAGGTGTTCCTGATGCCGCGCGGCGGCAACGACCCCGGCCCCGACCGGCTGGGGGCGGCCATGGTGCCGGCCGGCGAGAATTTCCGCATCCGCCTGCGCGGCTTCGCCGCCTGCGAGGTGACGGTGCGCGCCGCCTTCGCCGGCCTGCCCGCCGAAACCCGTGACGCGAACATCTGCGAGCAGCCGCGCCTGGCCTTCGGCGACCCGTCGATCCCGCTGCGGGAACTGCAGGTGGTCAACCGCAGCTCCGTCGTCTTGCAGCAGCTGTACGCCCTGCCGCTGGCCCAGGGTGCCACGCCGCCCGCCGCCCCGAATTGGGGGCCGGACCGTCTGGGGGCCTCTGTGATCGGGGCCGGGCGGGATTTTCCCATCCGCATCCGCAGCGGCGAATGCCGGGTGGTGCTGCGCGCCGTCTTCGCCAACCGGCGGGAGGAGATCCGCGACAACGTGAATATCTGCACCCCGCAGCCCGTGGTGTTCCAGGGCAGCCGGCGCCTGGCGATCGGCAATCTGTATGAGCGGCCGATCACCGGCATCTACCTGTCGCCCGTCGAGGAACGGGACTGGGGCAACAACCAGCTTTCGGCCCCCATCAGCCAGAACGGCACCGCCGAGCTGGGCATGGAAGGCGGCTGCCGCGCCGATCTGCGCATCGTGTTCGACAATGAAGCGGCCGAGGAGCTGCGCAACTTCGACATGTGCCGCAACCCCGCCATCACCCTGCGGCCCGGCTGGGTGACGGAGGCTCGGCAGTGAGCGAATCCCTGCCCCGCGCCCTGGATGGGCTTTGGTCCGCCGTGGCGGAGCATGGCTGGCACGGCGCCACCCTGGCCCGCATCGCACAGGCCGCGAACCTGTCCCTGGGGGACCTGCGCCGCCTGGCGCCGGGGCCGTTGGGGCTGCTGGCCCTGCACGGCGCCGCGACCGACCAGACCGTGCTGGACGGCACCGTGCCCACCGAGGGCGAAAGCACCCGCGACCGGCTGTTCGACGTGCTGATGCGCCGGCTGGACACGATGCAGCCGCACCGCGCGGGGCTGCTGCGCCTGCTGAAGGACCTGCCGCTGAACCCGCCCCTGGCCCTGTGGCTGGGCTGCGAGACCCAGCGCAGCATGGGCTGGATGCTGGAAGCGGCCGGGGTGGATTCGCGCGGCGCACTCGGCCGGCTGCGGGCCAAGGCCCTGGCGGGGGTGTGGCTCTATACCGTGCACGCCTGGGCCAAGGACGAGAGCCCGGACATGAGCGCCACCATGGCCGCGCTGGACAAGGCGCTGGACCGGCTGGAACAGGCGGCGAAAAGCCTGGACCCCTTCGCGCGCAAGGCCGCGAAGCCGGAAGAGGCGAAGGCGGAAGAGGCGGATTGAGGGGGCGCCGCCCCCTCAAACTCCCCCGGCAGGAGCCGAAAGGCCCCTGCACCCCAGGAGTTTGGTGCCCGTCCTGGGAAGGTGTTTCTTATTGAATTTTATCATGAAAATGGCGCCCCGCCTGCCAAGGTAAGGCGCCAAACTCATGGGTTCAAAGCAACCGTCTTTCCGCGCGCCTGCTCAGCTGGTCTGTCTCTCCTGCTTCCACGCGCATTTGTTTCTCAGCATGGCATTGAGAGCGACGAGCAGCTTGCGCATACACGCCCCTAGCGCGACCTTGTGCGGCTTGCCCCGGGCGCGCAACGCCTCATAGGCGGGCTTGATCACCGGGTTGCATCGGCTGGCCACCAGTGTGGCCATGTACAGGCAGCAGCGCACCGGGGCCCGCCCGCCCGACATCCGCCGGCTGCCCTGCCGCTTGCCGCTGTCGTCGGCGAAGGGGGCCACCCCCACCAGGGCTGCGATCTCCTGCCGCGAGGCCCGCCCCAGCTCCGGCAATTCCGCCAGCAGGGTCGCAGCCGTCGCGGGGCCCACGCCCGGCACCGAGCGCATCAGCGCCGCGGGCCTCGACAACGCCTCATGGGCTGCGACATGCGCCTCGATGGCAGCCTCCACCTCGCGCAGGCAGTCCTTGAGATGGGCGATGCGCCGCGCCGCCAAGGCGATCAGGGTGGGCAGGCGCAGCGGGCGGGCCTGCTGGCGGGCGGCCACCAGCTCGGCCGAGAGCTGGCGGCGCAGCAGCACCATCTCGGCCAGCGCCTCGCGCAGCGGGTCGGGCTGCACGGCCGGGCTGTCGAAGGTGGCGGCGCAGCGGGCGATGACCAAGGCGTCGATGCGATCGGTCTTGGCGCGCTGGCCGGCGGTGCGGGCGAATTGCCGGACCCTGCCGGCATCCAGCAGGCGGGCCTGCAGGCCTGCGGTGCTCAGGGTTCGCAGCACCTCGCGCTCGTATCCGCCCGAGGCCTCGCAGGCGGCCTCTGTCACGCCATGGCGGGCCATCCAGGCCAGCAGGGCCGCGTGGCCTGGCGGGTCCTGGGCGAAGCGGGCCGCCTGGCCCTCTGGCCAGAGGGCCGCATCGAGCCAGTCCTTGGCCACATCGATGCCCACGACGCGCCGAACAGGCGGCGCAATGACAGTATCAGACATCAGCCTCTCCCTCCCTTGCACGTGCGGGGTCCCGGCAAGAGCTGGGCCCCGGCCAACCGTTCGGGCTACAAAGAGGACGGATCCGGGCCTTGCTTTGAAACGGTGTCATGCACCGGGGGTCGAACGGCCTCGAGATCGCGTCACCCGGGCGGGCAGGCCCGCCCGGGTGACCCATTCTTGCACCTTTCGTAAGACACAAGGGTTGCTACAACCCTTTGCGGGGATGCAAGGGGCAGCGCCCTTTGCCGGGGGTCCAGGGGGCGGAGCCCCTTGGCCTTACTCCGCCGCCTGTAATTTCCGCCCTTCGCGTTCTTCCATCCGGGCCTGGCAGGCTTCGGCGAAGACCTGGAAGATCGACAGGCTCAGTTCGTCGCGTTCCCAGTCGTATTCCGGGTGCCATTGCACGCCCATGGCGAAGGCGCGCGCCCCTTCCACCCGCACGGCTTCCACCGTGCCGTCGGGGGCCCAGGCTTCCGCCACCAGCCCTGGCGCCAGGCGCTGGACGCCCTGGTTGTGCAGGGAGTTCACGGCGATGCTCTCGCGGCCTGACAGGCGGGCCAGCAGGGTGTTGGGCTTCAGGCGCACATTGTGGGCCTTGCCGGTGCGCACCAGCGGGATGTGCTGGTCGGACGGCGTGGAGTGGTCCATGCGGCCGTCCAGATCCTGGATACGCTGGTCCAGGCTGCCGCCGAGCGCCACATTCAGTTCCTGCATGCCGCGGCAGATGGCCAGCAGCGGGATGCCGTTGTCGATGGCGGCGCGGATCAGCGGCAGGGTGGTGGCGTCGCGCTGATGGTCCTCGGGCGTGCCTTCCAGATGCGGCGGGCCGCCATAGTATTCGGGCCAGACGTTGGATCGGCTGCCGGTCATGATGATGCCGTCCATGCGCGCCACGATCTCGTTCACGCATTCCGGGCCCGCGCAGGGGACCAGGGCCGGGATGCCGCCCACCGGGCCCATCACGACCTTCACATAGGAATCCGAAGCTGCGTGGTTTGGCGTGTTGAAGATGCCAAAGGGCTTTACGCAGCAGGAAATGCCGATCAACGGCCGCATGATGCCTGTCCAGTCAGCGACATGTCAGATGTGTGAAGTGTCGCCTCGGGCCGTGGCACAATCAAGGCATGGATTCGCGGGCACCGCCCCGCGCGCGGTGCATCGCTTGCACGGCGGCCCACACACTGGACAGTTTGGCCACGCCCCGCCACAGAACAAGGCAGCAAACCCGGAGAAACCCCATGCCCCAGCCCGCCCACCCCGCCGCCATCAACGGCCTGACCCTGGCCCAGGCCGAGACCATCGCCGCCGCGGCCCTCGCCAAGGGGCATGAGGCGGGCTTCCTGCCGCTGACCGTGGTGGTGCTGGACGCCGGCGGGCAGATCAAGGTGGTGAAGCGTGAGGATGGCTGCTCCATCCTTCGCCCCGAAGTGGCGCTGGGCAAGGCGTTCGGCGCCATGGCCATGGGTTTCGGCACGCGGGAACTGGCGCGCCGCGCCCAGGCGGTGCCGGGCTTCACCAACGCGCTGTCCGACCTGACGGGCGGCCGCGCCGTGCCGGTGCCGGGCGGCGTGCTGATCCGCGACGCGAACAATGTGCTGCTGGGCGCGGTGGGCATCTCGGGCGACACCTCGCCGAACGATGAGATCTGCTGCATCGCGGGCATCGAGGCGGCAGGGTTGCAGGCGGATAACGGCGACCCGGCCTGAGGGGGACCAGGCCAGGGGGCGCTGCCCCCTGGACCCCCCGCCAGGACCGTGCTCGGTCCTGGACCTAGATCAGTTTGGCGCTGATCCGGGAAACGTTTTTCCCATTGAATTTCATCATGAAAATGGCGCCCGCTTACCAGGAAGAAGCGCCAATTCCTGGGTTCCAAGGGCCTTTCGGCCTTTGGCGGGTTCCAAGGGCAGAGCCCTTGGTGGGGGTTCGGCGGCGAAGCCCCTGATCACGCCTCCACCGCCCCCAGCTCCCCAGCCGCCAGCGCCCAGCCCATGGGCGCGCCCGCGATCGCGGCGGGCGGGGCGGCGCGGCGTGCCGGCCCCCAGGCGGTGTGTTCGATCCCGGGCGCCAGGTCGGCCTCGGCCAGCCCCGGCAGCGGCGCGGTGCTGGCCTCGCCCCTGTGGTCCATCAGCCAGAACGCGGTCCGCGCCAGCGACAGGCGCGTGACGCTGCCCAGCCCATCCCGCCGCCTGGCGATCAGCGCGCGCAGCACCGCCGCCGCCATCAGGTAACCCGTGGCGTGGTCCAGCGCCTGCACCGGCAGGGGCGTGGGGCGGTCCGCCTGTTTCCAGCGCATCCCGGCCTCGGCGATGCCCGTGCTCATCTGCACCAGGCTGTCGAAGCCGCGCCGCTGCCGCCATGGCCCGCTGTGGCCATAGGCGTTCAGCGACACGTCGATCAGGCCGGGGCGCAGCGCCTGGCGCTCGGCGGGGCCATAGCCCAGCCCCTCCAGCGCGCCGGCGCGATAGCCATGCACCAGCACATCGGCGCGGGACAGCAGGGCCTCGAAGCGCGCGCGGCCGGCGGGGTCGCGCAGGTCCAGCCGGGCGCAGCGCTTGCCCAGCGTGACCTCGGGCACCACGCCCGGCTCGCCCCAGCCGGGCGGGTCGATGCGCAGCACATCGGCGCCATAGCCCGCGAGGAACCGGGTGGCGACCGGGCCCGCCAGCACGCGCGTCAGGTCCAGCACGCGCAGGCCCGTGAGGGGGCGGCCAGGGGTTGGCTCCCAGCCGGGCGCGGCATCGGCCGTGCCGGGGCGGATGTCGAAGATCGGCTCCGCGCGCACCGCCTGGCCCTGCGGGTGGGCGCGCCAGGCCTCGGGCGTGTGCATGGCGGCGGCGCAGCCCTTGGCCTCCACCACCGCCTGTTCCAGGGCCTGGGCGGGCCAGCGGGCGACGGCCTGGGCCACGGCCTCCCGCGTGTCGGCGCAGCCCAGCACGGCCAGCGCAGCCGCGTGGTGGTGCGGGGCGTTGGTGTGCAGCCTGATCCAACCATCGGCGGCGGCGTAGTCGCCCGCGATGGGGTCCCAGGCGGCCGGCAGGGTCCAGCCCTGGGGCACCAGCGTCCAGTTGAACCACAATGAGGCCAGGCGCGTATCCACCACCACGCGCGGCGCCCCGCCGGTCAGCTCCGACACCGCCAGGCAGGCCGCGCCGATCGAGGCCACCGCCAGCGGGGTGACCGGAAAGTAGGAGGGCAGCCGGGCATCGCCGCTGATCTCCAGCCGGCCGGGCGCGCTGTCGGGCAGGCCCAGCGCCTGCCAGGCCTCCGTGAGGATCGGGAGGATTTCCGGGGTCATGGGCGTTCTCCTTGACGGGGCGCCCAGGAAACGACCAGAACCGCGATGCCATCAATCTTGATCAAGACGATCAATATGCCCGAATGGATCGACCGGGAAACCGTGCTGACCCGCCTCGGCGTGAAGCCGCAGACGCTGTATGCCTATGTCAGCCGCGGGCGGATCGACATGCGGCCCGACCCCGCCGACCCGCGCCGCAGCCTCTACCGCGCCGAGGATGTGGCCGCCCTGGCCACCCGCCGCGCGCGCGGGCGCCGGCCCGCCGCCATCGCCGAAAGCCTGATGGCCTGGGGCGAGCCCAGCGTGCCCACCGCCATTTCCACCGTGCATCACGGCACGCTGTACTACCGGGGCCGGAACCTGGCCGCGCTGGACAGCACGGCGGAGGCGGTGGCCGCCCTGCTGTGGCAGGCGCCCCGTCCCGTGACCTTCGCGCCCGGCACGCCCGGCGACCCGTTCCAGACCCTGGCCGGGATGATCCCGCTCAGCCAGCCCATGCTGGGCCGCAGCCCGGACCGCCTGCGTGAGGACGCGGCCCAGGTGGTGGGCCGGCTGGCGCCGGGTGACGGGCCGTTGCACCAGCGGCTGGCGCGGGGCTGGGGCGCCGAGGACGCCGCCGACCGGATACGCCAGGCGCTGGTCGCCATGGCGGACCATGACCTGAATGCCTCCACCTTCGCCACGCGGGTGGCGGCCTCCACCGGGGCCAGCCTGGCCGCGAGCCTGCTGGCGGGGCTGTGCACGCTGTCGGGGCCGCGCCATGGCGGGGCCTGCCCGGCGCTGGTAGCGCTGCTGGGCGATGCGGCACGCGACGGCGCGGGGGCGGCCGTGCGCGCCTGGCTCAATCGTGACGCGCTGCTGCCGGGCTTCGGCCACCCGCTGTATCCGCATGGCGACCAGCGCGCCGCCATCATGCTGCAAGGGCTGGTGCCGGACCCGGCGATGGCCGCGCTGCGCGACCAGGTGGCCGCCGATACTGGCCTGCTGCCCAATTGCGACTTCGCGCTGGTGGCGGTCGCACGGGCCTTCGGCCTGCCGCCCGAGGCACCCTTCACCCTGTTCATGCTGGGGCGCACCATGGGCTGGTGCGCCCATGCCATGGAGCAGGTGCTGAAGGGTGGGCTGATCCGTCCGCGCGGGCGCTATGTGGGGCCGGCGCTGGATTGATCGGGCGGGTCAGCGCCGGGCACGGCGGCCCGGCTTGCGCTTGGCCAAGGGCTTGGCCGTGATTGGCTTGGCCGTGATTGGCTTGGCACGGGCGGGTTTTGCCCTGACGGGTTTCGCCCTGCCGGGCTTCACCCTGGCGGGTTTTGCCTTCGCGGCGCCGGACTGCTTCCTGGGCGCGGCGGGCATCGGCTCCGGGGCGGGGATGCCCTCGGTCCCGACATAGCGCTGGATCGTGGCACCGGCCGCGACATGCGGATAGGCGTCGGCGCCCTTGGCCCAGGTGCGGGCGAAGGCCGCGACCTCCGCATGGTCCTGCTTGCGGATGGTCTGGACCAGGACATGCGCCGCCTGCGCCGGGCGCAGCCGCAATTCGTTTAGCAGGTACAGGTGCCATTCCCGCGCCCGCATCGGGCACCAGTCCACCAGGGATTCCTGCAACGCCAGGCGCACCTCGGCCGGCAGTGCCTCATAGGCGCGATAGGCATCGCCCTTCAGCGTGCTGCGGGGCCGGGTTGCCATGCTGTTGTCCATGGCCGGGCTTCTAGCGAAGGAAGGCGCGTGGGGACTAGGCGCCGTTTATGCGCAACACCATCCCGTCCGCGGTCTGGCTGACCGGCCAGCCCTCGGCCTCGGCCAGGGCCGCCAATGCCGGGTGCCCGGGCCTGCATTCCAGCTCGGGCCCGGCGCGCAGGGTCAGGCTCTGCCCGCCCTTGGCCCATTCCAGCAGCGCCAGCTCCAGCCCCGGGCGCGGCAGAGGGACATGCGGCAGCTTCTCCAGCTCCATCGGGATGGCACGGCCGGCCATCACCTCCAGCAGGGGCGCGAGATCCGCGAGCAGCCTGTCGGGGCGGGCTTCCTCGCGGCTGGGCAGGGCCGCAAGCCGGGTGAAGGGCAGGATGGAGGTTTCCAGCCGGCGCGCTGCCTCGACGGCACGGGACAGCTGGCGCGCTTCGGGCGAGCCCTCCGGCAGGCGCCGGGCCAGCATGTCCAGGTTCGCGCCCAGCACCATCAGCCAGTTGTTCACCGCGTGGCGCAGGGCGGCCGCGACATCCGGCAGGCTCATCGGGTCGCCTCCACGATTTCCCGGAACAGCCGCGCCGGCAGGGTGCCGCCGCTGACCTCCTCCATCGGCTCGCCATGGTCATTGCCCAGCCAGATGCCGATGAGAAGCGCGTTCTCACCCTGGCCGATGAAGCCGATGAACCAGGCGTCCTTATAATCCTGCGTGGTGCCGGTCTTGCCGCCGATGAGCAGGCCGGGGAAGCCCGCCGCGCGCCCGGTGCCGCGCGCCACCACGGCCTGCAGCATGCGGCGCATGCCGGCGGCGCTGGCCTCGCTGACCACCTGCTCCGGCGCGGGGGGGCTGTGCGGCTGCACGCGGCCATCGGACAGCACCTGGCGGATGCCGTGCGGCACCACCCGCCGCCCGCCATTGACCATGGCGGCATAGGCGCCGGTCAGTTCCAGCAAGGTCAGCTCCCCGGTGCCCAGCGCCAGGGAGCCATTGGCGGGCCAGCGCGCGCCGATGCCCAGCCGGATCGCCATGGCCCGCGCGCCCTGCGGCCCGCCCGCCAGGTCCATCACCCGCACGGCGGCGGTGTTGACGGAGCCAGCCAGCGCGTCCTCCAGCGTGATCTCGCCCCGGCTGCGATAGCGGCCATTGCCCGGCGACCAGTTGCCGCGCCTGAGCGGCGCGTCCGAGACCATGTCCCCCGGCGAGGCCCCGCGTTCCAGCGCCGCCAGGTAATAGACCGGCTTGAAGGAGGAACCGGGCTGCCGCCGCGCATCCGTCACCCGGTTGAAGGGGGAACCGCGATAGTCCCGCCCGCTCACCATGGCGCGCACGGCGCCCGTCGCCGCATCCATCACCACCACCGCCCCCTGGGAGAGGTTGGCCCGCGTGCCCTCGCGCTCGATCAGCCCGCGCAGGCGCGCTTCGGCGGCGGATTGCCAACGCGGGTCCAGCGTGGCGCGCACCGTCACGTCGGTCAGTTCCGGCATGCGGGCGGAGACGGTTTCCATCACCCAATCCGCGAACCAGCCGCCGCCATTGCCCGGGCGGGCCGGCAGGCGCATCTCGGCCACCGCCTGTTCGCGCTGGGTGTCGGTGATGGCGCCGGTGTCCACCATGGCGCGCAGCACCTCCGCCGCGCGCTGCATGGCGCCGTCGGGGTTGGTGCGGGGGTTGGTGCGGCTGGGCGCCTGCGGCAGCCCGGCCAGCATCGCCGCCTGCCACAGCGTGACGCGGCGGGCGGAAACCCCGAAGAACAGCCGCGCCGCCGCATCCACGCCATAGGCGCCGCCGCCCAGATAGACGCGGTTCAGATAGATCTCCAGCAGCTGGTCCTTGCTGAAGCGGCGTTCCAGCCACAGGGCCAGGATCGCCTCCTGCACCTTGCGGCGGGTGCTGCGCTCGGCGTTCAGGAACAGGTTCTTGGCCAGCTGCTGCGTCAGGGTGCTGCCGCCCTGCACCACGTCGCCGGCCGTCAGGTTGGCATACAGCGCGCGGGCCACGCCGATCGGGTCCAGGCCGAAATGCTCGCGGAAACGCCGGTCCTCGATGGCCAGCAGGGCGGCGGGCAGATGGGCCGGCATGTCGCGCAGGCGCAGCACCTCCCCGAACATGTCGCCCTGGGTGGCGAGCAGGGAGCCATCGGCGGCGAGGATCGCGGCGGCGGGGCGGCGGGTGTGGTTCAGCGCCTGGTCGGGGCGCGGCATGTCGTGGGTGAACCACAGCAGCACGGCCGTGCAGGCAGCCGTGCCCCAGATGGCCAGCATGACGAGCATGCGCAGCCACCACAGCCCGGTGAAGGGCTTGTGCGAAGGGCGCGCGGTCCGCGCGGGGGGAACTTCGGCGGCCCGGGGGGCGGGTGCCGCCGATGCGGCCACTCGCCCGGCGGTGCGGGCCGGTGCGCGAGGCATGCACGCTGCGTAGCATGCCGCCCCGGCGCCGGGCGAGGGGGGTCAGTCGAGCAGGAAGGTGATCCCGAACTGCTGGGCGATCTCCATCACCCGGGCCTCGCCGGCGGCGCCCACCGCGCCGAAGAAGCCCTCGAACCCGCCGGGGGTGACGAAGCACAGCAGCGTGCCGTCCGTGGCGCCGACATTCTGGAAGCGGTGGGGAATGCCGCGCGGCAGGGCGATGCAGCCGCCGGCGTCCATCTCGACATAATCCTCGCCGCACCAGAAGCCGAACCGGCCGGAGACGACCTGCAACAGCTCGTCCTCGCGCTCATGGATATGCAGGGGCGGGCCGCCGCCGGGGGGCACGCTGGCCTCGAACAGGCCCATGGTGCCGCCGGTCTGCGCGGCGGTCAGGCGGATCAGGTGCGGGCCGAAGCCCAGGGCGATGGTGCCCTGCCCGGCGGGGGCGGCGGCGGCGCGGGTGAAGGGGCTCATAGCGGGTATCCTTCCGTCGGGCGGCGCCGTAGCGCGGCGTGGCCGGCAACGGCATCGTCAATTTCCAGCAAGCCCGCTCGGTATTCCGCAAAGGGTCTCGACTAGGAGAGCGGGTTATCCCGGCAGAGTTTGAGCAGGAGGCGAGTAAGGTTCCTGGCTCTGTTGTTGTACCTGAACTCGCACTCCTTGAGGTGCAAGTGGAAGGTGGCGCGGCTGAG
>NZ_JAAABL010000037.1 GCF_009900765.1 Rhodovarius lipocyclicus
TTGCCCAGGCAATGCGGCGACATCTTCGCCCATTGCTCGTCACTCAAAACCAAACGCTGCGTCATCCAAAGCGTGAATCATAAACACACGTCACCAGGAAAGATCTAAATCTCAACAAGCCCTATAAATATCAATAAGAAACATGTTTCCCAAGGTCAGCGCCAAACTGATGGGGTGCAGGGGCCTTTCGGCTCCTGCCGGGGGTCCAGGGGGCGGCGCCCCCTGGTAGCCACTTGTCCAGGGGGCGCCGCCCCCTGGTCACTTCCCCGCCCAATGCACCACC
Source organism: Rhodovarius lipocyclicus (assembly GCF_009900765.1). Lineage (GTDB taxonomy): Bacteria > Pseudomonadota > Alphaproteobacteria > Acetobacterales > Acetobacteraceae > Rhodovarius > Rhodovarius lipocyclicus. Next base: position 284 of record NZ_JAAABL010000037.1, read on the forward strand.
TTCTTTTCCATCACCAGGAACAGCAGGTTCAGCGAGTACCCCAGCGCGCCGGCGATGAAGATCACCCCGTACATCAGCCCGGTTTCGAACAGCATTTGTGCCACGATCACGCGTTGGCCCAGCCCGTCGGTGCTGCCGATGAACATTTCCGCCACCACGATGATGACGAGTGCCAGGGAGATTCCGCTGCGCATCCCCACCAGGATTTGCGGCATGGCTTCCCACAGCATCACGTCCCACAGGATGCGTGCTTCGGAGGCGCCCATGACGCGCGCGGCCAGCACGCGGGTGGGGCGGGCGTTCATCACGCCATAGGCGGCGTTAAACAGGATGACGAGCGCCGCGCCGAAGGCGGCGACCGCGATCTTGGTGCCTTCGCCGACCCCGAACAGGATCAGGAACAGCGGAAACAGCGCGGAGGCGGGGGTGGAGCGGAAGAAGTCCACCACGAATTCCACGGCGCGATAGATGCGCTCCCGCGCGCCGAGGGCCACGCCCAGCGGCACGCCGATGGCGGTGGCGATCAGGAAGGATTGCACGGTGCGCCACACGGTGCGCCAGGTGTCGAACAGCAGCGGGCCGTTGCGGAAGCCCTCGATGGTGTCGCGCAGGGTCTCGGCGGGGCTGGGCAGCAGCACGGGGTCGGCGACCCGCAGCAGCACGGCGGCCCACCAGACGGCGATGAAGCCCAGCGCGCCGAGGATGGGGGGAAGCACGGCCCTCATGCTTGGGCCACCGAGGCGGTGAACACATCCAGGCAGCGTTTTTTCAGCGCGACGAAGGCGGGGTCGCTCAGCGTGTCGGGCGTGCGGGGCCAGGGCAGGGGCACGGGCATGTCGTCGGCGATGGTGGTGGGCCGGCGCGTCAGCATCAGCACGCGGTCGGCCAGCGCGATGCTTTCCTCCAGGTCGTGGCTGACCAGGATGGTGGTGATGGACAGGCGCTTCAGCACCTCCTGCAACAGGGTGCGCAGGGACAGGGTGGTTTCGTAGTCGAGCGCGGAGAAGGGTTCGTCGAGGAACAGCACCTCCGGCTCCACCGCCAGCGCGCGCATGACGGAGGCCAGCTGCTGCTGCCCGCCGGAGAGCTCGTAGGGATAGCGGTTCAGGTCGAAGCGGACGCGGAATTCGGCCTTCAGTTCCTCCAGCCGCGCCTCGATCACGGGCTTGGCCAGGCCCTTGCGCCGCATGGGGTAGCGGATGTTGTCGGCGGTGGTCATCCAGGGGAAGGATGCCTCCCGGTAGTTCTGGAAGACGTAGCCGATGCGGGCTTCGCGCGCCGTGCGGCCATCGTACAGGATGGTGCCGCCATCCACCGGCATCAGCCCCGCGGCCATGTTGATCAGGGTGGATTTGCCGCAGCCATTGGGCCCGAAGATGGACAGGATATCGCCCCGCCGCACATCCAGGTCGAAGCCTGAATAGACCGGCTGCCCGCCGAAGGCTTTTCGCAACCCCCGAACGGAGAGCGCGGCCTGGCGCGGGGGGATCGGCTCAGAGGTCACGGATGAAGCTCTCGATGTCGATGTTCTGCCGCACCACCCCCTGGCGCACGGCGAAATCGACGAAGCGCTGCATGTCCTGCCGGTCCGACGCGGTGAAGTTCTTCACCATCACATAGGCCAGCAGGGGCACGTGCTCGGCCAGCGGCGCGGGCACGTTGATGTGGCTGGTCAGGTATTGGCGCGTGGTGGGGTCGGTGCGGATCAGGGCGATCGCTTCCTCCCACGCCAGGGCGAAGCGGCGGGCGACATCGGGCTTCTGGTCCAGGAAGCGCTGGGTGAAGCCGGTGCCGGCGGCGAAGGCTTTACCCTCCGGGCGGCCGAGGATGTATTTGGCGATCACCCCGGTTTCCAGGCGCCGCCACACCCCCGCGCGCTCACCCACCGTGCCGACGGGTTCCAGCGTGTAGGCGGCGTCGAACTGGCCCGCCTGCACGGCGCCGACATGCACGCCCATGGGCTGCTCGGTCAGGGTGTAGTCGGCCGGCGCCAGGCCCGCGGCCGCCAGCACGCCGCGCGCGGCCGCCATGTTGGCCGGGCCCGGCGCGCAGGCGATGCGCGCGCCCTTGAGGTCGGCCACCGTGCGCGCGGTGCTGTTCGTGCGCACCACGAACTGCTCCATCACGTTCTCGGAATTCTGGCCGACCATGGAGAAGAACACCGCGCTGCCGGGGCGGCGCGCGTTGATGTTCGCGGCCTCCAGCGTCACGAGGTTCGAGGTGCCGTCCGCCTCGCCCGAGACCATGGCCTGCACGATCAGCACCGGGGTCTGCAGCGTCTGCGTCACGCATTCGATGCCGTGTTTGGCGAAGATCCCGCGCTCGATCGCGGTGTAGTAGGGCAGCACGGACGTCACGTTGAACAGCGCGATGCGCACGCGGTCCAGCGCCTGGGCGCGGATCACCGTTGGCGCGAGCAGGCTCGCACCCAGAAGGGCTCGGCGGTGCATGGGGCTTCTCCTACAGCGGTCGGATGAAGGTGGAGGCGTCGATGGCACCGCGCAGCACGCCCTGCTGCACGGCGATGTCGATGAAGCGTTGCAGGTCCTGGCGGTCCTGCGGGGTCATGTCCTTGACCATCGTGTAGGCCAGCAGCGGCACGCTGGCCGCGAGGTCGGCCGGCGTGTTCAGGTGGCTGGTCAGATAGGACAGGGTGGTGGGGTCGGTGCGGATGGCGGCCAGTGCCTCGGCCCAGGCGGCGGCGAAGCGCGCGGCGACCGCGGGCTTTTCCGCCAGATACCGGCCAGAGAAGCCGGCGCCGGCGGCGAAGGCTTTCGCATCCTTGCGGCCCAGCAGGTGGGTGGAGATCACCCCGGCCTCCAGCAGGCGGAAGGCGCCGGCGCGCTGGCCGACCGTGCCCACCGGTTCCAGCGTATAGGCGGCGTCGAACTGGCCGGACTGCACGCCGCCGATATGCACGCCCATGGGCTGTTCCATCAGCGTGTAGTCATTCGGGCCGAGGCCCACGCTGGCCAGCACGCCGCGCGCGGCCGCCATGTTGGCGGGCCCGGGGGCGGAGGCGATGCGCGCGCCCCGCAGATCCGCCAGGGTGCGCGCCGTGCTGCTGGGGCGGACGACGAACTGTTCCATCCGGAACGCCTCGTTCTGCCCGTTCAGCGCGAAGTAGATCACGCTGTTGGCGCGGCGCTGGTTGATGTTGGCCGCTTCCAGCGTGACCAGGTTGGAACAAGCATCGGCCTCATTCGCCACCAGCGCCTGCACGATCAGCGGGTGGGTCTGCAGGGGGATGGTCGTGATCTCGATGCCCTGGCGGGCGAACATCCCGCGCTCCCGCGCGACATAGAAGGGCAGGGCCGAGGTGACGTCGAACACCGCGACGCGCACGCGCTCCGTGCCCTGGGCCAGGGTGGGCGTGGCCAGGGCGGGCGTGGCGAGGGCGGATGCGAGCAGGGCGCGGCGCTGCATGGGCGTCTCCTTCAGCCGAGTTTCGGGTAGGTGGCGGGGTCGAAGAAGCTGCTGCCCGCGATGTAGCGGCGGCCCCCGCTCATGTCCGGGCTGGCGCCGGTCTCGGTGCCGCCGTCGAAGGTCAGCTCGCACTGCACGCCGGAGGGGTCGTAGACGAACAGCTGCCACAGGGTGGTGCCGGGCACCAGGAACTCCCGCCACGGGAGGCCCGCGGCGCGGAAGCGCGCGATGAAGGCGTGATAGCCCCGGCAGGCGAGCGAGACATGGTCGATGGCCGCGGTGCCCACGGGGGCGCGGCCATCGGCACCGAGCGCCGGGCCGCCGGCATAGATGTGCATGATGGCCTGCCCGCCCGGCAGCGGCACGCCGAGCCAGGCGCCCGGATAGCCGAAATCGGGGCGGAACACCTTCGCCAGCCCCAGCACCTGGCAATAGAAATGCTCGGTGGCGGCGAGGTCGTTGGTCTTGATGGCCACATGGAACAGGCCGGCGACCAGAGGGGGCGTGCTATCGCTCATGCCCCCGAGTGCAACCGCTTCCGCCCCGCCGGGCAAGGCGAATTTTCCGCCCCGGCGGCGCGAAGCCGGGCATGCGGGCGGCGCGCTGCCCAAAGCGCGCGCCGCCTGCCCTGGAAATGGGCTAGTTTTTGAGTGGTACTAAACGAGACATGCGGCGGGGGTTAAGTTCCGCCGTCAAAATCACGCCCTCCGGCGTGATGCAGATGCCGTGCGCCCCATTCAGCACCGCCCTGCCCCGGCCGAGCAACGCGCCCTCGGGCGAATACAGCGACAGGCGCGGCACCTGGTCGGAGATCAGCAGATTGCCGTCGGCATCGCCCCAGATGTCCATCGGCTTGAACACATCGGTGATGCTGTGCAGCCAGGTGCCGTCGGGCGCGAAGATCTGCACGCGGTTGTTGTCGCGGTCGGCCACCGCCACCCGGCCATCGGCGATGACCCACACGGCGTGCGGCGCGATGAACTGGCCATTGCCCGTCCCGCTCTCGCCCCAGCCGCCCTTCGGTGTGCCGCCGGAGGTGAAGACATGCACCCGGTGCCCGGCATAGCCATCGGCGACATAGATGTCGCCATTGGCGGCGAAGCCGACATCGCAGGGGGAATTGAACGGCTCGCCGGCATAATGGCGGCGGCCGATGCGGCCCTGTTCCTTGCCGTGGCGGTCGAAGGCGATGATCTGGTGCGCGTCGCGGTCCACCACATGCACGATGCCGTCGGGCGAGACGCCCAGCATGTGGCCGTCCGCGACCTCCTTGTGGCCGAACTCGCCTTCGCGGCGGCCGTCCGGCGACAGCACGATCACGGCCGGGCCCTCCGGGTCCTTGTAGGGGTCGGCGCGCAGCAGCACGAAGATGCGGCCGTCCTTGTCGCAGGCGACATCGGAAATGCCGCCGGGGCCCGCGGTGTCGCCCCAGTCGCGCTGGATCTCGTAACGCTGGGTGCCCAGCGTGATGAAAAGGGTGTGTCGGGTCATGGGGCGGCACTGTGGCATGAGGCGCGCCGGCGTGTCAGGCTCCCTTCGTGCACGGAATCATCGCTCATCAACGCTCCACGGGGCGGCTCGAACTGTCATGGGGCGCCAAGGGGCTGCGAGGGCTGTACCAGCAGGCGCCGCTGCGCGCCCTGTTCCCCCACCCCGAACCCGGCGAACCCGCCACCGCCGCCCTGGTGAACGTGGCCGGCGGGCTGGCGGGGGGCGATGCGCTGTCCAGCGCCATCACGCTGGGCGCCGGGGCGCGCCTGACCGTCACCACCCCCGCCGCCGAGAAGATCTATCGCAGCCTGGGCCCGGCCAGCCGCATCGCGGCCACGGTGCGGATCGGCGCCGGCGCCCGGCTGGAATGGCTGCCGCAGGAGGTGATCCTGTTCGACGCCGCGCATCTGGAACGCCGGCAGGATTTCAACCTGGCTGAAGGCGCCGAACTGCTGCTGGCCGAAATGCTGGTGTTCGGCCGCATCGCGCGCGGGGAACGCTTCACCGAGGGCAGCGTGCTGGACACCTGGCGCCTGCGCGGGCCGCAAGGGCTGCTGTGGGCCGACGCGCTGGCCATGCAGGCCGAGGAACTGGCCGACCCATTCCGCTTCGGCGGCGCGGAGGCGATGGCGACCGTGCTGCTGGCCATGCCGGGGGCGGAAGCGCATCTGCCGGTGCTGCGCGGGGTGGGGGCCGCGACCGTGCCGCGCCCGGGCCTGCTGCTGGGGCGCGCGCTGGGGGATGCGGAAGCGGTGCGGGGGTTCGTGGCACAGGCGGTGATGGGGCTGCGGGAAGCGGCGTTCGGGCTGGCGCCGGTGCTGCCGAGGCTGTGGCGGTGTTGAGCGCGAAAAACCCCAGCACAACAAAAAACCCGCCAAAGCTTTCGCCCGGCGGGTTCTTCGCAACGTACAGGGCTAGGCCTTAGCGGCGCAGGCCCAGGCGCTGGATCAGGCTCTGGTAGCGAGCCACTTCCTTGCGCTTCACGTAGTCCAGCAGGCCACGGCGCTGACCCACCAGCACCAGCAGGCCGCGGCGCGAATGGAAATCCTTCGCGTGCGTCTTCAGGTGTTCGGTGAGGTTGCTGATCCGCTCGGAGAGCAGGGCGACCTGCACTTCGGGGCTGCCGGTGTCGCCGGGCTTGGTGGCGTATTCGGCGATGAGCGCCGTGCGGCGCTCGGGCGTGATCGACATCGTGCCAATCCTTCAGGGTTAGGATGCCGGGGGCATCCTGGTTGTCACTCTTCCGGAACCGCCATCAACCGCTCGGGGACGAGCATGCCCTCCTCGAGCCGGCACAGGCCGACGAACCGGTCCCCTGCCATCACGCGCACCAGGCCCCCCATGGGGTCGGCGGCTTCGGGAACCCTGCCCATGAAATCCACCAGGCTGAGGGCCTGGCCATGCATGAGCCGGGTGGCCTCTTGCTCCGAGGCGGCCAGTGCCGGGATGTCGTCCAGCGCGGTCGCGAGCGGAAGCAGAAGGTCCAGGGACGGGGGCGTATCGGCGCTTTCGAGCAGCTTGTCCAGCGAAACCGCGTGGGATTCCTTGAACGGGCCCACGGAAAGCCGCCGCAGCACGATGATGTGCCCCAGGCTGCCCACCGCCTTGGCGATGTCGCGCGCCAGGCTGCGCATGTACACGCCCTTGCCGCTCTCCACTTCGAACACGGCGGTGTCGGCGTCCGGGCGCTCCACCAGCTCGAACCGGTCCACGCGGGCGGGGCGGGCTTCCAGCACCACCTCCTGGCCGTCGCGGGCCAGGTCATAGGCGCGCTCGCCATTCACCTTGATGGCGGAATAGATCGGCGGCACCTGCATGATGTCGCCGGTGAAGGCGGGCAGGGCGGCGCGGATCGCCTCGTCCGTCGGGCGGGCGTCGGTGGTCTCGATCGGCTTGCCGTCGGCGTCGTCGGAATCGGTGGCGATGCCGAAGCGCAGCGTGAAGCGATAGGTCTTGGCGCCGTCCATCACATAGGGAACGGTCTTGGTCGCGGCGCCGAAGGCCACGGGCAGCAGCCCGGTCGCCAGCGGGTCCAGCGTGCCGCCATGGCCTGCCTTCTGCGCATCGAAGGCGCGCTTGACCTTGTTCACGACATCCGTGGAACCGATGCCCGAGGGCTTGTCCACGATCAGCCAGCCATCGATGGGCCGGCCCTTGGGCTTCTTGCGGAAATGGCGGGGCATGGTTCTGGCGCGGTGGTTGAGGGGGCGGGTTCTACGGGATCGGGCGCGAAAGGGAAGGGCATGCGCCGCGCAGGGCTGAGGCGCGGCCCACGCTGGACTTGCCGGGCGCGAATGTCCAATTGTTCATCCATGGTGAGATTCCCCGCGACCATCCCCGGCAAGCAATCCCTGATCCTGCTGGACGACCCGGCCCTGAACGCCGAAACGCCGGTGCCTTTGCTGGACGCCCCACTCACCCCCAACGCCCTGTTTTTCCTGCGCAACAACGGCATCGTGCCGGAATTCGTGCCCGAGGACTGGACCCTGTCGGTGGAAGGCGCCGTGCGCCGCCCCCTGTACCTGACGCTGGACCAGCTGCGCACCGGCTTCACCCGGCATGAGGTGGTGGCGGTGCTGGAATGCGCCGGCAATGGCCGCGCCGCTTTCTCCCCGCCCACCGATGGGCTGGCCTGGGGCCCGGGTGCGGTGGGCTGCGCGCGCTGGGCCGGCGTGCGCATGGCCGATGTGCTGAACGCCGCCGGGCTGCGGCCGGAGGCCTGCTACATCGCCCATGAAAGCCCCGACCATGTGCTGGGCAAGCCGGGGGTGCCCGCGCTGTCACGGGGCATCCCGCTGGCCAAGGCGCTGGCGCCCGAGACCCTGCTGGCCTGGGAGATGAATGGCGAGCCCCTGCCGCGCCTGCATGGCGCGCCGCTGCGGGTGGTGGTGCCGGGCTATCCGGGCAGTGCCTGGCAGAAATGGCTGGGGCGGCTGTGGGTGCGGGATTGCGAGCATGACGGCGCCAAGATGACCGGCACCGACTACCGCATGCCCCGCCGCCCCTATGCCCCCGGCGAGGCCCCGGACCCCGCGGATTTCGCCGTGATCACCGACATCCCCGTGAAGTCCCTGATCACCCACCCGGCGGAGGGGTTTTCCGCCCGCGCGGGGCAACAGGTGGCGCTGCGCGGCTTCGCCTGGTCGGGGCATGTGCCGGTGGCCTCGGTGGCGGTGTCGGGCGATGGCGGCGCGGCCTGGCAGCCGGCGGAGCTGGAACCGGGCGAGGGCCCCTTCGCCTGGCGGCGCTTCCGGGGCCAGGTGCGGCTGGGCGCCGCCCCGGTGCTGATGGCCCGCGCGACCGATGCGCAGGGGCGCAGCCAGCCCCTGGCGCCGGTGTGGAACCCGCGCGGCTACCTGAACAACGCGGTGGCGGCGGTGCGGGGCGTCATCGCGGCCGGGTGAGCCTTTTTCCGCTTGCGGCATATCCGGGGGTGCATGATCCTCCGCTGCCATGACCGCCACCACACCGCTCGTCGTCGTCCCCGCCGATGGGGGCAAATCCTTCTGGCAGCCGGTACCGGCCAACGGCTTCGTGCGCTGCCTCCTGGCTTCCAAGGATTTCGGGGGCGAAACCCCCTTCGCCATGGGCACGCAGACGGTGGCCGCCGGCTGCTTCGTGCGCGAACACGCCCACCCGGACAATGAGGAAGTGATCTTCGTGCTGGACGGCAAGGGCGAGGCGCTGATCGACGGCACCGACCGCCAGCCGATGGAAAAGGGCAGCTGCTACTTCTTCGGGCGCGGCCACACCCACCGCTTCCAGGCCAGCGGGGACGGGCCGCTGACCTTCATGTGGCTGATGCTGCCCGGGGGGCTGGAAACCTTCTTCGCCCGCATCGGGCGGGAGAAACACCCGGGCGACGCCACCCCCGCCCCCTTCCCCCGCCCCGAGGACGTGCTGAAGATCGAGGCCGAGACCGTCTTCGCCACCTTGCCGGCGAAGGGCTGAGGCGATGCTGGTCGAGGAACGCGACTATCGCATCCGCCCCGGCAAGCTGGGCCAGTTTGTCGCAACCTATGAGGAGCACGGGCTGCCGTTGCAGAAGCACTATCTGGACCGCTTCCTGGGCTATTTCACCACCGAGATCGGGGAGCTGAACCACGTCGTCGCCTGGTGGGGGTATGAGGGGCTGGACGACCGCCTGCGCCGCCGCGCCGCCATGCTGGCCGACCCGGCCTGGACGGCCTACCTGTCGATGGTGACGGATCTGCTGGACACACAGAACAGCCGCATCCTGCTGCCCACCGGCTTTTCCCCGATCAAATGAGGGGTTGGCACATGAAGGGCTGTCCCACCCGCAGGGCCTTGGCCGGGCTGGCCCTGGCGGCGCCCGCCATCCGCCACGCGGCGGCGCAGGACATGATCGAACTGAGGCTGGGCCATGTGCTGTCCGAGCAATCCTCCTATCACGTCGCGGGCACCAGGCTGGCGCAGCTGGTGCAGGCCCGCACCCAGGGCCGCGTCAGAATCGCGGTGTTCGGCAATTCCGCCCTGGGCGGAGAGCTGCGGCTGATCCAGTCCGCGCGCACGGGCGGGGTGGACCTGATGTTCAACTCCCAGCCCTCGCTGGAGAACACGCTGCGCGACTATGGCGTGCTCTCCCTGCCCTGGCTGTGGGACGACCACGCGCAGGCCAACCGCGTGCTGCAGGGCCCCGTCGGCCAGCGCCTGCTGCGCCCGCTGGAGAATGTGGGCATGATCGGCCTCTCCTGGTTCAACCTGTTCGAGCGCTCGGTGCTGACCAACCGCCCCTTCTCCACCCTGGCGGAGGCACGCGGCATCAAGGTGCGCGTCATCCAGTCCCCGGGCTATGTGGAGGCCTATCGCAGCATCGGCATGCAGCCGACCCCCATCGCCTATGCCGATCTGCTGATGGCCCTGCGCAACGGCACGGTGGATGCGGCGGAGCTGGGACCGGACCAGATGATCGCCGACCGCTTCGTGGAGGCGGTGCGCCATTACGTGCTGACCCGCACGCACCAGCTGCCCTCGGTGCTCGTCGCCTCGCGCTCCCGCTTCAACGCGTTGCCGCCGGAGGCGCAGGCCGCGATCCGCGACAGCGTGCCGGAGGCGGTGGCGGCGGGCCTCGTCTACTACGAGCAGTTCCGTGAGGAGAGCTTCGCCGAGGTGCGCCGGCGCGGCATCAACATCATCGAGCCGGAGCTGGCGCCCTTCAGGGCGGCGGCGCGCACCGCCTATGACGTCATCCTGAACGCGGCACCCAACGGGCGCACCATGCTGGCCGAGATCGAAACCGCCAAGGCCGCCGCATGATGCTGGAACGACCTGACGGCGCGAGGCTGGCCGTCGAGATCCATGGCGAGGGCCCGCCCCTGCTGCTGCTGTCCGGGCTGGGGGGCACGGCGGGGTTCTGGCGGGGGCTGCTGCCGGAACTGGCGGCCCGGCACCGCGTGGCCATCTTCGACCAGCGCGGCGTGGGCGCCAGCACGCGCGGCACCGCCCCCGTGACCATCCAGACGCTGGCGGAGGACGCGGCGGCCGTGGCCGCCCTGCTGGGCGAAGGCCCGGTCGCGCTGGTCGGCCATTCCACCGGCGCCGCCATGGTGATGACCATGCAGGCGCAGCGCATGCTGCCCGTCTCGCGCCTCGTGCTGTCGGCGGGCTGGCTGCGGGCGGACCACTACCTGCGCGCGCTGTTCACCATGCGCCTCGCGATCCTGCAGCGCGCGGGCTACGCGGCGTATGAGATGGTGGGCCGCTTCCTGGCCTATCCGCCGATGGAGCTGGCCGCCAGCGCCAATCTGGGCGCGCCAGACCCGCTGCCCCCGGAACGCGAGGCGGAGGAAACCCGCCGCTGGGCCGAACGCATCCAGGCGCTGCTGGCCTTCGACGGCACGGCGCTGGCGCCGCGCGTCTCGGCCCCCACCCTGGTGCTGGGCACGCCGGACGACGTGATCGTGCCCTATCACCACCAGAAGGAAACCGCGGCCGCGGTGCCGGGCGCCATGATGGCCACCATCGACGGCGGCGGGCATTTCTACCCGCTGACGCGGCGCGAGGCCCTGCTGGGAAAGCTGCTGCCCTTCCTCACATGACCACGCCGCCGCCATCCACCACATAGGTGGCGCCGGTGACGAAGGAGGCATCGTCCGAGGCCAGGAAGACGATGACCTTCGCCACTTCCTCCGGCAGGCCCAGGCGCTGCATCGGGCAGCGGCTGTCCAGCACGCGCTTAAACTCCGCGGGGTCGGGCGCGTTGGCGATCATGCGGTCGAAATAAGGGCTGCCGATCGGGCCCGGGGCCACGGCGTTCACGCGGATGCCGTCCGCCACATGGTCCAGCGCCATCGCGCGCGTCAGGCTATCGACCGCGCCCTTGCTGGCGACATAGGCCGCGCGGTCCCGCAAGCCGATGATGGCGATGTTGGACGCGGTGTTCACGATGGCCCCGCCACCCTGCCGGCGCATCACCGGCACCACATGCTTGGCGCACAGGAACACGCCCTTCACGTTCACGCGGAACAGCGCGTCCCAATCCTCCTCGGCGGTGGAGACGACATCGCCCTGGATGCCATACCCCGCATTGCTGCACAGGATGTCGATGCGGCCGTACCGCGCCACCACCTCCTGCACCATGCGGGCGCAATCGGCGGATTGGCCGACATCCACCCGCATCGCCAGGCCCCCGTTGGGCAACAGGGAGACCGTCTCCTCCGCCGCATCCATGTTCAGGTCGGCGACGGCGACCTGCGCACCCTCCCGCGCCGCCAGCAAGGCCGTGGCACGCCCGATGCCGCTGCCCGCGCCCGTGATCAGCAAGATCTTGCCGGTGAGGCGCATGATGAGGTCGCTCCGTGAGGTTCGGAGGGATCATGAAGCAGGGGTGGGGGGCCGCAAGGGGCCTTTCGGCTCCTGCCGGGGGAGTTTGAGGGGGCGGGCGCCCCCTCAATCCGGCCTCACGCCGCCGGCGGCCCCCGATGCCCGATCAGCGTGAACCCGCCATCCTTGATTTCCAGCACATAGGCGGTCTTCAGCGCGTCCCCGCCCTCGGTGAAGCGTGCCAGCGTGCCTTCGATGGTATCCACGTTGCGCAGGGCCCGCAGCGCGTCGCGCACGGCGGCGCGTTCGGCGGCCAGCTTGCCGCGTTCGCCTGTCACGCGCGCGGCGGCCATGGCGCGGGCGTAGAGGTGGACGATGCTGTGCGCGGCAGCGTCGTACATGCCCGGGCGCAGTTCCCCGGTCTCGCCGGCCGCGCGGGCGCGCCTGACGAATTCATCGCTGAACACCTTCGCCGCCGGGGTGTCGAAATTGTAGAAATGGGTGGAGGAGATGAGCGTGCCGTTGCCGTCCGCGCCCATGCGTTCGGGCAGGTTCACGTCCATGATGGTGGTGCCGCCCACCAGCCGCGCGGTCATGCCCTGGCGGCGCATTTCCTTCACCAGCGCGATGGCCGGTTCCGGCGGGCCGCCCATGCACACGATGTCCGGGTTCTGCGCCTTCAGCTGCGCCACCTGGGCCGACATGTCGAAGGCCGCGACCGGGAAGGACACGGTGCCCCCCACCGGGATGCCGGCCGCCTGCAGCAGCTTGGGGTACACGTCGGTGCCCATCGACCGGCCCACCACCTCGTCCGAGGTATAGGCGATGGAGGCGCGGCGGATCTGGATGCCGGCCTCACGCGCCACGGGCAGCAGGCGCTCGAACAGGTAGGCCTCGTCGGAGGTGTTGCGGAAGGCGAAGCGGAACGGCGCCGACAGGCCGGGCGCGCTGCTGGCGATGGCCATCTGGCAGATGCCCAGCCGATCGCCGACCGGGAAGGCCACGCGGCATTCGCTGCTGCTGAAGGGGCCGATCACGCCCAGCGCGCCGTCATCCTCGGCGAACTGGCGGGCGGCCACGGCGGCCTGTTCGGGGCGGGAGGCGGTGTCGAACAGCTTGACCGCGACCGGGCGGCCGTTGACGCCGCCGGCGGCGTTCACCTCCTCCAGCGCCAGGTTCACCGCGATCTCGTTGCGGCGGGTCAGCGTGACCCAGTTGCCGGATTTCGCGGTGGTGAAGCCGAGCAGCAGGGGCGCGCCCTGGGCCTTGGCGGAGAGCGCCGGCAGGGCCAGCCCCGCGGCGAGAAGCGGACGACGAGAGATCATGCTTGAAGCCTCCTTGTAATGTTGAGCGGGGGCCTTGCCCCCGGAAATCATGTGCCGGCCGTGGCGCCTCACGCCGCCGCGCCCAGATAGGCGCCCCGCACCCGGTCATCCTTCAGCAGCTCGGCCGAGGGACCGGCCACCACCGCGCGCCCCAGCTCCAGCACCAGGGCCTGGCGGCTGGCTTCCAGCGCCAGCAGCGCGTTCTGTTCCACCAGCAGGATGGACATGCCCTCGGCGTTCAGGCTGGCGATCAGCGCGAACACCTCGGCGGTCAGGCGCGGCGACAGGCCGAGCGAGGGTTCGTCCAGCATGATCAGCTTCGGCTTCGCCATCATGGCGCGGCCGATGGCCAGCATCTGCTGCTCCCCGCCCGACAGCACGCCCGCCTTCATGTGCCGCCGCGCGGCCAGGTTGCTGAAGCGGTCGTAGATCGCGTCCAGCTCCGCCTGGCCCGGCGTGTCGCGGCGGGTGTAGGCGCCCATCAGCAGGTTTTCCTCCACCGTCAGGCTGGTCAGCACGCGCCGGCCCTCGGGCACCAGCACCAGGCCGCGGCGCACGCGCTCGGGCGCCGACAGCTTCGTGATGTCCTCACCCAGGAAGCGGACGCTGCCGCCGGCGCCGGGCATCAGCCCCAGCAGCGTGCGCAGCAGGGTGGATTTGCCCGCGCCATTGGCGCCCAGCACGGCCATCACCTCGCCCTGCCCCACGGTCAGGGAAACGTCGTCCAACGCGCGCACGGGGCCATAGGCGGCCGAGAGATGGGCGGCTTCAAGCATGGGCGTAGCGCTCCGGCTCATGGCCCAGATAGGCCTCGATCACGGCGGGGTCGCGGGCGATCTCGGCGGGGCTGCCCTCGGCGATCTTCTGGCCGAAATTCAGCACCAGGGCGCGGTCGCACAGCCCGCCCACGAAATGCATGTCGTGCTCCACCACCAGCATGGTCACGCCGCCGGCCGCGATGCGCTGCAGCTCCTCCAGCAGCACGCCGCGTTCCTGGGTGTTGAGCCCCGCGCAGGGCTCGTCCAGCAGCAGCAGGCGCGGGCGGGCCATCAGGGCGCGCACGACCTCCACCCGCTTGCGCAGGCCATAGGCGAGCGAGCCCGCCAGCGCGCCGCGATGGGCGGCCAGCCCCGCTTCGTCCAGCAGGCCGCGCGCCTGTTCGCGCAAGGCCCGCCCGCGCCCCAGGAACAGCGGCAGCGCCTGCATCAGCGCGCCCCCGGCATGGATATGCGCGCCCAGCAGCACGTTCTCCTCCACCGTCAGGTGCGGGATCAGGCGGATGTTCTGGAAGCTGCGCGCGAGGCCATGGCGGATGCGCAGGCGGGGCGCCATCGGCACCAGGTCCTGGCCATCGAGCAGGATGCGGCCCTCATCGGGGCGGTAGTAGCCGTTGATGAGGTTGAAGACGGTGGTCTTGCCCGCCCCGTTCGGGCCGATCAGCGCCAGGCGCTGGCCGGTGGAGACGGACAGGTCCACGCCCCGGATCACCTCCAGCCCGCCGAAGCTTTTGCGCAGGCCCTCGATGCGGAAGATCTCGCTCATGCGGGCTTCCTTCCGGTCAGGCGCATCAGCGCCGCGCGGGTGACGATGCCCTGCGGGCGCAGCGCCATGATGCCGATGACGGCGGCGGCGAACAGCACGTAGCGCCAGTTCGACGCACCCCGAAACAGCTCCGGCAGCAGGGTGAAGAAGGCGGCGCCGACCAGCGGCCCCCACACCGTCTGCACGCCGCCCAGCACCACCGACAGCACGATGGTGACGGACAGCAGCACGGTGAAATACTGCGCCTCGATATAGGAGAAATGATGGGCGTAGAGCGCGCCCGCCAGCCCCGCCAGCGCGCCGCCGATGGCGAAGGCCGCCAGCTGCGTGCGCGGCACATGCACGCCGAACAGGCCGGTCATGGTCTCGTCCTGCTCGATGGCGTGCAACGTCATGCCGAAGCGGCTGGCGCCGAGCCAGGCGGCCAGCAGGAACACGCCGAGCGCCGCCAGCGCGATCGGCGGCAGTTCCAGATGCGCGATGACCGGATAGCCGGAGGCACCGCCCACCGCGTCCCAGTTCAGCAGGATGCCGCGCACCACCTCATTCACCGCCAGCGTCGCCAGCGCCAGGTACAGCCCCCGCGCCCGCAGCACGGCGGAGCCCACCAGCAGCGCCAGCGCCCCGCTGGCCGCCGCCCCCGCGGCGATGGCATAGGGCAGCGGCCATGCGTAGTCGCCGCTGAGCACCGCCCCCGCATAGGCCCCCACCGCCATGAAGCCCGCGGTGCCGAGGTTCACCTGCCCCGCCGCCAGCGGCAGCCAGGCGGAATAGGCGGCGATGACGTTGATCGCCAGGATGACGAGGATGCCCGCCCAATAGCCGCTCATAGCTTCTGCTGCCCCAGGGCGGCATCCCCGAACAGGCCCGTGGGCCGGATGATCAGCACGGCCAGCAGCAGCCCATACACCACGACATTCACATGGTCGGCGGACAGGCCGCTGATCGCGAACACCTCCACCACGCCGATGATCAGCCCGCCGATCACGGCGCCCCACACATTGCCCATGCCGCCCAGCACCATGGCGGCGAGGCCCTTCAGCGCCACCTGGTCCCCCATGAAGGGGGAGACGAGCTGGTAGCTGAGCGAGAACATCACCCCCGCCAGCGCGCAGAACAGCCCGGCCAGCAGGAACAGGCGCGGGACGACCTTGTTGACCTCCACGCCCAGGATCGCGGCGGTTTCGGGGCTTTCGGCCACGCTGCGGATGCCGCGCCCCAGCTTGCTGCGCGCCAGCAGGAATTGCAGCCCGAACACCAGCCCGATCGCGACCACCAGGCAGGCCAGCTGCGGGATGCCCACCACCACCTCGCCGATGCGGATATTCGCGTCACCGAAGGGCGAGGGGATGGACCGCGCATCGGAGCCCCAGCGCACCAGCACCAGATTCTCGAACAGGATCAGGAAGCCCAGCGAGGACACCAGCGGAATGAGCGGCGGCCCGCCGCGCTGGATGCGCCAGGTCAGCCGCTCCACCACCAGCGAGGCCAAGGCGGCGGCCGCCAGCGCGCCCACCACCGCCAGCACCCAGGGCAGGCCCATCTGCACCAGCGCCCAGGTCAGGAAGCCGCCCAGCATGAACAGCGCGGGCACCGAGAAGTTCAGGAAGTTCAGGCACCCGAAGAACAGCGTGAAGGAGACGGCGACCATCACGTAGATGGCGCCGAGCATGAGGCCGTTGACGAGCTGCTGCGCGATCATGGTCAGGCCGCGCGCCACTGGACGGGCGGCATCTCCGGCCGGTCGTAGCTGGCCATGAACTCATCGACCATGCCGCCGGCCCGCGCCCAGTCATAGGTGCGGAAGCTGTGCGCGCGGGTGACGAAATTGGCGCCCGCGTAGAACATCTCATACTGCAGATGGCGGGAGGCGAATTCGCTGCCCACCGCATCCCAGGCCAGCTTCATGAACTTCACCTTCTCGTCGCTGCCGGCGGCGGGCGACTGCTGGGTGGTGCGGATGATGCGCGCCATCTCCGGGTTCGCGTAGTCGGCGGCGGAGGACGGCAGCATGATCAGCCCGCCGCCCGACAGTTCGCGGATGGTGTTCGCGATCTCCGGGTACAGGTTCTGGGTGATGACCTGAGCGGAGTACATCATGTGCTTGTTGGGCACGAAGAATTCGCCCTGCTGGCTGCCGCTGGCCTCCATGCCGTGCAGCATCGCCTCCACCATCGCGGTCTGCGCGGCCAGCTTGCCCAGCGCGTCGCGCACGGGGGGCATGTTCACCGTGCCGATGGTCTCGCACACCCGCCGCGCCAGGCCGGTCAGGAAGCGCAGCTTCTCCACCAGGCGGATCTGCGCCTGGTAGTTCTGCATGGTGTGGGCCCAGGTGTCGTGGAACATGGCGCGGCACATGTCGGTGTCGCGGTGCACGAACACGCGGTCCCACGGCACCTTCACGTCCTCGAACCAGATCACCGCGTCGTTCTCGTCGAAGCGCGAGGATAGCGGGTTGTCCCAGCCGCTGACCGCATGCGCCTCATACGATTTGCGCGAGAGCACCTTCAGCCCCTTCGCGTTCATCGGCAGGCAGCAGGAGAAGGCGAGATCCTCCTCACCCGGGCGCAGCGGCTGCAGGGAGGCCACCAGCACCTCATTCGCCATGATCGCGCTGGTGCCCAGCATCTTGCCGCCGCGGATGGTGATGCCCTCCGCATCCTCATCCACGATGCGGGCCGAGAGGTCGGCCTCCGCCTGCTCGCCCCAGGATTTGGACTTGTCGGCCTGGGGGTTGATGATGACGTAGGTCAGGAACCAGTCGTTGCGCGTGGCCTCCGCCACATAGTTGCGCAGGGCGTCGGCGCGGGCGGGGCCGTGCTTGCGGAACACATCCAGGCTCATGACCTGCCCGATCAGGGAGGACGCGACGTGATCGGGGCTGCGGCCGATGAAGCCGCAGCTGCTGGCCGCCCAGGCCGACAGCGCCTTGCGGCGGGAGACGAGCTGGTCATAGCCGCGCGGCATCTCCCACGCGCGGGAGGCCCGGCGGCCGCCGCCGCAATCGAAGGTCATCCAGTCGATGTTCTCGGGCTTCGCCTGGAGGTCGTAGAAATTCGCCGCCGAGGCCACCGCGCCCCGGAAAGCGGGGTGGGTCGTCACGTCCTGCACCAGCGTGCCGTCCAGGAAGACCTGGCGGCCGTCCTTCAGGCTTTCGATATGCTGGGCGCCGGTCTTCACATCGGCCATGTGCTGTTCCTCTCGCTTGTTCATGCGGCGCCGCGCGCCTCTCCGGCGGCCATGGCCGCCTGCAATTCCAGCGCGCGGTCGGCGGCGGGGATCAGCCGTTCGATCACGCGCAGCATGGTACGGAATTCGGCGCGGGTGAGCGGGCCGAACTCCACGTCGTTCAGGATGCTCTGGTGCGGGGCCAGCTCCGCCAGCAGGGCGCGGCCGGCCGCGGTGATGTCCAGCCGCACGCGGCGGCCATCCTCGGGGTCGCGCGTCTTGGCGATCAGGCCGCGCGCCTCCAGCTTGTTGGTCTCGGCGGTGATGAAGGCGCCGGAAACCTTCAGATGCTCCGCCACGCCCGACACGGAAACGGGCGAGAGATGCAGCACCGAAATCAGGATGGAATAGGCGGGGCCCGCCAAGCCGATGCGCGCGCCATGGCCGTCGCGCAATGCCTCATGCCGGGAGGAGAGGGCGAGCAGCCCATGCACCAGCCGGCGGAATTCCGCATCGGAGCCATCGACCAGCAGCGCCTCACGCGAGGTGGTGCGGGGGATGGATGGCACGCCCTGCGGCGGCGTTTTCTTGTTCAGGCCCATGAGCGGAGCCTAGGCTAAGCTACTTCGCTATCTCAATCTGAAATTTCACAGCAGTCTCGCGGGTGCGAAGCAAGGGTTGCACGGAATCCGGGCGGTCGCGCGCGGGGGCTGCGTGGGAGTTGGGCAGGGGATCGCTAAGTTAGTTGGGGAATGACCGAGGGGTTCCACCCCTCGGCTCCCCGGCAGGGGCGCCGCCCCCATTCCTCCTTTGGCACCCCGCCAAAGGCCGAAAGGCCCTTGGAACCCAATAATTGGCGCTTCACCTTGTCAGGTGGGGTGCCATTTTCATGATAAAAATCAATGGAAAAGACCTTTCCAAGGTCAGTGCCAAACTGATGGGGTGCAGGGGCCTTTCGGCTCCTGGCGGGGGTCCCAAAGGAGGATGGGCGGCGGAGCCCCCTGGGTCTTGGCCACGCCACCCCTGGCCGTCCCCGCCTCCCCGCCTCATATTGCCTGCAACCGCACTCTCTTTCCCGAGGGGCTCATGAGCCAGACTTTACTCCCTGTGACCGTGCTGACCGGCTATCTCGGTGCCGGCAAGACGACCCTGCTGAACCGCATCCTGACGGAGCAGCACGGCAAGAAATACGCCGTGGTGATCAATGAGTTCGGTGAGCTGGGCGTGGACAACGACCTCGTGGTGGATGCCGACGAGGAAGTGTTCGAGATGAACAACGGCTGCATCTGCTGCACCGTGCGCGGCGACCTGATCCGCATCATCAACGGTCTGGTGAAGCGCAAGGGCCAGCTTGACGGCATCATCATCGAGACGACGGGCCTGGCCGACCCCGCCCCGGTCGCCCAGACCTTCTTCGCCGACGACGATGTGAAGAAGGCCGCGAAGCTGGACAGCATCGTGACGGTGGTGGACGCGAAGAACCTGATCGCCCGCCTGGCCGACAGCAAGGAGGCCGAGGAGCAGATCGCCTTCGCCGACCTGATCGTGCTGAACAAGATGGACCTGGTGAGCGCGGAGGAAGCGGCCGAGGTCGAGCGCCGCATCCGCGCCATCAACCCCTGGGCCGAGCTGCTGCACAGCGTGAAGTCCGACGTGCCCATCGCCTCCGTGCTGGGGCGTGAGAGCTTCAACCTGGAAAAGGTGCTGGAGCGCGAGCCGGAATTCCTGTCCGGCGAGGACCACCACAGCCATGACAGCGAGGTGATGAGCATCTCGCTCTCCACCGACAAGCCGCTGGACCCGGAGCGCTTCAACGCCTGGATCGGCCAGGTGCTGGCCGCCAAGGGGCAGGACCTGCTGCGCACCAAGGGCATCCTGGCCTATCAGGGCGATGACCGGGTCTTCGCCTTCCAGGCGGTGCACATGCTGGCCGATGGCGATTTCATCCGCGACTGGAAGGCGGGCGAGCCGCGCGTCAGCCGCATCGTCTTCATCGGCCGCGACCTGAACCGCCCGCAGCTGCGCCGCGGCTTCGAGGCCTGCGCGGCCGAGGCCGCGACCAGCGCCTATGAGACCGAGCTGGCCCGCTGGAGCCCGCCGGCTTGAGCGCGACCTATCAGCCCGAATTCCTGATCGACACGCGCGGGCAGGTGAAGGAGACGGAGGCCTATGTGGTGGGCCTCGGCTTCTGCCGGAAGACGGGCGCGCTGGGCGCGGGGCTGGGCGACGGCACCGTGCGCATCGGCCCGGACCTCACGCCCCATCAGGCGCATGAGGGCGCGGTGCTGGCCTTCACCCCCGACGCCAAGGCCGGCTTCCTGACCGGCGGCGACGATGGCCGGCTGGTGACCACCGCCGAGGAGGCGGTGACGCTGGCCAAATACGGCTCTCGCTGGGTGGAGCAGGTGGCGGCGCACCCGGATGGGCTGCGCGCGGCCAGCGTGGGCAAGGCGCTGCATTTGCTGGATGCGAAGGGCGAGGCGCTGAAAAGCCTGACGCATCCTTCCACCGTCGCGGGCATCGCCTTCGACGCGAAGGGCAAGCGGGTGGCGGCCAGCCATTACAACGGCGCCTCCCTGTGGTTCGTGAACGCGAAGGAGGACAAGGCCCGCTTCCTGGAATGGAAGGGCAGCCACGCCGCCATCGCCTTCAGCCCGGACGGCACCCATGTGGTGACCGCCATGCAGGAAAACGCGCTGCATGGCTGGCGCCTGGCCGATGGCCAGCACATGCGCATGTCGGGCTATCCCTCCAAGACGCGCAGCATGGGCTTCACGGCCAAGGGGCGCTGGCTGGCGACCTCGGGGGCTGAATCCGTGGTGCTGTGGCCGTTCTTCGGCGGCGGGCCGATGGGCAAGGCACCGACGGAGCTGGCGGGCGGCGATGGCGTGTTCTGCTCCGCGCTCGCCTGCCACCCGCAGCATGAGGTGGTGGCGGCGGGCTTCGAGGATGGGCTGGTGCTGATCGCGGAAGTGGCCTCGGGCAAGATCCTGCCGGTGGCGCCGCCGGCGGGGGCGCCGGTTTCCGCCATGGCGTGGAACGCGGCGGGCACGCAGCTGGCTTTCGGCACGGAAAAGGGATTGATCGGATGGCTGGACTTCTCGGCGCGGTGAAGCCGCTGGAAACGTCGATGATGCGCATGCCGTCCATCGGCCTGGGCACCTGGCCGATGAAGGGCGCGGAATGCGAGGTGGCGGTGGAGGGGGCGCTCGGCCTCGGCTATCGCCACCTCGACACCGCCGAGATGTACGGCAACGAGGTGGAGGTGGGGCGCGGCCTCAGGGCCTCCGGCCTGGCGCGCGAAGATGTGTTCGTCACCACCAAGGGCTGGTGGGACAAGACCACCGGCCCGGCCCTGCGCGCCGCCGCCGAGGCGAGCCTGGAGCGCCTCGGCACCCCCTATGTGGACCTGTACCTGATCCACTGGCCCTCGCCGGCCATGGACCTGCCGGGCCTGCTGGAGGCACTGGCGAAGCTGCGCCAGGATGGGCTGGCCAAGGCCGTGGGCGTGGCGAATTTCCCGGCCGGGCTACTGACCCGCGCGCTGGCGCTGAACATCGCGCCCATCGCCTGCGACCAGGTGGAGCACCACGCGCTGCTGGGCCAGGACAAGCTGCTGAAGGTGTGCGCCGCGCATGACGTGGTGCTGACCAGCTACACGCCGCTGGGCAAGGGCAAGGTCGGCGAGCACCCGGTTGTGGCGGGCATCGCCGCCCGGCTGGGGGTGGCGCCCGGGCAGGTGGCGCTGGCCTATGCGCTGGCGCAGGGGCCGCGGCATGGCGCGAAGGTCGCCGTGATCCCGAAGGCGGCGGGTGCCGCGCGGCAGACGGAAAACCTGGGCGCGGCGGGCGTGACGCTGACGCAGGCCGATCTGGCGGCGATCGACGCCCTGCCGAAGGACCAGCGGATGGTGAACCCGGATTTCCGGCCGGACTGGGAAGACTGAAACCTTCCCTTGAACCCGCTTGCGCGGCCCCCCAACCTTGGGCCATAGCCGCGCGAGCACACGGAAAAGGATTGCACCATGGCCGAGACCGATGAGGACGACACCCCCGACCTCGGCGTTCCGCTGGAGGTGGTGGCCACCATCGCCGAGCTTCTCTCCGCCCTGGAGGAAGACGACGATGAGGAGCTGGACCTGGATGACGACGACGAGGACGGCGAAGCCGAGGATGACGACGACGCCGACGATGAGCTGACGCCGGAACTTGTCGAGGAAATCATCAACGAGCTGACCGAGGACGAGCAGGCCGCCCTGGTGGCCCTGGCCCTGGTCGGCCGTGGCGACCATGAGGCCGAGGAGTGGGAGGCCGCCGTGAAGGCCGCCGCCGCCCGCAACCGCCGCGCCGATCCGGCCCAGTATCTGCTGGGCATGGAAGGTGCCGGTGAGCTGCTGGAGGAAGGCCTGGCCGCCTTCGGCATCGACATCGCGGATATCGAGCGGTGAAAGGCTTGAACGGCGGGCGGGCCCGGCCCATCCTGGCAACCATGCGCGCCATGCCGTTCCTGCTGCTGCTGCTGACCTCCGCCTTGGCCCCCGGCCTGGCTTCCGCCCAGAGCTGGCCGAACGACGGCGGCATCGGGCGGGACAATTTCCGCGGTGCCGTCGGCGCCTTCGACCGTTTCGCCGCCAATGACGACCCCGTGCCCCGGGGCGAGGAAGCGCGCGAGGCGGTGGGCGGCATTCTGGGCGCCGCCCGGGAATGGGTGGAACGCCAGACCGACAAGATCGGTGAGCGGGACCGCGACGTCTCGCCGTATTTCAACCTTCGCCGGGAATGGGAAGGCGACCTGATTCGTCGCCGTTGATGACCATGCGCCTTCTGTTCGCTCTGCCTGTCCTGCTGCTGGCCGCCTGCGGGGACACCGCGCCGCCGCCCGCCAGCGCCACCGCCGGCGTGCCGCCGCCCCCGCCCTCGCGCTATGACGGCGGCTGGGCCGGCACCATGGTGCGCGCCTTCGCGGTCGAGCGCGCGGCCTGCGGGCCGGAATCCTTCCCCATCCGCATGCGCATCGCCCAGGGGCGCGCCATTTCCGCCCTGCCGGGCCAGGGCGAGGCGCGGGGCACCGTGCTGAACGACAACACCCTGACCCTGCGCGGCAATCTGGACGCGGCGGAGCGCGCCCCGGGCCGCTTCACCGACCAGGGCTTCATCGCCCGCTACCAGACGCGCAACTGCGCCTGGGATATCCGGATGACCCGCTCCGGCGACTGACCCGCCCCTTCACGGATCCAACGCATGACCGAAGCCCTTTCCTCCGAAGCGCTGGACCAGCTCTTCCGCACCGCGCGCACCCAGAACAGGTGGCAGGACAAGCCCGTCACCGACGAGCAGATCCAGGAACTGTACGAGCTGCTGAAATGGGGCCCGACCAGCGCCAACAGCAGCCCCGCGCGCTTCGTCTTCATCCGCACGCCGGAAGCCAAGGCGAAGCTGAAGGCGGCGCTGTCGGCCGGCAACATCGAGAAGACGATGACCGCGCCCGTGACCGTGATCGTGGCGCATGACCCGAAATTCTACGACCAGCTTCCCGCGCTGTTCCCGCATGCGGATGCCAAGCCCTGGTTCAGCGGCAACTACACGCTGGCCGAGCAGACCGCCTTCCGCAACGGCAGCCTGCAGGGCGCCTATCTGATGCTGGCCGCCCGCGCGATGGGGCTGGATGTCGGCGCGATGAGCGGCTTCGACGCCGCGAAGATCGAGGAAGTCTTCCTGACCGAGACCGGCTGGAAGGCGAATTTCCTGGTCAACCTGGGCTATGGCGACGCGGAAGGCGTGCATGAGCGCCTGCCGCGCCTGGGCTTCTACGAAGCCTGCCAGCTGGTGTAAGGCGCCGGGGGGCCCGGCGCCCCCCGTTTCACATCTTCGGATAGTTCGACGGGAACAGCGCGCGGCGCGTCTCCTCGTCCACATCGCGCTTGAAGGCGTGGCCCTTGCCCACCAGCCGCGCGCGTTCCACCGCGGGCCTGGCCTCGATCGCGGCGAACCAGCGGGCGATGTTGGGGTAATCCTCCAGCGGGTTTTCCTTGCCTTTCATCACCCGCGCCGCGCGGTCGATCCAGCCCCAGGCGGAGATGTCGGCGATGGTGTAGCGATCGCCCACGATCCAGTCCCGCCCGGCCAGATGGTCTTCCAGCACCTGGTAGTGGCGCTCCGCTTCCCGCCGGTAGCGGTTGATGGCGTAGGGGATCTGCTCTGGCGCCGAGAGCTGGAAATGCACCGCCTGGCCGGAAAACGGGCCGAGCCCGGTGGCCACGAACATCAGCCAGGACAGCAGCTCCCCCCGATCCTCCGGCGCGCCCAGGAAGCGGCCGGCCTTTTCGGCCAGGTACAGCAGCATGGCGGTGGAATCGAACACCCGGCCGCCGTCGCTGTCCAGCATGGCGGGCACCTTGCCATTGGGGTTGATGGCGCGGAATTCCGGGCTGTGCTGCTCGCCCTTGCTGGTGTCCACCGGCACCAGCTCATAGGGCAGGCCGGTTTCCTCCAGCAGCAGCGCCACCTTCACGGGGTTGGGGGTGGGGTGGAAATAGAAGCGGATCATGCCGCGGTCTCCGCCAGCGCGGCGAGCATGGCGGCGGGGTCCATGCGGCGGCGGTAATCCAGTTCGATATCGGCCACCGCCACCCGCCCATCGGCGCCGATCAGGAAGCTGGCGGTGATCGGCAGTTCCCAGCTCTCATCGCCGTTGAAGCCCGGCAGGGGCTTGCCATTGGCCGTCAGCGCCGCGCGCACTTCCATGGGCATGGAATAGACCAGGCCGAATTGCCGGGCGACGGCGTTGCCCACGTCGCTCAGCACCGGGAAGGCGAGTTCGTTCTTCTCGGCCGTGGTCAGCGAGGCATCGGGCATCTGCGGGGAGATCGCCAGCAGCGTGGCGCCGGCGGCCTGGATGGCCGGCAATTGCCGCTGCCAGGCGCGCAGTTGCAGGTTGCAGTACGGGCACCAGCCGCCGCGATAGAAGATGACGAAGGCCGGGCCGCGCGCCAGCACGTCGGCCAGGGACACGCGCATGCCCGTGGCGTCCGGCAGGGTGAAGGCCGGGGCCATCGCCCCCACGGCCAGGGCCTGTTCCTTGGGGAAGGTCGCGCGCAGTTCCTCGACCTTGGCGGTGTAGAGCGCGGCGCGCTCGGCGGGGGCGGTGCGCTCGAATTCGGCGCGCAGCGCGTCCAGCTCCTGTTGCAGGGCCATGGGGTGTTCCTTGTGAAGCGATTGCTACAAAACAGGGATTGAAAATCCCCCCTCCCGCCGGAAGGGGGGCGAAGGTTCAGCGGCCGACGGAGGCGGCGGTCTGCCCGAACAGCAGCGCGGCGGAGGCGGCGTTGACGGTCGGCGTGGTGTTCACCTCATCCGCCCTGGCATAGGCGCGGATGGTGGCGGGGCGGGCGCGGATGGCCTCGAACCAGCGGTGCAGGTTCGGGAAATCCTCCAGCTTCTGGCCCTGGCGGGTGTACGGCACGATCCAGGGATAGATCGCCATGTCCGCGATGGAATAATCGGCCCCGGCGACGAAGGGGCGGTCCGCCAGGCGCTTGTTCAGCACGCCATACAGGCGGCCCGTTTCGTTCACATAGCGGTTGATGGCGTAGGGGATCTTCTCCGGCGCGTACTGGCTGAAATGGTGGTTCTGCCCGGCCATGGGGCCGAGGCCGCCCATCTGCCAGAACAGCCATTGCAGCACCTCCGCCCGGGCCGCGACCTGGCTGGCGGGCGGGATGAAGCGGCCGGTCTTGTCGGCCAGATACAGCAGCATCGCCCCGCTCTCGAACAGGGAGACGGGGGCGCCGCCGCCGGCGGGCTCATGGTCCACCAGGGCGGGGATGCGGTTGTTGGGGGCGATGGCCAGGAATTCGGGGGCGAACTGCTCGCCCTTGGAGATGTTGACCGGAATGATGCGGTAATCGAGGCCCGCTTCCTCCAGGAACATGGTCAGCTTATGGCCGTTGGGGGTGGTCCAGTAATACAGGTCGATCAAGGCTCAGTGCTCCCGTTCGGGGGTGTCCAGCAGGGCGAGCGCCTGGCGGGCGGCGCCTTGCAGCAGGGCGGCTTCGGGGCGCGCGCGCGACAGCACGCGCAGCCCCATCACCGTGGTCAGGAACAGCCGGCCCAGATCCTCGGCAGGATGGGCGCGGCTGATGGTGCCGGCGGCCTGGCCGGCCGCGGCGCAGCGGGCGAAGAAGCCTTCCAGCTCTCGCAGGCGCCCGGCCACCACGGCGCCCACGCCGGGGTCGTGGGGCGCCACCTCCACCGCCGAATTCACCAGCATGCAGCCGCGCGGGTCCGCGAGGGAGCGCGCGACGATCTCCTCCAGGAAGGCCTCGATGGCGGCGCGGGGCGGCAGGCCGGCCTCCAGGCGCCGGATGCGCTCACGCATGCTGCCGTCCAGGTAGCGGTCCAGGCATTGGGTGAACAGCGCGTGCTTGTCGCCGAAGGCATTGTACAGGCTGGCGGGGCCGAGCCCCATCGCCTGCCCCAGATCGCGCACGGAGGTGGCGGTATAGCCGTGCCGCCAGAAATGGTCGGTGGCGGCATCCAGGGCGGCGGTTTCGTCGAAGGCGCGAGGTCGGGACATTATGGAGCGGACGCTACATAACCCCACGCACCCTGGCAAGTGTGGTAACCTCGCCCCACCCCGCGGGTTGTCTTCCCGCCCCTGAAGGAGACACCCGCTGATCCGCCTTCTTACGCTGCTGTCCGCCACGGCGCTGGTGGTGCTGGGCGCGCTGGTCCTGGCGCTGCCGGGCATCGAGCTGGCGCCCTATGCGCAGGGCTGGCTCTCCGCCCAGGCGGGGCGGCGCGTCAGCCTGGCCAGCCTGCGCGTGACGCCGGGCCTGACCACGCGGCTGGAGCTGCGGGACGCCCGCCTGGCCAATATCCCCGGCGGCACGCGGGCGGAGATGCTGCACGTGCCGCATCTGCGCGCCGCCCTGGCGCTGATGCCCCTGCTGCAAGGCCGGCTGGAGCTACGGGAGGTGGAGGCCGAGGGGGCCTCCCTGCTGCTGGAACGCGACGAGGAGCGGCGCGGCAACTGGCAGGGCCCCCGCCAGACGCGGCCCGCCGGCCCCAGCGGCCGCGATGGCGGCTGGTTCGTCGGCCTGCTGCGCCTGGCGGGTTCCGAGATCATCCTGCGCACCAGCAGCGGCAACACCCTGACGATCGGCCTGGAGCAGGCGGAGGTGCTGGCCGCCAGCCCCGCCGCCCCCGTGCGCCTGCACGCCCGCGGCCGCTACAACGCCCTGCCCGTGGCCTTGCAGGGAGAGCTGGGCAGCTTCGACACGCTGGCCCAGGCGCGCCGCCCCTTCCCGATGCATCTGCGCGCGCAGTCCCGCCAGACGCAGCTGATGCTGGAGGCCACGGCCGCGGACCCGCTGAACTTCGACCATTGGCAGGGCCGGCTGGAGGCGCGGGCGCCGGACCTCGCGGCCCTGCTGCGGGATTTCGGCGTGGAGGACGGGCCCGCCACCACCCTGGAACTGACCGGCCAGGCCAGCCGCGCCGGCGATGTCTGGACCCTGGCCCAGGCCAGCGGCGCCCTGGCGGGAGAGGCGCTGTCGGTGCCGCTGCTGCGCCTGACGGAAGGGCTGCCCGGCACCGCGGACAGCGTGGCGGCGGAGGTGGACGCCACCAAGCTGGACCTGAACCGCATCCTGGGCCGCCCCGCCGGCCCCGTGCCGGACCGCGACGCCGATACCCCCCTGCGGGTGGACCCCAACCCCGACCCGCGCCTGCAGGTGCGGGCGAGCGCCACCGAATTGCTCTATGGCGAATGGCGCGCGCAGCAGGCCGCGCTGCGGCTGGAGGTCGCGCCCGGCCGCATCACGCTGGAACAGGCGGCGGGCACCATCGCCGGCGCGCGCCTGCAAGCCGCCGCCGAGGCCCGCGCCCTGCCCGAGGGCGCGGCCGTGGAGGCTAGCCTGACCATGGCCAATGCCCGGCTGGACACGCTGCGCCAGCTGCCGGGCATCCGCTCCCTGCCGCTGGATGGCGCGGTGCAGGCGCAGGCCAGCCTGTCCATGCGCGGGGCGACGGTGCGCCAGGCGCTGCGCGGCGCCTATGGCACCACGGTGCTGAGCATGCGCGACGGCACCATCGACCGCGCGGTGATCGAGGCGGCCTCGACCGATCTGCGCGCGCTGTTCCGCACCGCGCCGGGCCGCACGCGGCTGCGCTGCGCCCTGGCGGTGCTGGTGGTGCGGGAGGGGCGGGGCCGCGTGGCGCCGCTGCGGCTGCGCGCCGATACCGGCACGGTGGGCGGCAGCGCCCTGTTCGACCTCAACCGCCGGCAATTCGAGCTGGCCGTCCGCAGCCAGCGCGACAGCACGGATTTCCTGGCGCTGGACCTGCCGGTGCGGGTGTATGGCAGCTTCGCCGCGCCCAGCGTGGGGCTGGGGGAACGCGGGGATATCCCGGGCGATGGCGCCATCCCGCTGCCCGATAGCCTGCGGGAGGCGGTGCGGCGGAGCGGGTGCTGAGGTTGGCAGGGGCGGCGCCCCCGCCTCACCGCAGCTGCGGGTTGTCGAAGCGCGGGTCCCGATACCGCCCCAGCGCCGCGTCCAGCGCGCGGGCCAGGTCGCGCTTGTCGTCCTCCGCCAGGAAGCGCCCCACCTCCATCCGCCGGTGGCGTTCCTGCACGAACAGGCGGGAGTGCGGCGGTGCCTCCAGCAGCACGCGCGTCCAGTAGGGGGCGAAATCCGCCTGTTCGGCGCGGCCCCGGCCATCGGTGCGGCGCACGCGCAGGGTCGCTTCCGTCAGGGTGATGCGTTCCTGCGCGCGGGCGGCGTGGCGGCGATGCAGGGCGAACAGCAGCACGACCAGCCCGGCCTCCAGCCCCATGAAGCCCATGACCGGCCAGGCGCCGATCAGCGCGAACAGCACCGCCGACACGGCGATGCCGGCCATCAGCAGCCCCAGCACCAGGCGCTGGCCCTGACGGTTCAGGCTCTGCGCCGGGGCGGTGACGGCTTCAAACAGCAGGGTGGGCGGGCTATCGGACATGGACCCTTGAAAGATGCGTCGGACCATGCCGCGTGCAACCCCGAAAAAGTCACCCCTGCATGGCACGGCGGAGGCCCCGCGCCGCGCCCGCGCCATGAGCCGCGACCAGGTGGCCCATTTCATCCGCGCCCTGGCCCAGGTGAACCCGGCGCCGGAGACGGAGCTGCTCTACACCGACAGCTTCTCCCTGCTGGTGGCGGTGGTGCTGTCGGCGCAGACGACGGATGCCGCGGTGAACAAGGTCACGCCCGGCCTGTTCGCGGCCGCCCCCACCCCGGCGGCCATGGCCGCGCTGGGGGCGGAGGGCATCGGCCGCCACATCCGCACCATCGGGCTGTGGCAGGCCAAGGCGAAGAACGTGGCGGCGCTGGCGGCCCAGCTGGTGGAACGCCACAACGGCCAGGTGCCCGAGGACCGGGAGGCGCTGGAAGCCCTGCCGGGTGTGGGCCGCAAGACCGCGAATGTGGTGCTGAACGTGGCCTTCGGGCAGCCGACCATGGCGGTGGACACGCATATCTTCCGCATCGGCAACCGCACCGGCCTGGCCCCGGGCAAGAATGTGCGGGAGGTGGAGGACGGGCTGATCCGCCGCATCCCGCCCGATCTGCTGCGGGATTCCCACCACTGGCTGATCCTGCACGGGCGCTACATCTGCAAGGCGCGACGGCCGGACTGCTGGCGCTGCCCGGCCATCGCGTGGTGCAACTACAAGGACAAGGTCCTCACGCCTCACCAGCCATAGGGGCCGGTGCCGAAGCTGAGGCCCCACCAGGGCCCGTAGAACGGCACCGGGTCGGGCGGCGCGACCAGCACGGAGGGCGGATAGGCATAGGCCGAGACAGGCGGGCGTGCCGTGGGCGTGCCCTGCACCTGATGGCCCGCCGCGCTCATGCACTGGGCATAGGCGATGTCGTAGTTCCGCTGCAGCGTATAGGGGTTCCGCGCGGGCGGGGGCGCCACGGGGTTGGGGGGCGGCGTGCCCTCCGGCGGCAGGCTGGGCGCGATGGCGGCGGAGGCCGCGGCGCGGCAACTCGTCTCCTCGCGCCGGAACTGGTCATAGTTGGTGCCGGCGCGCGGCAGGGCCAGGATGCTGGGCCCGCTGGGCGGGGGCGGCAGGGCGCAGGCGGCCGGCAGCAGCACGGCCCCCAGGGCGGCGAAACGGGCGATGGGTCGCATGAGCTATCCTCCTGCGGGAAAGAATACGCCTTCATGCAACGCTGTGCAGCGTCCAAAGCTTCAGCTTTACGTGCCGGGGCGGACAGGCAACACTTCTTCACGATAAGGGCCCGCCAAAAGGGCCCGCATGGAGGAAACGCGATGCTCACCCGACGTGCCGCCTTCGCGGCGCCGCTTCTGGGCGTGCCCATTCTGGCCACCCCCACCATCGCCCGCGCCGAGACCTGGCCCCAGCGCCCGATCAGCCTGCTGGTGGGCTTCGCGCCCGGCGGCGGCACGGACATCATCGCCCGCGCCCTGCAACCCGCCCTGCAGGAGGATCTGGGCCAGGCGGTGGCGATCGAGAACCGGCCCGGTGCCTCCGGCACGCTGGCGGCCGCCGCCTGCGCCCGCGCGCGGCCCGATGGCTATACCATGCTGATGACCACCGTCAGCGCCAGCGCGGTGGTGCCGCCGCACATGAACCCGCAGCCCTTCGACATCATCCGCGACCAGAAGCCGGTGGTGCTGTGCGGCACCGTGCCGCTGGTGGCGGTGGTGCCCAACACCTCGCCCGCCAACACCTTCCAGGAATTCCTGGCCCACGCGAAGGCGAACCCGGGGAAGCTGAACTACTCGTCCTCCGGCGTCGCCAGCCAGCAGCACCTGGCGGCCGAGATCCTCTCGGCCCAGGCCGGGCTGTCCATGACGCATGTGCCCTT
This sequence comes from Rhodovarius lipocyclicus, assembly GCF_009900765.1. Taxonomy (GTDB): domain Bacteria; phylum Pseudomonadota; class Alphaproteobacteria; order Acetobacterales; family Acetobacteraceae; genus Rhodovarius; species Rhodovarius lipocyclicus. The sequence goes on from NZ_JAAABL010000037.1 coordinate 30,893, forward strand.
CCGCGGCACCGGCCAGGCGGTGAACGAGATCCTGGCCGGGCGCATCGACATCGCCTTCGACACGCTGCCCACCTATCTGCCGCATATCCGTGGCGGTCGGCTGCGGGCCCTGGCCACCACCATGCCCCAGCGCGTGGAATGGCTGCCGGATGCGCCGACCGTGGCTGAGAGCGGCTTCCCGGGCTTCAACTGCAATGTCTGGTACATGTGGATCGCGCCCCCCGGCACGCCGGACGCGGTGACGGAGCGCATGAACCAGGCCGTGAACCGCGCCCTGGCCGACCCCGGGCTGCGCGGGCGGGTGGCGGCGGCGGGCTTCATCCCCGGCGGCGGCAGCCAGGCCGATGCGGCCAAGCTGCTGCGCGACGACGCGGCGCGCTATGCGGCGGCGATCCGGGGGGCGAATATCCGGCTGGATTAGCTAAACCACCTTGTCGCTGATCACCTGCGGCACCGGCACGGTGGCGGCGAAGCTCGGCCGCTGTTCCAGCCGGTCCGACAGGGCGGCCAGGTTGGGGTGGTCCCGCCGCCAGGGCTGTTCGGGAAAGCGCACGTCCAGATAGCGCAGCACGGTGCCCGCCGCGATGTCCGCCAGGCCGAAGCGGTCGCCCACCATCCATTCCCGATCGCCCGCGATGCCGGCCAGCGCCCGCAGCCCGCCATCCACCTTGCGGCGCTGGCGGGCGATCCATTCCGCGCTCTGCTGCTCGGCCGGGCGGTGGCGTTCCCAGAACAGCAGCACCACCGCGTCGCAGATGCCGTCCGCGATCACCTCCACCTGGCGGGCGGCCAGCACCTGCTCGATGCCGCCGCCGGGCAGCAGGCTGGGCTGGGGCCAGCGGGCCTCGATTACCTCCAGGATGAAGCGGCTTTCATAGACGCTGCCGCCATCCTCGAAGATCAGCACCGGCAGCTTTTCCAGCGGGTTGTATTGCGGGGTCTGGGTGGTGCTGTTCCAGGGCACCTCGGTGATGAGTTGGAAGGGCACGTCCTTTTCCGCCAGGGCGATGCGCACCTTGCGGGCATAGGGGCTGGGGGTGGCGCTGATCAGCTTCATCATCGGCGGGGTCCTTGCTAGACTGCCCTGGTGGACCGTGTATCGTATACGAAACACGGTATCTGCGAGGTCGCACAGCCGCAGGAGGCCCGTCAAGCCGTGATTTCCAAGGTCGCCCCCACCCCCCAGATCACCGACACGGTCTACGAGACCCTGCGCGAGGCGATCTGCGACGGCGTGCTGGCCCCGGATACCCGCCTGATCCAGGACGAGCTGGCGGAACGGCTCGGCACCTCTCGCCAGCCGGTGCACCTGGCCATGCAGCAGCTGAAAAAGGAGGGATTCCTGGTGGAGGCCGGCCGGCGCGGCCTGGTGGTGGCGCCGCTGGACCGGGGCTTCGCCGCCGAATTGTACGAGATGCGCGCGGCGCTGGACGCCGCCGCCGCCATCGCCGCCGCCCGCCACGCCAGCCCCGCGGACCGCGCGCGCGGCGAACGGATCATCTGCGAGGGCCGCGCCGCCGTGGCCGAGGGCGACCTGGCCGCCATGGCCTCGGCCGATTTCGCCTTTCATGACTTCATCTACACGCTGGGCGGCAACCGGCTGATCGCCCAGACGGCGCGGATGAACTGGCACCATGTCCGCCGCAGCATCATGCTGCTGGCCGGGGAGCCCACGAAGCTCGGCCCCTTCTGGGACGAGCACGACCAGATCCTGCAGGCCGTGGCCAGCCGCGACCCCGATGCGGCGGCCCAGCTGGCCCAGCACCATGCCATCGCCTCCGCCCGCATCCTGGCCAGGGGGCTGGAAGCACAGGACGAAAAGGCCCGCGCATAACAGTTGCGCGGCGGCCTGTTCCGCGATTATCCACGCCTATGCATTGCATGAAGGCCCTGCTCATCGCGCTGGGGTTGTGCTGGGCCCTGCCCGCCACGGCCCAGACCCGCGTGGTCGTGCCCGAGGGCAGCCGCGTGGTCGTGCCCCCGCGCGGCGGCGCCATGCCCCACGCCACCCGCGCCCGCCGCGCGCCCACGGCCCCCCAGGGCGAACCCTGGCGCGGCGGCAGCCGCACCGCCGGGCGCGGCAACTTCACCGAGGACGAAGGCTTCTCCTCGGGCGGCACCGGGCTGGCCGTGCCCTTGGCCATCCTGCCCCTGGCGGCCGCGGCGGCCCTGGCCACCACCCTGCCGGGCGGGGGCGGCAGCACCTCCGCCCCGGCCAGGACGCGATAGCGCGCCTCAGTCGTAGACGAGGGCCATCGTCTCCGCGACCAGGCAGGGGCGGTCCTGGCCTTCCAGTTCCATTTCGTTGGCCATGGTCACGCGCACGCCGCCCTTGATGGGTTCCACCCCCGCGATGGACAGGTGCAGGCGCACCCGGCTGCCGGCCGGCACGGGTGAGGTGAAGCGCACCTTGTTGCTGCCGTAGTTGATGGAGCGGCTGCGGTTCTTCACGCGATAGATGCTGGGCGTCAGCCGCGGCAGCAGGGAGACGGTGAGGTAGCCGTGGGCGATGGTCTTGCCGCCGGGCATTTCCTTGGCCGCGCGTTCCACGTCCACATGGATCCATTGATGGTCGCCGGTGGCCTCGGCGAACAGGTCGATGGTCTTCTGGTCCACGGTGAACCATTCGCTGCTGCCCAGCTTCTTGCCCACCCATTCGGCGATGGCGCTGGGGTTTTCGATCTCGATCATGCTTGTTCCTCCTGCGGGCGCAGGCTGCATGGCGGGGGCGGCTTCGTCCAGGGGCCGCACTTTTCCCAAGTGGCGAAAGGTTTTGTTTACCCGGCGCGAATCACACTCGGGCTGCCCGGCAGGATGTCCGGGTGGCCATTCGTCAACCTGTCCGGTTGGCATGCGCGCCGGCTTGCCGGGGGCGCTTTGTCAGCCGGGCCCTGCCCTGGGAAAAGCCCATGCCGTTGAACTCCATCAACACCAATATGGGTGCCATGGTGGCGCTGCAGTCACTCAACCGCACCAACGATGAGTTGGCGGGGGTGCAGAAGCGCGTCTCCACCGGCTATCGCGTCGCCGATGCCAAGGATGACGGCGCGGCCTTCGCGGTGGCCGAGCGCATCCGGGGCGACATGGCGGCCACCACCTCCGCCAACCAGCAGCTGGGCGGCGTGAAGGGCTTGCTGGAGGTGACGAACGCCTCGCTCAGCAATGTCTCCACCGCGCTGAACAAGCTGAAGGAGATCACGGTGAAGCTGGCGGACGGCGCCATCACCGCCGAGCAGCGCACCCAGTACCAGGCCCAGGTGAAGGAGCTGACGAACAACATCAAATCCTTCGTCACCGATGCCAGCTACAACGGGCTGAACGTGCTGAATGACCCGACGACGCTGGCGGTGAAGGTCGTCAGCAACGGGCAGGGGGGCTACTACACCTTCTCCGGCTACAGCGCGCAGACCAACATCTACAACGGCATTTCGAATGCCAACGCCTATACCACGGGCGGCGCGGCGGCGGCGCTGACCACGACGGGCGCGGTCTCCACCGCCATCACCAACACGCTGACGCAGCTGAACAATTTCGGCAGCTACTCGAACTACATCGACAGCCAGATCAACTACAACAAGAACATCCTGGACGCGCAGGAAAGCGGCATGGGCGCGCTGGTCGATGCGGACCTGGCCAAGGAATCCGCGCGGCTGCAGGCCTTGCAGATCCGCCAGCAGCTGGGCAGCCAGGCGCTGGGCATCGCCAACCAGTCGCCCCAGCTGCTGCTGAGCCTGTTCAAGTAAGGGCGGCGACCGCCCCCGGTCTTACTGAATGACCGGCGGCGGGGGCAGCGGCGCCAGCCCCGCCGGGGCCTGCGGCACGCTGGCCGCCCCGCGTGAAGGCGAGGCCACCGGCTGCAACGCGCTGCGCGCGCCGGGCAGGGGCTGGAAGCCCGAAGGTGCCGCGGCGGGTGCCGCCAACGGCACGGCCGAAACCGGCGCGGCGGCGGGCAGCGGTGCGCCACCGGCCAGCGGGCTCTGCAACGCCGCGAAACCACCGGACGGAACCGAGGACCCGGCGGGCGCGGCCGCCGGCAGAGTGGCGGCGCGCGGATGCTCCGCGAAGCGCGGCG
>NZ_JAAABL010000038.1 GCF_009900765.1 Rhodovarius lipocyclicus
GCCTTGCCCAGGCAATGCGGCGACATCTTCGCCCATTGCTCGTCACTCAAAACCAAACGCTGCGTCATCCAAAGCGTGAATCATAAACACACGTCACCAGGAAAGATCTAAATCTCAACAAGCCCTATAATTTTATCGAGAAAACCTTTTCAGGTTCCGATCCACTCCAAACTCGCAAAAAGTAATGGGGGGCTCTCGGGGGGAAAGTCATTTCCCCCCGAGCGGGAGTGTGAGGGCAGCGCCCTCACCCCGCCAGCGCATACAGCAGCACCGCCGCCGCGTTCGACACGTTCAGGCTTTCCACCGGTCCGCGCGGCGGCAGTGTCACCCGCAGCGGGCAGGCGGCGATGGTGCCCGGGGCCGGGCCGTGTTCCTCATTGCCCAGCACCAGCGCGAAGGGTTTGCCGCGCGGCAGGGCCTGGGGCGGCACGCCCCCGGCGGCGGTGGCCACCACGGGCGCCAGCCGGCCCGCGATGCGGCGCAGGAAGGTGGGCAGGTCCTCCACCCGGAACAGGTCCAGCTGTTCCAGCGCGCCTTCGCTGGTGCGGAACACCGCATCCGACAGGTCGGCCTGGCGCGGGTCGGAGGAGATGACGGCGGCCTTCGCCCCGAAGAACACCGCCGAGCGCAGGATGGCGCCCATATTGTGCGGGTTGCCCACCCCGTCCAGCACCGGCAGCACCGGGGCGGACCACAGGATGTCTGGCAGGCGTTCGGGCATGGGCTCGGCGCGGCGGGGGGCGGCCACGGCCACGATGCCGTTGTGGTGGGGGGTGCCGGCGATGCGGTCCAACTCGTCGCTGGGCACGATGCGATAGGGCAGCTTGTGGCGCGCCATGTAGCGCGCGAGGGGGGCCGCGAATTCCTGCATCTCGGGCGTGTAGAACAGGCGGCCCACCTGCTCCGGGCGGCGCAGGAACAGGGCGCGCACGGCGTTGGGGCCGGTGATACGCTGGGGGTCTGGGCTTCGCATGCAGGGGGCGGTAGCGCGCCCGGCGGGCGGGCGCTAGTGCCCTGCCCGCTTCGTTCGCTGGATCTCCAGCGAACGAAGCGGATAAGCAGGACACTAGCCCAGAACGATATCGAACTCCGCCCGCTGCCCTTGCGCATCGGTGCCGAGCCTGACCGTCAGCATGGCCCGCTCCGCCGGAGAGAGGGCGAGCCACAGCCGGTCCTCCTCGTTCGCGGCCTCGTCGGGGAAGAAGATCTCGGTCGTCAGCGGGCGGCCGCGGCCCAGGGGGTAGGCGCGCAGATGGATGTGCCGCGTCCGGCCGGCGTACAGGCCCGGGCGCAGGGTGCGGAAGGCATAGCGCCCCGCCCCATCCGTGGTGGCGCGGCCATAGCCCTGGAAGCCCAGGTCCCGCCGGCCCAGGTTGGGGTCATGCGGGTGCATGTTGATGCCGTTGGCGTCGGCCTGCCAGATCTCCAGCGCCACGCCCGGCAGGGGCGTGCCATCCTGCCGGCGCACCACGCCGGTCAGCAGCAGGGGCTCGCCCTGGGCGGGGCGGTCGGCGCCGGCCACATGCAGCAGGTCCGCGTCGGCATCGCCGGGGATGGAGCGCGGGTAGAAAGGCCCCTCCCGCAGGGCGGGGGTGGTGCCCGGGATGTCGTTCGTGCAACTGCCGGTGGGCAGCAGCAGGCCCCCCACCAGCAGCGCGCGCCGGGCGATATGGGGCGGGAACTGCATGCGGCCTGAGTATCCGGTCACCGCCCAGGCCGCGAGTGAAGAAACGTGACGAACTATGCCGCCAGCGCGCGCAGCTTCTCCAGCAGGGCGGGGGGGATGGCTAGGCTCTCCGGCAGGGTGGCGTGGCGGGCACCGGGCAGGCGCACGCCCGCATCCTCCAGCATCGTGGCCACCAGCGTCTCGATCCGCGCCAGATAGGTGGCCTGGCCGGCCAGCGCGCCGGGGTCGATCACCAGCAGCGCCTGGCCCAGGGCAGGGCGGTTGCCCTCATCCTGGAAGAAGCCATCGGCCTCGAAGCCGAAGGCGGCCCCCGTCAGCGCCACGCACAACAATTCCACCACCAGCGCCAGCGCGGCCCCCTTCGGCCCGCCGAGCGCCAGCATGGCCCCGCCCATCGCGGCCTTGGGGTCGGTGGTGGGGCGGCCCGCGGCGTCCAGCGCCCAGCCTTCGGGGATGCTCTCGCCGCGCTGGGCGGCGCCCGCGATCTTCGCCCGCGCCACCTGGCTCAGCGCCAGGTCGATGACCAGCGGCGCCGCATCCCCGGCGCGGGGAAAGGCCGCCGCGATCGGGTTGGTGCCCAGCAGCGGCCGCGCGCCGCCCGGCACCGGCATGGCGAAGGGGGAGTTGGTGAAGGCCAGCGCCACCAGCCCCTGCCGCGCCAGCCGCGCCACCGGCAGGCCCATGGCCCCGGCGTGATGGCTGTTGGCGATGCCGATGAAGGCCACACCATTCGCCCGGGCGCGCGCCGCACCCTCGGCCTCCGCCATCGCCAGCGCCGGATAGGCCAGCCCATGCCCGGCATCGATCAGCGCGGCGCCGCCCCGCTGGTTCACCAGCCGCGGCTCCGCCGACCCGTCCGCGCGGCCGTTGCGCAGGAAGGCCGCGTATTGCGGCACGCGCGACAGGCCATGCCCGGCCTGGCCGATCGCCTCGCCGCCGATCAGCGCCGTGGCGGTCAGCGCCGCCATGCGGGGGTTGGCGCCGGCATGGGCCAGGGCGGCCTCGGCCAGGGCGCGCAGGGTCTCGGTGGGGGTGTGCTGGGTCATGGCGGCGCACACTGCCGTGATTCCCCGGGCACCACCAGGGAGGGCTAGGCGCCCGCCGCCGCCGGGGGCAAGCTCCGCCCCAGGGAGCACCCGCATGGACCGCAGCAAGATCGACCGTATCGAGGCCACCATCCGCGCCCATATCGCGGAAGGCCGGCAATTGGGCGCCAGTTTCGCCATCGCCCATCATGGCGAGGTGATCGCCCACCGCGTGCTGGGCGAGGCCCGCGCCGGCACCCCCGCCACCAACCAGTCCCTGTGGCTGCTGTATTCCAACACCAAGGTCATCACCGCCTGCGCCCTGTGGATCCTGGCCGAGGAAGGTCGCATCCGCTTCGAGGACCCGGTGGCGGCTCACATCCCGGGCTTCTGCCGCCACGGCAAGGGCGGCATCACCCTGATCCAGCTGCTGTCCCACCAGGGCGGCTTCCCCAACTCCCTCGTCCCGCCCGAGGCCTGGGAGAACCCGGCCCTGCTGGAGGACGTGGTCTGCGGCTTCACCCTGGAGACCACGCCGGGCAGCACCGTGCACTACCACCCCGCCGCCGCCCATTGGGTGGCCGCCGTGCTGATCCGCCGCGTCACCGGCCAGGACCACCGGGATTTCATCCGCGAGCGTATCATCCGCCCGCTGGGGCTGGAGGCCGAGCTGTTCGTCGGCCTGCCCGACGCCGAGCACCACCGCGCCGCCGACATGCATGACGTGACCGATCTGGGCCAGACGCCCCGCATGCCCGAATGCGGCCCGGCCCACCGCCGCGCCGGCGTGCCCGGCGGCGGCGGATACGCCACCGCCCGCGCCATGGCGCTGTTCTATCAATCCCTGCTGGGGCACGGGCCGCGCCTCGTTTCCCGCCGGATGATGCAGTACGTCACCCGCAACTTCACGGGCGACCGGCCCGACCTGGCCCAGGGGGTGCCCATGCACCGGGGGCTGGGCCCGCATTCGCGCGGCACCAGCGACACCATCCGGGGCCTGGGCACCATCGCCCACCCCGGCACCTTCGGCCATGGCGGCGTCGGCAGCAGCTATGTGTGGGGGGATCCGGACAGCGGCACCAGCTTCGCCTTCCTGTCCAACGCACGGCAATCGGACGAGGATTGGCACATCGCCCGCATGGATATCCTGAGCAACCTGGCCCACGCGGCGCTGGGGTGATGATCGGGTAGGGCGCTATGAGGGGGCTCTGCCCCCTCAAACTCCCCCACCAAGGGCCTTTCGGCCTTTGGTGGGGGGAGCGCGAGGGGGGCAAAGCCCCTCTCGCAGACTGCCCTACATCATCACCGCGACGGGCGCGGCGGGTCCTGGCTGTAGTCGTAGAAGCCCTTGCCAGTCTTGCGGCCGTACCAGCCGGCCTCGACGTATTTCACCAGCAGCGGGCAGGGGCGGTATTTGCTGTCGGCCAGCCCGTCGTGCAGCACCTGCATGATGGACAGGCAGGTATCCAGCCCGATGAAATCCGCCAGTTCCAGCGGCCCCATCGGGTGGTTGGCACCCAGCTTCAGCGCGGTGTCGATCGAGACGATGTCGCCCACCCCCTCATACAGGGCATAGACGGCCTCGTTGATCATCGGCACCAGGATGCGGTTGACGATGAAGGCGGGGAAATCCTCGGCGGTGGCCGTGGTCTTGCCCAGCTTCTTCGCCAGCACCTGCACGGCCTGATAGGTCTGCTCGTCGGTGGCGATGCCGCGGATCACTTCCACCAGCTTCATGACCGGCACGGGGTTCATGAAGTGCATGCCGATGAAGCGCTCGGCGCGGTCCGTTGCCGCACCCAGCCGGGTGATGCTGATGGAGGAGGTGTTGGAGGCCAGCATGGCCGCGGGCTTCAGGTGGGGGCAGAGGCCCTTGAAGATCTCGCGCTTGATCGCCTCGTTCTCGGTGGCGGCTTCCACCACGAAATCGGTATCGGCGAACAGGGAGTAGTCGGTGCCGGTGGTGACGCGGGCGAGCGCCGCGTCACGCTCTTCAGGCGCGATCAGCTTGCGGCTGACCTGCCGGTCCATGTTCTTGGCCATGGTGGCCATCGCCTTGTCCAGCGCCTCGGCCTTCACGTCCATCAGAAAGACGGGAATGCCGGCCAGGGCGCAGACATGGGCGATGCCGTTGCCCATCTGTCCCGCGCCGATCACGCCGACGCTCTTGATCTCAGGGACAGGGGCGTCGGTCTTGGCGGGGGCGTAGATGGGCGTGGCCATTATTTCTTGTCCAGCTCGGTTTCGAGTTCGGGGATCAGCTTGAACAGGTCACCCACCAGGCCGTAGTCGGCGACCTGGAAGATCGGGGCTTCCTCGTCCTTGTTGATGGCCACGATCACCTTGCTGTCCTTCATGCCGGCCAGGTGCTGGATGGCGCCCGAGATGCCGACGGCGATGTACAGTTCCGGCGCCACGATCTTGCCGGTCTGGCCCACCTGGTGGTCGTTGGGGGCATAGCCCGCATCGACCGCGGCGCGCGAGGCACCGACGGCGGCACCCAGCTTGTCGGCCACCTTCTCGATGATGGCGAAGTTCTCGGCCGAACCCATGGCGCGGCCGCCGGAGATGACGATGCGCGCGGCCGTCAGTTCCGGGCGCTCGCTCTTCTGCACCTCGGCGCCCAGGAAGCTGGACAGGGCAGGGTCGGCGGCGGCGGCAATGGTCTCGACGGGCGCGGAGCCGCCGGTGGCGGGCACCGGGTCGAAGCTGGCGGCGCGCACGGTGGCCACCTTCTTCGGGTCGGAGCTCTTCACGGTGGCCAGCGCGTTGCCGGCGTAGATCGGGCGCACGAAGGTGTCGGCGTCGATCACGCCCGCCACGTCGCTGATCGGCTGCACGTCCAGCAGGGCGGCGACGCGCGGCATCACGTTCTTGCCGGCGGCCGAGGCCGGGGCGAGCAGATGGCTGTAGCCGCCGGCCAGCGAGACCAGCAGGGCCGCGGTGGGCTCGGCCAGGCGCTTGGCCAGCGAGGCGTCCTCGGCCACCAGCACCTTGGCGACGGAGGGGATCTGGCTGGCGGAGGCGGCGGCGGTCGCCGCCCCTTCGCCGACCAGCAGCAGGTGCACTTCGCCCAGCTTGGCGCCGGCGGCGACGGTGCTGCGGGTGGGCTGGGTGACGGCCGCGCCGTCATGGTCCGCGAGGATCAGGATGGCCATGGTTCAGATCACCTTCGCTTCGTTGCGCAGCTTGTCGACCAGCTCGGCCACCGAACCGACCTTCACACCGGCGGAGCGCTTCGCCGGCTCCTCGACCTTCAGCACGGTCAGGCGCGGGGTCACGTCCACGCCCAGGTCGGCGGGCTTCACCGTCTCAATCGGCTTCTTGCGCGCCTTCATGATGTTGGGCAGCGAGGCGTAGCGCGGCTCATTCAGGCGCAGATCGGTGGTGACGATGGCCGGCAGGGCCAGCTTCACCGTCTCCAGCCCGCCATCCACTTCGCGGGTCACGGTGGCGAAGCCATCCGCGATCTCGACCTTGGAGGCGAAGGTGCCCTGGCCCCAGCCGAGCAGGGCGGCCAGCATCTGGCCGGTCGCGCTCATGTCGTCGTCGATCGCCTGCTTGCCCAGGATGATGAGCTGCGGCTGTTCCTTGTCGGCCAGGGCCTTCAGGATTTTGGCGACGGCGATCGGTTCCAGAACGCCGTCGTGCTCGACCAGGATGCCGCGGTCGGCGCCCATGGCGAGCGCGGTGCGGATCTGCTCCTGCGCGGCGGTGGGGCCGGCGGAGACGGCGATGATCTCGCTGACCACGCCCTTTTCCTTCAGGCGCACCGCTTCCTCAACCGCGATCTCGTCGAACGGGTTCATGGACATCTTCACATTGGCGGTCTCAACGCCGGTCCCGTCAGACTTGACCCGGACCTTGACGTTATAGTCCACCACCCGCTTCACCGGGACCAGCAGCTTCATCGCCTGATTGCCTTCTGATGTGGCCTTTTCGCAGCGGCGAACATACACAGGGATTGCGGCGGGGCAAGCATGCCCCCACGCCCTTGTTGGCGGTTCCGGCCTTCCCACCCGACCGGCCGGTCGAATTAATCCGTTACGCCAGCCACGCATCCGTGCGATTGCGCGCCCGGATGACACGTGTTTCATCCGTCAACAGCGGATGACCCGCGGCGTTGGGAGAGACATGCGGCAGGACAAGGACAGCACGGGCATGGAGGTGCGGGCCGATGGCGCCCTGTGCTTCACCGGCCCGCTGGGCACCGCCGATGCCGCGCGCCTCTGGACCCGGGCGATGGAGGCCTGCAAGCGCGGCGTGCCGCTGGTCGACGCGGCGGGCGTCACCCAGCTCTCGGGCGCGGGGGCCGTGCTGCTGGCCGAGGCCGCGCGCCGCGCGGGGGGCGTGGAGCTGCGCCCGCCCAACGAACGCGCCGCCGCCGAGAACCTGAAGCGCATGGCCGCCGCCCTGGCGGCAGCCCCGCCACCGGCCCCGCCCCGCCCGGTGGGCTTCGTCACCCGCATCGGCCAGATGGTGCTGGGGGCGGGCGCGCAATGCCGCACCCGCCTCTCCTTCCTGGGGGAGGTGACGCAGGGCTGGATCGCGCTGCTGGCCCGCCCCTGGCGGCTGCGATTCTCGGAACTGACGCGCCACCTGGATGAGGCGGGCACGCGCGGATTCGGCCTGTGCATCCTGCTGGGCACGCTGATCGGGGTGATCCTGGCCTTCCAGTCCTCCATCCCGATGCGCAAATTCGGCGCCGAGGTCTTCGTGCCGCAGCTCGTCGGCATCTCCCTGGTGCGGGAGCTGGGGCCGCTGATCGCGGCCATCGTGCTCGCCGGGCGTTCCGCCAGCGCCTATGCGGCCGAACTCGGCACCATGCGGGTGAATGAGGAGATCGACGCGCTCTCGGTCATGGGCATCGACCCCGTGGCCTGGCTGGTGCTGCCGCGCATCTTCGCGGCCGGGCTGGTGATGCCGGTGCTGACGCTGGTGATGAACCTGACCGGCCTGCTGGGCATGGGGGTGGTGATGGGCGGCCTCGGCATCCCGGCCAGCATGGTGATGAATTCCCTGCAGGACTGGATTTCCGTGGGGGACCTGGCGGGCGGGCTGTTCAAGGCCATGGTGTTCGGGCTGACCATCGGCCTGATCGGCTGCCGGGCGGGGCTGAAGGCCGGCGGCGGCCCGCGCGCGGTGGGCGATGCCGCGACCTCGGCCGTCGTGGGCTCCCTGGTCGCGGTGGTGGTGCTGGACGGCATCTTCGCCGTCATCTTCTTCCGGCTGGGGTGGTAGCATGGCCGACAACGTCATCGAGGCCGAGAAGCTGGCCGCCCGCTTCGGCACCCGCACCATCTTCCAGGACGTGACCTTCAACGTCCGCCGGGGAGAGGTGTTCGTCATCCTCGGCGGGTCCGGCTGCGGCAAGTCCACCTTGCTGAAGCTGCTGATCGGCCTGATCCCGCCCGCCGAGGGCCAGGCGCGGGTGCTGGGCCAGGCCCTGGCGACGCTGACCGGCAAGACGCGCAACGAGGCGCTCTCCCATATCGGGGTGATGTGGCAGCAGGGCGCGCTGCTGGGCAGCCTGAACCTGATGCAGAACGTGGCCCTGCCGATGGAGCAGCACACGAAGCTGCCCCCCGATGCGCGGGAGGCCCTGGCGCGCGCGCGGCTGGGGCTGGTGGGCCTCGGCGATGCCGCCTCGCGCCTGCCCGCCGAGATCTCGGGCGGCATGCTGAAGCGGGCGGGCATCGCGCGCGCCATGGCGCTGGACCCGGACATCCTGTTCCTGGACGAGCCCAGCGCGGGGCTCGACCCCATCACCTCCGCCGGGCTGGACGCACTGATCCTCACGCTCGCGCGGGAAACCGGCACCACCTTCGTGGTGGTGACGCATGAATTGCAGTCGATCCTGGCCATCGGGGACCGTTGCATCATGCTGGACAAGGAGGCCCAGGGCATGATCGCCGAGGGCAATCCCCGCGAATTGCGGGACCACGCAACCCACCCCAAGGTGCGCGCCTTCTTCCGGCGCGAAGTGATGGAGCAGGCGCCATGACGCGCAATGCGTTTTCCGTGGGGGTGCTGGTGCTGGTGGCGGTGGCGCTCGGCCTCGGCTTCCTGCTGTTCCTGACCGCGGACGCCTTCAAGGGCCGGGGCGAGATGCACGAGACCTATTTCCGCGAATCCGTGCAGGGGTTGGATATCGGCTCCTCCGTGCGGTTCCGCGGCGTGCAGGTGGGCCGCGTGACCGAGATCGGCCTGGTCGCCGCGCATTACCGCAGCGTGGAGGAACGGAATGAGGGCGCGGCCTTCCGCCTGGTCATGGTCCGCTTCACCCTGAACCGGGCCCAGATCGGGGAAGGGCTGTCGATCGAACGCTCGGTCGCCAACGGGATGCGGGCGCGGCTGTCCACCCAGGGCATCACGGGCGTCGTCTATATCGAGCTGGATTTCGTCGATGCCCAGCGCTACCCGGTCCGAGCCATTCCCTGGGACCCGGAATTTCCCGTGATCCCGTCCATGCCCTCCACCAGCGCCCAGGTGCAGTCGGCGGCCGAGGCGCTGATGGCCCGGCTGGAACAGGTGGACATCAACGGCATGCTGACCAACCTGAGCGGGTTGATCACCGACCTGCGCACCCAGCTGGCGCCCGAGGGCACCGGCGGGCAGGCGCTGACGGAAATGGCGGTGCTGGCGCGCAGCCTGCGCCAATCCGCCGAGGCCGCCGACCTGCCGGCCCTGGCCAGCGAGTTGCGAGCGACCGTGGCCGCCGCCCATGCCGTGATGGCCAGCCCCGAGCTGCGCCAGGCCATCCAGCAGGGCGGCGCCGCCATGGCCGAGCTGCGCCAGGCCACCGCCCGCCTGCCCGGCACCGTGGCGCAGCTCGAATCCGGGCTGCGCAGCGCCCGCTCCGCCACGCTGGACACCCAGGCCGAGCTGGTGCCCGTGCTGCGGGACCTGCGCGCCATCACCAGCAATCTGAGGGATGTGACCGAGATGCTCCGCCGCTCGCCAAGCCAGACCCTGCTGGGCGCCCCGCCCCCGGCCAGCGCGGGAGCCGGCCGATGAGGCGCCGCGCCCTGCTGGCCCTGGCCTTGCTGCCCGGCTGCTCCGTGCTGCCGGAGCGGCCCTATGTCGAGACGCGGCGCTTTCCGCTGGCGCCGCAACGCCCGGCCAGCCTGCCCGCCGCCGCCAACGCGCCCGCGCTGCTGCTGCGCGCCGTGCGCCCTGGGGCGGGGATGGACGGCCGCGCCCTGCGTTCCATCCGCGCCGACGGCACGCTGGCGCTGGCCCCCTATGCTGAATGGGCCGCGCCGCCGAACGAGGCGGTGGAATCCTCCCTGCGCCAATGGCTGCAGGCCAGCGGCCTGTTCAGCGCCGTGACCGCCCCAGCCAGTCGCCTGCCGAGCAGCCTGGTGTTGGAAGTGGAACTGACCGCGCTGGAAACCCAGGGCGGCCAGGCGCGCGCGGCATTCTCCGCCTTGCTGATCGAGGATGGGGGGCTCGTCTCCGGCCGGCTGCGGGGGCAGTTCGCGCCGCGCGGGCAGGCGCCAGTGCGCGGCGAAGGCGATGCCGCCGCCGCGGAGGCGATGAGCGCGGCCCTGGCGGATGCGTTCCGGGGGCTTGAGATGGAGCTGGGCGCGGCGCTGGGGCGGCGGAGGGCGTAAGACCGAGGGGCTCTGCCCCTCGGGCTCCCCGCCAGGAGCCGAAAGGCCCCTGGACCCCATCAGTTTGGTGCTGATCCTGGGCAGGGGTTTCTCTTTGATTTTAATAATGAAAATGGCGCCCGACTTGCCAAGGTAAGGCGCCAAACTTATGGGTTCAAAGGGTTGTTACAACCCTTTGCGGGTGTCCAGAGGGCGGAGCCCTTTGGTGGGGGTCTGGGGGCGAAGCCCCTGGCGCCTGTAGAATTTTTGAGACAATCGAGACGATCCCGACGCCTCGTTAACCTTTGGCTCACCATCTCCGCGCATTCTTATTTTCGAGACGTAAGCTCGATTTTGGAGATTGTGATGCGCCGCACGACACAATGCCAGGACGATCTCTGGAACGATATCTGGGCCGAGTATGACGCCAGCCGCCAGGTGCAGGCCAGCGAGACCATCCCCGCCCCCCCTGTCCGCCGCCGCCGTCCGCGCTTTCTGCGCTTCGCCGCCGCCGCCTGCCTGATGGGGCTGGTCGTGGCCTATGCCGGCGCGCCGTTCCTGGCTGCCGCCACGTTGGGTGAGGCGTTGGCCGCTGGCGATGCCCAGGGGCTGGAGCAGCGGGTGGACTGGGCGAGCCTGGGCCCGCAATTCGCGGCCAGCCTGAACACCCAGCCGCTGTCCCCGCAGGCCGATCGTTTCCTGGGCGGCATGGCCCGCGACGTGGCCCAGGGCATGGCGAGCCCCGAGGGCTTGCTGGGGCTGGTGCGGGACCGTCTGCCGCGCGGGGCGGGTGGTTTCGGCATGATCGGCGCGGTGCGGCCGCTGGACGCCCGCCATTGGCAGGTGGCGCTGCATGCCCCGGGTGAGGCCGACAGCGCGCTGCATGTCACCCTGGCATTGCAGGACCCGCTGCGGATGCGCTGGCAAGTGGTGGGGATGGAGCTGCCCCTCCGGCGTGAGGCATGGGGCCTGTAGCCTTCATAAAAGCTTTGCATTTCCGCACCGCACCAGGCTTCCATGGAAGTTCCTGGCAGGGGAGCGGAGATGCGACGCAGAAGCCTTCTGGCCTCCGGCGCGGCCCTGGCGGCGCCTGGCCTCCCCACGGCGCCGGGCCTGCATGCGGAGCCGCTGGACGTGGATGTGGCCCTGGTGCTGGCCGTGGATGTCAGCCGCTCCATCGACCCCGATGAGGCGCGGCTGCAACGCGAAGGCTATCGCAACGCCCTGTTGGATGAGCGCGTGGCCCAGGCCATCCGCCGCGGCAGCGTGGGCGCCATCGGCCTGGCCTATGTGGAATGGGCGGGGGCGGAGTATCAGCGCCTGGTCCTGCCCTGGACGCGCCTGGCGGGGGCGGCCGACGCCGCCCGCTGGGCCGATGCGCTGGCGGAGGCACCGCGCGCCAGCCTGTCCTGGACCAGCGTGTCGGGCGCCATCGATTTCTCCCGCCGGGTGCTGGGCGAATGCCCGTTCGAGCCGACGCGGCGGGTGATCGACGTTTCGGGCGACGGGGTGAACAACTCAGGCCGCCCGGCCGAGATGGCGCGCGACGAGGCGGTGGCCGAGGGCATCGTCATCAACGGCCTGCCGATCGTGAACGACAAGCCCAATTTCGGCCGCCCGCCGCCCATCCCGCTCGACCAGTATTTCCGCGACAGCGTGATCGGCGGGCCCGGCGCCTTCATGATCGTGGCCGAGGATTTCGAGGCCTTCGGCGGCGCGGTGCGGCGCAAGCTGATCCGCGAGATCGCGGGGTTGGCCGGACCGGCGTGGGGATAGGGGGGCCTTCACGGCCCGGCCCCGGCGCGCCAACATCCCGCCCTTAACGGGAGAAATCATCCATGAAGCGTCTTCAGGTTGGCGATGTGTCCATCACCTCCATCATCGAGCGCGACGGGCCGTGGCGCGTGGCGGAGACGATGTTCCCCGGCGCGCCCCCGGGTGCCGCGCACGCGCTGCTGCCGCAGATGGACCCCCGCACCTGGGAACCCGGCACCAACAAGATGGTCATCACCTATCAGAGCTTCGTGCTGCGCACCCCGCACCACGTCATCCTGGTGGATACCTGCACCGGTGAGGACAAGGGCTATCCGGCGCCGATGGACTTCCCCAAGCAGCCCTGGCTGGACGGGCTCGCGGCCGAGGGGCTGACGGTGGAGGATGTGGACTATGTGTTCTGCACCCACCTGCACATCGACCATTGCGGCTGGAACACCACGCTGAAGGACGGGCGCTGGGTGCCGACCTTCCCCAACGCGAAATATATCTTCCACAAGCGCGAATACGCCTTCTGGGAGGCGGCGGCCAAGGCCGGGGAGGGCACGACCCACAAGCCCGAGGTGTTCCGCATGAATTGCGAGCCGGTGGTGGCCGCGGGCCAGGCCATCCTGGTGGATGACGACTTCTCGCTGGACGACACCATCACCCTGATCCCCACACCCGGGCATTCGGCCTGCCATTGCTGCGTGAACATCTTCTCGAAGGGCGAGCGCGCGATCATCACCGGCGACCTGATGCACCATCAGCTGCAGGTGAATGAGCCGTCCTGGTCCACCATCTTCTGCCACGACCCGCTGGCGGCCACCCAGTCGCGGCTGAAGATCTTCGAGGACGCGGCCGATACGCCCGCCACCATCCTGCCCATCCATTTCCCGGACCCGACGGCGGGCAAGCTGAAGCACACGCGCGACGGGTTCCGCTGGAGCTTCGTCTGAGGCCAGCGCCCGCCGCCCCGGCATGGGGCACCGCCGGGCAACAAGCCCGGTTGACCGTACAGGTGCGGCGGCAGCATGCTCCGCCGCAACGCCGCCCATGCCCCGGGGCCGTGCCCGGGGCCACAAAGGAGAACGTCCATGCTCGAACACGCCCGCAAGGAACTCCGCATCTCCTCGATGCGGGACAAGGTCAGCCCCGCCGAATGGCAGTGCCGGGTGGACACCGCCGCCTGCTACCGGCTGGTGGCGATGTACGGCATGGACGACATGGGGGCGAACCACATCTCCATGCGCGTGCCGGGCGAGGGGCACAACTTCCTCATCAACCCCTATGGCATGCAGTATGAGGAGATCACCGCCTCCTCCCTCATCAAGATCGATGAGGACGGGAACGTGCTGGCCAAGCCGGATTACGGGGATTTCGATTTCGGCATCAACCGCGCGGGCTTCGTGATCCATTCCGCGATCCACAAGGCGCGGCCGGATGCCAATTGCGTCATCCACACCCACACCTGGCCGGGCATGGCGATTTCCTCGCTGGAATGCGGGCTGCTGCCGCTGACGCAGACGGCGATGCGCTTCCTCAAGATCAGCTACCACGACTACAACGGCGTGGTGCTGAACCTGTCGGAGCAGGAGCGCCTGGTGCGCGACCTGGGCGACAGCAACTGCATGATCCTGAAGAACCACGGGCTGCTGGTGTGCGGCAACACGGTGGGCGAGGCGTTCAACTGGCTGCACCGGCTGGAGAAGAGCTGCTTCGCGCAGCTGGCCGCCATGGCCTGCAACACGCCGCTGAACAAGGTGCCGCAGAACGTGCTGGACGAGACCTGGAACAACTACCAGCCCGGCACGCGCCGCCCCTATGGCGTGATGGAATGGCCGTCCCTGCTGCGCAAGCTGGACCGGCAGAACCCGGGCTACGACATCTGAGCCTGGCCGCGGGAGGGGCCCCGCCCCCTCCCGTACACGGGCTCAGCCGCCCTTGGCCTTGGCCAGTTCCTCACGCAGGCGGGCCACTTCGGCCTTCAGCTCATCCACCTCGGAGCGCGCACCCTCGGGCCGGGCACCGGCGGCCATGCCGGGCACGCCGGCGAAGGGGTTGAACATCCCCATCGCGCGCTCGATCATTGCCATGTTGTTGCGGCTGATCTCGGTCAGGTCGAAGGGGTTGAAGCCGGTCACGGCGCCCTGCATCTGCGAGCGCCACTGGTCCTGCTGGCCAGTGAAGGCGCCCATCGCGGCCTCCAGGTAACGCGGCACCAGGCCGCCCATCTGGTCGCCGTAGAAATGGATCAGCTGGCGCAGGAAGGGTTCGGGCAGCAACGATCCGCCCTTGGACTCTTCCTCGACGATGATCTGCGTCAGGACGGAGCGCGTGATGTCCTCACCCGATTTCGCGTCGTACACGACGAAATCGCGGCCCTGGCGGATCATCATCGCCAAATCCTCAAGCGTAACGTAGCTGCTGCTTTCGGTGTTGTAGAGCCGACGATTCGCGTATTTCTTCACCACCACCGGGGGGGTGGCGGCATCCTTGCTGGTATCTGCCATTGATGCGGCCTTGCCTTGTGCCATTGTTGCCTTATCCCCCCAATCGTTGATGCGGCAGGCTAGCACACGCCACGGGGTCCGTGTCATGCCCCGAAAGCCGCGCTATAAGGCTATTCGGTACCAGACCACACAGGCATGGATGAAATCCCCCCCCGATCTCGACAGCCTCGCGGAGGACTGGATCACACTGTGGCAGAGCGAACTCGCGGCACTCGCCACCGATCCCGAACTCGCGGAGGCCTGGGCGGCCAGCGTCTCGCTCGCGGCGGCGTTCTGGCGCGCCCAGACGGTGAAGGGGCTGCGGCCTGATGCCGGGGCCTGGGCAGGGCTTTGGCCCAATTGGCAGCAACCTTGGGGCGGTGCCCCCACGGGCGCCGGGCAACCCGCCCCCGGGCCCGATGCTGCGCCGCGGCCCGCGGCCGCTCAGCCTGCACCTGATGGGCAGCATGATGCGCGCGATGGCCGCGATGCAGCCGCCGACAGCGCCATGGCTGAACGCCTCGCCGCCCTCGAACGCCGCCTGGCCGAGATCGAAGGCGGGGCAGGAGAGCCAGGCGCGGATCAACCAAGGCCTCGCCGCCCTCGGCGCAAGCCCTGAGGCCTTCCAGGCCGCCGTTTTCGCCAAGCTGCTGGAACAGGACCGCGCGCTGCTGGCCGGCATCGCCGCCTATCGCCGCCACCCGCACCAGCGCCGCCTGGCCGAACCCGCGGCCATCTGGGCCGAGGGCGCGGCCCGCATCCTGGACTATGGTGGCACCGGAACCCCGGTGCTGTTCGTGCCGAGCCTGGTCAACCGCGCCCATGTGCTGGACCTGGACGAGGGCGCCAGCATGCTGCGCTTCCTGGCCGGGCAGGGCCTGCGCCCGCTGCTGCTGGACTGGGGCTGGCCGGGGGCGGCCGAGCGCCGCTTCACCCTGACCGATGTGATCGCCGGCCGGCTGGAACGCGCGCTGGCCGCCCTGCCGGAACCGGTGGTGCTGGCGGGCTATTGCATGGGCGGGCTGCTGGCCCTGGGTGCCGCGCTGCGCCGGCCGGACCGGGTGCGCGCGCTGGCGCTGCTGGCCACGCCCTGGGATTTCCACGCGGAGGACCCGGTGCGCGCCCGGGCGCTGGCCAGCCTGCTGCCGGGTTTCGAGCCGGTGCTGGAGGCCCATGGCGCCCTGCCGGTGGATGCGTTGCAGATGCTGTTCGCGGCGCTGGACCCCTTCGGCGTCGCGCAGAAATTCCGCGCCTTCGCCCGGCTGGAGCCCGACAGCCCCCGCGCCCGTCGCTTCGTCAGCCTGGAGGATTGGCTGAACGACGGCATCCCGCTGCCGGCGCCGGTCGCGCGCGAATGCCTGGCCGGCTGGTATGGCCGCAACGACCCGGCGCGCGGCGAATGGCTGCTGGCCGGGCTGCCGGTGCGCCCGGAAGCCTGGACGGGCCCGGCCTTCATCGCCATCCCCGAGCGCGACCGCATCGTGCCGCCCGCGTCCTCCCTGCCGCTGGCCCGCATGGCGCGCGCCGCCGTGCACCGCACGCCCGCCGGCCATATCGGCATGGTGGCCGGCGAGGGCGCGGAGCGCGCGCTGTGGCGGCCCTTCCTGGATTGGGCGACGGGGGTTTAAGCGCCCGCCCGCTGGTCGGCCTCGATCCGTCCGTCCCGCAGCGATACCATCCGGTCGAAACGGTCGAAGATCTTCTCGTCATGCGTGACGACCAGCACGGCGGAGGAGCGTTCCCGCGCCACCCGCCGCAGCAGGTCCATCACCACCCGCGCGCGTTCGGAATCCAGCGCCGCGGTGGGCTCGTCGGCCAGGATGATGTGCGGGTCATTGGCCAGGGCGCGCGCGATCGCCACGCGCTGCGCCTCGCCGCCGGAAAGCCGGGCGGGCATGGCCAGGGCCCGGCGGTCCACCTGCAGTTCCCCCAGCAGGGCCATGGCGCGGCCGCGCGCCGCCTCCAGCCCCATCCCCGCCAGGGTCATGGCCAGGGCCACATTGTCCCGCGCGTTCAGGAAGGGCAGCAGATTGTGGAACTGGAAGATGAAGCCGATGCGCTCCCGCCGCAGCCGCCGCAGGTCGGCTACGCGATAGCGCCCCTCCCACACCGTCTGCCCATCCAGGCTCAATCGCCCGGCCGAAGGTTCCTGGATGCAGGCGATGATGTTCAGCAGCGTGGATTTGCCGCTGCCCGAGGGGCCGCGCAGCCCCACCACCTCGCCCGGGCCCACGGCCAGCGTCACGTCCGACAGGGCGCGCACGGCGGTCTCGCCCTGGCCGAAGACCATGGCGACACTTTCCAGCAGCACCAGGGGGGTGGGCGCGCTCATCCGCCGAGTGCCTGTTGCGCGTCCACCCGCAGCGCGGTGCGGATGGAAAGCAGGCTGGCCAGCAGGCAGATCGCCGCGATCACCCCCGCCATGACCGAGATCTCGGCCACCCCGAGTTCCACCGCCCGGGGGAAATGGTCGCGCACGGAAAACACCAGCGCCACGGCGGCGGCATAGCCCAGCCCGCCCAGCAGCATGGCCTGTTGCAGCACCAGCCCGGCGATGGTGCTGTCCGGCGCGCCGATCAGCTTCAGCGTCGCGATCTCCCGCCGCTTGTCCATGGTCATGGTGTAGATGATCAGCGCGATGATCACGCCCGAGACGAACAGCAGCACCACGGTGAACATGCCCAGCTGAATGCGGGCCCGCTGCACAACGGAGCGCGTGAGCAGGTCCTCCTGCTCCGGCCCCGACAGCGCGGTCAGGTGCTTCCAGCGCCGCACCGCCTCGGTCAGCGCGGCGGCGTCCGCGCCCGGGTACAGCTGCGCCACGATGGCGTTCACGGTGTCGGTGCCGGCGGGCGGGGCACCCGCGGCCTCCGCGCGGCGGGCGGCGGCGGGGGCCAGGCGGAACTGCATGCGCTGGCTGTCCCGCAGGCCCACGAACACCACCGGGTCCCCGCCCGAGGCCACCATGCCCCGCGTCAGCCCCACCACGCGATAACGGTCGGTGCCGAACATCAGCGTGGCGCCGAGGGTGAGGCCGGTGCGGGCATCGGCCACCGCCTCGAACCGGGCGGAGCCGAGGCCCCGGCCCTGGGTCAGCAGCGCGGGGCCGCCCGGGCGGCCGGGCTCATAGCCCACCACCTGCACGCGCAGCCGGCCGGTGGGGCCATCGGCCTCGGCCGTGCGCAGGGTCAGGCTGCCGGCGGCGGCGACGCCGGGCAGGCGGGCCACCATCTCCCGCACATCGCCCGGAATGCGGGAGGCTTCGGCGAAGGGCCCGCGCGTGCCCGCCTCCACCACCCACAGCCCGGCATCCAGGCTGCGAGTCAGGGCCAGGGCCTCCCGCACCAGCCCCTGATAGATGCCCACCATGGACAAGGCGACGCCCATCAGCAGCCCCACCCCCAGGCAGGTCAGCAGGAAACGGCCGAGGCCGTGCCGGATATCGGCCAGCGCCAGGTTCATCGGGCGGTCACGGCGCCGCCACCCGCGCGGCGCGGCCTTCCTGGAAGGCGGGGCCGGGGTTGGTCACCACCGGCACGTCATCCGGCAGCCCGTCGGTGATGGCGAGGCGCGCATCGGCCAGCCGGGCCGCGAAGCGCACCGCCTGCCGCGCCAGCCGCCCGTCGCGCAGCACCCAGACGGTGCCGCTGGCGCCGTCGAAGCCATGCACCGCGGTTTCCGGCACGATGCGGGCGCGGGGCAGGCGGCCGGTCTCGATCCGCACCTCCGCCTGCTCGCCCAGCACCGGGCGGCCGGTGCAGTCGCGGCAGCGCAGATAGACGCGGCGTTCTTCCGTCACGCGGTCCGCCTCCAGCCCGATGCGCACCACCTCCGCCCGCATGGGCGCGTCCGGGCGGCTGCGCAGCGTGACCAGCGCGGGCTGCCCCACCGCGAGCCCGCCGGCGCGGCCTTCATCGACATAGGCCAGGGCCCAGACGGTGGCGGGGTCGATCAGGGTGAACACCGCCTCGCCGGGGTTGAGGGCGGTGCCCGGTTCCTTGTGGCGGGCGATGACCAGCGCGGCGAAGGGCGCGGTCAGCGTGTGCTTGGCCAGCGCCGTGCGCTCGGCCAGCATGTTGGCGCGCGCATCGGCCATGGCGGCGCGGGCCACGGCGGCGTCGGCGCGGTTCACCGCCAGGTCGGCGGCGGCGGTGCTGGCCTCGGTCTCGGCCAGCTCGGCGGCCTCCTGCGTGCCGACCCCGCGGGAGGCGAGCTCCCGCCGGCGGCGGGCGGTCAACAGGCGCTGGGCATGCTGGACCTCGGCGCGTTCGCGCTGGGCCTCGGCGCGCTGCATGCTGGCCTCGGCGGATTGCAGGGTGGCTTCGGCGCGCGCCACGCGGGCCTGCTGGCTGGCCGGGTTCAGCGCGGCCAGCACCGCACCCGCCGGCACCTCGTCCCCATGGTCGGCCGAGACGCTGGCCAGCGTGCCCGAGACCTCGAAGGCGACGCGGGAGAGCACCTGTGCCTCCACCGTGCCCAGGCCGAAGACGCGCACCGGCACGTCCTGCTCGAAACCCGCGATCCGGACGGGCAGGGGGCGCCAGAGCCTGCCATAGGCCAGGGCGCCCACCGCGCCCAGCAGGATCAGGACCAGTGCGGGAAGCAGCAGGCGGTGTTTCATGGGGGACGATTATGCGGCAATGAAACCGTTCCTGAACAGCGGTTTATCTGTCGAATTTCACGAAATACGCATGGAGATGCCGGGCCGCGGCCCGCGTCACGCCTCCGCAACCTGCGCGGTGCTGGACGCCGGGCGCGCCCCGGCGCAGATTAAGGGCCACAGAAGGGAGACGCCCCCCATGACCGAAATCGTGATCGCTTCCGCCGCCCGTACCCCGGTCGGCAGCTTCAATGGTGCCTTCGCCAGCCTGCCGGCCCACACGCTGGGCCAGGCGGCCATCCAGGCCGCGCTGAGCCGCGCCGGGGTGGCGCCCTCCGAGGTGGATGAGGTGATCCTGGGCCAGATCCTCTCCGCCGGCGAGGGCCAGAACCCCGCCCGCCAGGCCGCCGTCTTCGCGGGCATCCCGCATGAGGCCACGGCCTTCGGCATCAACCAGCTCTGCGGCTCCGGCCTGCGGGCCGTGGCGCTGGCCGCCCAGCAGATCCAGGCGGGCGATGCCACCATCGTGGTCGCCGGCGGGCAGGAGAGCATGACCCAGGCCCCGCACGCCGCGCAGATGCGCGCCGGCACCAAGATGGGCAGCCTGGAGATGGTGGACACCATGCTGAAGGACGGGCTGTGGGATGCCTTCCACGGCTATCACATGGGCAACACCGCCGAGAACGTGGCGCAGAAATACCAGATCAGCCGCGCGGAGCAGGACGAATTCGCCGCCGGCAGCCAGCGCAAGGCGGGCGAGGCCCAGAAGGCCGGCCGCTTCAAGGACGAGATCACCCCCATCACCATCAAGACCCGCAAGGGCGATATGGTGGTGGAGGCCGACGAATACCCCCGCCCGGACACCACGGCGGAAACCCTGGCCAAGCTGCGCCCCGCCTTTTCCAAGGACGGCACGGTGACGGCGGGCAATGCCTCCGGCATCAATGACGGTGCCGCGGCCCTGGTGGTGATGAGCGCGGATGAGGCGAAGAAGCGCGGCATCACCCCGCTGGCGAAGATCGTCAGCTGGGCGACGGCCGGCGTGGACCCCGCCATCATGGGCACCGGCCCCATCCCGGCCAGCCGCAAGGCGCTGGAAAAGGCCGGCTGGACCGTGGCGGACCTCGACCTGATCGAAGCCAATGAGGCCTTCGCCGCCCAGGCCATCGCGGTGAACAAGGATCTGGGCTGGGACACCAGCAAGGTGAACGTGAACGGCGGCGCCATCGCGCTGGGGCACCCGATCGGGGCCTCCGGCGCGCGGGTGCTGACCACGCTGCTGTACGAGATGCAGCGCCGGGACGCGAAGAAAGGCCTGGCGACGCTGTGCATCGGCGGCGGCATGGGCGTGGCCATGTGCGTGGAACGCGCCTGAGCTTTGCGGGTGTAGCCTCAGGGGCGTTGCCCCCGAGACCCCTACCGAGGGGCTCTGCCCCTCGGCTCCCCGCCAAAGGCCGAAAGGCCCTTGAAACCCAGGAATTGGCGCTTCATCCTGGCAGGCGGGCCACCATTTTCATGATAAAATTCAACAGGAAACACCTTCCCAAGGTCAGCGCCAAACTGATCTAGGTCCAGGACCGAGCACGGTCCCAGGGGTGTGGGGCTTCGCCCCACGGCTTGGGCGGGGGTGTCGGGGGCGAAGCCCCTGACGATGGCGCCCCCACCGGCCATCAGGTCCCCGCGAATTCCTTCTGCTCGCGTTCCACGGCCTGGGCGGCGGCCTTCGCGGCCTGATGCAGCCAGCCCTTGGGGCGGGTCCGCAGATCCTCCCGCACGCCGGGCCAGCGGGCGGCATCGCCCGCCTGGCAATTCGCGATCTCCTGGCCCATCGCCCGCAGCATCTCCGGGCTCAGCAATTCGGCGGCGGCGTTCCGCACCTCGATCTTGCGGCTGTTGGGCGACAGGCGGCGGGTGATGATGCTGCCCTCCATCAGCCGGTAATGCGGATCGGGGGCGCGGAAGCGGCCGGTGGCCACGGCATCGGCTCGGATCGTGCTGTCCGCCGGTGCCTGGGCCAGGCACCAGCCCGAGGGCACCAGCGCCTTGGATTCCCGCAGCACCGGGCCGCCCCGCCACTCCGCGCGCGCCACGAAACGCGGCCGGCCCAGGCTGCCGGTGCCCGCGGTGCGTGGGGCGAAGATGGGCGTGGCATGGCCGGGGGGCAGGGCTTCCAGCAGCGCCTTTTCATGCGCGGGCGGGGGCGGGCTGGGGCGCAGCGCGTCGAACTTGGCCCAGAAGGCGGCGCGCTCGGACTCCGGCAGCAGCACGGCCTGGCGCAGCCATTTCCACTCGCGCTCCAGGATGATGGGGGCGGGGCTGGCCAGCCCGGCCTCGAAGCCTTCCAGGATGGGGGCGCAGATCTCCTGCGCGGCGGGGCCTTCCTTGCCGCGCGCCAGCAGGGCGCTGGCGGCCAGCCGCACCAGGTCGAGCGGCCAGGGCATGACGGCGGCCTCGTCGAAATCGTTCACGCCCCAGACCAGCCGGCCCTCATCGTCCCGCCAGGTGCCGAAATTCTCCAGATGGATGTCGCCGATCGCCAGCACCGGGGCGGCATCGGCCAGACCGGGGCATAGGCCGAGAATGGTCTCCGCCCAGCGCCAATAGGTGGCGCGCAGGAAGGCGAAGGCATCGCCGCGCATCTTGCGGTGCTTGGCCTGCAGGTCGGCCTCGACGAAATCCGCCCCGATGCGGGTGCGCAGCCAGTCCTCGTAACGGCTGACGGAAGCCTGGATGCCTGTCATGAGCGCACCTTATACCGAGAGAAGCCGACCGTTGGCGTGAAAGGCGGCGCTCAGGGGCTTCGCCCCCAGGGGCGCCGCCCCTGGACCCCGCCCAAGCCGTGGGGCGAAGCCCCACACCCCAGGGACCGTGCTCGGTCCTGGACCTAGAGCAGTTTGGCGCTACACCTTAGGAAGGTGTTTCCTATTGATTTTTATCATGAAAATGGTGTCCCGTCTGCTGGGGTGAAGCACCAATTCCTGGGTTCCAAGGGCCTTTCGGCCTTTGGCGGGTTCCAAGGGCAGAGCCCTTGGTAGGGGTTCGGGGGCAAAGCCCCCGAGGCGCCATCTTCATCAGCCGGGGCTGATCGCCAGCGCCTCCATGGCCGCTTCCCAGCTGGCGCGGTCCGGCGTGGCCACCACGCCGCCTGTGCTCTCCAGCGGCGTATAGGCGCTGCCGTCGAAGCGCGCGGAGTAGCCTCCGGCCTCCTGGTGCAGCAGCCAGCCCGGCGCGTGGTCCCAGGGCATCAGGCGGTTGTAGACCAGCAGGTGCAGGTGCCCCGCCGCGGCCTGCCGCCATTCATGCGCGGCGCAGCGCAGGTTCTGCGTGCCGCCGAGCCCCGCCAGGCGTGGCAGCACCCGGGCCTTGCGGTCCGGCGCCATGTAACCCCAGGAGACGGCGGCGACCATCTCCGCCATCGGCACCGGGGCGGCCACGCGCAGATCGCGCCGGGTGCCGTCCGCGGCCTCGGCGAAGGCGCCGTCGCCGCGCAGGGCCATGGCCATGTCGCCCGTCACCGGGTCCAGGATCCAGCTGCCGGTGATCTCGCCATCGCTGATGGCGGCGACCATTACGCCGAACAGCGGCAGGCCGCCGGCGAAATTGGCGGTGCCATCCACCGGGTCCACCACGAAGGCCAGCGGCACACCGGCCATGCGGCCCAGCAGGGCGGGGTCGGCCGCGCAGGCTTCCTCGCCGACCACCAGGCAGCCGGGGAACAGGCGCGACAGGCCCTCGGCGATGAGCTGCTCGGCCGCCTCATCGGCATCCGTCACCAGGTCCAGCGGGCCGGATTTGGCGCGGATCGCCTCCGGCGCCAGGCGGCGGAAGCGGGGCATGATCTCGGCCGCGGCGGCCTGGCGCAGCAGGCCCGAGACCTCCATCTGCTGGCGATGGCCGATCCTCACGGGTCGTTGGCGGAGCCGTGCGGCGGCTCCTCCCCCGCCGGAGGAATCCGCAGGAAGCGCGACCGGGCGGCTTCGGAGATCCGCACCCGGATCACCAGCACATCCTCCTCCGCCTCGGTGGACAGCACCTCCGCATGGCGGTGCAGCCAGGCGATGCGGGCGCCGTCGCCGGCCTGGATGCGGAATTCTTCCACATGCTCGCTGGCCGACAGCCGCTGGTCGATGATGGCCAGCAGCGTGTCCAGCCCTTCCTCGTTCAGGGCGGAGACGGCGATGCCCGGCAGTTCGCGCCCCGGCAGCAGGTCGGCCTTGTTCAGCACCTCCAGCACGCGGGACTGCCAATCCTCATCCAGCGCGGCATCGGGGCCCTCGGACATTTCCGACAGCACCTTCAGCACATCGGCGCGCTGGGCGGCGCTGTCCGGGTGGGCGGCGTCGCGCACATGCAGGATGATGTCGGCGGCCGCCACCTCCTCCAGCGTCGCGCGGAAGGCCTCGACCAGCTGCGTCGGCAATTCGCTGATGAAGCCCACCGTGTCGCTCAGGATCGCGGTGCGGCCGGAGGGCAGGCGGATCTGCCGCATGGTGGGGTCGAGCGTCGCGAAGAGCTGGTTCTCGGCATAGACGCCGGCCCCGGTCAGCGCGTTGAACAGGGTGGATTTGCCGGCATTGGTGTAGCCGACGAGGGCGACCACCGGGAACGGCACCTTCTCCCGCGCCTTGCGGTGCAGGCCGCGGGTGCGGCGCACCTGCTCCAGCTCCTTCTTCAGGCGGATGATGCGGTCGTCGATCAGCCGGCGGTCGATTTCCAGCTGAGATTCGCCGGGGCCGCCCAGGAAGCCGAAGCCGCCGCGCTGGCGCTCCAGGTGGGTCCAGGACCGCACGAGGCGCGTGCGCTGATAGGACAGATGCGCGAGTTCCACCTGCAGCACGCCTTCGCGGGTGCGGGCGCGCTCACCGAAGATTTCCAGGATCAGGCCGGTGCGGTCGATGACCTTCGCACCCCAGGCGCGCTCCAGATTGCGCTGCTGCACGGGGGTGAGGGCGGCATCCACCACCACCAGCTCCACCTCCTGGTCCTCCATCGCCTGGCGGGCGGCCTCCACCTGGCCTTCGCCCATCAGGGTGGAGGGGCGGCGTTCGCGCAGGGGATGGATGGCGGAATGGACGATGGTCACGCCGATGGAGGCGGCAAGCCCCACCGCCTCCGCCAGCCGTGCCTCCGCGGCGCGCACGGCGCCGGGGTTGAATTCCACCACGCCCGAAGGCTGGGCGGGGCGGTGATAGGGCAGGATGACGGCCGCCCTGGTGGGCGGCGCGCCGGTCTCAGTCAGCTGTGCCAGGAGAAGGTTCCCTCGGGGTAATGGTCAGGGTGGAACGGCGTGGCGCCGCGCCCTCACCGGCTTCCGTGCCCATGCTGGCCGGCGGCGGCGCGGCCTGGCCGGCGGCCACGGGGTCGAACAGCATGATCGGCGCGCCGGGCATCACAGTGCTGATGGCGTGCTTATAGACCAGCTGGGTGTGCCCATCGCGGCGCAGCAGCACGGAGAAATTGTCAAACCACGTAATGATGCCCTGCAGCTTCACGCCATTGATCAGGAACACCGTCACCGGAGTTTTTGATTTACGAACATGGTTCAGGAACACGTCCTGCACGTTCTGGGATTTTTCGGCGGCCATCACGGCCTCCCTTCGTTCTTGTTGCCGGGCGAATCCCAAAACCGGGCCACACCGGTGCCGCGAAAACCCGGGACGGGCCGTGCGGCTGGCATGGTCCGGGCGTGATCTCCCGGTCGTGGCTCTCCAACCGGTCCTTTGAAATCCTGGACCGGCATCATCTAATTTCGGCCGAGCCGAGATACTCCGCAAGCGTCTTCGCATCTGCGAAATGCATATCCGGGTTGCAGGCGCCCACGCCGCCGTCATGGGCTGCATCCCCCAGAAGCACCGCGGTCAATCCGGCGTTCCGCGCGGCCTGCATGTCCAGGGCGGTATCGCCGACATACCAGGCTTCGGGGCTGGGCCGCACGCCGCAGGCTTCCAGCACGGTGAAGATCGCGGTGGGGTCGGGCTTGTCGCGCACGGCATCGCCCGCGCCCAGCGTCTGGCGGAAGAAGCCGCCCCAGCCCAGATGCGCGACCTCCGCCCGCAGCAGCGGCCCTTGCTTGTTGGACACGACGCCCAGCGGGGCGACGGTGGCCGCCACCCCCAGCATCGCCGCCGTGCCGGGCAGGGGGCGCAGCACGGCCAGGTGCTCGGCGCGGACGGCGGCCATGAACAGCTCCCGCGCTTCTTCCCAGCGTTCGCCGAACAGGGCGGGGAAGCTTTCGCGCATGGATTTGCGGGTGTTGGCCAGCACCTGCTCCATCGACCATTCGGGCAGGGCGAAATGCCGGAAGGCCGCGTTCAGCCCGGCCTGGATCGCCAGCCAGCCATCGGCCAGCGTGTTGTCCCAGTCGAAAACGATCGCTGCGGGTGCCATCAGGCCCCCCGCTCATCCGCGTGCACGCCCAGGAACTTCAGCTTGCGGTGCAGCGCGCTGCGCTCCATGCCGACAAAGGTGGCGGTGCGGCTGATATTGCCGCCGAAGCGCAGCAGTTGGGCTTCCAGATACTGGCGCTCGAACAGCTCCCGCGCGTCGCGCAGGGGCAGGGTCATGATCTCGCTGCTGCGGTCCAGCTTCAGCATGGCCGGGGCGGCGGAGCCCACCTCGGGCGGCAGCATCTCCGACCGGATGGCGGAACCGGCCTCACCGGGGGCCATGATCAGCAGCCAGTCCACCAGGTTGCGCAGCTGGCGCACATTGCCCGGCCATTCATAGCTTTGCAGCGCGGCCATGGCATCGTCGCCGATCTCGCGCACCGGCATGCCGCTGGTCTCGCTGCTGCGGGCCATGAAGTGGCGGGCCAGCGCCGGGATGTCCTCCCGCCGCTCCCGCAGGGCGGGCACGCGGAGGGGCACCACGGCCAAGCGGTAGAACAAATCCTCGCGGAAGCGCCCGGCCTGGATTTCCGTCTGCAGATCGCGGTTGGTGGTGGCCAGCACCCGCACATCCACATTGATGCGCGACGAGCCGCCCACGCGCATGAAGCCCTGGTCCTGCAGCACGCGCACGATCTTGCCCTGGGTTTCCAGCGGCATGTCCGCCACCTCGTCCAGCAGCAGGGTGCCGTTATGGGCGCGTTCCAGCAGGCCGGGGCGGCGGGGGGTGTCGCCCGTGGCCTCCAGGCCGAACAGCTCTTCCTCGATGCGGGCGGGGTTCATGGTGGCGCAGTTCAGCGCCACGAAGGGGGCATCGTTCCGGCGGGAGCGGGCATGGATCATCCGCGCCACCACCTCCTTGCCGGCACCCGCGGGGCCCGAGATCAGCACGCGCGAACCGGTCGGCGCCACGCGCTCCACCGCCGCGCGCAGCTGGCCCACCTGCGCCGAGGCGCCCACCAGCTCGTTCTCGGCACCGGCGCGCATGCGCAGCTCGCTCACCTCGCGCCGCAGCTTGGCGGCTTCCAGCGCGCGGGCGACGATCAGCAGCAGCCGGTCGGTCTTGAAGGGCTTCTCGATGAAGTCATAGGCGCCGAGCTGGATGGCCTGCACCGCCGTCTCGATCGTGCCGTGGCCGGAGATCATGACGCAGGGCATCTCGGGCTCCTCGCGCACCATGGCCTTGAGGATGCCGAGCCCGTCGAGCTTCGATCCCTGCAGCCAGATGTCGAGAATCACCATGGAGGGGCGCCGCGCGCGGAAGGCCGCCAGCGCCTGATCGCTGTTGCCGGCTTCGCGGGTGTCGTAGCCCTCGTCGGAGAGGATCCCTTGGATCAGAGCGCGGTTGTCCGGCTCGTCGTCCACGATCAGGATGTCATGCGCCATCCCAAATGCCCCTCTTCAGCTCCCTGCTCATCACCCGTTCCATCATCCCTGGGCATCCGCCCCGGGCGCACCCTCCATCGCATGATCCCCGGCCGCGCGCCAGGGCAGCACCAGCGAAACCCGGGCACCGTGCGCGGTGCCGTCGGGGCCCGGGGGCGCGTCCTCGATCACCAGCCGCCCGCCATGGTCCTCCATGATCTTCTTCACGATCGCGAGACCGAGCCCCGTGCCCTTCACCTTGTGCGTCACATAGGGCTCGGTCAGCCGGTCGCGTTCCTCCCCGCCCGGCAGGCCGATGCCGTCATCGGTGACGGAGATCACGGCCCAATCCCCCTGCCGCGCGACATCGAGGGCGATGTGGCCCTCTCCCTCCCTCATGGCGATGGCGTCCGCCGCGTTGGAGAGCAGGTTGGCCAGCGCCTGGCCGATCAGCCGCCGGTCGCAGGGGGCCATGATGGGCTCCTCCGGCGCGCTCAGCCGGTAGCGGATGTGCTGGTGCGCCTCCCGCGGCAGCACCAGCGCTTCCTCGGCGATGCGGCGCAGCGGCTCTGGGCGGATCACCGGCTGGGGCATCCGCGCGAAGGCCGAGAACTCGTCCACCATCCGCCCGATATCGCCCACCTGGCGCACGATGGTGTCCGTGCATTGGGTGAAGGTCTCGGGGTCCTCATGGATCTGCTTCAGGTAGCGGCGCTTCAGGCGCTCGGCCGACAGCTGGATCGGGGTCAGCGGGTTCTTGATCTCATGCGCGATGCGGCGGGCCACATCGGCCCAGGCCGCCTGGCGCTGCGCGGTGACGAGGGCCGTGATGTCGTCGAAGGTCAGCACGTAACCGCCGCTCACCCCCTCCTCCTCCGTCTCGGCCGAGATGCGGGCGAGCAGGGTGCGGCGCTCGCCGGGCGCGCCCAGGCGGATCTCGGCGGTGGCGGTGCCGCGGCCGCGCCGGGCCTGGGCGAACAGCTCCGCGAATTCCGGCAGCACCGCGTCCAGGCTGTGGCCCACCTCGGCATCCAGGTCGATGCCCAGCAGCTCGCTCGACCGCCGGTTGGGCAGGTGGATGGAGCCATCGGCGTCAAGCCCGATCACCCCGGCCGACACCCCGCCCAGCACGCCCTCGGTGAAGCGCCGGCGCTCGTCGTTCTGGCGATAGGCCTCCATCAGCTCATTGCGCTGGGCCGCCAACTGGTTGGTCATGCGGTTGAAGGCGCGCGAGAGGGTCTGCACCTCGTCATCCGTCGTGCCTTCCTCGACCCGCACCGACAGGTCGCCCGAGCGCACGCGCTCGGCGGCATGGATCAGCTTGCCGATCGGGCGCGCCAGCTGGTTGGCCAGCACGAGGCCGATCAGGATCGCCGCCAGCAGCACCAGCAGCGCCGCGATGGCGAAGATCATCACGAAGGTGATCTGCAGCCCCTCGCGGTTGCGGTCGAGGTTCTGATAAGCCTCCACCGCGCTTTCCGTGCGGCGCATGTGCTCGATCACCTGCGGGTCCACCGGCCGGCCGATCATCAGCAGCAACCCGGTGGAGGGGGCGAGCGCGATCAGCGCGCGGGCGCGGTCGTTCTCGTCGCCGGTCAGCACCGCGACCTCTCCGCGCTGCGCGTCCTCCACCGCCCAGGGCGGCGGCGGGTCCAGCAGGAAGGAGGTGGAGATGCCCGCATGGGCCACGACGCGGCCCAGCACCGGCTCGAACACCACGGCCTCCGTCAGGCCGCGCACCCCGGCCTGGTTGGCCAGCACGCGGGCGAAGGTCAGGGACTGGTCCGGCAGCAGCACCACGGCGCGGTTCAGGTCGTTGGCCATGGCCAGCGCATCGGCGCGGATGTTCTGCTGGTGCTCGGCCAGATAGGCGCGGGACGCGGCGAGCGAGGCCTCCAGCGCCGTGCGCACGCGGTCGCTGAACCAGCTCTCGACGCCCAGGTTGAAGAACAGCGCGGCGAAGCCCGCCATCAGCATGGACGGCACGACCGCCACGCCCGCGAACAGCAGCACCAGCCGCGTGTGCAGGCGGGAGCCCGCATAGCCCCGCCGCCGTTCCGCCCACACCCGCACCAGCCGCCCGGCCAGCGCGATGAACAGCAGCAGGATCAGCGCGATGTTGCCGAAGGCCAGCGCCACCACCATGCCGGGGCGCGACGTGCCGAAGGGGCTGCCATCGGCCAGCACCACGAAGGTGGCGACACCCATGGCCAGGGCGCCCAGCGCCAGGCTGAGGGTGACGAACTTGCCCAGCAGCGTATCCGAGATCCGGCGCAGCAGGCTGCGGCGGCGGGGGGACGCGACGGGCGGCACGGCCCCTGGCTCGGCGCCAGCCGTACCAGTGGCCGGGGCGCCCGAGACCAGGGGACCGGCCATCAGCTGATGCCGCGCACCACGGGCAGATCCAGCTCCCGCAGCTTCTTGCGCAGCGTGTTGCGGTTCAGCCCGAGCATGGAGGCGGCCTTGATCTGGTTGCCCCTTGTGGCGGACAGCGCCAGGCGCAGCAGCGGGCGCTCCACCTCGGCCATCACGCGCTCATGCAGGTCGCGCACCGGCACGCCATCCTTGTGGGCGGCGACGAAGGCCTTCAGGTGGCGTTCCACCGCCTGCTCCAGGGTTTCCTGGCTGCGGGGGGCGCCGTCCGGGGCGACTTCGGCCTCGGCCAGCTCGGCGCCGACCTGCGCCTCGTCCAGCGATTCCTGCGGGTAGAGCGCCGCCAGGCGGCGCATCAGGTTCTCCAGCTCACGCGCATTGCCGGGCCAGCCATGGCGCTTCAGCCGCTCGATCGCGCTCGGCGACAGCTGCTTCAGCGGCAGGCCGGAAGCCTTGGCGCGGTCGAGGAAGTGGCGCGCGAGCAGGGGGATGTCCTCCACGCGCTCACGC
Source organism: Rhodovarius lipocyclicus (assembly GCF_009900765.1). Taxonomy (GTDB): domain Bacteria; phylum Pseudomonadota; class Alphaproteobacteria; order Acetobacterales; family Acetobacteraceae; genus Rhodovarius; species Rhodovarius lipocyclicus. The sequence goes on from NZ_JAAABL010000038.1 coordinate 29,786, forward strand.
AGAGGCGGCAGGCGGATGGGCACCACGTTCAGGCGGTAGAACAGGTCCTCGCGGAACAGCCCGCCGCGGATGGAGGCGCGCAGGTCCCGGTGGGTGGCCGCCACGATGCGGACATTGGCCTTGATGGGGGTGCGGCCGCCGACGGTGGTGAACTCGCCCTCCTGCAGCACGCGCAGCAGGCGGGTCTGGGCCTCGGGCGGCATGTCGCCGATCTCGTCCAGGAACAGGGTGCCGCCGGCGGCCTGCTCGAAACGGCCCACGCCGCGCGTCAGCGCGCCGGTGAAGGCGCCGCGCTCATGGCCGAACAGCTCGCTCTCGATCAGCTCACGCGGGATGGCGGCCATGTTGATGGCCACGAAAGGCCCCTGCCGGCGCTTGCCGTAATCGTGCAGGGCACGCGCCACCAGCTCCTTGCCGGTGCCGCTCTCGCCCGTGATCATCACCGTCAGGTCGGTGGTCGTGAGGCGGGCGACGGTGCGGTAGATCTCCTGCATCGCCGGGCTGCGGCCGATCAGGGGCAGCTTTTCCGGCACGGACCCGTCGGAGGGTTCCTCCGGCAGCGCCTCGGCGGGCTTGGCCAGGGCGCGCTCCACCACCGCCAGCAGCTCCTTCAGGTCGAAGGGCTTGGGCAGGTATTCGAAGGCGCCGCGCTGGGCCGCCTTCACCGCGGTGGTGAAGGTGGATTGCGCGCTCATGACCAGCACCCGCAATTCCGGGCGCACGCGCTTGATGCGTGGCAGCAGGTCCAGCCCGTTCTCATCCGGCATCACCACATCGGTGATCACCAGGTCGCCCTCGCCATCCTCCACCCAGCGCCACAGCGTGGAGGCGGAGGAGGTGGCGCGCACCGTGTAGCCGGCGCGCGACAGTGCCTGCGACAGCACCGTGCGGATGGCGCGGTCGTCGTCCGCGATCAGGATGGAACGCGTGGTCGTTTCGCTCATTCGATGTCACCGGCAGGAATTTCGCCCGGGGGAGGCACGGGCATGGACAGGCGGAAGGAAGTACGGCCCGGACGGCTCTCGCATTCGATGAGCCCCCCGTGATTTGCCACCAGCTTGGCCACCAGCGCGAGGCCGAGGCCCTGGCCCCCGCGCTTGGTGGTGATGAAGGGCTCGAACAGGGAGGAGCGCAGGTTCTCCGGGATGCCCGGGCCATTGTCGCGCACGATGATCTGCAAGGGCAGGTGCACGCGCTCCTGCGTGCCGGGGACCGCGATGCGCAGGCCGTGGTGATAGGCGGTAACCAGGTGGATTTCGCCCACCGCGCCACTGTGCCCGCCGGTGGAAACGGCCTCGGCCGCGTTCTTCACCAGGTTCAGCAGGATCTGGATCAGCTGGTCGCGGTTGCCCCAGACCGGGGGCAGGGATGGGTCGTATTCCTCGATGAAGCGCAGGTGCGCCGCGAAACCCGACTGCGCGATGCGCTTCACATGGTCCAGCACGCGGTGGATGTTCACCGCCTCGCGCTCCAGCGGCCGGTCGGAGAACATGTCCATCCGGTCCACCAGGTTGCGGATGCGGTCCGTCTCCTCCTGGATCAGCGTGGTCAGCTCGCGGTCCGCCTCGCTGGCGGATTGTTCCAGCAGCTGGGCAGCGCCGCGGATGCCGGAGAGCGGGTTCTTGATCTCATGCGCCAGCATGGAGGCCATGGCGGTGGCGCCGCGCGCCGCACCCAGGAAGTTCAGCTGCCGGTCCAGCATCTGCGCCTTGCTGCTGTCCGTCAGGGTCAGCACCACGGCGTCGGGGATGTCGCTGAAGGGGGCGGCTTGGATGGACAGGCCGCTGCGGTGCAAGCGGGGGCTGTCCAGCGTCAGCTCATGGTCGGCCACCGGTGCGTCCTGCGCGCGCACCTGGCGCAGCACGGCGAACAGGCGGCTGTCGCGCGGCAGGAATTCCGCCAGCTCCATGCCGACCATGTTAGCGGCGGAAAGCTGGAAGAACTGCTCGGCCGCGTGGTTCACGAAGCGGAAGCGGTCCTGCCCATCCAGCACCACGGTGGCCATGGGCAGGGCGGACAGGATGGCGGCGGGGTCGGGGGGCGGCATGTCTCCGCCTTCCATCTGGGGGCCGGTGCCGCGCTGCGGCAGCACCCGGCGGGCGAGGCTGGCGAGCCGCCCGCTCACGCCGCCAGCCTCTCGGGGGGCATGTCGATCAAGGGGCGGTAGAAGCGTTCCATCATGGCCTCGGCTTCGGCGGGAACATCCACCGTGTTGATGGCGGAGCGGAATTCCGCGCTGCCGGGCAGGCCCTTGGAATACCAGGCCAGATGCTTGCGGGCCATGCGCACGCCGCCGGGCACGCCGTACTGGGCCAGCATGGCGCGCCAGTGGCCCAGCATGATGGCGTATTGCTCGGCCAATGACGGGTCGGGCAGGATCTCGCCGGTGGCCAGGTAGTGCGCCACCTGGCGCGGGAACCAGGGCCGGCCATAGCAGCCGCGCCCGATCATCACGCCGTCGGCGTTGGAGCGGGCCAGGGCCTCGGCCGCGTCCTGCACCGTGGTGATGTCGCCGTTGGCGATGACGGGCAGGTCCACCGCGGCCTTCACCTCCGCGATGAAATCCCAGTTGGCGGTGCCGGTGTACAGCTGCTGGCGGGTGCGGCCATGGATGGTGATCATCCGGATGCCGCATTCCCGCGCGATGCGCGCCAGGGTGGGGGCGTTCAGGTTCTGATGGTCCCAGCCCATGCGCATCTTCAGCGTCACGGGCACCGAGACGGCCTTCACGGTGGCCTCCAGGATGCGCGCGGCCTTCACCTCGTCGCGCATCAGGGCGGAGCCGGCCATCTGGCCGATCGCCACCTTCTTCACCGGGCAGCCGAAATTGATGTCGACGATGGCGGCCCCCCGGCCGGCGGCCAGCTTCGCGGCCTCCGCCATCACGGCGGGCTCGCAACCCGCGAGCTGCACGGAGGAAGGGGCGCCATGCCCCTCGACCTCGGCCATCATCAGGGTCTGGCGGTTTTCGCGCACCATGGCCTGGCTCGCGATCATCTCCGACACGACGAGGCCGGTGCCCAATTCCCGCGCGATGCGGCGGAAGGGCAGGTCCGTCACGCCCGACATCGGGGCGAGGATCACGGGCGTCTCGATCGTCACGCCGGGGGCGAGCGAAATCGGCTTCAGCGGCGCCGGAGACCGCGCGGAAACCGGCGGATTCCTTGGGGCTGACATCTCACCGGGAGGCGCTGCGGGGGGCGTTTCGCTGCACAACATGTGGGCAGCCATACCAAATGCGCGCAAAATGGGCAATATGCTGAAATGGCGCGCCTGGGCTTTCGGCGGCGATGCGGGCTTTCCCGGGGCTTCGCGCCACACGGCCCGGCTGTGCTGCCCACCCATACCCCAAGCCATCACTTTGGGCTATGCGAGGCGCCATGGATGTTGTCGCTCTTCTGATGGCCGGCGGGCAGGGCACGCGCTTCGGCGCGCCGGAGCCCAAGCAGTACCTGCTTCTGGCGGGGCGCCCCGTGCTGCGCCACGCGGCCGAGGCCCTGCTGGCCGAGGGGCTGGTGCACGCCATCCAGCCCGTGGTGCCGGCGGGCGACGAGGCCCGGGTGGCCGCCATGCTGGAAGGGCTGCCCGCCCTGCCGCCCGTGCCCGGCGGGGCCACCCGCGCCGAGTCGGTGCGCGCCGGCCTGGCCGCCGTCACCGCCCGCGCGCCCGATGCGGTGCTGGTGCACGACGCCGCCCGCCCCGTAGTGCCCCCCGGCACCGTGGCCCATCTGCTGGCCGCGCTGGAAACCCACCCCGGCGCCATCCCGGCTCAACCCGTCTCGGACACGCTGAAGCGCGGGCAGGACGGCACCATCGCCGCGACCGTCCCCCGCGCCGGCCTGTTCCGCGCGCAGACGCCCCAGGCCTTCCGCCTCGCCACCCTGCAGGCCGCCCATGCCACCGGCGAGGAAGGCACCGACGACGCCGAGCTGCTGGAACGCATCGGCCTGTCCGTGGCACTGGTGCCCGGCGCCGAGAGCAACATCAAAATCACCTGGCCCGAGGATTTGACCCGCGTGACCCTCCCCGCCCCGCTTTTGCTGCCGCGCGTCGGCACCGGTTATGACGTGCACCGCCTGGTGCCGAACCGGCCGCTGGTGCTGTGCGGCATCACCGTGCCCCACACGCTGGGCCTCGATGGCCACTCCGACGCCGATGTGGGCATCCATGCCCTGTGCGACGCCATCTACGGCGCGCTGGGCGAGGGCGATATCGGCGCCCATTTCCCGCCCAGCGAAATGAAGTGGAAGAACGCCGACAGCGCGCAATTCCTGGTCCACGCCGCCGAACGCATCAAGGCCCGCGGCGGCCGGCTGATCAACGCGGACGTCACGCTGATCTGCGAACGCCCCAAGATCCGCCCGCATGTGGAAACCATGCGCGCCAGGCTGGCGGAACTGCTGGGGGTGGAGATCGGACGGATCGGAGTGAAAGCCACGACCAGCGAAAAGCTGGGCTTCACCGGGCGGGAAGAAGGGATCGCGTGCCAGGCGGCCGTGAGCGTGCTGGTGGCGGAGTAAGGCCAAGGGGCTCCGCCCCCCTGGACCCCCGGCAAGGGGCGCCGCCCCTTGCATCCCCGCAAAGGGTTGTAGCAACCCTTTGAGCCCATTTATTGGCGCCTTACCTTGGCAGGTGGGGCGCCATTTTCATTATAGGGTCTCGACTAGGAGAGCGGGTTATCCCGGCAGAGTTTGAGCAGGAGGCGAGTAAGGTTCCTGGCTCTGTTGTTGTACCTGAACTCGCACTCCTTGAGGTGCAAGTGGAAGGTGGCGCGGCTGAG
>NZ_JAAABL010000039.1 GCF_009900765.1 Rhodovarius lipocyclicus
CTTGCCCAGGCAATGCGGCGACATCTTCGCCCATTGCTCGTCACTCAAAACCAAACGCTGCGTCATCCAAAGCGTGAATCATAAACACACGTCACCAGGAAAGATCTAAATCTCAACAAGCCCTAATTGATATTATTGTATAAATTTATCAGAAAAACCCTTGCAGGTTCCGGGCCGTCCCAAAACCGATGGAAAGTAATGGGGGGTTCTCGGGGGGAAAGTCATTTCCCCCCGAGCGGGAGTTTGAGGGCAGCGCCCTCAAGCCGCCTCGCAGCACGCGCGCACCCTTGCCTCCGCTTCCAGCATCTCCGCCACCGGGCTGATCTCCGCCTCTCGCACCACCGCGGCCCCCAGTGCCATCGCGGCCCCGGTGAAGCCCGGTTCCTCCAGCAGCCGGGCCAGCGCCGCGCGGATCTCGGCCACGCCGGCGCTGGGCGGCAGGCTCAGCCCCGCGCCGCGTTCGGTCACACGCACGGCGTTGTCGGCCTGGTCGCGCCCGTGCGGCAGCACCAGCAGGGGCCGGCCATGGGACAGCGCCTTCATCACCGTGCCATGGCCGCCATGGGTCACCACCAGCGCGGCCTCGGCCAGGATGGCGTGGTGCGGCGCGCTTTCGACCAGCACGACATTGCCCGCGCCGCGCAGCGCCCCGCGCCGGATGGAGCCGCCCAGCGTCACCACCGCGCGCATCGGCAGGCCGGCGATGGCGTCGATCACCCGTTGCAGCGCGCCGCCATGGTTCTGGAAGGTGGTGCTGAAGCTGACGAGGGCGAGCGGCCGGCGGTCATCGGGCGCGAAGGGAGAGGCCCAGGGCTCCGCCCAGACCGGTTCCGACAGGTCCGGCCCCAGATAGGCCATGTCGGGCGGCAGCACGTCCGGCGCGAAATCGAAGGCACGGGCGGTGGCCAGCAGCAGGGGCGAGGCCACCTCCAGCTGCTGCGCGACATGGGCCAGCGGCGCCAGGCCCAGCGCCGCGCGGGCGGCGTTCAGCACCGGCAGGCGGGTGTCGAGCAACGCATGCGTGCCCTCGGTGATGGCGGCATGCAGGGCGCTCTCCTCCTCGGTGCGGGCGGGCGGCAGGCCCGGGCCCATGGGCGGGATGCCCGGCATCGGGAACATGCTGAGGTTCATCGCCAGCAGGGCCACGCGCTGGCCCACCGCCTCGCAGCCCAGCGGCACGCCCAGGATCAGGTCGCTGGACACCACTAGGTCGGCGGGTTCGCGCGCCAGCTCCGCGATCACATCCTGGGCATAGGCCAAAGCGGGGCCGACAATCAGCGCATCCAGCGCGTGGGCCATGCCTTCCTGCGGGGTGGGTTCGGCCCAGTCGCGGATGTATTCGCTGTCGGGGTCGCGCACCGGTCGGTTGGGCGCGCGGGTCCAGGGGATCAGGATGGCGCCGGCGGCCTCCACCTCCGGCCGGTTGCAGTGTTCGAGCATCACGCGCACGCGGTGGCCCCGCGCGCGCAGGCGGCGGACCACGCCCAGCATGGGGGTGACGGAACCGCCTCCCTCGAAGCTAGCGAACAGGAAGGAGCGGGGTTCAGGCATCGGGGATCTCCTGCGGGCTGATGATGCCGGCGATGAAGGTGAGCATGATGTCGCGCAGCGCCTCGGGCGGGCGGCCCATATCGCGGCGGATGAGGTGCCAGAGCGTGAGGTCGGTGGCCGCGACCAGCGCATCCAGGCGCTGCCGGGCGGCCTCGGCGGGCAGGTTTTCCAGCCAGGGGGCCATGCAATGGGCCACCCAGGCGCGATGGCGCACACGGCCGATGTCATTGGCGGCGCGCAGCGCGGGATAGCGCGCCTCCTGGTGCAGGGCGCGCATCACCTTGTCGCCGATCAGCTCGTAATCCTCGACCAGCACGCGGACCATGGCGCGGATATCGCCGCGCGGGGCGTTGCGGCGGGCGACGATGGAATGGGACATCCGCTGCCAGCTGGCCTCCAGCAGGCCCTCCTTGCTGCCGAAGCGGCGGATGACGGTGGGCACCGAGACACCGGCCGCGCGCGCCACCGCCTCCAGCGTCACCAGGTCGAACCACTCATGCGTCAGGCAGGCGTCGAAGGCGTCCAGGATGCGGGCCGCGGTCTGCTCGGCGGCCAGGGCGCGGGCGCCCTGGCGATAGCCGCGGCGGGCGGGGGTTTCGGTATCCAATTTCATGTGCGTGGAGATAACGCCGAATTTCCGGCCCGTCATCATTTGATTTAAGTAAGACGATCACGAAAATTGCCGCCGGAAACCCGCTTCAAGCCCCGGGCCATCCCGCCTACCCTCACGCCCATGTTACGGGCCCTGCTTCTCTGGCTGCTGCTGGTCCTCCCCGCCCGGGCGGAGGAGCCGCCGCTGCTCGTCTCGGGCATGGGCAGCTTCCACATCGGCGGGCGGGAGGCCACGGTCACCGGCCGCCCGGTGCGGGAGGTGACGCTGGCCCCCGGCGCGCGGCCCGTGCGCATCGACCCCAACGGCACCTACCGGGTGGATGGCATGTATGTGCAGTTCCACCACCCGGCCCAGCGCCGGGGCCGCGTGCCGCTGCTGTTCTGGCATGGCGGCGGCATGACCGGCGTGGTGTGGGAAACCACCCCCGACGGGCGCGAGGGCTGGCAGACCTGGTTCCTGCGCCGGGGCTGGAGCGTCTATCTGAGCGACGCGGTGGAGCGCGGCCGCTCCGGCTGGGCCATGTTCCCCGACATCACCCCCGCCGAGCCCATCTTCCTGACCATGGCCGACCCGTGGGAGCGCTTCCGCATCGGCACCGGCCCCGGCAGCTGGCGCAGCCGCAGCGCCATCCCCGGCACGCAATTCCCCACCGATGCCTATGAGCGCTTCACCGCCCAGCTGGTGCCGCGCTGGATCGTGACCGACGCCGCCGCCACCGAGGCCTATACCCAGCTGCTGCGCCAGGTGGGCCCAGCCGTGGTGGTGGCCCATGCCCAGGGCAGCCTCTATGCCCTGCGCGCGGCCCGCGCCGACCCCGGGCGGGTGCGCGCCCTGGTGCTGATCGAGCCCACATCCTTCGGCGCGCCGGAGGATCTGCAGGCCCTGCGCGGCATTCCCATCCTGGCCCTGTATGGCGATTTCATCGAGCAGGACCCGCGCTGGTCCGCCGTGCATGAGCGCGGGGCCCAGTTCTTCGAGGCCCTGCGCGCCGCCGGCGGCCAGGCGGAGGCGGTGGACCTGCCCGCCCGCGACATCCGCGGCAACAGCCACCTGATGATGATGGACCGCAACAACGCCCAGGTGGCGGGGGTGATCCAGGAATGGCTCGCCGCCCGGGGGCTGTGGGAATAGCCGCGCCGCGATAGGCTGCGCCCAGCCGCAGGAGCGCCTTGCCATGACCTTTTCCCTGATCGCCCGCTGTGCCCGCACGGGGCAGATGGGTGTTGCCACCACCACCTCCGGCTTCGCGGTGGGCAGCCGGGTGCCCTGGGCCGCCGCCCATGTCGGCGCCGTGGCCACCCAGCACCGCACCGATCCTCGCCTGGGCCCGCGCGGGGTGGAGCTGCTGCGCTCCGGCTGCTCGGCGGAGGAGACGGTGGCGGCGCTGGCCGCCTCCACCCCCGACCATCGCTGGCGCCAGCTGGGCGTGGTGGACGCGCAGGGGCGCACCGCCTTCTTCCATGGGGCGCGGGTGAAGCCGTGCTCGGGCGCGGTGCAGGGCCAGGGTGTGCTGGCGCTGGGCAATATCCTGGCCAATGACGCGGTGCTGCCGGCCATGGTCGCGGCCTTCGACGCCGCCCCGGACGCGCCGCTGGCCGAGCGCCTGGTGCGCGGGCTGGAGGCCGGGGAGGCCGCGGGCGGCGAGCATGGGCAGATCCAGTCCGCCGCGCTGTATGTGGTGGCGGAGGAAAGCTTCCCCTATGTGGACCTGCGGGTGGACCGCAACCCGGCGCCCTTGGCCGAGCTGCGGGCGCTGTGGGAGGCCTATGCCCCGGATATCGACCTGCATGTGCGCCGGGCGGTGGACCCGGAGAGCATGGGGCCGTGAGGCACTACCGGGGCGCTGCCCTCAGGGGCTGAGGCCCGACGGCCAGCCCCGGGCCGGCAGCCCGCCCTGCAAACGCTCCTGGATGCCCGGCTCCTCGCCGGCCTCCAGCTCCATGGTCAGGGCGCGGCGCCATTGGAACTCGGCCTCGCTGCGGCGGCCGGCCACCCAATAGGCATCGCCCAGATGGTAGTTCACCGTGCCGTTGCGCGGTTCCAGTTCCACGGCGCGTTCCAGCCATTCCACCGCGCCGGCCATGTCGCCCAGGCGGAACAGCACCCAGCCCAGGCTGTCGGCGATGTTGCCGTCCTGCGGGCGCAACTCCACCGCGCGGCGCAGCATGGGCAGGGCGCGGTCCAGGTGGATGCCCTGGTCCGCCCAGGAATAACCCAGGTAATTCAGCACATAGGGCTGCTCGGGCGAGAGTTCGAGCGCACGCAGGAAGTCGGCCTCGGCCCCCGGCCAATTGCCGCTACGCTCCCGCGAGATGCCGCGGGCATAGAACAGCGGCCATTCCTGCTCACGCGGGCTGGGCACGCGGGCCATGGCCAGGTCATAGGCGGCCGCGGCCTCGGCGAAGCGGTTGCGGCGGCGGAACATGTCGCCCAGCCGCACCAGCGCCTGCGGGCGGTCCGGCAGGGCGGCGGCCTGTTCGCGCAGCAGGGCCTCGGCTTCATCGGGGCGGTCCAGCTTGTCCAGCAGGCCGGCGCGGCGCAGCAGCGCCACCGGCGCCAGCGCGTCATCGGCGCGGATGCCATTCAACAATTCCAGGGCGCGGGCATTGTGCTCGCCCTCGGTCAGGATGTCGCTCAGCAGCAGGATGGCGGGGCCGAAATTCGGGCGCAGCCGCAGGGCGAGCCGCGCCATCGCCATCGCCTGCTCATCGGCGGCCTGGCCGCGCAAGGCCCCCGCCAGGGCGACATAGGCCTCGGCGATGCCCTCCACGGCACTGGCCACGGCGCGCTGGCCCAGAATGGCACGGCGCGCGGGCTCGGCGGCGGCCAGCGAGATCTCATCCCCGTTCGCGGCCACCTGGTCCAGGATGCGCGTGGCCTCGCCGGGCTTGCCGGCGCGCTGCAGGATGGCGGCGGCCAGCATGGCCAGGCGCAATGTGGGTTCGGTCTGCTCCGCCAGGGAGGTGCGCAGCAGCCGCTCCGCCTCCCGGTTGCGATTGCCGAGGTCCGCGATCAGCGCGCCATGCAGCGCGGCCAGCGCGCGCAGGCGGCCATGGTCGATCACCGGGCGCAGGGAGGACAGCGCGGCGTCCGTCTGGTTGCGCCCGGCCAGGGTCCAGGCCTGCAGCAGCGGCACCAGCGCCTGGGTCAGCCCGCCGCGCGGCAGGGCGCGCACCCGGGCCTCGGCACGGTCCCAGCGGCCGGCGACGGCATCGGAGCCCATGAGCACCAGCAGCGCCACGCCGTTTTCCGGGATGCGGCGGGCCAGGCGCAGGGCCTCCGGCCGGCCATCCAGCAGGGCGGCCATGAAGGTGCGGTTGATGAGTTCCAGATTGTCCGGGTCGGACCGCAGGGCGATCAGCAGCAGGTCGGCGGCGCTGGGCGTATCCCCCAGCGTCAGCGCCACGCGCCCCGCGAGGAAATTGCCATAGAGGCCGGTGGCCGATTCCGGCCGCATCGGCGGGGCGGCGACGCTGGCCTCGGGCTGATCGGGCTGGCTGGCCGGTTGGTCCCCGCCCGTCTGGGCACCACCGGTTTGGGCCCAAGCCGGGGCGGCGCCCGCCAGCATTGCTGCGAGCGCCAGGGCGATACGGGGCGGATACAGGAAAGCGGCCATCTGCCCGCACTATAGAAGGCGCGGGCGTGACAGAAAGGCGCTGTGGCCCGCACAACACGCATGGCAGGCCAAATGTGGCTTCAATGTCACGTCCGCCTCATCCAAATGGATCAGGCCAGAGGGTCAGGCAGGCCGGCCATAGCCCCGGAACTGTGCCTTTACGGCCACCATCTCCTCCGGCGTCAGCAGCACCGGCGGCAGGCCGGCGGCCAGCAGCAGCAGGTATTCGCGGGCCAGGTTCTCCACCTCTCGCGCCAGGGCGTCCGCCCCGGCCAGGGTGGCGCCGATCGCCAACACCCCGTGATTGGCCAGCAGGCAGGCGCGCCGCCCGGCGATGGCCGCGACCGCCGCCTGGGCCAGCTCCGCCGTGCCGAACGTGGCATAGCCGCCGCACGGGATGTCGTCGCCGCCCGCCATGGCGACCATGTAATGAAAAGGCGGAATACTTCGCCGCGCGCAGGACAGCGCCGTGGCATGGGGCGAATGGGTGTGGACCAGGGCCTGGGCCTCCGGCCGCGCGGCGTAGATGTCCGCGTGCAGGCGCCATTCGCTGGAGGGGCGGTGCCGCCCGGCCAGCACCGCGCCATCCAGCGCGCATTCCACCAGGTCATCCGGCGTCAGCGCCGCATAGGGGATGCCGGAGGGGGTGATGAGAAAGCCCCCCGGGGTGCGCAGGGACAGGTTGCCCGATTTGCTGGGCATGTAGCCCAGCGCGTCCAGCGCCTGGGCGGCGGCGATCAGCGCCTCAGCGCCCATCGCCCTGCCCCGCCAGCTCCTGCGCGTGGCGCAGCACCGCCCGCTGGAACAGCCGCATCAGCGCCGCCCAGATCACCACCGCCAGCAGGGCCCACAGGAAGCCGTAATTCTGCCAAAGCAGCGCCGCCAGGACGAGCCAGCCGCAAGAGACCAGCACGCCCAGCCGCATGACCGAGAGCAGGCGCACCGCGCCTTACATCCCCCCGATATAGTTCGGCCCGCCCGCCCCTTCGGGCGTGCACCAGTCGATGTTCTGCGTCGGGTCCTTGATGTCGCAGGTTTTGCAATGCACGCAGTTCTGGGCATTGATCACCAGGCGCGGATTGCCTTCCTCGACACCCACCGCCTCATACACGCCGGCGGGGCAATAGCGGCTCTCGGGGCTGGCGAATTGCTGCCAGTTGTCGGCCAGCCACTTCTCCGGCTGCTTCAGCTTCAGGTGGGCCGGCTGGTCTTCCTCATGGTTGGTGTTCGACAGGAACACCGAGGACAGGCGGTCGAAGCTGATCACGCCATCGGGCTTCGGATAGGCGATCTTCGGCGAATCGGCCGCCTTCTTCAGCTGGCTGTGGTCGTGGTGGTGCGACAACGTCCAGGGCGCCTTGCCGCGGAAGACATAGGTGTCCAGCGCCGCGTTGATCAGCCCGCCCCACATGCCCCACTTGGCGAAGCCCGGGCGGATGTTGCGCACGCCGTGCAGCTCCTCCCACAGCCAGCTCTGCTTCAGGGCCTCGGGGTAGCTGTCCAGCACCTCCGGCCGCTGCTCGCCGGCGAGGGCCGCATGCACCGCCTCGGCGGCGACCATGCCGGACTTCATGGCGGTGTGGGTGCCCTTGATTTTGGGCACGTTCAGGAAGCCCGCCGTGTCGCCGATCAGCATGCCGCCGGGGAAGACCAGCTTGGGGATGGACTGGAAGCCGCCCTCGTTCAGCGCGCGGGCGCCATAGGCGATGCGCTTGCCGCCCTCCAGCCACTTCTTCACTTCCGGATGCTGCTTGAAGCGCTGGAATTCCTCGAAGGGCGACAGCCAGGGGTTGGAATAATCCAGGCCCACGACGAAGCCGATCGAGACCAGGTCCTCGCCCAGCATGTACATCCAGGACCCGCCATAGGTGTCGGTCTTCATCGGCCAGCCGGTGCTGTGCCAGATGCGGCCCGGCTTGTGCTTGTCCTTCGGGATCTGCCACAGCTCCTTGATGCCGATCCCATAGGTCTGGGGCTGGCAGTCGGCGCGCAGGTTGAAGGTCTCGAACAGCTTCTTGGTCAGGCTGCCGCGGCAGCCCTCGGCGAACAGGGTGTAGGTGGCGCGCAGCTCCATGCCGGGCTGGTAGTTCGGGCCTTCCTCGCCTTCCTTGTTGATGCCCATCACGCCGGCGACGACGCCCTTGACCACGCCGTCCTCGATGATGGTCTCCGACGCCGCGAAGCCTGGATAGATCTCGACGCCCAGCGCCTCGGCCTTGGCGCCCAGCCAGCGGGCCACATTGCCCAGGCTGACGATATAGTTGCCGTGATTGTCCATCTGCGGAGGGGTGGGCAGCCGGAATGCCTTGGTTTCCGTCAGCAGGACGAAATGGTCCTCGGTGGCCGGGGTGGCCAGCGCCGGGGGGTCCTCGCGCCAGTCGGGCAGCAGCTCATCCAGCGCGCGGGGTTCCAGCACGGCGCCCGAGAGGATATGCGCGCCGACCTCGCTGCCTTTTTCCACGATGCAGACATTGGTCTCGGGCGAGAGCTGTTTCAGCCGGATCGCGGCGGCGAGGCCGGACGGGCCCGCTCCCACGATCAGCACGTCAAACTCCATCGATTCACGTTCGGACATGTTCCACTCCCGCAATTCCGGCATTACCCATGTAGCGAAGGGCGCAAGCCTCGCAAACCCTATGGAAGTGGCAATGCGGATGGAGAGCGCGCTGTTGGAGGCGCTGAAGCTGCAGCTGGACTGGGGCGCCGACGAGACGCTGCTGGACCTGCCCGCCGGGCTGCCCCAGGCGGCGCCCCGGCGCGACCGCGCGGCCGCGCCCGCGCCCGAGGCTCCCGCGCCGCACCCCGCTGCCCCGAAGCCTGCGGCGCGCATCGAACCCCCGCGCCCCGTCCCCGCCGCCGGGATGGAGGCCGCGGCCCTGGCCGCCGCCGCGCAGGACCTGCCGGCCTTGCGCGCCGCCATGGCGGGCTTCACCGGCAGCCCGCTGAAGGACACGGCCACCCAGCTGGTCTTCGCCGATGGCGTGCCCGGTTCGGCCGTGATGTTCGTGGGCGAGGCCCCGGGCGCGGATGAGGACCGGCTCGGCCGGCCCTTCGTCGGTGTCTCCGGCCAGTTGCTGGACCGGATGCTCGCCAGCATCGGCCTCAACCGGGCCGAGAATTTCTATATTTCCAACATCCTGCCCTGGCGCCCGCCCGGCAACCGCACGCCCACGGATGCCGAGATGCAGATGTTCCTGCCCTTCATCCGCCGCCATATCGAGCTGGCCGGGCCGAAATACCTGGTGCTGCTGGGCGGCACGGCGGCCAAGGCGCTGGTCGGCGGCAAGGAAGGCATCACCCGCATGCGCGGCAAATGGCACGACGTGCGCCTGAGTAATGACAAAGTAATTCCTGCCCTGGCGACTTTGCACCCCGCGTATCTGCTGCGCACACCCTCGGCCAAGAAGGATGCCTGGAACGACTGCGTGATGCTGCGCCGCCGCATGAATGAGGCGTGATTGAGGCAGACATTGTAGCAGAGCGTGTCATCCCATCGCTAAACCCTTGTTTCGCCCGGGATCATCATCGCCATCCCATGCCACGTGACTGCCTTGATTGCAGGCAGTCGGATTTGCCTGTTGCCATCCGGCGCGGATGCCCGTATCGACTCGCCCGCCATGGAAGTGCAACCTCCATCGGCCCGCTCGATCCAGAGCCGCAGAATGGGTGTTCCCTTCGGTGGACTGGTGTTGGCGGCGGCCCTGTCATGGGGTTCCGTCGCATCCGCGCAGCAGGCCGCAGACCCGCTCCACCAGGTAGCCCGTGCGCCCAGTCGCACCGCGCCGCCGCAATCCGTGATGGGCACCGCAGACGCGGCGCGCATGCGCCGTGCCTTCTCGGCACAGGCGCGTGGCGACGTGCCGGCCGCCCTGCGGGAAGTGGAGGGGTTGGAGGACAGGCGGCTGATTGGCCATCTGCTGGCCGACCGGTACCTGCGCGCCACCGAGAATGTGACCATCCCAGAGCTGCAATCCTGGCTGGCGGACCATTCCGACCATCCGGACGCGCAGGCGCTGCACGGGCTGCTGGCCCGCCGCCTGCCGCGCGGCGCCGCCCTGCCGCCCCCGCCCACCGACCCGGAAGTGGACGCGATGGAGCTGGCGCCGGAGGAACGCCCCGCCGGCCCCGCCCTGGCCCGCCAGCCCGCGCTGGAACGCCAGATCGCGGCCAAGGTCGCGGCTGGCGACTATGCCCAGGCGCTGGCGCTGATCCTGCGCGCCCGCACCACCCCCGCCTATGCCGCCCAGCTGAAGGCTGAGCTGGCCCAGACCCTGTTCCGCCTCGGGCAGGACGAAACCTCTCTGCAAGTGGCCAATGAGGCCCTGCGCGCCCAGGCCGGCAACCCCGACGCCGCCTTCCAGGCGGGCCTGGCCGCCTGGGCGCTGGAGCAATACCCCCAGGCGCTCGGCTTTTTCGAACGCGCGGCCCGGAACGACCGGGCGGCCCCTGCCCTGCGCGCCGCCGCCGCCTATTGGACCGCGCGCGCCACCGTGCGCGCCCGCCGCCCCCAGGCCTATGTCAGCTGGATGCTGCAGGCGGCGCAGGAGCCACGCACCTTCTATGGCATGCTCGCCCGGCGCAGCCTGGGCCTGCCCACCGGCTTCGCCTGGGAAAACCCGCAAGGCGAGGCCAGCGTGCTGGCCGAGACCGCCGGGGGCTGGCGTGCCATGGCGCTGGTCCAGGTGGGCCAGCGCGATCGCGCCGAGGCCGAGCTGCGGCTGCTGTTCCGCCGCGGCCGGGGCAACCCGGTGCTGACCCAGGCCATATTGGCCTATGCCAACCAGGCCGGCATGCCGGCGGTGGCGACGCAGCTGGCCTCCGCCAGCCAGGGGCTGGATGGCCGCCCGCAGGATTTCGCCCGCTTCCCCCTGCCCATGCTGCAACCCGATGGCGGCTTCCGGGTGGACCCGGCCCTGCTGTATGGCCTGGCTTTGCAGGAAAGCCGGTTCGACCCCATGGTCGTCTCCCGCGCCGGGGCGCGCGGCATCCTGCAGATCATGCCGGCCACGGCCAGCTATATCGCCAACGACCCCAGCCTGCGCGGCGCCAACGCCCAGCGCCTGCATGAACCGGGCTTCGGGCTGGAACTCGGCCAGCGCTACATGCATGTGCTGGCCCGGCACGACACGGTCGCCGGCGACCTGATCCGGCTGCTGGCGGCCTATAACGCGGGCATCGGCAATCTGGGCCGCTGGCTGCCCGCCACCGGCCACCGCGACGACCCGCTGCTGTTCATCGAGAGCATCCCCGTGCACGAGACCCGCAATTTCGTGCAGCGTGTGCTGGCCTATTCCTGGATCTACGCCTCGCGCCTCGGCCTGCCGGCCGTGAGCCTGGATACGCTGGCGGCGGGCAGTTTCCCCCGCTTCGCGCAGCCGGAGGAAGTGGTGGCGATGCTGCGGCAGGGCCGGCGCGCGAACTGAGCGGGGACCGCCGAAGGGGGGTGCCCGCGGCACGCCCCTGGCCCCCGGCCGTGCCGGGGAGTATGAGGCGGAAGTTTGCCCAGACGCAGGATTCGCCGCCGTGAGCTTCTCCTACCCCATCCTCCCCGAGGGCCATCTGCTCGCGATCGAAGGGCTGGAACCCCCGCATATCCAGGCCCTGCTGGACCTGGCCGAGAGCTATGCCCTGCTGAACCGCCAGGGCAAAACGCAGCGCGACCTGCTGCGGGGCCGAACCCTGATCAACCTGTTCTTCGAGGACAGCACCCGCACCCGCACCAGCTTCGAGCTGGCGGGCAAGCGGCTGGGGGCGGATGTGATCAACATGTCCGTCTCGCAATCCTCGGTGAATAAGGGCGAGACGCTGCTCGACACCGCCTCCACGCTGAACGCCATGAACACTGACATCCTGGTGGTGCGCCACGCGCAGTCGGGCGCGCCGGCGCTGCTGGCGCAGAAGGTCTCGGCGGCCGTGATCAACGCGGGCGACGGCACCCATGAACACCCGACCCAGGCGCTGCTGGACGCGCTGACCATCCGCCGCCACAAGGGCGACCTGCATGGGCTGATCGTGGCGATCTGCGGCGACATCACCCATTCCCGCGTGGCGCGCAGCAACATCCACCTGCTCTCGGCCATGGGGGCGGAGGTGCGGCTGATCGCGCCCCCCACCCTGCTGCCGACCGATGTGGACCGCCTCGGCGTCACCGTCTTCCACGACATGCGCAAGGGGCTGGCGGGCGCCGATGTGGTGATGATGCTGCGCCTGCAGAAGGAACGCATGTCGGGCGGGCTCGTGCCCTCCGCGCGGGAATTCTTCCGCTTCTACGGGCTGGACCAGGAGAAGCTGTCCTTCGCCAAGCCCGATGCCATCGTGATGCATCCGGGCCCGATGAACCGCGGCATCGAGATCGACAGCGCGGTGGCCGACGACCCCAGCCGCAGCGTGATCGGCGAGCAGGTGGAAATGGGGGTGGCCATGCGCATGGCGGTGCTGGACGTGCTGGCGCGCGACCTGCGGCGGAACGCATGATCCGCCCCGCCCTTCCGCATGAGGCCGAGGCCATGCGCGCCCTGGTGCGCGCGGCCTATGCCCGCTGGGTGCCCGTCATCGGGCGCGAGCCCTGGCCGATGATCGACGACTACGCCGCGCGCATCGCCGCCGGCCAGGCTTGGCTGCTGGAGACGGAGCAGGGGCTGGAAGGTGCGCTGGTGCTGGAGGATGACGACGGCGCGCTGATGCTCGACAACATCGCGGTCGCCACCAGCAGCCAGGGGCGCGGCCATGGGCTGGCCCTGATGGCCTTCGCCGAGGCCGAGGCGCGCCGCCGCGGCTACACCACCATCCGCCTCTACACCAACGAACTGATGACGACGAACATCGCGCTGTACGCGCGGCACGGCTATGTCGAGACCCATCGCGCCGAAGGCGCCGGGTTCCGCCGTGTGTTCATGGAGAAGCACCTGGCATGACCGACCTGCTCATCACCAATGCCCGGCTGCTGGACCCGGCGACGGGCCTGGATGCCCAAGGGTCCCTGCTGATCCGCGACGGGAAGATCGCCTCGCTGACCGGCGCACCGGCCGAGGGCTTGCCCACGCTGGACGCCGGCGGCGCCTGCCTGGCCCCGGGGCTGGTGGACATGCGCGCGAGCCTGGGCGAGCCCGGCGCCGAGCACCGGGAGACCATCGCCTCCGCCGCGCGGGCGGCCGCCGCCGGGGGCATCACCACCCTCTGCGCCCTGCCCGACACCAGCCCGGCGCTGGACGACCCCGCCCTGGTGCAGTTCATGGCCCGCCAAGGCGAGGCCACGGGCAGTCTGACCATCCTGCCCTATGGCGCCGCCACGCGCGGGCTGCAGGGCAAGGAGATCTCGGAATACGGCCTGCTGCGGGAGGCGGGGGCCGTGGCCTTCACCGATGCCGGGCACGCCATTGCCAATGCGCGCACCATGCGGCTCGCCCTCGGCTATGCCCGCGCCTTCGGCAGCTTCATCGTGCAGCACCCGGAGGAGCCGAGCCTGGCCTCGGGCGGCGTGGCGACGGAGGGCGAACTGGCCAGCCGGCTCGGCCTGCCGGGCATTCCGCTGGCCGCCGAATCCATGATGGTGGCGCGCGATATCGCGCTGGCCCGGCTCTCGGGCGGGCATGTGCATTTCTCCCGCGTCTCGACCGGCGCCGCCCTGGACCTGATCCGCGCCGCCAAGGCCGAGGGGCTGAGCGTGACCTGCGACACCGCTCCCCCCTATTTCGACCTGAACGAGACCGCCATCACCGGCTATCGCAGCTATGCGAAGCTCAGCCCGCCCCTGAGGCCGGAGGCCGAGCGCCTGGCCGTGGTGGCGGCGCTGAAGGACGGCACGATCGACGCCGTGGTCAGCGACCACCAGCCGCGCGACGCCGACGACAAGCGCCTGCCCTTCCTGCAGGCCGAGGCCGGCGGCGCGGGGCTGGCCACGCTGCTGTCGGTCACGCTGGCGCGCTTCCATGGCGGCGACCTGCCGCTGCTGGAGGCGCTGGCCCTGCTGACCTGCAAGCCCGCCAAGCTGCTGGGCATCGAGGCCGGGGCGCTGAAGGTGGGCGCCGCCGCCGACCTGATGCTGTTCGACCTGCGGCGCGGCTGGCAGGTGAAGGACGGCCAGCTGCCCGGCAAGGCGCAGAACACCCCCTTCGACGGCCGCGCGCTGGAGGGCCGGGTGACCGCCACCTTCAAGGCCGGGCGCCGGGTGTTCGGGGCATGAATGACGCACTCGCCCTGCTGATCGGCCTGGCGCTGGGCTCGGTCCCCTTCGGGCTGATCCTGACCCGCGCGGCGGGGCTGGGCGATGTCCGCACCATCGGCAGCGGCAGCATCGGCGCCACCAATGTGCTGCGCACGGGCAACAAGAAGGTGGCCGCCGCCACCCTGGCGCTGGACGTGCTGAAGGGCGTCGTCGCCGTGCTGGTCTGCCAGGATCTCTGGGGTCGCGACGCCGGGCTGCTGGCGGGGCTGGCGGCCGTGGTCAGCCACTGCTTTCCGGTGTGGCTGGGCTTCAGGGGCGGCAAGGGGGTGGCCACCGCCGCCGGCGTGCTGCTGGCCGCCGCCTGGTGGATGGGGCTGATCGTGGCCGGCGTCTGGCTGGCCTCGGCCTTCCTCACGCGGATTTCCTCGGCCTCCGCCCTGATCGCCTGCGCGGCCGCCCCCATCGTGGCGCTGCTGGCCGGGGACAGCACCCTGGCGCTGTTCGCCCTGGTGCTGGCCCTGTTCGTGGCCTGGCGCCACAGCGCCAATATCCGCCGCCTGATCGCGGGCACCGAGCCGCGCATCGGCGCCGGCAAATGAAGCAGGCGGAGGCGCTGGCCCGGCTGCGCCTCGCGCGCGGCGAGGGCATCGGCCCCCTGACCTTCCGCCGCCTGCTGCAACGCTTCGGCTCCGCCGAGGCGGCCATCGGCGCCCTCTCCCGCCACCCCGACCGCTTCCGCCCCATCGAGCCGGCCGAGGCCGCCCGGGAATGGGAGGCGACGCAGCGCCTGGGCGGGCGCTTCCTGTTCCATGGCGAGGCGGGCTACCCGCCCTTGCTCGCCACCATCCCCGACGCGCCGCCCGTGCTGTCCTGCCTGGGTTATGAGGAGGCCTTCGCGCCCAAGGCCGTGGCGATCGTCGGCGCGCGCAACGCGACGCTGGCGGGCCGCCGCTTCGCGGAGATCCTGGCCCGCGACCTGGCGCGGGAGGGGCTGTGCATCGTCTCCGGCCTCGCGCGCGGGATCGACGCGGCGGCGCATGAGGGTGCCATCACCGGCGCGGGCCCCACCATCGCGGCCATGGCCGGTGGCCTCGACAAGCCCTACCCGCCCGAGAATGCGCCCCTGCAAGCCCGCATCCTGGAACGCGGCGGCGCCGTGATCACGGAGGCCCCGCTCGGCACCGCGCCGCTGGCGCGCCATTTCCCCCGGCGCAACCGGCTGGTGGCCGGCCTCTCGCTCGGCGTGGTGATCGTGGAGGCGATGGCCAAGTCCGGCACCCTCATCACCGCGCGGCTGGGGCTGGAGTATGGGCGGGAGATTTTCGCGGTGCCCGGCCACCCGCTGGAACCCCGTGCGCGGGGGCCGAACGACCTGCTGCGCCAGGGCGCCCGGCTGACCGAAACCGCCGCCGATGTGCTGGAACATCTGCCCGACGCGCCGGCCGATACCCCCCTGTTCACCCCCCGGAATATGCCGGCCGAGGCCGAGGAGGCCCCGCCGGACCCCGTGGGCCCTGCCCCGGACGCATTGCAAATCCTTGATTTACTGGGCACCGATGCGGTCTCGGTTGACGATCTGGCCCGCCGCTGCCAGCTATCGGTGCCGGAACTGCGTGCCATCCTGCTCGACCTGGAGCTGGAGGGGCGCGTGCAAACACTCTCGGGCAACCGGGTGGCGCGGGCCTGAACCCGCCCATCCGGCCCCTTATCTGGAACGCTGATGCCTGACGTCCTCGTCGTCGAAAGCCCGGCCAAGGCCAAGACCATCAACAAGTATCTGGGGGACGGTTTCACCGTGCTCGCCAGCTTCGGCCATGTGCGCGACCTGCCGCCCAAGGACGGTTCCGTGCGCCCGGAGGAAGACTTCGCGATGGACTGGGAGGCGGACGACCGTGGCCGCAAGCAGGTCCAGGCCATCGCCCGCGCGCTGAAGGGGGCCAAGCACCTCTATCTGGCGACCGACCCTGATCGGGAGGGCGAGGCGATTTCCTGGCATGTGAAGGACATGCTGGCGCGCGAAGGCGCCCTGCGCGGCGTTCAGGTCAGCCGCGTGACCTTCAACGAGATCACCAAGCGCGCCGTCCAATACGCCATCGCCCATCCGCGGGATTTGGATACGCCGCTGATCGAGGCCTATCTGGCCCGCCGCGCGCTGGATTACCTGGTGGGCTTCTCGCTGTCGCCCGTGCTGTGGCGCAAGCTGCCGGGCAGCAAATCGGCCGGGCGCGTGCAATCCGTCGCCCTCAGGCTGATCTGCGAGCGCGAGGCCGAGATCGAGGCCTTCAAGGCGCGCGAATACTGGACGGTGGAGGCGCGCCTCGCCACGCCGCTCGGCGCGCCCTTCATGGCCCGGCTGACGCATCATGAGGGCCGCAAGCTCGACCAGTTCGACCTGAACACCGAGGCGCTGGCGCTGGCCGCCAAGCGCGCGGTGGAGGCGGGCAAGTTCTCGGTGGGCTCGGTCGAGAAGAAGCGCGTGCGGCGCAACCCGCCCGCCCCCTTCACCACCAGCACCCTGCAGCAGGAAGCCAGCCGCAAGCTGGGCTTCGGCGCGCAGCTGACCATGCGCACCGCCCAGTCCCTGTATGAGGGCGTGGCGATCGGCGGCGAGACCGTGGGCCTCATCACCTATATGCGGACGGACGGCGTGCAGATGGCGCGTGAGGCCATCATGGCCATCCGCGACCATGTGAAGGGCGAGTTCGGCCCCGACTACCTGCCCGGCGCGCCGCGCGAATACACCAGCAAGGCCAAGAACGCCCAGGAAGCGCATGAGGCGGTGCGCCCCACCGATGTCTCCCGCACTCCGGCCAGCGTGGCGCGCTACCTCAGTGAGCAGCAGCGCAAGCTGTATGAGCTGGTCTGGAAGCGCGCGGTCGCCAGCCAGATGCAGTCCGCCGAGCTGGACCAGACGGTGGCCGAGATCGTCGAGCCCACGGGCCAGACCCGGCTGCGCGCCACCGGCTCCGTCATCGCCTTCGACGGCTTCCTGAAGCTGTACCGCGAGGACCGCGACGACGCGGCCCCCGAGGATGACGACGAGAACCGCACTCTGCCGCCGATGCGGGAGAAGGACGCGCTGAAGACCGGGGAGGTGAATGCCAGCCAGCACTTCACCCAGCCGCCGCCGCGCTTTTCCGAAGCCAGCCTGGTGAAGCGGATGGAGGAGCTGGGCATCGGCCGGCCTTCCACCTACGCCTCCATCCTGCAGGTGCTGCAGGACCGCGAATACGTGAAGCTGGACAAGCGCCGCTTCATGCCGGAGGACCGGGGGCGGCTCGTGACCGCCTTCCTGGTCAGCTATTTCGAACGCTATGTGGACACCGGCTTCACGGCGGGGCTGGAGGAACAGCTCGACGAAATCTCGGACGGCAAGGCCGATTGGCGCGCGGTGATGCGCGCCTTCTGGGAGGCCTTCTCGACCGCGATCGACGCGACCAAGGACCTCAAGATCAGCGACGTGATCGACCGGCTGGACGAGGAGCTGGGCCCCCACTTCTTCCCCGCCGCCGATGATGGCAAGGACCCGCGCCTTTGCCCCTCCTGCGGGGCGGGGCGGCTGGGGCTGCGGCTGGGGCGCACCGGCGCCTTCATCGGCTGCTCCAACTATCCGGAATGCCGCTACACCCGCCCGCTGGCGGTGCCGGGGGCCGAGGGCGACGCCACCGGCGCCCTGGCCGATGGCCTGCGCGAATTGGGCGTGGACCCCGCGACCGGCCAGAAGGTGACCATGCGGCGCGGGCCCTATGGCATCTATGTGCAGCTGGGCGAGGCCGGCGTGGACGAGAAGGGCAAGCCCACCAAGCCCCGCCGCGCCAGCCTGGCCCGCAACATGGACCCCGAGCAGATGGGGCTGGAACAGGCGCTCGCCCTGCTGTCCATGCCGCGTGTGGTCGGCGTGCACCCGGATACGGGTGAGGAGATCACGGCCCATCTCGGCCGCTTCGGGCCCTATATCACCATGGGCGCGCTGTCGAAGTCGCTGGACAAGGATGACGACGTGCTGTCGCTCGGGCTGAACCGGGCGGTGGCGCTGCTGGCGGATGCCAAGCCGCGCGGCATCACCCTGGGCGACCACCCGGCGGATGGCGAGAAGGTGGAGGTGCGGCGCGGCCGCTTCGGCCCCTTCATCCTGCACGGCAAGCGCGTGGCGAACATGCCGCGCGGGGTCGAGATGGAAGCCATCAGCCTGGATGAGGCGGTGAAGCTGCTGGCCGAGAAGGGCAAGGACCTGCCGCCGATGAAGGGTGCGCGCGGCGCCAAGGGCAAGGCCGCGGCGAAGAAGCCCGCCGCGAAGGCGGAGGCTGCGCCCAAGCCCGCCGCCAAGAAGGCAGCCCCCAAAAAGGCCGCGCCGAAGAAGGCCGCCGCCAAGACCACCGCCAAGGCGCCCACGAAAAAGGCCGCCACCAAGAAGCCCGCGGCACCCAAGGCGTGACGCGCAAGGGACCGCCGCCGAAAGGAAAGAAGGCCGCGCGGGCCGCCCTGACCCGCGCCGCGAAGCCCGCCAGCGGCGAGAAGCGTCCGCCCAGGCCCGCCGAACCCAACCGGCGCGCCTTCAAGGGCGGCAAGCCCAAGGTGGCCCGCCCGCTCGGCGTGCCGCAGGGTGAGCCCGGCACGCTACCCACGGCGCTGCAGCTCAAGAAATTCCTGGCCTCGGCCCAGGGCAAGCTGCGCATGGTGGAAATCGCCCGCGCCTTCAACCTGACGCCCGACCAGCGCCCTGCCCTGCGCAACCTGATCCGGCAGATGAAGGAGGACGGCCAGGCCGCCCCCGCCGGCCGGCGCAGCGTGGAAGCGCCCCTGCACCGCCGCCCCACCCTGCCGGAGATGTGCCTGGTGGAGGTGTTCGGCACCGACACCGAGGGCGACCCGCTGGCCCGCCCCGTGGGCTGGGAGGGCGATGGCCCCGCCCCCCTGATCTACATGCGCCCCGAGCAGCGCGGCCAGCCGGCGCTCGCCCCGCGCGACAGGGTGCTGGCCCGGCTGCGCCCGATCGGCGCCGGCAAGTATGAGGGGCGCACCTTCAAACGCATCGCCGCCCGCGATACCTCGAAGATCCTGGGCGTGGTCGAGGGCGGGCTGCTGGTGCCCACCGACCGGCGCAACAAATCCAGCTGGTCCATCGCCGAGGGCGACGCCGCCGAGGGCGAGATCATCCTGGCCGAACCCGTGGCCTCTCCGGGGCGGCATTTCGGGCCCCGCCCGGTGAAGGTGATCGAGGTTCTGGGCCGGCTCGGTCAGGCGAAATCGGTCTCGCTGATCTGCATCCACGCCCATGGCATCCCGGTGGATTTCTCGCCCGAGGCGGTGCAGCAGGCCGAGAAGGCCCGCGCCACCCGCATGAGCAAGACGCGCGAGGACCTGCGCGGCATCCCGCTGGTGACGATCGACGGCGAGGATGCGCGGGATTTCGACGACGCGGTCTTCGCCGAGCCCACCGCCGATGGCTGGCGCATCATCGTGGCCATCGCCGATGTGGCGCATTACGTGACCCCGGGCTCGGCGCTGGACCAGGATGCCCGCCGGCGCGGCAACAGCGTCTATTTCCCCGACCGCGTGGTGCCCATGCTGCCGGAGCAGCTGTCCAACGGCTGGTGCAGCCTGCGCCCGCATGAGGATCGCGGCTGCCTGTTCGTGGAGATGGAGTTCGACAAGGCCGGCACCAAGCGCCAGCACCGCTTCGGGCGCGGCCTGATGCGCAGCGCCGCCCGCCTGACCTATGAGCAGGCCGAGGAAGCGCATCTGGCCGGCACCGACCCCGAGGGGCTGGAGGCCGGGCACATGGCGAAGCTCTACGGTGCCTATAAATCGCTGCTGGGCGCGCGCATCCGGCGCGGCACGCTCGACCTCGACCTGCCCGAGCGCCGGGTGATCCTGAACGAGAATGGGGAGGTGACCTCCGTCCGGCCCCGCGCGCGGCTCGACTCGCACCGGCTGATCGAGGAATTCATGGTGGCCGCCAATGTCTGCGCGGCGGAGGAGCTGGAGCGCCTGTCCCAGCCCTGCATGTACCGCGTGCACGACCGCCCCTCGGACCAGAAGCTGGAGGGGCTGCGGCAGTTCCTGGCGCAATTCGACATCACCCTGCCCCAGGGCGACCGGCTGCTGCCGAAGAACCTGGCCCATGCCCTGACCAAGGTGAAGGGCGAGCCGCATGAGCGCCTGACCCATGAGGTGATGCTGCGCAGCCAGAGCCAGGCGGCCTACGCCCCCGACAATCTGGGCCATTTCGGCCTGGCCCTGCCGCGCTACGCCCATTTCACCAGCCCGATCCGGCGTTACGCCGACCTGCTGGTGCACCGGGCGCTGATCCGCGGCCTGAAGCTGGGCAAGGACGGCATCACGGAGGGCGAGGCCTCCATCATGCCCGACACCGGGGAGCAGATCACGCTGACCGAACGCCGCGCGGCGCTCGCCGAGCGCGACGCGGTGGACCGCTACCTAGCCGCCTTCATGGCCGGGCGGCAGGGAGAGGTGTTCCAGGCCCGGATCTCCGGCGTCACGCGCTTCGGCATGTTCGTGACGGTGGAGGAGACGGGGGCCTCGGGACTCGTGCCCTTCGCCGCCCTGCCGGATGACCGGTGGGAGGAGGACGGCACCGGCCTCGCTTTGGTCGGCCGGCGGACGGGGATGCGATTCTCCCTCGGCGACGAGGTGGAAGTGACCCTGCGGGAGGCCAATGCCCTGACCGGAAGTCTGCAATTCCACCTGCGTTCCGGCAAGGGCGCCAAGGCGCGGGCCGGAAAACCCTTCAAAACCGGGCGCCACCGCGCAGGAAAGGCTTGACCCCCGGCCCGGCCTGTATCATTCAGGCGCCCATGTCCCGTGGGTCCACCCCGCGGCAATTCCTTTTGCAGACTGCACTGATCGGACCCGACCCATGGCCAAATCAAACACCATCCAGATCAAGCTGGTGAGCAGCGCCGAAACCGGCCACTTCTACGTCACGAAGAAGAATGCCCGCACGGCCACCGGCAAGCTGGAGCTGAAGAAGTACGACCCGGTGGTGCGCAAGCACGTCGTCTACCGCGAGTCCAAGATCAAGTAATCGGCCCACGGCCCAGGCCGTGGCTGATGGAACCGGTGCGGGGCAACCCGCGCCGGTTTTTTTATTGCCCAACCTTTTCCTGTCTTGCCCCGTAGCCCTGCTCAGTTGGCGGCGGTGCGCTCGAAATCCCCGGCATTGGCCATATAGACCTTGTCCCGGCCCGCCGCCTTGGCGCGGTACAGCGCGGCGTCGGCCGCCCCGATCACCGCATCCGAATCGCTGCCGCAGGGCGCCACGGCCACCCCGATGCTGGCCGTGGCGGAAATCTCGACCGGGCCCAGCTGCATGGGGGTGCCGCCGATGGCATCCCGCAGGCGCTCCGCCACCAGCATGGCGTATTCGGACGGCGCGCCGGCCATCACCACCAGGAATTCCTCGCCGCCCCAGCGCGCCACCACATCGGCCGCGCGCAGGTTCACCCGCAGGCGGTTCGCCACCTCCCGCAGGGCGGCGTCGCCCACATTGTGGCCCCAGGTGTCGTTGATCGGCTTGAAGCGGTCGAGGTCCAGGATCAGCACCGCCACATCGCCGCCGCGCAGCAGCCCATCCAGGTGCCGGCGCACGTAGCGGCGGTTGCGCAGGCCGGTCAGCGGGTCCGTCACGGCCATTTCCAGGCTGCGGTCCAGCTCCGCCCGCAGGCGGTCCTGATAGCGCTTGCGGCGGATCTGGTTGCGCGCGCGGGCGCGCAGCTCATTGGGGTCCACCGGCATCAGCACATGGTCGTTGGCGCCGATGTCGAAGCCGCGCAGCACCAGCGCCCGCTGGCTGGGGCGCGCCACCAGGATCACGGGCACATCCCGCGTCGGGCCATTGGCCCTGAGGCGGGAGGCCAGGCGCAGCGTGTCGCCCCCTTCCTCCGGCAGGCACAGGATGGCCAGATCGACGCCGCCCTGGTTCAGCCGGGCCCAGATGGTCTCGGCGGTGTCGAAGCTTTCCACCACCACCCCATCCCGCCTGAGGGCGGCGACGATGCCCGCCCCCTCCTGCCCGCAGGAGAGCACCAGCGTATGCGTGCCCGCCACCCCGGCATCGGGTGCCTCGGGCGCCTCGAAGCCCAGGTCGCGGGCGGTCTCGGCCCGCAGCCGCCAGGCATCCTGCACCTGCTTCACGCGCATCAGCGCGCGCAGGCGGGCGAACAGCGTCGCATCGTCCACGGGCTTGGAGAGGAAGTCGTCGGCCCCCGCCTCCAGCCCGCGCACGCGCTCGGAGGCCTCTGTCAGCGCGGTGACCATCACGACGGGGATGTGCATCAGCGCCGGGTCGGCTTTCAGGCGGCGGCAGGTCTCGAAACCGTCCATGCCCGGCATCATGACATCCAGAAGAATTATGTCCGGAGACCAGCTCGCGGCCTGTTCCAGGGCTTCCGCGCCGCTCTGGGCCAGCGCTACCTCATAGAACTCACTCTGCAGCTTCGCCTCCAGCAGGCGACGGTTCGCGGTGATGTCGTCCACCACCAGGATGCGGGCGGTCATGCGCGCATCCTAACACGGAGAACGCCATGTCCGGCGCCAGCGTCAGCGATCACGGCAGCGTTGCCAATAAGGGCCTGTTCTTCAAGCGCTGGCTCGCGAACCCGTTGCAGATGGGCAGCGTCATCCCTTCCTCCGCCACCTTCAGCCGCATGATCGCCGAACGGGCGGAGCGGGCGGGCGACGAGGTGGTGGTGGAGCTGGGCGCCGGCACCGGCGTCATTTCCCGCGCCTTGCTGGCGGCGGGCGTGCCCGCCCACCGGCTGCTGCTGGTGGAGATCGTGCCCGAGATGGCCGAGCACCTGCGCGCCGCCCTGCCGGGGGTGCGGGTGGTGTGCGGCGACGGGTTCGAGCTGCCGCGCGTGCTGGAACAGGCGGGCGCGCCGCCGGTGGGCGATGTGGTGTGCGGCATTCCGCTGGTGATGCTGCCCGCGGAGCAGCAGGCCCGCATCGTGGGCGCCATGATGCAGGCCAGCCCGCGCCGGGGCTTCCTGCACCTCAGCTACTGCGTCACGTCCCCCCTGCCGCGCGGGAAGCTGGGCATCGAGGGCGAGCGGCAGGCCTGGACCTGGCGGAACTTCCCGCCCGGCGGCGTGTGGCGTTACCGCCCGGCGCAGCGGAGCTGAGCGGAGCAAGGCTGGAACCGTTCCATCGCAGGCCGATCTGTCACACCGAAATTTCACTGCCCTCGGCTGCCCTTCGATCCAGCGCCTTATCCTGCGAATGGATTAGCAGAATGTCGGCGCTGGCTCGATAGGCTATTCGTCATCCGGCAGTAAGAGCAAAAATTATCCCGCCCGGAATTCAGGCGGAATCATGTGCCGCGCGAATAGCCGACCACGCATGATTCGAGCGTCAGCGCGGCTGGAATTGTTTCGTTCCGAACATATTCTCCCGCCATTCCTTGGTGGGCGGGCCGCTGCGCTGGTTCTGGGACAGCACCTCGACACCCCGCGCCACCGCCGGACGGGCCGCGATGGCATCGTGCCAGCGCTTGACCGCCGGGTAGTCGTTCAGGTCGATGCCGCGCCGGTCGGGGTTGCGGATCCAGGGGAAGGTCGCGATGTCCGCGATCGAATAGTCCGCCCCGGCCAGGTATCCGCTCTCAGACAGGCGCTTTTCCAGCACGCGGTGCAGGCGCCGCACTTCGTTGCGGTAGCGGGTGATGGCGTAGGGGATCTTCTCCGGCGCATAGGCCGCGAAGTGGTTGTACTGGCCGAACATCGGCCCCACGCCGCCCATCTGGAACATCAGCCATTGCAGGGCGCGATAGCGGGTGGCGGGGTCCTTGGGCAGCAGAGGGCTGTCCACCTTCTCGGCCAGATAGATCAGCATGGCCCCGCTCTCGAACAGCGCGAAATCGCCGCCCGGGCCATCGGGGTCCACCAGGGCGGGGATGCGGTGGTTCGGATTGATCTTCAGGAAGCTCTCGGCGAACTGCTCGCCCTTGCCGATATCGACGGGGATCACGCGATAGGGGATCCCCGTCTCCTCCAGCATGATGTGCACCTTGTGACCGTTGGGCGTGGGCCAGGAATAGAGGTCGATCACCGCGCTTGCTCCCGATTGCTCGGCAGGGATGTGGGGCCGAGGCCCCACCCGTCAATCATTGCCGTTCAGGTACTGCATGGCCGCCGCCAGCCCGCCCGGCTTGTGCGGCACGCCGGCCGCGGCCAGACCCATCTCCACCCCGCCCAGCGTGCCGACCAGTTGCAGGTCGCCGAAATCGCCCAGATGGCCGATGCGGAACACCCGGTCGTTCAGCTGCCCCAGCCCGTTGCCGAGCGACATGTTGAACTTCTTCAGGATGGTGGCGCGCAAGGCGTTGGCGCTGTGCCCTTCCGGCAGGCGCACCGCCGTCAGCACCGGGGAGACATGGCGCGGGTCCTCGCACTGCACCTCCAGCCCCCAGGCGCGCACGGCGCGGCGGGTGGCCTCGCCATGGCGGTCATGGCGGGCGAAGACGTTGTCGAGCCCTTCCTCGAACAGCATGTCCAGCGCGGTATCCAGCGCGTAGAGCATGTTGGTGGCCGGCGTGTAGGGAAAATAGCCGGTCGCGTTGGAGGCGATCATCGGCTTCCAGTCCCAGAAGCTGCGCGGCAGCTTCGCGGTTTCGGACGCCTTCAGGGCCTTGGCGCTGACCGCGTTGAAGGACAGGCCCGGCGGCAGCATCAGCCCCTTCTGGCTGCCGCTGACGGTGACATCCACGCCCCATTCGTCGTGCCGGTAATCGACCGAACCCAGCGAGGAGATGGTGTCCACCAGCAGCAGCGCCGGGTGGCCGGCGGCGTCGATGGCCTTTCGCACTTCGTCGATGCGGCTGGTGGCCCCCGTGCTGGTCTCGTTGTGGACCACGGCCACGGCCTTGATCTCATGGCCCGTATCGGCGCGCAGCCGGGCCTCGATGCCCCCGACATCGGCGCCGCGGCGCCAGTCGGTGGCCAGCAGTTCCGTCACCAGGCCCAGGCGCCCGGCCATTTCCTGCCACAGATGCGCGAACCAGCCGGTCTCGCACATCAGCACCTTGTCGCCGGGCGAAAGGGTGTTCACCAGCGCCGCTTCCCAGGCGCCGGTGCCGGAGGCCGGGTAGATGATCACATGGCTTTCGGTCTTGAAGATCTTCTTCGTCTTTTCGAGGATCCGCGCGCCGAGCTTGCCGAAATCGGGGCCGCGATGGTCCATGGTCGGGTTGTCCAGCGCGCGCAGCACGCGGTCGGGCACGTTGCTGGGCCCCGGGATCTGCAGGAAATGCCGGCCGGCGGTGTGGTGTTCGGCGAAATAGACCATGGGCGAAGCCTCCGTTTCGGGGCGCTTCTGCCGCGAATTCGCGGGCCGCGCCAATGAGTTCGGCTTTTCCCGCCCATGAGCGTTTCCCATGCGCCAAATCGGGCGCGGCGCGTTAGAAGCGGGCCCATGAACGTCCTCGTGAAGCCCAGCCTGGCGGAAAGCCGGCTCGCCCAGCGCCTGTCCGCCAACATCGCGGGCGAAGTGCTGTTCCACCCCGCCGACCGTGGCCGCTACGCCACCGATGCCTCGATCTATCAGGTGACACCCGTCGGCGTGGTGGTGCCGAAAACCATCGAGGACGTGCAGGCCGCGATGTCCCTGGCGCGGGAGGAAGGCATCTCTGTCCTCGCGCGCGGGGGCGGCACCAGCCAGTGCGGGCAGACGGTGAACCACTCGTTGGTGATCGATTGCAGCAAATACCTGCGCAACGTGATCAGCGTGGAGGGCAACATCGCGCGCGTGCAGCCCGGCATCACGCTGGGGGCGCTGAACGAGGCGCTGAAGAAGCACGGCACATTCTATCCGGTCGATCCCTCCACCTGGCAGCGCTGCACCATCGGCGGCATGGCGGGGAACAATTCCTGCGGCGGCAAGTCGATCCGCTACGGGCTGATGGCCGACAATGTGCTGGCGATCGACGCGCTGCTGGCGGACGGTTCGCGGCACCGCTTCGGCGAGGATGAACCGAACACCGACCTCGTGGCCCGGCTGCGGGCCTTGGGCGAACGGGAAGCGGCCGAGATCGCCGAGAAATTCCCCGAGCAGTTGCGCCGCGTCGGCGGCTATAACCTCGATGCGCTGACGCCCGCCGCCCGCGCCGCCGGGCGGGGCAACCTCTCCCGCCTGCTGGTGGGCAGCGAGGGCACGCTGGCCTTCTCCGCCGCGCTGGACCTGAAGCTGTGGCCCATCAAGCCGCGCAAGGTGGTGGGCATCTGCCAGTTCCCCACCTTCCGCCGCGCCATGGAGGCGAGCCAGCACCTGGTCAGCCTGGACCCGGAGGCGGTGGAGCTGGTGGACCGCACCATGATCGACCTCGGCCGTTCCATCCCGATCTATCGCGCCACCATCGACAAGATGCTGATCGGGGAGCCCGACAGCCTGCTGATCGTGGAATTCCACGGCCAGGAGGACGGCCCGCTGCTGCGCGCCCTGGACCGGCTGGAGGAGATGATGGGTGACCTCGGCCTGCCCGGCCAGGTGGTGCGCGCCACCGAGGCCCCCTTCCAGGCCGCGATCGCGGAGGTGCGGGAGGCCGGCCTCAATATCATGATGTCCATGAAGGGGGACGGCAAACCCGTCTCCTTCATCGAGGATTGCGCCGTCGCCCTGCCGGACCTGGCCGACTATACGGAGCGCCTGACGGGGGTGTTCGACGAATACGGCGTGAAGGGCACCTGGTATGCCCATGCCAGCGTCGGCTGCCTGCATGTGCGCCCGGTGCTGAACATGAAGGATGGCGGCGACGTGCGCAAAATGCGCGAGATCGCCGAGCGCTGCTTCGAGCTGGTGCGCGAATACAAGGGCAGCCACTCCGGCGAGCATGGCGACGGCATCGTGCGGTCCGAATTCAACGAAACCATGTTCGGCCATCGCATCGCCCGCGCCTTCGAGGAAGTGAAGGATGCCTTCGACCTCGGCGCGCTGCTGAACCCCAACCGCGTGGTGCGCCCGCCGCGCATGGATGACTGCGGCCTGTTCCGCTACGCCCCCGGCTATGGCCCCGACCCGGCCGTGAAGCCGGTGCTGGACTGGTCCGAGCACCCGGGCGGTTTCCTCGGCGCGGTCGAGATGTGCAACAACAACGGCACCTGCCGGAAGTTCGACGCGGGGGTGATGTGCCCCAGCTATCGCGCGACGCGCGAGGAACAGCACCTGACGCGCGGCCGCGCCAACACGCTGCGCCTGGCACTGTCCGGCCAGTTGGGGGAGGACGCCTTGTCCTCCGACGCGCTGGCGGAGGCGATGTCGCTGTGCGTGTCCTGCAAGGGCTGCAAGCGCGAATGCCCCACGGGCGTGGACATGGCGCGGATGAAGATCGAGGTGCAGCACGCCCGCGCCCAGAAGCACGGCGTGCCGCTGAAGGACCGGATCATCGCGGAGCTGCCGCGCTGGGCGGGGCTCGCGGCCCGCGTGCCAGGGCTGGCGAACCTGCGCAATCGCTCCGCGCTGCTGCGCGGGCTGGGGGAGAAGTGGCTGGGCTTCTCGAAGGACCGCGCCCTGCCGGAATTCCGCCGCGATGTGTTCCGGGATGCCGAGGCCCATCGCCCCGGCGGCCGGGAGGTCATCCTGTTCGCCGACACCTTCAACCGGTATTTCGAGCCGGAGAATTTGCGTGCCGCCGTGAATGTGCTGGGGGCGGCAGGCTACGCCGTGCGCCCGGCCGAAGGCGCCGATGGCCGCCCGCTGTGCTGCGGCCGCACCTATCTGGCCGCCGGCATGGTGGAACAGGCCAAGGCCGAGGCGCGCCGCACACTGGCCGTGCTGGCGGGTTCCGACGCGCCGGTGGTGGGGCTGGAGCCCTCCTGCCTCACCACCTTGCGTGACGAATTCCTGGCCCTGCTGCCGGGCGAGGAGACCCGGCGCCTGGCCGGCCGCGCCCTGCTGCTGGGCGAATTCCTGGACCGCGAGAAGCCCGCCATGCCCTGGAAGGAAACCCCCGCCACGGTGCATGTGCATGGCCATTGCCACCAGAAGGCCTTCGGCGCCTTCAACCCGGCGCTGTCGGTGCTGCAAGGCATTCCCGGTGTCACGGTGAAGCCCATCACTTCCTCCTGCTGCGGCATGGCGGGCAGTTTCGGGTATATGGCCGCGAACCAGGATGCCTCCCGCGCGATGGCCGAGGCCGCGCTGCTGCCTGCCGTGCGCGCGGCGGGCGCGGATGACGTGATCGTGGCGGACGGCACCAGCTGCCGGCACCAGATTGACGGGCTCTCGGGCCGTGGGGCATGCCATTCCGTGCGGTTGATGGAGCGTGCCCTGGGATGAGCCCCGATGATGTGCTGGCTTTCTGGTTCAGCGAGGGGCCGGACACCTTCCGCCCCGCCTGGTTCCGGAAGGACGATGCC
The DNA here is from genome assembly GCF_009900765.1 of Rhodovarius lipocyclicus. Lineage (GTDB taxonomy): Bacteria > Pseudomonadota > Alphaproteobacteria > Acetobacterales > Acetobacteraceae > Rhodovarius > Rhodovarius lipocyclicus. The sequence continues at coordinate 28,314 of NZ_JAAABL010000039.1, forward strand.
TTCGACAGCGGCATCCGCGCGCAATTCGGCGCCTGGGTGGTGCCCGCCCGCGACGGCGCGCTGGATGGCTGGGCCGGAACGCCCCAGGGCGCGCTGGCGCTGCTGATCCTGCTGGACCAGTTCCCCCGCAACCTGTTCCGCGGCAGCGCGGAGGCCTTCGCCTCCGACCCCCATGCGCGGGCGATCGCGCGCCAGGTGGTGGCGCGCGGCTGGGACATGGCGCTGACCTACACCCAGCGCAGCTTCGCCTACCTGCCCTTCGAGCACAGCGAGTCGATGGCCGATCAGCATCTTTCGGTGGCGCTGTTCGAGGGAACGCGCGACGATCCGGCCAAGGCGGCACCCGGGGGCACCATCGACTTCGCCTGGAAGCATTGGCACGTCATCCGACAATTCGGCCGTTTCCCGCACCGCAACGCCACGCTGGGCCGGGCCAGCACGTCTCAGGAAGTGATCTATCTGTCACAGCCCGGAGCAGGTTTCTAAACCCGCCTGTTCAACACTTCGCGCTTTGGTAGAAAGTCTTAACCGCCCGGAGAGACCCCCCTGATGTTCAAGCGCTTCCTGCTCGGCTGCACCCCATTGCTCGCCACGCTGGCCATGCCGGCCGCGGCCCAGACCGTTCAGGGCATCTATGTGGGGCTGGGCGCCGGCGGCACCATGCTGAACGAGAGCATCAACCGCCGCTCTCCCACCGGGTTCTTCGGCCTGGGCAATGGCAGCCAGTTCACCTACCGCACCGGCACCAATGTCTCGGCCAGCATGGGCTGGGGCTTCGGCAATGGCGTTCGGGCGGAGCTGGAAGGCTACTGGCGCCGCGCCGGTATCGAGGAAGCGCGCCTGTTCTCCCAGGGCAGCTTCAACGGCGGCATTTCCAGCCGGTCGGGCACGGCGCAGGTCTATGGCTTCATGGCCAATGCCTATTACGATTTCGACCTGACGGTGTTCGGCCCGCAATGGCGCTGGCTGCAGCCCTATATCGGCGCGGGGCTGGGCTTCGCCTATTCGCAGTACCGCGACCTGACGATGGACACCTACACCAGCCTGCGCACCACGGTGAACGGCAATGGGCGCACCCTGGCCTATCAGGCGATCCTGGGTGCCGCCGTGCCGCTGGATGACGTGCTGCCCGGCCTGTCGCTGCTGGCCGAGTACCGCTATTTCGGCGCCGGCGCGCCGCGCCTGCGCACCGAAACCCGCACCATCCCGACCCAGGCCGGGCAGACGGCCTCTCTGCTCTCCGATGTCTCGCGCAATGTCAGCCCGGCGATCGGCAGCCACAACATCAGCATCGGCCTGCGCTACGCCTTCAACGCGCCGGGGGCGGCAGGCTCCGCGCCGGTGGCGGCCGCGGCGCCGCTGGGCTTCGGCTCCCCGCAATTCGCGGCGCCCGCCGCCGCCCCGCGCAGCTACGCGGTGTATTTCGGCAATCGCGGCGCGGCGCTGGATGCCACGGGCCGGGACACCGTGAGCCAGGCCGCCCGCACCGCCATGGGCGGCGGTGTGTCGGGGCTGGATGTGGTGGGCTCGGCCGATGGCGCGCCCAACGCCGCCAACCGAGCGCTGGCCAACCGCCGCGCCCAGGCCGTGGTGGCGGAGCTGGTGCGCCAGGGCATTCCGCGCACGGCCATCACCATCTCCGCCGTTGGCGGCCAGGGCCCGACCGACCCGCAGCTGCGCCGCGTGGACATCACCCTGCGATGAAGGCCGCCGTCGTCACCACCGAGGGGTTGGTGCTGCGGGATGTCCCGCCGCCCGTGCCTGGGCCGGAGCAGGTGCTGGTGCGGCTGCGCGCCATCGGGCTGAACCGGGCCGATCTGGGCGTGGCGTCGGGTCACATGCATGGTGCCGTGGGCGGCCCCGGCACCATCCCGGGCATGGAAGGCGCGGGCGAGGTGGTGGCGGTGGGCCCCGGCGTGCCCGACCACATCCGCCCCGGCCTGGCGGTGATGGGCGGCATTTCCGGCGCCTATGCCGAATACGGGCTGGCCGATTGGGGCCGGCTGAACCCGGTGCCCCAGGGCCTGTCCTGGGAAGTGGCCGCCAGCCTGCCCGTCGCGCTGCAGACCATGCACGACGCAGTGGTGACGCATGGGCAGGTGCGGCCCGGCTCCTCCCTCATGATCCAGGGCGCGTCCTCCGGCGTCGGGCTGATGGGGATGATGATCGGCCGCCTGATGGGTGCGGGCCTGGTGGTGGGCAGCTCCACCAACCCGGAGCGCCGGGCGCGGCTGCATGAATTCGGCGCTGGGCTGGCGGTGGACACCAGCGACCCCGCCTGGGTGGAGCAGGTGCTGGCCGCCACCGGCGGGCGCGGCGTGGACACGGTGGTGGACCAGATCAGCGGCAAGCTGATGTCCCAGACCCTGGCGGCCACCGCCATTCTGGGGCGCATCGTCAATGTCGGGCGGCTGGGCGGCTTCAAGGCGGAGTTCGACTTCGACCTGCACGCGCAGCGGCGCATCACCTATGTCGGCGTCACCTTCCGCACCCGCAGCCAGGAGGAAGTGCGCGAGATCGTCCGCCGCATGCGCGCCGATCTGTGGCCCGCGGTGGAGGCCGGCACGCTGCGCCTGCCGATCGACCGGGTGTTCGGCCTCGATGAGGTGACGGAGGCGCTGGCCCACATGCGCGCCAACCGCCACCTGGGCAAGATCGTGATGGTGGTGGGATAGCCCCCTACCCCGCCAGGAAGCCGCCATCGGCGCACAGGATATGGCCGGCGATGAAGCTGGCCTCGGCCGACATCAGCCAGCAGACGGCGGCGGCCACTTCCTCCGGGTGGCCCATGCGGCGCAGCGGCAGCCCCGCCGCCACCTGCCGCATATCCGCGATGCCGGAGGCCAGCATCATCTCCGTCACCACCCGCCCCGGGGCGACGGCGTTGATGCGCACCCCATCCCGCGCGTATTCCAGCGCCGCCGAGCGCGTGAGCGCGATCGCCGCCGCCTTGGACGCGCCATAGAGCGACAGGCCGGGGTTCGGGTTGCGCAGCCCGCTGACGCTGGTGTTGTTCACGATCACGCCGCCCCCGCCCGCCAGCAGCGCCGGGATCTGCGCCCGCAGGCCCAGGAACAGGGCGCGGGTGTTGGTGTCGAACACCTGGGCGAAGGTGGCGGGGCTCTGTTCGGCCAGCGGGGCGCGGCGTTCCTGGAAGCCCGCATTGTTGAACACCGCATCCAGCCGGCCGAAGCGGTCCAGCACGGTGGCGATCAGGCGGGTGTGGTCGTCCTCCCGCGTCACGTCCATGGGCTGGAACAGGGCTTGCGTGCCGGTGGCGGCCAGGGCCTCGGCCACCCCCTGCCCTTCCGGCGCGCGGCGGCCGGTGACGATGACGGCGGCGGCGCCCTCGGCCGCCATGCGCAGGGCGGTGGCACGGCCGATGCCGCTGGTGGCGCCCGTGACCAGGCACACCCTGCCCCGCAATTTGTCTGATGGTGTGGCGAGGGGGGCCGGCCCCGCGAGTTCGGTCAGGCTGGGCGTGGTCATGCGGGCGGTTCCTCCAGGCGGCAGGCGCGCAGGGCGGCGGCATAGGCGGCCAGGGCCCCCGCCAGCTGGGCGCGGGCGGGCTCGGGCATGCGGGCCAGGGCGGTGGCGACCTGGTGCCGCGCGAAACTGTCGATGCGGGCCAGCGTCGCCTGGCCCTGGGCGGTCAGGCTCAGCGGCTTGGCGCGGGCATCGGCGGGGTTGCTGCCCTCCGCCACCTCCCCGGCCGCGACCAGCTTGCGCAGCATGCGGCTGACACTGGATTTCTCCAGCAGCAGGGTTTCGCTGAGCTGGCGCGCCGTCAGGCCGGGGTGGGCGCCGATCTCGATCAGCGCATGCACGGCCGAGGGCGGCAGTTGCGTGCCCGCCAAGGTGGGGTTCAGGAAGCCGAGCTCCCGCACCAGGCGGCGGGAGGCGGCGCGGATCTGAGGGATGGGGTCCGGCATTTGGTTGCATCATACAACAACATGCCCGGCGCGCGAAAGCGGTATAGGCTGCGCCCGGCACAGGAGGCTGATGGCGTGGCGCGCGACCCGGGACTGGAGGAATTGCTGCGGGAAGCGCTGGAGGGCGAGCCCGGGCTGACGGAGAAGGCCATGTTCGGCGGGCTGGCCTGGCTGCTGCATGGCCGGCTGCTGTGTGCCGCGCGGCATGACGGCATGCTGGTGCGGCTGGGCAAGGGGCAGGATGACTGGGCGCTGGCCCTGCCGGATATCCGGCCGATGGCGGCGCGCATGCCGGGCTGGGTGAAGGCGGGGCCCGAGGCCTTCGGCGATGACGCGCTGCGCCGGCGCCTGCTGGACGCGGCCTTCGCTGTGGTGCGGGGGCTGGAGTGAGGGCGGTGCTGGCGCTGGCGCCGGCCTCTTTGGTCACCGGTATGGATGCGCCGGTGAGCTGGATTCATCCGCCGCGTTGCGCCCTTCCCGCAGGATGCCGTTGACGGGCACTTTCTCATCCGGGCGCGCGCGGCCGGGGAACCGGGCAAACGATTGGCGCGATTGGCGGACAGGGTGGGATTCGAACCCACGGTGAAGTCACCCCCACGGCGGTTTTCAAGACCGCTGCCTTCAGCCACTCGGCCACCTGTCCAGAAGGCATTTCAGGCGGTTATCAGTGAAAACCGCTGTGTAGTCTTATCACTGTGCCGGGTTTTGTGCCGACCCTTGTGAGGGAAGATTCTCACTCAGGCTTCTCGACCAGCCAGGCGGAATATACCTCAGTGGTGCGCACCGTGGAATGCCCGAGCTGGCGGGCCAGCCGGTAGATGGACCCGCCCTTCAGAAGCCACCGGATCGCGTATGGGTGCCGCAGATCATGGAACCGGAACGCCGACACATGGCATCGGGCGTGGGCTTCCTTCCACCGGTTCGGCACCTGGGTGAACCGATTGCCATCGCGGTTCCGGAACACTGGTTGGTCGGCCGAGCCGGGCTGGCCCAGCCACTTCAACAGCAGGCGCCTCACACTCGGCCGGATCTCAATAGCGCGCGGCGCCTTGGTTTTCGTCCGCCCGAAGGTAATCGTGCCAGCCTTGAAATTCACCTGATGTCGTTCAAGGCTGGCCGCCTCCTCCTGACGGCAACCCGTCTTCGCCGCAAAGCGGGCGAGGTCCGCGAGGCCAGGGTTGGTCAGGTCTGTCCGAAGCAGCACGGTGGCCAGATCTCGAAGCCTGACAGGCTGGATGGGCTCACGGGTTTCGACCAGACCTTCCTTCTGCTCTGGCACAGGGTCGACCTCGATCCAGCCAGCCCGCCGCGCCACCTTGAAGATGCGGCTTGCCACGGCCAGGTCACGGCGCACCGTTGCCTGGGTGCAGCCGGCCCCCATCCGCTCGGCGATGAAGTCGTTCAGCTTGCCCTTCGTGATCTGTTTCAGCGTCAGCTGGCCGAAGGCGGGATCGAGCATGCGGATGGACGCCTCATATCGCCGGCGCGTCGCCGGGCGCAGGCGGGGAAAGTCGATCTGCATCCGCAACCTCGAACATGAGGACGCATTCCTGGGTGGGGTAGCGGCGCTTCAGCGCCTTGCAGATGTCGTCCGATCGCATGGCCACCTCAGAACGTCCTGTTGTAGGCATCTTGCGATAGCGGGGGCGCCGGGCTGTTCAGCGTGGTCACGACCGCACCTCCGGCGCCAGGCGGGTGTGGCGCGACGTGCTGGCCGAGGGCTTCTGCTGTGGGCTGCACAAGATCGAACGGCTGATGCGCCAGCAGGCGCTTCGGGCGCGGCCGCGCCGCCGCGGC
>NZ_JAAABL010000040.1 GCF_009900765.1 Rhodovarius lipocyclicus
GGAGTATGGCAGGTGTTCTTCTCGCGATTTCCTCTCGCCACACTCGACCTCAGGGACGAAACACCCCATCTCAAAACCGTCAGGGATGTCTCCGTACACCTGTCAAACATCTCTCCAGTCTGAACAGGGGGCGGAGCCCCTGACTGCTTATACCCCCGCCCACCCTGGCCTTCCCGCCTCCCCCGCTGTTACTCTGCGCCCGTGCCCGACACCGCCCCCGACATCGCCGCCCGCGCTTATGAGGAACTTCGTGAGCGCCTGGTGGATCGCAGCCGCCGCAACCGCCTGTTGCATTTCCCGCACGGGCTGCGCGGTGCCGGCATCCGCATCGTGGACGAACAGCCCGAGGCGGTGCTGAAGCGCCTGCGGGACGACAAGGCCCTGCGTTTCAAGCCCCTGCCCGAGCCGGAGGAGGAACCCCGGGACGAGCGCGACGAGGAATTCCGCGCCGCGCTGGACGCCGCCCGCGCGACGGACGAGCAATACCGGCGCGAGCACGCCACGGTGGATGCCGACAACGCCGTAGCCACCTCCCGGGTGGAGCGCGGCTTGCGGGACCGCCTGCGCGCCGCGCGCGGCATGCCCCCCCGGCCGGAGCGGCGGGGCCTGGACCTGGCGGCCTGGGCGCGGGAGCACGGGGTGGACCCCAGCTTCGACATGCCCCCGCCCGGGGAGGCCTCCTCCGATAAACATAAAGACGACGCGCTGCAGACGCTGCTGTTCCCGGACCAGCTCCGGGCGCAGCTGGGTTCCCTGCGGAACCGGGTGCGCGGCATCGAGCAGGAAACCGGCGTCGCCACGCTGCACCTGGCCATCGGCTTCCTGGAATGGTTCGAGAGCGAGCGCGACGACAAGCCCTGTGTCTCGCCCCTGCTGCTGCTGCCGGTGGCGCTGGAGGGCCGGCGCGGGCGCGGCGGGGAGGAGGATTTCCGCCTCTCGGCCACGGATGGCACGCCGATCACCAATCTCAGCCTGGAACTCAGGCTGCGGGATGATTTCCGCTTCTCCCTGCCCGAGCTGGACACGGAGGCGGAGAACCCCGCCGAGGCCTATCTGGCGGCGGTGAGCGAGGCGGTGAAAAGCCGCCCGCGCTGGCGGGTGCGGCGGTTCCTGACGCTCGCGCCCTTCAGCTTCGCGCGCATCGCCATGTACCGCGACCTGGAGCGCACGAACTGGCAGTCCGCCCCCACCGACCACGCGCTGGTGCGCCCCCTGCTGCGCGCGGGGGCCGGGGATGCGCAGGCGGATGGCTTCGCCGAGGAATACGACATCGACGCGCCGGAATCGGTGCGCCTGGCCCCGGTGCTGGTGCAGGATGCCGACAGCAGCCAGCACAGCGCCATCATCGACGCCATGCAGGGCCGCTCCCTGGTGATCGAGGGCCCGCCGGGCACCGGCAAGTCCCAGACCATCGCCAACCTGATCGCCAACGCGCTGCACCACGGCAAATCGGTGCTGTTCGTGGCCGAGAAGATGGCGGCGCTGGAGGTGGTGAAGCAGCGGCTGGAACGGGTGGGGCTCGGCGCCTTCTGCCTGTCCCTGCATTCGGCCGGCGCGCGGCCGGCGGCGGTGATCGAGGCGCTGCGCGCGCGCGATGCCCTGCCCCGCACCGCCCCCGCCCGCAATGCCGCGAGCCTGGCCGAAGCCGCCCAGGCCCGCGCCGAGATCGACCGCCACCTGGCCGTGATGCACGCCAAGGCCGGGCCGGAGGAGGAGACGGTGCACGCCCTGATCGGCCGGCTGGCCGAGCTGGGGCGGCTGTTCCCGCATCTGCCCGGGCTGCTGCGCGGCGTGGCGCTGCCGGTGCCCGCCGATGCCGCCGCACCGCGCCTCGCGCGCCGCAAGCTGGGCGCGGTGGAGGCCGCCTGCCAGGGCTTCGACCCGGCGGCCTCGCCCTTCCGGGGCCTCACGCGCTCCGACCTGTTCCCGGAGGAACGGGAGACGCTGCTGGCCGGCATCGCCACCCTGGCCCCGCTGGCGACGGCGGTGGAACAGGCCAGCGCCGTGCTGGCGGCAAGGCTGGGCGCGCCGGTGACGGACCTGCGCGCCACGCTGGACCGGCTGGCGGACCTGCCGGAACCGCCCGCCGACCGAGCCCTGTTGCCGGGGCTGGCGCGGCCCGGCGCGATCGACGCGCTGCTGGCGCTGGACGCGGCCCAGGTGCGGCTGGACGCGGCGGGTGTGGCGGATGATGGCGCGGGCCTCGCCCCCCTGGCGAAGCTGGCCGAGGGGCTGGGCAGCGCCACCCTGGCCGAGCTGCCGAAACTGCTGGAACAGGCGGATGCCGAGGCCGCCGGGCTGGCCGCCCAGGCGCGCGCCGTGGCCGCGCTGGGGCTGGACGGCACCGCCGATCTCGGCGCCATCCGCCGCGCCGCCACCGCCGCCCGGCTGGCCGCCGCCCTGCCGCCGGAGGCCATCCCCCACCGCCGCCCGGGGCTGGAGGCCCATGCCGCCCTGCTGGCCGAAGGCGCCGCCCGCCAGCGCCAATTGCGGGAGGCGATGGCCGGGCTGGACGGCAAGTTCGACCTCACCCGCGCCGAGGCGAAGAAGCTGCGCGAGGCCGCGGCCACGCTGCGCAGCTCCGACGGCATGATGGGCTTCCTGCGCGCCGATGTGCGGGAGGCACGCTACGCCTTCGAGGACCGCTGGCGCGCCGAGCCCCGCCCGCCGCGCGGCCAGTGGCCCGCCCTGCTGGAGCAGGCCGCCGAGGCCGCCGCCCTGCGGGAGGCCCTGTTCGCCGACACCGCCCTGCGCGAGATCCCCGGCGCGCTGGATCCGCGAGAGGCGCCCTTGCAGCCCATGGCCGATGCCGCCGCCTGGCAGGCGCGGCTGGATGGCAGCCTGGAATCCGCCGCCCTGCTGACCGCCCCGGCGGAGGAGCTGCGGCGCCTCGCGGGGCTGGCGGGCCCGGCCGGGGCGCTGCTCGATTTCCTGGCCGAAGCCGCCCTGCCGGACCACCAGCCCTGGGCCGCCGCCCAGGCCCTGCTGGCCGAACGCGGCAACCGTCTGCGGGAGGTCGCGCGGCTGACCGTCGGCCTCACGCCCAGCCTGACCCTGGCGGAACTGCCCGCCCTGGCCGAGGCCGCCGCCACCCGCCGCGCGGCCGCCATCGCGCCCCCGCCCGCGCTGCTGCGCGCCCTGGCGGGCTTCGTCACCGCCCTGCGCCAGGCCGTGCCCAACCCCGCCCCCTTGCTGGCCGATGGCTGGACCGAGGCGGTGAAGCAACTGCGCGAGGTGGCCGGGGTGCTGCGCCTGGCCTTGCCGAAGCTGGAGGCCGGGCTGGCGGCGCTGGAACCGCTGGGCCTCTCCCGCCCCGCCGCGGCCGCGCTGCGCGCCATGCAGGCGCAGCCGGAGGGGCTGGGCCCATGGCTGACCTTCGCCCGCACCCGGGCCGAGGCGCTGGCCGACCCGCTCGCCGGCCCCATCCTGGCCGCGCATCAGGACCGGCCCTTGCGGGACCTTGGGCCTGCGCTGGACTGGGCGCTGGCCTGGTCCTGCGTCCGCCCGCGGGCGGAGGCCGAGCGGGCCATCTTCAACCGCCCCGGCGCCCAGCTTTCGGCCCTGCGCCAGGGCTTCGCCGCCGCCGACCGGGAGCGCATCCGCAACGACGCCGGCGCCGTGGCCGCCGCCTGCCTGCAACGCCCCATCCCCAAGGGCAGCGCCGAGGGCAGCCGCCGGCAATGGACCGGCGAGCCGCTGTTGCAGAACGAGATGGGCAAGAAGCAGCGCTTCATCCCGGTGCGGGAATTGATGGCCCGCGCCGCCGATGCCGTGCTGGCCCGCGCCCCCTGCCTGATGATGTCGCCGCTGACCGTGGCGCAGTACCTGAAGCCCGGGCAGCTGCATTTCGACCTGGTGGTGATGGACGAGGCCAGCCAGATCAAGCCGGAGGACGCGGTGGGCGCCCTGCTGCGGGCCAGCCAATGCGTGATCGTGGGCGATTCCAAGCAGCTGCCGCCCACCAACTTCTTCGACCGCTCCCTGACCGACGAGGAGGACGAGGAGGAGGAAGCCGCCACCCTCTCGGCCGAGGACCGGGTCGCGGCCGAATCCATCCTGGACCTGGCCAGCCGCACCTTCCGCCCCGGGCGGCGCCTGCGCTGGCATTACCGCAGCCAGCATGAATCGCTGATCGCCTTCTCCAACCGCGAATTCTACGACGGCAATCTGGTGGTGTTCCCGGCCGCGCAGCCGCCCTCCGCCACGCTGGGGATCGAGCTGGTGCAGGTGAACGGCCACTGGCGCAACAAGGTGAATGTGGAGGAAGCGCAGGCGATCGCCCGCGCCGCGCTGGACTTCATGCGCGCCAACCCCGGCCTCAGCCACGGCATCGTGGCGATGAACCAGACGCAGAAGGAATTGATCGAGGCTGAGCTGGCGCGCCTGGTGCGCGATGACGAGGCAGCCGCCCGCTATGCCGATGCCTGGGAAGCGAAGCTGGAACCGCCCTTCGTGAAGAACCTGGAAAACGTGCAGGGCGACGAGCGGGACGTGATCATGATCTCCCTGGGTTGGGGCCGCACGCCGGAGGGCGCGATGCACCAGCGCTTCTTCCCCGTGAACCGCGCGCAGGACGGCCACCGCCGCCTGAACGTGCTGTTCACCCGCGCCAAGCGGAAGATCATGCTGTTTTCCTCCCTGCAGGCCGAGGACATCGTGGTGGAGGAAGGCCGCACCGCGCGCGGCGTGCAGGTGCTGCGGGATTATCTGCTGTATGCGCGCGACACCCGGGTGGAGCCCGCGCGGGAAAACCCGGCGGCGCTGGCGGACAGCCCCTTCGAGGCCTCGGTCGCCACCGCCCTGCGGGCGCGCGGGCATGAGGTGGCGCTGCAACTGGGTGTCGCCGGCTATCGCATCGACATCGCCGTGCGGGACCCGAAGGCGAAGGGCCGCTTCCTGCTGGGCATCGAGTGCGACGGCGCGACCTATCACGACGCCCGCAGCGCGCGCGACCGCGACCGGCTGCGGCAGGATGCGCTGGAGCGGCTGGGCTGGAAGCTGGCCCGGGTGTGGTCCACCGACTGGTTCCAGGACCCGGCGGCGGAAACCGAGAGGCTGTGCCGGGAGATCGAGCGGCTTATGGGCGGCTGAAAGAACACTGTTCTTTTTTGAAAAAAAGAACCAAAAAACTTTTGCCGGTTTTGGCGCCCCCCAAACTCAAAAAGTCTTTTTGCTTCTTTTTCTTCAGAAAAAGAAGAATTCTTCAATTCACCGTCTTTCCAGCAGCACCAGCCCGTCGATCGCCTCCTGGCCTTCCCAGCTCAGCGTCGTGTGGTCCAGCACCTGAAACCCCAGCCGGTCCGCCAGGTGGCGCACCACGTCCAGGCTGCCGAAGTTCCGCCACAGCCGGTTCTGGTGATAGTGCCCGCCCGGATTTTCCATGTTGTTGGAGACATGCAGCAGCGCCCGCCCGCCGGGTCGCAGCACCCGCGCCGTCTCCCGCAGGTAATCCAGCACATCCAGCAATTCGAAATGGACCATGGCGTCATAGCTGAACAGGGCGGAATAGGCCCTGCTCTCCAGCCCCGGCAGGTCGTGGCCGTTGTTCAACAGATAGCGCAGGCGCGGGTCATCACCGAAGCGGGCGCGGCAGGCGGCGATGTTGCTGTCCAGCACATCCACCAGCGTCAGCTCCCCCACCCGGTCCAGAATCTGCGCGGCGTGGCGGCCGCGGCCGCAGGCCAGCTCGATCACGCGCGACAGGTCCAGCTGGTCGAACAACCGGCGGAAGGGCGTGCCCTCATCCCAGAAGGGGCCGAGCCAGGCTTCGGCCTGATCGTAATACGGGGGCACGATCCAGTCCTGGGCGATGGACTGGCGCATCTCACGGGCTTTATCCGGCATGGGATTCATGTGGCACGGCCCGCCCGCGCTGTCATGCCGCAATCGGCTTGACCCGGGGCGCCGGCCGCCGCAGAGGTGACGCGGTTGGAGGCACTTTCATGCAAGCGGCCCGTCGCGCCTTCCTGTTCGCCAGCACGCTCGCCCTGCCCGGCATCGCCCGGGCCCAAGGGGGGGCCGCCATCCGGCTGATCGTGCCCGCCCCGCCGGGCGGCGCCACCGATATCCTCGCCCGCTCGGTGGCCGAGGATGCGGGCCAGGCGCTGGGCCTGCGCGTGGTGGTGGACAATCGCGGCGGGCGCGGCGGCATCATCGGCACCCGGCTGGCGGCGCAGGCCGCCCCCGATGGCTCCGTGCTGGTGCTGGGCCACAACCAGACCCATGCGGCCAACCAGGCGCTGACGCGTGACCTGCCCTATCACGTGCTGGACAGCTTCGCCCCGGTGGCGCGGCTGGCCACGGTGCACCACGCGACCGTGGTGCCCGCCAGCCACGCGGCGCAGGACATGGCGGGGCTGGCCCGGCTGGGCCGCAATGGCGGGCGGCTGACCTATGCGTCCTCCCAGGCCGGGTCGGCCTCTCATCTGCTGGCCGAAAGCTTCGTGCGGCGGGAGGGGCTGTCGGCCATCCACGCGCCCTATCGCGGCGGGCAAGCGGCGATGCAGGACACGGCGGCGGGGCTGGTGGATTTCTACATCTCGACCTGGCCGCAGGTGATGCCCCTGGTGCGGGAAGGGCGGCTGCGCGCGCTGAGCATCGGCGCGGAGGAACGGATCGAGGGTTTCCCCGCCCTGCCCACCACCGCCGAGGCGGGCGTGCCCTATCTGGCGATGGATGCCTGGTTCGGCATCTTCGCGCCCCACGGCACGCCGCAGCCCACGCTGCACCGCTACTCCGACGCCTTCATGGCCGCGATGGCGGAAGCGGAGAACACCCGCCGCGTGCAGGCCGCGGGCTTCAACCCCGCCCCCCTGCCCGCCCCGGATTTCGCCGCCTTCCAACGGCGGGAGGTGGAGCGCTGGCGCGAGATGGCGGAGCTGACCGGCATCTCGCTGGAGGAATAACTGCACCAAATCCTCCGGCGTGCCGGGCGAAGGATTCTTCTTTTTCTGAAGAAAAAGAAGCAAAAAGACTTTTCGAGTCTGGGCGCGCGCCAAAACCGGCAAAAGTTTTTTGGTTCTTTTTTTCAAAAAAGAACACTCTTCTTGTGGTCGCCCATGCCCCATCGGCTCCGGCCAATGGGATTTGGCATTACCCCCTGACCTGCTTGCGCAGCACATGCTTCTGGATCTTGCCGGTGCTGGTCTTGGGCACTTCCTGGAAGATCACCCGCTTCGGCGCCTTGAAATGCGCGATCATCCCGCGCGTGTGGGAAATCAGCTCGATCTCGGTGGCGCTTGCCCCCGGCTTCAGTTCCACGAAGGCGCAGGGCACCTCGCCCCATTTCTCGTCCGGCTGGGCCACCACGGCGGCGACGGCGACGGCCGGGTGCTTGTACAGCGCGTCCTCCACCTCGATGCTGCTGATGTTCTCGCCGCCCGAGATGATGATGTCCTTGCTGCGGTCCTTCAGCTGGATGTAGCCGTTGGGGTGCTTCACCGCGAGGTCGCCGGTGTGGAACCACCCGCCCGCGAAGGCGGCCACCGTCGCGGCCTCGTCCTTCAGATAGCCCTTCATCACCACATTGCCGCGCATCATCACCTCGCCCATCGTCTCGGCGTCGGCGGGCACGGGCTGCATGGTCTCGGGGTCCAGCACGTCGAGGCCCTCCAGCGCGTGATAGCGCACGCCCTGGCGGGCCATCAGCGCCGCCTGGTCGGCCACCGGCAGGGCGCGCCATTCGGTGTGCCACTCATTCACCACTGAGGGGCCGTAGCATTCCGTCAGCCCATAGACATGCACCACGGCGAAGCCCGCCCGCTGCATGGCGGCCAGCACGGCCTCCGGCGGGGGGGCGCCGGCGACCACGAAGCTGACCTGGCGGCCCAGCTCGTGCTTCTCCTCGGGCGGGGTGGCCAGCAGCGTGGACATGATGATGGGTGCGCCGCACATGTGGGTCACGTCGTGCTCGGCCATCAGCTGCCACATCAGCCCGCCGCGCACGGTGCGCAGGCACACATGGGTGCCCGCCAGCGCCGTGACGGTCCAGGGGAAGCACCAGCCGTTGCAATGGAACATCGGCAGCGTCCACAGATAGGACGGATGGCGCGGGATATTGCCCGACAGCACATTGCCCATCGCCAGCAGATAGGCGCCGCGATGATGGTACACCACGCCCTTCGGCCGGCCCGTGGTGCCGGAGGTGTAGTTGAGCGTGATCGCGTCCCACTCGTTCGCCGGGCCGGTCCAGGCGAAATCCTTGTCGCCGCGCTCCAGGAAGGCCTCGTATTCCACGCCGCCGACCGTGTCCTCGGTGGGGGCGGTGTGGTCGTTCACCTCGATGATCAGGGGCCGGCTGGCCGTGTGTTCCAGCGCGCGGCGCAGCAGGGGCAGCAGCTCCCGGTCCACCAGCAGGGCGCGGGCCTCTCCGTGGTCCAGGATATAGGCGATGGTGTCGGCATCCAGCCGGGTGTTGATGGTGTTCAGCACGCAGCCGGCCATGGGCACGCCGTAATGGGCTTCCAGCATCTCCGGGATGTTGGGCAGCAGGGCGGCCACCGTATCCCCGCGGCCGAGGCCCGCCAGGGTCAGCGCATGGGCCAGCTTCACGCAGCGGGCGTGCAGCTCGGCGTATTTGCGCCGGATGGTGCCGTGCACCACGGCCACGCGCGCCGGGTGCACCGCCGCCGCGCGTTCCAGGAATTGCAGGGGGGTCAGCGCCTGATGGTTGGCGGGCACCTGGCCCAGCCCATCCTCGAACTTACGCGCGTGCGGCTGCATATCCATCGTCAACGATCCTGCCATTTCCCTGGACGTTTATTGAGGAAGGCATCAATGCCCTCCCTGGCGTCTTCGGCCATCAGGTTATCTACCATGACCGCCGAGGCGATGTCATAGGCTTGTTGCAGTGCGTGGTGCTCCTGGGCCAGGAATCCCGCCTTGCCCATCCGGATGGTGCGGGCGGAGCGCCCGGCGATGCCCGCCGCCAGCGCCAGCGCCGCCGCCCGGGCATCGGGCGCCACCTGGTTGATCAGCCCCATGGCCAGTGCCTCCGTCGCCGGGACCATGCGGCCGGTCAGCAGCATCTCCATCGCCCGCTTGCGCGGCACGTTGCGGGACAGCGCGACGGCGGGGGTGGAGCAGAACAGGCCGATATCCACCCCGGGGGTGCAGAATGCCGCCGCCGGGGCGGCCACGGCCAGGTCGCAGCTGGCCACCAGCTGGCAGCCGGCGGCGGTGGCCACGCCCTCCACCGCCGCGATCACCGGCACCGGGTGTTCCGCCACCGCCCGCATCACGGCCGAGCACGCGGCCATGGTGCGCGCGAAGAAGCCCCGGCCGCCATCGGTCTGGACGCGGGCGGCGGTGAGCTCGCGCAGGTCATGCCCGGCGCAGAAGGCCGGGCCCTCGGCCATCAGCACCACGCAGCGGGCGCCGCGCGCATCCGCCAGGGCGGCGGACAGGGCCTCCAGCATCTCCAGCGACAGCGCGTTGCGCGCGGCCGGGCGGTTGAGCGCAATGGTGGCGACGCCGTTCGGCAGCCGCTCCTGGAGCAGCAGGGTCATGATGCTTGTCGTTCCCTCGCGGACCGGGGGGTTCAGCCCCCCTGGTGCCTCGGGCGTATCAAAGCATCTTCCGCCGCGCGGGGAAGCCCCGGCGGAGGCGGGGCCTCAGCCCACCGCCCGCAGCCGGCGGCGGCGCGCGATGGGGCGCAGCGCTTCCCGCAGCGCTTCCTCCTGGGCCACCAGGCTGGGCACGACCTCCAGCAGATGGGCGCAGGTGGTCTTCGCCGCGCGCATCAGCGGCAGCCGGGGCACCGGGTCGCACAGTTTCAGCAGGCCCAGCGCGGCCTTCACCGGGATGGGGTTGGGCTCCAGGAACATCGCCTCATGCAAGGGCGCCAGCAGCTGGTTCAGCCGCGTGGCCTCCGCCACATCGGCGTGGTCCCAGGCGGCATGCAGCGCCGCGCACAGCCCCGGCACCACATTGGCGCTGACGGAGATGCAGCCCTGCCCGCCCATCGCCCGATGGGCCAGCGCCGTCGCGTCATCGCCCGAGAATTGCAGGAAATCCGCCCCGCACAGCCGCCGCAGCCGCAGGGGGCGGGCCAGGTCGGCGGTCGCGTCCTTCAGGCCGGTGCACAGCCCTTCGTCGCGCAGCCGGGCGATGGTTTCGTCCGCGAAGGCGACCCCGGCGCGGGAGGGCACGTCGTACAGCGTGATGGGCAGCCCGCAGACGGCGGCGATGGCGCGCAGATGCGCCCGCAGCCCCTCCTGCGTCGGGCGGATATAGGGCGGGGGCGAGACCAGCAGGCCGGTGGCGCCGCAGCGCTCGGCGGCCTCGGCCAGGGCCATGGCGGCCTCGGTGGCCGGGGCGCCCACGCCGGCGATCACCGGCACCCGCCCGCCCACGGCCCGCGCCACGGCGCGGATGGCCAGGGCGTGCTCGGTGGGGCGCAGCGCCGGGCCCTCACCCGTGCTGCCGCACACCACCACACCGCCGGAGCCCGCCGCCACCGCCCGCGTGGCCAGCCGGGCCAGGCTTTCCGTATCCAGCGTGCAGGGGTTTTCCGGAAGGAAGGGCGTGGGCAAGGCCGGGATGGACCCGTGCGGGATGGTGGGGCCCTGGATCAGCTGCATCAGCCCGTCGCGCATGGCGTTCATCGCGCGGCCTCCCGTTCCGGCACGCGGCAGGTCAGCAGCACCCCGCCCTCGGCGCGGGCGCGCAGCCGGGCGCGGCGGAAGCCATGGGCCTGCAGCGCGCGGCCGACCTCGCGGCCCATGGACGCGGCGGCGCCCTTCAGCCCGATGGCCAGGCGGCCGCCCGGGGGCAGCGCGCGCCTGGCGCTCTCGGCGACGGCTTCCGCTTCCTCGGCGGAGGTGACGCCGGGGGCGACGACCAGGTCCGCCGCGTCCGGATGATGCGGCGGAGCGACCATCGCCACCGCCGAGCGGCAGCCCCGGCGCAGGGCGGCGCAGAGCAGCCCCAGCCGGTCGCCGCCGATGACCAGCACCCGGTCGGCGGGGCCGGCCTTGGCGATGTCCAGCAGGGTCGGGGAAGGGCGCGATAAGACAAGAGACATGATGTCCTCCATGCCGGGAACATCGCGCCGTGGGCCGCAAGGGGGCCATTCGAAGACAGGCCCCGGGATACAAGAAGGGCGTAAGGGCGCCCGCTCAGTGGTTCCGCTGGGTCAGCGCCGCGATCACCCCATCCGTGTCCATGATATCGGCATAGCGGCGGCCGACATCGGCCAGGTTCTGGTCATGCGCGGCCTGGGTGTGGTCCCCCACCGCGTCATGCGGCACGATCACGCGGAAGCCATGACTGAACGCGTCGATCACGCTGGCGCGGATACAGCCGGAGGTGATGCACCCCGTCACGATCGTGGTGTCGATGCCGTGCCGCGCCAGGATGGCGGCGCAGGGTGTCGCGAAGAAGATCGACGGCGCGCCCTTCATCAGCACAACATCGGGCTGTTCGGCGGCGATGCGCGGGTCCAGCTCCACGCTCTCAGTGCCGGCCAGCAGGTCGTACACCGGGGCGGCCTTCCAGCGCGGCACGGCGGCGCGGCTGTAATACCCGTTCACGCAGGCGATGATCAGCGCGCCCGCGGCCTTCGCCGCGCGCATCAGCCGCACGGTGTTGTCCACCGCCGCGTCCACCATGGGCGCGCCGCCCATCGGCATGGACGGGTCGGTGAAGCCGCGCTGGAAATCCACCACCAGCAGGGCGGGCTTTTCGCCAAACCCCACCGCCTCGGAGCCATAGCCCCGGCTTGCATAGATGTCGCTCATGGCGGAAGCATTGTCTGACAAGCCGCGTGGGGTGAAGACATGTCGATGAACACCGAAGAGATCTGGCGCCTGGCCGATGCCGCCAAGGGCCCGATGATTGAGCTTTCTGACCGCATCTGGGGCATGCCGGAGCTGTGCTACAACGAGCACCGCAGCTGCGCCGAGCACACCAAGGCGCTGTACGACCACGGCTTCCGCGTGACGGAGAACCTGACGGGCATCCCCACCGCCGTGATGGGTGAGGCCGGCGAGGGTGGCCCCGTGATCGCCATCCTGGGCGAATACGACGCGCTGCCCGGCCTGTCCCAGGAATCGGGCGTGGCCGAACCCCGCCCGACGCCCGGCGACGGCACCGGCCATGGCTGCGGCCACAACTTGCTGGGCTCGGCCTCCATGCTCGCCGCCATCGCGGTGAAGGACTGGCTGAAGGCCAACAACATCCCCGGCCGCGTGCGCTACTACGGCTGCCCGGCCGAGGAAGGCGGCGCCGCGAAAGGATTTCTTGTTCGCGACGGCGCCTTCGACGACGTGGACATGGCGATCTGCTGGCACCCCAGCGCCTTCCATGGGCTGAATGAGCCGCTGTCGCTGGCCAACACCCGCATCGACTTCACCTTCACCGGCCGCGCCAGCCATGCCGCCGCCGCGCCGCATCTGGGCCGTTCGGCGCTGGATGCCGTGGAGCTGATGAGCGTCGGCGTGAACTACATGCGTGAGCACATGCCCAGCGACGCGCGCATCCACTACGCCTACCTCGATGCCGGCGGCGTGGCGCCGAACGTGGTGCAGCCCAAGGCCACCGTGCGCTACCTGATCCGCGCGCGTGACGTGACGGAGCTGAACCAGCTGGTGACGCGGGTGCGGAAAATCTCCGACGGCGCGGCCCTGATGACCGAGACGAAGGTGGAGACGCGGGTGATCTCCGCCGTGTCCAACCTGCTCGGCAACAAGGTGCTGGAGGAGGTGATGCAGCGGAACCTGGAGCGGCTGGGCCCCGTGCCCTTCGACGACCTGGACCGCGCGCGCGCCGCCGAATTCCAGGCGACGCTGTCGGCCGAGGACATCAGCAGCGCCTGGCGCCGCGCCGGCGTGCCGGAGCGCAAGGGTGTCTCCCTGTGCGACATCGTGGTGCCGCGCGACGCGAAGCCCGAGAAGATGATCGGCAGCACCGATGTGGGCGATGTGAGCTGGAAGGTGCCGACCGTGCAGGCGCGCGGCGCCACCTATGCCATCGGCACGCCGGGCCATTCCTGGCAGCTGACCGGCCAGGGCAAGCTGCCGGCCGCCCATAAGGGCATGGTGCATGTGGCCAAGGCGATGGCGGGCGTCGCCGTCGATGCCTTCAAGGACCCGGCGACGCTGGCGGCCGCCAAGGCCGAGCATGCGGAGCGCATGGCCGTGCAGCCCTATGTCTGCCCGCTGCCTGAGGGTGCGAAGCCCGCGCTGGGGATGAGCCTGGCGGTGTGACATGGCGCGGGGGCCTAGCCCCCGCCCCTTTGGCCCCGCCCCTCAGCGGCGCCGGAACAGGGCGATCGCCGGGCCCAGCACCAGCGCCAGCAGCATGCCGCCCGCCACCAGCAGGGTGAGGGTGCGGCTCCAGATCCTGTCCAGCGCCAGGCTGGTGGTGGGCAGTTCGGGGTGCGCCGGGTCGGCCAGCACATGCACCGTGTAACCGCCCCAATGGAGGTCGGCGAACACGTAGTTCACGTGGCGCGACAGGGCGCGCGGCTTGCCCGGCACGGTCAGCGTCGCGTCGCAGATGTGCAGCACCAGCTTGGAACTGCAGGAGCCGTTGTCCACGCGCGCGCCCGCCACCGGCACCGCCGTGGCCCGGATGCGCCAATCGGCGATCAGATCAGGCAGGACATACAGGCCCATGCCGGCGAGCATCGCACCGAATATCAGTGTTCTCAGCACGGTTCCCAGCGCCCGCTTCCAGCCACCCGGCGGCGGCGGCGGGGCAGGCGGGCGGGGGGCTTCGGCCTGGGTCTGCATGCCGGCGATCCTAGCGGGCGCCGCCCGGGCGGACATCACACACCCGGGTGATACCGCGACCAGACCCGGCTTCCCCTTGCCCGACTCCACCCGGCCCCCCATCCTCAGTCCACGATGCTGAACATGGTGAAACTCTGCGTGGGCGTGCGGGACGTGGCGCATCTGGCGGCGCTGCAGGCCGCGCGGCTGGCGAACGACCCGCCGCTGCGCCACCAGACGCGCATGGCCCCCAAGCGCCGGGACGAGCTGCTGGCGGGCGGCAGCCTGTACTGGGTGATCCAGGGGCATGTGCTGGTGCGGCAGCGCTTGGTCGATATCGCCGAGGACAAGTGGGACGACGGCACCCCCTGCACCGGCCTGGTGCTGGACCCGGAGCTGGTGCCGGTGCAGGCGCGCGCCATGCGCCCCTTCCAGGGCTGGCGCTATCTGGCGCCGGAAGCAGCACCGCCCGATCTGGGCGCCACCGGCCCCACGGATGGGCTGGACGCGCTGCCGCCGGAGATGGCGCGGGAACTCAGGGCGCTGTGCCTGATCTGAGGCGGGCCCGCGTTACCACTTCTTACACGCTCGCCCCATTTGTGCCGAAAACGGCATCCTATATGCACGGAAACGACCGGGGCCTGTCCCGGCGAAGGGAGCATGCCATGCGCAAGATCATGCTGCTGCTGGTCACCGCCGCCGGTCTGGCGGGGTGTGCCGTGTATCCGGACGGCACGGTGGCGCCCGCGCCTGTCGCGGTGGCGCCGGTCGTGGTCGCGCCGCGCCCGTATTACTACGGCTATGGCGGGTATTACGCGCCGCGCTACTATGGCTATGGCGGCTATTACCGGGGCGGCGGCTGGGGCCGGCGCTGGTAGCGCCTACTCCCCTTCCAGCATCCGCCGCAGTTCCGGCAGGCTGACCTTGCCCAGCGCCGTGCGCGGCAGGCTGTCCACCACCACCACGGCGCGCGGGTGCTTGAAGCGCGCCAAGCGGCCGTCGAAATGGCGCAGCGCCGCCTCGGCGTCGAAGCCCGGGCCCGGCACCACCACGGCCACCGGCACCTCGCCCCAGCGCGGATCGGGGCGGCCGACCACCGCGCATTCGGCCACACCCGGGGCCTCCCGCAGCACGCGCTCCACCTCGGCGGGGGAGATGTTCTCCCCGCCCGAGATGATGATGTGCTTCAGCCGGTCGGTGAACCAGAAGCGGCCATCCGCGTCGATGCGGCCCATGTCGCCGGTGCGGTACCAGCCCTCTGGCGTGAAGGCCTCCCGCGTCGCGGCGTCGTTGTTCCAGTAGCCGCGCATGATGTGCGGGCCGCGCACCAGGATCTCGCCATTCTCCGCGATCATCGCTTCCCCGAACGGGGCGGCGGTGCCGATCGAGCCGGGGGCGGCCAGCGCTTCCTCACGCGTCTGCGCCACGGCGATGGGCGCGGTTTCCGTGCTGCCATAGACCTGCTGGACCGGCACGCCCTTGGCGTGGAAGGCCTCGATCAGTTCCACCGGCACGTCGGAGGACCCGGCGCCCGCCGCCCGCAGGCAGGACAGATCCGCCCCCGTCCAGCGCGGATGGCGGATCAGCGCCGCCATGATGGCGGGCACCACCAGTGTCAGGCTGGGCCGGTCGCGCGCCATGCAGTCGAAGAAGGCCTCGGCGTCGAATTTCTGGTGCAGGATGATCTCGGACCCGGCCAGCAGCGCCGGCAGGGTCTGGATGTTCAGCCCGCCGACATGGAACAGCGGCAGCATGGTCAGCACGCGGTCGGCCTCGGCCATGCCGAACAGGGATTGCGCGTTGCGGGCATTGGCCAGCATCGCCGCCTGCGTCAGCACCGCGCCCTTGGGCCGGCCCGTGGTGCCGGAGGTATAGCAGATCAGCACCGGCGCCTCCGCGGAGCCCCGGGCCGGGCCCGGCAGCGGCTCCCGCGGCAGCATCCGCCAGGTGGAGGCCCCGATGGTGCCGATGCCGCGCTCCAGCATGAAGCGCTCGGGCATGCGGTGGCCGAAGCCCTCGACCACAGCGGCCAGCCGGGCGTCATCGGCGATCCAGCACCATTCCTCCTCGGCCAGGCGCCAGTTGATGGGCACCATGGCCAGCCCCGCCCGGGCACAGGCCAGCAGCGTGGCCAGGTGCACCGCGCCGTTCTGCCCCAGCATGCCGATATGCGGGCGGGAGGGATCGCGCGCCGCCTCGCGCTCCAGCACGCGGGCCAGCTGGGTGGCCACGCCGTGCAGCTGCGCGAAGGTCAGCGTGCCGTCGGCGTCGCGGATGGCGCGGCGGGTGGGGTGGCGGAGCGCCACGTCCTCGAACGCCGCCCACAGGGATGCGGGGGCGGGCGGCGGAACCGGAACCAGCCGGGGGGCGGGGCGGCGGCCGGGGAAAGGAATAACGTTACTGGTCATCCGTTTCGCCGCGCTCATACAGGGTCTCACGGCCCAGGCGGTCGATGCAGATCTCCGCCGTCCAGGGCAGCATCAGGGAGCCGCAGCGGCTGTCCCGGTACAGCCGTTCCAGCGGCAGGGATTTCAGCATGGATTGGCCCCCGCAGGTCCGCACGGCCTTGGCGGCCAATGCATTGGCATTTTCCATCACCGTGTTCTGCGCCGCCAGGGCGCGCAGCATGGAATCGCGGCCGGGATCGGCGCTGGCCTCGGAAATCGCCTGGAACCACAGCGCCTTGGTCTGTTCCAGCATCACCCGCATCTCCGCCACCGCGATCTGCTTGGTGGGGTACATGCGGCGCTTCACCGGGGGCGTGCCGGGCTGCTCGCCGCGCAGATAGCGCACGGTGAAGTCATAGGCCGCCTGGGCGATGCCCATGTAGGTAGGCGTCAGCGTCATGAACATGTGCGGCCAGCGGCTGGCCGCCTGGAAATACAGGCCGGAGGGCATCAGCGCCGCGTCGTCCGGCACGAACACATCTTGGAACAGCAGGTTGCGGGACACGGTGCCGCGCATCCCCAGCGGGTCCCACTCGCCCGCCACGGTCACGCCCGGGGCATCGGCCGGCACGGCCATGTACAGCGTGTTCCGGCGGGAGGAGGTGCCGTCCGTCACATCCGTGCACAGCACGCCATAGAAATCGGCGTGGCCCGCCAGCGAGGCGAAGATCTTCTTGCCGTTGATCTTCCAGCCGCCCTCCACCTTCGTGGCGTTGGTGCCGAAGGCGATGGTGCCGGCGGCGGCCGCCCCGCCCTCCGAGAAGGGCTGGGAGTAGATGGCGCCATCCTTCAGGATGCGGCGGTAATGCACCAGGCGGCGCTCATGGTGCTGGGCGCGGATATCGGCCGGCATCTCCAGGTCGTCGGTCAGCATGCCGGTCCACAGCGTGCTGCACACATGCATGTTCCAGGTCAGCGCGGTGGCGCCGCAATACCGGCCGAGTTCGGCCGCCGTCAGGCAATAGGCGCGGAAATCGGCGCCCAGCCCGCCGTCCTCCTGGGGGATGCAGACGCCCAGCCAGCCCTCGCGGTGCATGTCCCGGTAATTGTCGATGGGGAAGGTCGCCTCGCGGTCCCAGCGCGCGGCGCGCGGCGCCAGCACGCGGGCGCCGAATTCGCGGGCGCGGGCGGTCAGCTCGGTTTCCAGCGGGGTCAGGCGGAAGGCGCGCGGCTCGAAGATCGGCGCGTCGGGACGGGCAAGCGGCTGGTCCATGGTCAATCCTGCAGCAGGGAGCGGAGCGTGGCGTGAAAGGCGGCGGGCTGTTCCAGGTGCGGCAGATGCCCCGCGCCGGGAATGAGGGTGAGGCTGGCGTCGGGCATCGCCTCGATCATGCGCTGCATGGTGCGGGCGGGGGCCACCTGGTCCTCGGCGCCCGCGATGGCGCGGGTGCGGTGCGCGATGCCGGACAGGGCCGCGCGGCGGTCGAAGGTGGTCAGGCACGCCAGGGTGGCGCGATAGGTCGCCTCCGGCACCGCGGCCATCGCGGCGATGGCGGCGGGTTCGGCGGCGGGGTCCGCCCCCGGGGCGCACATGCCGCGCACCAGCCCGCCCGCGCATTCGGCCATGGTTTTTCCCGCATCCAGCGGCGCCAGGCGCTTGGTCAGGAAATCCTGGGCAAAGGCCGGGTCCTTGCCGCCGAAGGCCGGGGTGGTGGCATAGGGCAGCAAGGTGCGGATGCGCGCCGGATGCCGGATCGCCAGTTCCAGCGCGATCATACCGCCCATGGAATGTCCGACAAAATCGGCCGAATCGATTCCCTCGGCGGTCAGCTGTTCGGCCAGCATGTCGGCCAGCAGCGGGAAGGACAGGCCGGGCGGCAGCGGGGTGCCGCCATAGCCCGGCTGGTGCCAGGCCAGCACCCGGTGGCCGGGCAGCGCGGCGGCGGTGGCGGCCCACAATTCGGCCGCGCCACCGATGCCGTGCAGGCAGATGAGGGGCGCGCCCGCGCCCCAGGCCAGGAAGGGCGTCACAGCACCACGCCGTCCCGCACCACCGCCTCGCCGTCCAGCTCGATGGTGGTGTTGAAGACGGGGATGTCGAAATGCCCCTCCGTGTAGCGGCCCGCGAATTCATTGGCGCCGGTCGAGAACAGGAAATTGCCCGCCACCGCCCGCAGCTCCGTGCCGTTGGTGTCGCGCTGGTCGTACATGGCCAGGGCCTCATACCGCGCGCGGGGGTTCAGCCCCCAGCCGACATGGGAGACGGCATAGGCCGCCCGGTCGCCCCAGGCCTCCAGATAGCGGCGCATCAGCATGGCGTCGGTGCCGCTGCCCTCGATGGCGGTGATGTGGTCGTCCTCGATCGTCAGCGCCACCGGGGATTGCAGGTAGCGCTTGAAAGTGAGGTTCACATCCCCCGCATCCAGCACCAGCCGGCCATTCACGCTGCCGGCGGCGGGAAAGCTGACGACCACCCCGCCCGGCCAATGGGCGATGGTGCCGGGCCGGTCGGTCCAGCCCCAGACGCCCGCGGTGATGGCACGGTCCAGGCTGACCTCCAGCGCCGTGCCGGCGGCGGAGGTGACGCGCATGTGCCTGGCCGCGCGGGCGCGCTTCACGGCGGCCTTCACCAGGGGCTCATCGCCGGGCTGCGGCACCAGGCGGGCCAGGGCCTCCGGGTGCTCGTTGCTGATCATCAGCACGCGGCTGCCGGCGGTCAGGATCTCTTTCAGTTCAGGGGCGTGCAGCAGCCCCTCCAGCGTCAGGTCCAGCACCAGGGGGCTGGCCTTGATGGCGGCCAGCGCCGCCGGGTGGTGCTGGATGGCGCGGGAGGCCCCGGTGGAGCGCACGGGCACCGGCGCCGTGCCGGGCGGCGTGGGCAGCACGCAACGGAAGGGGCGCAGGCCGAGGCGCAGGCAGGCCAGCTCGGCCAGTTCCAGGTTCAGCGGGCGGGATTGGGTTTCGGCCAGCAGGCACACGGCCTCGCCCGGGGCAGGCTTGCACAGGGCGATCGCGGAGGCGAAAACGTCAAGCCAACCCGATTCAATACGGTCCGTCAACAAATTCCTTGCTCCCACCAATGTGCAGTTTTTTTGCACTTTCCATTCTTAGGAATGGAAAATCACCCGCATTTCCTATTTGTAAGGCGAAATCAAGCGATTAGTAGCATGAATATTCATGTATGTCCAGTGGTAACTATTGCAGGAAGTCGCTCGTTCAGCCATTGTTTATCTACAGGGCCAAAGGTTGATCGTTATCGGTGGGAGAGGTCGAAAGCACCTTGGCCGCTGAGAATGCCATACCCGAAGCGTCACGTTGTCATTGATTTGAGTGATACGCGGCAGGGGAGCGCGCGACATGGTGTTAGCCACGATTTCAACCCAGGGGGCAGCCACGGCGGCGCCCGCCCCGGTGTCGGCGCAGCGTTTCATCGACGATTACCTGCTCTATCTGCTGGCGCGGGCCTCTCACGTCATTTCCACCGAATTCCACGGCGTGCTGCGCCGCGCGGGGGTGCAGGTGCCGGTGTGGCGCGTGCTGGCCACCCTGGCCGGCAGCCCGGGTGAGACCGTCAGCGGCCTGGCCGATGCCTGCCTGCTGCAGCAGCCCACCATGACCAAGCTGCTGGACCGCATGGTGCGCGACAATCTGGTGAAGCGCCTGCCGGACCCCAAGGACCGCCGCGTGGTGCGCATCCAGATGACCAGCCGCGGCGAGACGGTGGTGAACGAACTGCTCGCCAGCGCCAAGAAGCATGAGCAGGAAGTGCTGGCCCGCCACCCGGATATCGACGCGGTCGCGCTGAAGACCCTGCTGCGCGGCATGATCGGCCGGCAGCGGCGCGGCAAGCGCGCGCTGGGCTGAGGCCACCCGCGCTTCCGGCTTCATCGCGTGGTGGCCAGATGCTATGGCATGGCCATGACGCAAGCCTTCTCGCACTGGGTGTCCCTGGGCTTCAACTGCGAGGTGGCCTTCCAGATGCGCCGCGTCCTCGGGCGTGACAGTTCCAGCTTCTTCTCCTGGAACATCACCCCGCTGGCGGCCCTGAGCTCGCTGCTGGACAGCCGCTTCGCGGGCATCCTGCAGCCCGGGAACCTCAGCGACCATGGCGACGGCGTGCTGGTCCGCGATGCCTCGCACGGCTATTCCTTCCACTCCCCCTTCGCCACGCCCAACCCGCACGACGACCCGGCCTTCGCCGGCAAGCTGGCGGAGTTCCGGGTGAAGGTCGGCTATCTGCTCGACAAATTCGCGGCCATCGCCGCAAGCGGCGAGCCCGTCGCCTATTTCCACCGCACCGAGGAGCCGGACGCGCGCGCCATCGGGGAGCATCTGATGGAACTGCTCGGCCGTTATCATGGCGAGGTGCGCAACTTCGTCCTGGTCCTGATCCAGCCCCAGGACCGGCAGGAGCCGGACTGGGCCACCCCGCGCCTGGCCAACCGCTATCTGCGCCGCCTCGCCCCCTTCGACGACGCGCCCGACGGCCATGTGCAGAGCTGGGACCGCATCTTCGCGGAATTCCCGCATCGGGAGCCGATGCGCCTGGCTGGCTTCTGACGCCCGGCCTCGGCCTGGACATTCTGTAGCTTGCTATACGTAGCAAGCTACATATATTGCCCGCATGAACCCCGAGGCCTTCTTCATCGACCAGCTCCGCCGCGTGACCCTGCGCTGGCGCACCCGCTTCGATGCGGAGCTGAAGGCCCAGGGCCAGACCCTGGTGCGCGCCCGCGCCCTCGTCTATCTCGCCCGCCGGCCGGAGGGCATGACCCAGCGCGAGCTGACCGAGCAGCTGATGGTCGAACACCCCACCATGGTGCGCATCCTGGACGCGCTGGAGGAACAGGGCCTGATCCGCCGCGAACCCATCGAGGGCAACCGCCGCGCCAACCGCCTGATCCTGTCCCCCGCCGCCCTGCCGATGGTGGATGAGCTGGAAGCCGCCTTCGCCGCCGAGGCGCACCGCGTGCTGCGCCATGTCCCGCCCGACAAGCTGGCCCTGGCGACCGAGGTGCTGCGCGGCATCGCCGAGCAGCTTGAGGAAGGGGCGTGAGCGAGCCCCCGCCACCAGGGCCGCTCCGTGTCGCCCTGCACATCGCGGCCGCCCTGACGCTGGGCCTGACCCAGGGGCTGGGCAACCAGTTCGTCGCCAGCAACGCCCAGGCCATCCAGGGGCAGTTCCTGGTCACGGCGAATGAGGCGCAGTGGCTGACCGCCGCCTATACCGCCACCAACATCACCGCCACCCTGCTGCTGTACAAGGTGCGCACCCAGTTCGGCCTGCGCGTGTTCACCGAGGCCGGGCTGGCCCTGTTCGCCGCCCTGTCCCTGCTGCACCCGCTGGTGCGGGACTTCCCCAGCATGGTCGCCCTGCGCGCGGCGGCGGGCTTCGCGGCGGCGCCCCTCAGCACCCTCGCCTTCCTCTATACCGTCAGCGTGCTGGCGCAGCGCTTCAAGCTCTCGGTCGGGCTCAGCGTGGGGCTGCTCGGCTCCCAGATCGCCCCGCCGCTGGCGCGGCTGCTCTCGCCGCACGTCCTGGACCATGCGGGGTGGGAGGGTCTGAACACGCTGGAATGCGGCCTGGCCCTGCTCAGCCTGGCCATCGTGCTGATGCTGCGCCTGCCGCCCAACCCGCGCAGCAAGGTGTTCGGCCTGCCCGATGCCATCAGCTTCCCGATGCTGATGCTGGGGATGGGGCTGCTCAGCCTCGTGCTCAGCCTGGGGCGGCTGTACTGGTGGTTCGAGGCCCCGTGGCTGGGCTGGTGCCTGGCGGGGGCGGTGATGCTGCTGGCCAGCGCCGCCGCCATCGAACTGAACCGCGCCCAGCCCATGCTGGAACTGCGCTGGATGGCCCAGCCCACCATGCTGCTGTTCACCGCCACCATGCTGGCCGCGCGCTTCGTGATGGCGGAGCCCGTGACCGGCGCGGTCGGCTTCTTCCAGAATCTGGGCCTGCTGAACGAGAACATGCAGGGCATGCAGATGGCCATCATCGCCGGCACGCTGGCGGGCACGGCCATCAGCTGCGTGCTGGTCGCGCCGCAACGCGCGCCGGCGCTGCATGCCGTGGGGCTGGCCTGCATCGCGCTCGGCGCCTGGATGGAAAGCTTCTCCACCAGCCTGACCCGCCCGCCGGAATTCTACCTGCCGCAGGGGCTGATCGCCTTCGGCACCGCCCTGTTCCTGCCCGCCGCCATGGCCTGGAGCCTGGCCTGGGTGTTCCGCACCGGCCCGCGCTTCCTGATGAGCTACCTGGCGCTGTTCCTCGCCTCCCAGGTGCTGGGCCAGCAGATCGGGTCCGCCGTGCTCGGCACCTTCGTCACGATCCGGGAGAAGTTCCATTCCAGCCACATCGTGGCCAGCCTGACCCTGCAGAACCCCAACATCGCGCTGCGCGTGCAGCAATACGGCGCCGGCCTGCGCCCCGTGCTGGAGGACACCGCCCAGCGCGATGCCCAGGGGCTGGCCCGCCTCGGCCAGCTCGCGACGCGGGAGGCCTATGTGCTGGCCTACAACGACCTGTTCCTCGCCGTGGCCGCGGCCGCCTTGCTGATGCTGCTCGCCCTGCTCCTTCACCGGGCGATGGCCGCCCTGCGCGCCGCCGCCCCCCACAAGACAGCCTGACCCATGAAACGTTTCCTCCTCACCATCCTGCCCGTGCTGGGCTGCGGCCTTGCGGGGGCGCTATTCGCGCTGCATGCCTGGGGGCTGCCGCCCTTCACCTCCTCGGTGCAGATCACGGACAACGCCTATGTGCGCGGCGCCGTCACCACCATCAGCCCGCAGGTGGCGGGCTATATCGTCGAGATCCCGGTGCAGGACTATGCGGAGATCCGCGCGGGCGACCTGATCGCGCGGATCGACGACCGCAGCTATCGCGCCCGGCTGGACCAGGCGCAGGCCAGCCTCGCCGCCGCCCGCGCGGCACTGGCCAGCCTGGACCTGCAACGCCAATCGCGGGAGGCCGCGGTGGCCGTCGCCACCGCCCAGATCCACAATGCCGAGGTGGTGCTGGCCAAGGCCCAGCTGGACCTGCGCCGCGTCATCCCGCTGCTGGAAAGCAATGTGCAGTCCCGCTCACGCGGGGATGACCTGCGCGCGGCCGAACGCCAGGCCGAGGTCGGGCTGGAACAGGCCCGCGCCGCGCATCTGGTGGCCGAGCGCGCCCTGGCCGAAACCCTGGGGCTGCGCCCGAACCTGGAAGCCACCATCCGTGGCGCCGAGGCCGCCGTGCACCTGGCGGAAATCGACCTGGGCAACACCCGCGTCGTCGCCCCGCGCGACGGCCGCCTGGGCGAGATCGGCGCGCGGCTGGGCCAATACGTGGCCCCCGGCACGCAGCTGACCGCCCTGGTGCCAGACCAGGTGTGGGTGATCGCGAACTACAAGGAAAACCAGATCGCCGGCATGCACCCGGGCCAGGCCGCCACCCTGCGCGTGGACGCGCTGGGGGGGCTGGCGCTCAGCGGGCATGTGGAACGGTTCTCGCCGGCGGCGGGGTCGGAATTCAGCGTGATCCGGGCCGACAACGCGACCGGCAACTTCACCAAGGTGGCGCAACGCCTGCCGGTGCGGATCGCGATCGACCCGGGCCAGCCGATGGCGGGGCTGGTCAGCCCGGGGATGTCGGTGGTGGTGAGCATCGACGTGGACCAGCCGGTGGAAGAAGGGGAGACCAGGCTGGGGGCACGAAGGGAGATGGGCGGGGCGGGGTGAACCCACCCCAAACTTCCCGCAGGGGTTTGGGGAGGCGGCGCCTCCCCAACCTCTTCAGAACTTGCGCGGTTCCCGGCGCGGCGGCCGGCGCGGGCCGCGTTCCTCACGCGGCGGCGGCGCGGGCTGCTTCAGTTCCTCGATCAGCTCGCGGATCTTGGTGGCGATCGAGCCACGCAGTTCCGGCGAGGTGTGCGGCTTGAGGTTGGTATAGACCTCCTTGAGGTCCCTCAGCTGCTTTTCCTTCTCCAGCCGGTTGCGCGGGATGGGTCGGTTGTCGCTGAGCTGGCCTTCGCGCGAGCGCATGGGCGTGTATCCGTGTGAAAGAGTGATGCCCCAATCCGCGAGAAAGGGCCCGCCGAAAGCGGACCCTTGCCGAGCGGTGGCGGGCCGGTGGGTTCCGGCCCTGCCTTGGTTCAGATGTCCAGGATCAGGCGGCGCGGGTCTTCGATGCACTCCTTGACCCGCACCAGGAAGCTCACGGCTTCCTTGCCGTCCACGATGCGGTGATCGTAGCTGAGGGCAAGGTACATCATCGGGCGGATTTCCACCTTGCCGCCCACGGCCATCGGGCGTTCCTGGATCTTGTGCATGCCCAGGATGCCGGACTGCGGCGGGTTCAGGATGGGGGTGGACATCAGGCTGCCATACACGCCGCCATTGGTGATGGTGAAGCTGCCGCCCGCCATCTCCTCCAGCTTCAGCTGGCCGTCACGCACCCGCTTGCCGAAATCGGAGATTGTCTTCTCGATCCCGGCGAAGGACAGCTGGTCGGCGTTCTTCACCACGGGCACGACCAGGCCGTTCGGGCCACCCACGGCCACGCCCATGTTGACGAAGTTCTTGTAGACCACGCTGTCGCCGTCGATCTCGGCGTTGACCGCCGGGAATTCCTTCAGCGCGACCACGCAGGCCCGCACGAAGAAGGACATGAAGCCCAGCCGCGTGCCGTGCTTCTTCTCGAAGGCTTCCTTGTATTCGGCGCGGAGAGCCATCGCGGCACCCATGTCCACCTCGTTGAAGGTGGTCAGCATGGCGGCGGTGTTCTGCGCTTCCTTCAGGCGGCGCGCGATGGTCGCGCGCAGCTTGGTCATCTTCACGCGCTCCTCGCCGGGCAGCAGCACGCGGGCGGCCTTGGCGGCGGGGGCGGAAGCGGCGGCGGCCGGCGGGTTGGCCAGGAAGGACAGCACATCGCCCTTCGCCACCCGGCCATCCTTGGCCGAGCCGGGGCCGATCTGGCCCGGGGTGATGTTGTTCTCAGCCATCAGCTTGGCGGCGGCCGGCAGCGGCGCGTGGGCCGAGGCGGCAGCGGGCGCCGGGGCGGGCGCGGCCGGCACGGGGGCCGGGGCCGGCGGCGGGGCGGCGGCGGTGGCCGCACCCGTCACGGAACCGCCGGCGGTGCCGACGGGCTTGGCCGCGGCGTTGCCGGCACCCTCGGCGATGCTGCCCAGCACGGCGCCGGGCTCGACCTCGGCGCCCTCGGCGGCCGCGATGGCTTCCAGCACGCCGGCGGCCGGCGCGTTCACCTCGACGGTGACCTTGTCGGTCTCCAGCTCAACCAGCGGCTCGTCGGCGGCCACGGCCTCACCGGCCTGCTTCAACCAGCGCGCCACGGTAGCCGTGCTGACACTCTCGCCCAGGGTGGGCACCAGGATCTCGGTCATCAGTCTCTAGCCTCGTCTCGTTGGCGGCGTTTTACAGGCCGAGAGCCTGCTTCACCAGGGTATCCTGTTCGGCGGCGTGCACCTTCGCCAGGCCGGTGGCCGGGCTCGCGGCTTCCTCGCGGCCGATGTAGCCGGGGCGCTTGGCCTTGATGTCCAGCTTCAGCAGCACCTTCTCGATCTTGCGGTCGAGGAAGGTCCAGGCGCCCATGTTCTCAGGCTCCTCCTGGCACCACACCACTTCCGCGTTCTTGTAGGGCGCGAGGGTGGCCGCCAGGGACTTCGCCGGGAACGGGAACATCTGCTCCACGCGCACCAGCGCCACATCCTGCACCTTGGCGTCGCGGCGGGCCTGCAGCAGGTCGTAGTAGACCTTGCCGGTGCAGAGCACGACGCGCTTCACATTCTCCTCGGGCGCGATCGCGTCGATCTCGGGGATCACGTGGCGGAAGGAGGTGCCGGGGCCGAATTCCGCCAGCGAGGACACCGCCAGCTTGTGCCGCAGCAGCGACTTCGGCGACATCACGATCAGCGGCTTGCGATAGTTCGCCTTCAGCTGGCGGCGCAGCGCGTGGAAGTAGTTGGCGGGGGTGGTGAAGTTGCACACCCGCATGTTGCGTTCCGCGCACAGCTGCAGATAGCGCTCCAGGCGCGCCGAGGAATGCTCGGGGCCCTGGCCTTCGTAGCCATGCGGCAGCAGCATCACCAGGCCCGACATGCGCAGCCACTTGGTTTCCGCGCTGGCGATGAACTGGTCGATGATGACCTGGGCGCCGTTCGCGAAGTCACCGAACTGGCCTTCCCACAGCACCAGGGAGTTGGGGTCGGCCAGCGAGTAGCCGTAGTCGAAGCCCAGCACGCCGAACTCGGAGAGCAGGGAGTTGAAGGCCTCGAACTTCGGCTGGCCTTCCTTGAGGTAGTTCAGCGGCGCGTATTCGGTCTGCGTCTTCTGGTCCACCAGCACGCAGTGGCGGTGGCTGAAGGTGCCGCGCTGCACGTCCTCACCCGAAAGCCGCACGCGGTGGCCTTCCAGCAGCAGCGTGCCGAAGGCCAGCGCCTCGCCGGTCGCCCAGTCCAGCCCCTCGCCGGTGTCGATGGAGGCCTTCTTGGCCTCCATCTGGCGGGCGATCTTGGGGTTCAGCACGAAGTCGGCGGGCACGCGGGTCAGGCCCGCGCCCACCTCGCGCAGGGTTTCCAGCGACACGGCGGTGGGCTCTTCCTGCTCCACGTCGCCGCTGTCGGCCTTCAGGCCGGTCCAATGGCCTTCCAGCCACTCCGCCTTGTTGGGCTTGTAGTCCTGGGAGGCCTGGAAGGCTTCCTCCAGCGTCGTGTTGAAGCTGTCGAGGATCGCCTTCGATTCCTCGGCCGGGATGCTGCCCTCGGTCGCCAGGCGCTCGGCATACAGGGTGCGCGTGGACTTCAGCCCCTTGATGCGGGCGTACATGACCGGCTGCGTGAAGGCGGGCTCGTCGTTCTCGTTGTGGCCGTGGCGGCGGTAGCAGACGATGTCCAGCACCACGTCGGCCTTGAACTTCTGCCGGTATTCGGCGGCCAGGCGGCTGGCCCAGACCACGGCTTCGGGGTTGTCGCCGTTCACGTGCAGGATCGGCGCCTGGATGCTCTTGGCGACATCGGTGCAGTACAGGCCCGAATAGGCATGCGCCGGCACGGTGGTGAAGCCGATCTGGTTGTTGGTCACGATATGGATCGTGCCGCCGGTGCGGTAGCCGACGAGCTGGCTCATCGCCAGCGTCTCATACACCACGCCCTGGCCGGCGAAGGCCGCGTCGCCATGCAGCAGGATGCCCATGACGGTGCCGCGGTCCTTCACGTCGCCCGCCATGTCCTGGCGCGCGCGCACCTTGCCGGCCACCACCGGGTCCACGCATTCCAGGTGCGAGGGGTTGGGCTGCAGCGAGAGATGGACCTTGCGGCCGTTGATCTCGACATCGGTGCTGGTGCCGAGGTGATACTTCACGTCGCCCGAGCCCTGCACGTCGTCGGGCTTGTAGCTGGCGCCCTTGAACTCGCTGAACACCTTGGTGAAGGACTTCTTCACCACGTTCACCAGGACGTTCAGGCGGCCACGGTGGGCCATGCCGATCGCGATCTCGTTCACGCCGAGGCCGGCGGCGGTCTCGATCACGGTCTGGACGGAGTTGATGGTGGTCTCGCCGCCCTCAAGCCCGAAGCGCTTGGTGCCGACATACTTCTTGGCGCAGAACGCCTCGAAGCCCTCGGCCTCCGTCAGCTGGGTCAGGATGTGGCGCTTGGCGGCCTTGTCGAAGGCGCCGTTCCAGGGCGCGCCCTCGACCTGCTGCTGGATCCAGGCCTTCTGGCCGGGGTCCTGGATGTGCATGAACTCCACGCCGATCGGGCCGCAATAGGTGGCGCGCACCACCTGCAGGATCTGGCGGACGGAGGCGGTCTCCAGGCCCAGCACGCCATCGATGAAGATGGGGCGGTCCATGTCGGCCGGGCCGAAGCCCCAGAATTCCGGCGAAAGCTCCGGGTGGGGCTTGGGCACATGCAGGCCCAGCGGGTCCAGCTGGGCTTCCAGATGGCCGCGGACGCGATAGCTGCGGATCAGCATCAGGGCGCGGATGCTGTCCAGCTGGGCGCGGCGGATGGCCTCGGGGTCGGCGGCGGGGGCCGGGGCGGCGGCGGGCTTGCCGCCCTTGGCACCCTTGGCGTCCTTCGCGGCGGGGGGCACCGGCTCCTCGGGGGCGAAGCCGCCGCGGGCGCGGGGCCGCCAGGAAGCGCCCAGGGCGTCCTGCATCACGGCATGGGCATCATCGCCCATCGCGGCGAACAGCTCCGCGAAGGAGGCATCCACGCTGTCGGGTTTTTCCACCCAGCGCGCGTAGAGGTCAGCGAGATAGGCAGCGTTGCCGCCCGTCATCGCGCTCGCGAGGATGTCCACTCCGGCCATTCTTCAACCCGGACTCGCCTTGCGGTGGCCCGGCCCTTTCATTCCTGTCTGCGGCAGACGCCGCCGCGCATGTCTATGGCGGCGGTCGTTAACATAAGCATGATGGCAAAACCACGGCAGCCCTTGGTTGCAAGGGTGATATGGCGAAATCAGGATGCTGCGCCGCAAAATCAGGCATTTGCGCGCATCCGCGGGCAAAACCTCGGCCACGGCACCCGTGAACTGTTGGTGACGCTATACCCGCACCCACTCCCAGTATAGGGGCGTGCGGCCCGCCTCGATCGCCTTCGCCTCATACCGCGTCGGCGGCCAGCCGGGCGGGCGGGCGCGTGCGGGCTCCGCGCCCCGGAACAGGGGCGAGGGGCGCAGCACTTCCTCCACCCAGCCCTGATAGGTCGGGTCGTCGGAGGCGATGCGCCAGATGGCGCCCGGCTTCAGCACGCGGGCGACGATGGGCAGGATCTCGGGGTGCACGAAGCGGCGCTTGGTGTGGCGCGCCTTGGGCCAGGGGTCCGGGAACATCAGGAACATCCGGTCCAGGCTGGCCTCCGGCAGGGACAGCAGCAGGGCGCGCGCGTCCTCCGGCCACAGGCGCAGGCGGGCGGGGATGGGGGCGGTGGCTTCCTGCCCGTCCGGGATGATCTGCGTCAGCAGGGAGCACAGGCCGTGCTCATATACTTCGCTGGCGATGATGGCGGTGTCGGGGTTGGCGGCCATCAGGGCCAGCGTGTGCTCGCCGCCGCCGAAGCCGACCTCCAGCCAAGTCTGGCTGGCACCCGCCGCGAAATCCAGACCCGCGAAGCGCATGCGCGGCAGGGCCTCGGTCAGCAGCAGTTCCTGCCTCGGGCGCAGCTTGTGGCCACGGCGGCGGCCATACAGGCGATTTGGTATCGAGGTGGGGAATTCCAAATTACCGAACTCTGCTCAAATAATAACCAAGAACTAATGTAACCAAGG
Organism: Rhodovarius lipocyclicus; assembly: GCF_009900765.1. Taxonomy (GTDB): domain Bacteria; phylum Pseudomonadota; class Alphaproteobacteria; order Acetobacterales; family Acetobacteraceae; genus Rhodovarius; species Rhodovarius lipocyclicus. Next base: position 29,366 of record NZ_JAAABL010000040.1, read on the forward strand.
GCAACACAGCCGTTTTAATTAGGTCTGCCACGTCGGCAAAAGATTCCTGGAAAAATATTTTCACAAAAGTGGCTACCACCAAAGAAACAACCCACGACCAAAGCACAATTCTAGTTATGAATTTTCGACTTTCGTCTTCTTCTCGGGCTTTTCCTACATTTTCATCGAACTGCCTGCGCTCATCCGTAGCAAGCTCTTTTAGCGCCGCAATTCTTGCGGAGTCCTCATCAAACCCTACCACGTTAAGCGCATAGCATCTACAACACCTCGACCAACTCGACGTGCGTTCTGGGTTAGGCTTTCGCCCTCATTCAATAAATCCTGAATTACGCCCTTCAGAAGGCGCGCATCGTCAATGCACCCCTTACTCTCAAGGTCTATGCGCAGAGCGTTCAATTCTTGCGCAATTTCAGCAAGTTTGACTGCCGATCCAAATTGAACGTCAGTAGCATTCTTAAGGTCGGAAATCAGCGCCATCGAACCGATCCCTCAATTCCATCCGTCCCTCAATACGATAGGGACCCGCGTCTCTACGCCCCTTTATCACCAAAAGTGGAGGCACGGAAATCACGTCTAACGACAAACGGTAATGCACCGGACCCGAAACGAGCGTTCCATCATCCCGCACTTGCCATATGGGCATATGCGAACCGGGAGTCACGGTGAAATCAGCTATGATTTTATCGTCAGCCTGCCACGATAAATTTCCTGTCCAGATCCCACCAATGGCGTCCTGCCCAACCAAAGTACCACAGCGAACCGCCAAAAAAGCTTGAAGCGGTACCGCGAAGAGATGATTGACTGGGCTGTCATCAGGAATTTTTGTGTAATGATATGTAACTGCCCAGCATCCGTCCAAGTCCAAGAATTCCAGAGCAGAGCTTAGTTGCGCAGCCATGAGAAATACATCCTAACCTCAGGGTTGGATTCTATAACTCAAACGGGTTCTGCAAGACAAGAATAAGGGCGAGGCATGCCATGCCTCGCCCTCGCGCAGCCAGCAACGTAACCCCAGGCCAGAATCAGCGGCCGAAGGCGCGCTTCAGCTCATCCACCAGGTCGGTCTTCTCCCAGGTGAAGGTGCCCTTCTCCAAGTCCGGCGTGCGGCCGAAATGGCCGTAGCTGGAGGTGGGGACATAGATCGGGCGGTTCAGGTGCAGGTGCTCACGGATGCCGCGCGGGGACAGGTTGATCAGCTCCTGCACCACCTTCGCCAGCTTCTCCTCGTCCACGTCCTTGGCCGTGCCGTGCAGGTCGAAATAGACCGACAGGGGCTTGGCCACGCCGATGGCGTAGCTGACCTGGATCGTGCACTTCTCGGCCAGACCGGCGGCCACGACGTTCTTGGCGACATAGCGCGCGGCATAGGCGGCCGAACGGTCCACCTTGGTGGGGTCCTTGCCGGAGAACGCGCCGCCGCCATGCGGGGCCGCGCCGCCGTAGGTGTCCACGATGATCTTGCGCCCGGTCAGGCCGCAATCGCCATCGGGGCCGCCGATCACGAAGGTCCCGGTGGGGTTCACGTACAGCTCGCTGTCGGCGGGCATCCAGCCGGCGGGCAGGCTGCTCTCGATCAGCGGCTTCACCATCGCCTTGATCTGGGCCTGGTCCAGACCTTCCTCATGCTGGGTGGACAGCACGATGGAGGTGGCGCCGACCGGCTTGCCGTCGATATAGCGCAGGGTCACCTGGCTCTTCGCGTCGGGCAGCAGGCCCTTCACGGACAGGTCGCCATTGCGGCGCAGCTCGCTGATGCGGCGCAGGATCAGGTGCGCGTAGTACAGCGGGGCGGGCATCAGGTCGGGCGTCTCGGTGCAGGCGTAACCGAACATGATGCCCTGGTCGCCGGCGCCTTCGTCCTTGTTGCCGGCCGCGTCCACGCCCTGTGCGATGTGCTCGGACTGGGCATGCAGGTGGCATTCGACATGGGCGTTGGCCCAATGGAAGCCTTCCTGCTCATAGCCGATGTCGCGCACCGCCATGCGGGCGTTGTGCAGCAGCAGCTCGGACGTGATGCTGCCCGGGCCGCGCGTCTCGCCGGCGATGATGATGCGGTTGGTGGTCACCAGGGTCTCACACGCGACGCGCGCGTAGGGATCGGCTTCCAGGAAGGTGTCCAGAACGGTGTCGCTGATCCGGTCCGCCACCTTGTCAGGATGGCCTTCGGAGACGCTCTCCGACGTGAAGAGATATTCGCCCTTATCGCGCATGGCTTTGGTTCGGCCTCTTGTCGCTGCCCCGGGAGCACCCCGGAATGGCTCCCCAGGGAATGTAGCCCCGACGGTGCGAGTGATCGTGTGGCAGCGCAGCGAAACGGGGTCAAGGCTGTGTCCGGGCGGCCACGGCAAGGCTGCCCCGTGCCCCCCGCAGGCCGTGCGCCGCGCCCGGCCCTTGCGGGCGCGGCGGAAACAGACCAAATGCGGTCTGGAATAGACCCCGAGGGCTGACGCATGTTCATCGAGACCGAAGGCACCCCCAACCCCGCCACGCTGAAGTTCCTGCCGGGCCAGGATGTGATGGGGGCGCTGGGCACGGCCGATTTCGCCTCGGCCGAGGATGCGGTGCGCAGCCCGCTGGCCACCCGGCTGTTCGCGCTGGACGGCGTGTCCCGCATCTTCCTGGGCGGCGATTTCGTGACCGTGACCAAGGACGGCATGACCGATTGGCGTGAGCTGCGCCCGGCCGTGCTGGCCGCCATCATGGCCCATTTCATGGCCGGCCTGCCGGTGATCGAGGGCGAGGCCGACCCCGGCACCGCCGAGGACATCGACCCCGCCGACGCCGAGGTCGTGGCCATCATCAAGGACCTGCTGGACACGCGCGTGCGCCCGGCGGTGGCCGGTGACGGCGGCGACATCGTGTTCCGCGGCTTCCGTGACGGTGTGGTGAAACTGAAGATGCAGGGCGCGTGCTCTGGCTGCCCGTCCTCCCGCGCCACGCTGAAGCATGGGGTGGAGAACATGCTGCGCCACTACATTCCCGAAGTGGTGGCCGTGGAGCAGGTGGAAGCCTGAACCCTCCGGCTGCCTTCGGCAGCCGGCGGATTTTTTCCGCCCTCAAGCGCCGGGCGGCGGCATCCGCCGCCTTGGCTTACGCCGGACTACCGGCGGCGCCCGTTCGGGCGCTTGGCAATTTTTTGCCCCTCAAGCGCCGGGCGGCGGCATCCGCCGCCTTGGCTTACGCCGGACTACCGGCGGCGCCCGTTCGGGCGCTTGGCAATTTTTTGCCCCTCAAGCGCCGGGCGGCGGCATCCGCCGCCTTGGCTTA
>NZ_JAAABL010000041.1 GCF_009900765.1 Rhodovarius lipocyclicus
TTCGCCAAACTCAAGGAATTCAAACGGATCGCACTGCGTAGCGACAAAACAGACAGCTCATTCGCCGCCATGATCTATCTCGCCGCAGCCGTCATACGGTCACGATGAATCTCAACAAGCCCTATTATTTAACGGAAAAACCTTCGCGGGTTCTTCGCTGTTCCCAAACTGATGGAAAGTAATGGGGGAGCTTGAGGGGGAAAGTCATTTCCCCCTCAACGGGAGTTTGAGGGCAGCGCCCTCAAATATACTCCCCCCGCAAAAACCCCAGCGCCGGCAGCGGCGTCCATTTCCGTGGCAGGTCCGCCCGGCGGATCGGTGCCAGGCTGTAATGCGGCACCGGTTGTCCGGCGCGGCGCAGGAATTCGGCGTAGGCCTGCACCTGCTGGGTGCGCCATGTCATGTCCGAGAGTGCGGCGGCGCGGTTGCGGAACACTTCCGCCACCCGGCTTTTCTTGCCGAGGGAAGCCACCACGGCCCAGAGCGTGTCGTCGTCACGCCGCTGGAAGTTCACAAGCTGGTCTTGCTGCACCTGTGCCACGGGGAGGGATTCTGGGGGCTTCGCGGCAAGTCCGCAATGTTTTTCCGGCAGCTTGCGGCGCCGCGCGGCCCCATGTTCCCTAGGCCGGACAGAGGAGACCACCCATGCTGCCACCCCGTGAGACCATCACCATCGGCTTCGCCCATGTGGCCTACAACTGCAAGGCGCGGCTGGACGCGCGCAGCCTGGGCTTCCGCACGCTGGAGGCACGCAGCCGCGCCGAGCTGGACGCCATGCTGCCCGAGATCGATGTGCTGAGCCTGTCGGGCATGTGGCGCAACGACATCCCGGCCCTGGCGCCGAAGCTGCGCTTCGTGCAGTCCATGTCCGCGGGCACGGACCAGTATGACCGCGCGGTGCTGAAGGCGGCGGGCATCCGCCTGGCCAGTGCCGCGGGCGTGAACGCCAAGGCGGTCAGCGAGCATGCGATCTCTCTGATGCTGGCCCTGACCCGCCGCCTGCCGGAGGCGCGGGACAACCAGCACAAGAAGTTCTGGCGCGGCATGCAGAGCGATTTCTGGACGCGCGAGGACGAGCTGGCCGGCAAGACGCTGGTCGTGGTGGGCATGGGGCGCATCGGCGGGCGGCTGATCCGCCTGGCCAAGGCGTTCGAGATGCATGTGATCGGCGTGCGCGCCAACCCGGCGGCGGGGGCGGAGGGCGCCGACGAAGTGCATGGCATGGCCGCCCTGCCCAGCCTGCTGCCGCGCGCGGACATGGTGGTGCTGGTCTGCCCGCTGACGGCCGAGACGACGGGGCTGATGAACGCCACCACGCTGGCGGCGATGAAGCCCAGCGCCTACCTGATCAACTGCGCGCGCGGGAAGGTGTGCGACGAGGCGGAGCTGATCGCGGCGCTGGTCAGCGGCAAGATCAAGGGTGCCGCGCTGGACGTGACGGCGGAGGAACCGCTGGCCGAGACCAGCCCGCTCTGGACCCTGCCCAACGTGTTCATCACCCCCCACACGGCCGGCGAGACCTGCGCCTATGAGGACAATGTGGTGGACCTGCTGCTGGCGAACCTGGAACGGTTCTGGGCGGGGGATGCGACGCTGGTGAACCAGATCGTGTAGCCCTTGCCGCCAGGGGGCGCATGCTGTGACATGGCCGGATAAAACCGGAGGAAACCATGTCCAGCATCACCCGGCGCGCCCTGGGCGCGTCCGCGCTGCTGGCCGCGCCCAGCCTGGCGATACCCGCCTGGGCGCAGCCCGCCTATCCCGCCCGCAACATCACCATCATCGTGCCCTTCGCCCCCGGCGGCAGCACCGATGTCGTCACCCGCCTGATGGCGGAGCGCATGACCCAGGTGCTCGGCCGCCCGGTGCAGGTGGAAAACCGGCCCGGGGCCAACACGGTCATCGGCGCCGAGTATGTCTCCCGCGCGCAGCCAGATGGCTACACGCTGCTCATGTCCTCCGGCACCACGCTGACGATCAACCCGATCGTGCAGCGCAACCTGCCCTATCGCATCGAGGATTTCGCGCCGATCAGCCTGGTCAGCACCTATCCCTTCGCCGTCATCGCGCGGCCGGACGGGCCGAAATCGGTGCAGGAGCTGATCGACCGTGCCAAGGCGAGCCCCGGCACCATCACCTATGGCCACAACGGCCCCACCACCCTGACCAATGTGGCCATGCTGATGGTGCTGGAACGCCTGGGCCTGCGGATGCAGGACGTGACCTATCGCGGGGATGCCGCCGCGATGAATGATTTCGTGGCGGGCAACCTGGACCTGCTGGTGGTGGCTGGCAGCACGGCGGTGCCGGTGCAGCGCAACGGCCAGGGCCGCATCCTGGGCTGGACCGGCGCGCGGCGCATGCCGCAGACGCCCGACGTGCCGGCCTTCGCCGAATTCGCCCCGGGGCTGGAGGCCCTGAGCTGGTTCGGCCTGCTGGCCCCCGCCCGCACGCCCCAGGCCGCCATCGACACCCTGCACCGCGCGGCCGCCGAGGCCCTGATGGACCCGCGCCTGCGGGAACGGCTGTATGGGGAGGCGCAGGACATCGTGGGCAGCACGCCCGCGGAATTCGCCCAGTTCCTGCTGCAGCAGCAGGAGCTGTGGCGGCCGACCCTGGCCCGCATGCAGGTGCCGCTGAATTAAAAAAAGGGGGGCTTTCGCCCCCCTTCGCTTACCGGAACACCGGCACCGCGTCGTCGTCCGGTGCTTCGGGCATCGGCACGTCGATGCTGACCGTGCTGGGGTCCACCGTCGGGCCGTGGTCGATGAAGTAGGTCACGCTTTCGGGCCACACGATCACGATGGCCACCAGCGCCAGCTGCAGGAACAGCCAGGGCACCGCACCCCAGTAGATGTCGCGCGTCAGCACCGTGCGCGGCGCGATGCCGCGCAGATAGAACAGCGCGAAGCCGAAGGGCGGGTGCATGAAGCTGGTCTGCAGGTTGATGCACAGCAGCACGCCGAACCACACCAGGTCGATGCCCATGTTCGCCGCCACCGGGGCCAGCATGGGCACCACGATGAAGGCGATCTCGAAGAAGTCGAGGAAGAAGGCCAGGAAGAACACGAAGATGTTCACGAAGATCAGGAAGCCCGTCTTGCCGCCCGGCAGGTGGCTCAACAGGTGCTCGATCCAGTGGCTGCCGTCCACGCCCTGGAACACCAGGCTGAACACCGTGGCGCCGATCAGGATGAAGATGACCATGGAGGTGATGCGCATGGTGTTGCCCATCGCCTCCCGCAGCAGCTTCCAGGAATAGGTGCCCTGCGCCACCGCCAGGCCGACCGCGCCGACCGCGCCCATCGCGCCCGCTTCCGTGGGCGTCGCCAGCCCCAGGAAGATGGTGCCGAGCACGAGGAAGATCAGCACGATCGACGGCACCATGCCCTTCAGCACGCGCCAGTACAGCGGCCAGCCGCGGGGCTGCAGCGCCTCCGGCGGCAGGGGCGGCACCTTGTGGGGCGCGAAGATCGACACGCCCAGGATGAACAGCATGAACAGCAGGATCTGCAGGAAGCTCGGCCCGATCGCGCCGGCGTACATGTCGCCCACGCTCTTGCCGAGCTGGTCGCCCAGCACGATCAGCACCAGCGAGGGCGGGATGACCTGCGTGATGGTGCCCGACGCCGCGATGACGCCGGTGGCGATCCGCATGTCGTAGCCATAGCGCATCATGATCGGCAGGCTGATCATGCCCATGGCGATGACCGAGGCCGCGACCGTGCCCGTGATGGCGCCCAGCACCGCACCCACCAGGATGACGGCATAGGCCAGGCCGCCGGGGATTTTCCCGAACAGCTGGCCGGTGCCTTCCAGCAGGTCCTCCGCCAGGCCGCAGCGTTCCAGGATGGCGCCCATCAGCGTGAAGAACGGGATGGCCAGCAGCAGGTCGTTGGACAGGATGCCGAAGACGCGCAGCGGCAGGTTGCCCAGGAAGGCTTCGTTGAAGAAGCCCAGCTCGATGGAGACGAAGCCGAAGAACAGGCCCACCGCCGAAAGGCTGAACGCGGCCGGGAAGCCCATCAGCAGGAACAGCACCAGGCCGCCGAACATCAGCGGCGGCATCATTTCCAGGGTCATTGTTCGGGCTTCTTGTATTCGAGGAAGGCGTCGACGCCCATGTCCACACCACGCAGCACCGCGATGCGCTTGATGAGTTCGGAGAAGCCCTGCAGCACCAGCAGGGCGAAGCCCACCGGCAGGATCAGCTTGGCGGGCCAGCGCAGCAGGCCGCCCGCGTTGGGGCTGCCCTCATTGCGCATGAAGCTGTCCAGGAAGAACGGCCAGGTCATCCAGGTCAGCAGCATCATGGCCGGCAGCATGAACAGGACGAAGCCCAGGATATCGATCCAGAGCCGCACATTGTGCCCCACCGCGCCATAGAGCAGGTCCACCCGCACATGCTCGTTGCGCCTCAGCGTGTAGGAGGCGCCCAGCATGACCATGCCGGCGAAGAGGTACCACTGCACCTCCAGCCAGGCGTTGGAGGAGTAGGAGATACCGTAACGGACAAAGGCGTTGCCGGCCGAGATGGCGCAGGAAGCCAGCACCATCCAGTCCGCGATCCGGCCGAATCTTTCGGATAACCAGTCCACCCCGTGGCTGAAAGCCAGCAACGCCTTCATGTCTTAACGCCTCGCCTGCTGTTCCTGGGCCTGCATCGCGTAGACGAAGCTGTCGTAGCTGTTTTCCGCCACGCGGAACCATTGCAGCTGCGTCTCACGATAGGCCTTGAAGTGGTCCCACACCCGCTTGAACTGGGGGTTGGCGGCGGAGGTCTCCTCATAGAGCTCCATCGCCGCGCGATAGCAGGCCTCCATCACCGGGCGGGGGAAGGGGCGCAGCTGCGCGCCGCCCGCCACCAAGCGGCGCAGTGCCTCCGGGTTCACGCGGTCGTACTTCGCCATGGTCTCGATGGTGGCGTCGCGGCAGGCGCTTTCCAGCGCCTCGCGGTACAGGGGCGGCAGCTCCTCCATCTTCGCCTTGTTGGCGATCAGGGCGAGGTTCAGCCCGCCTTCCCACCAGCCGGGGAAGTAGTAGTAGGGCGCCACGCGCTGGAAGCCGAGCTTCTCGTCGTCATACGGGCCGACCCATTCGGCGGCGTCGATCGTGCCGCGTTCCAGCGCCGGATAGATGTCGCCGCCCGCGATCTGCTGGGCCACGACGCCCAGCTTGGCCAGCACCTGCCCCGCGAAGCCGCCGATGCGGAACTTCAGGCCGCGCAGGTCTTCCACCGTGCGGATCTCGCGGCGGAACCAGCCGCCCATCTGCGCGCCGGTGTTGCCGGCCTGCAGGCTGACGACGCCATAGGTCTCGAAGAAGGGCTTCAGCACCTCACGCCCGCCGCCGGCGTTCAGCCAGGAGTTCAGCTGGCGGAAGTTCATCCCGAACGGCACCGTGCCGTCGAAGGCGAAGGTGGGGTCCTTGCCCACGAAGTAATAGCTGGCGGTGTGGGTGCATTCGACCGTGCCGCCCTGCACCGCGTCCAGCGTGGCCAGGCCCGGCACCAGTTCGCCGGCCTGGAAGACCTGGATGCGGAACTTGTTGTCCGTCAGCGCGGCCACGCGGCGCGCGACATGCTCGCCGGCGCCATAGATGGTGTCCAGCGCGCGGGGGAAGCTGGACGCGCAGCGCCAGCGGATTTCGGGCATGGCCTGAGCCAGTGCGGGGGCCGCGAGCACAGGCAGCACGGCCGCGGCCGCCCCGGAGGCGGCCAGCAATTTACGACGTTCCATTATGGTTTCTTTCCCAGGTGAAGCGACGCGACGGAGCGCGCCAAGGTCCCTGCCGCCCTTCTGCGCAAGTTTCGGCGCTTGTCCAGTCCCTTGTGCGACATTTTCGGACGACCCTTCCCGACGCGGGCGTGACTGACGCATTGTGCATGGGTGGTGCGAAACTCGAAACATATTCCGCGATGCTCCTGATCCTGGCCCTGATGCTGGCGGGCTGCTGCGCCCTGATGCTGCCGGCCGCCCTGCGGCTGTGGGCGGTGCTGCGCCTGGCGGCCGCCGCGCTGATGGCGGGCTTCGCCGTCCTCGGCGCCCTGGCGCTGCTGGCGCCGGAGGCCGAACCCCTGGCTCTGCCGCTGGGCCCGCCCTGGGCGGCGGCGCTGGTGGGGCTCGATGCCGTCTCGGCCTGGTTCCTGGCGCCGCTGGGGGCGCTGGGGTGCTTTTCCGCCCTGCTGCTGCGCCCCGCGACGCGGACGGAGCTGCTGGCCTTCCCGCCCCTGCTGCTGGGGCTGGTGCTGGCGGCGGTGGCGGCCGATGGCTTCACTTTGGTGCTGGGGCTGCTGCTGGCCGCCGTCGCCGCCTGGGCCGCCCTGCCGGAACGCCGCGCCGCGCGGCTGATGCTGGGCTTCGCGCTGACGGGCGGGCTGTGCCTGATGGCGGGCTTCGCGCTGATGTCGGCCGGGGCGGGCTCGCTCGGCTTCGCCGCCCTGCGCGCCAGCCCGCCGGAAGGCTGGATGGCCGCCGCCGTGCTGGTGCTGGCCCTGCTGGGGGCCGCGGCGCTGGGGGGGCTCGCGCCGCTGCATGGCTGGGTGGCGGGGGCGCTGTCGGCGGCACCCGCCCAGGTGGCGCCGCTGCTGGCGGGCGCCCTGCCGGTGCTGGCGCTGCTGGCCGCGCTGCGGCTGGTGCTGGAGCTGTCGGGCCCCGCCCAGCCTTCCTGGTGGGGGCTGGCGCCGTTGCTGCTGGGCGGCTTCGCGGTGCTGATCGGCGGCTTCCGCGCCCTGGTCGAGGACGGGCTGCGCGGCGTGCTGGGCGGGGCCGTCACGGCCGGGCTCGGGCTGTTCGCCCTGGGGCTGGGGCTGGCGCTGCTGTTCCGGGGGTCGGACATGGATGTGCCGGCGGCGCTCGCGCTGGCGGGCGCGCTGCTGGCGGGCGCGCATCTGCTGCTGGGGGTGGGGCTGCTGGCCCTGGCGCTGAGCGTGGTGCAGATGCAGGCGGGCCCGGTGGCGGGCGCGCGGCTGGATGCGCTGGGGGGGCTGGCGCACAACATGCCGCTGGCGGCGGGGGCGGCGCTGGTGGCCGCGCTTTCGATCGCGGCGCTGCCGCCCTTCGCGGGCTTCGCCGCGCTGTGGCTGCTGACCCAGGCGCTGCTGGCCGCCTGGCGCACGCAGCAGGCGCTGTATCAGTTCGCGGCGCTCGGCACGCTGATCATGCTGGGCCTGGGCATGGGGTTGCTGGCCATGGCCATGGTGCGGCTGTGGGGCATGGTGTTCCTGGGCCGCCCGCGCTCCCCGCGCGTCGCGGGGGCCGAGGACGCGCCGGGCCCCGCCCGCGCCGCGCTGCTGTTCCCGGCGCTGGCGCTGCTGGGCCTCGGCGCGCTGCCGCCGCTGGCCATGGCGCTGATGCAGGGCGCCGTGGAGCAATTGCTGGGGGGCGCCGCGCCGGCCTCCATCCTGGGGCTGGCGGCGGGGGATGCGGGCGCGCGCTACCTCGTACTGCCGGTGCTGGCCGTGATGGCGGGGCTGATGGCGCTGCTGTGGTGGGTCGCCCGCCGCCGCGCGCCGAAAGGCCTGGCCGAGGCCCCGCTGTGGCAGGGCGGCTTCATCGCGCCGCCGCCGCACATGCCCTTCGGCGACCCCTCCACCCAGGTCTCGGCCGAGGGCTTCGCCGCCCCGGTGCTGGCCGTGCTTGGCGGCCCGCTGGGCGGGTATGAGGCCCGGGTGCTGGCCGCGCCCCCGGGCTCGGTCGCCGCCGCCCGCTTCGAATCCCGCTGGCGCGATCCCTTCACCCGCGCCCTGGTGCGCCTCACCTCCCTGCGGCATCAGGCCAGCCTGTGGGCGGAGCGCGGGCGCCTGCCGGCCCCGCGCGCGGCGCTGCGGGTGGGCTTCCTGGCGCTGTTGGCGCTGCTCGCCCTTCTCGTGATCGCGGAGCGCCCATGATCCTCAGCGTCACCGCCTCCGTCCTCGCGCAGTGGCTGCATGGCGCGCTGGTGCTGGCCCTGGCGCCGTTGCTGGCGGGGGTGCTGGCCATGGCGGGGGCGCGGCTGCGCGGGCGGCGCATGCCGTCGGTGCTGGACCCCTGGCGCGAGATCTGGCGCCGCTGCCGCCAGCGCCCGGTGCTGGCCACCACCGCCGGGCCGGTCACGCGCGCGGCCCCCTATGTGGCGGCCGCCAGCACCTGGCTGGCGCTGCTGCTGGTGCCGGGCTTCGCGCTGGGCATGGCGCTGGCGCCGGTGGGGGATGTGCTGCTGATCCTGGGCTTGCTCGGCCTGTCCCGCGCCGCCGCCGCCCTGGCGGAAATGGATGCGGGCACCGCCGAGGGCGGTATCCGCGCTTCCGGCCGTCTGGCGGTGGGGGCCTTCGCCGCGCCGGTGCTGCTGCTGTGCCTGCTGGTGCTGGTGATGCTGGCGGGCAGCAGCAATCTGGACGCGATCGCGGGCTTCATCCACGAAACCCCGCCAAGCCCGCATGTGCCCCTGGCGCTGACGGCCGCGGCCTTGCTGGCGGTGGCGCTGGCCGGCGCGCTGGGCGTGGCGGGTGACGATGGCGTGCCCGCCGAGGCCAGCGGCCGCCATCTGGCGCTGTGGCGGCTGGAGGGGTCGATGCGGCTGCTGCTGTGGCTGTGCCTGCCGGCGGCGCTGTTCCTGCCCTGGGGGCTGGTGCCCGCCGATGCCGGGCCGCTGGCCTGGTTGCTGGGCATGGCGGCGTGGCTGGCGAAGCTGGCGGTGCTGGGCGGGCTGCTGGCGGTGCTGCGCGGGCGGGGCTTTCCGGCCCGGCGCCCGCAATTCCTGGGGGCCGCGCTGCTGCTGGCGGCGCTGGCGGCGGCCCTGATGTTCGTTTCGGCGGGGTTGGCATGATGCAGGCGGGTCTGGACCATGCGCTGGTGGGCGCCCTGCTGCTGACCGGCTTTCTGATGCTGCCCGCCCGGCGGGCCGGCGCGCTGCTGCGCCTGCTGGCGGTGCAGGGCGCGCTGCTGGCCCTGGCGGCGGGCTGGCAGGCCTGGCTGCAATCCAGCCTTCCGCTGGCGGTGGTGGCCGTGGTGCTGGGCGCCAGCCAGGCGGTGGCGGTGCCGCTGGCCTTGCGCGCCCTGGGCTGGGGCACCCCCGCCGAGCCCGGCCTGCCCCTGCTGCCCGCCATGCTGCTGGGCTGCGGGCTGGTGGCGCTGGCCATCCTGCTGGTGCTGCCGGTGGGCCCGGGCGTGACCGCCATGGCGCGGCAGGACATCGCGCTGAACCTGGCCTTCCTGCTGGTCAGCCTGCTGGGGCTGGTCTGGCGCAAGCCCGGGCTGGGGCAGGCGGTGGCGCTGCTGGGCTGCGGCCACGCGCTGCTGCTGGCGGTGGTGAACGCGCGCGGCATGCCCCTGGTGCTGGAGATCACGCTGGGCCTGATGCTGCTGCTGGCCACCGGGCTGCTCGGCCTGCGGGCCCGGGTGCTGGGGGGCATGGCATGATTGCCCTCGCGCTGGTTCTGCTGCCCGCGCTGGGGGGGCTGCTGGTGGCGGCGTTGCCGCGCGTGGCGGCCCTGCTGCAACCCGTGCTGTGCGCAGCCTGGGCCGGGCTGGCCGTGGCGCTGGCGCTGGCTGAACCCGAGCCCGGCATCCTGGCCGCGGACGGGCTGAACCTGCCCTTCGTGCTGGCGGCGGCCTTCGCGGCGCTGCTGCTGTCCCTCGCGCCCCAACCCGGCGAGGAACGCCCCTGGCACGCCGGGCTGCAGGCCGTGCTGGCCGGGGTGATGCTGTGCCTGCTGGCGCAGAACCTGGCGCTGGGCTGGCTGGGGCTGGAGGTCGCGCTGCTGGGCGCCCTGCTGCCGCTGGCCACCGCCGCGCCGCGCGCGGGGTGGAAGCTGTTCCTGCTGGGCGGCGTCGGCCTGGGGCTGGTGCTGTTCGGGCTGGTCGCGGTGCATGTCGCGGCGCCGGAGGCCGCCCTCGGCTGGCCCGCCCTGCAAGCCCGCGGGCAGGAGACGATGGACCCCATGCTGCTGGCGCTGGGCTTCGTGCTGGCGCTGGCGGGCTGCGGCACGCTGCTGGCGCTGGCGCCCTTCCATGCCTGGTGGCCCGATGCGGCGGCCGAGGCGCCATCCTCCGTCGCCGCGCTGTTCCCGCTGCTGCTGGCGCCCGCCGCGCTTCACACGCTGCTGCGCGTCAAGGCGCTGGCGGGCGGGCAGATGCCCGCCTGGTCGCTGCTGGCGCTGGGGATCGGGACGATGCTGCTCGCCTCGCTCAGCCTGTATCGCAAGCGCGATGCGGGGCGGATGCTGGGGCTGGCCTCCATGTTGCAGATCGGCGCGGCGGCGGCGGGGTTCGGGCTGGGCGGGCCTGCGGGCAACCTCGCGGGGCTGCTGCTGCTGCTGGGCCATGGGCTGGGGGCGGCGGCCGGCTGGGCCACGCTGGGGGGCGCGATGCGGCTGAAGGCCACGCGGCGCATCGGCGGTATTTCCGGCCTGATGGCGGGCAGCCCGGGGCTGGGCTGGGGGCTGATGCTGGCGCTGCTGTCGCTGGCCTGCCTGCCGCCCTTCCTGCCCTTCGCGGGCGCCTTTCTGCTGCTGACCAGCGCGGGGCGGCAGGCGCCCTGGCTGATGCCGCCCCTGCTGCTGGCGCTGGTGCTGGGGGCCGCCGCCCTGGCGCGCGCCGCCCAGCGCCTGTGCATGGGCCCGGCCACCGCCGATGCCGCACCGCCCCCGGGCTGGCGCGTGCTGGCCCCGGCCTGGGCCGCGCTGGCGATGGCGGCGCTCGGCGCGCTGGCCATGCCCGCGCCCTTCGCCGCGCTGCTGCGCGCGGCGGCGGAGGCCGCCCGATGACCCCCGCCGAATTCCTGCGCCAGCCCCCCGCCCAAGGCCCCACCCACGCATTGACCGAGCCGCAATGGGAGGCCCTGGCCGCCGACCCGGAGCTGCCGCTGCTGGCGCTGTGGGGTGAGCCCGGCGTGGTCCGCGCCGCCTTCCAGGATGGCAACGCCCTGCGCCTGGTGGCGCTGGCGGCGCCGGAGGGGCAATACCCCGCCCTGTCGCCCGCCCGCCCCGCCGCCGCCTTGTTCGAGCGCGCGGTGCATGACCTGTGGGCGCTGGAACCCGTGGGCACCCAGGATGGCCGGCCCTGGCTGGACCATGGCCGCTGGCCGGTGCTGAACCCGCTCTCGGGCCGGCCGGTGCGCCATGGCGGCGCGCCGCCGCAGCCCGAATTCCTGCCCGCCGAGGGCCATGCCCTGCATCGCCTGCCGCTGGGCCCCATCCTGCCCGGCATCGGTGAGCCCGCCTATCTGCACCTGGCCGTGGCCGGGGAGGCGGTGGTGCGGATGGAGGCGCGGCTCGGCTATGCCCACAAGGGCGTGCTGGCGCTGATGCCCGGCAAATCCCCGCGCGCCGCCGCCCGCTTTCCGGCGCGGCTGCAGGCGGAGGCGACGGTGGCCCATTCCCTGGCCTTTGCCCTGGCCGCCGAAAAGGCCACCGGCACCGAGCCCCCGCCCCGCGCCGTGGTGCTGCGCGCCGTGATGGCGGAGATCGAGCGCCTTTCAGTGCATCTGCACATCTGGGCCCAGGTGCTGGCCCTGGCGGGCCCCCCCGCCTTGGCCGACCAGGCCGCCCTGGCGCGGGAGACGATGCTGGCCGCCAGCCAGATCGCCTTCGGCCACCGGCTGCTGATGGACCGCGTGCTGCCCGGCGGCGTCGCGCTGGACCTGGAGGAGCGCGGCCTGTCCATCCTGCGCGACGCGCTGCTGCTGCTGGCCGAGGATCTGCCCCGCCTGGCCCGCGCCACCCTGCGCCATGCCGGGCTGGTGGAGGCATTGACGGGCCTGGGCGTGATCCCGCCCGCCCTGGCGCAGGACTACACGGCCGGCGGGCCCGTCGCGCGCGCCAGCGGCGTGATGGTCGATGCGCGGCTCGGCCCCGATGCCTCCCCGTATGATGAGCTGGAATTGGAAATCCCGTTGCACCCGGAAGGCGACGCCGCCGCCCGCCTGCGCCAGCGCATCGCCGAGACCGCCGAAAGCCGCCGCCTGCTGGCCGTGATGCTGGACAGCCTGCCGGACGGCCCGATCATCACCCCCCTGCCCCAGCGCGGCGGTGAGGGCGTGGCCCTGGTCGAGGGCCCGCACGGCCCCTGCATGGCCTGGCTGGCGCTGGACGATGGCGGGCTGATCCGCGCCGCCATGGCCCGCGACCCCGCCTGGGCGCTGTGGCCCCTGGCCGAGGCCGCGGCCGCTGGCGCCGGGCTGGAACAACTGCCGCTGCTGCTGGCCGGGTTCGGCCTGACCATGAGCGGGATGGATCTGTGAGCATGAAACTGCCCCGCCTGTTGACCCGCCCCATCGCCCAGCCGCCGCCGCATCCCTCGGCGCAGCTGGTCGGCGACCTGGCCGCCCGGCTGGAGGCGAGCGCGCGCCGCCGCCTGGGCCGGGGGCTGGCGCTGCGCCATATCGGCACCGGCGGCTGCGATGGCTGCGCGCTGGAACTGATCGCCACCCGCAACCTGGTGCATGAGCTGGAGAGCCTGGGCCTGCGCTTCGTGGACAGCCCGCGCCATGCCGATGCCCTGCTGGTCAGCGGCCCCGTGACCCGCAACATGCGTGAGGCGCTGGAACAGGCCCGCGCCGCGATGCCGGAGCCGGGCTTCGTGGTGGCGCTGGGCGATTGCGCGGTGGATGGCGGGGTGTTCAAGGGCAGCTACGCCGTGGAAGGCGGCGTGGAGGCGGTGATGCCCCCCGACCTGCGCCTGCCGGGCTGCCCGCCCAGCCCGCGCCAGGTGCTGGAAGGGCTGCTGGCGCTGGTAGAAGCGCAGGCCTGATTCAGAATTGACCTGGGCGATGCTGTGCAAAAATTGGATCACCCCAGTATTGGGGTTGCGGCGCTGTTAAAAAACTACAATCGCGCGGTGTTTTCACCTGTCCTTCAGGAACGGCCGCGCATGATCCATTCGATGGTAAATCGAAACACCCCTGACCAGGACAGCCTGCGCCGTGCTGTGCGCGGCGCCCTGGTGCTGGCCCTGCGCGCCGGGCTGCGCGGCCAGCCGCAGGGGTTGGATGCCCTGGCCGATGAACTGCGCGCCAGCCTGGCCGACGCCCCGGTGCCCGAGGGTGTGGACGTGGTCGAGGATGCGGGCCACCGCGCCATCGTCGCGGCCGAGCTGGAAACCGCCCTGGCCCAGCTGCGCCGCGAATTCAGCTGAGGAAACGGCCGGGCAGCACCAGCTTCGCCAGCAACCCGCCCAGCTTCTGCCCGCGCTCCAGCGCCAGCGTGCCATCATAGAGCGTCGCCAGGTCCGACACGATCGCCAGGCCCAGCCCGCTGCCGGGCGCGGCTTCATCCAGCCGCACGCCGCGCACCAGCGCCGCCGCGTCCTGCCCCTCCGCCAGGCCGGGACCGTCATCCTCGACCTCGATCAGGATATGCCCGGGCCCGCCACCGCGCACCCGGCACTCCACCCGGCTGGAGGCCCATTTGCAGGCGTTCTCCATCAGGTTGCCCAGCATCTCCGTCAGGTCCTGCGGGTCCGCGCGGGTGCGGGCGGTCTCACGCCCCAGCACCAGGATCTCCACGCCCTTGCTGGCGAACAGGCGGCGCAGCGCCGTGGCCAGGGTCTGCGCCGCGGCGGTCGGCGAGGCCTCGACCCCCGCCGCCCCGGCCAGGGCGCCGGCGCGGGCATGGCGCAGATGGTGCTGCACCAGCCGCTCCAGCGTCGCGGCCTGGGCGCGGGCCACCGGCACCTCTCCGCGTTCCAACGCGTTGCGCAGCACGGCGATGGGGGTTTTCAGCGCATGGGCCAGATTGCCCACATGGGTGCGCGCGCGTTCCAGCGTCGCCCGGTTCTGGTCGATCAGCGCCTCGATCTCATGCACCAGGGGCGCGATCTCCCGCGGGGCGGTCAGGTCCACGTGGTCGCGCAGGCCTTCGCGCACCTCGGCGATTTCCTGCTGGGCGCGGCGCAGGGGGGACAGCGCCCACACCACCAGGATGCCCACCGCCGCCACCACCCCGGTGCCCAGCCCCATGAAGGCCAGGATCAGCCCGCGTTGCAGGCGGGTGATTTCCTGGTCGGTCGGCAGGCGCGTGACGGCCACCTGCACCGTCACCCGCTGGCGCAGCGGCGTGGGCCGGCGGGTTTCCAGCTGGATGTGGCGTTCCACCAGGCGCAGCGGCTCATCGCGCGGGCCCAGTATGTCCTCGTTGCGGGGTTCGGCATCCTGGCGCGGCGCCGGCAGCCGCTGGTCCCACAGGGAGCGCGAGGTGGTGACCAGCCCCGCCTCCGTCGTCATCTGCCAGTAGTGGCCGGACAGCGGGCGGTCGAATTCCGGCTCGCTGACCGGGCGCGAGAGGTAGGGGCCGCGCACCGGGTCCAGCGAGGCCGCCGCCACGATGGCGTCGAGCAGGGAGACCATGCGGGCATCGGCCTCGGCCTCGATGCGGGATTCGGCCACGCGCACCACGAACCAGCCCGTGACACCCAGGCCGATCGCCACCCACAACCCCACCAGCAACGCCAGCCGCCGTGTCAGGCTGCCGCGCACGCGGATGACCGCGCGCGGCCCCAGCCTGCGCTCCCCGGCGCCCGGGGCCAGGTGGGGCGCGTTCACGTGGCGGCCACCATGCGGTAGCCCTGGCCGCGGATGGTGTCGATCAGCCCATCGCCCAGCTTGCGCCGCAGCCGGGCGGCGATCACCTCCAGCGTGTTGGAATCGCGGTCGAAATCCTGGGCGTACAGGTGCTCGGTCAACTCGGTCTTGGACACGGGGCGCCCCGCGTGCAGCGCCAGGTAGGCCAGCATGCCGTATTCCAGCGCCGTCAGCCGCACCGGCAGCCCGGCCCGCGTCACGCTGCGCGCGGCGGTGTCGATCCGCACCTCGCCGAAGGCCAGCTCCGGCTTCGCGATGCCGGAGGCACGGCGGATCAGCGCATTCAACCGCGCGATCAGCTCCGCCATCACGAAAGGTTTGGCCAGATAATCGTCGGCGCCGGCGTTCAGCCCCTCCACCTTCTCCGTCCAGCTGTCGCGGGCGGTCAGCAGCAGCACAGGCATGCGCTTGTCCTCCGCCCGCCAGCGACGCAGCACGGAAAGCCCGTCCAGGCGCGGCAAGCCCAGGTCGAGCACCACCGCGTCATACGGCTCGTTCAGGCCCAGATGCAGGCCCTCCTCGCCATCGGCGGCATGGTCCACGGCAAAGCCGGCCTCCGCCAGGGCGGAACGCAGCTGGGCCGCGAGGTCTTCGGTGTCTTCGACGACGAGAAGGCGCATGGGGCAAGGCTACACCAGCGGCCGTGTGGCGGGAATGCGTGTGCTTGGGGGGGCGGAGCCCCCGGCTGGGGGTCTCCGGGGGCAACGCCCCCGCTCCTACCTTCCCTCTCTGCTCCATTCGCGCAACGCTGTGCCCAAACGCGGAGAGACGCCATGACCGAGGAACTGTTGCAGGAGCGCCGGGACGGCATCCTGTTCCTGACTTTCAACCGCCCCCAGGCCCGCAACGCGATGACTTTCGCGATGTATGAGGGGCTGGCCAACGCCTGCACCGCCGCCAACACCGATGACGGCGTGCGTGCCATCGTGCTGACCGGCGCGGGGGAGAAGGCCTTCGCCGCCGGCACCGATATCGGCCAGTTCACCAATTTCCGCACCGCGGAGGATGCGCTGGCCTATGAAGCCAAGATCGACCGCATCCTGACCGCCATCGAGGATTGCCGGAAGCCGATGATCGCGGCGATCGCGGGCGCCTGCACCGGCGGCGGGGCGGCCATCGCGGGGGTGTGCGACATCCGCATCGGCCAGGCCAACGCGCGCTTCGGCTTCCCGATCGCGAAGACGCTGGGCAACACGCTGTCCATGGTGAACCACGCGCGCATGGCCGCCCTGGTGGGCCCGGCCCGCGTGACGGACCTGATCTTCACCGCGCGGCTGATGGAAGCGGAGGAGATGCGCTCGGCCGGGCTGCTGAGCGAGATCCTGCCCGACAACGCGGCCCTGCTGGCGCGCGCGGAGGAATTGGCGAGGACCATCGCGGGCCACGCGCCGCTGACGCTGCAGGCCACCAAGCAGGCCCTGCGCCGCCTGAGCGCCGCCGCCCGCGCGGTGAATGGCGATGACCTGGTGGAGATGTGCTTCACCAGCGAGGATTTCGCCGAGGGCGTGCAGAGCTTCCTGGCGCGCCGCCCGGCGCAGTGGAAAGGGCGCTGATCAGCGCGCCTTCAGCTCCTTCGCCAGCTTGCGCAGGATCATGTTGCGCTTCAGCGGGCTGAGGTAGTCCACGAATAGCGTGCCATCCAGGTGGTCGATCTCGTGCTGCAGGCAGGCGGCCATCAGGCCGTCGGCCTCGATATCCTTCCGGCTGCCGTCCAGCGTCTGGTAGCGCACCTTCACCACGGCGGGGCGGGTGACTTCCGCATACTGGTTGGGCAGGGAGAGGCAGCCTTCCTCGCGCGTCGCGAGTTCCTTGCTGGCGGCGATCACCTCGGGGTTCACCAGCACCATGGGGTCGGGCGTTTCGTCCTTGCCGCTGACGTCGAGCACGATCAGCCGCAGGGATTCCCCCACCTGCGGCGCGGCCAGGCCGATGCCCGGGGCCTCGTACATGGTGGCCAGCATGCGCGGGGCCAGGGCGCGCACGCGGTCGGCGTCGGCGGGGCCCACCGCGCGGGCCTTGGCCCGCAGCACCGGGGCCGGAACATACAGGATGGGCATGGTTTCGCTCATGTGGGGGCCTTACCTCCCCGCGCGGCCGCTTGCAACGCGCGGCAACGCTCGCCATTTTGGCAACGGGCGTCGCTGTTCAAGGGCGCCTGCTGCTCCGCCGCCATCCTCGGGGGGATAACTTGTCACGCACATCGGTTTTCGGTTCGCCGCTTTTCCTGGGCTTCGATCATTTGGAACAAATGCTGGACCGCGTGCAGAAGAACGCGGAGGGCTATCCGCCCTACAACATCGAACAGATCGGTGAGGCGCGGCTGCGCATCACGCTGGCCGTGGCCGGCTTTTCGATGGACGATCTGCAGATCACGCAGGAAGACAACCAACTTGTCATCCGCGGGCGGCAGCATGACGAAACGGATGGCCGGATTTTCATCCATCGCGGCATCGCGGCGCGGCAATTCCAGCGCGCCTTCGTCATCGCCGAGGGCATCGAGGTGGAGGGTGCCTGGCTGGACAATGGCCTGCTGCACATCGACCTGAAGCGGCCATTGCCGGAGGTGCGGGTGCGCTCCATCCCCATCGCCACGCGCGGCGCGGCCGCGCCGATGCGCGCGGTGATGCCCAGCCGCGCCCTGCGGGAGGAATAGCCCCGCCGGCGGCGGATCAGCCCGGCGGGTGGCTTTCCATCGGCTGGGCGTCCGCCATGGGCAAGGGCCAGGCGTCCACCCCGGCTTCGGCCGCGGCCATCACGTCCCGAATTTCCTGCAGCAGTTCCGCGCCCTTGACGGTGCGCTGCACCAGCACGCTGCGCCGGTCCATCGGGTCCAGCTTGCGCCGGGCGATGTCCAGTTCCCCCAGCCGGTCCAGCGCGCGGGTGATGGCGGGCTTGGACACGTTCAGCCAATGCGCCAGCCCGCGTACTGTGTGCGGCCCGTCCGAGAGATAGACGGTCAGGAACACGGCCATCTGGCGCGCGGACAGGTCAGGCCCGTCCCGGCGCACCAGCGCTGTCATCGTATCCCGCATGATGCCGACCAGACGGTCGGAGTGTTGCGCTACTGCCATCGCCAGACCCCTTCGCCGGGCCACCTGAAGACAGGCGGCGGCCCGGCACTCCGAGAGAGACCGGGGAGCCCTGCCGGCATCCGGTTAACCATCTAGAGCACTTCCCGAGTGCTCCCATCAGGGATAACGCGGAAAGTGGCCATACAGTTTCATTCCCTGAAGCGGAATCAGGTTATTTTTCCGCCATTTTGTAGCGGGCTTGTAACAATCCAGCAACAAGGGCCCGCAACCCCGTCGCCTCGCCCCCTTCCGGCCGGCCGGGGCGGGTGGCGTCGTTCCAGGCATACATGTCCAGATGCGCCCAGGGCACGCCCGCGGGCACGAAGCGGCGCAGGAACAGCGCGGCCACGATCGCGCCCGCGAAGGGCTTGGAGGAGACGTTGTTCATGTCCGCCACCGGGCTGTCCAGCCAGGGGTCATAGGCATCGAACAGCGGCAGACGCCACAGCGGGTCGGCCTCCGCGGCGCCGCCTTCCAGCAGGGCGCTGGCCAGGGCGTCGTCGTCGCTGAACAGGGCCGGCAGGTCGGGGCCCAGCGCCACGCGGGCGGCGCCCGTCAGGGTGGCGGCGTCCAGGATGACGGCGGGGTTGTGCTCCCCGGCATAGGTCAGCAGGTCGGCCAGCACCAGGCGGCCCTCGGCGTCGGTGTTGCCCACCTCCACCGACAGGCCCTTGCGGGTGCCGATCACGTCGCCCGGGCGGAACGCCTCGCCCGAGACCGCGTTCTCCACCGCGCCGACCAGCAGCAGGATGCGCCAGGGGGCTTTCGCGGCCATCAGGGCTTCGGCCAGGGCGATCATGTTGGCGGCGCCGCCCATGTCCTTCTTCATGCGCAGCATGGCGGCGGGGGGCTTCAGGTCCAGCCCGCCGGTGTCGAAGCACACGCCCTTGCCGCACAGGGCCAGCAGGGGGTGTTCCGCCTCGCCCCATTCCAGCACCGCCACGCGCGGCGCGCGCGGGGAGCTGGCGCCCACCGCGTGCAGGGCCGGGAAGCCCTGGGCCAGGGCCTCGCCCTCGATCACGCGGAAGCGCGCGCCGTGGGCGGCGGCCAGGTCCCCCACGGCGGCCGCCAGCTCCGCCGGGCCCAGCAGGTTGGCGGGGGTGTTGATCAGGTCCCGCGCGCGGGCGATGGCCGAGACCAGCGCGGGCGCATCCCCCGCCCCGGTCGGCAGCAGCAGCCGGGCCGGCAGGCGCTTGGGCTGCTTGAACCGCGTGAACTGATAGGCGCCGAGCCCCCAGCCCAGCGTGGCCAGCCTTGCCAGGGAGGCATCCACCAGGCGCCACTGCGTGCCCTCCGGCAGGCCCATCGCCAGCCCGCCGAAGCTGTAGGCGGTGGGGGGCTTTTCCCCCAGCCCCAGCACGGCGCCGGCCAGCCCGTCGCCGCCCGGCAGCACGGCGATCTGCCCCGCCTTGGCCTTGAAGCCGGTGGCGGCCAGGAAGGCCAGATGCCCGGCCGGCAGCTGGTCCAGCGTGGCCGGCGTTGCGGTGTACAGCGGAAGCGCCGCAGGCGCTTCAGTGAGGAATGCGTCCATGGACGCAAGGCGTAACGCGGATCGATGGGGGGAGCAAAGCGGGCCGGCTCACCCGCCGCATCTTCATGCCCGCCATGCGTTGCAACGCCGCACCGAACACGCCACATGCGCCGTCATGACGAACACGAACGATCCGCTCGGCTGGCATGGCACCACCATTCTCTGTGTGCGCCGGGACGGGCAGGTGGCCATGGCCGGGGACGGCCAGGTCTCCATGGGTGCCACGGTGGTAAAGAACAACGCGCGCAAGGTGCGGCGCATCGCGGGCGGCCGCGTGCTGGCGGGTTTCGCCGGCGCTACGGCCGATGCCTTCACCCTGCTGGAGCGGCTGGAGGCGAAGCTGGAACGCTTCCCCGACCAGCTGGAACGCGCCTGCGTGGAGCTGGCGAAGGATTGGCGCACCGACCGCTATCTGCGCCGGCTGGAGGCGCTGCTGGCGGTGGCGGATGCCAACCGCTCCCTGTTGCTGACCGGCAATGGCGATGTGCTGGAGCCCGAGGACAGCATCATCGGCATCGGCTCTGGCGGGAATTACGCGCTGGCCGCCGCGCGCGGCCTGATGACGGTCGAGGGCATCACCGCCGAGGAGATCGCCCGCCGCTCGATGAAGATCGCAGCCGACATCTGCGTCTACACCAACGGCAATTTCGTGCTGGAGACGCTGTGATGGAACTCTCCCCGCGTGAGATCGTGAGCGAGCTGGACCGCTATATCGTGGGCCAGAACGACGCCAAGCGGGCGGTGGCGATCGCGCTGCGCAACCGCTGGCGGCGGCAGCAACTGCCCGAGGCCGTGCAGGCCGAGGTGGTGCCGAAGAACATCCTGATGATCGGCCCCACCGGCTGCGGCAAGACCGAGATCGCCCGCCGCGTGGCCAAGCTGGCCAACGCCCCCTTCATGAAGGTGGAGGCCACCAAGTTCACCGAGGTCGGCTATGTCGGCCGCGACGTGGACGGCATCATCCGCGACCTGCTGGAGGTCGCGATCGTCCAGCTGCGCGAACAGGCCCGCAAGGGCGTGACCGCGAAGGCCGAGCTGGCGGCCGAGGAGCGCCTGCTGACCGCGCTGGTGGGCGAGGGTGCCTCGGGCGAGACCCGCATGAAGTTCCGCCGCATGCTGCGCGCCGGCGAGCTGGAAACCCGCGAGATCGAGCTGGCCCTGACCGAGCCTGCCCAGGCGCCCATCGGCGTGATGGAAATGCCCGGCATGCCCCCCGGCATGCAGAACATGCAGGAACAACTCGCAAAAATGTTCGGCAAGGGCGCCAAGCCGCGCAAGGTGACGGTGGCCGCGGCCCGCGAGGCCCTGCTGCGCGAGGAAGCGGACAAGCTGCTGGATGAGGAGCAGCTGATCCGCGACGCGGTGTCCCATGTCGAGAACAACGGCATCGTCTTCATCGACGAGATCGACAAGATCGCGCGCGGCAGCGGCCCCGACGGTGTGCGCGGCGGCGATGTCAGCCGCGAGGGCGTGCAGCGCGACCTGCTGCCGCTGATCGAGGGCACGGTGGTGAACACCAAGCATGGCGCGGTGAAGACGGACTTCATCCTGTTCATCGCGGCCGGTGCCTTCCACCTGGCCAAGCCGTCGGACCTGCTGCCGGAATTGCAGGGCCGCCTGCCGATCCGCGTGGAGCTGAGCGCGCTGAGCCGCGAGGATCTGCGCCGCATCCTGACGGACCCGGAGCATTCGCTGGTGAAGCAGTATGTGGCGCTGATGGGCACCGAAGGCGTGACGCTGGACGTGACCGAGGACGCGGTGGATGCGGTGGCGGATTTGGCCGCCGACATCAACGCGCGGCTGGAGAACATCGGCGCCCGCCGCCTGGCCACCGTGCTGGAACGGCTGCTGGAGGAGATCAGCTTCACCGCCTCCGACCGGCATGGGGAGATCGTGACGGTGGATGGCGCGCTGGTACGCGAGAGGGTGGCCCCGCTGGCGGGGTCCACGGATCTGTCGCGGTATATCCTGTAGAAAACGAGGGGGGGCTCCGGCGCCCCCCCGCCTGGCCAGGCCAGGGGGAAATTCCTCTCCGTCTTAAGGCCTTGATCCCCCATATGCGGCTTGGCGCCCACGCCCCCCCATGTATATGCAGGACATTCGAAGGGGGGCCACCATGCCGCACACCATCGCCCTTGTGGACGACGACCGGAACATCCTGACCAGCCTCTCCATGACGCTGGAGCAGGAGGGCTTCACCGTCCGCACCTACACGGATGGCGAAAGCGCCCTTCAGGGCCTGATGGCCAAGCCCGCGGACCTCGCGGTGCTGGACATCAAGATGCCCCGCATGGACGGTATGGAGCTGCTGCAGCGCCTGCGCGCCCGCAGCGCCATGCCCGTCATCTTCCTCACCAGCAAGGATGAGGAGGTGGATGAGCTGATGGGCCTGCGCCTGGGCGCCGACGACTACATCCGCAAGCCCTTCAGCCAGCGCCTGGTGCTGGAGCGCATCCGGGCCCTGCTGCGCCGGAACGAAAGCCTGCGGGCCGAGGCCTCCGGCGCCGTGCCCGGGGGCCTGCTGGTGCGCGGCGACCTGACGCTGGACGAGACGAAGCACACCTGCCTGTGGAAGGGCAAACAGGTGCAGCTGACCGTGACCGAATTCCTGCTGGTGAAGGCGCTGGCGCTGCGCCCCGGCATCGTGAAGAACCGCGACCAGCTGATCGACGCCGCCTATGGCGAGAACATCTATGTCGATGACCGCACCATCGACAGCCACGTGAAGCGCGTGCGCAAGAAGTTCCGCGAAGTGGACGACGACTTCCAGCAGATCGAGACCCTGTACGGCATCGGCTACCGCTACAAGGAAGTGTAAGTCTTTTACTTTTCGCTGGCGCGCGGCGCGGCGGCTCTGGCAGGCTGCGCCGCATGATCTCTCTCCTCCTCGCGGCGGCCCTGTGGCTGGGGCTGCATCTGGGTGTCTCCGGCTCCCCCCTGCGGGGGCGCGTGGTCGCGGCGCTGGGGGGCGAGAAGGCCTTCCGTGCCGTGTTCACCCTCGCCTCCTTCGGCTCCATCGCCTGGCTGATCCTGGCCTGGCGGGCGGCGCCCGGCACGCTGCTGTGGGTGGCGCCGCCGGCGGTGCGGGGCGTGGTCTCCCTGCTGATGCTGGTGGCCTTCGTGCTGTTCGTGCTCTCGGTGGCGGGGAAGAACCCGACCGCGGTGGGGCAGGGGCTGGGGCCGGAGGGCGTGCGCGGCATCACCCGCGTCACCCGGCACCCGATGCTGTGGTCCTTCACCATCTGGGCCGGGGCGCACATGCTGGCCAATGGCGACAGCTCCAGCCTGATCTTCTTCGGTGCCTTCCTGGTCACGGCCCTGGCGGGCATGCCCAGCATCGACGCCAAGCTGGCCGCGCGCGACCCCGCGGCCTGGGCGCGGCTGGCGGCTGAGACCTCCATCATCCCGTTCGGCAAGGGATGGCAGCCGGCGGCGCTGCGCGAGATCGGCTGGGTCAGGCCCGCCATCGGCGTGCTGGCCTGGGCCGCGATGGCGCATCTGCACCCGTGGCTGATCGGGGTGCCGGTGTGGTGAGGGGGGTCTGGGGAAGGCGCTGCCCCAAACTGATGAAAAGTAATGGGGGAGTTTGAGGGGGAAAGCCATTTCCCCCTCAACGGGAGCATGAGGGCGGAGCCCTCATAATATCCCACCCCGCCATGTCACACCCACCCCCTCCATCTCGTCTTCCGGGCATCCACCCCGAAAGGACGATCCCATGACCCCTCGCTTCGACGCCACCACCACCGCCCCTGCCCTCTACAAGGCCATGGCCGGCGTGGAGATGCAGATCCAGCGTTCCGGCCTGGAGAAGACGCTGCTGGAGCTGGTGAAGATGCGCGCCTCCCAGATCAACGGCTGCGCCTTCTGCCTGGACATGCACGCGCGTGACGCCCGCGCGGCCGGCGAGACCGAGCAGCGCCTGTATCTGCTGAACGCCTGGGCCGAATCCCCGCTGTTCACCCCGCGTGAGCGCGCGGCCCTGGCCTGGACCGAGGCGCTGACGCTGATCTCCGTCACCCACGCCCCCGATGCGGTGTATGCGGAGCTGCTGACCCGGTTCTCGGAGGAGGAGGCGGTGGTGCTGACCTTCGCCATCATGACGATCAATGCCTGGAACCGCCTGGCCATCGCCGGCCGCTTCCCGCACGCGATGCCGGGCTGATGGACGCGCTGGCGGAATTCCAGCGCCATCGCCGCCGCCTGGCGGGCATCGCGTACCGCATGCTCGGCTCGGCGGCGGATGCCGAGGACATCGTGCAGGAGGCCTGGCTGCGCCTGCAACGCGCGGGGCCGGACACGGTGGACAACCCCGGCGCCTGGCTGTCGCGCACCGTCACCCGGCTGTCGCTCGATGCGCTGAAATCCGCCCGCGCGCGGCGCGAGACCTATATCGGCCCCTGGCTGCCCGAACCGGTGCTGGAGGAAGCGGAGTATGGGGAGGACGCGGCGCTCGACCTCTCGGTGGCGGTGATGCTGGCGCTGGAGCGGCTCTCGCCGCTCGAACGCGCGGCCTTCCTGCTGCATGACGTGTTCGGCGCGGGGTTCGAGGAGGTGGGCACCGCCATCTCCCGCTCGCCGGCCGCCTGCCGGCAGCTGGCGACCCGCGCGCGGGAACATCTGCGCGCCGCCCGCCCCCGCTACCGCGTGCCGCCGGAGGAAGGGGAGCGCATCGCCCATGCCTTCGCCGCGGCCTCGGCCAGCGGGGATGCCTCCGCGCTGGCGGCGCTGCTGGCGGAGGAGGTGGTGCTGATGAGCGATGGCGGCGGCAAGCGCGCGGCGGCCCTGAACCCGATCCTGGGGCGGGGAAAGGTGGAGCGTTTCCTGCTGGCCCTGGCCGCCAAGGCCCCGCCCCGCGCCGCGCGGTTCCGGATGGTGAACGGCATGCCGGGCTTGCTGTCCCTCGCGGCGGATGGCGGGTTGCAGACCACGGCGCTGGAGATCGCGGAAGGGCGCATCATCGGCATCCACATCATGCGCAACCCCGACAAGCTGGCGCATCTGCGCTGGCCGGGGTAGCTGTCGGGGCATGGAAGCGAACCACGCCTTCACCGCCCGCTGCATCCTGCGCGCCGCCCCCGCCGCCACGCTGGCCACCCAGCAGCAGGGCCAGCCCTTCGCCAGCCTGGTCACCCATGCGCTGGCGCCCGATGGCGCGGTGCTGCTGTTCCTGTCCATGCTGTCCCAGCACACGCGGCATTTGGTGGCGGAGCCCCGCTGCTCCCTGCTCGCCACCGGCACTCCCGCCGGCCCCAACCCGCAGACCGCCCCGCGCGTGACCATCACCGGCCTGGCGGAGCGCGTGGCCGACCCCGCGCTGAAGGCCCGCTGGCTGGCCCGCCACCCCTATGCCGCGCAATACGCGGAATTCGGGGATTTCACTCTGTGGCGCATCGCCCCCGTGAACGCCCTGCTGGTGGCCGGTTTCGCCGCCGCCCACCGCCTGCGCCAGGCGGACTACACGCCGGACCCCGAGGCCGTCGCCACCCTGGCCGCCGCCGAACAGGGCGTGCTGGACCACATGAACCAGGACCATGCCGACGCGCTGGCCGCCATCGCCGGCGGCGGGCTGCCCTGGCGCATGGTGGGCCTCGACGTGGATGGCTGCGACCTGGCGGCGGGCGAGGCGACGCACCGCCTGGCCTTCACCGCCCCGGCCGCCGATATTGCTGCGGTGCGGCAAGAATTGGTGGAAGCCACCCGGCGGGCCCGCAAGAAATAAGGTGCCTCAGACTGCAAACGGCGGCGGCGACATAACCTCTGCATGTCTCCGACACAGCTTTACAAAGTTCGGATTGCGAACTGTGCCCCGCCGCCGTATTTCCGCCTCAAGGCCTGATTAACCGGTGGCGCGCGCTGGCTTTTCTCAGCTGGCGACACTGCCTTGCTGTCTGGAGAGTCTGATGAGCAACCCTGCCCTCGCCGGGACCGGCGTGGAAACCTCCGCCCCCATCCATGCGAACCTGACCGCCGCGGGACTGACCGCCCTGGCCATCCAGCGCGGCGAAGGCCGGCTGTCCGCCGATGGCGCCTTCATGGCGGTCACCGGCCAGCACACGGGCCGTTCCGCCCAGGACAAGTTCGTGGCGGACGACGCGGAAGTGACCAATGAGGTCTGGTGGGGCAAGGTCAACCAGAAGCTGGCCCCCGAGAAGTTCGCGGGTTTCGTCGCCCGCACCCAGGCCTGGCTGGCCACCCGCCCGGTGCTGTTCACCCAGGACCTGTACGCCGGCGCCGACCCGGCCCACCGCATCAAGGTGCGGCTGGTGACCACCAATGCCTGGCACGCCATGTTCGCCCGGAACATGTTCATCCGCCCCGAGCGCGCGGAGCTGGAAGGTTTCGTGCCGGACTTCACCATCCTGCACGCCCCGGAATTCGAGGCCGACCCGGCGATCGACGGCTGCCGCAGCAAGACGCTGATCGCGCTGTCCTTCGCCAAGAAGCTGATCTGCATCGCCGGCACCAGCTACGCCGGTGAGATCAAGAAGAGCATCTTCACCGTCATGAACTGGCTGCTGCCGGCCAAGGGCGTGCTGCCGATGCACTGCTCGGCCAATGTGGGCAAGGCGGGCGACGTGGCGCTGTTCTTCGGCCTGTCGGGCACCGGCAAGACCACCCTGTCGTCCGACCCCGAGCGCGCGCTGATCGGCGATGACGAGCATGGCTGGTCCGACCACGGCGTGTTCAACTTCGAGGGCGGTTGCTACGCCAAGGTCATCAAGCTGTCGCGTGAGGCGGAGCCGCAGATCTGGGCGGCGTCCCACCGCTTCGGCGCGGTGCTGGAAAACGTGGTGGCCGACGAGCACGGCAACCTCGACCTGGACGACAACCGCTACACCGAGAACACCCGCAGCTGCTACCCGGTGGATTTCATCCCGAACATCCATGTCGGCGGGCAGGCGGGCATCCCGAAGAATGTGGTGATGCTGACCGCCGATGCCTTCGGCGTGCTGCCGCCCATCAGCAAGCTGACGCCCGCGCAGGCGATGTACCACTACCTGTCGGGCTACACCGCCCGCGTGGCCGGCACCGAAAAGGGCGTGGGCGCCGAGCCGCAGGCCACCTTCAGCACCTGCTTCGGCGCGCCCTTCCTGCCGCGCCACCCCGAGGTGTACGGCAAGATGCTGAGCGAGCTGGTGGCCAAGTACGGCGCCGATTGCTGGCTGGTGAACACCGGCTGGAGCGGCGGCGTGTATGGCGTGGGCAAGCGCATGTCCATCCAGCACACCCGCGCCCTGCTGCGCGGCGCGCTGGACGGCAGCCTGGCCAAGGTGGAATTCGTGACCGACCCGTTCTTCGGCCTGTCCATCCCCAAGCATGTGCCGGGCGTGCCCGACAACGTGCTGAACCCGCGTGAAGCCTGGGCCGACAAGGCCGCCTACGACGCGACGGCGAAGAAGCTGGTGGCGATGTTCGAGCAGAACTTCGAAACCTTCGCCGGCGCCGTGGGCGAGGATGTGAAGGCCGCGGCGATCCGCTCGGCGGCCTGAGGGCGCAACCCAGGGGGCGCCGCCCCCCTGGACAAGTGGTTGCCAGGGGGCCCTGCCCCCTGCACCCCATGAGTTTGGCGCTGGTCCTGCCAGCGTCTTTCCTGTTGATTTTTATCATGAAAATGGCGCCTCACCTATCAAGGTAAGGCGCCAAAAAATGGGTTCAAAGGGTTGCTGCAACCCCTTGCTGGGGTTTTCCGGGGGCAACGCCGCCCCCGCTACCCTCTCGGCAGCCGCACCGCCGCCACCATCCCCATCGCGCACAGCCCGGCCATCACCCAGAACGCCCGCCCATCCAGCGCGGCATACAGCGGCCCGGCCAGCACCATCATCACCCCGGTTGCCAGCCCCACCCCCAGCGAGGTGTGCAGTGCCTGTGCCCGTGCCCCCAGCGCGGGCGGCAGCGCGCCCAGGCTGCGGATCGCGGCCAGGTGCATGGCGCCGAAGGTGGCGGCGTGCAGCGCGTTCACCGGGAACAGCAGCCAGGGTTCCACCGTGATGCCCGTGATGGTCCAGCGCACCGCCCCGGCCCCGGCGGCCAGCAGGGCCAGGCCGCGCGCGCCCAGCCGGTCCACGATGCGGCGGCCGAACAGGAACAGCCCCACCTCCGCCACCACGCCCGTGGCCCACAGCGCGCCTACCAGCCCGGGCGACAGCCCCGCTGCCTGCCAGTGCAGGGTCGAGAACCCGTTGTACATCGCGTGGCTGCCCTGGATCAGCGCGGAGGCCGGCAGCAGCCGCCGGAAGGCCGCGTGGCGCAGCGGTTCCCACATGCTGCCGCGCGCGGCCGGCGGCAGGGCCCCGTGCGGCGGCAGGCTCAGCGCCAGCGCCGCCGTCAGCAGCAGGGCGCCGGCCGAGATGTACAGCACCGCCCCCGGCCCCCACAGCCCCGCCACCTGCCCCGCCGCCAGCGCGGCCAGGATGAAGGTGACGGACCCCGCCGCCCGCACCCGGCCATAGTCGAAGGGGCGGCGGCGCATTTCCGCGATGGCGGCGGCGTCGGAAAGGGTGACGATCGGCGCCACCGCGGCGCTGTGCACCACATAGACCGCCAGCAGCACCGCCAGCCCCTGCCCCCAGCCCAGCGCCGGCAGCAGCAGCCCGGCCAGCACGGCCCCCAGCGCCAGCGTGCCGCGCAGGCCCGTGCGGTCCGCGATGCGCGCGGCCCAGGGGTTGGCCAGCAGCCGCGTGCCGGTGCCCAGCGCCAGCACCAGCCCCACCTGCTGCGCGCTCAGCCCGCCCGCCGCCAGCACCGACGGCACGAAGGGCATCGCCGCCCCCAAGGAGGCGAACTGGGCACCGAAGATCAGGGCGAAGCGGGCGGCGGGGGACACAGCCCCGGTATGGCGTCTGGGCGGGGGTTTGAGAACCAGGAAGCATCCAGATGCAGCGCCATCATCACCGCTTCCTCCAGCCTGCCTTCCACCAGCGTCGCGCGCGGTTCCCGGCCATAGGGCACGAAGCCGAGGCTGGCGTAGAGCGCCAGCGCCGCCCGGTTTTCGGCCGAGGTCGTCAGGCGGATGTCGCGGAGGCCGTGGTCCGCCGCGTGCCAGATCAGATGGCGCATCATCAGCCGCGCCAGGCCTTGGCCGCGTGCCTCCGGCGCCACGAACACGCCCCACAGTACGGCCTTGTGGCGGTGCTTCAGCGCGGTCTCCAGCAACAGCCCGGCGGTGGCATGCAGCGTGGCGGCGCCCGCGCCCAGCACCGCGTGGCGTTCCAGCCGCTCCGCGAACCAGGGCAGGGGGTGGGGTTCCTCCTCCTCCCACGCCGAGCCGAAGGCGCCGGGCTCCTCACGCAATCCGCGCAACCGCAGCGCGCGCCAAGCGGCGGCATCGGAGCCGCGCAGGCGGCGCAAGGGCAAATCCAGTGTCCTCATCCCGTCACTGTGGCGCCGAAAAGCGGGAAAAGCGCCATCCCGCGCCCGGCCAGCGCGATTGCGGCCCTGCCGTGCGGCCGGGTGCGGTTGCAATCCGCGCGCTTTCGGCCCATCAAACCCGCCACGTCCAGCCACGGTTGTTCAAGGTATGTTCGAAGCACGCGTCCGCGCCATTCTCGGCCCTACCAACACGGGCAAGACTCATCTCGCGATGGAGAGGATGCTCGCGCATTCCTCCGGCATCATCGGCTTTCCGCTGCGCCTGCTGGCGCGCGAGAATTACGACCGCATGGTGGCCGCCAAGGGCGAGCGTAACGTCGCCCTCATCACGGGCGAGGAAAAGATCGTCCCGCCCGATGCCAAGTGGTTCGCCTGCACGGTGGAAGCCATGCCGCTCGACCGCCGGGTGGAATTCGTGGCGGTGGATGAGATCCAGCTCTGCGCCGATCCCGATCGCGGCCACGTCTTCACCGACCGGCTGCTGAACGCGCGCGGCATGGTGGAAACCATGTTCATGGGGGCCGAGACCATCCGCCCCCTGTTGCAGCGCCTGGTGCCGCAGGTGGAGATCGACACCCGCCCCCGCCTGTCGCAGCTGACGCATACGGGCTTCGCCAAGCTCGGCCGGCTGCCGCCGCGCTCGGCCGTCGTCGCGTTCTCCGCCGGCGAGGTCTATGCGATCGCCGAGGCGATCCGCACGCGGCGCGGCGGCTGCGCGGTGGTGATGGGGCGCCTCAGCCCCCGCACCCGCAACGCCCAGGTCGCGCTGTACCAGAACCGCGAGGTCGATTTCCTGGTGGCGACGGATGCCATCGGCATGGGCCTGAACATGGATGTGGACCATGTGGCCTTCGCGTCGCTGGTGAAGTTCGACGGCCATGCGCCGCGCCTGTTGCAGGCGCAGGAAGCGGCCCAGATCGCCGGCCGCGCCGGGCGCGGCATGCGCGACGGCACCTTCGGCACCACGGGCGACTGCAAGCCCCTGCCGGATGAGATGGTGGACAAGATCCAGAACCATCAGTTCGAGGCGCTGAAGACGCTGGCCTGGCGCAACCCGGAGCTGGACTTCACCAGCATCGACGCGCTGCTGGACAGCCTGGCGGCGCCCCCGCCGGCCCCCGGCCTGTCCAAGGGCCATGACGCGACCGACCACATCACCCTGTCCATGCTGGCGCGCGAGAGCGAGATCCGCCGCCTGGCCCAGGGCCGCGGCCGCATGCAGCTGCTGTGGGATGCGTGCTCGGTGCCCGATTTCCGCAAGCTGGCCGATGACAGCCACACCAAGCTGTGCGGCACCATCTTCCAGCACCTGGCCACCGACGGCGCCCTGCCCGAGGATTGGATGGCGGCGCAGATCGCCTCCACCTCCAACACCGAGGGCGATATCGACACGCTGATGGCGCGCCTGTCGGCCATCCGCACCTGGTCCTATATCGCGGCGCGCGGCGACTGGCTGCGCAACGCCCCGGAGTTCCAGGGCCTGGCCCGCGTGGCCGAGGACGCGCTGTCCGACGCGCTGCATGAGCGCCTGACCCAGCGCTTCGTGGACCGCCGCGCGGCCCACCTGATCCGCCGCCTGGACCCGGGCAGCGAGGAGGAATTGCTCTCCGCCGTCACCCGCCAGGGTGAGGTGATCGTCGAAGGCCACAATGTGGGCAAGGTGGCGGGCTTCCTGTTCCACCCCGACACGACGGCCGAGGACGAGGAAACCCGCAAGCTGGTGCTGCGCGCGGCCCGCCGGGCATTGCGTGAGGAAATGCCCCGCCGCGTGGCCGCGCTGGAACTGGCCAAGGCCGAGACCTTCAGCCTGACCAGCGACCACAAGATCGCCTGGGATGGCGCCGAGGTGGCCCGCCTGCGCCCTGGCTCCGAGCCCGGCAAGCCGCAGGTGGAGGTGCTGCCCAGCGAGTTCCTGGACGGCGCCCAGCGGGAGCGCGTGCGCGCCCGCCTCGCGGCCTATATCGACGGCATCCTGACCAAGGACCTGGCGAGCATCGCCGCCGTCGAGGCCAAGGCCGAGAGCGACAACACGCTGCGCGGCCCGGCCTTCCAGCTGCGCGAAACCCTCGGCCTGAAGCCCGGCAACACCAAGCAGGACACCCCGCAGGACGTCGCGGCCAAGCTGAAGGCCATCGGCGCCCGCGCCGGCCGCTATGCCCTGTATGTGCCGGAGGCGCTGAAGCCCCGCGCCATGGGGCTGCGCGCGCTGCTGTGGTCGCTGTCGCGCAACATCCCCACGCCGGAACTGCCGGCGCCGGGCCTGGTCACCATCCCCGCCGATGGGGTGCTGGCGCTGACTTGGCCGCCGGGCTTCGCGGAATCCATCGGCTGGGTGCCCTGCGGCCCGCTGCTGATGCGCCTGGACGTGGCGGAACGCGCGGGCGGCGAGCTGGCCTATGCCACCCGCCGTGGCCCCGCGCCTCTGCCGCCGGAAATCCTGGCCCGCTACGGCATCAAGCCGGAGCAGGTGGGCGTGGTGCTGAACGGCCTGGGCTTCCGCCTGATCGAGGCCGAGGTGCTGCCGGACGACATGTACGGCCCGGCCCTGCCGGCGCGCGTGGCTTGGGCGCGCCCGGCCCGGCCGGAACGCCCGCAGCATCGCGGCCCCCGCCGTGACGGCGAACAGCGCGGCCCGCGCCGCGAAGGCGAAAACCGCGGTCCGCGCCGTGAGGGCGACCGTGGCCCCCGCCGCGACCGCCCGGCCG
>NZ_JAAABL010000042.1 GCF_009900765.1 Rhodovarius lipocyclicus
TCTTCGCCAAACTCAAGGAATTCAAACGGATCGCACTGCGTAGCGACAAAACAGACAGCTCATTCGCCGCCATGATCTATCTCGCCGCAGCCGTCATACGGTCACGATGAATCTCAACAAGCCCTAATAAAAATCAATGGGAAACACCTTCCCAAGATGTGGCGCCAACAGCTCTAGGTCCAGGACCGAGCACGGTCCTGGCGGGGGTGTCGGGGGCGGAGCCCCTGACCTGACCCCTCCTATCGCACGTCCATCAGCTGCGCGGCCACTGCCTGCCGCACCGGCTTCAGCACCGCGCCGAGCCGCATCGCGGCACCGCGCAGCAGCCGCGCGGGGGCACGGTCGTCGGTGTAGAGCTTCGCGATGGTGTTGGTCGCGGTGAACAGCGGGAAGGTGCCGCGCCGGTGCCGGCTTTCGAAGCGCAGCAGGGCGGCGGTATCGGCCACGTCGCGCGCCGCGCGGATCTCGCTGGCCAGCCGTTCCGCCCCGGCCAGGCCGAAGTTGAAGCCATGGGCGGTGACCGGGTGCATCCCCACCGCCGCATCGCCCAGCAGCGCGAAGCGCCGCCCGACGAAGCGATGGGCATAAGCCGCGACCAGCGGATAGGCATGGCGCGTGGCCACCAGCTCCATCGCGCCCCAGCGGGACTGGGTGCGGCGGGTGGCGTCGGCGGCGAATTCCTCGGGCGTGGCCTCCATCAGCTGGGTGATCCGCGGCGTGGGCAGCGTCAGCACGAAGGAGGAGACATCGCCCGCCAGCGGCAGCATCGCCACGGTCTGTCCGTGGCCGAACCATTCGGTGGCGATGGCCTGGTGCGGTTTCTCATGCGCCACGCGCGCCACCATCATGGAACTGCCGAAATCCAGCATCCGCGCGCCGATGCCCATGCGGCGGCGGTTCTCGGAAAACCGGGTGTCGGCGGCCACGATCAGCCGGGCGCGCACCTCGCGGCCATCGGCCAGCGTCATCCGCCCCTCACGCGGGTCGGTGGACAGGGCCGTGACCTCGGCGCCGGTGTGCAGCTCCGCGCTGGCATCGGCGCGCACGGCGTTGAACAATTCCTGCCGGATGCGGTGGTTGGGCACCAGCAGGCCCAGCGCGCCGGCCTTGTCGCCCTCGGCGTTGAAGCGCAGGGCGAAGGGGCTGCCGCCATCCAGCACCCGGGCCTCCCGCAGGGGGGCGCCATCCTCCAGGGCCGCGCCGGCGCCATAGTCGCGCATCAGTTTTTGCGAATGGTGCGTCAGCGCGATTTCCCGCCCGTCGAAGGCCGGGTTGGCGATGGCGGCTTCGGGCGCGCGCTCGAACAGGCCCACATGCAGGCCGCTGCCCCGCAGGGCCTGGGCGAAGGCGAGGCCGACGGGGCCCGCGCCGATCACGGCGATATCGTATTCCAGCATGGCCTGCATGTTAGTGCGCCCCGGCGAAACGCAACATGACCTGCCGCAAATCCCCTTGCGGGTTGGCGGCACCTCCACACACATTTCCGCCGAGGCCTTTCCGGGGAGACATCCAATGCACCGACGCCACATGCTGGGCGCCGCCGGCGCCATGCTGGCCGGCCAGGCGGCCGCCCAACCCGCCCATCAGCACCACGGGCCGACGCTGCGGCCCATGCAGCCTTCGCCCAACCCGTTCAGCAACCTGTTCCAGGGCGGCGCGCCGCACCACATCACGCCGCAGCAGGCCGCCCAGCGCGTGACGGACAGCCCGGCACTCCCGGGGCCGCAAGGCCGCTGGGAAACCCGTGCCGACATGCCCATCCCGCGCAGCGAGATGGCCTGGGCCACCGCCTGGGCCAACCGCATGCATGTGGTCGGCGGTTATGGCGAGGGGCAGGTGAACCGCGCCTATCACACCATCTACGACCCCGCCGCCAATGCCTGGTTCGATGCCGCACCCCTGCCGCGCGGGGCCAACCATGTGGCGGTGATCGCCCATGCCGGCCGCGTCTACGCGCTGGGCGGCTTCATCGAGCAGAACCGCGCCTGCGACGACCATGCCTATGCCTATGATGTCGCGGCCGACCGCTGGAGCGCCATCGCCCCCCTGCCGCGCCCCCGCGCGGCGGCCGCGGCGGTGGAACTGGACGGCAAGATCCACCTGATCGGCGGCGCGACGGACCCGGCCGACGAGCGCGCCAGCATCGGCTGGCATGAGGTGTACGACCCGGCGGCCGACAAATGGGAGCGCCGCCGCCCGCTGCCCGGCGCGCGCGACCATGTGGGCTGCGTGGCGCATAATGGCCTGATCCATGTGGTGGGCGGGCGCTTCAACACCTTCCAGTACAACACCGGCCTGCACCACGTGTACCTGCCCGCCCGCGACACGTGGGAGGAACGGGCGCCCCTGCCCACCCCGCGCTCTGGCCACGGCATGGTGCTGTATCGGGGGCGGTTCTTCTGCATGGGGGGCGAGGGCGGCATCATCGAGCGCGGTGTCTCCCGCGATGCCAGGGTGTTCGGGCAGATGGAAAGCTACGACCCCGCCGCCGACAGCTGGCAGAGCCACGCCCCCATGCCCACGCCGCGCCACGCGGTGGCGGCCACCGCGATCGGGGATTGGATCCTGGTAGCGGGCGGGGGCGCGGTGCTGGGCGGGGCTGTGCAGTCGGCGGTGCACGAGGCCTTTACCTTGGGTTAGGCTCGCCCCATGGATGCGCCGCCAAGCGCGCATGGGGCAGGGGGAAGCACAGGATGGATCAGCCTTTCGCGGGCAAGGTGGCGCTGGTGACCGGCGCCGGATCGGGGATCGGCGAGGCCGTGGCCATGGAACTGGCCGAGGGCGGCGCCCGGCTCCTGGTCAGCGACCTGAAGGCGGAGGCGGCGGAGCGCGCCGCGGCCGCCATCCGCGCCGCGGGCGGCCAGGCGCTGGCGCACCAGGCCGACGTGACGGACCCCGCCGCCGTGCAGGCGATGGTGGCGCTGGCCGAAAGCCACTTCGGCGCGCTGCACCTGGCGGTGAACAATGCGGGCATCGCCGGCGCGCGGGTGAACACCGCCGACTACCCGCTGGACAGCTGGCAGCGGATCATCGACGTCAACCTGACCAGCGTGTTCCACTGCACGAAGTATCAGGTCGCGGCGATGTTGCGCGCGGGCGGGGGCGCGATCGTGAACATGTCCTCCATCCTGGGCAGTGTCGGCACGCCGGGCGCCGTGGCCTATGTGGCCGCCAAGCACGGGGTGGTGGGGCTGACGAAGGCGGTGGCGCTGGAATATGCAGGCCAGGGCGTGCGGGTGAACGCGGTCGGGCCCGGCTATATCGACACGCCGCTGCTGTCGCGCTTCGACCGGGAAACCCATGACGGCCTCAAGACCCTGCACCCCGCCGGCAGGCTCGGCACCGCGCGGGAGGTCTCGGCCCTGACCTGCTTCCTCCTCTCGGACCGCGCGGCCTTCATCACCGGCAGCTACCATCTGGTGGATGGCGGCTACACGGCGCGGTAGCCGGCGCCTCAATCCGCGCCCAGCAGCCTGGGGCGCGGCACAGGCGGCAGGCGATAGCTGGCACCCACCACGCGCCGCACTTCCGGCAGGCTCAGCCGCGCGCCCTGATCCGAACGGCGCAGGGTCAGCGTGCGCTCGTGGAAGCGTTCCAGCCCCGGGCGGTGGCCGATGGAGATCACGGCCGCGTCCGGCAATTCCTCCAGCAGCAATTCCATCATCGCGTCCTGGTTCGCCTCATCCAGCGCGGAGGTCGCCTCATCCAGGAACACCCATTGCGGGCGGTGCAGCAGCAGCCGCGCGAAGGCCACGCGCTGCTGCTCGCCCAGGCTCAGGGAACGGTCCCAGCGTTCCTCCTCGTCCAGCTGGTCGCCCAGCCGCTCCAGCCCCACCTTGGTCAGCACCTCGCGCATCTGCTCATCGGTGAAGCCCTCGGGCGGGGTGGGATAGCCGAGGACGAAGCGCAGCGTGCCCAGCGGCAGATAGGGGCGCTGCGGCAGGAAGCGCGCTTGGCCCGCGGGCGGCACCACGATCTCGCCCGCGCCCCAGGGCCACAGGCCGCCGATGGCGCGGAACAGGGTGGATTTGCCGGTGCCCGATTCGCCCTTGATCAGCACCCGCTCTCCCGCATGGATCTCGGCCGAGGCATCGGCGATAACCGTGGTGCCGGAGGCGAAGGCGACCTCCAGATTGCGGAAGGCGAGGATGGAGCCGTCGCCCTCGGTCACCGTGATGGTGGGCTGGTCCGGGTCCGCGGCCAGGCCCGAGAGCTGGGCCACGGCCCCTTCGAACACCGCCAGCCGCTCCACCGCGCTGCGCCATTCGGCGATGCCTGAGACATTGTTCACGAACCAGTTCAGCGCCGCCTGCACCTGGCCGAAGGCCGCGCCGATCTGCATCAGCCCGCCCAGCGTGATCACGCCCGCGAAATAGCCGGGCGAGGCCACGATGGTGGGAAAGATCATGGCCAGCGTGCCATAGGCGCTGGTCAGCCACATCAGGTTGCGCTGGCTGCGCATCAGCGCCTGCACCGCGTCGCGCACCCGCCCAAACCCGGCCTGGATGCCGCGCCGCTCATCCGCCTCGCCGCCGACGAAGGCGATGCCCTCGCCGGATTCCCGCGCGCGGACCATGGCGAAGCGGAAATCCGCCTCCCGCGTCGTGCGCTCCACATTCAGCGCCACCATGGGCCGGCCGACCCACCAGGTCAGCGTGGTGCCGAGCGTGGCATAGAGCAGCGCGGCCCAGACCATGTAGCCGGGGATGGAGAGGTCGATGCCGCTGAACGCCACGTGCAGCGGGCCCGACAGCGTCCAGAGAATACCCACGAAGGCCAGGAACATCAGCAGCGAGTTCAGCAGGCCGGTGACGAATTCCACCGCCAGGTCGGTGGCGATGCGCACGTCCTCGGCGATGCGCTGGTCCGGGTTGTCGGCCTCCGATTCCAGCAGTTCCAGCTGGTATTGCCGCCCGTCGCGCAGCCAGCCTTCCAGCAGGTATCCCGTCAGCCATTCGCGCCAGCGCAATTGGATAAGCTGCTTGAAATAGAGCTGGTACACCGCGGCCGCCATGGAAGCCGCGGCCAGCAGCAGGAAGACCAGGATCTGGTTGCGGAAGGCCGCGCTATCGCGGTTTTCCAGCGCGTTGAAGAAATCCCGGTTCCACAGGTTGAAGCGGATCTGCACCACGACCTGCGCGCAGGTCAGCGCCAGCAGCAGAAAGATCAGCCAGCGCGCCGTGCCGCGGTCCGGCGCGCGCAGCCACAGGAAGAATAGGCGCAGGAATTGCCGGGCGGGGCGTTCCTGCCGGTTTTCGCTCATGGACGTCGTTCCGGCTGGGGGATGGGTTCGAGCTGTTCGGGGGTAGGG
The DNA here is from genome assembly GCF_009900765.1 of Rhodovarius lipocyclicus. Lineage (GTDB taxonomy): Bacteria > Pseudomonadota > Alphaproteobacteria > Acetobacterales > Acetobacteraceae > Rhodovarius > Rhodovarius lipocyclicus. The sequence goes on from NZ_JAAABL010000042.1 coordinate 5,312, forward strand.
CCCAGGCGCAGGGCATCCAGCGCCACCAGGTCGCGCGCGGCGCTGCCCGGGCCCTCGGCCGCCAGGCTGGCGCCGGGCAGCAGCCGCGCGGCCAGCGCGGCGTGGGTCTCGGCGGCCAGGCGCACCACCGCGCCGTTTTCCAGGATGACGCCGATGGATTCGCCCTGCGGGGTCAGCAGCGGCTGGGCCACGCGCCCGGACACCGCGCGCGGCTCGCGCCCCTGGCGGGTGGGCGCGAACCAGCTGGGCTGGCGGACGAAATTGGCGGGCTCATGCTCATTGCGCGCCCAGGCCAGCATGGTGATGACCGGGGCGGAGCGCGCCCGCACACCCCAGGTGATCAGCCCCTCGCCGGGCTTCACGGCGGCCATCAGCTCCTCGGCCTCGGCGGCGGGGAAGATGATCTGCGCGCCTTCGCGCAACAGGGCGCGGTCGGTCTCGCCCGCCGGGTTGATCAGCCAGCGTTCCAGCCGCCCGGAATAGGAAGGCAATTGCGCCGGGTCGAACCACACCCGGCGCGCGTCGCGCGCGAAGGCCCCACGGGGCAGTATGGCAGGGGCGGCCAGCGGGGCCGCCAGTACCGCCCCCAGGGCCAAGGCGCGCCGGCGCATCGCTACAGGCTCACGCCACGGCCAGTCAGCAAGGCCACGGCGAACAGCACCAGGAAGACGAAGAACAGCACGCGCGCGATGCCGCTCGCGGTAGAGGCGATGCCGCCGAAGCCCAGTACGCCGGCGACGAGCGCCACGACCAGGAAGACCAGGGCCCAGTAGAGCATGTTGGCGATCCTTCCGTTTGGTTGTTCCGGGAGAAGAACGCGCCGGTGCCGATCGGGTTTCTTCTTATTTTCAGAACTTTGCGCCGGGGCCCTGAACGCAGGACGCCGCCGGCGTTTCCACCGGCGGCGTCCCTTGTGACTGGCTTGGAAGGTTAGTGCTGGTCTTCCCAGCTCTTCACCTGGCGCTCGGCCTCATCCTTGGCCACGCCGTAGCGTTCCTGGATGCGGCCCACGAGCTGGTCGCGGCGGCCTTCGATGACCGTCAGGTCGTCATCGGTCAGCTTGCCCCACTGCTCCTTCACCTTGCCGGTGGCCTGTTTCCAGTTGCCCTTGATGGTGTCCCAGTTCATGCGTTTCTCCTTCTTTCGGCCGTGTTGTGTGGCCTGCAGGAAAAACGCCGCTATGCCCGGGCGGTTTCAGGCGATCGGCACTTTTCCCGCCGAGACCGCCTGATAGGTGGCGATCGAGACCGAGAGCCGGTCGAAGGGCTTGTTGATGACGAAGGCGGGTTCCAGCCCCTCCGCCGTCAGCAGCTTCTGCGGATAGGCGGTGATGAAGATCACCGGCACATGGCTGATGCGCAGGATGCGGCGCACGGCGTTCATGCCATCCCCGCCCCGGCCGAGGTTGATGTCGGCCAGGATCAGCCCGGGGCGGTGCTGCTCGGCCAGTTGCAGGGCCGCGTCCTCCGACGCCGCCAGGCCCACCACCCGGTGGCCGCATTGCTGCACCAGGATGCGCAGGTCCATGGCGATCAGCGGCTCGTCTTCGATAATGAGGACATCGGTGGTGGCCGCGCGCTTCAGGTTCTCCCGCGCGGCGGCGAGTTCGGCGGTGGCCTCGGCCTCGCTCAGCCCCAGCACCAGCGCGGTGTCCTCCAGGCTCAGCTCCTCCAGCGCGGTCAGCAGCATCAGCCGGCGCTGGATGGCCGAGAGCGGTTCCACGGCGCTCGACGGGTCCTCGGGCACTTCGCGCGCGATGGCGGCGTGCAGGGCCAGATGGCCCGGCAGGTCCGGCAGGCCATGGCGCAGGCAGGCGGCGACGACAGCATCCCCCCGCGCCTGATCCCCGGTCAGCGCCCGGGCGAAGCGGCGTGCGAAGGGCAGGGAGGCCTTCAGCGCCTCGGTATCAAGCATCGGCATCGTGGCACTCCTGACGGGACATGGATTCAATGTGAGAATAGGCCGGATGACAAGCACGCGCGCGCCAGGTGACCGTCTGCGAGACCACCTGCCGGGGCTGCTGGGCCCGTTGCGCGCCTATGCCCGCGGCCTGGTGCGCGACGCGGCCCAGGCGGACGACCTGGTGCAGGATGCCGTGATCCGCGCCCTGGCGCATGAGGACCAGTGGCGGGAGGGCGAGGACCCGCGCGCCTGGCTGTTCACCATATTGCGGCATGGCTGGCTCTCGGGCCTCAGGCGCGGGCGGCGGCAGCGGGCGATGGAGGAAGAACTCTCGGGCGGCGAGGAAGCACGCAACCTCAGCGCCACCGGACGGTTGGAACTGGTGGCCGCGCTGCGGCTGCTGCCGCCGCTGGAGCGCGAGGCGCTGGTGCTCAGCGCGCAGGGCTTCAGCATGGCCGAGGCCGCCGTGATCTGCGGCGTGGCCGAGGGCACGATCAAGGCGCGGGTGTCTCGCGGCCGGGCCAGGCTGCGCGCGGCCCATGCGGCGGCGCTCGGCTGACCAGGCGGCGGTGCGGGAAAATGGCATGCAGGCGGAACGACCCGCCGGCTTCCGGAGTTGCATGCGAAAAACGCATGTCTGGCATGCGCGTATTTTTCGCGGCGGTGGCAACCAATCCTTCGCACCGGGCGTTGATGCTGCAGGAACGGAGCAGAGGCATGACGCTGAACCAGACCATGACGCGGGACGTGACCACCATCGACGAGACCGAATGGGATTTCCATGAGGCTCTGGTGAACGTCCTCCCCTCCCTGCGACAGCAGGCTTATGCGCTGACGCGCAACCGCGCCGACGCGGATGATCTGGTCCAGGCCGCCGTGGGCAATGCCCTGGCCGCCAAGACCAGCTTCCAGGTCGGCACCAATTTCAAGGCATGGATGCTGCGCATCGTGCGCAACCGCTTCCTGTCGGACATGCGCCGCCGGCGTGAGACGGTGGCGATCGAGGATGCGCCCCAGGAACTGTTCGCCCGCAGCGGCGGCCAGGAAGACAATCTGGTGATGCAGGAATTGCGCCGGAACCTGGCGCGGCTGCCCGCCGACCAGCGCCTGGCCCTGATGATGATCACGGTGCAGGGCATGTCCTATGAGGAAGTGTCCGAGCAGCTGGGGGTTGCCGTGGGCACGCTGAAATGCCGCGTCTTCCGCGCCCGCAAGCAGTTGCAGGCCTGGCTGATGGGCGATGAGGCCCCCACCCGTGCGAAGGCCACGCGCGTTGCGATGACCGCTAGCGCACGCGGGCGTGATGCGCGTAACATAAAAGGTGCCGAGGCAGGGGTTTCCTTGCAGCACTGACATCGCGGGCCTGACGCCCGGGGACTGAGGAAGAAGTGAGCGATACCCCTTCAGGAGGTGATGGAAAGATGCCCGCGCGCCCTGCTCAGGCACGTAAGGGGAGGAACTCCTCCCCGCGGGACGCCTTCGACCTCTGGTTGAAGCGCGGCCTGCATGACATGTTCGATGATGTCGCGCGTGAGCCCATACCACCTGAATTGCTGGCCCTGATCGACAAGGACCGGCAAAGCTGATCAACCCGCCCCCCACATCAGGGAGGCGGGTTTTTCAATATTCCATCTCCCAGCTGAGGCCGAGGCGGTCGCCGGCCGGGCCGGTCTGGGTTTCCCCTTCCAGCCGCAGCCGGGGCGCCAGCTCCACCTGCACCCCCACGCCCGGCGCGCCGCCCGAGGTACCCTGGCGGATGCCCAGGAACACGCCCGGCGCGACATAGCGCCCGGCCTCCACCGTCGCCCCGGTGGAACCATTCCCCGCGACCCCCAGCCGGTCGAGCCCCGCCGCGCTGCGCAGCCGGTCCAGCACGCCGCCGCCCGGGGGCGAGAGGCCGGCCAGCTGCGCCACGGCCTGGGCTAGGCTCGCGGCCTCGAACGGCGACAGGCGCGTCACCTCCCGGTCGAACAGCAGGCGGGCCAGCGCCTCGTCCTGCGGCAGTTCGGGCACCGCGCCGACCGTGATCTCGGGGGCGGTGGGGCTGCCCTTCACCGTCAGGGTGATGGTGTGGCTGCGGCTGGTGGCGGTGGCCAGGAAATCCAGGCTGGGCAGGAAGCTGTTGCCGTCCAGCGTGGCCACGCCGCGCGTGAAGTTCAGGTTGCGCCCCGCCAGGTCGAAACTGCCGCGCCGCAGGCGGAACTCGCCCTGGGGCTGCGGGGCCTCGGCGGTGCCGGTCACCCGGATCTCGCCGCCCAGCTCCGCCTCCAGCCCGCGCCCGCGCACGAAGATGGCGCGTGGGGCGGAGAGCGTGACATCGAGGGCCAGCGGCAAGGGCGGCCGGGACGGCGGCCCGGGGCGGGGTGGCGGCGCCAGCACCGGGCGCGGGCGGCCGGGGGGCGTGCGGCCGACCTCCCGCACCACGCCCAGGCTGGCGGCGGAACCGCCCACCTGCTCGGGCAGGCGCAGTTCCGCGCGGCGCAGCGTGATGTTGCCCGCCAGCTTGCCGCCATCCAGCAGCGGGCCGCTGGCGGTCAGGTTCGCGTCCAGCGTGGCATCGGCGATGCCGCCATTGACCGGGCGCAGCGCCTCCGCCGTCAGGCGCAGTTCCACCGGCAGGTTGGGTGAGAGCGGTTCGAGCCACCCGGACAGGTTGGCCCGCCCCCCGGCCTCGCTCCGCAGGGTAATGCCGGGGATGACCAGGCGCTCGCCCTGTGCCTCGATCCGCCCGCCGATGCCCGACAGCCGCACCCCCGTCACCGGATTGGCATAGGCCCCGCCGGACAGCGTGACGCCGCCCGAAAGCCGGGGTGCCGCCGCCGTGCCGGACATGGACAGGTCGATCTGCGCCTGCCCCGTCACCCGGTCGGCACCCGCCGCCAGGAACGGCCGCGCCGCCTGGCCCAGGTCGAGCGGGCCGGTGATCCGCGCCTCGACGGGAAAGGCGGGGCCGAGGCCGCGCGGCTGGTTCGCCACCAGTGTCAGCCGGGCCATGGTGCCGGCGGTGATGCGGGCCTCGGCCTGCAGGGTCTGGGGGGTGGCCTCCGCGGTCAGGGTCAGCTCGGCGGCGGGCAGGGCGCTGGCGGGGGCCTGGGCCGCGCGCAGCCCGCTGCCGCGCAGCGAGACCGCGGCATGCGGCGCCGCCGCGCTGCCCGTCAGCTGCACCCGGCCGGAGACGCTGCCCTGCGCCATCCCGCCCGAGAAGGGCGCGAGCGGCACCGCGTTCGCGTCCAGGTCCAGCGCCAGGGCGGCCTGACTGGCGGTGCCCCGCAGGTTCAGCGTGCCGCCGCGCCGGCTGGCCAGCCGGGTGGGGGCGATGGTGATCTGCCCCGCCTCATTGGCGCTGATGCGGGTGGGGGCGGCCAGGCGCAGCCCGTCCTCGGCGAAGCCCATCTCCAGCCGGTTCAGCGCCAGCTCCACCCCCGCCTGTTCCCGCAGCCGGCCGGCGAGCGCGAGGGTGGCGCCGGCGCCGCGCGCGTTCAGCGTGATGTCCAGCCCGTCCAGGCTGCCCTGGGCCGCAAGCGTCGCGTCCCCCCGCGCGGCGGCGGTGCCCGCCCCCTGGGCTTGCAGGCGCAATTCCAGCCCCTGCGCCGCCGGGCCGCTGGCGCCCGGAATGGCGCGGGCGCGGGCGGAGAATTCCAGCCGCCCCACCAGCCCCAGCCCCAGCGCCGACAGGTCCGGCGCGCGGGCCATCAACTGCCCGGTGAAGGGGCCGCGGGGCAGGGCGCCCGCGCCCTCACCCGACAATTCCACGCCCTTCCAACTGCCCGAGACGCCGGAAAGGCGGATCGCCTCGCCCTCCCGCGCCACATCCAGCCGCAGGGCCAGCGGCGCGCCGTCCAGCCCGCCTTGCGCCGCCAGATGCGCGCCGGTCATCGAGGCATCGGCCTCCAGCGTGAAGCCAGTCAGGCGGCGGCCCGCCACGGCGAAATCCTCGGTGGCCACGCGGGCCCGCACGCGCGGTTCGGCCAGGGCGCCGGTGATGCGGCCCTCGGTGGCGAGCCGCCCCTCGCCGCCCGGCGGGTCATGCAGGGCGGCGGTGAAGGCGAGGTCCAGCGGCTCGGCCGCCACGCCGGCCAGCGTGGCCTCCAGCTTTGCGGCGGCCAGGCGCAGGGAGACGCGGCGTTCGGGCAGGGTGGCCTCGGCGTGCAGCGTGGCGCGCTCCCCCAGCAGGGCGTCGGCTTGGCTGCCGGTGACGGGGCGCTCGGCGGTGATGTCGGCGGTCAGGTGCGGGGCGTCGGGGGTGCCGGTCACTTCGCCCGTGGCCGAGAGCGTGGCCCAACTGACCCCTGGCGGCAGCCAGCGCGCGAAGGGCTCTGGTGCCAGCGGCGCCAGCCGCCAGCGGGCGGCCAGCGCATTCGCCGCCGAGAGCGTGCCCTCCGCCTCCGCCCGGATATCCGGCGTGGCGATGACCAGTTTTTCCAGCGTCATGCCGCCATCGCCCGCGCGGCGGGCGGCCACATCCAGATCGATGCGCGGGGTCAGGGCCGCGAATTCGGCGGGCGCCAGCGGGCCGGGCACCACATGCCCCGCCAGCGTCAGGCGCAGACCGTCCCCGGCCTCCGCGATCTCACCGCCCAGCTGCGCGGTTGCGGTGCCCAGCGCGGCGTCGAGCCCCCAGCGCGCGCCCTGCCAGGGGCCATCCAGCCGCAAGGCCAGGCGCAGGGGCGCGTCCTCCAGCGCCAGGAAGCCCGCGACGATGCCGCCGGCGGGTTCCTCGGCGGTCAGGTTCGCGGCCAGCCCCTGGGTGTCGGCGCGGGCGGTCAGCGTCAGGCTGCCCGGGGCATCCAGACGGCGGGCGTTCAGGCTGCTGTCCAGCCGGCCATTGGCCAGGGCGGCGCGGCCTTCCAGCGACAGGCTCGCCGGGCGGCCCAGCATCGCCTCGCCCAGTTCGATGCGCGGCAGGGAGAGCCGTTCCAGAGCGACGGCCAGCGGCAGGCTGGGCATGCCGGTGCCGCTGGAAGCCGCGCTCGGCGTGGGTTCGGCAGGCAGGGGCGGGCGGCTCACGCTCAGCCGGTCGGCGGCCAGCAGGTCCAGTTGCAGGCGGCGTTCCAGCAGGGCGCGCCACGTCCAGTCCAGGCGCAGCCCCTCCAGCCGCAGCCATTCCCCGGCGGCGTCCGACAGCGCCAGTTCCCGCACGGAGAGACCGCCCAGCAGCGTGCCCCCGGCGCCGCGCAGCACCAGCCCGGGCACGAAGCGCGGCGCCAGGTTTTCCGCCAGCCGCACCCCCGCCGGGGTCGCCAGCAGCACGCCCCCGGCACCCAGCAGCGCCAGCCCGAACCACAGCAACGCCCGCCGCATCAGAAGGCATGCCCCAGGCCGAGATACACCCCGAAGCCCGAACTGCCCTGCTGGCGGATCAGCGGCAGCGCCACATCCGCCCGCACCGGCCCGATCGCGGTGTAGTAGCGCAGGCCCACGCCCACGCCCGCGCGGATCTCATCCGTCGGTGCCATCGCGCGGTCGCCCACGGCGCCCGCATCCACGAAGACCACGGCGCCAAAACTGTCCAGGAAACGCTGGCGGAACTCCACCGATGTCTCCAGCAGGCTGGCCCCGCCCGCCGGTTTGCCCCGCGCGTCGCGCGGCCCGATGGTCTGGTAGCCATAGCCGCGCACGGACCCGCCGCCGCCCGCGTAGAAGCGCTGGTTGGCCGGTACATCCCCCGCCCGCGCATTGAGCAGCGAGCCGAACACGCCCCGCACCGCCAATATGCTGCGCCCATTGCCCGACAGATCGAAATAGGCCGACCCAGACAGCCGCACCGGCGCATAGGGCGTGCCCTGCGCGAAGGCATAGCTGGGCGTCAGCCGGGCCTCGGCGCGATAGCCCCGGCGCGGGTCCAGCAGGCTGTCGGTGCTGTCGTAGCGCGCCTGCATCTGAAAGCCCGCGATCTGGTAATCGACCAGCCGCCCGCCGGGCGGGGCGGTGCGGCCGATATCGGCGACCGGCCCCGCCGAGACGGTCCAGCGATCCCCGAAGCGGCGCTCGTACAGCGCGCTCAGCGTCACGGCATCGCGGTCGTAGCTGTCCAGGCGTTCGCGCAGGATCGACAGGTTCAGCACCATGGCACCGTCGTAGCCGAAGGGGATGGGCTGGCGGTAGCCCACGGAAAGCCGAGCATTGGTTCGGTCCAGCGCATTGCCCAGCCGCGAGGCCTCCACCTCCACCCGCAGGTTCTGCGCGCCCCCGAACAGGTTCCGGTGCTCCCACGCGCCGCGCAGGGAGGCACCGTAATTCGTCTCATAGGCCGCGGAGGCCGAGAGCGCGCGGAAGGGCCGTTCCTGCACCCGCACCGTGACCGGCAGGCGGCCCTCGGCGTCCAGCGCCGTGCCTTCCTCGATCCGGGCGGAGGAGAAGGGGCCGAGCGCCATCACATCCGCCCGGGCACGCGCCGCGCGGTCCGGCGCGTAGAGGCGGCCCGCGAGGCGCGCATCGGCCACCCGGCGCACCACCTCCGGGTCCACCCGCACCGTGCCCTCCACCACCGGGGGCGCGAAGTTGGCCACCGCCCCGGGCTGGGCGGTGAACACCACATCCATCGCCTGGGCGTCATGGTCCACCGTCACCTGGCGGTCGAGCCGCGCCAGCGGTCGGCCCATGGCGCGCATCGCGGCCAGCGCCGTGGCCTGGGCGCTCAGCACCGCCTCCGCCCGCGCGGGCCCGCCCGGGGCCAGCGGCACGGGCGGGCCGCCCAGGGTTTCCACATGGCGCAGCGTATAGCGCGGGCCGGTCTCGACCCTGATCTCGATGGGCAGGGGCGGTTCGGCGCCCAGGCGCGGCTCGCCCTCGGCCACCACCTCAACACGGGCGGCGTAATAGCCCTCGGCATCCAGCAGCGGGCGCAGCCGGGCGGGCTCGGCCTCGATGCGGGAGCTCACGCCCTCCGCATCGGTGGGCGCGCGGGATTGCTGGCTGATCAGCAGGGATTGCGCCGCCAGCAGCCGGTCCAGCGCCGCATCCCCGGTGGGGCGGAGGCGCGCGGCATAGGGGGCGGTGGGGGTGGGGGCTTCCTCCTGTGCCCTAGCCTCGGCGGCCAAGGTGCAGGCGAGCGCCGCGAGCCACAGCCGCTGCCTCATGCGGCCTGGGCCAGCAGGGCGCGCGGCCCGATATGCAGCACGCAGAGCAGGCCATCGGGCTGCCAGTGCCGCTCGATATGGCCATCCAGTGGCAGACCGGCATTGGCGTCGATCAGTTGCGTTCCGAAGCCGATGCTGGTGGGCGGAGACTGGATGGGCGGGCCACCGCGTTCCTTCCAGAACAGGGCCAGCCCATCGCCCTCATGCTCCCAGTGCAGCTCCACCCAGCCTTCCGGGGTGGACAGGGCGCCGTATTTCAGCGCGTTGGTCGCCAGCTCATGCAGCACCAGCGCCAGGGGCTGCGCGGTGGTCGCGGAAAGCCGGACCGGCGGGCCGGAGGACCGCAGCCGCTGGTCATGCGCGGAAAGCTCCTCCTCCACCACCTCGCTCAGCTCCGCCCCCGCCCAGTGCTCACGCGACAGCAGGGTGTGCACGCGCGCCAGCGCCGCGATGCGGCCCTCCAGCACCTCCACCAGGGTGTCGGTGTCGTATTTCGCCTCGGCCGCGGAAACCCGCACCAGCCCGCGCACCACCGCCAGCACGTTGCGGGCGCGGTGGTCCACCTCCCGCGCCAGCAGCAGCTGGTTCTCCTCCGCCAGCTTGCGCGCCGTGATGTCGAGCACGGAGGCCGAAACCCCCGCGAGCCCGCCCTGCATGGGCTGGAAGGAGCAGAGCCACACCCGCCGTTCCCCGGAGCCCGCCTCGGTGGCCTCCACCTCCACGCCCTCCACCGCTTCCCCAGTGGCCAGGGCGCGGCGGATATGCGGAATGATGCGGGAGGCGAAGACGGGGCAGGCCATCTGTTCGATGGTGCGGCCGATATGGGCTTCGGGCGGCGCGCCGTTCATGTCCGCCAGCACGGCGTTGATGGCCATGTATTCCAGCCGGGGATTGACCAGGCACAAGCCCACCGAGGCATTGCGATAGGTGGCCTCCAGCCGCTCTATCTGCTCGGCCGCCTGTTCCTGGGCGGCGCGCAGGTCGTGGAAGTCCAGCGCGACACCCACCCAGGCCAGCAGCGCGCCATCGGCGTCGCGGATCGGCGCGCCGCGGCAGACGAACCAGCGCCAGCTTTCGTCGCTGGCGCGGCGCAGGCGCAGCTCCACGTTGAAATCGGGGTTCAGCCCGTGCCGGGCTTCCTCGATCGCGTCGTTCCAGGCGCGCATGGTGGGCAGCCGGTCATCGGGGTGCACGGCGCGCAGCCAGCCTCGGCCCAGCCCATCCTGGCTGCGCTGGCCGGTCAGGCGGTGCCAGAACTCGTTCAACCCATCCACCCGCCCCCGGGCATCGGCGGTGAACACCACCTGGGGGCTGACCTCCAGCAGGGCGCGCATGCGCACGCTGCTGTTCGCCCGCTCGCGCTCCGCGCGCTGCACCTCGTCGGCCATGGTGTCGAAGGCGGCGGCCAGGCGCTCGAATTCCCGCCCGCCGCCGATCTTGCCGATACGCTGGTTCCATTCCCGCCGCGACCAGGCCTGGGCACCGGCCAGCAGCCGGCCCACCGGGCGTTCCACCCCCAGGTGGAAGATGGCCGCCGCCAGCACCAGCGTCAGCAGCAGGGAGCCCACCACCAGCACGGCCGTGCGGCGTTCGCGCGCGATCTCGGCATCGATGATGACGTCGCTGGACATGCCGAGCGCGATGGCCAGCCCCATGGGCGGCTCCGAGGTGGGCACATAGGCGCCGATACGGCGCACGCCCTGCACGGAATAATCCTGGATCAGCCCGGCCCTGGGAGCATTGATATATTTCAGCAGCTCGTCGCTCAGCCGCTGGCCGACATAGCGCTCCGGCTCCATGGAGCGGGCGAGGATGATGCCGTCGCGGTCGATCACCGCCGCCGCGCTGTTGGGCGGCAGGGGGATGGAGCGCAAATCCTCTATCAGCCAGTCGAGCGAGAGGGCCACCACCACCACCCCGCCCACCTGGCCATTGTCCAGCCGTAGGGGGGCGGCCAGGTGCAGCGAGCGCTGGCCGGTGTTGCGCCCGATCGCGTATTCGCCGACCGTGAAGCCGCCGGTGCGCAGGACTTCCTGGAAATAGCGGCGGTTGGCGACGCTGAAGGCGCGGATCCCCGGCTGGGCGGAGCACAGGGTGTTGCCCTGGGCATCGAACAGGGTGGCGGTGTGATAGCGCGGATAGCTTTGCACCAGCCGCGCCAGGAAGGCATTGCATTCGTTGCTGGGGCGCAGCGCGCGCAGCGCGTCATGGGCTGCCATGGCGGCCAGGATCTGCTGCGCGCCCTCGATGTTGCGGATCTGCTGGGCGGTGATCAGGCGCACCAGGCGCATCGCGTCCTCGCCTACCTGGATGCGCCGCTCCTGCCGCATGTCCCGTTCCAGGAAAGCCTGGACCAGGGCCGCGGGAATGAGGGCGATCAGCACCCCGAACAAGGCACGCAGGGCAATCGGCAAGGCGGTATTTCCAGTTCAACGCGGCTTGCGCCGCCGAATCCTAACATTAAAACTCGTGTAATGCATCAAACCCGGCCCGGCAAAGGCCGGGCCGGGCGTGATCAACCGCTATGGATGGGCGGGACCCACCGCATCAGGCCAGCATGGCGTTGTCGATCGGCAGGATCATCCCGTTCGCGGCCTGGATCACCGGCATCAGGATATTGGCGGAGCGGGTGGCATTGGCGCCGCCGCTGCCGAAACCCGCATCGCCCGCCGTGGTCAGTACCAGGGTGGATTGCTCGGTGGGCTTGACCACCAGCATGGTGCCGTTGCGGCTGCGCATCGTCGTCTGCTTGCCCGCGAGGGAGGGCAGGGTCTCCACCCCATCCACGATATGCAGGTTCACGAAGGCGGGCAGGCGCACCACGTCACGCTGCGTGCCGGGGGTGCCCAGCAGCTGGTCGCGCAGGGTGGCGGGCAGGCGTTCCATCGCGATGTCGATGGGCGCGAAGACGGTCACCATGCTGGCCTCCCGCAGTTGCGCGATGGCGCCGGACTGGCTGGCGAATTCCAGGAAGCGGGTGAAACGGCCGTCCGCCGCCAGGGCGTCCGCCACATTGGTGTTGGTGACGATGGGCGCGGGCATGGGCGTGCCCGCCGGCGGGATGATGGTGGCCTGGGCCAGGGCGCCCAGGGGGATCATCCCGGCGCTGGCGGCCGCGAGGCTCAGGAAATGACGGCGCTTGTTGATCATGGCGTTCTCCATTGGAAAGGGCTGCCAGATCAACGCGGAATTGCGGCGCCGGTTGCGTCGCCGTCGGGGGGATGGGGTGCGCACGGTGCCCGATGGCGCACCACAAGGCCGCGAACGCGGCCCGCCGGCAGTCCGGCGCAGCCAAGCGCGCGGATGCGCGCGCCCGGCGTCTGAGGGCGCAAAAAAAACCTGAAACCGGCACAGCCGGTTTCAGGCGTCCAGCGCCTCCACGTCCAGCTTGGCGGCGTTGTCCTGGATGAAGCGGAAGCGCAGCTCCGGCTTGCGGCCCATCAGCGCCTCGATGAGGTCCGCGGTCTTCGCGCGTTCGTCCGTCGGCAGCACCACGCGCAGCAGGTTGCGCCGCTTCGGGTCCATCGTGGTCTCCTTCAGCAGGGCCGGGGGCATTTCGCCCAGGCCCTTGAAGCGGCTGACCTCCACCTTCTGGTTCGCCTTGAACTCGCGCTTCAGCACACGCTCCTTGTCGGCGTCGTCCATGGCGTAGATGGACTTGCCATTGGCCTGCAGCCGGTACAGCGGCGGCTGGGCCAGGTGCACGCGCCCGTCGCGCACCAGCTGCGGCAGCTCCTTGTAGAAGAAGGTCATCAGCAGGGCCGCGATATGCGCGCCGTCCACATCGGCGTCCGTCATGATCACGACGCGGCCATAGCGCAGGCGGGCGGCGTCGAAACGGTCCCCCACGCCGCAGCCCAGCGCCTCCACCAGGTCCTTCAGTTCCTGGTTCGCGCGCAGCTTGTCGGCGCTGGCGCTGGCCACGTTCAGGATCTTGCCGCGCAGCGGCAGCACCGCCTGGGTGTCCCGGTTGCGCGCCTGCTTGGCGGAGCCACCGGCGCTGTCGCCCTCCACCAGGAACAGCTCCGTGCCTTCCACGCCCTCCTTGGCGCAATCGGCCAGCTTGCCGGGCAGGCGCAGCTTGCGGGTGGCGGATTTGCGCGGGGTTTCCTTCTGCTCGCGCCGGCGCAGGCGTTCCTCCGCGCGCTCGATGCAGAAGGCCAGCAGGTTCTCGGCCACCGCCGGGTCGCCCGCCAGCCAGTGGTCGAACTGGTTGCGCATGGCGTTCTCGACCAGGCGCTGCGCCTCGGGGCTGGTCAGGCGGTCCTTGGTCTGGCCCTGGAACTGCGGCTCCCGGATGAACAGGGAGAGCATGCCGGCGAAGCCCGTCAGCAGATCCTCGGCGGTGATCTTCTCGGCGCGCTTTTCCTTCTTCAGCTCGCCGAAGGCGCGCAAGCCCTTCACCAGCGCGTTGCGCAGCCCCGCCTCATGCGTGCCGCCCTGGGGGGTGGGGATGGTGTTGGCGTAGGTGGACAGGAAGCCGTCGCCGTCCTCCAGCCAGGTCACGGCCCATTCCACGCGGCCGGCATCGTCGGGGAAGCTGGCCTCGCCGGCCCAGGGGGCGGGGATGACGCCGGTCTTCTTCTCGATCGCGCTCGCCAGGAAGTCCGACAACCCACCCGGGAAATGCAGCACGGCCTGGGCGGGGGTCTCGGCGCCGTCCTTGATCAGGGTGGGGTCGCAGGCCCAGCGGATCTCGACGCCGCGATACAGATAGGCCTTGGATCGGCAGAAGCGGAACAGCCGCTCCGGCTTGAATTCCAGCTTGGTGCCGAAGATCTCGGGGTCCGGCCGGAAGCGGATCTGCGTGCCGCGCCGGTTCTGCACCGCGCCCGCGTTCAGCAGCTTGGTCACCGGCTTGCCCTGCTCATAGGCCTGGGTGAACAGCTGGCGGTCGCGCGCCACCTCCACCTCCATCCGGGCCGAGAGCGCGTTCACCACCGAACTGCCCACGCCATGCAGGCCGCCCGAGGTGGCATAGGCCTTGCCGCTGAACTTGCCGCCCGAATGCAGGGTGGTGAGGATCACCTCCAGCGCCGACTGTTTCGGGAATTTCGGGTGCGGGTCCACCGGGATGCCGCGGCCATTGTCGCGCACCACCAGCCAGTTGCCGGCCTCCAGCGTCACCTCGATGCGGTCGGCATGGCCGGCCACCGCCTCGTCCATCGCATTGTCGATGATCTCGGAGGCGAGGTGGTGCAGCGCGTTCTCGTCCGTGCCGCCGATATACATGCCGGGGCGCTTGCGGACGGGCTCCAGCCCTTCCAGCACCTCGATATCGGCGGCGGAGTAGGAGGTGCCGGGCTTTGCCGCCTGGCCGCCGAAGAGGTCGCTCATGCGGTGGTGGTCCTGATGTTCACGCTGTGTTCTTGTGCGTGCCTCACCTTATAGGGCGCGGCGATTCCTGTGCAACCTTTGGAAGGGGCGCGGGGGCGGGAAATGCCGCAACGCGGCATTTCCGCGCCAACCGGGATCAGAACAGCCGCAGACCGCCCAGGAAGGTGCCGCTGCGCGGGCGCTGGATGATGGGGGTCTCGCCTTCGGTCGGCGCGCGGCCCAGGGCCGCGTTTTCCCGCAGGCGCTGCTGTTCGCGCGTGGTGTCCACGGCGGTGCCGGCGGTCTCGGGGCCGCGCCAGAACATCAGGCGCTCGGTCAGGGTCCGGTCCTCGGCGTTCAGGCGCAGCGATTCGCTGTCGATCTGGCTGCGGATGTTGCCGGAGACCGGGGCGGTGCCGCTGGCCGACAGCAGAGCGCGCTCGCCGGTGGTGGCCCTGGCGGGGGTCTGGCTGCCCAGGATGGCGCCGGGGGCCAGCACGGCCTCGGCCTGGGTGCTGATCGGCACTTCCTGCGGGCGGCCGGAGCCGGGCGTGGGCCGTGGCAGGTTGCCCAGCGAGGGCGGCAGCGCCAATGGCGCCCGCGTGGTCACCTGGAATTCATCGGGCGCGTCGCGCGTGAAACCAAAGGTGCGCGCCGTGTCCCCGCCGCAGGCGGAGAGCAGGAGGAGGGCCGGGATCGCGAGATGGCGGATGCTCATGCCGACTGCCTAGCCCCGCCTTGCGGCCGAAACAAGGCGTCTGCGACCAGGACGAGCACGCCGCAGACGATTCCCGCATCCGCGACGTTGAAGACGTACCAGTGCCAGCCCCAGGCATAGGTATCGATGAAGTCCACCACGGCGCCGAAACGCAGCCGGTCGATCACATTGCCGATGGCGCCGCCGATGATGGCGCCGAGCGCCAGCGTCATCGCCATCGTCTCCGCCCGCCACAGCCAGCGCAGCAGCAGCGCTGCGATCACGACCGAAAGCCCGGCGAGCGCGATGTGGTTCCACCCGCCCTCGCCCGAGAGCATGCCGAAGGTGACGCCGCGGTTCCAGACCATGGTCAGGTCCAGCCCGAAGGGGCCGAGGGCCAGCAGGGGCACACTGCGCAGCTCCGGCAGGTTCAGGCCGAACAGGATCCAGTGCTTGCTGGCCTGGTCGGCGGCCAGCAGCAGGGCGGCGAAGAGCAGGCCGGGGAGGAGGCGCTTCATGCGGCTTCCACCACCGCCTCGCAGCGCAGGCACAGGGTGGGGTGGGCGTGGCTGGCGCCGACCTCGGTCAGCACGCGCCAGCAGCGTTCGCATTTGGCGCCGGGGGCCTTGGCGAATTCCACCGCCAATTCCCCGCCCGTGCGCAGCTCCACCCCGGAGGTGATGGCCAATTCGGCCCAGGCATCGGCGCAGAGCAGGCCGGCCTGTGCCTCCGGCAGGGTCAGCACGGGGGCGGCGGCCAGGGAGGAACCGATCTCGCCGCTCGCGCGGGCCTGTTCCAGCACGCCCGTCACGGTGCGGCGGATGGAGCGGATCTCCTCCCACTTCGCCGCCAGTGCCTCATCCCGCCATTCCGCCGGGATGGTCGGCCATAGCTGCAGATGCACCGAGCTGTCCTCCCCCGGGAAGCGCGCCAGCCAGGCTTCCTCGGCCGTGAAGCACAGCACCGGGGCCAGCCAGGTGGTCAGGCAGCGGTGCAGGTTGTCCAGCACGGTGCGCGCGGCCCGGCGGCGCAGCGAGGACGGCGCGTCGCAGTACAGCGCATCCTTGCGGATGTCGAAGTAGAAGGCCGACAGCTCCGAATTGCAGAAGCCGTGCAGGTCGGGCACCACGCCGGCCCAGTCATGGGTCTTCTGGGCGGTGCGCATGCGGGCGTCCAGCTCCGACAGGCGGTGCAGGACCCAGCGCTCCAGCTCCGGCAGTTCCGCGTAAGGCAGGGCCTCATTCTCGGAGAAGCCGTCCAGCGCGCCCAGCACCCAGCGCAGCGTGTTGCGGATGCGGCGGTAGATATCGGCCTGCTGGGCCAGGATATTCTTGCCGATGCGCAGGTCGGCCGTGGTGTCCGAATTCATCACCCACAGGCGCAGGATGTCGGCGCCGAAATCGCGCGTGACTTCCTGGGGCGCGGTCACGTTGCCCTTGGACTTGGACATCTTCTCGCCCTTCTCATCCAGGACGAAGCCGTGGGTGAGGATGGCCTTGAAGGGCGCCACGCCCCGGGTGCCGATGGATTCCAGCAGCGAGGAATGGAACCAGCCGCGATGCTGGTCGCTGCCTTCCAGATACAGATCGGCAGGGAAGGGCAGGCCGCGGGGCCCGAGGACGAAAGCATGGGTGCTCCCGCTCTCGAACCACACGTCCACGATGTCCATCACCTGCTCGTACTCGTCCGGGTTGCGATCATTACCCAGGAAGCGGGCGGCGGCGCCGGGCTTGTACCAGGCATCGGCGCCTTCCTCGGTGAAGGCCGCGGTGATGCGGTCCATCACGGTCTGGTCGCGCAGCACCTCGCCCGATTTCTTCTCGACGAAGACGGCGATCGGCACGCCCCAGGCGCGCTGGCGGCTGATGCACCAGTCGGGGCGGGCGGCGACCATGCCGCCGATGCGGTTGCGGCCGATATCAGGCACGAAATGGGTGGCCGCGATCGCGTCCAGCGCCTTCTGGCGGATCTGGTTGCCGTCATCCATCGCGATGAACCATTGCGGGGTCGCGCGATAGATCACCGGCTTCTTGGAGCGCCAGCTATGCGGGTAGCTGTGGGTGATGAAGCCCTTGCCCGCCAGCGTGCCGAGCGCCGTCAGCGCCGCCCACACCGCCTCATGCGCCTTGAAGACATGGATGCCCTCGAAGCCCGGGGCCTGGATGGTGTAGGTGCCGTCATCGGCCACGCATTCCGGCACCGCGATGCCATGAGCGCGGGCCAGGTGGAAATCCTCCTCGCCATGGGCGGGGGCGATGTGGACGATGCCGGTACCGGCGTCGTCGGTCACGTAATCGCCGTCCAGCAGCGGGGCCTCATACTCGTAATTCCCCGCATGGCCGCGCAGGGGAGAGGCGCAGACAGCCCCCGCCAGCTCCGTGCCCGGGAACACCCGCAGCACGGTATGCGCGCCCAGTCCGCAGGCCTTCACCACATCGGGCAGCAGCTTCAGCGCCACGATCAGCTTCTTGCCGGGGGCGAGCAGCGCGCCTTCCTCCATGCCCTCGACATGGACCAGCGCGTATTCGATGTCGCCCTTATAGGCCAGCGCCCGGTTGGCCGGGATGGTCCAGGGGGTGGTGGTCCAGATCACCACATTCGCGCCCGCCAGGTCGGGGGCGGCCGGCGCCCGCAGCACCGGGAACAGCGCGTACAGGATGGCCGATTTATGGTCGTGGTATTCGATCTCGGCCTCGGCGAGGGCGGTCTTTTCCACCGGGCTCCACATCACCGGCCGCAGGCCGCGATACAGCGACCCGTTCATCAGGAACTTGCCGATCTCGCCCGCGATCAGCGCCTCGGAGCGGTAGTCCATCGTGGCGTAGCGGCCGGCCCAATCGCCTTCCACGCCCAGGCGCTTGAACTCCGCGCGCTGGAAATCGAGCCATTTCGCGGCATAGGCCCGGCATTCGGCGCGGAATTCCAGCACCGGCACCTGGTCCTTGTCCTGCTTGCGGGCGCGGTATTCCTCCTCGACCTTCCATTCGATCGGCAGGCCGTGGCAGTCCCAGCCGGGGATGTAGTCGGCGTCGAAACCGGCCATCTGCGCCGCGCGGTTGATCACATCCTTCAGGATCTTGTTCAGCGCGTGCCCGATATGCAGCGGCCCGTTCGCATAGGGCGGGCCGTCATGCAGCACGAACTTCTCCCGCCCGGCCGAGAGCGCGCGCAGGCGCTCATACATGCTCATGGCGGCCCAGCGTTCCAGCATGGCGGGCTCGCGCTTGGGCAGGTCCCCGCGCATCGGGAAGCTGGTGGCGGGCAGGAAGACCGTGCTGCGATAGTCACGGGCTGGCGTCGAGGTGTCGGTCATGTGGGAACCTGTGGCCCCTGGCGTGGGGCGGAATGGGATGGCGCGCGCGGATCGATCCCGGCCCTCAGGGGAGGACCGGGCCCAGAATTCGCAGGAGAATTCGCATGGGGCGGCGCGCGGACATGAAGGGGATATGCGGACTGGGGGGCAGGCAGGTCAAGACTCGCCAGCCCCCGAAAGCGCCAGCAGCTTGCGCATCACGGTGGCGAGCCCCGCCTCCGCCCCCAGCGGGGAGAGCCCCGGCGGCAGCTCCGCCACCCGCCCGACCAGCAGGCCCAGCGACAATTCCCGGTGCGTCAGGCCATGGCTGGCCACCCCCTCGGCTTCCCGCCAGTTCACGCCGGGGGCGGGGGCGTGGGGCAGGGCGTCGGCCACGCTCCAGGGCGCCTCGCGCCAGGGCGTGCCGGGCAGTTCCCACATGCCGCCGAACAGGCCCTCGGCCGGGCGCAGCCGCACGCCGATGGCGCCACGGGCGTCCCGCAGCAGGAAATGGATGCCATGCAGCACCAGCCGCGCGCGTTTCGGGGCCTTCACCGGCAATTCGGCCTGGATGCCCTGTTTCCGGGCCCGGCATTCCGCCATCCAGGGGCACAGGGCGCAGGCCGGGTTGCGGGGCGTGCAGATCGTGGCCCCCAGGTCGAACAGCGCCTGGGCGAAATCGCCGGGGGCGGCGCGGGCGGCGGCATCGGCCATGAAGCCGCCGGCCAGCCGCGCCAGCAGGGGGCGGGCGGCGGGCAGGGGGGTGTCGATCGCGGCGAGGCGGGCCATCACCCGCTCCACATTGCCATCCACCGGCAGCACCGGCTGGCCGAAGGCGATGGCCGCCACCGCGGCCGAGGTATAGGCGCCGATCCCCGGCAGCTCCCGCAGCCCCTCCGCGTCGCGCGGAAAGCCGCCGCGCGCCGCCACCGCCTGGGCCGCCGCATGCAGGTTGCGGGCGCGGGCGTAGTAGCCGAGGCCCGCCCATTCCTCCGCGACCTCGGGCCAAGGGGCGCGCGCCAGCGCCCCGACATCGGGGAAGCGCGCCAGGAACCGGGCATAGCGCGGACCTACCGACGCCACGGTCGTCTGTTGCAGCATGACCTCGGACAGCCAGATGCGGTATGGATCGGTTTCCCCGCGCCATGGCAATTCCCGCTTCTGGCGCGCATACCACGCCAGCAACGCGGCGGCCGGAGGCAGGGTGAAGGCGAAGGGTTCAGACAAGGCGGCACCGGCGGGCAAGGCAGCGGCCCCCTTACCGCCCTTTGAGCGCCATTTCCATGGCCCGGTGCCGCTCGGCGCGCTGATGGCGCCGCTGACCCGCCCGGTGCTGCGCAAGCTGCACCCCGGCAGCGCCCAGCTGATGGCGGAGTGGGAGGCGCTGGTGGGCCCCTCGCTCGCCACCCGCGCCCGCCCGCGCCGGCTGGAACGCGGGGTGCTGACCGTCGCGTGCTCCGGCCCCGTGGCGATGGAACTGACCATGCTGGCGCCCCAGGTGATCGAGCGCATCAATGCAGGGCTCGGCCGGGCCGCCGTGAAATCCCTGCGTTTCGTCCAGGCGATGATGCCCCCGCCGCCCTCGCCCAGGCCCGCCGCCCCCGAACAGCCCCTGCCGCCCGCCATGACCGCCCGGCTGGAGACAATGCCCGAGGGCCCCCTGCGGGATGCCCTGGCGCGTCTCGCGGCGGGGGTCTATCGAAAGGACGATTGAACCCTATCTAAGCATCGGCCCGGCCCGCGCCGGGCGGCATGACGGAGACCCTGATGGCTGTGACCACCCGCCGCTCCCTTCTCGCCGCGCCGGCGCTGCTGGCCGCGACCCCCGCCCTGGCGCAGGACGCCCGGCTGGGTGAGCGTTCCGCCGGCCCCGCCAACGCGCCCATGGTGGTGACGGAATTCTTCTCCCTCACCTGCTCCCACTGCGCCAATTTCCACATCAATGTCTGGCCGCAGGTGAAGCGGGAGCTGGTGGAGACCGGCGGCATCCGCATGGTGTGGTCGGACTTCCCACTGGATGAGATCGCGCTGCGCGCCGCCATGGTCGCGCGCTCCCTGCCGGCGGACCGGTATGAGCCCTTCGTCTCCACCCTGTTCGCCACCCAGAACCGCTGGGCCTTCGGCGGCGACCCCATGCAGGGCCTGGCCCAGACAGCCGCCCTGGCCGGCATGCCGCGTGCGCAGTTCGACACGGTGATCGCCGACCAGGCTTTGCAGCGCGGCATCCTGGAAGCCCGGCTGAACGCCCAGAACCGCTATTCCGTGCGCGCCACGCCGAGCTTCCTGTTCGGCTCCCGCATGGTCGCGGGCGGCATGACGTTCGAGGACTTCAAGGCCAACGTGCAGCGCGGCTGAGCATGGTCCCACGCTTCTCCGCCCTGCTGCTGGCCTTTCTGGCCGTACCCGCGGCGGCGGCGGAGCTGCGTGAACCACGCTCCTTGCTCACCACCGCCCAGCCCGCCGGCGCCTGCGGGCCGGGGGCGGCGATCGGTCTGGTGCTGCGGGAGAGCCTGCGGCCGGATGTCGGGCCCTATGCCGTCTCGTTGCCCGGCTATGGCCAGGGCGAGGATGCGGCGGCCGACCGCTACGCGCCCTATATGATGCGCATCGCGGGCGGGCAGGAGTTGCGTGTGGCCCTGCGCAACGGGCTGCTGGACGAACCCGCGAACCTGCACACCCATGGGCTGATCACCGCGCCCCGGGCGGAACCGCCCTGCAATCTGGGCGATTATTCCCTGTTCGCGGCCGAGGCCCAGGGCCGCATCGACTACCGCATCGGCCTGCCCGCCCGCCTGCCCGGCGCCGCGATGGGCCGGGCGGCGCCGCGCATCCCCTATCCCCAGGGCCTGGCCTGGTTCCACGCCCATGTGCACGGCCTGTCGCGGGACCAGGTGGCGGCCGGCATGGCCGGGCTGATCGGCGTGGGCAACCCGCTGGCCGCCTTGCCGCGCGCCCTGCGGGATGACACGGATGTCCGCCACCTGGCGCTGCGCGATATCCAGCTGACCGTGCCCGATTGTCCGGAGGGCGGGCGCACCCAATCCGGCTTGGCCTGCGAGGCCGGGAAGCCCCTGCTGCCCGGCGTGGTGCCCGATGGCGCGGCTATCCCGGCCCGCTTCGGCGTGGCCGGCGCCGAGGACCCGCGCTGGGACCCCGGCCTGTGCGGGGATTTCGACGCGCCGGAGGAAGCGGTGCTCGGCCCCGGCTTCTGCGCCCGCCGGCAGGAGGCGACCGGCCGCCACGCCGTCTGGCTGTTCACGGTGAACGGGCAATGGATGCCCGACATCACCCTGGCGCCGGGGCGGCGGATGCTGCTGCGCATCGTGAACCTCTCGGCTTCCGTCAGTTATAACCTGGAGATCGGGCCGGAGGGCGGCGCGCCCCTGCCGCTGGCGCTGGCCGCGCTGGACGGCGCGCTGGCGGGCACGGGCTCCGCCCAGCCGGGCCCCGCCCGGCGCGTGCTGCTGATGCCGGGTGCGCGGGCGGAAATCCTGCTCGGTGCCCCCGGCCAGCCTTTGCCGCCCGGGTGGCTGGAATTGCGCACCACGGGGTTCGTCGCGGCCTCGGATGGGGCGGAGGCCGATGTCTGGCCCGCCATGGCGCTGGCCCGGCTGCGCGTGCCGCGCGGCGCACCCCCGCCCGCCCCGCCGCTGCCCGCCTGGCCCGCCGCCCGGCATGAGGCCCCGGCCATCGCCCCCGACCTGCGCCCGGCCGCCGTGCCCGAGGGCTGTTCCCTGCTGCCCCCGGGCTCGGAATGGCGCCGCCGCATCACCTTCGACATCCGCCGGGGAGAGGAGGGCGAGTCCTTCCTGATGGGGCAGGAGGTGGTGGACCGCGCGGGCAACCCCTATCCCTGGAACCCGGCCGAACCCGCCATCGGCCGCGCCTGGGCGCCCGAACCATGGGAGGCCCATTCCCCCCGCGACGCCGCCGGCGAAACCCACACCCCCGCCCATCGCATCTGCCCCGTGCGCGGCCGAGGAGAGGTGTGGGAGGTGGCGAATGTCTCCAGCGAATTCCACAACCTGCACATCCACCAGGGCAATTTCCGCCCGGCCCGCGCGGCCGACCCCGGCGCGCCCCCGGACCTGACCGACGCCCTGCAAGAACCGGACGGCCAATTCGCCCGGCAGCTCGGCCGGTTGCTCGGCATCGAGGGCAGCTGGCACGACAGCCTGCCGGTCGCGGCCCGTGCGGCCGGGGGCGAGGCGGCACGCACCTTCCTCTACCTGCCCTTCGCGGCGGCGGAGCAGGAGGGGGTCTATCCCGTCCACTGCCATATCCTGGAACATGAGGACAAAGGCATGATGGCCGTGGTGCAGGTGCTGCCGCCCGCACCCCAGCCCGGCGCCCGGCTGACGGACGCGCAGCTGCTGGCCCTGCTGGCCGCCCCCGACGGCGCGCTGCCCGCCATGTGCCCTCCGGTGGCGCGATGATGGACAGCCGCCGCCCCGGCTGATACGGCCAGAACCATGCGCATCCCTTCATCCCCCGGGGCTGCCTCTGCCCCGCGCGGGGCATGAGCGACACGCCCCCCGACACCGAGATCCCGCCGCCCGAGGAGCCCCGCCGCCTCTCGGCCAAGCTGGCGCGCCTGCGCATCGCGGGGTTCAAGAGCTTCGCGGAATCCACCCTGGTGGAGATCATGCCGGGGCTGACCGGCATCGTCGGGCCCAATGGCTGCGGCAAGTCCAATGTCGTGGAATCGCTGCGCTGGGCGATGGGGGAAAGCTCCGCGCGCTCCCTGCGCGGGGGCGAGATGGATGACGTCATCTTCGCCGGCACCTCCACCCGCCCCGCCCGCAACCTGGCCGAGGTGACGATCTTCCTGGAGGAAGCGCCCGGCGTGGCCCCCGCCCCGCTGGAGCGCGAGACGGAGCTGGAGATCGTCCGCCGCCTGACGCGCGGCGAGGGCAGCAGCTATCGCATCAACGGGCGCGAGGTGCGCCAGCGCGACGTGCAGACCATGTTCGCGGACCTGGCCTCCGGCCCACGCGCCAACGGCATGGTCAGCCAGGGGCGGGTGTCGCAGCTGATCGCGGCCAAGCCCGAGGAACGCCGCACGGTGCTGGAGGAAGCGGCCGGCATCTCCGGCCTGCGCGCCCGCAAGCATGAGGCGGAGCTGAAGCTGCGCCAGGCGGAAAACAACCTGGCCCGCGCCGAGGATCTGGTGGCGCAGCTCGACGCCCAGCAGGAAAGCCTCGGCCGGCAGGCGAAGCAGGCGGCGCGCTACCGCAACATCTCGGGCCTGATCCGCGATGCGGAGGCGGCGCTGCTGGCCCTGCAGGTCGCCCGCGCCGCCCTGGCCATGGACGCGGCGGAAAAGGCGGCGCAGGAGGCCCGCGCCAGCACCCGCGCCGCCGAGGCCGAGGCCGAACGCGCCACCATCGCCCATTACGAGGCCGAGCGGGCCATCCCCACCCCCCGCATGGCCGAGGCCGAGGCGCGCACGGCGCTGGAACGCCGCCGCATCGAGGCCGAGGGGGTGGAAGCCGCGCTGGCCCGCGCCGTGGCGGCGCTGGAAGGGGCGAGCAACACCGCCGCCCAGCTCAGCGCCGATCTGGCCCATGCCCAGGCGGTGGAGGAGGACGCGAAGGCCAACGAGACCCGCCTGACGCGGGAGGATGCAGGGCTGGCGAGCGCCGAATCCGCGCTGCCCGCCCGGCTGGCCGAGACCGAAACCCTGCTGGCCAGCACCGAGGCCGAGGCCCGCGCGCGGGAGGCCGCCGCCGAAACCGCCACCCAGCACGCCGCCGAGGCCGCGGCCCAGGCCAATCAGGTCGCCTCCGAACTCGCCTTCGCCGAGCAGCGCCACGGCCGGCTGGCCGAACAGGCCCAGCGCCTGGTCACCGAGCACGCCGCCGCCGAGGCCGCCGCCGTGCCGCCCGAGGCGCTGGAGCAGGCCGCCGCCGCCGTCATCGCCGCCGAAACCCGGCTGAGCGAGGCCCGCGCCGCGCTCGAAACCGCCGAGGCCGCCCGCATCGCCACCGCCGCCG
>NZ_JAAABL010000043.1 GCF_009900765.1 Rhodovarius lipocyclicus
CCACCTTCCACTTGCACCTCAAGGAGTGCGAGTTCAGGTACAACAACAGAGCCAGGAACCTTACTCGCCTCCTGCTCAAACTCTGCCGGGATAACCCGCTCTCCTAGTCGAGACCCTCAATTATATAAGATTGGCGCAGGCCCCAAACTCCTCGCAGGGGCCTGGGGAGATCTTATCTCCCCAGCGGATGGGGTCTGGGGAAGGCGGCGCTTTCCCCAGTCTTCGCTCCCTTGGGACACCCCAGCGCCGCCCTACCTCTGCTGTTCCAGTTCTTCCCGGAAGCGCGGGTTGTTGAACTCGAACAGGAACGGGTCCAGCCGCACGCCCAGCTCCACATTGTGCAGTGTGACGCGGGTGGTCCGTCCCTGGGCGTCCAGCACGGCCCATTGCCGCAGGGCCGGCTGGTCGTCGTCCAGGATCAGGGTGATGCGCCCTTCCTCCGGCGCGCTGGTGCGTTGCACGGTCACGCGCATCAGCCCGCCGCCGCGTTCGGTTTCCACCACCGTCACATCGCCCGAGAGCCGCAGCGGGCTGCGCAGCAGCACCCCCAGCGGGGTGGAGTTCACCGGCACCACCGTGGGCTGCCGCAGGGCGCGGTCGTAGTAGAAGAACTGGTTGTCCGCCGCGATCAGCAGGGTGGGCTCCGGCGGGTCGTAGTCGAAGCGCATGCGCGACGGGCGCCAGATCATGGCCGTGCCCTGCGCCGTGGCGCCGTTTTCCGCCACCTGGGTGAAGCGGCCGCGCAGGGTGGTCAGGCCGTTGAAATAGGCCTCGACCCGCTGCACCACCGCGGGGTCCACCCGCCCGCGCGCGGCCTGGCCGTGCGCCAGCCCCGGCAGCAGCAGCGCGGGCGCGGCCAGCAGGGCGCGGCGCGTGGTCACTTGGTCACGCCCGGGGGCGGCAGAGCCGTACCGCGCTGCGGGAAGGGCGCGCCGCCGGATGCGCCCCCACCCGCACCCTGGCGGGCCATCATCTCCGCCACGCCGGGCGGCAGCTGCATGGGCTGGAAGCCGGCGGGGCGCGCGAAGCGGCTGGCCTCGACGGGCGCGTAGTCCACCTGGGTCGCCTCCATCATCACCTGGCCCTGGGGGTTGGAGACCCGCAGCGTCAGCCCGTCGTTGCTGACACAGGCCCGGGCGGTCTGGCCCTGGTCCTCGATACGCCAGTTGGTGCAGGGGGTGTTGGCCACGCGGTCCGAACCCTCACGCGTGAAGCGGGCGGTGGTGCTTTCGCGCCCGATGCGCGTGGCCGGGTTCTGGCCGGCCGGCATGTCCATGATCATGCGCTGTTGCGTCATCACCATGAAGCCGGTGCCCGCGCGCTGGTCCGCCACCAGATAGCCCTGCTGGCCCATATCCATCCGCATCAGGCGCGTGGCGCTCTGGAACGCCATGGTGGACTGGCCGGCCGGCCCGTCGCTGTTGATGCGATAGGTGATGGTCACATCGCGCGTGGGGAAGATCGCGGGTGGGCGATCCTGCGCAAAGGCGGGGGCGAAAGCTGGCATGGCCGCCAGCAGCGGCAGGATCAGTGCGGCTTTGCGCATGGGAAGACTCCTCGTCTGGCGTTGCCTGCCGCCCATATGGCGGCGCAGTACGGCGGCAGGAAGGTGCCACCGGGGCAACAACGCCTCAATCGTCTGAACGGCGGACGAGAATCTCGCGCTTGCCCACATGGTTGGCGGGGCCGACGATGCCTTCCTTCTCCATCTGCTCCACCAGCTTGGCCGCCTTGTTGTAGCCGATCGACAGATGCCGCTGGACCAGGCTGACCGAGCATTTCCCTTCGCGCGAGACCATATCCACCGCGCGGTCGAACAGGGATTTGTCCCCATCGGAGGCCGAGTTGATCCCGCCCGAGCCGCCGAAGCCGCCCTCATCCTCCTCCGCCGCCTCGGTCACCTCGTCCACATAGTTGGGCTCGGCCTGCTCGCGCAGCCAGTCGGCCACGCGCTGCACTTCCTCATCCGACACGAAGGGGCCGTGCACGCGCTTGATGCGCCCGCCGCCCTCCATGAACAGCATGTCGCCCTGGCCCAGCAGCTGCTCGGCGCCCTGCTCGCCCAGGATGGTGCGGCTGTCGATCTTGCTGGTCACCATGAAGCTGATGCGGCTGGGGAAGTTCGCCTTGATGGTGCCGGTGATGACATCCACCGAGGGGCGCTGGGTGGCCATGATCACATGGATGCCGGCGGCGCGCGCCATCTGCGCCAGGCGCTGCACCGCGGCCTCGATCTCCTTGCCGGCCACGATCATCAGGTCGGCCATCTCGTCGATGACGACCACGATCATGGGCAGGGGTTCGAGCGCCAGCGACTGTTCCTCGAACACCGGCTTGCCGGTCTCAGGGTCGAAGCCGGTCTGCACCTTGCGGGTCAGCACATCGCCCTTGGCGCGGGCGCTCTGCACGCGCTCATTGTAGCCGCCGATATTGCGCACGCCGATGCTGGACATGGCGCGATAGCGGCGCTCCATCTCCCGCACCGTCCATTTCAGGGCACCGATTGCCTTGGGCGGCTCGGTCACCACGGGCGCCAGCAGATGCGGGATGCGGTCATAGACCGACAGTTCCAGCATCTTCGGGTCGATCATGATGAAGCGGCATTCGTCCGGCCCGAAGCGGTACAGCAGGGACAGGATCATGGTGTTGATGCCGACCGACTTGCCCGAGCCGGTGGTGCCCGCGATCAGCAGGTGGGGCATCCGCGCGAGGTCGGCCAGCACCGGCGTGCCGCCGATATCCTTGCCCAGCGCCATGGGCAGGCGGGCGTTGCTGCGCGTCCATTCCTCGCTGTTCAGCATCTCGGAGAAGAAGACGGTCTCGCGCTTGGTGTTGGGCATCTCGATGCCCATCACGGTGCGGCCCGGGACGGTGGCGATGCGCACCGCGACGACGGACATGTTGCGCGCGATATCCTCGGCTAGGCCGATCACGCGGCTGGCCTTGGTACCGGGCGCCGGGTCCAGCTCATACAGCGTCACGACCGGGCCGGGGCGGATGTCCACGATGGTGCCGTTCACGCCGAAATCGGACAGCACCGTCTCCAGCCGGCGAGCATTGGCCTGCAGGGCCTCGGCATCCGCGCCATAGGCGCCGCGCGGGGGGGCCTCACGCAGCAGCTCCAGCGGGGGCACTAGGCTGCGGCCGGGCTCCAGCGGCAGGATGGGCTGCACCGGCTTGCCGGCGGGCTTGCGCACCGGGGCCACGCGGGGTTCGTGGCGGGCGGCGGCGGGGGCCGGGGTGGCCTCCTCGAAGGGGGCGGGTTCCTCGCGCCAGGTGGGGCGGGCATCGGCCGCGGCGTCGGCGGCCTGCAGCAGGCCGCGCAGATCGGCCCCGGGCTCCACCCGGCGGCCACGGCCCCGGCCGAACAGCCACAGCACGCCCCGGCCGAGGCCGAGCAGCGCGCGCACCACCAGATGCCGGCGCGCGGCACCCGCGCGGGCGACGGTGGCGGCGGCGTCGCCCGTGAAGGCGGCGGCGCGGCGGTATTCATGCGGCGCGAAGGCCAGCGCCCCCAGCAGCACCAGCGCGCAGAAGATGGCCAGGATGGTGTGCGCGATCACCGAACCCAACGGACCCAGGATGGCTTCCAGCCAGCCGGTCGTGGCTGACGCCATGATCGGGCCCAGCGCGCCGCCGGGCCCGGCCAGCACCGGCACGCCGGGGGCGGCCGGCAGCGCCGCGAAACCCGCCGCCAGCACCGGCATGCCCAGCAGCACGGCCGCGAGCCGCGCGGGAAAGATCGAAATGCCCCGGCCGGTGCCCAGCCGCCAGGCCCAGGCCAGCAGCGTGACGGCGGGCAGATAGGCCGCGAACCCCACCCCCTGCAGCAGCAAGTCGCTGACCGTGGCGCCGAGCGGCCCGGCCAGGTTGCGCACCGGCAGCGCCGTCGCGGTGGAACCCGAAGGGTCCGCCGCGTGATGGCTCAGCAGCGCCAGCAGCAGCGCGAGGCCCAGTATGCCGGCGAGCAGCGCCAGCACATGCGCCCCGCTGCGCGCGAGCGCGGCCTTGACGGCCGGGGAGGCGAAACGGCTGCCCCCATTGTCATCAGCGGTATCGGCACGGGCCATGGTTCCGGTCCTGAGGGGATCGGGTTGCACAATCGGGGGGATGGGCAGAGTAGCGCGCCGCGCCGCGTCGGGGGAAGCACCCGCGAAAAGAAAGGGGCCGGAGCTTGCGCCCCGGCCCCCAGTCTCAGGCTAAGCCCGTGCGATCAGCCCAGGCGCTCGCCGTGCTGCGTCACGTCCAGCCCCTCGCGCTCCTCTTCCTCGGAGACGCGCAGGCCGACGATCACATCGACGATCTTCAGCAGGATGAAGGTGGCGATGGCGGTGTACACGAAGGTCGCGGCCACGGCGTAGATCTGGATCACGAACTGGTCGAAGGAACCGCTCGTGCCCTCCGGCAGCGCCGTGGTGGCCGACAGCGGGCCATAGGCCAGGAAGCCCGTCAGCAGCGCGCCGACGATGCCGCAGATGCCGTGCACGCCGAAGGCGTCCAGGCTGTCGTCATAGCCCAGCATGTGCTTCAGCGCGGTCGCGCCCCAGAAGCCGGCCAGGCCAGCCACGACACCGATGATGATGGCCGAACCCGGCAGCACGAAGCCCGCCGCGGGCGTGATGGCCACGAGGCCCGCCACCGCACCCGAGATCAGGCCGAGCACGGAGGGCTTGCCCTTGGTCATCCACTCGGCGAACAGCCAGGCCAGCGCGGCCACGGCCGCGGCCAGATGCGTCACCAGGAAGGCCATGCCCGCACGGCCGCCGGCCGCACCCGCGGAACCCGCGTTGAAGCCGAACCAGCCCACCCACAGCAGGGCGGCGCCGATGACGGCCAGCGACAGGTTGTAGGGGGCGAGGTTGTCGGTGCCATAGCCCACGCGCTTGCCCAGCACGATCGCGGCCACCAGGCCGGCCACGCCCGCGTTGATGTGCACGACGGTGCCGCCCGCGAAGTCCAGCGCGCCCAGGCCGAAGATCCAGCCATTCGGGTGCCACACCCAGTGGCAGATCGGCGAGTACACGATCAGCGACCACAGGATGGTGAACAGCAGCATCGCGGAGAACTTCATGCGCTCGGCGAAGGCACCGGTGATCAGCGCCGGGGTGATGATGGCGAAGGTCATCTGGAAGGTCAGGAAGACGCTCTCGGGGATGGTGAAGGCCACCGCCGCGTCGCCCGAACCCAGGGTGAAGGGCTTGTCCCAGTTCTCGGCCAGGCCCGCCAGCAGGAAGCGGGAGAAGTCGCCCACCCAGGCGCCGCCCTCACCGAAGGCCAGGCTGTAGCCGGCCACCACCCACACCACCGAAGCCACGGCGGTGATGGCGAAGGACTGCGCCAGCGTGGCCAGCACGTTCTTCTTGCGGACCATGCCGGCATAGAACAGCGCCAGGCCCGGAATGGTCATCATCAGCACCAGGGCGGTGCTGACCAGCATCCAGGCGGTGTCGCCGGTATCGACCTTGGCGTCCTGCGCCCAGGCCGGCAGGGCCGTGGCGAGAACCGGCGCGGCCAGGGCGGCGGCGCGCGTAAACTGCTTCATGGTGCGTGTCCCCTCAATCTCACAGCGCCGCGGCATCGGCCTCGCCGGTGCGGATGCGCAGGGCGCGCTCCACATCCAGGACGAAGATCTTGCCGTCACCGATCTTGCCCGTCTTGGCGGAGGAGGAGATCGCCTCAACCACCGCATCCACCAGGTCGTCGGGCACGACGACCTCGATCTTGAACTTCGGCAGGAAGCTCACCTGATACTCGGCGCCGCGATAGATCTCGGTCTGCCCTTTCTGGCGCCCGAAACCCTTCACCTCCGTCACCGTAAGGCCCTGCACTCCAAGCGGCGTGAGGGCCTCTCGAACCTCATCCAGCTTGAAGGGCTTGATGATGGCCACGACCAGCTTCATCCCTTTTCTCCTGCCTGTGAATGCGTCGCGCATGACGCTTCAACGGGCATGCCACGGCAAGCACTCCGGAAGGGAGGGGGAGCTTCACATCAGAAACAAGGTGCTGGACAAGAGTTGCACAAATGGCAGGCATACTGCCCCGTCCCCACCGGGGACTGGTGGCCCCGCCCCACCGCGCGCATATAGCGGGGCATGACCCTCGACGTATCCGTTGCGGTGGTGGGTGCGGGCCCCGTCGGCGCCACCCTGGCCACAGCCCTGGCCGCGCGCGGCATCCGCGCCGCCGTGATCGACGCCGCCCCCCTGCCCCCCATGGAAATGCCGGAATTCGACGGGCGCTGCTACGCGATCTCCCGCGGGTCCCGCCCCCTGCTGGAGGATGCGGGCATCTGGGAACACCTGCCCGAGCCCCCCTGCCCCATCGAGACCATCCAGGTCGCCGATGGTGAACCCGGCCGCCCGCCCTCGCGCCTCGGCCTGACCTTCCGCGCCGCCGAGACCGATGTGGACGCCTTCGGCTGGATGGTGGAGGCGCGCAGCCTGCGCGTGGCGCTGAACGCCCGCCTGCCGGCCCTGCCCAGCCTGTCGGTCTTCGCCCCCGCCACCGCCCAGGTGCTGGAACGCGGCCCGGACGGCGTGCGCCTGCGCCTGTCCACCGGGCAGGAGATCACGGCCCGCCTGCTGGTCGCGGCCGAGGGGCGCGCCAGCCCCCTGCGCCGCGCCGCCGGCATCGCCGTGGACCGGCTGGACTATCACCGCATGGGCATGGTCGGCGCCTTCGCGCACGAATACCCGCACGGCAACCAGGCGCTGGAGATGTTCCTGCCCAACGGCCCCTTCGCCCAGCTGCCCCTGGCCGAACCGCCGGCGGGCTCGCCCTTCCCGCACGCCTCCGCCTTCGTCTGGAGCGACCGCACCGCCATCGCCCAGCGCATGATGGCGCTGGACGACGCCGCCTTCTCCCGCGAGCTCGCCCGCCGGGTGGGCGACGCGCTGGGTCAGGTGGCGCTGGTCGGCCGCCGCTGGGCCTATCCGCTGAAGGCCATGCACGCCGCGCGCTACACCGCCGAGCGCCTGGCCCTGGTGGGCGACGCCGCCCACGGCATCCACCCCATCGCGGGCCAGGGGCTGAACCTGGGCTTCCATGACGCCACCAGCCTGGCCGCCCTGGTGGCCGAGGCCCTGGACGCCGGCGAAGACCCCGGCAGCCCCGCGCTGCTCGCGCGCTACCAGGCCGCCCGCCGCCCCAAGACCGTGGCGATGCTGGGCGCGACCCACGCGCTGGAACGGCTGTTCGGCAACAGCTTCGGCCCCATCCGGCTGGCCCGCCGACTGGGCATCGCGGCCGTGGACCGGATCGGGCCGCTGAAACAGGCGTTCGCCCGGGCGGCGATGGGGTGAGCCTCGGGGGCCTTGCCCCCGCCCCCCCCCCGCGCAGGGGCGCTGCCCCTGCACCCCGCCAGGAGCCGAAAGGCCCCTGGACCCCAGGAGTTAACTGGAAGTTTGGGGAGGGGGCTGCGACTGTCCGTTTGGACCCGGGGGCGCTCGGAGCCCCCTCCCCAAACTTCCAGCTCCCGGTTTCCAAAGGCCTCCCGGCCTTTGGCGGGTCCAGGGCAGAGCCCTGGTCAGGGGTCCGGGGGCGAAGCCCCCGGTGCTCCCCATCACCCCAGGCGCACGCCGTGGTTCAGCGGCCCGTGCCCGCGGCCATAGCCCGGGGCGGCCAGCATGGCGGCCCGCACGTAGTCGCGGGCGCGCATCGTGGCGGCGTTCAGGGTCATGCCCTGGGCCAGCCCGGCGGCCAGGGCGCTGGCCAGGGTGCAGCCGGTGCCGTGGGTGTGCCTCGATCGGATGCGGCTGGATTCGAAGCGTTCCGTGCCTGCCCGGGTCACGAGCAGATCGACGAGCACTTCGCCTTCCATATGGCCACCCTTCAGCAGCACGGCGGGCACGCCCAGTTCCAGTATCGCCTGGGCGGCGGCCTGCATGCCGGCTTCGTCGCGAATCGCGCGGCCGGACAGCACCTCGGCTTCGGGGATATTGGGGGTGATCACGGTCGCCAACGGCAGCAGATGGCGCTTCAGCGCCTCCACCGCGTCCTCCTGCAACAGGCGGTGGCCGCCCTTGGCGACCATGACGGGGTCGGCCACCAGGGGCACGCCCGGGGCGCTCTGCGCAATTTCGGCGCACACCGCCTCGATGGTGGGCACATCATGCAGCATGCCGGTCTTCAGCGCGTCCGCGCCAATGTCGTCCAGCACCAGATGCATCTGCTGGCGGATGAATTCCGGGGGCACGGGCAGCACGCCGAACACGCCCTCGGTGTTCTGCGCGGTCAGGGCGGTGATGGCGGTGGCGGCGTAGCCCCCCATGGCCATCACGGCCTTGATATCGGCCTGGACGCCCGCGCCGCCGCCGGAATCGCTGCCGGCGACGATGAGGACACGGCCCTTCACGGCGCGCTCGCGGCGGCGCGGATGATGTCTGTCAGGCGCAGCATGGTGCGGTCCAGCATGGTTTCCTCCTCGGCCTCCACCATCACGCGGATCACGGGCTCGGTGCCGGATTCGCGGATCAGCACGCGGCCGCGGCCGTTCAGCTCGGCTTCCTCGGCGGCGATGGCGGCCTTCACCTCGGGGCGCGCCAGGGGCTTGCCGCCGCTGTGGCGCAGGTTGTGCAGCTTCTGCGGCAGGGGGGTGAAGCGGCGGCAGGCCAGGCTGGCGGGGCGCTTTTCCTCCACCAGCAGGGCCAGCACCTGCAGGGCCGCCACCAGCCCGTCCCCGGTGGTGCCGAAATCGGACATGATCATGTGGCCCGACTGCTCGCCGCCCAGGTTGCAGCCGATCTCGCGCATGCGCTCGGCCACATAGCGGTCGCCGACGGCGGTGCGGTGCAGGGTCAGGCCCTTGCGCGCCAGCATGCGCTCGAGGCCCATGTTGGACATGACGGTGGCGACCACGCCATCGCCCCGCAGCCGGCCCTCGGCGTGCCAGCGCTCGGCGATCAGGGCCAGGATCTGGTCGCCGTCGATGGTCGTGCCTTCCTCATCCACCAGCACCAGCCGGTCGGCGTCGCCATCCAGCGCGATGCCGAGGTCGGCCCGGCGCTCCCGCACCAGCTCCGCCAGGGGGGCCGGGTGGGTGCTGCCGCAGCCCTTGTTGATGTTGAAACCGTCGGGCGAGACGCCGATCGGCACCACCTCCGCCCCCAGCTCCCACAACACGGTGGGCGCCACCTTGTAGCCGGCGCCATGGGCGCAATCGACGACGATGCGCATCCCCTCCAGCGTGTGGCCGCGGGGGAAGGTCTGCTTCACGGCCTCGATATAGCGGCCCGGCGCGTCCTCCAGCCGACTCGCGCGGCCGAGGCGGGAGGGCGGGGCGAGCGCCGGCGACAGGTCGCCCGCCATCAGCGCCTCGATCTCCATCTCATCGGCGTCAGACAGTTTTAGCCCCTCGGGGCCGAACAGCTTGATGCCGTTGTCTTCATACGGGTTGTGGCTGGCGGAGATCATGACGCCGAGATCCGCGCGCATGGAGCGCGTGAGCAGCGCGATGGCCGGCGTGGGCAGCGGGCCCACCAGCACCACGTCCATCCCCGCCGAGACGAAGCCCGCCGTCAGCGCCGGTTCCAGCATATAGCCGGACAGCCGCGTGTCCTTGCCGATGATGACGCGGTGGCGATAGCTGCCCCGGTTGAAGAAGCGCCCGGCCGCCTGGCCCAGGCGCAGGGCGGTCGCCGCGTCCATGGGGGCCTTGTTGGCCGTGCCGCGAATGCCGTCGGTGCCGAAAAGTCGTCTCGTCATGGCCCCGGTTTACGGCGGAAGCGCGCCTCAAGCCAGAGGAGCCGCCAGCGCCCGCCACATCGCCACCGCCTGGCGGGTCTCGGCCACGTCGTGCACGCGCAGCATGGTGGCGCCGCGCTCCAGCGCGGCCAGCGCCACGGCGAGGCTGCCGGGCATGCGCGCGGCGGGTTCCGGCACCCCGGCCACCCGGCCGATGAAGGTCTTGCGGGAGGCCGCGTACAGCACCCGGCAGCCCAGCCCCGCCAGCACCGGCAGGCGGCGCGTCAGCTCCAGGTTCTGCGCCACCGTCTTGCCGAAGCCGATGCCGGGGTCGAGCATGATCCGCGCGCGGGGGATGCCCGCGGCCTCCAGCGCCGCGACGCGTTCGGCCAGGAAGCCCGCCACCTCCAGCGCCACGTCCTCG
This sequence comes from Rhodovarius lipocyclicus, assembly GCF_009900765.1. Lineage (GTDB taxonomy): Bacteria > Pseudomonadota > Alphaproteobacteria > Acetobacterales > Acetobacteraceae > Rhodovarius > Rhodovarius lipocyclicus. The sequence goes on from NZ_JAAABL010000043.1 coordinate 10,106, forward strand.
TAATGGGCCAGGGACTGCATGGTGCGCGGGTCGTCGCCCGGCATGTGCATGATGATGACGGGGGCCCGGGCGCGGGCCACCACCGCCAGCGCCGCCGGATCGTGCCGCAGGGCGGAGACGTCGTTGATCATGTGCGCGCCGGCGGCCAGGCATTCGGCCATGACCAGGGCATGGCGGGTGTCGATGGACAGCACCGCCTCATGCGCCAGGGCGCGCACCACGGGCAGCACCCGGGCCAGCTCCTGCTCCGGCGTCACCGGGGCGGCGCCGGGGCGGGTGGATTCGCCGCCGATGTCGATCAGGTCGGCGCCCTCGGCCAGCATGGCCCGCGCGGCGGCGATCGCGGCCTGTGGCGCATCGTGCCGCCCGCCATCGGAGAAACTGTCGGGCGTCACGTTCAATATGCCCATGATCAGCGGCCGGTCCGTGGGCAGGCCCGCGAAGGGCGGGGGCGTGGCCGACAGCGCCGCCCGCAGCGGGGCGGGCAGTTCCATGGCCTGGCACAGCGCCCCGTCGCGCCGGGCCAGAGTGAAGGCCAGCGGCCCGCCCGCCAGCGGCAGCGCCAGCCCGGCCGCCACCGCCGCCCGCGCCTCGGCGCCGGCCAGCAGGCCCAGCGGCTCCACGATCTCGGTGATGTCCATGCCCCGCAAAGAGCGCAGCACACCCGCACGTGCAAGGGTGAAGGCTTCGCCATCTTCGCCCGGGGCGCTAGGTTGCCTCCACAACCTTCGGACGAGCCCGTCATGTCTGTCAGCCGCCGCGCCGCCCTCGCCCTGCCTGCCCTGGTGCCATCCCTGGCTTCGGCCCAATCCCGCCCCTTGCGGCTGCTGGTGGGCTTCCCGCCCGGGGCCAGCCTGGATTTCCTGGCCCGCATCCTGGCCGAGGGCATGTCCGAACGCCTGCACCGCCCCGTGGTGGTGGAAAACCGCGCCGGCGGCGGCGGGCGCGTGGCGGCCGAGGCCGTGGCCCATGCCCCAGGCGATGGCGACATGCTGATGGTCGCGCCCATCGTGGTGCCGGTGTTCTTCCCCTTCGTCTATCCGAACCTGTCCTTCGACCCGGTGAAGGACCTGGCCCCGGTCGCGCGGCTGACGGCCTTCAACTTCGCGCTGACGGTCAAGCGCGACCACCCGGCGCGGGACCTGGCCGCCTTCATCGCCTGGGCGCGGGAGAAGGGGGACAACGCCACCTTCGGCTCCCTGTCGGCCGGCACGCCGTCGCATTTCCTGGGCGACCTGTTCAACCAGGCCACCGGCTGCCAGCTGCGGCACATCCCCTATCGCGGCAGCGCACCGCTGATGACCGCGCTGCTGGCGGGCGAGGTGGATTGCGGCTTCCCGACCACCGGCAGCATCGTGGGCCGCCTGCAAGACGGCACGCTGCGCGCGCTGGCCATCACGGGCGACACGCGCTCCCCCCTCCTGCCGGAGGTGCCGAGCTTCGCCGAGCTTGGCCCGCAGCTGCGCCAGATGGGTGAGGCGGTGCTGTGGTACGGCATGTTCGCCCCCGGCCGCACCCCGCCCGAGGTGGTGGCGACCCTGGCCCAGGCCGCCCTGGCCACCATCGCCCAGCCCGAGGCCACGCACCGCCTGACCGAGCTGGACATGCCGCCCCTGCCCATGCCCCCCGCCGCCTTCGCCGAGAGCATCGCCGCCGATGTGCGGCGCTGGGGCCCGCTGATCCAGGCCAGCGGCTTCCGGCTGGACAATTGAGCATGGCCAGCATCACCCTGATGGGCACGGGCGGGCCGCGGCTGGATGCGCGGCGCGCCACCTCCCTGCTGCTGCGCAGCGGGGCGGAGGAGGTGCTGATCGACACCGGGCGCGGCGCTATCCATGGCCTGGCCGAGGCCAAGGCCGATTTCCGCAACCTGACCCGCATCCTGATCACGCACCACCATTTCGATCATATCGGCGACCTGTACGACGTGATCCTGACCACTTGGCTGGAAGGGCGCCGCGCCCCCCTGCTGATCCAGGGCCCGCCCGGCACGAAGCGCATCGTCGATGGGCTGCTGACCCAGATCTATGACCGCGACCTGACCTGGCGCAGCCTGGGCGAGCCCGCCCATGGCGGCTGGTCGCCCGTGGTGGCGGAAGACATCGGCCTGGGCGAACCCGTGACGGGCCAGGGCTGGGAAGCCGTGGCGCATGAGATGAGCCACGGCCACGGCCTGCCAACCCTGCCCGCCGCCTTCCTGAAGCGATGGATCTGCTACGGCTACCGCTTCAGCCTGGGCGGCAAGGTCTTCGCCTTCAGCGGCGATACGGTGGATTGCCCGGGGCTGCGCGGGCTGGCGGCGGGGGCCGATGTGCTGGCGCTGTGCTGCTGGACCGCCGGCAGCCTGCTGACCACCGACCACCTGAAAAAGCTGGCCCGCCACACCCTGGCCTGCGGGGATACGGTGGGCAAGATCGCGCAGGAATGCGGGGTGAAGCATTTGGTGCTGACCCACCTGCGGCCCAATGCGCCCCCGGAAATGCTGGCGGCGCTGCGGGAAGAAGTGGCGCGGGATTTCAGCGGGACACTCAGCATCGCGCATGATGGGCTGTGCGTGGAGATCGGGTAACGGAACGAGGGGGGCTGCCCCTCAAGGGCGTCAAGAACGAGGGGGCTCTGCCCCCTCGCGCTCCCCCGGCAGGAGCCGAAAGGCCCCTGCACCCCAACCGTTTGGCACTGATCCGAGTAAGGGGTTTTCCCGTTGATTTTCAATATGAAAATGGCGACCGCCTTGCCAAGGCCGGGCGCCAATTGATCGGGGTCCAGGGCCGCTACGGTCCTGGCGGGGAGCCGAGGGGTGGAACCCCTCGGTCCGCCCCCCTCAATCCAGCGAGATATTGTTCTCCCGGATGATCCGCCCCCAGCGTTCCGTCTCCGGCCCCATGCGCCGCGCGAACTCGCCGGGTGCGTTCTCCAGGTAAATCAGCCCCTGCTCCGCCAGGAAGGCCTGGGTCGCGGGTTCCCGGCCCACGGTGGTATAGGCCTCGTACAGCCGGGCCTGGATGGCTTCGGGCGTCGCCTTGGGGGCGATCAGCCCGTACCAGGTCACCACCTCGATATCGAAGCTCTGTTCCTTCAGCGTGGGCACATCCGGCAGGTTGGGCACGCGCTCGGGCGTGGTCACGGCGATGGCGCGCACCTGGCCCTGGCGCACCGGCCCCTGCATGCTGGGCAGCGCGTCGAAGAAGGCCTGCACGTCATTGGCCATGATGGCGATCATGCTGTCCTGCAGCCCGCGATAGGGCACATGCGTCATCGGCGCGTTCCGCCCGCCGCGCAGCAGCTCGAAGATCAGGTGCTGGGCGGTGCCCACGCCGACCGAGCCATAGTTCAGCCCATGCGGCCGGCTGCGGGCATAGGCCAGCAGCTCCTCCACATTGCGGATGGGCAGGTCCTTGTTGACCACCAGCACGAGGGGGGAGGCCGCGAACATGCAGATCGGCGCGATGTCCCGCAGCACGTCATAGGGCGGGTTGCGGTCCAGGTTGGGGAAGATGGTCAGGGGCCCCAGATTGCCCATGCCGATCGTGTAGCCATCGGGGGCGGAGCGCACGACATCGGCCACGCCGATGCGGCTGCCGGCGCCGGGCTTGAAGTCGTTAACGATGTTCTGGCCCAGGAGCCGGCCGACGCGCTCGTTGATGAAGCGCGCCACCACGTCATTCAGCCCGCCGGGGGCCCAGGGAATGACGAAGCGGATGGGGCGGTTGGGATAGGGGGCCTGGGCGGCGGCGAAGGCGGGGGCCATGGCCGGCGAGGCCAGAAGCCCCGCGAGGGCGCGTCGGGAGGTGTTCATGGGCCGGCAGGCTGGCGCCCCGCCCGCCCCCCGTCAACGCCGGAACCAGACCAAAGCGGAACAGGCGAAGCTGAGCAGGATCATGCTTGCCATCGGCATGCCCGTTCCATTGCTCCAGACGCCCAGAATGGCGCCAGAGGTGGCCCCGATGCCGAATTGCAGCGTGCCCAGCACCGCGGAGGCCGTGCCCGCCACCGAGGCGAAATGCTGCATGGCCAGCACGGTGGCCAGCGGCAGCACCAACCCCATGCAGGCCAGGAACACGAAGATGCAGCCGATGATCACCAGGAAGGGCGCGCCAAGCCAGCTGGCCACGAACAGCACCACGCCGTCGGCCAGCAGGAAGGCCACCACGCAGCTCATCAGCCTTTCGCGGGTGAAGCGTTCGGCCAATTTACCGGTCAGCTGGCTCATCAGGATCAGCCCGCCGGCGTTCAGCCCGAACCACAGGCCGAACTGGGAGGTGGGGATGTGATGCACCTCGATGAACACGCTGGGGGAGCCCGCGATATAGGCGAACATGGCGCCCGAGGCGAAGCCGGAGGTCAGCGCCGGGCGCAGCAGGCGGCTGTCGGTCAGCAGGCGCCCGTAATCGGCCAGCACGGCGGTGAAGGGGATGCGGCGGCGGCGCTCGGGCGGCAGGGTCTCGGGCAGCACGAAGGCGACCAGCGCCAGGGCCAGCGCGCCGAAGGCCGCCAGGAACAGGAAGATGGCGCGCCAGCCCGCCACATCCGCGATCAACCCGCCCAGGAAGGGCGCCAGCATGGGGGCCGCGCCCATCACCAGCATCAGCCGGCCCATCAGCCGCACCGGGTCGCGCAGATGCGCCACATCCCGCACCACGGCGCGGGAGACGACCATGCCCGCGCAACCACCCAGCGCCTGCAGCACGCGCAGCCACACCATGTGGCCCAGGCTGTCCGCCGCCGCGCAGGCCAATGAGGCCAGCACGAACAGCCCCACCCCGAAATAGAGCGGCGGCTTGCGGCCATACCTGTCCATCACCGGGCCGTAGATGATCTGCCCCCCGGCCATGCCGAGGAAATAGGCCGCCACCGTGACCTGGGCGGAGGCCGTGTCCGTGCCCAGCGCCGCCGCCATAGCGGGCAGCGCGGGCAGGTACATGTCGATGGACAGCGGCGCGAAGGCGGCCAGCATGCCGAGAATGATGGGAAGGGTGTTCACGCACCGCAACATAGGAGGGATGCGGCGGGCGGCTAGTCCCATTCCCGGGCTTGTCATGGCCCGATCATCTTCCCGCCCTCCCCTGGCCCGCAACCCTGGCGTGCAGCCCGAAGGCCGGGCTTGAAACCCCACCGCCCCGCGTGGTTTCTGGCTGCGATGCGCATCTATCTCGCCGGGCCCGACGTGTTCTTCCCCGATGCCGCGGCCCGTGCCGCGCGGCTGAAGGCGGCCTGCGCCGTGTTCGGCTTCCACGGCGTCTTCCCCCTCGACCCGCCGACCGAACCACCGCTGGTCGCGCCCGATTCGCCGGAATGGCAGCGCATCTTCCTGGCCAACGAAGCGCATATCAGGGGTTGTGATGCGCTGGTGGCCAACCTGACACCCTTCCGCAGCCCCTCGGCCGATGCGGGCACGGCATGGGAAATGGGGTTCATGCGCGCGCTCGGCCGCCCCGTGCTGGGCTGGACCGAGGACGAACGCGACTACGCCCCGCGCGTGACACCGGACGGGCTGCAGATCGAGGATTTCGGCCTGGCCGACAACCTGATGCTGCATGGCGGGGCACTGGCGGTGTTCCGGGGCGCGGGCGCGTTCGAGGCCTGTTTGCGGCATCTGAAGGGGTGAGCAGCCCAGGGGGCGCCGAGCCTGCCAACAGCGTTCTCATTGATTTTTATCATGAAAAAGGCGCCCCACCTGCCAAGGTAAGGCGCCAATTCCTGGGTTCAAAGGGTTGCTACAACCCTTTGCGGGGTGGTCAGGGGCGGCGCCCCTTGCTGGGGGTTCGGGGGCAACGCCCCCGCATCACGCCAGCGCCGCTTCCACCGCCTTGGCCACCGCGAACAGTTTTTCGTCCCCGCCATGCTCGCCCATCAGCATCAGCCCCACCGGGGCTTCGCCGGGTTTCTGGCAGGGCAGGCTGATGGCGCAGCGGTCCAGGAAGTTCCCCACCGAGCAGTTGCGCAGCATCAGCATGTTGATGCGGGTGAATTCGTCCACGTTCTCCACCGCCGCGATCGGCGGCGGCAGCAGCGGCACGGTGGGCATCAGCACCGCGTCGAAGGGCGCGGTTTGCGGCGCCACAGCCGCGATCACGTTGCGGCGGGCCGCCTGCAGGCTGATGTAGTCCTCGGCCGTCATGGCCGCGCCCCGGCGGATGCGCGGCGCGATGATGGGGTCATAGGCATCGCCCTTGCGGTCCAGCAGGTCGTGGTGCCAGGTCCAGGACTCGGCGGCGGTGAAGCCGCCCTTGGCGTTGATGGCGGGCAGGGCCTCGATGTCCGCGATGCGGATGTCGGTCAGCACCGCGCCCAGCGCCGACAGCCGCGCGAGCGCCGCCTGATAGGCGGTGGCCACCGCCTCCTCCATCCCTTGTTCCACATAGTTGCGCAGCACCGCCAGGCGCAGGCCGCGCATGGGCAGGGTGGCCGGGGTGGTGGGGGTATCGGCGATGATGCCGTCCAGGATCTGGCAGCAGGAGACGCTGCGGGCCAGCGGCCCCACGGAATCGAGGGTGAAGGACAGCGGCAGCGCGCCCGCCAGCGGCACGCGGCTGGCCGTCGGCTTGAAGCCCACGATGCCGTTCAGCGCGGCCGGGATGCGGCAGGAACCGCCGGTGTCGCTGCCCAGGCCGCCGAAGCCCATGCCCTCGGCCGCGGCCACGCCGGCGCCCGAGGAACTGCCCCCCGGCAGCCGCCCCGTCGCGCGGTCCCAGGCGGAGGCGGGGGTGCCGTAATGCGGGTTCACGCCGAGGCCCGAGAAGGCGAACTCGCTCATGTTCGTGCGGCCCAGGATGACGAAGCCCGCGGCCAGCAGGCGGGCCACCACGGGGGCGTCCTCGGCGGCCGCTTCCTCGCCCTTGCGGGCGACGGAGCCGGCGAGCGTCACCTGCCCCTTCTGGTCGAACAGGTCCTTGATGGTGACGGGGATGCCCGCGAAGCGGCTGGGGGCGCGGCCGGCGCGGCGCAGCGCGTCCATCGCGTCGGCGCTGGCCAGGGCAGCCTCCGATTGCAGGTCCACGAAGGCGCGGGGCTCGCGCTCCACCCGGGCCAGGGCTTCCTCCACCAGCGCGCGGGCGGTGGTGCGCCCGGCGGCGAGCGCCTCGGCGGCCTGTTCGATCGTCAGCATCGCGGAACCTTCCATCCAGCTCAGGAGGGGAAGTTTACGCCGCTGTGGGATCTCAGCCCATCCCCAGCACGTGCTTCATGTCGTACAGTCCGGGGGGCTGGCTGACCGCCCAATGGGCAGCGCGGACCGCGCCGACGGCATAGGCGGCACGGTCGAAGCTGCGATGGGTCAGCGCGATGTGCTCGGTGCCGGCGGCGAACAGCAGGGTGTGCTCGCCCACCACCTGGCCGCCGCGCAGCGCGGCGAAGCCGATGGTGCCGGTGCCGCGCGGGCCGGTGTGGCCGTCGCGCCCGCTCTCGATGCCCGCTTCCTCCAGCGTGGTGCCGCGCCCGCGCGCGACCGCCCGGCCGATGGCGACCGCGGTGCCGGAGGGCGCGTCCACCTTCTGGCGGTGGTGCATCTCCACGATCTCGGCGTCGTACTGCTCGCCCGGCAGGGCGGCGGCCATCTTCTCGGCGATGGCGAAGACCAGGTTCACGCCGGGCGAGAAATTGGCGGCATAGACGATGGGCGCGGCGCGGGCGGCCTCGGCCACCGCGGCTTCCTGCGCGGCGGACAGGCCGGTGGTGCCCAGGATGAAGGGCTTGCCCGCGGCGGCGGCGGCGGCCGCGTGGGCGGGCACGGTCTCGGCGAAGGTGAAGTCGATCACCACGTCGCTGGCCGCGAACAGGGCCGCGATGTCGGGGAAGACGGGCGTGCCGTGCGGCGCCGCCTTGCCGCCGTCGCGCAGCGTGCCGCCCGACAGGGTGGCGCCCACCTTGGCCACCTCGGCCGCCAGCAACTGGCCCATGCGGCCGGCGATGCCGGCGATACCGATACGAAGCGCCATGGTGCTCTCTCCCCTGATCCCGGCAGCGTGATTACGGCGATCCCACCGCCCGGGGCAACCCGGAGGCATGCATGACGTTCTATCCATAGCGGCACAGGCGCCGTGAGAGGAGATAACGCCATGAACCATATCGTACCCAATCAGGCCAATCCGCCGGCTCAGCCGACTCATCGGGACCTGACGGCACCGACGCATGGCTCGCTCATTGCGGGAGCGCGTGTCTCCGGCACGCCGGTCTATGATCTCGAAGAGAACAAGATCGGCACGATCGAGGATGTGATGATCGACAAGCTGCAGGGCAGCGTGGCCTATGCGGTGCTCAGCTTCGGCAGCTTCATGGGGTTCGGCGGCAAGCACTATCCGCTGCCCTGGTCGATGCTGCGGTACAACACCGTGCTGGACGGCTATCAGGTGAAGCTGAACAAGGCGGCGCTGGAAAACGCGCCGACGGTGGAGGAAAGCACCGGCTGGAACGAAGACTACGACCGCCGGGTGCGCGGCCATTATGACGAGGCCCTGTACTGGCCCGTCGTCTGATCCTGGCCGGGGGAATATGCCCCGGCGAAACGGGATCCCGGCGTCACACCGAGTGATGCGCGGCCTCCGGCGCCCTGCTGACAAGCGGGGAGCGCCGGGGGCCTTTTGTGATGCGGCTCCCTCGGCGGGTGCGGAATGTGCGGAGCGGCGGCGCGGAGAGTATGGCCAAGCCGTCATGAACTTGTTAGGACAGGCGCACAAGGAAACTGTCCCGGGATCGAACCATGCTCCCCATCCGTCGCCGCGCCCTGCTGGGCGCGGCTTTCGCCACGCCCGCCCTCGCCTCCATGGCCGCTGCCCAGGCACCTTGGGCCCCCACGCGCCCCATGCGCATGATCGTGCCCTTCGTGGCCGGCGGCAGCACCGACGTCGCGGCCCGCATGATCGCGGACAAGATGGGCGAACAGCTCGGCCAGCCCGTGATCGTGGAGAACCGGGGCGGGTCCGGCGGCAATCTGGGCGGTGAGGTCGTGGCCCATGCCCAGCCCGATGGCCACACCCTGCTGATGGGCACCACCGGGCTGCTGACCACCAACGCCTATATCTATCGCAACATGGGCTTCGACCCGGCGAAGGACCTGGCGCCGGTCTCCATGGCCTATACCAGCGACATGGTGATCGTGGTGCACCCCTCCGTGCGGGCCACCAACATCGCGGAATTCATCGCATTGGCGAAGGCGCGGCCGGGCAGCATCAGCTTCGGCTCCTCGGGCCATGGCGCCTCCACCCACACGGCGGCGGAGCTGTTCCGCCTGGCCGCCGGCATCGACATCCTGCACGTGCCCTATCGCGGCAGCGGCGGCGCGATGAACGACCTGATCGCGGGCAACATCCAGATGATGCTGGTGCAGATCGCGGCCACCACCGGGGCGATCCGCGACGGGCGCATCCGCGCGCTGGCCGCCACCGGCCCGCGCCGGCACCCGCTGCTGCCCGATGTGCCCACCCTGACGGAACAGGGCCTGCCGCAGGCCACCGCCACCAGCTGGGGGGCCGTCATGGCCACCGGCGGCACCCCCGCCCCCGCCATCGCGCGCCTCAGCGCCGCCTGCCAGGAGGCCCTGCGCCACCCGGTGCTGATCCAGCGCATGGAAGCGGCCGGGGTGGACCCGGCCAGCAGCAGCGCCGAGGACCTGGCCGCCTATATCGTGGCGGAGCGGGAGAAATGGGGCCGCGTGGTGCGCGAAGCGAACATCGTGGTGGATTAGGATACTGAAGCGGTTTCCGTTCGCACCGGCTCACGGCAACCGCTTCAGGTATTCGTTTTCACGATCATCTTTACCCGGTCAGATGATTCCATCTGATCGGATGATGATCTACCGGATCAGCGGCAGCTCCTTCAGCTCCGCCTCCGTTTCCTCCAGGAACAGCGCCACCCGGCGCGGCAGGTGCTGGCCGCGCGGCCAGACCAGCTGCACCGGCATGGCCGGCGGCTCGAAGTCCCGCAGCAGGCGGGTGAAGCGCCCGCGCGCGATATCCTCCAGCACCTGATAGGACAGGGCGGTGGCGATGCCATGCCCGGCCGCCGCGATGGCCAGCCCGGCCTCGACATGCGTCACGGTCAGGCGCGGGGTGAAACGGTGCACCACCTCCCGCCCCTTCTGCCGGAAGCGCCATTCGCGCGGGACCGGGCGGCTGGCCGTAAAGATCAGGCTGTGCCCGGCGAGGTCGGCGGGGGTCAGCGGTTCCCCATGCGCGGCCAGATAGGCGGGGCTGGCGACCAGCACGCGCCGCACCTCTCCCACCCGGCGGGTGTGCAGGCTGGCCTGGGTCACCTGGCCGATGCGCAGCGCCACGTCCTGGCCGTCCTCGATCATGTCCAGGTTGCGGTCCGACAAGGTGAGTTCGGCCCGGATGCCCGGGTGCCGGGCCAGGAAGCCCGCCAGCAGGGGCGCGATGTGCCGCCCGCCGAAGATCACCGGGGCGGTGATGCGCAACAGCCCCTCCGGCTGGTCCTCCTTGCCGGACAGGGCGGCGCGGTAATGGGCCAGCACCTCCCGCGCCTCGGCGGCCAGGCGCAGACCGGCCTCGGTGGGGTGGACGCTGCGGGTGGTGCGCTCCAGCAGGCGGGCGCCCAGCCGGGCCTCCAGCGCCTGCAGGCCGCGGGTCAGCGCCGGGCCGGAACGGCCGAGCCTGCGGGCCGCCGCGGTGAAGCCGCCGGTGTCCAGAATGGCGAGGAAGCCTTCCAGCTCCTCCAGCCTGTCGGTCATTGCTGCACCTGCTGAAAGAATACCTTGCGGCATCTGAGCATTCTTCCGGCAGCCGGCAAAGAGCAGATTATCGGGGCAAGGCAAGGAGGCCCGCATGCCCGAACCGATCCTCTATGGCACCGTCTTTTCCGGCCACGCCCACCGCGTGCTGCTGCTGGCGCGCATGCTGGGGCGGGAGATTCGCCTGGAAGCCGCCCCGCCCGAAATCCGCCGCACCGAGGCCTTCGGCGCGCTGAACCCGCTGCGGCAGATCCCGGTGCTGGTGGATGGCGATGTGGTGCTGCCCGATTCCAACGCCATCATGGTCTATCTGGCCCGCCGCCATGGCGCCGGCAGCGGCTGGATCCCCGCCGCCCCCTTGCAGGAGGCCGAGATGCAGCGCTGGCTGAGCCTGGCCGCCGGCGAGCTGGCCTATGGCCCCGCCCGCGCCCGGGTGGTGCTGCAATTCGGCGTGGAAGAGGACCTGCCCCACGCCCAGCGCATCGCCGCCACCCTGCTGGCCTTCATGGAGCAGCATCTGGCCGGGCGCGAGTTCCTGGTCGGCACCCGCCCCACCCTGGCCGACCTGGCCATGGCCAGCTACGTGGCGGTGGCGCCGGAGGGCGGCATTCCCCTCACGCCCTACCCCGCCATCGGCGCCTGGCTGGAGCGCCTGCGCGCCCTGCCCGGCTGGTTCGACATGCCCGCGCGCCCGCTGCCGGCGGCGTTGGCGTCATGAACCCGGCCTTCCTGCCCTTCCACGCCGGGGAGCGCGCGGCCCAGCGCCTGGCGGGGGTGGAGGTGGGCCAGGCCCCCATCCGCCCCTTCATGCCGGAACAGCACCGGGATTTCTTCCAATCCCTGCCCCTGCTGTGGCTGGCGCTACCCGATGAGCAGGGCGCGCCCCTGGCCGGGGTGCTGGCGGGCGAGCCTGGCTTCGTCGCCAGCCCGGACCCGCACCGGCTGGTGGTCCGCGCCCTGCCGCAGGCCCCGTTGGCGCCGCGCCCCGGCGCACCCATCGGGCTGCTGGGGCTGGAAAACGCCACCCGCCGCCGCAACCGCGCCAATGGCCATGTGCTGGCGCTGGAGGCCGGCGGCTTTTCCATTAGCGTGGAGGAAAGCTTCGGCAACTGCCCGCGCTTCATCACGCCACGCGCGCCCAGCCCCCATCCCCTGCCCCGCGCCAGCCTGCCACTGGCCGGGCTGGACGCAGCCGCCCGCGCCCTGATCGGCACCACGGATACGGCCTTCATCGCCAGTTCCGGCGCGGACACGGGCGGCATGGACATGTCGCATCGCGGCGGCCCGCCCGGCTTCCTGGCGCTGGAGGGCGAGACCATCACCATCCCGGATTTCCCGGGCAACCGCTTCTTCAACACCATGGGCAACCTGCTGCTGGAACCGCGCGCCGCGCTGCTGGTGCCGGATTGGGGCGCGGGCCGGGCGCTGCTGCTGCAAGGGCGCGCGCAGACGCGGTGGTATGAAAGCCGCGCGATCCTGTTCCACGTGGAGAAAGCCTGGTGGCAGGAAGGGGCGCTGCCTTTCGACTGGAAGTGATTGGGAGGGGCAAAGCCCCTGGCCGCCCTACACCTGGTGCTTCGGCGGCGCCCGTTCCATCAACCGCGCCCGCCACCCTGGCGGCAGTGCCCCCACCACCCGCGAGATCGCATAGAGCCTGCGCGGAAAGGCGATGCGCAGTTTCCCCGCCGCGATACCATCCAGCATGCGCCGGGCGGCGTCCTCCGGTTCCATCAGCCAGGGCATGGGGAAGGCGTTGCTGGCCGTCATGGGCGTGCGGATGAAGCCGGGGCACAGCGCGTGCATGCGGATACCGCGCTTACGTTCGGTGGCGTCCCGCGCCTCCGCCCAGCGCTGCACGGCGGATTTGCTGGCGCAATAGGCGGGCGCGCTGGGCCCGGCCACGAAGGCCGCCAGCGACGCCACCACGGCCACATGCCCGCGCCAGCCATCGGGGGCCGGGGCCTGGGTGGCCATCGCCTCGATCGCCGGCAGGGCGGTGTTGAGCACGCCGGTCACATTGGTGTCGAACACGTCGCGCGCCGCCTGGGCAGGTTCGGTGCCGTCGCCCGTGCCGGTGCCGATGCCGGCATTGGCCAGCACCAGGTCCAGCCGCCCAGCCTGGCTGATCCAGTCCTGCATCGCCGCCGCGTCCCGCACATCCAGCACCTGGGTGTGCACGGTGGCGCCCTGTGCGCGGCAGGTTGCGGCCACCGCCTCCAGCCGCGCGGCATCGCGGCCCGACAGATGCAGCGTGGCCCCCGGCAGCGCCAGCGCGCGCGCCAGCGCCACCCCGATGCCGGAGGAAGCGCCCGTGATCAGCGCGTTGGGGAAACGGATCACCCTTCGGCCTGGGCGCCGTCGCGCTCCAGCATCAGGGCCCGGGCCTCGGGCGGGATGGGCACGCGCCCGCCCGCCGCGTTGTCCACGCAGACGATGACCGCCGAGCACTCGAACACCCGCTGGCCGTCCTTCAGCACGACATACTCATGCACGAAGGAGGTGCGGCGCAGGCTGGGCACGGACAGGCACAGCTCCACCTCCTCCCCGAAGGCCAGCGGCGCCAGGTAGCGGACAGAGAGTTGCCCCACCACCGGCCCCACTGAGCGCGGGCGGAAGCTCTGCCCCAGGCTTTCCCAGTGCAGCACGCGCAGGTCCTCGAACCACTCCAGATAGGCGGTGTGGTTCACATGGCCATGCATGTCGCATTCGGACCAGCGGACCCGGTGCGCGCGCCGCAGGGCGGGCATCATGCGGCGGCCGCGCGGACCAGGCGCATTGCCTCGTTCAGATGCTCCGGGTTCAGCCAGCGGAAGACGCAGACCAGCCCCTCGGCGGGTTCCACCCAGCAGGTGGCGCCCCCGGCGCCGGAGAAGGTGAAGGCCCCCTCGCTGGCCGCCGGCCACTTGGTGCGGCCGGTGTTGAGCCAATACAGGAAGCCGTAATGCGGGTTCAGCGCGCAGGGGGTGATGGAGGCCTTCACCCAGCCCTCGGGCAGGATGCGCTTGCCTTCCCACACGCCGTCATTGGCGGCCATCTGCACGACACGCAGCTGATCCTCCGCGCAGATGGACACGCCGCCGCCCCAATGGGTGCCGCCGGGCACGGACTGCATGCGCTTGCCGTCCACCTCGACCCAGGCGGTGTCATAGCCTTCCCACTTCCAGGTCTCGCTGGCGCCGATCGGCTTCATCACGCGCTCGGCCCAGACCTCCGGCAGGGGGCGGCGGAACACGCGCAGCAGGGACAGGCCCAGCCGGTTCACCCGCACATCGTTGTATTCCCAATAGGTTCCGGGGGGCTGCAGGGCGCGGGTGCTGCGCTTGGGGCCCGAACCCTCTCGCGAGAGGGTGCGGCCGCGGTCGATCAGGTCGGACTTGCCGAACAGCTCGCCCTCCCATTCCGAGGTGTTGGTCAGCAGGTGCCGCCAGGTGATGCCGGCGTTCTGGGCGCTGTCGAAGCCGCCATCATCCACCAGCTCCCGCACCGGGCGGTCGATGTCGGGGATCAACCCGTCGCCCACCGCGATGCCGGTCAGCATGGACAGATAGCTTTTCGCCACGCTGAAGGTCTGATCGACCTGCTTCGTATCGCCGGTGGTGCCCAGTACCTGGCCGCGCTGGGTGATGATGGCATTCACTGGCCCGCGCGGATGCACGGGGCCCACGGGCGTGTTGTCCGGCGGGGGGTCGAAATAGCCGGAATCGAGATGGGCCCGCAGGTCACGCGGCCAGGGCGTTTCGTGCGCGGCGATGAAGGCGAGGGCGTCGGCGATGGTCGTCATGCGGCGCAGGCTACACGGTGGGCTGGGGCGGTCCAGCCCCGGGGCTCCGCCCCGGACCCCGGCAGGGGAGCGCGAGGGGGCAGAGCCCCCTCGTTCCTACGCCCTGTAGGGCTCGCCCAAGGTCTGCATCAGCCGGTTCGCCCAGGCGAACATGGCGACCGAGGAGATCACATCCAGGATCTCCTCATCCTTCATCCCGAAGCCGCGCAGGGTGGCGATATCCTCGGCGGTCGCCGCCGCCGGGGTTTCCGACAGCCGCACCGAGAAATCCACGATGGCGCGGGAGCGCGCATCCATCTCCGCCCCCGTGCCTTCCTTCACCAGCCGGTCCATCAGCGCCGGGTCGCCCTTCAGCTGCACATAGCGCTGGGCATGGACCGACAGGCAGTAGGGGCAGCCATTCATGCGGCTTTCGGCCGAGGCCGCCAGCTCCCGGTCCTGGCGGGAGGCACCGCGCGGGCCGTACATGATGGTGTTGAACAGCTTGCTGCGCTGGCGCAGCACCTCCGCCTCCTGCACCAGCAGCAGGTAGTAGTCGCTGGTCTTGGCCTTGGGGTGGCTTTCCTCCAGCACCTTGGCCTGGTCGGGCGTGGCCTGGGCCACATCCAGCACCGGCAGCCAGGATTTCCATTCCAGCGTGTCGGCGGTGAAGCCGAAATCGGCGGTATTGCTCATACGCCCCCCTCCAGCAGCTTCAGCCCATGCAGCATGCGCGTCTGATAATTCACATAGGCAATGAGCTGGGACAGCATCACCACATCGGCGGGGGAAAGGCCCGCGGCGGTCAGGGCGGCCACGGCGGCGGGCGTTGCCTCATGCGGGCGCAGGGTCAGCATCTCGGCATGGGCCAGCAGCACCGGCAGGCGCGGGCTGTCGCCGGCCTTGGGCGCATGATGGGCGGCCAGCGCGGCGCTGTCGTTCCACAACGCCACCTGCCGGGCCACGGCATGGCGCTCGGCGGGGGTCAGGCCTGAGGGGGCGTTGAAGATCGCGTCCTCGCTGCCCTGGGTGGCGTTGCGCACATCCGGGCGCAGGGAGCGCAAGGCATCGAGGTGGGAGCCGGGGGCGATACCCAGCAGCTCATCCAGCACGTCGGGCATGGAAACTCCGTGATTCGTGACAGCGCGCATGCTGCCACGAAGCCGGGGGCGGGCCTATTCCCCGTCCTTGTCCTTTGGCGCGTCCAGGTCCCGCGCCACCTCGGGGCGGCGCATCACCTCGGACATCTTCATCGCGTAATCCAGCGCCGTATCGGTCTGGAAATGGATGTCGGGGGCGTATTTCAGCCGGACGGAGCGCGCCACCTCGCTGCGGAACCAGGGGGCGGCATGGCGCAGGGCGGTGAAATGCTCGGGCGTTACGTCCCGGCCCAGACCGCTGATGAAGGCCGTCATGTGCTTGAGATCGGGTGAGGCCCGCACCTCCGTCACCGTCACGCGGATGGAATCCAGCGCGGGGTCGCGGAAATTGCCCCGGGTGAAGATGGCGGAGAGCGCATGACGCACTTCCTCCGCCACCCGGAGCTGTCGCTGGGAGGGGCCCTTCGGCCCCTCTCCGGTATCGCGGCGCTTCATGCGGCCGCGACCGTCTCGACCTCGAAGCACTCGATCTGGTCGTCCACGCGGATGTCGTCGTAGTTCTTGAAGGACATGCCGCACTCGTAACCCGAGGTGACTTCCTTCACGTCATCCTTGAAGCGGCGCAGCGTCGCGAGTTCGCCCTGATGGATGACCACGCCGCCACGCAGCAGGCGGAAGCCGCAGCCGCGCCGCACCACGCCCTCGGTCACGCGGCAACCGGCGATGTTGCCGAGGCGCTTGACCTCGAACACCTGCAGGATCTGCGCGTAGCCGATGAACTTCTCGCGGTGGATGGGCGCGAGCTTGCCCTTCACCAGCTTCTCGATGTCGTCCGCGACCTCGTAGATGATCGAGTAGTAGCGGATATCCACCGTATCGCGGTTCGCCATTTCCCGGGCCTGGGAGGTGGCGCGGACATTGAAGCCCACCAGGATGGCGTTGGACGCCTTGGCCAGCTGCACGTCGGATTCGGTGATCTGGCCGACGCCGGAATGCAGCACCCGCACCTTCACCTCATCATTGCCGAGCTTGCCCAGCGTGACGGTGATCGCCTCGGCGCTGCCCTGCACATCGGCCTTGATGACGACGGCCACTTCCTTCTGCTCACCCGCCTGGATGCGGGCCAGCATGTCGGTCAGGCTGCCACGGCCGGCGGTCAGCGCGGCGGAGGCCTTGTCCCGCAGCTTGCGCTGACGGAACTCGCTGATCTCCCGGGCGCGGGATTCGTCGTCCACCACCACCAGCGGCTCGCCGGCGGCGGGCACGCCGGACAGGCCGAGCACCTCCACGGGAACGGAGGGGCCGGCTTCCTTCACCTGCTGGCCCTTGTCGTTCACCAGGGCGCGCACGCGGCCCCATTCGGCGCCGGCCACCACGGTGTCGCCGGTGCGCAGCGTACCGCGCTGCACCAGCACGGTGGCCACGGGGCCACGGCCGCGGTCGAGCTTGCTCTCGATCACGGTGCCTTCGCCCGGGCGTTCCGGGTTGGCGCGCAGTTCCAGCACCTCGGCCTGCAGGCTGATGGCTTCGGCCAGCTTGTCGAGGCCCGTGCCCTTCAGCGCGGAGACCTGGATTTCCTGCGTGTCGCCGCCCAGGGCTTCCACCACGATCTCATGCTGCAGCAGTTCGTTGCGCACGCGGTCGGGGTCCACGCCGGGCTTGTCGATCTTGTTGATCGCCACGATCAGCGGCACGCCGGCCGCCTTCGCGTGGTGGATCGCCTCGACCGTCTGGGGCATCACGCCGTCATCCGCCGCGACCACCAGCACGACCATGTCGGTCACGCCGGCACCACGGGCACGCATGGCGGTGAACGCCTCGTGGCCGGGGGTGTCGAGGAAGGTGATGCGCTCACCATTCTTCATCTGCACCTGATAGGCGCCGATGTGCTGGGTGATGCCGCCGGCCTCGCGCGCCGCCACATCGGTGCGGCGCAGCGCGTCCAGCAGGCTGGTCTTGCCGTGGTCGACATGGCCCATGACGGTGACGACCGGCGGACGCGGCAGCAGCGCCTCATCCTCATCGGTGTCGCCCACCAGGCCCTGCTCCACGTCGGCGTCGGAGACGCGCTTCACGCGGTGGCCGAATTCCTCGACCACGAGCTGCGCCGTATCGGCGTCGATGCTCTGGGTCAGGGTGACCATCACGCCCATGCGGAACAGCGCCTTCACCACATCGCCGGCACGGGCGGCCATACGGTTGGCCAGCTCCTGCACGGTGATGGTTTCGGGCACCACCACTTCGCGCACCACGCGTTCCTGGCCGGAACGCAGACGGGCGAGCTCCTGCTGCCGGCGCTCACGCTCACGGGCACGCCGCAGGCTGGCGATGGAGCGCGTGCGCTCGTCCTCGCCCTCCAGCGCGGCCTGCACGTCGATGCCGCGGCCCGAACGGCGCTCGGCCGTGGGGGGCGCGCTTTTGCGCGTGGGAACGGGCGTGGTCTTGCGCGGCGGCGGGGCCGCGCGGCGGCGGCGCTCCTCCTCCGTGCCTTCATCGGCCGGGCGCAGGGACAGCCGCGCGCCCGGAGGCGGCGGAGAGGACGGCGCGCCGACCGGGCGGCGCCCGACGGGGGCGCCACCATCGGGGCGGGGCGGGCGCGGGCCACCGAAGCCGCCACCAGCACCGCCGGGGCCGCTGCGATCGCCATAGCCGCCACCGGCGGGGCGCGGAGCGCCAGGGCCACGGGGCCCGTCATTGCGATAGCCACCGCCAGCGCCACCGGGGCCGCTGCGGTCGCCATAACCGCCACCGGCCGGACGCGGCGCGCCGTAGCCGCCGCCTTCACGGGGCGGACGCGGGGCATCGCTGCGCGGGGCGTAGCCACCACCTTCGCGCGGCGGACGCGGGGCGTCGCTGCGCGGGGCATAGCCGCCGCCTTCGCGCGGGGCGCGCGGGGCATCGCTGCGATAGCCCCCGCCGGCACCCTGGCCATAGCCACCCTCACGCTGAGGGGGGCGCGGACCGCGAGGGGCGTCGCTGCGCTGATAATCGCCACGGGGCGCGTTGTAGTCGCCACGCGGGGCCGGGGCCTCGCTGCGGGCGGGCGGCTCGGCGGCGCGGGGCGCCTCGGCACGCACCGGCTCGGCGGCGGAGGGCTGCTGCACGGGGGCCGGGGGCGCGGGGTTGCGCGCGGCTTCCTCGGCGGCACGGCGGGCGGCGGCCTCGT
>NZ_JAAABL010000044.1 GCF_009900765.1 Rhodovarius lipocyclicus
TGTCCATGATCGATACAGGCTTCCAGGGCATCGCTCCGCTCCCGCGAAACTCTCACCCAAAAACCGTCAACCATCTCTCCGAACATCAGTCAGGGATGTGTCCGGTCTGAACAGGGGGCGAAGCCCCTGAGCCTGCCTCCCCTTGCGTCACAGCTTCTTCTTGAACCAGATCCGCGCATGGCCGGGCGGCATGCCATCCAGCCGGCCGGCCTCGGCCCAGCCATTGCGCAGCCAGAATTGCGGCGCCTGGAAGCTGAACGTATCCGTATAGGCATCGGTGCAGCCGCGTGCGCGGGCCAGGGTTTCCGCGCGTTCCAGCAGGCGGCTGCCGGTGCCCTTGCCGCGCTGGTCGCGGTGCAGCCACATCCAGTCGATGAACAGCCAGTTCCAATAGGTCAGGCCCAGCAGCCCGCCTTGCACGGCGCCTGCCTCGTCGCGCGCCAGCACCGTTACCGGCTCCCGGTCGTAGGGGCCGCCCATTTCCTGGTTGTAGGAGTGCAACCCGCGCTGAATGGCCTCCACCGCGGCCATTTCCGGATAGTCGTCCTCGCTGATCGTCAGCTCACTCATGGCGGCCCACCTTCAAGTCTCAAAGCGGATAGCCATGAAACCTTGGCGCGCATTGGGCAAGTGCCAAGGTGCGGTGCAGCATGAAAGCGCCGTAAGGGGCGGGCGGTGCCTTCAGCCGGGCATCAGCGCCTTCAGGGCGGCGACGCTGGCCAGCACTTCCTCGGCGGCGGTGCTCCGGGGGCTGGCCTCGGTCACACCCAGCCCCTGCATGAAGGCGGTGGCGAAGCCGGTGCGGTTGCCCCAGCCGGGGCCCAGCGTGGCCAGCTTGCGGCTGTCCAGCTCCGCGCCGATCTGGTCCTTCAGCCGGCCCTGGGCGGGCACGCGGTTCAGCAGCACCAGCGCCTGGCGCTTCTCGCTGCCCGCGAGTTTCAGCGTGGCCTCGCTGGCCCACAGGTCCGGCCCAGCGGGCTGCATCGGGATCAGCACCAGGCTGGCGGCGCGGATGGCGACCTTGCTGTCGGTTTCGGCATGCGGGGCGGTGTCCAGCAGCACGATGTCATGGTCGCGGGCCAGCTTGTCGATGCTGGCCGGCACCCGCCAGCCGGAAACGGCCTCGAAGGTCAGCGGCCGGGCGGCGGGCTGGCCCGCGCGCAGTTCGGCCCAGCGGGAGAGGGTGGCCTGCGGATCGGTATCCAGCAGGGCCACGCGGAAATCGGCGGCGAGGGCGGCGGCCAGATTGGCGGTGACGGTGGATTTGCCCGCCCCCCCTTTCTGTTGTGCCACCGCGATGATGAAGGCCATGGCCGGTACCCCGAACGAATCGTGTGCCGGCCACTCTACACGATCAGGCCTGTTCCACGCGGATGTTCGCGCGCCTCACGCCGCCAGCCGGTACAGCGTGATCCCCCCGGCCTCCGCGACCGGCATCTGCCCCACCGCCCAGCGCGGCAGTTCCTGCCCCCGGTGCCAATGCGTGGCCCCGGGTGCCAGGTCCGGCAGGGCGCCCGCGATGGCGCGCCCCGCGATGCGCCGGCAGATGGCCAGTGCCGCGTCGCCCTCCGGCACCACCCAGGCCGCCCCTTCCGGGCGCCAGCACGGGAACTGGAAGGGGGCGCGGCACACGGCGGCCACCAGCCCCGGCAGGCTGACCAGGGGGCTGTTCGCCGCGAAACGGGCGCGGGCCGCCGCATCCTCCCGGGCCAGCCGGGCGCGGCGGATCACCAGCGCGGCCAGCGCCTCGATGCCGCGCACGGCGCAGTGGCCGGCCT
Source organism: Rhodovarius lipocyclicus (assembly GCF_009900765.1). Taxonomy (GTDB): domain Bacteria; phylum Pseudomonadota; class Alphaproteobacteria; order Acetobacterales; family Acetobacteraceae; genus Rhodovarius; species Rhodovarius lipocyclicus. The sequence goes on from NZ_JAAABL010000044.1 coordinate 1,779, forward strand.
CGGCGTACAGGGTGCGGGCCAAGATTTCTGTCGGGTTCAGGCTCATCGGCGGGTCGCCTCTTCCAGCTTGGCTTCGATGCGGTTCAGGTGTTCGGTCACGCGCTGGTCCAGGGAGCGGATGAGAGAGAGCGGGACATAGGTCCGCGCCACTTCCAGCTTGAAATGGGCCAGTTCCTCCCGCGTGCGGGCCAGCCCATCGGATTGCCGCAGGTCGCCGCGCTCGATGCGGCGGTCCAGCTCGCGGCGGATGCCGTGCAGCATCCAGAACAGCCCCATCAGCATGGGGGCCTGCACCACGGACACGATGATGGTGGGGGGCACCTCGGCGGGCGTCATGCTATAAGCCTCCGGCAAGAGGAATTCATGATGTGGAATGAGCCGTATCTCGAAACCTGCTGCCGCTCGGCGCTGCACCGGCTGACGCTGGTGGGCCCGCACGGCCGCCCGTCCGGCTTGAAGGACGGGCCCTGCCTGAACCGGCTGACCGCGATGGGGCTGGCGGCGCCGCGGCAGGATGGGCGGTTCGAGATCACGGCGGCGGGGCGCGAGCGCCACGCCAGCGAGATCATCCGCCGCGCCAGGACGCCGGGCGGGGTGGCGGCGGCCTAGAGGGGGAGGATCTGACGGGCAGGCGCACCGGCTCGCTCAGGATCAGCCCGGCCGCCGCGTCCAGCCCATCGTCGCGGGCGTTGCGGTCCTCCGGGCGCCAGTCGGTCATCTCGGCGCTGAAGGGGCCGTCCAGCACGCGGTCATGCGCATACAGGCGCTGGGCCGCCAGCAGCGGGTCGAAGGCGGCCAGGATGCGGTCGGCCTTGGCGCGGTGGCTGGTGTGCTCGCGCACCGTGGCGGCGGCGCCGGTTTCGGCCAGCGCCCGCCGCAGCAGCGCAGGCAGGAACTTGCCGATGCCGTTGGTCTCCACGAACACCGCGGGCAGTTTCAGGTCCCGCACGATGGCCGCCACCTGGCGGCATTGCTGGGTGGCGTTGTCCGTCTCCGCCTCCGGGTCGTGGGTCAGCCAGTCCATGCTGTGCAGGAAGTGGCAGCCCTCGCCGTCCGAGAACGCGGTGGCCAGCACGGAACCGTCCCCAGCCTCCCGCCGGCCGAAGGAGGGGTCCCAGAACGCGCCGCCCGAGACCATGCGCCGGCCCAGCAGCTGCATCTGGGCGCGGCCATTGGCCTCCCGGTATTCGGGTTCGGCGCGGTAGCGGATGATGAGCGCGGGGTCGAGCCGCGCCGCCTCCGCCCGCACCGCCTCCAGCTGCATCTGGCGCGCGAAGGCGAGGGGGCCCACGCGCTCCCGCAGGGACTGGATGGCGGGCAGCGGGAAGCGTTCGGGCCAGGCGCTGTCGCCCCGCGGCGTCAGCAGCGGCAGGCGCAGGCGGCGATAGCCGCGCAGCAGCGCCTCCTTCTCTGGCCGGTAGAGGGTTTCGGCCGCATGGGGCGTGCCCACCATCAGCTGCGTGCCGCCGGGCACGAGCACGAATTCCGTCTCGGCCAGGCGTTCGCGCAGCTCCGCGCGCTTGGTGGCGGTGTCGCAATTGCCCGCCACCTCCACATCGTCGCCGATGATGAGTTCTGCGCGGTTGCCCGTGATGTTGCCGCCGATGCCCTGCGCCATCATGGAGGGGTCGCGCAGCACGGCGGTGCGGGCCACGGTGAAGCGGTCCGCGGCCCAGGCATCCTCGCCGCCTGGCAGCAGATGGCCGCAGAGCGGGTGGCGTTCGATGATGCGCCGCACCTGGCCCACCATCTTGCCCGCCAGCGCCTGGTCGGCCGCGATGACCAGGATGCGCGCATCCGGGTTCAGGGCCAGCCACCAGGCGCAGAACAACCCCACCAGGGTGGATTTGCCCGAACCCCGGAAGGCCATCAGCAGCAGGCGGGTGTCGCCTGCCTCGCGCTTCGATTGCAGCCAGCGCGCGATGCGCCGGTGGTGCCGGGGCGTCGCCTGGCCCTGCACTTCATTCCACACCCACACGAATTCGATGAACTCAAGATTCTGCCTCCGGCTCACCTGCGGCGTCCTCCGGCTTGTCCCCGGCCAGGGCGGCTCTTGCGCGCGCCACGATGGCGGAGAGGTTGTCGCTTTGCGCTGGGGGCCCGGCATCGCCGAGCTTCATCAGCGCTTCGAGATGCGTCAGGGCGGCCTTGGCGGCGTTGTGCCGCGCAAGGAACAGCTTCGAGGCCTCAAGGTCCTGGAACGCGGCATTGCCGGCGAGGAAGTTGCGATACTCCTCCGCCACCAGCTTCGTCTGTTCCTCGAGGTTGAAGCCCGCCCGCTTGAGGCGGCGGCGGGACATGTCAGAGCTTCGGCTTGATGGCGCGCACCAGCAGGGTGCCGCTGGCCAGATCGATGGCGGTGCTGGCGTGGCGGTTGGTGGCCCGCGCCGTGACCGTGCCGCCGGCCCCGGTGGTGGTGATGGCGCCCGACCATTCGATATAGGCCGAGGCCGCCGTGTGGCTGACGCTGACGAAATCCCCGCCCTGGATATTGGGCAGCGTCACCGTCTGGGTGGCGTTGGCGCCGGCCGCGATGCTGGGCGGGTCATAGGTCATGCTGGCCGTGATCTCGCGGCTCCCCCAGGGGCGGCCGCCGCCGGTCAGGATGGCGGGGGAATCCGTGCCGCCCACATACAGGCGCAGCGCCTTCAGCAGCGCGCTGGCCGAACCCCCGCGCACGCCGATCAGGGCATAGGCGGCCGAGCCATGCAGCGTGACCCGCTGCAACCGGTTCAGCGCCACCCCGGCCGAGAGGCTGTCGAGATCCGCGTTGCCCTCCCACCAGAAGGAGGGCGAGCCCTGCCAGACGGTGTTCATGTTGGAGAACAGCACGGGCGCGCTGTCGGTCAGCACATTCTCCGCCCCGTCGAACTGCGCGATGAAGGGGCGCAGGGTGGTGCCCTCGGCGGCCAGGAAGAATTCCTTGCACAGGGTGCAATCCACCACGAAGCCGATGCCGCGGCTGGTCGGCAGGGTGATGTTGTCGTTGTTCAGCACGATCGAGGACAGGGCCGGGAAGCACAGCCCGTTCAGGGTGGTGGGCGGGCCCGAGGGATTGCCCGAGAGCACGGCCATCCCCTCGAACCCCACATCCGTGCTGTTCCAGCGGAAGGCGCGGCTGCGGACATTGCCGGCCTCCGCCACCAGGCGGGGCGTGCCATGGGCGGCGGCGGCCTGGTGCAGGGCCACCACCGTGCCGCCGGCGCGCGTGGCGCCGCTGGGGTAATGGATGGCCGCCCCCGTGAAGCCATAGGTGCCGACATAGCCCACCTCATAGAGGCAGTCGTTCGCCCCCCCGGTGTGGCGCGCCACATAGGGGCTGCACTGTTCCATGCGGATGCCGCGCGCGGTGATGGCGCGCGCATCCGTCACATCCACCAGAAAGGGGATGGCATCCACCGTGCCCGGCGTGCCCTGGCGCTGCAGCTCGAAGGCCGGGCCCAGGAACAGATGCGCGTTGTGCCGGTTATAGGCCCCCGGGGCGCAGGAGAACCGCACCCCGAAGCGCGACAGCGTCTGGTTCACGCTCGAGGCATTGGCGAAATGCCCGCCCACATAGGTGATGCTGTTGTTCCAGCCCGCCGCCGTGTGGGTGCGGATGTCGAGCCCGTAGCGGTTGTTCACGATGCGGCCCAGATGCAGCACGCTGTCCTCGAAGCCCAGCTCGTCGCCCAGCGTCTGGATGCCGATGGTGAAGCCCTCGACCTGGAGCACCTCCACCACGCAACTGTCCATGTTGACCAGCCGGATGCCGACATCGCTCTCGCTGGACCAGTCGCTCTGGGTGGCGCGCAGCACCCGCAGGCCGGAATAGCGGCGCGTGGCGTTGCGGAAGCCGCCGCCCGAACCCACCGTCAGCGCCGCCTGGCCCCAGGTGCCGGCATAGAGGATGGCGCCGCGCATGATCAGCCCGGCAGCGTCTCCGGCCAGGGCCAGCGGCATGGTGGTGCGGTGCGTTCCCTCCCCGATCACCAGCACCCGGCCGGAGACGGCGGCGGCGTTCATCGCGGCCTGCAAGGCGGGACCGTCATCGGTCACGCCATCGCCCACCGCGCCGAAATCGCGCGCGGTCAGGGCCTCGGCCAGCTTGTCCTCCACGCTGCGCGGCACGGCGCCGGTGAAGGCGTTGGTGACCAGGCCCGTCTGGTTCAGCATGGCGATGCCGCCCACGGCATCGAAGCCCAGCACCTTGTTGGCGCGCCCGCCCGCCGAGGGCAGGGTCAGGTCGCCGTATTCCGAGGGCTCGAGGCGCATGGCGCCCTTCACCTCGTCTTCCAGCTCCTGCAAGGCGGCGACCTGGTAGTCCAGCTCATCGTTCAGGGTGCGGGCGCGCAGCACGCCGTTGTCCTGGAAATCCGTGGTGCGGGCCAGGCGCAGGCTGCGCCGCAGGGTCAGGCGGCTGCCGGGGGCGGGCGGGAAGTCGAACGCCACCTGGCCGCCATCGCTGCCGCCGGCGCCCGACACCGAAAAGCCCGAGAACTGGCGCACATTGTCGAGCCGGACCTCCAGATCCGCCTCGTCGAAGATGGGGAAGGGATAGGTGAAGGCGCTCTGCATCCCGTTGGTGACGTAATGCACGCGCGGCGCGATATCGCCGATGCGGATATGTTCGGCCATGGGTGTGTCCTTTCAGCCCATTGGGGGCAACCCGGGGGGCGGCTCAGCCCAGCAGGTTGCTCACGGTGCTGCCGAAGCTCTGCCCCGCGCGCACGAAGGAGGTGAGGGTGGCGTCCGGGTTCAGCAGGGAGGCCCGGCCGGAGGCGAGCCGCGCCTGGTACACTTGGTCCGAGGCGTTCTGCGCGGCCGCGGAATCGGCCACCAGCCCGGTGGTGATGGCCGCCGCCGACCCCTCATCGGGCGAGATGCCCGAGGCGCCGGCGCGCGCGCGCGCCGAGGCGATGGTGCGCGAGAGCTGCAACTGGCGGGAGGCCGTGTCGGCCTGCTGCTGGGCCACCAGCTGCTGCTGGCGGTTGGCCTCCAGCTGCTGCTGCTGTTGGGCCTGGGCCTGGGCCTGGGCCTGTTGCAGTGCCGCCTGGGACTGCGCCTGGCGCGTCTGGGCATAGACGCCGGCACCGGCCCCCACCAGGGAGGCTACGGAAGCGAGAGCGGCCATCAGTCGGTGATCCTCATCTCGGTGGTGATGGAAAGCAGGGTGAAGGGCAGCGGGTTCGAATCCTCGATCCGCCACAGCGAGCGCATGGCATCCCGCCGCCAGCCGAGCGCGCGCAGCCGCACATCCCCGCTGAAGACCGGGGGTGCGGCATCGAGCACATTCGTATCGAGGCGCCGGAACGGCACGGGCTGGCTGCCGCGCCCCACATCGACCGACAGGCTGGAGGTGTTCAGCAGCCGGAAGGTGACGGCCACCAGGCGCAGCGGCACGGAGCGCGCGCCCGCGATGCTCAGCAGCTCGGGCGGCAATGGCTCCACCACATGGGTGAAGTTCAGCCCGATCTGGACGGAGGTTGCGGTGTCGTCGAGCGTGACGGCGCCATTGTCCACCACGGCATTCGCGCGCGGCGCGCCATCGGCCAGGATGCCGACATTCCGGCCTTCGAGATGCGCGAGGCCCGACCAGGTCGCCTGCGGGCTGGCGGCGGTGCCGGTCAGTGCCGCATCCAGCGCCAGCCCATCGTCGAAGCGTTCCAGCCGGAACACGCCCCAGCGCCAGGTCACGGCGTAGACCGTGCCCTCGATCTCGGCCAGCATGACGAAGCTGCCCTGGGTGGTATGACCGGTCCAGGCCGTCACCTGCTCGTCGCGATACAGCGTCAGCGTGGCCAGGCTGCCATCGTCCATCGCCACATGCAGCAGCCGGCGCCGCTGGTCATAGGCCATGGAGACCGGGGTGCGGATCAGGTGCTGGGCGACCAGCGCCAGGTCATTGGCCTGATAGATCTGCTGCAGGTCGGTATAGGCGAATTCGTAGATCGAGGTGCCGGTGCGGGCGGCGAAGATGGTGCTGCCATCCACATCCGTGGGCGGGACCATGCGCGCCACCATGCTGCCCACCCGCGTCTGGCGGTTCAGCTGGATGCTGGCGGGCGTCAGCGGGTCGCCCGTGACCATCCATTCGCCGCCCGAGGTGAAGACCTGCAGGTGCCGGCCCGAGAACACGCCGCGGATGGCGTTCACCTGGTCGCTGACCAGGCCGAAGCTGATGGCCTGGTCGTCCAGCCCGGTGCCCAGGTCGAAATTGAACAGGTCCCCGCTGCGCGACAGCCACAGCCGGTTGGGCAGGCTGCGGGAGCCGCCGATGACCAGCCTGTCCTGGTGGAAGCACACCGAGACCGGCCATCCATAGATGGTGCTGAAGGCGCTTTCCTCCCAATCCTGGGTGGCGGCGATGCCGGGCAGGGTGTCCAGCACATTGGCGGTGGCGGTGGTGGGAGACACGACGGAGACGATGTCCACCCGCTTGCCGCCCAGCCGCCAGCGCTGGCCGGCATGGCCCGGCAGGAACACATTGCCGCCCGCGGTCAGGGTGATGGTGCCGGTGGTGGCGCTCGGCGTCATGGTCACGGCCGCGTTCACGAAGCGGTGGGTCGGCACCTCCACCCAGGGCCAGGCGTCGATCGTCCAACTCGTGTGGCTGGTGCGGGTGACGCGCTTGGGGTCCAGGTCCGGGTGGCAGATCAGCAGCGTGTCGGCGCTTTGCGTGAAGGCCAGCTGCGAGAGCTGGGACAGCGCCCAGGGCGCCGCGACCTCGGCCACCTGGGCATCGCCCATGAACACCGACAGCTTGTGGTCGGTCAGCACCAGCAGATAGGTCTGCTCGGTGTTGAACTCGAAGGCGATCAGCCGCGCATAGCCGGGCAGGGTGGCGATGTGGCGCAGCCCGGGCCGGCGCGTCAGGCCCCCGGTGGGCTGGATGAACACGTTGGTCAGCTGGCGCGCGCCATTGGCATAGGCACGCAGATCCGCCCGCCCCAGCAGCTGGGGCGCCAGCTCTCCGGCGGTGAAGCTGGTCTTGACGGAGCGGCTGTCGGCCATGGCTCAGCCCCTCGCGGTCAGCAGCGGGAAGTCCCGCAGGGCGCGCGGCGTGTCCTGGCTGCTGTCGGCATGGCGGGCGGCGCGCAGCTCGCTCTCGGCCTGTTGGAACAGCAGTTGGGCGCGCGTCGTCGTCTCCGTCAGCGGGATGCAGAATTCCGCCGCCAGCCGCGCCGTCAGCGCGGAGGCGAAGAAGGCCGGGAAGGCGCTCTCATCGGGGCGGAAGATGTAGGTCAGCGTCACCGTCTCCGCATCCGTGTGCAGCCGGCCTTCGAGGATGCGGTAGCGCAGACCCTCGCCCATGCGGGGGCCGCCCGCCGACATCACGCGCAGGAAGCCCACCGGCAGCTGATAGGCGTAGTTGAAATCCGCGACCGGGCTGGCCGCCAGGCGCGGCAGCCCCTCCTGGCCCGTGGCGAAGGACCAGGGATGCAGGGAGAGCAGCGCATCGCGGATGGCGGGGTAGAGGTTGGCGGCCACCTCCGCCTCGGTGGTGCCGTCATCGAAGGAGGCGATGGGCTGGGCGCCGATCTTGATCAGCGCGCGCGAGCACAAGGCGAGGGCGGTGAGGGCCATCGGCGGGAACTCCGGATGAAGATGTGGGAAAGGGGCGCGGCCCCATCGGGGAGACGAACCTGAGCAGGTTTATCCCATTGATAATAAAAGGAGAAAAACCTTCTCAGGCCCTGCTTTCCCCCAAACTGGCGGGGGGTGCCCGGGGGGAGGGTCATTCCCCCCGGGCGAGAGCGCTCGTTATTCCTTGCAGCGCATCCGCACCGCGCCCTGGCCATCCACCAGCACGGCGCCCTGGCTCATCATGCTGTTCACGAAATACGCCGCGCGGTCGCCGTGCCAGCTGACATCGGTGATCACCTCGGACGCCGCGGCATGGGCCACCGCCGTCTTGTGGTAGAAGTAGCAGTAGCGCAGGGCCCCGGTCTTGGTCAGGCCGGAGTGCGGCATCCACAGCGCGCCCAGCCACTTCTTGGCCTGGGTGCCGCCCTTCCAGGGCAGTTCATCCGGGCCGGCATAGTCGGCATGGGCGAATTCCTGGATGGTCAGCAGCTCGGACCACTGCTTCCAGCCGACCACGGCGAAGCGCTGGCCGTCATCGGGCACATCGGCGGCACCCAGCGCCTGGAAGGCCAGCAGCACCTTGTTGCGGGTCATGCCGTCATTGTCGGTCTCGCCCACATTGGTACCGATCGCCTCGTTCGTGCTGGTGTCCAGCGCGGAGATGATCAGCTCGTCCGTCTTGCGGCCCAGGGCGAAGGCGCCGGCGTTGGCGACGACCGAGCGCTCGTCCACATTGGTCTTCAGCTCATCGAACCGGTCGATCCAGTCGCCGGCGTAATGGTCCTGCAGGAAGCATTCCACGCTGGTGTGGTCCAGGTTCATGACCGGCACCGCGCCGTTGCGCGTCTTGGAGGCGGCGGTGCCGCGGCCGACCTTCTGGAACACGGTGGAGGCACCGCGCACGCCGGTCTTGCTGCGGATGGTGGCGCGCAGCTTGCTGCCCTGGCGCTGATACGCCTCCTGCACTTCGGTGGCGTACTGCTAGATGAAAGCCTGGTCGATGGAGGCGGACATGCCTGTCTCCTTGGAGAGGTTTGCGGGGGGATGGCGCGCGCCGGGGTTGGCAGCCCCCGGTGAGGGGGAGGCCCCGGCGCGTGCCGGCCCTGGGCGCCCGCGCCTGCCGTCGCGGCAGGGCCGGTTGTGCCCGGGCAAAGGGGAAGGGGGCCCGCCGGCCACCCGGGAAGGGGAGCGGATGGCCGGCGGGCGGCCCGGGGGCGAGAGCCATGGGCCCTCAAGCCCCCGGGCTGGCGGGGCACGCGGAAGGGGGGGCGCGTGCCCCGAGGGGAAGCGCTACCCGTTGACCAGCTTGCGGAAGCCCTCGGTCACGCGCTGGACGAAGGCGGGTTCGCGCGTCTGCCAATAGCGGGGGTCGCGCATCATCTTGCGCAGCTCCTCCTCGGTGACAGTGGCGGGGGGCTGGCCGTCCTTGGCCATCTGCGGCTCCTTGCCGGCCATCATGCGTTCCAGCGCCAGCACCCCCTCGAAGGTGGTGGACAGCGCGTCGAACACCGGTGCCGGCAGGTTCTGCCTGCCCCAGGCCGAGAGCTGGCGCGCCACGCGGCGGAAGCGCTCCTCGCCGCCGAAATGCTCGGCCAGCTTCGCCACCTGGCGCTCGGCCTCGAACTGCTGGGCGGCCTCGGCGATCAGCGGCAGCAGCTTCTGTTCGGCCAGGTCATAGACCAGCTGCACCTGGTCCTGGGTGAAGCCCGCCTTGTGCAGCTGTTCGTTCACCGCCGGGTCGATGCCGAGCCCCGCCTTGTCGGTGATGGCGTACTGGTCGGCGCTGGCCGGGATGCCCAGCATCTCCCGCCAGCGGGCGATCTCGGTGGGGTCGGCGCCGGCCGCGGGTGGGGCGATGCGCTGGGACAGGCGCTTCTCCAGCTCGCGATAGCTTTTCACCAGCGCATCCACGCGCAACTCGCCGGTCGCGGGGTCGAGGAACTTCTCGGGCACATCCGGGTTGCGGGCGGGGGGCGCACCCTTGGCGTCGGCATTCGGGTTCTGGGCTTCGAGCGCGGTGTCGAGCAGGCTGTCGGACATGATGGGTTATTCCTCAACGGGGGCGGGAACGAGGATTTCGGCGGGGGCGCCGAGGGTGCGGGCCAGCCAGCGCGTGGCCGAGGCCGCATCCACCTGGGCCGCGGCGGTGCCGCCGATCTTCCCGACCGCGTCGAGGAAGAGCAGCGTGTTGGCGGCATCCGCGCGGCCCTGCACGCGGGCGAGCGGGCTTTCGTAGCAGAGGCGCACGCCGGACCCGTCCAGCAGGACAGGCGGCACCTCTCCGCGCCGGGCCAGGATGGCCAGGCAGCGGGCGATCATCGGCGTCAGCAATTCGGTCTGCAGCCGGCCATAGGTGGCACCCAGCAGCCGGGCGGCGATGCCGGTGACCACCAGGTCCAGGAAGGCCTGGTGCATCTCGATGGCGAAGTTGGAACGGTCGAGTTCGCGCTGCAAAGCCCGGGCGGTGCCCTCCAGCGCGAAGGCGGTGGCCTGGCCCTCGGGCGTGTCGGCCGTGTCCTCGCTGGGGGCGAGGCCGAACCAGCGCGACCAGGGGGGCGTCAGCTCCGCGAGGAGGGAGGCCGCGAGCTGTTCGGCGGCGTCGGCGGCGGTGGCGTCGAACAGCGCGCCTTCCTGGCCCGGGCGGGGCAGGACATGGTCGTAGGCGTCCTTCCAGGTGGATTCATAGGGGCGGCGGCGCTCCAGCGCGCGCTCCATGCGGGCGAGGATCTGGTCCGGGGTCATGCCTTATTCCCCCAGCAGGGTTTTGCGGGTGAGGGCGACGGCAGGTGCCGGGGCCAGCACGCCCCGGTCGGAGGTGGCGATGGTGCCGTCCAGGCCACGGCGCTGGCGGGCGATGGCGTCGGCGCGGGCGGCCTGGGCGGCCTGGTCGCCGGTGGGGGCGGGGTCGGGGATGGTCTGGACCGGGGTTGCCACGGTGACGGGCTTCGGCGCGCTGAAGATGCTGCCCATGGGCCGTTCACTCCTGCTTGTGGGGGGCAAGAAAAAGGCCAGCGCCCGCGTGAGCGGGGCCGGCCTGGAAGCGGGCGCAGCTCGCCCGTTGATAGGGAGTTTATAATCAGGAACATTGTCCTTAGTCAAGTATTTTTTCTTGTTATGCAGTTGTGCGAAGAGAGAGTTATGCAACCCCAGGGGGGTCAGGGCGAAGGGCGCGCTACCGCCCAGCACCGCGCGGCACAGGCCCACGCAGTTCATCGGGCGGATGACGGGCAGCAGGCTGGCGCGCGCGGGGCCGGGCGCGAAGGGGCCGAGCGCCGCGAAGCCGGCCCGGCGATAGAAGCGTGGCAGGTCGAAATCCGCGGGCACATCCAGCCTGGCCGCCAGCAGCCGGCCCGCGAGCGGGTCGAGCACGGTCCAGCCCGCCGCATCCTGCAGCGCGGCGAAGCAATGCCGGAAACCGGGGGCCAGCAGGCGCTGCCAGCCCATCTCCGCCCGGCCGCCGAACAGGATCCAGACCCGCTGCGCCGGGTCGGCGCCGGCGCGGTTCGGGCGGTGGCTGGGCCGGGTCATGCGAACAGCGAAGTGACGTTGTCCTCACCAGCGGGCTGGGCCGGAAGGCCGCTGCCCACAACGATTCCCTTCACGCGCAGGGGCCATTCCAGGCGCGACAGCGCCTCACGCCACTGCTGCGCGTCCGAGCGCTCACTGGCATGGCGGGGGTTGGGGGCGGTGCCCCGCTCACCCCAGCGGCGCAGCACGCGGGCGTGGTTCAGGTCGATGCGGCGCTGGCGGTACAGCCGGTCCAGGCACTTCACCACGTCATCGGGCTCGCAGGGGCGCTGGGCGGTGCCGCGGCCGGCGACGATGCGCGCGCCATCCTGGCGGGCGATCAGGGCGGACATGGTCCAGAACCAGGCTTCCTCGGCGCTGGTGAAGGGTTCGGTCTTCGCCATGGAGGAGAGGATGGCGGTGTGGTGGGGGCGGGGTGCTGAGGCCATGGGGGGATCGCCTTCTGCGGATGAGAACATAACGGGAACATAAACCGCAGGTTGTGAAAATCGCAAGAGGCGAAAACAATATTTTCCTATTGCCTGGGGAATGCGTCCCTAGGATAATAGACGCATGCGACACGATGACGTCTGGCGGGCCATTGATGCCATCGCCGCCGAGAACGGGCTTTCGCCCTCTGGTCTTGCGCGGCGCGCGGGGCTCGATCCCACCGCGTTCAACCCCTCCAAGCGGGTGGGGCCGGATGGGCGCGCGCGCTGGCCTTCCACGGAATCCGTGGCCAAGGTGCTGGCCGCGACCGGTACGGCGGTGGAGAATTTCGCCTCTCTGGTTTCAGGCCAGGGCCCGCAGGCCAGCCGGGCGCGCGGGGCCGTGGCGCGGCGCATTCCCCTGATCGGCCTGGCCCAGGCCGGTGGGGATGGTTTCTTCGATGATGGCGGTTTTCCTGTCGGCGGCAGCTGGGATGAGATTTCCATCCCCGATATCGCCGATCCCAACGCCTATGCCCTGGAAATATCCGGGGATTCCATGGAACCTGTGTTCCGCGATGGGGATATAGTCATCGTCTCTCCCCAGGCGCCGGTCCGGCGCGGGGACCGCGTGGTGGTGCGGACCAGGCTGGGTGAGGTGATGGCCAAGCAGTTGGTGCGGCAATCGGCCAAGCGGATCGAGCTGCAGAGCCTGAACCCGGCGCATCCGAACTACAATTTCGAACTGTCCGAAGTGGCCTGGATGCACCGCATCGTGTGGGCCAGCCAGTAAGGCCGGCCCGCGCGGCTTATCCGTTCACGCAGGCGGCGGTCACGATCCGGCAGCTCGCCACCGGGTCCCGGCTGGAGCAATTGGCCAGCGCCGCGCGTTCAGCATCCGCCCGGTTGGCGCCGGTGCCGCTGGCCACATAGGTTACGCGGAAGGTGCTGGGGTGGGCGCTGGGCACCACCGACAGGCTGCGCACCGCCTGGGCCGCGGCCCCGCAGCCCGAGGAGAACTCCGTCAGCAGCCGGCAATCGCCATGGGCGCTGGCGCGGCACTGGCTTTCCGCCTGCACATGCACCATGCCGCGATCCCGCGCGCCGGAGCTGATGCCGACGGCGGCGGTGGGCGGCAGGGCGGCGTAGATGGCCCCCCAATTGGCGGCGCTGGCCTGCGCCGGGGCCGTGACGGGCGTGCCGCGCCCGCTGCTGTAGGGGTTGGCGGAGGCGATCTGCTGCGGCCGGCCGCTGGGCCGATGTTGCTGCGCCGAGAAATCCCGCGCCGCGCGGCAACGGACCAGGCAGGCCTGCACCGGGGCCGGATTGGCCGCCAGGGACATAGAGGGGGCGGCGCATTGCTGGAAGCAGGCCGCCGGCGGGGCGCCCTGCGCCCAGGCCGCCGGCGGGGCGCCCTGCGCCCAGGCCGCGCCCAGGCCCAGCCCCGAAACGAGCCCCGTCGCCAGCCAGATCCGCCCGATCAACCGCATATGCCCGCAGGTCCTGAATGATTCCGCGCGCCTATAGCATGCCCGTATAAAAAATGTGCTCGCATTTGCGTGATGCGACCTCAGGTTGCGAGGGGCAGGCTGATCCGGGCCGACAGCCCGCCCTCCGGGCGGTTGCGCAGCTGCACGTCCCCGCCATGGGCCCTGAGGATGTTGCGCGCGATGGTCAGGCCGAGCCCCGTGCCGCCGGTTTCCCGGTTGCGGCTGCCCTCCAGCCGGCGGAAGGGCTGAAAGGCCCGCTCCAGCTCGCTTTCCGGGATGCCGGGGCCGGAATCCTCGATGCGGATCTGCGCCGCGCCGTTGTCCACCGACAGGCACAGCTTCGCGTCGCCCGCGTATTTCACGGCATTGGCCACCAGATTGGCCAGGGCGCGCTTCAGGGCGGCGGGGCGGCCCTGGGCGCGTAGCCGGTCGGGCCCGTCATAGGTTAGCTGCTCGGCCTGTTCGGGGGCGGCGTCGGCGGCCTCGTCCAGCACGGTCTGGCACAGCGCGGCTAGGTCGAAGGCCACGCTGGGCTCCTTGGCGGCGTCGTCCCGCGCGAAGGCCAGGGTGGCGTCGATCATCGCCTCCATCTCCGCCAGGTCCGACAGCATCTTCCGGCGTTGGTCGTCATCCTCCATGAACTCGGCGCGCAGCCGCAGCCGGGTGATGGGGGTGCGCAGGTCATGGCCGATCGCCGCGATCATCTGCGTCCGGTCCTCCACGAAGCGGCGGATGCGGCTGGCCATGGTGTTGAAGGCGCGCGCGGCGGTGCTGGTTTCCTCGGGCCCGTCCTCGGGCAGGGGGGGCGCGTTGAAGTCGCGGCCCAGCGCGTCGGCCGCGGCGGCCAGCTGCGCCACCGGCCGGATCAGCCGCCGCACGCCCCATAGAATAAGAGAGGCCGCGCACAGGCTCATGGCGATGAAGGCGTAGAGGAAGCTCTCGCTGTGCCAGGGGCGGGGGGCCGGCGGGTCGATGCGCAGGTTCAGCCAGCCCACATCCGGAAAGCGCATGGACAGCAGGAACCCCGAGGGCGGGGCCGCGGCGGCCAGGATCTCACGCGGGCGGAAACGGTTCGGGATGGGCGGCGGCGGCGGCCCGTTGTCGAGCTGGAAGCGGGATTCGTGCTCGGCGGGCGGTGGTGGCGGCCCGCCGAAACGGAAGCGCCGCTCCACCTCGGGCGAGACGGGCGGCATGCCCGGGATCACCACCGGAATGGGGTCGTAGGAGGCGAGCAGCCCCGGTGGCATGTCGAGATCCGCCAGGAAGGCCGCGCGGCGTTCCGGCGGCAGCAGCACCAGGTTGCGCCACAGGGAAAAGGTGCGCCCCCCGATCTCGCGCGCCTGAACGATGCCCTGCAGCTCCACCCGGTCCAGCGCGTGGATGGTCAGGCCCAGCCCCTGCACCAGCATCAGGCCGAGCAGCAGCAGCGCCGCTGTGCGGCCCGCCAGGCTGCGTGGCCACAAATGGGGCTTCACGAACGCTCCACGGTGGTGGCCAGCACATAGCCGCCGCCGCGCACGGTCTTGATCAGGTTGGGGTTGCGCCCGTCATCCTCCAGCTTGCGCCGCAGGCGGCTGACGGCCACGTCGATCGCCCGGTCGAAGGGGCCCGCCTGGCGGCCGCGCAGCAGGTCCATCAGCATGTCGCGCGTCAGCACGCGGTTCGGGCGTTCCAGCAGGGCCAGCAGCAATTCGTACTCGCCGCCGGTCAGCGCCACCTCGGTGCCGTCCTCGCTCAGCAGCCGCCGGCGGGAGGGTTCGAGCATCCAGCCCGAGAAGCGGATGGGGCGCTGGTCGGTTTCCACCGCCGGGCCCTCGCCATTGGCGCGGCGCAGGATGGCGCGCACCCGGGCCACCAGCTCCCGCGGGTTGAAGGGCTTGGGAACATAATCGTCGGCGCCGAGTTCCAGACCCACGATGCGGTCCGTCTCCTCCCCCATCGCGGTCAGCATCACGATGGGCACGTTGGACTGCCCCCGCAGCCAGCGCGCGAAGTCGAGGCCGGATTCCCCCGGCATCATGATGTCCAGCACCACCAGGTGGTACCGGCCGAGCGGCCAGAGGCGGCGGGCCTCCCTCGCATCTCGCGCGGCGGACACGCGCATGCCCTGCTTTTCGAGGAAGCGGGAGAGGAGTTCCCGGATTTCCCGGTCATCGTCCCGACGAGGATGTGCGGCTGCGTTTCCATGATGCTGTTACAATAGGCGCTTTGATCGCGGATGCTCAGGGGGGAAAGGGTATCGCCGTGTTGCGGGCGGGCGGATCGTAGCAGTTCGTTGCAGTTTTCGCGGAAACACCCCGCCCGTGGGAAGCAGGAATGGCGGGAAAGCCCCCGGCCTGCTATGCGCCCCGCCATGCGAGCCCTCAGACTCTTTGCCGAACGCGACCTCCGCCTCACCGAAACCGAACCCCCGCCGCCGCCCGCCGAGGGCGAGGTGCGGCTGCGCATGCGCGCGGTGGCGCTGAACCATATCGACCTGTGGGGCTATCGCGGCATGGCCTTCGCCCGGCGCACCCTGCCGATCACGGCGGGGGTGGAGGCCGTGGGCGAGGTGGCGGGCCTGGGCGATGGCGTGTCCGGCCTGGCGCTGGGCACCCGGGTGGTGCCCTATGGCGCCATCACCTGCGGCACCTGCCCCGCCTGCCGCGAGGGGCGGGACAATCTGTGCGAGAACATCCGGGGCCTGCGCGGCTTCCATGTGGATGGCTTCGCCCAGGAATTCGTGAATGTGCCCGCGCGGCTGTGCGTGCCGGTGCCCGAGGGCGTCTCGACCGTGGACGCCGCCACCACCGCCGTCACCTACGCCACCGTGCAGCACATGCTGTTCGACAACGCGAAGCTGCAGCCGGGCGAGACCATCATCGTGCATGCCGTGGGCTCGGGCATCGGGACCATCGCGGTGAAGATGGCCAAGGCGCTGGGCTGCACCGTGATCGGCACCATCGGCTCCGAGGCGAAGCGCGCCCAGGCCGAGGCGCTGGGCGTGGATTATGTGGTGAACTACACCGACGACCGCTTCGAATCCGTGGCGCGCCGCGTGACCAAGAAGCACGGCGTGGATGTGGTGTTCGAGCATGTGGGCGCCTCCACCTGGGCGGCCTCCCTGCTGTCGCTGAAGATGGGCGGGCGGCTGGTCACCTGCGGTTCCACCAGCGGCGTGTCGGCCGAGACCAACCTGATGATGCTGTTCCAGCGCCAGCTGCGCATCTTCGGCAGCTTCGGCTCGCCCCTGCATTGCCTGGGCGAGGGACTGGCCAAGATGGCCCAGGGCATCACCCCGGTCATCGACTGCGTGTTGCCGCTGGAACGCTTCGGCGAGGGGCTGGAGCGGCTGGAGACCCGCCGCGTCTTCGGCAAGGTGGTCATCACCCTGTGAATGCGCTGGGCGAGCGGCTGCTGGCGTTCCTCGTCCGGGGCGTGTTCCTGCTGATGCGGCTGCTGGGGCCGCGGCTGGCGCCCGCGCTGGGCGGCTTCGTGGCCCGGAATCTGGGCCCGCATGTCGGCCGCGCCCACCGCATCGCGCTGCAGAACCTGCGCCTGGCCTTCCCGGAGAAGGACGAGGCCTGGCGCGCCGGCATCGCCCGGCAGGCCTGGGACAATCTGGGCCGCACCACCGGCGAATACGTGCATCTGGCGCGGATTTTCGAGGGCGCCTGGCCGCCCAGCCCCGGCGCGCGAGTGGAGTTGAGCCCGGCGGGCCTGGCGCTGCTCCATCGGCTGGCGGCCGAGCACAAGCCGGTGCTGGTCTTCGCCGCGCATCTGGCGAACTGGGAACTGCCCGCCGTGGCCGCCCACGCCGTGGGGCAGAACGCCGCGATCCTGTATCGCACCCCCAACAACCCCTACATCGCCGAGATGATCCGGCGCATGCGGGAGCCGATCATGGGTCGGCTGATCCCGGCCCAGCTCTCGGCGCCGATCCGCCTGGCCGAAGCCTATGAGGAAGGGCTGAACCTGGGGATGCTGGTGGACCAGCGCTTCGGGCGCGGCCCCATGGTGCCGTTCTTCGGCCATGACGTGGCGGCCAACCCGCTGATCCCGCGCCTGGCCGCGCGCTATGACGCGCCGCTGTATGGCATGCGCGCCGTGCGGCTGCCCGGGGGGCGGTTCCGGCTGGAGCTGGAAGGCCCGTTCGAACTGCCGCGCGACACGCGGGGCAAGGTGGATGTGCCCGCGACGACCGCGATGATGAACCGCGTGATCGAAGGCTGGGTGCGGGAAAACCCCGGCCAGTGGCTGTGGATGCACCGGCGCTGGAGATAGGAGAGAGGGGGCGCCGTCAGGGGCTCCGCCCCCGACACCCCCGCCAGGACCGTGCTCGGTCCTGGACCTAGATTAGTTGGGTGCTACATCTTGGGAAGGTGTTTCCCATTGATTTTTATAATGAAAATTGTGTCCCGCTTGCCAGGATGAAGCGCCAATTCCTGGGTTCCAAGGGCCTTTCGGCCTTTGGCGGGGAGCCGAGGGGCAGAGCCCCTCGGTGGGGGTTCGGGGGCGAAGCCCCTGAGCATCAGAACCCCGGCGCCGTCTCCGCATCCAGCGCCCGCGCCACATAGGCGGCCTGCTGCGGCTGGTAGCGTTCCCACAGCCGGCGCAGCTCCGCCACCGGTTCGTCGTGCCAGTCCACCCGCAGGTCCACCACCGGCCAGTCGAAGCGGTCGGCCACCAGCAGGCCGGCGCCGTGCTCGTCGTCGAACTCGCCCCCGGCGGCGAGGCCCGCTTCCAGCGCGCGCATCAGCCGTTCGGCCAGCACTTCGCCGGCGCTGGCGGTGAAGGCCGCGACCATGGCCGCGGGCACCTGGTCATTGGCCAGCAGGTTGCCCATCGCGATGCAGTCCGGCCCTTGGGCCAGGGCGGCCACGGGCATGGCCTGGGCGCCCGAGAAATGCGCGATGCCGCCCATGCGGTCGATCACCGCCACCTGGCGGTGCGCGGCCCCCCGGGTGGAGCGCACCAGCAGATCCAGCACCGCCTGCGCGCCCAGGCCCTGGCGCAGCAGGGCCAGCCCTTGCGGACCCAGCGCCGGGTCCGACAGGTTCTGGGTGGCGACCGCCCCCATCGGCCCCGCCCAGGCGCAGCGTGCGGCGGTGGCGATGGAGGAGGAGGTGACGATGGTGCCGAAGGCACCCGTGGCGGCGCAGCGCGCGGTCAGCGAATAGGTCATGGCGCGGCAGGCTGACGCAAAGCGTGTTGGGGTGGAAGCGCGGAAAGGCTTGTTTCCCGCCGCCCCCGGCCGCATGAAGCTTGCGTGTAAGGCAGATGGCGCCCTTGCGGCGCGCACACTTCCATGGGAAGCCTTACGCCAGTTTCGCGGTGAGCTACCAGTGCTGGTGCTTCGTGCGGATTTTGGGCCCCAGTCCTGGTGGTGCCGCCGTTTTGGCTAAGGCTAGCGGCGTGGCTGACCTGACCCTGTTCGCCCCGTCGCCCTGACGAAGGAGCGGCGCGTTGCCTGATGGTAGTCTGCATGGCGGTCTTTCTGGTGGCATGAGCTCGGGCGGGTATCCCGCCCTGGTGCTGAACGCCGATTTCCGGCCCCTGTCCTATTTTCCGCTGTCGCTGTGGTCCTGGCAGGATTCGGTGAAGGCGGTGTTCCTCGATCGCGTCTCCGTGCTGTCGGAATACGAGATGGAGGTGCGTTCCCCCTCACTGGCGATGAAGCTGCCCTCGGTGATCGCGCTGAGGGAATACATCCCGGCCGCGCGGCGCCCGGCCTTCACCCGGTTCAACGTGTTCCTGCGCGACAGCTTCGAATGCAAATACTGCAACCAGCCCTTCCCGACGCATGAGCTGACCTTCGACCATGTCATCCCGCGCAGCCGGGGCGGGCGGACGAGCTGGGACAATGTCGTGACCGCCTGCGGGCCCTGCAATCTGCGCAAGGGCAGCAAGCTGACGCGGGAGTGCAACATGCTGCTGCGCGACGAACCCCGCGCGCCCACCAGCTGGGAATTGCAGGAAAACGGCCGCAGCTTCCCGCCGCACTACCTGCATGAGAGCTGGCGCGACTATCTGTACTGGGACAGCGAGTTGGAGCAGGGCTGACCCGCTGCGCTCTTGGCATCACCGGTCGCTGCTGTAAGGTCCGTCCGAAGGGCGTAACCCGACCGTAAGGTCGGGCGAACCGCTCCAAGGAGATAAAGCCGGAGACCCGGCGGAGGACCTGACCATGCAGCCCATCGCGCTCGACGCCATGGCAGCCAGCGTGCCCGATGGCGCGATGCTGGCCCTGCCGCCCGACAATTCATTGCCCTCCGTGGCGCTGGCCAAGGCCATCGCGCGGCGCGGCGTACGCGGGCTGCGGCTGGTGGGCGTACCGGTCTCGGGCTTCGCCACCGATATCCTGATCGGCGCGGGCTGCGTGGTGGAAGTGCAGACCAGTGCCGTCTCCCTCGGCGAGGCCGGCTTCGCGCCGCGCTTCACCGCGGCCCTGCGCGCCGGGACCATCGTGGTGCGCGATGCCACCTGCCCGGCCATGCACACCATGCTGCAGGCCAGCGAGAAGGGCGTGCCCTTCATGCCGCTGCGCGGGCTGATCGGCAGCGACATCCTGGCCAACCGCCCGGATTGGAAGGTGGTCCAGAACCCCTTCGGGCCTGAGGGCGACATCATCGTGCTGCTGCCCGCGCTCTCGCCCGATGTGGCGATCTTCCACGCCGCGATGGCGGACAGCCAGGGCAATGTGTGGCTCGGCCGCCGGCGGGAATGCGCCACCATCGCCCATGCCAGCCAGCGCGTGCTGGTCACGGTGGAGCGCGTGGTGGAGGGCAACTTCCTGGAGGATGAGCGCCTGGCCCCCGGCACCATCAACGCCACCTACATCGAGGCCGTCGCCATCGCCGAGCGCGGCGCCCATCCGGTGGCGCTGCTGGACGAGTACGGCTTCGACGCCGCCTATGTCAGCGAATATGCCCGCATGGCCAAGACCGATGCCGGCTTCCAGGAATGGGCGGCGCGGGAAATCTTCCACCCCGTCGCGGCGGCGGCGGAGTGAGCGGCATGGACTACAACACCGAGGAATTGCTGGCCGTCACCCTGGCCCGCCTGATCCGAGACCCGGAGGCGCCCCCCGCGCGGCACATCGCGGTGGGGGCGGCTTCCCCGGTGCCGGCGGCCGCCTGCTGGCTGGTGGCCAAGCAGGGCGCGCCGGTGCGGCTTTCCCTGCTGCACAAGCGCAGCGGCAACCCCTTCACCGAGGGTACGCGCGAGCTGTTCGACCTGACCGGCCAGGGGCGCATCGACCTGTTCTTCCTGGGCGGCGGGCAGATCGACGGCCAGGCCAACCTGAACCTGGTCGGCACCGGGGAATGGCCCGGGAAGGGTGTGCGCTTCCCCGGCAGTTTCGGCAGCGCCTTCATGTACATGATGACCCACCGCACCATCCTGTTCCGCGAGGAACACTCCCCCCGCGTGCTGGTGGAGCGCGTGGACAACATCTCCGCCCCCGGCGTCTCGGCCCCGGGCGTGTTCCGGCGCGGCCATGCCCAGGCGCTGGTCACCGGGCGCTGCGTGTTCCGCTTCCATCCCGATCGCGGGCGTTTCAGCCTGCAATCGCTGCACCCTGGTGAGACGGTGGAGGAGATCCGCGCCGCCACCGGCTTCGATTTCGATGTGCAGGGGGATATCCCCTTCACCCCGGCGCCGACGCCCGACGAACTCGCGCTGCTGCGCGGGGCCGTCTGCGACGAGATGCTGGAAACCTACCCGGAATTCTGCGCCCGGGTGTTCAACAGAAAGGCTGCCGCATGACGGACGCGCTTCCCATTTCGGAAGGCAAGGGTTTGGCCAAGGGCGCGGGAGCGCTCGCCGGCCTCAAGGTGATCGACCTGACGCGCGTGCTGGGCGGGCCCTACTGCACCATGATCCTGTCGGATCATGGCGCCGAGGTGATCAAGCTGGAGCCGCCCCAGGGCGATGAGGTGCGCGACTGGGGCCCTCCGTTCCATGAGGGCGATGCCAGCTACTTCATCGGCGTGAACCGCAACAAGAAGAGCGTGGGCCTCGACCTGGCCAAGCCCGAGGGCCGCCAGGTGCTGCTGCGCCTGCTCGAGGGCGCGGATATCCTGGTGGAGAACTTCAAGCCGGGTTCCATGGAGAAATGGGGCCTGGGCTATGAGGAAGTGCTGTCCAAGAAATTCCCGCAGCTGATCCATTGCCGGGTGTCGGGCTTCGGCGCCACGGGGCCGCTCGGCGGCTTCCCGGGCTATGACGCCATCGTGCAGGCGATGGTGGGGCTGATGTCCACCAACGGCACCGCCACCTCCGGCCCCACGCGGTTGGGCACGCCTATCGTGGATATCGCCACCGGCCTGTATTCCACCATCGCCATCCTGATGGCGGTGCATGAGCGCGCGCGCAGCGGCCAGGGCCAGTATCTGGACATGACGCTGCATGATTGCGGCATGGCGCTGATGCACCCGCATTCGGCCAACTACTTCCTGAACGGCAAGCGGCCGGTGGCCACGGGCAACCCGCACCCGAACCTCGCGCCCTATGCCACCTTCAAGACCAAGACCTGCGACATCTTCGTGGGCTGCGGCAATGACGGGACCTTCCGGAAATTCTGCCAGTTCCTGGGCATCCCGGATCTGGCGAAGGACGAGCGCTTCGCCACCAATGGCAGCCGCGTGGTCAACCGCGAGGCGCTGACGGAGGTGCTGAACGCCCGCTTCGCGACGGAGGACGGCTTCGACCTCTGCCCGCGCATGCTGGCCGCCGGCCTGCCCGCCGGCCCCGTGACCCATGTGGACGAGGCGCTGAACGCGCCCCACACCGCCCACCGGGAGATGGTGACGGAACTCGGCTGGTTCCGGGGCCTCGGCACGCCCATCAAGCTGTCCCGCACGCCGGGCGGCACGCGGCGCGAACCCCCGCGCTTCGGCCAGGATTCGGACGAGGTGCTGGCGAGCCATGGCTTCTCGGAGGACGAGATCGAGGCGCTGCGCGAGCAGGGCATCGTGATGGACACCCGCCGCAAATAATCCTGGCCCCGGACATGAGGGAGGTGCGCCTCCCTCGTATCATATGGCAGGCTGGTCCGGCTGGGTTAGGCTGCGCCCATGTCCGATTCCCAGCCCACCTTCTGGCAACAATCCCCGGCCGACACCCTGCTGGCGCTGAAGACGCGGGAGGGCGGGCTCAGCACCGCGGAGGCCGCCGAAAGGCTCAGGCAATACGGTCCCAACCTGCCGGCCCCGCCGCCCAACCGGCGCCTGCTGGCCCGCATCGGGCGGCGGCTGATCGAGCCGCTGGTGCTGATCCTGCTGATCGCGGGCGGGATCGCGGGCCTCAGCGGCGATGTGGCGAGCTTCCTGATCATTTCGGTCATCGTGGCGCTCTCCGTCACGCTGGATGTCGTGCAGGAACGCCGGGCCGAGGCCACGGCCGATGCCCTGCGCCAGCAGGTGGCGCTCTCGGCCCGGGTGCGGCGGGATGGCGCGGTGGTGCGGCTCCCGGTGGAGCAGGTGGTGCCCGGCGATGTGCTGGAGCTTTCGCCCGGGGAGCTGGTACCCGCCGATGGCCTGGTGCTGGCCGCGCGTGATGCCCATGCGAATGAGGCGCTGCTGACCGGCGAGGTCTATCCGGCCGAGAAATCGGTGGCGAACGGCACGGAGGAAGGCGCGCTGTTCTCCGGCACCGCACTGGTCAGCGGTACGGCCACCATGCTGGTGGTGCACACGGGCGCGGCCACGCGCTTCGGGGCCATCTCCGCCTCGCTGGAGGCCGATGCGCCGCCCACCGCCTTCCAGCTCGGGGTGCGGCGGCTGGGCGTGCTGATCGTGCGCCTGACAACCTTCCTGGTGCTGTTCGTGCTGCTGGCGCATCTGGTCTTCGCCCGGCCGCCGCTGGAATCCTTCCTGTTCGCGGTGGCGCTGGCGGTGGGGCTGACGCCGGAGCTGCTGCCGATGGTCATGACCGTCACGCTGTCCCGCGGGGCGGCGCGCATGGCCAAGCGGCGGGTGGTGGTGAAGCGGCTGGCCGCGATCCATGACCTGGGCGCGATGGACGTGCTGTGCACCGACAAGACCGGCACGCTGACCGAGGCGCGGATCACCCTGGCGGGCCACCCGGACAGTTCCGGCGCGGACAACCCCCGCGTGCTGGATCTGGCGCGGGCGAATGCGGGGCTGGCGGCCGGGGTGCCGGGGCCGCTGGATGTGGCGATCCTCAGCGCCGGCGGCGCGGAAGGCTGGCGGCGGGTGGATGATGTCCCCTTCGATTTCGAACGCCGCTGCGCCTCCGTGCTGGCGGAGCGCGACGGGCAGCGGCTGCTGATCACGAAGGGCGCGCCGGAGGCAGTGCTGGACCGCTGCACGAGCGTGGAGACCGCGGAGGGTGTGCGCCCGCTGGATGCCGCCCTGCGCGCGCAGCTGGCCGCCCTGGAGCACGAGAAGGCCAGTGCCGGCCTGCGCATGCTGGCGGTGGCCACCCGCCCCCTCGCGGCGGAACAGGCCAGCCGCGAGGATGAGCGCGACCTGTGCCTGGTGGGCTTCTGCCTGTTCGAGGACCCGCCGAAGCCCTCCGCCGCCGTGGCGCTGCAACGGCTGGCGGCGGCGGGGGTGCGGGTGAAGGTGATCTCGGGCGATGCGGCGCCGGTGGTGGCGCATCTGGCCCAGGCGCTGGGGATGAAGGCCCGCCGGATCATCACCGGGCCGGAGCTGGACGCCATGCCCACCGCCACCCTGGCCCGGCGGGTGAAGCATGTGGACCTGTTCGCCCGCATCTCGCCCGAGGGCAAGCTGCGCATCATCCGCGCCCTGCAGAAGGGGGGCGCCACGGTGGGCTTCATGGGCGATGGCATTAACGACGCCCCCGCCATCCATGCCGCCGATGCCGGGATTTCCGTGCAGGGCGCCACCGATGTCGCCCGCGCGGCCGCGGACCTGATCTTGCTGGAACCCGATCTGGGCGTGCTGGCGGATGGGCTGATGGAGGGCCGGCGCACCTATGCCAACATCATGAAATACATCCGCATGGGCACCAGTTCCAATTTCGGGAACATGCTGTCCATGGCGCTGGCCTCCATCGCCATTCCCTTCCTGCCTCTGACGCCGGTGCAGGTGCTGCTGAACAACCTGCTCTATGACGTCTCGGAAACCGGCATCCCGTTCGACACGGTGGACGAGGCGGCCCTGGCCCAGCCGCATAGCTGGCAGATGTCCTCGCTGCTGCGTTTCACCCTGATCATGGGCGCGCTGTCCTCCGTGTTCGATATCGCGACCTTCGCGCTGCTGTTCTGGGTGTTCCAGGCGGGGCCGGAGATCTTCCGCACCGCCTGGTTCCTGGAAAGCATGGCCACCCAGATCCTGGTGATCTTCCTGATCCGCAGTGCCGGCCCCTTCTGGCGCAGCCTACCGCACCCGGCGCTGGCCGCGACATCGCTGGGCGCGCTGGCGGTGGCGGTGTTCCTGGCGCTGGGGCCGCTCGGGCCGTGGCTGGGCTTCGCGGCCCTGCCGGCGGGGCTGCTGGGGGCGCTGCTGGGGCTGGTGGTGCTGTATCTGGCCTGCGCGGAGGTGCTGAAGCGGGTCGCGCTGCGGTAGGCACGTCCAGGCTTGTCCGCACCACTTGTCCGTACCACTGCCTGGGCGTAACCGTCAGGCAGGGATCAAGGAAAGCACCATGCCAGTCGCAAAGCCCCGCCAGATGCATCTCGGCCTGTTCATGCAGGGGGCGGGCCACCACGTTTCCGGCTGGCGGCACCCGCTGGCCGAATTCGGCGGCGAGAATCTCGGCCTGATCCAGCGCATCGCCAACACGGCCGAGGAAGGCCTGTTCGACATGCTGTTCCTGGCCGATGGCCTGTCCTCCGCCGCCGACATGCACCCCAGCTTCGTGGTGCGGATCGAACCGATCGCGCTGCTCTCGGCGCTGGCGATGACGACCAAGCACCTCGGCCTCGCGGCCACCGCATCCACCACCTATGGCGAGCCCTATCACGTGGCGCGCGCCTTCGCCTCGGTCGATCACCTCTCGGGCGGGCGGGCGGCGTGGAACGCCGTCACCACCTCCTACGCCCGCTCGGCCGCGAACTTCACGCGCGGCGAGCATCCCTCCCACGACGAGCGCTATGCGATCGCCGAGGAGTTCCTCGATACGGTGAAGGGGCTGTGGGACAGCTTCGCCGACGATGCCTTCCCCAAGGACAAGGACAGCGGCGTGTATGTGCGGCCCGACCGCATCCACACGCTGAACCATGAGGGCAAGTATTTCTCGGTGAAGGGGCCGCTGAATTCCTCGCGCCCGCCGCAGGGGCACCCGGTGGTGATCCAGGCCGGGTCCTCGCTGCCCGGCCAGCGCCTGGCCGCCCGCACCGCCGACGCCGTCTTCACCGCCCAGCAGAGCCTGGAGGAATCCAAGGCCTTCTGCGACAGCCTGGCGCGGCTGATGGCCGAGGCGGGCCGGGCGCGCGATACCCTGCATGTGATGCCCGGTTTCTGCCCCGTGGTCGGCGCCACCGAGGCCGAGGCGCGGGCCGAATTCGAGAAGCTGCAGGCCGGCATCGACCCCGTCGCCGCCCTGCGCCTGCTGTCGGACCGCATCGGGCATGAGCTGTCGGGCTACAACCTCGACGAGCCGCTGCCGGAACTGCCGGAATCCGAGGCCCTGCAATCCCGCGCCCGGCTGCTGACCCAGATGGCGCGCCGCGACAACATGACCCTGCGCCAGCTGTCCAACCTGGTGGCCGGCGCACGCGGGCACCGCATCGTGTGGGGCACGCCGGCACAGATCGCGGACACCATGCAGGAATGGTTCGAAGGCGGGGCCGCCGACGGCTTCAACATCATGCCGCCCTACTTCCCGACACAGTTCGAACGCTTCGTGGAATCAGTGGTGCCGGAATTGCAGAAGCGCGGACTGTTCCGCACCGCCTATGAAGGGAACACGCTGCGGGAAAACCTGGGGCTGCAACGGCCGAAGAACCGGTTTTTTCCGGAGGGGTGAAGACTGGGGAAGGCGCCGCCTTCCCCAGACCCCATCCGCTGGGGAGATGAGATCTCCCCAGGCCCCTGCGAGCAGTTTGGGGCCAGTGCCGATTCTATGTAATTGATATAATTATATAATTTATCAGAAAGCCTTTTCAGGCTCCGATCCACCCCAAACTCCCAAAAAGTAATGGGGGGTTCTCGGGGGTGTTCAGACTGGAGAGATGTTTGACAGGTGTACGGAGACATCCCTGACGGTTTTGAGATGGGGTGTTTCGTCCCTGAGGTCGAGTGTGGCGAGAGGAAATCGCGAGAAGAACACCTGCCA
>NZ_JAAABL010000045.1 GCF_009900765.1 Rhodovarius lipocyclicus
TCGGCGACTGTCCATGATCGATACAGGCTTCCAGGGCATCGCTCCGCTCCCGCGAAACTCTCACCCAAAAACCGTCAACCATCTCTCCGAACATCAGTCAGGGATGTGTCCGGTCTGAACAGCCCCCTGGCCCCCCAGCAAGGGGCCCTGCCCCTTGCATCCCCGCCAAAGGCCGAAAGGCCCCTGGACCCCAGGAGTTTGATGCTGGTCCTGGAGAGGTATTTCTTGTTGAATTTTATAATGAAAAAGGTGTCCCGCCTGGCGGGATGAAGTGCCAAACGGTTGGGGTCCAGGGGGCCTTTCGGCTCCTGGCGGGAGAGCGCGAGAGGGCAGGGCCCTCTCGCATCCTACCCCCTCGGCGGCCCGCCTTGCGCCAGGCTGTCCCGGATCGCCCCCAGCCGGTCGAACATGCCGAAGGCCACGATGTAGAGTTCGCACACCACCCGCCAGAACAGCAGCCCGGCGGCGGTGCCGATGATGGCCATCAGGAATTGCAGGAAGCCGCCGCCGAACCGGCTGAAGGCCGTGGCCATGCCGCCCAGCCCCGCCAGGCAGATGCCCACGATGCCGATCCAGTACATCAGCTTGATCACCGAAGGCGCGATCAGCTTCTCGAAACTGGTGAAATCCTTGAAGTCCATTCTGCTCTCCCCCGGAAGCGCCATGCTTCGCGGGGCAGGCTAGATCATTGCGGGATCAATCCGCATCACCTGATTGGAGGCTCAGCCCAGCAGCTGGCCGCCATCCACCACCACGGTGTGGCCCGTCACCCAGCCGGCCAGCGGGCTGGACAGGAACAGCACCACATTGGCCACT
This sequence comes from Rhodovarius lipocyclicus, assembly GCF_009900765.1. GTDB lineage: Bacteria > Pseudomonadota > Alphaproteobacteria > Acetobacterales > Acetobacteraceae > Rhodovarius > Rhodovarius lipocyclicus. The sequence continues at coordinate 817 of NZ_JAAABL010000045.1, forward strand.
TCCTCGGGCGTGCCCAGCCGGCCGAAGGGGATGGAGCCGAGCACGCGGTTGTACAGCTCGGGCTGGCTGGTCTTGCGCTGCTCCCAGCTGCCGCCGGGGAATTCGATGGAGCCCGGGGCCACGCCATTCACCCGGATGCCCTTGCTGGCGAGGGCCGCCGCCTGGCTCTGGGTGAAGTTGATCAGCAGCGCCTTCACGGCCGCATAGGCCGGCGTGCGGGTGCTGGCGCGGAAGCCGCTGATGGAGCTGATGTTCACGATCGCCCCGCCCGCGCCCATATGCGGCACGGCGGTGCGGCTGGCGCGCGTGGTGGCCAGCACGTCCACGTTCAGGCTGGCGGCCCAGCCTTCCTCGGTGTCGGCGGAACCGAAGCCGGAAGCATTGTTCACCAGCACGTCGATGCCGCCCAGCACCTGGGCCGCTTCCTCGATATAGACGTTCACGGCCGCCGCATCGCCCAGGTCGCAGGATTTGGCGTGGGCGCCGGCGCCGAGTTCGGCCAGCGTCGCGTCCAGCGGGCCCTGGCTGCGGGCGCAGATGGAAACCTTGGCACCCGCGCGGGCAAAGGCGATGGCGGTGGAGCGGCCAATGCCCCGGCTGCCGCCCGCCACCACCACGCGCTTGCCGGTGAAATCGAAACCGCTCATGGAATCCTCCCGAAATGTGCGGGGGCGATCCTTGCGCGGGGCAGGGCGCTTGTCACCCCGGCGCCTGTCAGCCGGGCACGCGCCGCACCAGCTGGCCCGCGCGCACGCCGGTCACGCCCTGGCCGTGCACATAGCTGGACTGCCCGTTCACCCAGGTTTCCACGATGCCGTCGGCGGGCTGGGCGGGGTTTTCGAAGCTGGCCGAATCCTTGACCGTCGCGGCATCGAACAGCACCAGATCGGCATAGGCGCCGACGCGGATGGCGCCGCGATCGGGGATGCCGAACACCGCCGCCGGCCGGCCGGTCATCTTGTGCACGGCCGCTTCCAGGCTGAACAGGCCGAGGTCGCGGCTGTAATGCCCCAGCACGCGCGGAAAGGTGCCCCACAGGCGCGGGTGCGGCTTCTTGGCCAGCGGCCCGCCATCGCTGCCGATCATGGCGAGCGGGTGGGACATGATGCGCCGCACATCCTCCTCCGCCATGTTGTGGAAGATGGCGCTGGCGGGCAGCAGCCGCTCCACCGCCTCCTCCAGGCTCACACCCCATTCGGCGGCGACATCGGCCAGCATGCGCCCGGCCATCTCGGGGAAGGGCGCGGAGTTGGCGATCTGCACCGGCACGTCATGGCGCGGCTTGCGCGCGCCCAGCGAGGTGGAGGCCGCCGTGTAGGGATAGACATCGAAGGCCACGCTCTGATGGCGCGCGCCTTCCTCGATGCGCGGCAGCGTCTCACGTGACCGGCCGTGATTCTCGGGCATCGCGCATTTGTGGTGGCTGATGACGGCGGGCGCCCCCACGGCCGCCGCGATGCGCAGCGTCTCGTCGATGCTGTCCAGCACGCCCTCGGCCTCATTGCGCATGTGGGTGACGTACAGCCCCTTCGTGGCGCGCAGCGGCTCGGAGATGGCGATCACCTCCTCGGTGCTCGCGGCCTTGCTGGGGGCGTAGAACAGGCCGGTGGAAAAGCCCGAGGCTCCCTCGGCCAGGCTGGCTTCCAGCCGGTCGCGCATGCGGGCGATCTCGGCATCGGTTGCGACCCGGTCGATGTCGCCGCCCATCGCCTCCCAGCGCAGGGTCATGTGGCCGATCAGGGCGAAGGTGTTCACCGCCGGCACCTGGCTCTCCAGCCGGTCGCGGAACTCGGCGAAGCTGTCGAACTGCCACCATTCGGGCGCGCAGACCTGGCCGAGCGGCGCGGGGGCGTTCCTCAGCCGGCCCGGGGACAGGCTGATGCCGCAATTGCCGATGACGGAGGTGGTGACGCCCTGCGACAGCTTGCACAGCATGCACTCGGCACCCTGGAGCACGATCTGGTCGTCATGGGTGTGGGCGTCGATGAAGCCCGGGGCCAGGACGCGGCCGTTCGCCAGCACCTCCCGGTCCGCGCTGGCGCCGCCGAGGTCGCCCACCGCCACGATGCGGTCTCCGGTGACCCCCACATCGCCCGCGTAGCGCGGCGCGCCGCTGCCGTCGATGATGGTGGCATCGCGGATGATGAGGTCGCAGCGCAGGGCCATGAGGTGACTCCAATTGAGGCAGAACCATCCTGGCGCGAAGTAAAACGGCCGGGAAGCTGGCGTTGACAGCAATTTTGTTGCCCCGAACACTGGGTCTGCCTTGCCGGAGATCACCCATGCTTCGCCGTACCGCCCTGTTGGGCACAGGGGCCGCCTTCGCCGCCCCCTTGGCCGCCCCTGGCCGTGCCCAGGCCCCGCGCCTGCTGCGCTTCGTGCCGCAGGCGGACCTCGCCTCGCTGGACCCGGTCTGGACCACGGCCACCGTCAGCCTGGTGCATGGCTTCATGGTGTTCGACACGCTGTACGGCACCGACGCCGACTACAACGTGCACCCGCAGATGGCGGCCGGCCATGTCATCGAGGATGACGGCAGGCGCTGGACCATCACGCTGCGCGACGGGCTGAAATTCCATGACGGAGAGCCCGTGCGCGCGCGCGATTGCGTGGCCAGCATCCGCCGCTGGGCCGCGCGGGACATGTTCGGCGCCGAGCTGCTGGCCGTGACCGACGAGATCTCGGCCCCCGACGACCGGCGCATCGTCTTCCGGCTGAAGCGGCCGTTTCCGCTGCTGGCGCGCGCGCTGGGCAAGGTGACCTCGGCCATGCCCGCCATCATGCCGGAACGCATCGCCGCCACCGACCCGCACCGCCAGGTGACGGAGATGGTGGGCAGCGGCCCCTTCCGCTTCCTGCCCGGCGAGAGGCTGTCCGGCGCGCGCGTCGCCTATGCCCGGTTCGAGGATTACGTGCCGCGCCCCGAGGGCATCGCGAGCCGCACCGCCGGCCCCAAGATCGCGCATTTCGACCGGGTGGAATGGCACATCCTGCCCGATCCCTCGACGGCGGCGGCGGCGCTGCAGAATGGCGAGGTGGACTGGCTGGAATATGCCGGCAACGACCTGGCGCCGATGCTGCGCCGGAACCGCCAGGTGGAGGTGAAGCTGGTCGATGACCGCAGTTGCAGCATCTTCCGCTTCAACCATTTGCAGCCGCCCTTCGACAATCCGGCGATCCGGCGCGCCTTGCTGGGCGCGCTGAAGCAGGAGGATTTCATGACCGCCGCCTTCGGCCAGGACCGCGCGGCGTGGAAAACCCCGGTGGGGCCCTTCCTGTCTGGCACGCCCATGGCCAGCGAGATCGGCCTCGACGCCCTGACCGGCCCGCGCGACTACGACCGCGTCAAGCGCGACTTGGCCGCGGCCGGATACCGCGGGGAGAAGGTGGTGGTGCTGCAGGCCAACGACTTCCCGCTGCTGAAGGCGATGGCGGAGGTCTCGGCCGACATGCTGCAACGCTCGGGCATGAATGTGGAGGTGGTGGGCGGCGACTGGGGCACGATCGTGCAGCGCCGCAACAGCCGCAACCCGGTGGAGCGCGGCGGCTGGAGCGTCTTTGTCTCGGGGCTCGGGGGGGCGGGCACGCTGGACCCGGTGGCGCATCTGGGCCTGCGCGCGCATGGCACCCAGGCCTGGTTCGGCTGGCCCGACAGCCCGGCGCTGGAAAGCCTGCGCCGCGAATGGATGGACGCGCCGGATGACGGCACCCAGCGGCAGGTGGCGCGGCGGATCCAGGCGCAGTTCTGGCAGGACCTGCCCTATCTGCCGCTGGGGGAATACTACCGGCTGATGGCGCACCGGCGGGGGCTGGTGGATTTCCCGACGGGGGTTTCGACCTTTACCGGGGTGCGGCGGGCGGGGTGAGGGCCCACCTCACACCCGCTTGTATTCCAGCCCCCGCGCCAGCCAGCACCCCACCTGCACGCCGGTGACCGCGCCGCCCGCATCCCGCCGGAACGCCAGCGTCCAATCCCCGGGCGGCGTGTGGTCCAGCGCGCGGGGGCAGGGCAGGGCCCAGGCATCGGGCCCGATCGGGTCCAGCGTCTCCATCCGCCCCTGGCCCAGAAAGCCCGAGAACGCGCCATAGGGCGCGCCGCCGCTTTCCTCGATGGTCAGTTCCGCATCCAGCTCCGCGCAGCGGTAGCGGCCCGACAGGCCCCCGGCGCCGGGGGCGAAGGGGCGCAGCAGGCTCGACTGGTTTTCCTGCGGGCGGTCCAGCCACAACCCCTGGGGGGTGGGGCGCAGGCGGGTGCGGCCCGCGGGGGCATTGTCGGCGGTGCCGTCCTCGCGCAGTTCCAGCCGCTCCGCGCCATGGCCGTAGCGCAGGCGCAGATGCCCGCTCGGCAGCGTGTCGATGCGCACGGAAAGCCCGGTCTCGGGTTCCTGATAGGCGCCGAGCCAATCCGGCGCGGGCAGGGGCGCGCGGGGGGCGGGGCGGTCCTGGCCCAGCGTGGCGGCCAGCAGGTCGGCGGCGGCGACATGCGCGTCCGACAGGTGGTTGAACATCACGACGACGGAGACGCGCTCGGCCGGCATGTGCAGCCGGTGGCTGCGCCAGCCCCGCAGCGCGCCGCCATGGGCGGTGAAGGCGCGGCCCAGATCCTCCCCGCGCGCCAGGCCGAAGCCATAGGGCGCGGGCGCGCCGCCCGCGAAGGCCACGGGGGCCGAGAGCCGGTTGTACAGCCCCGCCGGGTCGTCGCGCGTCGCGTCGATGAAGCGCTCCCACGCGATCATGTCGTCCAGGCTGGCGCCGAGCCCCGCATCGCCGGTCCAGAGGATGTTGTTGCGCGCGGGCCGGAAGCCGGTGGCCTGGGTGCCCTCATAGCCCTCGGTGCCGTCGGGCATCGCGCGGGTGTCGGCGGCCAGCAGCGCGCTGCCCATGCCGGCGGGGCCGAAGATATGGGTGCGCAGCAGCTCCGCGAAGGAACGGCCCGTGCGCTCCTGCACGATGTCGGACAGCAGGCGGAAATTCTGGTTCACATAGGAATAGCGGGTGCCGGGCGCGAAATGCAGGGTGCGGGTGCCCCCGATCACCCGCACGGCCTCGGCATCGCCGAAGGGCGCCTCGGCGGGCGAGCCATGCAGCATCGCCACCGCCCAGTAATCCCGCAGGCCCGACTGGTTGTGCGCCAGGTGCAGCGCGGTGGGCGGCGCCTGTTCCAGCAGCGGCAGGCGCGCGGCCACATCGCCATCCAGCACCGAGGGATCGGCGAATTCCGACAGCATCACCCCGCAGGTGAACTGCTTGGTGATGGAGCACATGCGGAACAGCGTCTTCGGCGTGAAGGGGATGCGCAGTTCGGCATTGGCGAAGCCCCAGGCGTGCCGCGCGATCACCTCGCCCCGGCGCAGCACCGCGACGGCGCCTCCGGGGCCCGGATAGGCGCGGGGCAGGGCGGCGAGCAGCATGTCGAGGCGGTCGGTCATGGCCGCAGTGTCGGGGTTCAGCCCGGGGCGGGCAAGGCCCGGACCGCCACGCCGATATCGGCGGGCGGCGCCGCATAGGGGGCGGAGGTGACCAGCAGCCGCGCGCCGGTGGCCGCGTATTCGGCCGCGTTCGCCTCCGTCACGCCGCCCGCCACCGCGACCAGCGGTGGCGAGGGCAGGGCGGAGACGGCCTGGATCACCTCCCGCACCGCGGCGGGCGGGAGCTTGTCCAGTTGCAGGGAATCGACCCCCGCCCCGGCCAGCAGCACGGCCTCCTCCACGCTCTCGGCCTCGGCGGCGATCTTGCGCTCCGGCTGGGCGGCGCGGAGCGCGGCGACCCAATCCCCCGGCGCCTGGCCGCCCAGGAAGGCGCGGTGCTGGGCGAAGACCAGGACACTGTCCGACAGCCCCAGCCGGTGCGGCACGCAGCCGCCGGCCATGATGGCCTTCAGCATCACGTCCTTGGCCCCGGGCAGGTGTTTGCGGGTGCAGGCGACGGCGACATCCGGCCGCGCGCCGCGGGCGGTATCCACCAGGCGCCGCGCGCGGGTGGCGATGCCGGAGGCGATTTCCATCAGCGTCTGCGCCACTTTCAGGCCGCGATGCAGGGCGGCGGCGTCGCCCTCGGCGACCAGCAGTTCCCCGCCCGCCTGCACGGCATCCCCGCTGTGGGCCAGGCGCCGGGCGCTGGCGCAGCCGGCCAGCAGCATCAGCCGCTCGGCTTCCTCCGAGCAGCAGGCGGTGATGGCGCCGCGGGTGCGGAACACCGCCCGCCCGGAATGCGCCCCGATCCCCAGCCCCATGGTGGTGGCGTCGCCATAGGGCGCGTCCTCCCGCAGCATGGCCAGCAGCCGGTCGTCAGGCAGGGTGAAGGGCATGGGGGCTCGCGCGTTCGTTATGCGCAATCGAATATAGCGATGCGTGGGTGTCAAGCCGGGGCCGGAATGCGTTTCCTGTGAGCAAACCCACGGCAGGTGATGAAGAAATCGAAATATTTGTTGGTATATAGCGATGGGCAAGGGGCGCATGAGGGCTCCGCCCTCACACTCCCGCCGGGGGGAAATGACTTTCCCCCCGGCCCCCCCATTCCTTTCCTCGAGTTTGAACGCCGCGCTGGCTTCGCGGGAAAAACTCCTTGAATACAGGGTATTCATAAGGGCTTCGCGGAGCGAAGCCTGGCTGGGGTCCGGGGACACGCGTGTCCCCGGCGGGCGGGGTACGGGGAGGGCGGCGCCCTCCCCGGGCCATCTGGCACACCCCTTGCTAAACCCCCAGTCTCCCTCCCCGTTTCAGCCCAGGCCCCGCGCCTGTCCTGAGCCGCCAAAGGTTTCCTGTCATGCACCTCACGCGCCGCGCGCTTCCCGCTTTGCTCCTGGCCCCGGCCATCGCCCGCGCCCAGCCCTATCCCGCCCGGCCCATCCGCCTGATCGTGGGGTTCGGCGCGGGCGGCATCAGCGACCTGATCGCCCGCATCGTGGCCGAGGGCGCCAGCCAGCAGCTGGGCCAGCCGGTGGTGGTGGAAAACCGCACCGGCGCTGGCGGCAACATCGCCTTCGAGACGGCGGCCCGCGCCACCCCCGATGGCTACACGCTGCTGTTCGCCGGGGTGGCGACCCTGACGGTGAACCCGGTGCTGATCCCCAGCACCACCTTCGATGCCGCGCGGGACCTGGTGACGATCGCGCCCCTCGCCTCCACCCCGCATGTGCTGGTGGTGAAGCCCGGGCTGGCCGCCAGCCTGCCGGAATTCCTGGTCAAGGCGCGGGCCGCGCGCGGCGATTTCACCTGGAGCACGGCGGGTGTCGGCACCTCTCCGCACCAGACCATGCTGCTGACCCAGGCGCTGGGCGATTGCCGCTTCACGCCGGTGCACTACCGCTCCGGCGCCGCCGGCGTGCAGGCGGTGCTGACGGGGGAGGTGCAGGTGACGGCGGAGGCGACGGCGGTGGTGGTGGAGCATATCCGCGCCGGCACGCTGGTGGCGCTGGCCGCGGCCTCGACCGAGCGGCTGGCGCTGTTGCCGGACCTGCCCACAGCCGCCGAGGCCGCGAACCTGCCTGGCCTGACCAATGGCTCCAGCGCCGGGCTGGCCGCGCCGCGCGGCGTGCCGGATGCCATCCGCGCCCGGCTGGCGGAAGCCTTCGCGGCCGCGCTGCGCCACCCCGTGGTGGTGGACCGGCTGACCCAGCAGGGCACCTTCGCCCTGCGGGGCGACGCCGCCAGCTTCGATGCGATGGTGAATGAGGAGCGGGCGCGCTGGCGGCCGCTGCTGGCGGGGGCGTAGGGCCTGCGGACAGAGGGCTTGCGGGCGCGTCCGGCGGTGCTTTTCCGCGCCGGCGGCGTCAGAACCCTCGCCAATGCCCCAGCATTGGCTTCGGCTTCTTCCTGGCCAGCACGAAAAATCCCTCGCCCGCCGCATCCCGAAGCCCACTGTCCGCAGGCCCTAACGCTTCATTGTCCGGCGCGGCGGTTCCGGTCTACACGGAAGCGCCCCGGCCGCCCGGGGCGTTGATGGAATGCCCGTGATGACCAGTCTCCCCGGGCCCCGGCCCGCCCCGCTGGGCGCCGAGGCCGCCAGCCCCATCGCCGCCCATCTGGGCGCAAGGCTGCGCGCCACCCGCCAGGAGGCGGGGCTGAGCCTGGCGGAGCTGGCGCGGCTGACCGGGCTGACCAAGGGCTTTCTCTCCAAGCTGGAACGCGGGCTGAGCCATCCCTCGGTCGAGAGCGTCTATCGGCTGGCGCGGGTTCTGGGGGTGCCGCCGGGGGTGCTGCTGGCCTCGGAATCCGCCGTCGCGAACGGGATGGAGCTGGCCCCGGCCAGCGACCCGGACGCGCCGGTGGGCCCTGGGCGCTGGCTGCGCTCGCTGTTCCCGGTGGCGCCGGGCCGGCTGACGGCGCTGGAGATCCAGGTGCCCCACACCCCGGACGAGGATGCCGGCGGCAGCCATGAGGGTGAGGAGCTGCTGCGCGTGCTGGACGGCGAGATCGAGCTGCTGCTGAACAACGAGCCCACCCGGCTGAAGGCGGGCGACACCGTGCGTTTTGATGCGCGGCACCGGCACCGGCTGCGCTCCGTGGGCCCCGCGCGGGCGCGGGTGCTGGTGGTGTTCGTGGCGCCCGAGTAGGGCCGCCTATTCCGGCGCGAACAACAGGTCCAGCTGCGCCAGGAACAGGGCGTCGATCTCCACCGCCCGTTCCGGGTCGATGATGGCGTTGTTGAGCATGCCGAACCACAGCGGCGCCACCAGCAGGTGCGGGTATCGTGCCAGTGCCGGCGCGCGCAATTCCCCCGCTTCCAGCGCGGCCTGCGCCACGCGGCGGATCTGTTCCAGCAGCGGGCGGAAGGCGGCGCGGCGATAGACCTCGACCAGGGAGGGGAATTGCGCGCCCTCCGCCACCACCAGCCGCGCCAGCATGGCCCGGCCCGAGCTTTCGAAATCCTGCACGCCCGACAGCACGGCCCGGCGCAGGAAAGCGCGCCAGCTTTCGCCGGGCTGGCGTTCCCCGGGCTCCAGCCCGGTCCAGGCGCTGGCGATCACCTCCTGCACCATGCCCTCGAACAGGGCTTCCTTGGTGGGGAAGTAGCGATAGGGCGTGCCCTTGGCCACGCCCGCGCGCGCCGCCACCCCGGCCATGGCGGTGCCCGCGAAGCCGTGTTCCAGGCATTCCGCCAGCGCCGCCTGGATGATGGCCTGGCGGGTGCGGGCGGTCTTGGTGGGGCTGGGGCCGCGGGTGCGCGGCGGGCTGGTGCCGGCTGGGCCGGAAGGGGGCGGGCCCATGATGCTGCTCCTGTGGCTTGACCTAAATTGACCATGGGGTCATTTTAGAGTCAGAAAACACGTGGGGGACGTCCGGCACGATCCAGACCGGAGGATACCCGCCTTGTCCCATTCTTCCCACGCCCCCGCCACCGGCTGGGCCCCCTTTCTGTGGGTTGCCGCGGCGCTGGGGATCGGCGTGATGGGCACGGCGCTGGCGAGCCCCCTCTACCCCCTCTATCAGCGCGCCTGGCACATCCCGGCCAGCACCGTCACGCTGATCTTCGTGGCCTATATGCTGGGGGTGCTGGCCGCCTTCCTGTTCCTGGGCCGGCTGCCCGGCTATCTGGGCGCGGTGGGGCAGTTGCGGGCGGCGCTGCTGCTGATCCTGGCGGGGCTCGGCCTGTCCATGCTGGCAGATGGGGTGGGCATGCTGCTGGCCGGGCGGCTGTGCATCGGCGTCGCCTCCGGCCTCATCACCACCGCCGCCACGCTGGGGTTGCTGGAGCTGGAACCCCCGGGGCCGCGCCGCCGTGCCTCGCTGATCGCCTCGGTCACCAGCATGACGGGGGTCGGGCTGGGGCCGCTGCTGGGGGGCGCGCTGGCGCAATGGGTGGCCTGGCCGCTGGTCACGCCTTATCTGGCCATGATCGCGGCGCTGGCGGTGGTGCTGGCGGGGCTGATGAGCTTCCGGGCGCCAAGGCCCATGGGGCAACCACGGCGGCCGGGCGCGCTGTCCCTGCGACCGCGCTTCGTGCTGCCGCCGCGCGCCGCCCGCCCGCGCTTCCTGGTGGGGGCCTTCGCCACCTTCTGCGCCTTCGCGCTGTTCAGCCTGTTCGCCTCCCTGGCGCCGAGCTTCGTGTCGGATCTGCTGCCCTGGCGGGGCCCGGCGGTCAGCGGGGCCGCGATCGCCGTGATCCTGTTCTGCTCGGCGGGGGCGCAGATGGCGCTGCGGGGCGTGCCGCCGCGCGGCTGCCTGCTGCTGGGGCTGGGTGCACTGGGGGTGGCGGTGCTGCTGCTGGCGGGGGCGCTGGCCACCGGCTCCGCCGCGCTGTTCGTCGCCAGCGACCTGGTGGCGGGCATGGGGCATGGCCTGTCCTTCATGGCGGGGCTGACCATCACCAACGCCGTCGCCCCGCCCGAGGAACGGGCCGGCGTGCTCTCCTGCTTCTTCAGCATCGGCTATCTGGGCACCATCGTGCCGGTGCTGGGCGTGGGGGTGCTGGCGGACCATCTGGGGCTGATCGCGGCGGTGCTGGTGTTCTGCGCGGCCTTCGGCGTGGCGGTGCTGGGGCTGCTGGCGGCCACGCCGCGCGCGGTGCCGGCAACTGTCTAAAGTTTCTTCTCCACCGGCAGCCAGCGGGTGATCCGCGCCAGCACCCGGCGCAGGATGGAGGCCTCGGGCTCCCCGTGCACCGTCAGCATTTGGCCTTCGGGCGCGCCCTGCCAGGCCAGGCGGCCGGGGGCCTCGCGCGTCACCCGCCAACTGCGGGCGGGGTCGCACAGCCGGTCGTGCTCCTCGCGCAATTGCGCGGCCAGGTTGGGCGCGCGCACGAAGGCCCCCATCTCCGTGTTCAACGCGGCCGAGCGCGGGTCCATGTTGAACGACCCCACGAAGCCCAGCGCCCCGTCGATCGCCAGCGCCTTGCTGTGCAGGCTGGCCCCGCGGGAGCCGAACACGCTCGCCCCCTCATCGCCCGTCGGCATCAGCTCATGGATGGTGATGCCCGCGGCCAGCAGGCGCTCGCGGTATTTGGCGTAGCCGCCATGCACCGCCACCACATCGGTGGCGGCCAGGGAATTGGTCACGACCGAGACCCGCACGCCGCGCTTCGCCAGCCCCTCCAGCAGGGTGGTGCCGATGCGCCCGGGCACGAAATAGGGCGAGATCAGCAGCGCCTCGCGCTCCGCCCCGTGCAGCGCGTGCAGGATGGCGGGGGCGAGGCAGGCGGCGCCGGGGGCCTTGCCGCTGGCCTTGTCCGGCGGGTCCGCCACCACCCGCACCGCACCCGGGCCGACGGGGATGAAGCGCGACCCCGCCTCCCCCGACAGCACGGAGGCCACGGCCGGGTGCTCCCCCAGGCGCTGGAAGAAGGGCTGGGCCTCCGGCGCCGCGCAGGCGGTGTCCAGCCAGGCCGACAGCCGCCGCAACCCGCCGGGGCGGTACGCCGCGCGGCTGACCTTGCGCAGCGGCCGGGCCAGGCGGTGGTTCCAGTACTGCTCGAACACCGCCTGGGTGTCGGCCGCGGCCCGGCCCAGCACCACCAGATCCAGGTCGCGGAAGTTGAAATGGCCTGAGGCGTCGAAATACTCGTCGCCGATGTTGCGCCCGCCCAGGATCGCGGCCTCGCCATCCATGATCCAGGCCTTGTTGTGCATGCGCCGGTCGAGGTGCCAGCCGCCGAACAGCATCTCCAGCAGCATCCCCGGCGGGCCCAGCATGCGCCAGCGCGTGGCGTTGAACAGCCGCACCTCGATGTGAGGGTGGGTGTCCAGCGCGGCCAGCATGCGCTCCCGGCCCATGGCGTACATGTCGTCCAGCAGCAGGCGCACGCGCACGCCGCGCTCGGCCACGCGCAGGGCCTCCCGCGCCAGCAGCCCGCCGGTCAGGTCGCCGTGCCAGGCGTAGTATTGCAGGTCCAGGCTGCGGGTGGCCGCGCGCGCCAGCGCGACGCGCGCGGCGAAGGCCGTCAGTCCCTCCCGCATCAGGGCCACGCCATCCTCATGCGCCGGCAGGGGGACCGCCTCGGTGGGTGTCATCCGCAACGCCTCCCTGGTCAGGACCTCGCTCATGGGTGCCCGGTCCATGAGGCCCGGTTCAGCCGGTCGCGGCAAGGGGGACGGGCGTGGTGGCCGCCAGCGCCGCCAGGTCCAGCCGCGCCTTCAGCGGCAGATGGTCCGAGGCGAGGCGCGCCAGCGGCGTGTCGTGCGCCGCCGTGCCCAGCACCAGCCCCTGCGGATGGCCCAGGATGCGGTCGAGCGTCAGCAGCGGCAGGCGGCTGGGAAAGGTGGCCGGGCCCGGCCTGCCGAGCGCGAAGGCGGGCTCCAGCCCCCGCAGGGAGGAATTGGCGCCGTGCCGCCATTCGTTCAGGTCGCCCATCAGCAGGGTGGGGATGCCGTCGGCGCCCGCTTCCTCCACGGCGTCCAGGATGGCGGCGACCTGCCGCACCCGGTGCCGGCGCAGCAGGCCCAGATGCGCGCCCACCACGCGGATCACGCCCACGGGCAGTTCCAGATCCACCATGGCGGCACCGCGCGGCTCGCCGCCCGGCAGCACCAGGCGGCGGATGCGGATGGCCCGTGCGCCGCGCGCCAGCAGCGCGTTGCCGTGCCAGCCATGCCCGCGCGGCGCGACCGAAAGCGGCACCAGCGACAGGCCGGTGCGGCGTTCCAGCGCCGCCAGGTCCAGCAGCCCGTCGCGCCGGCCGAAGCGGCGGTCGGCCTCCTGCAAGGCCAGGATGTCGGCGTCCAGCTCCTCGATCACGCGGGCCACGCGGTCCGGGTCGAAATGCTTGTCCGTGCCCACGCATTTGTGGACGTTGTAGGAGGCGACGGTGAGCATCCCCTCCGCCGAGAGCCGGCCCGCCGGCCCGCCCAGGCGGCGGCGCAGCGCCGAGAGCAGGCGTGGCGCGGGCGGGATGCGCAACAGCGCGGGCGCGCGTCGCGGGGTATCGGGGCTGTTGGTGACCATCTGGCCGGCTGGGGTCCTGCTGCGGGGGCGGGGGCGGGCCGCCAGAAGCCTGAATATAGGCGTGCGGGCGGGGCGATCCAGGCTGTTTCGCTGCGAAGCGGTGCATCCCTGTCCAACGCCCGGGCAAGGCCGGGGTTGAGCGGGCGGGGGCGCGCTCTATCCTCGCGGCCATGTTCATCCGCTCCACCCCCACCCTGGCCGATGTGCTGTTCACCGTGCGCGGGTCCATCCTGCCCAATATCGCCAGGCGCGCCCTGGCGGTGGGGGGGGGCTCGGTGGTGGCGGTGCTGCTGGCGGGGGTGCTGCCGGGCAGTTTCGGCGGCAGCGCCGTGCCCTTCACGCTGATCGGCCTGTCGCTGTCGATCTTCATGAGCTTCCGCAACAACGCCTGCTACGACCGGTGGTGGGAGGGGCGGAAGCTGTGGGGGCAGTTGCTGATCGAGACGCGTTCCTTCGCGCGGCAGGTGGCGCATCTGCCGCTGGAGCGGCGGGAGCCGCTGCTGCTGGGCCTGTGCGGCTTCACCCAGGGGCTGAAGGCCAGGCTGCGCGATGAGGATGAGCGGGCCGCGATCGCGCCCTGGTGCGCGGCGGAGGACGCCCTCAACCCGACCGACGCCGCGCTGCGCGGGGTGGGGCTGCATTGCGCGGCGCTGGCCGGGCAGGGGGCGTTGAGCGAGATCCGCCACTCCCTGCTGGAAACCCGCCTCAGCGCGTTGAGCGCCGTGCAGGCTGGCTGCGAGCGGATCAAGACCACGCCCTTGCCCTTCGCCTATTCCCTGCTGCTGCACCGCACGGCCTGGCTGTTCTGCCTGCTGCTGCCCTTCGGCCTGGCAGGGTCGCTCGGCTGGTGGACGCCGGCGCTGACGCTGATCGTCTGCTATACCTTCTTTGGCCTGGACGCGCTGGGCGACGAGCTGGAGGAACCCTTCGGCCGCGAGGTGAACGACCTGCCGCTGGATGCCATGGCCCGGCAGGTGGAGCGCGAGTTGCTGGCCGCCGCCGGCCGCACGGAACTGCCGCCCGCGCTGGAGGCGCAGGGCAACCTGCTGCTGTAGGCCGTTCATTATACTGCCGGAAACACCGCGGTTGCGCGCGGCGCGGGGCCATGGCACACCGGATTCATTCAATATTTTGTATGAATCGGTGCCCGCAGCCCGGAGGAAACGCCTTGTCCAGCAGCGCCCGCCCCCGGCTGACGGATCTGATCGGCGCACGCATCCGCGCCCTGCGCAACGCCCGCGGCATGAGCGTGAACAGCCTGGCCAGCGCCGCCGGGGTCTCCGCCGGCATCGTCAGCCAGATCGAGCGCGACCTGGCCAACCCCTCCCTGAACACCATCGAGAAGATCTGCGCGGCGCTGGGTGTCGCCACCGACGCGGTGCTGAGCACCGAGGCCCTCGCCGCCGACCCCGGCTTCGTCTGCCGCGCCGGCCATCGCAGCCATATCCTGGTGGGCTCCGCGCCGATTCTGAAGGAGATGATCTCGCCCCCCGGCAACCGCAGCCTGCGGATGATGATCATCAGCCTGCCGCCGCATTCGGAAAACCTGGATGTGGTGCGCGGCGCGGGCCAGAAGGCCGGTCTGGTGATGCAGGGGGAGGCGCGGATCACCGTGAACGGCCAGTCCACCACGCTACTGCCGGGCGACAGCTTCCAGTTCGCCAGCGACCAACCGCACAGCCTGCACAATGACAGCGCGGCCCCCGCGCAGGTGCTGTGGGTGATCGCGGAGGGGACGCCGGACGGGGCGTTCTGAGGGCGCCCGGCCGGGGGCTTACCCCCCCAGCATCGCCTTCAACTTGCGCACCGCGCTGCCGGGTGTGGTGAAGACGGGCTTGCCGGTCGCCTGTGCCACCGCCTCCGCGCAGTGCGCCAGGCTGAACTGTGCCAGCGCGATCGCTTCCACCTCGGGCCCGAAGCGCTTGGCCGCTTCCACCACCAGCCGGTCGTGTTCCGCCACGTCGCCCGCGTCCAGTGCCGCCAGCGCGCCTTCGGCCAGCATGGGCGTCAGCTGCACATGGGCCGGGAATTCGGCGGGCATGGAGGCCAGCGTGCCGGGGAAGGAGGAGAGCAGCCCGATGCGCGTGTGATGCGCGGTCGCTTCCTCGATCATCGCCTCATTGGGTTTCAGCACCGGCATGGGGGCGAATTCCGCCGCCACCGCCTCGATGCAGGGCCCGAAGGCGGAGCAGGTGAACAGGATGCCGTCCGCCCCCGTACCCACCGCGTAGCGGCTGAGGGTGAGGAAGCGTTCCGTCATCGCGGGCGTCAGCTTCCCCTCGGCGGCCAGGTCGGCCGAGAGGGAGGTGTCGAGCAGGCTCATCAGCACCGGTTCCGGCCACATGGCGCGGAAGGCGGCCTCGATGGGCGGCGGGCTGTGGCGCAGGGCGTGGATCAGGGCGATGCGCATGGTTCAGCCCGTGGTGGTGCAGCGGCGCAGGATGGAGGGGAACTCGATGCAGCCGGGGAAGGCGATCTCGTTCGGCCCGCGCCGCTGCACGCGCAGCAGGTTCGGGTTGCCGTCGCAGGAAAAGCCGATATCGGGCGGCACGCGGCTGGACAGCACCCCGCCGGCGGGGCCGGCCGGGGCGAAGCGGAATTCCAGCCCGTCCGGGATCAGCGCCACGGTCTCGATCACCCGCTGACGGTATGCCACGTCCAGCGCCGAGGCCCGCAGCACCACATCGCGCGTGAAGATCACGGTGGCGGCGCCGAAGCATTCCTGGCTGGCGCCGTCGCCGGGCGGGAACTGCCCGCCGATCCAACTGCCGAAGATCCATTCATGCGGGGGGGCCGCGCGCTGCGCATCGGCCTGGATGGCGGGCAGGGCGAGCAGGCCGGTCGCGGCCAGCGCGCTTCCGGTAAGCAGGGTGCGGCGACGCATCAAAGCGGAAACTCCATGAGCACGGTTGTGTTGGTAAGCGTGCCCAGCCTCTACAGCAAGGCCCCCAGCACCTGCCCGCCCGCCAGCGGCCAGGGCACCCCGGTGGTGGAGGGGTAGGAGAGCGGCAGCCCGCGCGTGACGCGCGCGGCCAGCACCGCGAAGCACTGGGCCTCCAGCGCGTCGCCGTTCCAGCCCGCGATCTCCACCGGGCGCACCGGTTCCGACAGCACGGCCGACAGCGCCTTCATCATCGCGGGGTTGCGCCGCCCGCCGCCGGTCACCAGCCACTGCATGGGCGGTTCGGGGAAATGCCGGGCGGCGGCGGCCACGCACACGGCGGCGAAGGCCACTAGCGTGGCCGCGCCATCCTGCGGGGAGAGGCGGTCGGCCCCGGCCTCCTTCAATGCGCGGCAGAAATCCAGCCGGTCGAGCGATTTCGGCGGAGGGGCGGCCAGATAGGGGTGCTGCATCAGCCGCGCCAGCACCGCGCCATCCGCGATGCCCGCCCCGGCCAGCCGGCCATCCTTATCGTAATCCTTGCCGGTGGATTTGCGCGCCCAATCGTCCAGCGGGCCATTGGCCGGGCCGGTGTCGAAGGCCAGCAGCGCGCCGTCGGGCCCGATGAAGGTCACATTGCCCACGCCGCCCAGGTTCAGCACCGCCAGCGGCTTGGGCAGGTTGGAGGCGAGGGCGACATGCGCGATCGGGGCCAGCGGCGCGCCCTGGCCGCCGGCCGCCACATCGGCCGAGCGGAAATCATGCGCCACTGTCAGGCCCGTGAGCCGCGCCAGCAGGTTGGCGTCCCCCACCTGCCAGGTCCGCCCCTCCTCGGGCCGGTGCAGGATGGTCTGGCCGTGGAAGCCCAGCAGCTCCGTATCCTCGCCGAGCGTGCGGCGGGCCTCGTCGCGCACGCGCAGCACCGCCTCGGCATGGCGCTGCGTCAGGCGCGTCACGACATCGGCCAGGAAGGGGTCGGCGGGGTCGAGGTCGGGGGCGGCATCCAGCAGCGCGCGCAGGTCGCGCCGCAGCTGCGGCTCATAGGGCAGCGTCAGGGCGGGACCGAGGCGCGAGACACTCTCGCCATCCGTCTCCACCCAGGCCGCATCCACGCCATCCAGGCTCGTGCCGCTCATCAGACCGATGGTCCTGAGCGTGCGGATCGCCAGCATCCGCGCCCTCCTGCAATCCCCGAGGTTTCAAACTGGCGACGATGACCGATTCACCGCAAGAGGGCTGACATGCCGCGGTGCGAAAGGCAGAGTTGCGCCATGAAGGAATTGTCAGGCCGTATTGCCCTCGTGACGGGCGCCCAGCAAGGCATAGGCGCCGCCATCGCGCTGACGCTGGCCCAGGCCGGCGCCGATGTCGCCGTGAATTGGCTGGATGAGGAACCCCTGGCCCTGGCCGAGGCCATCCGCGCCCAGGGCGTGCGCTGCGCCCTGGTGCAAGGCAGCGTGGACAGCGTGCCGGGCGTGCGGGCGCTGCATGCGGCCGCCGGCAAGGCTTTGGGCGTGCCCGACCTGCTGGTGAACAATGCCGGCATCTTCCCCCGCTGCGACTTCCTGGCGATGGAGGAAGCCGAATGGGACGCCGTTCTGGGCATCAACCTGAAGGCCGCGGCCTTCCTGACCCAGGAATTCGCGCGGGCGTTGGGCGGGCGGGAGGGGGCGGTGGTGAATCTTTCTTCATCCGCCGTGCGGGGCGATCCGCGCGGGGTGCACTACGTCGCCAGCAAGAACGGCATCATCGGCCTGACGCGCGCGACGGCGCTGGCGCTGGCCCCCCATCACATCCGGGTGAACGCCATCGCCCCCGGCCTGACCGACACCGCCCAGCCCCGCTTCGGCAATTCGGAGGATGAGCTGGCCGCCCGTGCCGCCACCATCCCGATCCCGCGCATGGGCCGGCCGGAGGAGGTCGCGGACCTCGCGCAATACCTGCTGGGCCCGCGCGCGGCCTGGATCACGGGGCAGGTCTGGCACATCAATGGCGGGCTCTATATGCCGTGAGCCATCATGAGCGATGACGACGATGAAGACGGCCCGCCCCTGCCGAAGGGCCGCCCCTATTACATGACGCCCGAAGGCCACGCCGCGATGCAGGAGGAACTGCGCGCGCTGTGGTATGGGGAGCGCCCGAAGGTGGTCGAGGTCGTCTCCTGGGCCGCGGCGCTGGGCGACCGCAGCGAAAACGCGGATTACCAGTACGGCAAGCGCCGGTTGCGGGAGATCGACCGCCGCGTGCGCTTCCTGCGCAAGCGGCTGGACGCGGCCGAGGTGGTGGACGCCGCGAAGCAGACCCGGCGCGACCAGGTGTTCTTCGGCGCCACCGTCACCTATGCCCGCCCCGACGATTCCGAGGTGACGGTGACCATCGTGGGCAGCGACGAGGCCGACGCCGATGCCGGCCGCATCTCCTGGATCGCGCCCATCGCGCGCGCCCTGCTGGGCAAGCGGGTGGGCGACACCGCGCGCGTGCCGCTGCCCGGCGGCGCTGAGGAGATCGAGATCACCGAAATCCGCTATCCGGTGCCGGCATGAAGGCCGAGACCCGCGCCGTGCTGGCGCTGGGCCTGGGCCAGACCATGGCCTGGGGCGGCAGCTACTACATCCCGGCCATCCTGGCCGCGCCCATGGCGCGCGACCTGGGGGTGGCCACGCCCGTGGTGTTCGGTGTGTTCTCGGCGGCATTGCTGCTGGCGGCGCTGGTGGGCCCGGCGGCGGGCCGCGCGATCGACCGGCAGGGCGGGCAGGGGGTGCTCGTCGCCTCCAACCTCGTGCTCGCGCTGGGGCTGGGGTTGCTGGGCTTCGCGCAGGGGCTGGCCTCGCTGGTGCTGGCCTGGGGGGTGATGGGGCTGGGCATGGGCATGGGGCTGTATGAATCGGCCTTCGCCAGCCTGGCGCGGCTGTTCGGCAAGGGCGCGCGCGGCCCCATCACCGGCATCACGCTGATGGCGGGCTTCGCCTCGACCATCGCCTGGCCGCTGACCACCTGGCTGGAGGCCGGCTATGGCTGGCGCGGGGCCTGCCTGGCCTGGGCGGTGGCGATGCTGGTGCTGGGCCCGCTGCTGAACGGCGTGCTGCTGCCGCGCCCCGCCGCCCCCGCCGAGGCGAAGCCCGGCGCCGCCCCTGCGGCCAGCGAGGCCCCGCCGCCCGGCGCGCTGGTGATGGGGCTGCTGGCCTTTGTCTTCGCGGTGTCGGGGTTCGGGGCCTCGGCGCTGGCCGCGCATCTGCCGGGGGTGCTGGCGGCGGCCGGGGCCACGCCCGCCGCCGTGGTGGCCGCCGCCGCCCTGCTGGGCCCGGCGCAGGTGGCCGCGCGCTTGCTGGAATTCGGCCTGCTGCGCCGGCTGGACCCGGTGCTGAACGCCATGGTGGCCAATACCCTGCCCGCGCTGGGGGCGGCGCTGCTGCTGGGGCTGGGGGCGCCGGGGGCCATCGCCTATGCCATGCTGCATGGGGCGGGGAACGGGTTGCTGACCATCGCGCGGGGCACGCTGCCGCTCGCGCTGTTCGGGCCGGTGGGCTACGGCAGCCGGGCGGGATGGCTGGCGATCGCCACGCGCTTCGCGGGGGCCGCCGCCCCGCTGCTGTTCGGCCTGGCGGTGGAGGGCTGGGGCGCCTGGGCGTTGGTGATCACCAGCGCGCTGTATCTGGGGGCCGCTGTGGCGCTGATCTGCATCCGCCTGATGCTGGGCCGCACCGAGAACTGATCTTCAGGGCATGCCATCGCCCAGCGCCGAGACGAGTTGGGCGATGGCGCCTTCCAGGGCGCGCGCCTGATCCGCGTCGAGAGCAGGTTGTTCCGCCGCGGAGGCCTGGGCGTAGATGATCTCCATCTCCGTCCAGCAATCCTCCAGCATGACGGCATCCGTCTCCGGCCCTGGCGGCAGGTCATGAATCTGGGCCCACAGCCGGTCGAGCAACGCCGAGAGCCGCAATTCCCCCGCCTGGAACCGCGCGATGCTGTCCAGGATGTCAGCGGATGTCGAATGTCTCGTCATCCCGCGCCTATCCTTTCCACTGATCGCAGGGGCCTGGGGAGATCTCATCTCCCCAGCGGAGGGGGGGTGGGGGAGGCGGCGCCTCCCCCATGTCGCCGTCAGTATCCTTGCCGCAGCAGCGGAAAGGCGCTGTGCACATCCGGCCACACCACCGGCGGCGCGCCCAGATGCACATGGTTGCGCGTCAGTTCCCCGAACCCGTTCACGCCCGACAGCCCCAGCGCCTTGATCGCCTCGTCTTCCAGGATCTCCAGCATGTTGGCGATGCCTTCCGCCCCGTCCGCCGCCAGCGCGTAGAGGTAGAGCCGCCCCACCCCCACCCAATCCGCGCCCAGCGCCAGCGCCTTCACGATGTCCGTGCCGCGGCTGAAGCCGCCATCCACCATGATCTTCGCGCGGCCGGCCACGGCCTCCGCCACCTCGCGCAGCACGTCCAGGCTGCCGCGCCCGTGGTCCAGCTGCCGCCCGCCATGGTTGGAGACATAGATCACGTCCACCCCGGCCTCGACCGCCAGCGCCGCGTCCTCGGCGGTGCCGATGCCCTTCAGGATCAGCGGGATGCGGTGGCGGTCCTTGAAGCGGCGCACATCGTCCCAGTTCAGCGCCGCCTGGTGCTGCATGCCCACATTGGCCGCGCGCCAGCTTTTGACGAAGCGCTTGGCGATGTCGCGCTCCCGCCGGGAATAATGGGCCGTGTCCACCGTGATGGCGAAGGCGTCATAGCCCGCGGCCGTCGCGCGCTTCGCGTTCTCGTCGATGAAGGCGCTGTCGCCGCGCGTATAGAGCTGGAACACGCGGGGCCCGCTGGCCGCCGCCGCCGCTTCCTCCAGCCCCGGCTGGCTGACGGAGGAGAGCATGAAGGGCACGCCGAACGTCCCCGCCCCCCGCGCGACGGAGGCACCGCCCCCGGCCTCGAAGCTTTCGAGCGAGCCCACGGGGGCGAGGAAAACCGGCAGCCGGATGCGGTGGCCGAAGAATTCCACGCTGGCATCGACCTTGGACACATCGTTCAGCACGCGCGGGCGCAGCGCCACCGTGTCGATCGCCATGCGGTTGCGCGCGACGGTGGTTTCCGTCTCCGTCCCGCCGATCAGATAGTCCCAGATGTTGTGGTTCAGCTTCTGCTTCGCGGCCTTCACGAATTCATGCAGCGTCAGATACTTGCCGCCATCCAATTCGTTGCGATGGAACCTGTCGGTCATGTTTCCCCCTATTGTGGCCCGGCCGGGTTTGCCCGCGACGCTAGGCTTGCCATGATGTCCTATCAAGACACGGAGGAAACGATATGCGGTGGAAAGCCAGGCGCGAGGCGGCACGGGCGGTGCTGGAGGGGAGCGCGTGCATCCACCCGGCCTCGGTGCATGATCCGGTCTCCGTGCGCATCGCGGAGGGGCTGGGCTTCGAGCTCGGCATGTTCGCGGGCTCCGTCGCGTCCCTGGCCGTGCTGGGCGCGCCGGACCTGATCGTGCTGACCCTGACGGAATTCGCCGAGCAGGCGCTGCGCATCAACCGCGCCGCCAGCCGCCTGCCGCTGGTGGTGGATGCCGACCATGGCTATGGCAACGCGCTGAACGTGATGCGCACGGTGGAGGAGCTGGAGATCGCGGGCGTGGCCGCCATGTCCATCGAGGACACGGAACTGCCCACCCCCTATGGCACCACCAAGCCGCGGCTGATCGCGCTGGATGAGGGCGTGGGCAAGATCCGCGCCGCACTCGCCGCCCGGCAGGACAAGGGGCTGTCCATCTTCGCGCGCACCGGCGCCGTTTCCGTGACGGGGCTGGAGGACGCGCTGCTCCGCGCCAAGGCCTACTGCAAGACTGGCGCCGACGGGCTGTTCCTGACCGGCGTGACGAAGCGCGCGGAGCTGGACGCGATCGCCGAGGTGGCGACCATCCCCATCATCCTGGGCACGCTGTCGCCGGAGATCACGGACAAGGCATACCTGGCCAGCCGGGGCGTGCGCATCGCGCTGCAGGGGCATCTGCCCTTCCAGGCCGCGATCCAGGCCCTGCACGCGACCATGAAGGCCCTGCGCGACGGCGTGCAGCCCAAGGATGTGGGCGGGCTGCCGGAACCGGCGCTGGCCAAGGCGGTGACGCGGGAGGCGGATTACGCGGCTTGGGGGAAGGGGTATCTGGGGGGGTAGGGGTGAGGGCTTTGCCCTCACACTCCCATTGAGGGGGAAATGACTTTCCCCCTCAAACTCCCCCATTACTTTTTGGCAGTCTGGGGGCGGAGCATGTCCTGAGAACGTATTTTGATAAATTATATAATAATATCAATTAATTAAAACCAATCGCGGGAGGCTGGGAAGATCTTGTCTCCCCAGCGGGGAGGGTCCGGGAGGGGCGGCGCCCCTCCCGAATGTCTCAGCCCTTCGCCGCCAGCGCCCGCCAGATCGTCTCCGGCGTCGCCGGCATGTCGATGTGGGCCACCCCCAGCGCATCGCACAGCGCGTTCATCACCGAGGGCAGGCTGCCCGCGCAGCCCGCCTCGCCGCAGCCCTTCACGCCCAGCGGGTTGGTCTTGGCCGGCACGGGGTGCGACAGGAAGCCGATGGAGGGCAGGTTGTCCGCGCGCGGCAGGCAGTAGTCCATGTAGCTCGCGGTCAGCAGCTGGCCGTCCTCGGAATAGGCCACGCGCTCATACAGCGCCTGGCCGATGCCCTGGGCGATGCCGCCATGGGCCTGGCCCTGCACCAGCAGCGGGTTCACCAGCACGCCGAAGTCGTTGACGGTGGTGTAGCGCACGACCTTCGCCTCGCCCGTGTCCGGGTCCACCTCCACCTCGGCGATGTGGCAGCCGTTCGGATAGGCCTGGGGGGCCTCGTCGAACACGTGGCGCACATCCAGCTTGCCGGGGTTGCGCGCGGCCAGCTGCATGATGTCGATAGAACGGTCGGTGCCGGCGATGGTGAAGTTGCCGGCCTCGAACTCGATGTCGCCCACGGCGGCTTCCAGCGCCTCGGCGGCCAGCTCCTTGCCCTTGTCCACCACCTTCACCGAGGCTTCCATGATCGCGGCGCCGGAGGCCATGAGCGATTTGGAGCCGCCCGTGCCGCCGCCCGCGATCAGCTCGTCGCTGTCGCCCTGCAGCAGGCGGATCTTGTCGAAGGGCACGCCGAGCTGGCTGTGCAGCACCTGGGCGAAGGGCGTCCAGTGGCCCTGGCCGTAGTCCAGCGTGCCGGTGATGATCGTGACCGTGCCATCGGCGCCGAAGCGGATGCCGCCCTGCTCCTTGGCGGGGGGCGCGGTGCATTCCAGGAAATTGCCGATGCCGATGCCGCGCAGCTTGCCGCGGGCGCGGGCCTCGGCGCGGCGGGTCTCGAAGCCGTCGTAATCGGCCGCCGCCAGGGCTTCCTCCAGGATCGCGGAGAACTCGCCCCCGTCATACACGCTGCCGGAGGCCGCCTTGTACGGCATCGCCTCGGGCGGGATGTGGTTCAGCTTGCGCAGCGCCACCGCGTCCTTGCCCATCTCCTTCGCCGCCGTCTCGATCAGGCGTTCGAAGAAGTAGTTGCCCTCGGGCCGGCCCGCGCCGCGATAGGCGGCGATAGGGGTGGTGTTGGTCAGGTAGCTCTTGGTGTTCACCTCGATGAGGGGCACCGCGTAGTTGCTCTGGATGTTCTTGGTGAAGTTGGCCGTGCCCATCAGCGGCGCCACGGTCGAGAGATACCCGCCCATATTGGCGTAGGAGGTGAGGCGCACGGCCAGGAAATGGCCCTCCGCGTCCAGCGCCAGCTCGGCTTCCACCTCATGGTCGCGGCCATGCGCGTCGGACTGGAAGCTGCCGGTGCGCTCGTCGGTCCACTTCACGGGGTGGCCCAGTTCGCGCGCGGCATGCAGCAGCACCGCGTATTCGGGGTATGCGCTGGCCTTCATGCCGAAGCTGCCGCCCACATTGTGGGTCAGGATGCGCAGCTCCTCGTTCTTGACCTTCATGATGCTGGCCATCTGGTTGCGCAGGCCGAACACGCCCTGGCTGCCCAGCGTCAGCACATGGCGCCCGTCGATCCATTCGCCGATCGCCGAGCGCGGCTCCATCGGGCAGACCACCAGGCGGTTGTTGCGCAGCGCCAGCTTCGTGACATGCGCCGCCCCGGCGAAGGCCGCGGCCACCTTGGCCTCGTCGCCGAAGTGGAAGTCCAGCACCAGGTTGTTGGGCACATGGTCGTACAGCTGCGGGCCGTCATGGGCCTGGCTGGCCTCGGTGACGGAGGGCAGGGCGTCGATGTCCAGGAACACGGCCTCGGCCGCGTCCTTGGCCTGGGCCTTGGTCTCGGCCACCACCACGGCCACCGGGTCGCCCACGAAGCGCACGCGGTCCTCGGCGAGCGGCATGCGCTCGATGTTGATCAGCGGCGAGCCATCGCGGCTCTTCATCGGCATGGCGCAGCCCATGGGGCCATAGGCCTTCAGGTCGGCGGCGGTGTAGACCGCCTTCACGCCCGGCATGTCGAGCGCCGCCGACACGTCGATGCCATTGATCACGCCATGTGCGTAGGGGCTGCGCACGACATAGGCATAAAGCTGGCCGGGCTTGGAAATATCGTCGGTGTACTTGCCCTGGCCGGTCAGCAGCACGGGGTCTTCCTGCCGGGGGACGGGCTGGCCGATTCCGAATTTCAGGCTGGGGAGAAGGGTATCAGGCATGCGGCAGTGCTCCTCGGCGGGCCGGAACGGGGCGGAAAGCGTGGCGTTGCGGGCAATACCCAGCGCGCGCGTCGCCCCGAAGCGACGGCGTTGGGATGGAGGGTAATGCGCGCGGGGGCTTCCGCAAGGGCGCTTTGCGCTGCAACGTGCTGTTCATGGGGTTCCCGGGGGAAATGTCGCGCGCGGCGCAAGGGGTGGCCTACGCCATCATGGCGGGGATGCTGCTGACCACGCTGAACGCCATCATGCGTGAGGTGACGGCCACCATGGACGTCTACCAGGCGCAATTCCTGCGCTACTTCTTCGGCTTCGTGGTGATGCTGCCCTCGATCTGGCGCGACGGCATCGCCGCCTATCGCCCCAACGGGGTGTGGGGCCAAGCCTGGCGCGGTGTGGTCCATACCGCGGGCCTGACGCTGTGGTTCACCGCGCTGCCGCATCTGGCGCTGGCCGATGTCACGGCACTGGGCTTCACCACGCCCATCTTCATCATGATCGGCGCGGTGGTGTTCCTGAAGGAAAAGCCCGACTGGCGGCGCTGGACGGCGGCGGGCATCGGCTTCGCCGGCGTGCTGGTGGTGGTGGCGCCGGGCCTGTCCGGCGGGGGCGGCTTCTACAATCTGGTCATGCTCAGCTCCGCCCCGCTCTTCGCCGCCAGCTTCCTGATCACGAAGGCGCTGACCAGGCGGGACAGCCCGCAGGTGATCGTGGTGTGGCAGGCGCTGGCCGTCACGCTGTTCACCCTGCCCATCGCGATTCCGGGCTGGGCCTGGCCCGGGCCCTGGGTGTGGGTGATGCTGTTCGCCTGTGGGCTGCTGGGCAGCCTGGGGCATTTCTTTCTGACCCGCGCCTTCGCCATGGCCGACATCTCCGCCAGCCAGCCGTTGAAGTTCCTGGATTTGATCTGGGCTGCCAGCTGGGGTTTCCTGCTGTTCCATGAAGTGCCCAGCCGCACCACGATGATGGGGGCGGTCGTGATCTTCATCGCCACCACCTGGATCGCCCGCAGCGAATCCCGGGCCGCCCGACAGAGAGAAAAGACCCTGCATGCCCGATAGCCTGGAACGCACCGCCGAACGCCTGACCACGCCCTGTGGCGACGGCGAGATGGTCTGGCGGCGCTGGGGTTCTGGCTCGGTGCTGGTGCTGCTGCATGGCGGCAGCGGGTCCTGGCGGCATTGGGCGCACAACATCGCCCATTTCGCCGCGACCCGCACCGTGATCGCCCCCGACACCCCGGGCCTGGGCGAAAGCGCCCGCCCGCCGGGCGACCCCCACCCCAGCAGCATCGCCGCCGTGATGGCCGCGGGCCTCGCGCGCATCCTGGGGCCGGATCGGCATTACGACCTGGTGGGCTTTTCCTTCGGCGCCAATTGCGCGGCGCATCTGGCCGCGCTGGAGGGCGCGCATATCCGCAGCCTGACCATTGTGGGCGCCGCCTCCCTGGGCCTGCCGCGCATCGGGGTGGAGCTGGTGAAAGTCCGCAGCAAGCAGGGCGAGGAGCGCCGCGAGGCGCACCGCGAGAACCTGGCGCGGCTGATGTTCCATGACCGCGCGCTGATCGACGACGAGGCCCTGGCGATCCAGGAATGGAACACGGTGCACGCGCGGCTGGTCAGCAAGGGGCTGGCCTCCGGCTCCTCGCTGAAGGACCAGCTGCCGAAGATCACCGCGCCCGTGCGCGCCATCTGGGGCGGGCGGGATGCCGTGGCCTGGCCGCATATCGAGGAACGCCTGCAAGTGCTGCGCGACGCCCGGCCGGAGCTGCGGGAGAAGGTGATCGAGGGCGCGGGGCACTGGGTGATGTATGAGGCGCCCACGGCCTTTAACACGGCGTTGGAGGCGATGCTGGAAGGGTGAGGTGCACTCCTCAGGGGCTTCGCCCCTGTTCAGACCGGACACATCCCTGACTGATGTTCGGAGAGATGGTTGACGGTTTTTGGGTGAGAGTTTCGCGGGAGCGGAGCGATGCCCTGGAAGCCTGTATCGATCATGGACAGTCGCCGAG
>NZ_JAAABL010000046.1 GCF_009900765.1 Rhodovarius lipocyclicus
GCTGCTCGTTCAGATAGTACTCGCGCTGGGTCTTCTCCATCTGCCGCTTCACGCGGTTGCGGATGCGCTTTTCCACCTGCAGCACACCGATCTCGCCCTCCATATGGGCAAAAACGCGCTCCAGCCGTGCCGAGGCCGCGCGCGCGGAGGTCGAGCGCCTGTCCGAAGCGCCTGCCGCCGCCGAGGCCGAACGCGCCGCCGCCGCCCGCCGCCTGGCCGAAGCCGAGGCCGCCCATGCCGCCGCCGCCTCCGCCCTGGCCGCCGCCGAAACCCGGCTGCGGGATGCGCAGGAGGCCCGGCGCCTGGCCGATTCCCGCTTCGCCGCCGCGCGTGAGGGCCAGCTGCGCACCGAGGCCGCCGAGGAAGCCGCCCGCACGGCGGCGCTCGCCCTGGCTGCCCGCGTCGCCGAACGCCTGGGCGAGAACGCCACCCTGCCCGAGCCCGCCGAGCCCCCCGGCGAGATCGCGGAGGAACGCGCCCGCCGGAAGCTGGAGCGCCTGACCCGCGAGCGGGATGAGATGGGCCCCGTGAACCTGCGCGCCGAGATCGAGCTAGAGGAGGTGCGCACCCGCATCGCCGATGTGGCGCGGGAACGCGAGGAGATCGGTGCTGCCATCGCCAAGCTGCGCGGCACCATCGGGCACCTGAACCGCGATGCGCGCGAGCGGCTGAAAGCCGTGTTCGACCGCGTGGACAGCGAGTTCCGCGCCCTGTTCACCCGCCTGTTCAACGGCGGCCGCGCCCATATCGCCCTCGTCGGCAATGAGGACCCGCTGGAGGCGGGGTTGGAGATCTACGCCGAGCCGCCGGGCAAGAAGCTGGCCGCGCTGTCGCTGCTCTCGGGCGGGGAGCAGGCGTTGACCGCGCTGTCGCTGATCTTCGCGGTGTTCCGCTGCCAGCCCGCGCCGGTGTGCGTGCTGGACGAGGTGGACGCGCCGCTGGACGACGCGAATGTGGAGCGCCTGTGCGACCTGCTGGACGCGATGGCCGAGGATGGCCAGACGCGCTTCCTGGTCATCACCCACCATGCGCTGACCATGGCGCGCATGCACCGGCTGTATGGCGTGACGATGCAGGAACGCGGCGTGTCGCGGCTGCTGAGCGTGGACCTGGGAGCCGCCGTGGCGATGGTGGATCAGGCCTGAAGGCCGGTCCGGGCCTGTACGGTTTCCTGGATGTGGCGCGCATGCTGCCGGATGGCCTGGGCCAGCGCCGCGCGGCCGAAGGTGTCGCGCACTTCCTCTGGCCAGATCAGGCGGTAGTCGAAGGTCACAGCCGGCTCGAAGGGGCGCAGCACCAGCCCGGCCTCCAGGAACAGCGAGCAGGAGAAGCAGTCGGCGATCGTCACCCCCGCGCCGGCCGCGGCCATGCCGACCGCGCCTGACGTCATCCGGCATTCCACGGTTTCCACCGGCCGCGCGCCGCTGTCGCGCAGGGCCTCATCCACCAGGGCCTGCCGCCCTTCCTCCCGCGACAGGGCGATATAGGCCTCTCCGTCCAGGTCGCCCGCCGTGACGACCTTGCGGCTGGCCAGGTGGTGGCCCTTCGGCATCACGCACCAGCCGCGCGTGCGGATCAGCAGGGTGGAGCGAACGCCCGGGATGCGCGGCACGCTGATGCCGATGCCCAGATCCGCTTGGCGTGAGGCCACGAGCCCCAGCACCCCGCCGGCGGCGCGGGAATGGATCGACAGCGTCTCTCGCCGGCCGGCCGCGCGCCAGGCGGTGACGGCCCCCGGCAGCAGCGACAGGGTCAGGGAGGGCAGGGAGGCCAGTACCACCCGGCGCGGGGAATGGTTGCGCAGCCGCTCCGCCAGGGCCTGCACCTCCTCCAGCCCGGTGAAGATGCGCTCGGTTTCCTCATGCAGGGCCTGGGCAGTGGCGGTGGGCACCAGCCGGCCGCGCACGCGCTCGAACAGCGGAAACCCCGCGAGCGCCTCTGTCTGCGACAGCAGGCGGGAGACGGCGGGCTGCGAGATGCCCAGCATCGCCCCCGCGCCCGTGACGGTGCCGCTGCGCATGATGGCGCGGAACGCCTCCAGGTGGCGGAATTCCAGCGATGATTTGGCCATGGGGCAACCTCGCCAAGGCGGCGCCCGGGGTCAAGGCTCAGCCCCGCAGGCGGAAGCTCAACGCCTCGGCCACATGCACCCGCTCGGTGCTGTCGCTGCCCGTCAGGTCCGCGATGCTGCGCGCCACGCGGATGGCGCGCAGGAAGCCGCGGGTGGACAGCCGCAGCCGCTCGGCGGCGGTTTCGGCCAGGGTGCGGGCGGCGTCGGTCAGGGTGGCCTCGGCCGGCACCGCGCCGCGTGCCGCCGCGAATTCCCGTGCAGCCGCCACCCTTGCCGCCACCACCGCGCTGGTCTCCCCGCGCGGCGCGCGGGAGAGTTCGGCATGGGCGACCGGCTGCACCTCGATGTTGATGTCCATCCGGTCCAGCAGCGGGCCCGAGAGGCGGGAGAGATATTCCTCCCCGCAGCGCGGCGCCTTGGTGCATTCGCGGGAGGCATCGCCCAGATGGCCGCAGCGGCAGGGGTTCATCGCCGCGATGCACTGGAAGCGCGCGGGCCAGGTGATGTGGGCGTGGGCGCGGGCGATGCGGGCCTCGCCGCTTTCCATGGGCTGGCGCAGGGCCTCCAGCGCCGGGCGGGCGAATTCGGGCCATTCGTCCAGGAACAGCACGCCGTGATGGGCCAGGCTGATTTCTCCGGGGCGGGCGCGCGGGCCGCCGCCCACCAGGGCGGGCTGGCTGGCGGAATGGTGCGGCGCGCGGAAGGGCGGGCGTTGCAGCAGCCGCCCGTCGCGCAGCAGCCCGGCCACCGAATAGACCAGCGAGACCTCCAGCGCCTGCGCCGCTGTCAGCGGCGGCAGCAGCCCCGCCAGCCGCGCCGCAAGCATGGATTTGCCCGAGCCCGGCGGGCCCTGCATCAGCATGTTGTGGCTGCCCGCGGCCGCGACCTCCAGCGCGCGCTTGGCGGTTTCCTGGCCGATCACGTCCGACAGGCAGGCGGTGCCGGCCGGGGCCTCGCCCAGCATGGGTGGCGCGGGCGGTTCCAGCGCCTGGGTGCCGCGCAGATGGTTCAGCAACTGCATCAGGTTGTCCGGCGCCAGCACCGCGACACGGCCGGCCCAGGCGGCCTCCGGCCCTTGCGCGGCCGGGCAGATCAGCCCCTGCTCCCGCTGCGAGGCGCCGAGGGCCGCCGCCAGCACCCCCGCCACGGGCTGGATGAAGCCATCCAGCGCCAACTCGCCCATCGCGGCGAAGCCCGCCAGTTCCTCGGCCGGGATCACCTCCATCGCCGCCAGCACGGCCAGCGCGATGGGCAGGTCGTAATGGCTGCCCTCCTTCGCCAGATCGGCCGGGGCCAGGTTCACCAGGATGCGCTTGGGCGGCAGGGAGAGGCCGATGGCGGTGAGTGCGGCGCGCACCCGCTCCCGGCTCTCCGTCACGGCCTTGTCGGCCAGGCCCACCAGCAGGAACGCCGGCAGGCCGGAGGAGATCTGCACCTGCACCTCCACCGGCACGGGGTCGATGCCGGCGAAGGCGAAAGTCGTGATCCGGGCGCTGCTCATGAAATCCTGATCATATTCACGAATTGGAGATCGTGCAGCGCCGCACGCCCTCGCACAAGCGCGGGGGGCATGGCATGGGGCGGCCATGAGCCGCCGCCTTGCCCGAACCCTGTTCCGCATCGCCCGCCTGGCCACGGCGCCGCTGCGCCCAGCGCGGCGCGCCTCCACCCTGGCCTTGCTGCATGAGGCGACGCTGCAGCGCGTGGAACTGCCCAGCAGCGCGGGCCCGCTGACCATCGTGTGCGGCAGCAACCGCGCCCTGCACGACCCCTGTGGCTTCGGCCGGGATGAGCCGGAGACGGTGGCCTGGATCGAGTCGCTGCCCGCCGATGCGGTGCTGTGGGATATCGGGGCGAATATCGGTCTCTATACCGTCTTCGCGGCCAAGCGGGGCTTGCGGGTATTGGGCTTCGAGCCCTCCGCGCAGTCCTTCGCCGCCATGCAGCGCAATTTGGAGGCCAATGGCCTGGATGGTGTGGCGGAGGCCTATTGCCTGGCGCTGGACGCCGCCCCCGGCATGGCGCGGCTGGCCATGCATGCCAGCGAGGCCGGGCATTCCATGCACGGCATCCGGGGCGTGGAGGGCGCGCGCTTCAGCCAGGCGGTGCCCGCGATCAATGTGGATGGCTTCGTGATGGGTTTCGGCGCCACGCCGCCCACCCACATCAAGCTGGATGTGGACGGCATCGAGCCCGCCATCCTGGAAGGCGCCAAGGACATGCTGGTGCGCCATGTGCGCGAGGTGCTGGTGGAGCTGGAAGGCGAGAACCGGCAGCTGGTTCCCGCCTTCCTGGCAGTGCTGGGCTTTTCGGAAGTGCCGGGCGAGGGCCGCAACCGGCTATTCCGCAAGGGTTAGAACAGCGGGTCCGCGTGCAGGATGGCCACCTCGCCCTCCTGGCCCGGAACGTTGGGGAAGCGTTGCAGCACGATCGGGTCATGGCCCGGGATCACGGCGCTTTCCACCCCATCCGCCAGCTTCCGCGTGATGCGCCAGCCCTGCACCATCTCGCCCAGGTCGAAGACGATGGGGAAGGGGTTCTCGCGCTCCGCATTGGCATAGAGATGCATGGCGTCGCTGGCGATCACCAGCGGGCCGCGCCGCGTCATCACCCGCACCACCTGCAAGCCATCCGAATGCCCGCCCACCCGGTGCAGGGTCACGCCGGGGGCGATCTCGGCGTCGCCGGTGTGCACCTCCACCCGGTCGGCGTAGAGGGCGCGGATCATCTGTACCACATGCTCGACGAAGAACGGCCCGCGGATGGCGTGGCTGCACATGTGCCGGCCGGTGGCGAAATGCAGCTCCCGTTCCTGGATGTGGAAGCGGGCGGCCGGGAACTGGTCCAGGCTGCCCACATGGTCCCAATGCAGGTGGCTGATGACGACATCGCCCACCTTCGCGGCATCGCAGCCGATGCCGGCGAGTGCCGCATCCACGCGGCGGCCGAAGGGGCGGCCGCGCTGTTCGGCGGTGGACTGGTCGTAGCCGGTATCGACCACGATCTCCCGCCCGTCCTCGGCACGCAGCAGCCAGACGAAGAAGTCCAGCGGCATCGCCTCATGCGGGTCGGGCGGGGGCAGGATGTGGTTGTCCCGCGCGATGCGCTGATGCCGCGCATAGCGCACCGCGAAGGCCTCCCAGATCATCCCCGGTTGCCGCCGCCCAGCGTGGTGCCGGCCAAGTGCTCGGGCAGCTTGGCGACGCCGGTGTGGTCCTCGCCCGGGCCCAGCGACTTGGCGGCGGCCGCCCACATTTCCCGGCACAGCGCCGCGAAGGGGGTGGGCACGCCCTGGTCGCGACCGACCTCCAGCGCGATGGACAGGTCCTTCACCATCAGGTCCAGGCCGAAGCCGCTGTCGAAACGGCGCGACAGCACGAACTGCTTGAACTTCTTCTGGGTGGAATTGTTCATGCCCGTGCTGGCGTTCAGCACATCGACCATCAGCGCCGGGTCCAGGCCGAATTGCTGACCGATCAGCAGCGCCTCGATCCCGATCAGGAAGCCGCCGGCGCTGACCAGGTTGTTCAGCGCCTTCATCGCCTGGCCGGCGCCGATGCCGCCGCAGCGATGGATGGAGGTGCCCATGGCGCGCAGGATGGGCTCGGCCCGGTCCAGCTCCGCCGTCTCGCCGCCCGCCATGATGGCCAACTCGCCGGTCTTGGCGCGCGGCACGCCGCCGCTGACCGGGCAATCCAGCATGGTGATGCCGGCGGCCGCGAGGTCCGCCGCGATGGTGCGGGTGGCGCCGGGCTGGCCGCTGGTCATGTCGATGAACAGCGTGCCCTGGGCCAGCACCGGCTTCACGGCGGCGGCGACGGTGGCCACCTGCTTGCTGGTGGGCAGGATGGCGACGATGGCGTCAGCGCCCTTGGCCGCGTCCGCGGCATCGGCCGCGGCGCGCCCGCCCACCTCGGCGGCGAAGCGCGCGGTGCGGGCGGGGTCCACATCCGCCACCGCCACGTCGAAGCCCTTGGCGACCAGGTTGGCCGCCATGGGCCAGCCCATGTTGCCGATGCCGATGAAGCCGATGCGCATGCTCACTTCTTCCCCGGCAGCGCGCCTTCGGCGACCAGCACCTCATGCGCGGCCTTGAAGGCATCGAGGCCGGCGGGGATGCCGCAATAGGCGGTGGCGTGCAGCAGGGTGGCCTTGATCTCCTCGACCGTCACGCCGTTGTTCAGCGCGCCCTTCACATGCAGCTTGATCTCGGGCGTGCGGCCGAGCGCGGTCAGCATGGCCAGGTTCAGCAGGCTGCGCGTCTTGCGCGACAGCGTCGGGTCGCCCCAGGCCCAGCCCCACGCGATGGAGGTGGTGGCGCGCTGGAAGGACATCATGAACTCGTCGGCCTTGGCCATGCTGGCATCGACGTATTCGGCGCCCAGCACCTCACGCCGGATGGGCAGGCCCTTGTCGAACAGAACCTCGTCACCATTGGACATGGCGGTTTCCTCCTCGGTTGAATGGATCGTTCCGGCGGGGATGCTGCTGCGCATGCGTTCGCGCGTCAACCGCGCGGGGCGGGGTTTTCCCCCGGACCGCCCGGTGGCAGGTTGCCGGGCAAGAGAGGGGACCACCATGTTCTTCGAAGGCTTCACGCTGGAGACCCGGCAGATCGGCGGCATGGCGGTGCGCTTCCGCCGGGGCGGGTCGGGCCCGCCGCTGCTGCTGCTGCACGGCAACCCGCAGACGCATGCGATGTGGCACAGGCTGGCGCCGCTGCTGGCGCGCACGCACACCGTGGTGTGCGCCGATATCCGCGGCTATGGCCAATCCGCCAAGGCGCCCGCCAGCCCCGGCAGCGCGGCCTATGCCAAGCGTGAGATGGCGAAGGACCCGCACGGGCTGATGCTGGCGCTGGGCTTCGATCGCTATCAGGTGGTGGCGCATGACCGCGGCGCGCGCGTCGCCCATCGCCTAGCGCTGGAATACCCCGAGGCGGTGGAGCGGCTGTGCGTGATGGACATCGTGCCGACGCTGCATCATTTCGAGCACGTCGATATGGATTTCGCGCTGGGCTACTACCACTGGTTCTCGCTGGCCCAGCCGCACCCCAAGCCCGAGATGCTGATCGAGCGCGATGTCGAGCTGTGGTTCGACGTGCACACCAGCCGCGAGCCCAAGGACAAATCCTTCTTCCACCCCGAGGCCCGGGCCGATTACCTGGAGGCCCTGCGCACCCCGGGCACGGTCACCGCGATCTGCGAGGATTACCGCGCCGCCACCGCCATCGACCTGGAGCATGACCGCGCCAGCCGCGCGGCGGGGCAGCGGATCGCCTGCCCGCTGCTGGTGCTGTGGGGGGCGAAGGGCAAGATCGGCCAGTGGTATCGTCCGCCGGAGGTCTGGCGGCGGTACGCCAACGGGCCCCTTGCGGGCGGGGCGGTGAACAGCGGACATTATCTGGCAGAGGAAACGCCAGAGGAATGCCATCAATGGCTCAAGGATTTTCTGCGCGCGTAGCACGCCGCGCGCTGTTCGCGGCCGCGCTCGCCACCCCGGCCTTCGCGCAGGGCTGGTCTCCCAGCCGCACCGTGACGGTGCTGGTGCCGAACCCGCCCGGCGGCGGCAGCGATTTCGCCGCGCGCCTGTTCACCGATGGGCTGTCCCGCATCCTGGGACAGAACGTGGTGGTGGAAAACCGGCCCGGCGCCAACGGCAACCTGGCCATCCAGGCCGCCGTGCGGGCGGCGCCCGATGGGCAGACGGTGCTGCTGAACTATTCCGGCTATCACGCCGGCAACCCCGCCATGATGGAAAACCCGGGCTGGGACCCGCTGCGGGATTTGGCGCCTGTCGGCATGGGCACGCTGGCGCCGCATGTCATCCTGGCCGCGCCCAACCTGCCGGTGGGCAATCTGGCGGAATTCGTTTCCCTGGTGCGGGAAAATCCGGGGCGGATGAATTACGGATCCTCAGGCCATGGCAGCATCCAGCACATCGCGGGCGTGCTGTTCAGCCGCGCCGTGGGGACGGAGATGGTGCACGTGCCCTATCGCGGCGCCGCCCAGGTGCTGCAGGACGTGGCGGGCGGGCGGGTGGAGATGTTCATCACCACCCCCAGCTCCGCCATGGGGCTGATCCAGGCGGGGCGGGTGAAGCCGCTGGCCATGGCCAGCGCCAGCCGCGCCACGGCCCTGCCGGAGGTTCCCACCACCGCCGAGGCCGGCATGCCGGGCTTCACCGTGGATGCCTGGTTCGCCTTCTTCGTGCCGGCCGCCACGCCGCAACCCATCCGCGAACGCTACAACGCCGCCCTGCGGGAGCTGGCGCAGGATGAGGGTGTGCGGCGCCGCGCGGAGGAAGGCGGCGCCGTGGTGCGCCCCATGACGCTGGCCGAGATGGACATGCTGGTCCGCCAGGAAGTGGAACAGCTGGGCGCCGTGATTCGCCAGGCGGGGATCAGGCTGGAGTAGGCGCTTCTCAGCGCCCCGCCACCCGGCCCCCGCGCTCATACCAGCCCTTGGAACGGTTCACGATCCAGACGACGGAGAGCATGACCGGCACCTCGATCAGCACGCCCACCACGGTGGCCAGCGCCGCGCCGGAATGGAAGCCGAACAGGCTGATGGCCGCCGCCACCGCCAATTCGAAGAAGTTGGAGGCCCCGATCAGTGCCGAGGGGCCGGCCACGCAATGCTGTTCTCCGCTAAGGCGGTTCAGCAGATAGGCCAGCCCCGCATTGCCATAGACCTGGATCAGGATCGGCACCGCCAGCAGCGCGATCACCAGGGGCTGGGCGATGATCTGCTCGCCCTGGAAGCCGAACAGCAGCACCAGCGTGGCCAGCAGCGCCACGAGGGAGACAGGGCCGAGCCGGGCCAGCAGCCGGTCCAGCGCCGCCTGCCCGCCAGCGGCCAGCACCCGCCGCCGCGTGATCTGCGCGATGAGGACCGGGATCACGATATACAGCACCACCGACAGCACCAGCGTCGCCCAGGGCACGGTGATGGCCGACAGGCCCAGCAGCAGCCCCACGATCGGCGCGAAGGCCACCACCATGATCGCGTCGTTCAGCGCGACCTGGCTCAGGGTGAAATGCGGCTCGCCCCTGGTCAGGTTCGACCAGACGAACACCATGGCGGTGCAGGGGGCGGCGGCCAGGATGATCAGCCCCGCGATATAGCTGTCGATCTGCGCCGCCGGCAGCAGCGGGCGGAACAGCCAGCCGATGAACAGCCAGCCCAGCAGCGCCATGGAGAACGGCTTCACCGCCCAGTTCACGAACAGCGTCACGCCGATGCCGCGCCAGTGCCGCCCCACCTCGCCCAGCGCCGCGAAGTCGATCTTCAGCAGCATGGGGATGACCATCAGCCAGATCAGCACGGCGACTGGCAGGTTGACCCGGGCGATCTCGGCCGCGCCGATGGCCTGGAAGGCGCCCGGCATGACATGCCCCAGCGCGATGCCGGCCAGGATGCAAAGACCCACCCACAGGGTGAGGTAGCGCTCAAAGGCAGACATGGCGCGCCCCGGCTACTTCCCCGCCTTGGCGATGGGGGGCACGAACTGCACCTCCGTGTCCCAGGGAAACAGGATCCAGGTATCCTGGCTCACCTCGGTCACGAAGCTATCCACCAGCGGCTTGGCGACGGGCTTGGCGTAGATGGTGGCGAAATGCGCGCCCGGCAGCAGCGCGCGCACGACCTTCGCCGTGGTGCCGGTATCCACCAGGTCGTCGATCAGCAGCCAGCCTGTGCCGTCGCCCGCGGCCAGTGGGGCCTTCACCACGCGGGGCTCGCCCTTGTGTTCCTCGTCATAGGTCACGACGCTGACCGTCTCGATCACCCGGCAATCCAGTTCGCGCGCGATGATCGCGGCCGGGATCAGCCCGCCGCGCGTGATGGCGACCACGCCCTGGAAGGGGCCCTTTTCCAGCAGGCGCCAGGCCAGCGCCCGGGCGTCGCGGTGCAACTGGTCCCAACTGACGGTGAAATAGCGTTGGGTCATCAGAACATCCTGCCCCCCAGGGGGACCTCCAGGTCGGGTTTCAGCAGCACCACGGCGCCGTTCTCGTCCGGCGCGCCCAGCACCAGGAATTCGCTCATGAAAGGGCCGATCTGGCGCGGAGGGAAGTTCACCACCCCCATCACCTGCCGGCCGATCAGGCTTTCGGGCGTGTAGTGGACCGTGACCTGGGCGGAGGTCTTCTTGACCCCGTGCGGTGCGCCAAAATCCACCCACAGCTTGATGGCGGGCTTGCGGGCCTCGGGGAAGGGTTCGGCCTGGACCACGCGGCCCACCCGGATCTCCACCTTCTCGAAATCGGCGTAGCTGATCGTGCTGTCCATGCCTCGGCATTACCGTGGGATGTCACATCGGGGAAGGGCGTATTGCCGCGCGGCCCGGGCCATGCGAACGGTTCCCAAACGCTTGCCGAGAAGAACCCCCATGCGCGATTTTCATTTCCCCGGCCGCAGCCCGGTCATTTCCTCCCGCGGTATGGCCGCCACCTCCATGCCGGCCGCGACTATGACGGCGCTGGACATCCTGAAGGCCGGCGGCAACGCCATGGATGCCGCCATCGCGGCGGTGGCCGTGCTGGGCGTGATCGAGCCGCAGAGCACCGGCATCGGCGGTGACTGCTTCTGCCTGTACTCGCCCGCCGGCAGCGGCCAGGTGATCGCCATGAACGGCTCCGGCCGCGCCCCCGCCGGCGCCTCGCCGGAGGCCCTGCGCGCGCGCCAGGTGAATGAGCTGACCAACACCTCCCCGCATGTGGTGACGGTGCCGGGTGCCATCAGCGCCTGGGCCAAGCTGAATGCCCGCTTCGGCCGCAAGGGGTTGGATGAGCTGCTGGAGCCCGCGGCCCGCTTCGCCGAGCACGGCTTCCATGTGCACAGCCGGGTGTCCGTGGACTGGGCGGATGCCGCCGGCAAGCTGGCCAAGAACCCCGCCGCCGCGAAGCATTACCTGCCGGGCGGCAAGGCCCCCGCGTTTGGCGACAAGATCGCCTTCCCGGCCCTGGCCCGCACCCTGCGCGCCATCGGCAAGCACGGCCCCAAGGCCTTCTACGAAGGGGCCGTGGCCGCCGACATCGTGAAGGCGCTGAACGCGCTGGGCGGCCTGCACACGCTGGAGGACCTGGCGAACGGGCTGGACGCCGCCGAATTCGTCACCCCCATCCACACCCGCTGGCGCGATGTGGACGTGTACCAGTGCCCGCCGAACGGCAGCGGCATGATCGTGCTGGAAATCCTCAACACCCTGAACGGCTTCATCTCGCCCGAGCAGGGGCCGCTGAGCGTCGAGCGCTTCCATCGCCATATCGAGGCCGCGCGCCTGGCCTATCGTGACCGTGACACCTTCCTGTCCGACCCGGCCTTCAACAACATCCCGCTCGACAAGCTGCTGTCGGCCGAATACGCGGCGGCGATGCGCGGGCTGATCCGCGACGACGTGGCGATGAAGGAACTGCCCCCGGGCGGCGAGAGCGACCTGGCGAAGCACAAGGACACTGTCTACCTCTGCGTGGTGGATGAGGACGGCAATGCCTGCTCCTTCATCAACTCCCTGTTCGAGAGCTTCGGCTCCGGCATCCTGGCTGAGGAATCGGGCGTGATGCTGCAGAACCGGGGCTTCGGCTTCCGCCTGCAGGAAGGCCACCCGAACTGCATCGCGGGCAACAAGCGCCCGATGCACACCATCATCCCAGGCATGGTGATGAAGAACGGCGAATGCATCATGCCCTACGGCGTGATGGGCGGGCATTTCCAGCCCATGGGCCAGACGCTGTTCCTGTCCAACCTGTTCGAGTTCGGCATGGATGTGCAGGAGGCGCTGGACGCCCCCCGTCTGTTCCCGCGCCTGGGCAAGGTGCAGGTGGAGCGCGGCATCTCGGGCGCCACGGTCGATCGCCTGAACGCCATGGGCCATCAGTGCGAGCTGATCGGCAAGCCGCATGGCGGCGGCCAGGCCATCCTGATCGACCGGGCGCGCGGCGCGCTGATCGGTGGCTCCGACCCGCGCAAGGATGGTTGCGCGATGGGTTACTGACCCCCCACCGGGCGGCCCGCGCGCGCGGCGCCGCCCACCTGACATGGCCGCCCGGCGATCCAGCGGCGCGGCGAAGCCCAGCGGCCGGAGGCCGCGCCCGGCGTTTGAGGGAGTAAAGTAATGACCGAGCCCTGTGACCTGACCGCCGTCGAGGCCCGCCGCCTGATCGGCACCAAGAAGCTCTCGGCCGTGGAGCTGCTGCAAAGCTGCCTCGGCCGCATCGAGGCGGTGAACCACGCCGTCAACGCGATGACGGCGATGGACCCCGACGCCGCGATGGCCACCGCCCGCGCCGCCGACGAGGCGACGATGAAGGGCGGCCCGCTGCCGCCGCTGCACGGCCTGCCGATGGGCATCAAGGACCTGGAGGAAACCAAGGGCCTGCGCACCACCTGGGGCAGCCCGATCTTCGCCGACCATGTGCCCACCAAGGACGAGCACATGGTGGCCAACATGCGCGCCAAGGGCGCGGTGATCCTGGGCAAGACCAACGTTCCCGAATTCGGCCTGGGTGCCAACAGCCGCAACCTGGTCTGGGGTGCGACCGGCAACGCCTTCAACCCGGCCTACAACGCGGCCGGTTCCTCGGGCGGGTCGGCGGTGGCGCTGGCCACCGGCATGGTGCCGCTGGCCACCGGCAGCGACACCGGCGGTTCGCTGCGCAACCCCGCGGCCTTCAACGGCGTGATCGGCTTCCGCCCGTCCTCGGGCACCATTCCCGCCAGCCGGCGCGGCCATGGCTGGTCGCCCCTGCCGATGCTTGGGCCGATGGCCCGCAACGTGGCGGACACGGCGCTGATGTTCTCCGCCATGGTCAGCGACGATGCGGTGGACCCGCTGGCCTACACCTTCCACGGCCAGAAGATGCGCGAGAAGCCGGAGCTGTATTCCCCGGTGGCGCCAGCCGATCTCGGTTCGCTGCGCCTCGCCTTCACCGAGGATTTCGGCCAGGCGCCCACGGAATCCATCGTGCGCCGTGCCTTCCGCAAGGTGGCCGCCGCCCTGGCGCCCATGTTCGCCGCCGCCGAGGAAACCCACCCCGACGTGACCGGCGCCGATGAGGCGTTCGAGGTGCTGCGCGCTGCCGGCGTGCTGTCCGCGCATCTGGAAAAGACCCGCAAGACGCCCGACCTGTGCGGGCCCAACATGCACGCGAATGTCGAGGAGGGCCTGCGCTACAGCCTGGTGGACCACGCCAACGCGCTGACGCGGCAGACCCAGATCTATCGCGGCTATCAGACGTTCTTCGCCAAGCACGACGTGCTGATCAGCCCGGCCATCTGCACCAGCCCCCGCCCGTGGCAGGAGCTGTACCCGGCCGAGATCGACGGCAAGCCGACCCGCACCTACTTCCACTGGCTCAGCCTGGCCTATTACGTGACCATCACCGGCCACCCGGCGCTGAGCCTGCCGGTGGGCGTGGACGAGAAGGGCTTCCCCTTCGGCCTGCAGATCGTGGGCCCGCGCGGCGGCGACGTGCTGGTGCTGCGGGTGGCGGCGGCGATCGAGGCGGCCTTCGCGGGGGATGCGGCCTTCGCCCGGCCGGTGCCCGATATCGCGGCGCTGGCCAAGGCCGGCCCGATCAGCGCCATGCCGGACTTCAAGAGCTGGGGCTGAGATGAGGGGGGCTCAGGCCCCCCTTTTCAGACCACCGTGCCGAACAGGGCGCCGATCGCCGCCGTCAGCCCCATGGCGAAGGCGCCCCAGAAGGTGACGCGCAGGGTGGGTTTCCAGATCTCCGCCCCGCCCGCCCGGGCGCCGAGCGCGCCCAGCACCGCCAGGAAGACCAGCGACCCCGCCGCGACAATCGGCGCCAGCCAGGCCGTGGGCGCCACCAGCGCCAGCAGGATCGGCGCCGCCGCGCCCACGGAGAAGGTGGCGGCCGAGGCGATGGCCGCCTGCACCGGCCGCGCTGTGGTGATCTGGGAGATACCGAGCTCATCGCGCGCATGGGCGCCCAGCGCGTCATGCGCCATCAGCTGCCGCGCCACCTCTCGCGCCAGGCCTGGTTCGACGCCGCGCGCGGCGTAGATCTGCGCCAGCTCCTCCGTCTCGAATTCCGGGCTCTGCGCCAGTTCGGCGGTTTCGCGGGCGATATCCGCGTGCTCGGTGTCGGACTGGGAGCTGACGGAGACATATTCCCCCGCCGCCATCGACATCGCGCCCGCGACCAGCCCGGCCACGCCGGTCAGCAGCACGCCGCTGGGGGAGGCGTCGGCCGAGGCCACGCCCAGCAGCAGGCTAGCGGTGGAGATGATGCCGTCATTGGCCCCCAGCACGGCCGCCCGCAGCCAGCCGATGCGGCTGACTTGGTGGTTTTCCTGATGCAGGCGGCTCAAGGCGTGCGTTCCCGCGTGATGGACATGGTGGGGCCCTCCGGCCATGGTGCGCCTGCGCGCTATAACACCTGGGAACAGGCATTGTCCCGCCCGGCGGGGCGCCCACGGAGCATACGCCATGCCGATGACGACGCCCTGGTTTCACTTCGCTGTGGCGCTGGGCATCGGGCTGATGATCGGGCTGGAGCGCGAGCGCCGGAAGGGCGAGGGCCCCAGCCGGAAGCCCGCGGGCATCCGCACCTTCGCTTTGGCCTCCCTGGCGGGGGCGGTGGCCATGCATCTGGGCGGCGCCGGCCTGCTGGCGGTGGCCTGTGGCGGCATCGCGCTGCTGGCCGCCCTGGCCGTGCTGCGCGGCCCGCAGGATGACCCGGGCCTGACGACGGAGATCGGCCTGCTGGCGGCCCCGCTGCTGGGCGGGCTGGCGGTGGGCGATCCGGCGCTGGCCTCCGGCCTCGCGGTCACGGTCGCGGTGCTGTTCGCGGCCAAGGTGCCGCTGCATGGCTTTATCAAGGGCGCGCTGACCGAGAGCGACGTGAAGGAAGCGCTGGTGCTGGCCACGGCCACGCTGGTGATCTGGCCGCAATTGCCCGACCGTTTCCTGGGCCCGTGGCAGGCCATCAACCCGCATAATATCTGGCTGCTGGTGGTGCTGGTGCTGCTGATCGGCGCCTGCGGCAAGGTGGCGACCCGGGTGCTTGGGGAACGGCTGGGGCTGCCCCTGGCGGGGCTGGCCTCGGGCTTCGCCTCCAGCGCCGCGACCATCGGTTCCATGGGGGCGGCGGCCGTGAGGGAACCCGCCTTGATGCCGGGCGCGGTCAGCGGTGCCGCGCTCTCCTCCCTGTCCACCTTCGTGCAGATGGCGCTGGTGCTGGCGACCGTCAGCCCGCCCACCCTGGTGCTGATGGCCCCGTCGCTGGTGGCGGGCGGGGCCGTGGCCGGGGTCTATGGCCTGTTCTTCGCCTGGCGCGCCGGCGGCGGCGCCGGCGGGGCAGGGCCCGCGCAGGGCAGCGCGGTCAGCCTGGGCGCCGCGCTGGGTTTGGCCGCGATCATGGGCATCATGCTGGTGATCGCGGCTGCCCTGCGGGACTGGTTCGGCGAGGCCGGCGTCATCGCGGGTGCGGCCGTCGGCGGCAGCATCGACACGCATTCGGCGGCGATCTCGGTGGCGTCGCTGGTGATGGCGGGCAGCCTCACGCCCGCCCAGGCGCTGGTGCCCATCCTGGTGGCCATGAGCAGCAACGCGCTGCTCAAGATCGTGCTGGCGCTGAGCATGGGCACGCGGGCCTTCGCGGCGCGGGTCGTGCCCGGCATCATCCTGTCCATGATGGCGGCCTGGCTGGCGGGCCTGATCTGAAGCGGAGGCCCCATGGGCAACCTGTTCGCCCCACCTGCCATGCCCGTGGCGGAGGAGCAGTTCGAGACCCTGCTCGCCCGCCCGGGCCTGCGCATCGAGCGCATCGTCTCCACCGGCCAGGCGAGCCCACCTGGCTTCTGGTACGACCAGGCGGAGGATGAATTCGTGCTACTGCTGGCCGGCGCTGCCACCCTGCTGCTGGAAGGCGAGGCGGCCCCCATCCGGCTGGCCCCCGGTGACTGGCTGCACCTGCCGGCGCATCGCCGCCACCGGGTGGAATGGACCCAGGCCGCACCGCCAACCCTGTGGCTGGCGGTGCATCACCGGGGGTGATTAGCCCTTGGGCGTCCAGACCGGGGGCGCCACGCTGCCGGTCTGTTCCAGGATGCGGCCATAGGCCTCGACACGGCGGTGGGCCGCGAAGTTGAAGATGGTCGTGCGGCCGAGGTTGCAGTCGTCCAGGTTGCATTCGGCGGTGATCAGCTCATCGCCCCAGCTGGTGGCCTGGGCCATGATCTCGCCCTGGGGGTTCACGATGATGGAATGGCCGAACAGCTCATGCCCATCCTCGGTGCCGCCCTTGGCGGTGCCCACGCCGAAGCAGGAATTCTGGTAGCAGCCCGAGCGGATGGACAGGTGCGAGTGCTCGACACGCAGGTGATGCGCCTCGAAGCCCTTGTTGTCCTGGTTGATGCTGGGCGTGTTGTAGCCGAGCATCACGATCTCAACTTGCTGCAGGCCCAGCACGCGCCAGGCTTCCGGCCAGCGGCGGTCGTTGCAGATCAGCATGCCGATATTGGCCTCGGTGCCCGCGATGGGCGCGCGCACCACGGGGAAGCCCAGGTCGCCCACCTCGAAATACCGCTTTTCCAGGTGCTGCACCTTGCGGTTGCTGTCGAATTCCTTGTGACCCGGCAGGTGCACCTTGCGGTACTTCAGCACCACCTCGCCCGAGGGATGCACATAGATCGCGGTGTTGAAGCGGTGCCCGTCCGGCGTCTTCTCGGCATAGCCCAGGTGGAAGCCGATGCCGTATTTCTTCGCGGCCTCGAACAGCGGGGCGGTCGCGTTGGAGGGCATGGAGGTCTCGTACCAATGGTCCGCGACCGCGATGTCCTCCTCATACCAGCGGGGGAAGAAGGTGGTCAGCGCGAGTTCGGGGAAGACCACGACATTCACGCCGCGCTGATGCGCCTTTTCCATCAGCCGCACCATGCGGCCCACGGCCACGTCGCGGCCCTCGGCCTTCTGGATGGGGCCGAGCTGGGCGGCGGCGAGGACGATGCTACGGCTCAAGGGATTTCCTCCAGGCCAACCTGGTTCACGATGCGGGAATAGTGCTGCGGGCGGCGGTGGAAGCCGAAGTCGAAGATCTTGCCCGGCCCGCGGCCCTGCTGGATCTTCGACCAGTCGAGCTCGGCCACGATCACCTCATCCTCCAGCGTCTTGGCCTGGGCCAGGATCATGCCGTTGGGGTCCACGATCACGCTGCCGCCGATCAGACCCGAGCCATCCTCGTCACCCGCCTTGGCGACGGAGACGGCGAAGGTCGCGTTGAAATAGGCGTTGGCCTGCACCGCGAGCGTGGAGTGGAAGGTGCGGATCTCCTCATTCTCCGCCGTGCCGCCATTGGGGTCGTAGGCCGCGGAGTT
The DNA here is from genome assembly GCF_009900765.1 of Rhodovarius lipocyclicus. Taxonomy (GTDB): domain Bacteria; phylum Pseudomonadota; class Alphaproteobacteria; order Acetobacterales; family Acetobacteraceae; genus Rhodovarius; species Rhodovarius lipocyclicus. The sequence continues at coordinate 17,413 of NZ_JAAABL010000046.1, forward strand.
GTAGCCGATCAGCATCAGCTCGATGCCTTGCAGGCCGTAGCAGCGCCAGGCCTCGGGCCAGCGCCGGTCGTTGCAGATCAGCATGCCGAGCGTGGGCCGGCCCCATTCCTGCGCGCCGCGGAAGGCGGGGAAGCCCAGGTCGCCGTATTCGAAATAGCGCTTTTCCAGCTGCTGGAAGCGGCTGCCCGCGCGGGGCTCAACGCTGCCCGGCAGGTGCACCTTGCGGTACTTGCCCAGGATCTGCCCGTCCGGCCCCACGGTGATGGAGGTGTTGAAGCGATGCCCGTCCGGTGTCAGCTCCGCGTAGCCGAGGTAGAAGCCCACCTGCAATTCGCGCGCCCGGTCGAACAGCTTCTGCACGTTCGGGTTGGGCATCTCCCGCTCGTAATAGGTGTCCAGCTCCTGCGTGTTCTCGATGAACCAGCGCGGGAAGAAGGTGGTCAGCGGCAGTTCCGGGAAGGCGACCAGCTTGGCGCCTTTCGCTGCGGCCTGCTCCAGCAGGGCGATGAGGCGGTCCAGCGTGTGGGCGCGGGTGTCCGCGCGCTGGATCGGGCCGGTCTGCGCGCCGGCGACGATGAGGTTGGGGCGGTTCGTCATGGGGGCTCGCTTACTCACAGCGGGGTGGCGGGGGAAGGGCGGGGCGGGACGGTTTGAACCGTGCCCGCCCGCGCCGCGCCCATTTTCGCGGCAGCGGCGTCAGCCGCAGAAGATGTTCGTGTGCTGGCGCGGCACGAAACGGCCGGTGCCGGGCTTGGCCAGCACCTCGGCGCCGTCCCAGATCTGCGTGCCGCGCAGCCAGGTGGCGGCCACGCGCGCCTTCATGGCGCGGCCGTGATAGGGCGACCAGCGCGCGTCCGGGCGGTCCTTGATGTCGGCCTCGTCGAAGGTGAAGTCGCCGCGTTCCAGCACGCACAGGTCGGCGTCATAGCCCACGCGGATCGCGCCCTTCTTGCCGTCCAGCCCATGGAAGCGGGCCGGGCGCTCGGCGCAGAGGCTGGCCATCAGCGTGATGGGCAGGCCGCGCTCGATCAGCAGGCTGGCCATCAGCGGCGCGTAGCTCTGCATGCCCGTCAGCCCCGCGCCGCAGGCGAAGATATCGCCGTGATAGACCTTCTTCTCGCGCTGCCACGGGGCGTGGTCGGTCGAGACATAGGCGATGCTGCCGGCCTGCAGCGCGCCCCACATGCGCTCCACCTCGGCCGCGGTGCGGAAGGGCGGGTTGCACTTCCCGAAGCCTTCCAGCCGCACCAGGTCTTCCTCGGTCATGCACAGGTACTGGATGCAGGCCTCGCCCGAGGTATGCGCGCCCATGCGGCGGAAGATCTCCGCCAGTTCGAAGCCGCGCGCCAGCGAGGAATGGGCGATATGCACATGCGCGCCGGTCTCCAGCGCCATCTCGAAGATGGCGAGGTCGGCCATCGTCTCGCACAGCGGGGGGCGGGTGCGGGCGTGCATGATGGGGTCGGTGCGGCCGGTCGCCTTCGCGGCGGCGATGGCGCCCTCCACGATCTCCTGGTCCTCATTGTGGATGCCCACCATGCGGCCGGTCTTGGCGATCTCGCGGAACGCCTCGACCATCGTCGTGTTGTCGATGCGCGGGAAGCGCGTGGCGTCGTATTCGTAGGTCGAGAGCTTGAAGGAACAGCAGCCGGCCTCGGCCAGGCCCGCGATGGCGTCGACGCCGTTTTCCTTCTTGATGGTGCCGTACAGCGCCATGTCCACATGGGACAGGCGGTTCACCCACTCCACCTTCTCACGGAAGATCGAGGCATCGGTGGTGGCGCGCGGCACGTCATAGGGCATGTCCACGCAGGTGGTCACGCCGCCGGCGGCGGCGGAGCTGGAGGCGCCCTCGATGCCCGGCCAGCCGATGGCGCTGCCGGTGTGCATGTGGCCGTCGACCAGCCCGGGCAGCACCCACTTGCCGGAATGATCGGTGATGGCGGCGGCGGGCGGCACCGCGCCCTGGCCGATCGCGGCGATGGTCTCGCCGCGGATCGCCACATAGCCCCCCTCCAGCACGCCATCGGGCAGGACGATATCGCCCAGGATCACGCGGTCGAAGGGTGTGGCGCTCATGCTCATGCTCCAGAAAAACAGGTGGCGCAGGCTACTCCCGGGGCCCGGCCCCGTCATCCCCGGGGGAGGGCGATGGGGGCAGGTGAAAGGCGGCGCGGGCGGCGGTTTCGGCCAGGCGGGTGGTCTCGGTCTCGCGTTCCTGGTTCCAGGCCAGCGCCACGCCGACGGAGGAGACCGGCCCCGCCAGCTCCCGGAAGGCCACCCCCGCCGGGCGCAGCCCCGCGATGCCCGCGCTGACCAGCGCCACCCCGAGTCCCGAGGCAACGAAGGCCAGCTGCGCCATGGCCGAGCCCACTTCGCGCATCGCGCGGGGCTCGAACCCCGCGGCACGGCAGGCGGCGACCTGCCGGTCGAAATAGGCGGGGCTGATGCGGCGCGGCAGGGCGACCAGCGGTTCCTCGGCCAGGGCCGCCAGGGGCAGGGGGCCGGGCAGTTCCAGCAGCGGGTGGCCCTCGGGCAGGGCGGCCATCAGGTTGTCGGCCCCCAGCGGCAGCACGGCGAAGGGCGGGTGGGCGTGTTCCAGCCGCACCAGGGCGAAATCCACCTCGCCGCGTCGCAGCGCCTCCAGCGCGTCGGTGGTGTCCATTTCGGTGACGGAGAGCGCGGCCTCGGGCCTTGCCGCGCGCAGCGCGCGGGCCATGGGCGGCAGGTGCCCGAACAGCGCGGAGGTGACGCAGGCCATGGCCATCGGCGCGTGGCGGCCCGCGCGCAGTTCGCGCGCCAAATCCTCCACCCGGCGCGCGTCATCGGCCAGGCGGCGCAGCATGGGCAGCAGCGCCTCGCCCTCCCGCGTCGGGTGGGCGCCCTTGCGGGTGCGCTCCAGCAGCTTCACGCCCAGCTCCTGTTCCAGCGCCTGGATCTGCGCCGTGACCGGCGGCTGGCTGAGGCCCATGCGCGCGGCAGCGCGGCCGAAATGCCCTTCCTCGGCCACCGCGAGGAAATGAGCCAGCCGACGCAGAATCCGGAATTCCCCTTCGCTCGCCATGGTGCGATATGAAATGCCTATTGAAACCCGGTGGCAATCGGATTGGACGAATGTCCGTCACGGCGCGACAAACCGCGCCACCGAAGGAAGAAGGAGGGATGCCGGACATGCAGTTGCACCCGGTCAAGGTTTACCCGTCGAAGGCCCTGCTGAAGCGCGAGGACCAGCTCGCGTGGAAGATGGCCGCCGTCGCCGCCGACAAGGTCGCCGTCCAGAAGGACGTGCAGGAGATGATCATCAACCGGATCATCGACAATGCCTCCGTCGCCATCGCCGCGATCAACCGCCGGCCCGTGGTTTCCGCGCGCGGCATGGCGCTGGGCCACAAGAAGCGCGAGGGCGGCGCGACCGTGTTCGGCGCCACCGCCGGCACCACCGTCTCTCCCGAATGGGCGGCCTGGGCGAACGGCACGGCGGTGCGTGAGCTCGACATGCACGACACCTTCCTCGCCGCCGAATACTCCCACCCCGGCGACAACATCCCCCCCATCCTGGCGGTGGCGCAGGCGATGGGCCGTTCAGGCAAGGACCTGATCCGGGGCCTGGCCACCGGCTATGAACTGCAGATCGACCTGGTGCGCGCCATCAGCCTGCATGAGCACAAGGTGGACCACATCGCCCACCTCGGCCCCTCGGCCGCCGCCGGCATCGGCACGCTGCTGAAGCTGCCGCAGGAGGTGATCTTCCAGTCCATCCAGCAGGCGCTGCACACCACCGTCAGCTTCCGCCAGTCCCGCAAGGGCGAGATCAGCAGCTGGAAGGCCTATGCCCCCGCGCATGCCGGCAAGCTGGCGATCGAGGCGGTGGACCGCTGCATGCGCGGCGAAGGCGCGCCGAGCCCGATCTATGAAGGCGAGGACAGCGTGCTGGCCTGGGTGCTCTCGGGTCGCACCATCGCCGACCAGAAGTCCCGCAAGGCGATGTATGAGGAAGTGCTCTACAACGTGCCGCTGCCCGCGCCCGGCGAAGCCAAGCGCGCCATCATGGACAGCTACACCAAGGAGCACTCGGCCGAGTATCAGTCCCAGGCGCTGATCGACCTCGCCTTCCGCATGCGCGAGCAGATCGCGGATTTCGAGAAGATCGAGAAGATCATCATCCACACCAGCCATCACACCCACTACGTGATCGGCACCGGCGCCAACGACCCGCAGAAGATGGACCCGAAGGCGAGCCGCGAGACGCTCGACCACTCGATCATGTACATCTTCGCCGTCGCCCTGCAGGACGGCCGCTGGCACCATGTGGACAGCTACGCGCCCAAGCGCGCGGGCCGTGCCGACACGGTGCGCCTGTGGCACAAGATCGAGACCACCGAGGCGCCGGAATGGACCGAGCGCTACCACTCCAAGGACCCCGACACGCTGGCCTTCGGCGGGCGCGTCGAGATCATCTTCAAGGATGGTTCCAAGCTGGTGGACGAGCTGGGCGTGGCCAACGCGCACCCGCGCGGCGCGCGGCCGTTTGCCCGCGAGCAGTACGTGAACAAATTCCTCACGCTGACCGATGGCATCATCACGCCGCGTGAGGCGAACCGCTTCCTGGAAGCGGCTCAGAACCTGCCCAAGCTCGCCGCCGGCGAGCTCTCCGCGCTGACGGTGACCCTGCCGCGCGGCACGCTGGAAGAAGCCAAGCCCGGCATCTTCTGAAGGGGTGCGGCGCGGGTTTGCCCCCGCGCCGCCTTCCACATGCATACGGCGAGAAAGGGAACGCGATGAGCGAGAAGATCGAAGTCCGCAAAGGGCTGGTGGGCGTCTATGCTGATGAAAGCTCCATCTCCAAGGTCATGCCGGAGACGAACAGCCTGACCTATCGCGGCTATGCCGTGCAGGATCTGTGCGAGCAGGCCTCCTTCGAGGAGGTGGTCTATCTGCTGTGGAACGGGGAGCTGCCGAACCAAGCGCAGCTCGATGCCTTCAAGGCGGAGGAGAAGGCGAACCGCGCGCTGTCTCCCGCGTTGCTGAAGGTGCTGCGGGAATTCCCGCACGACGCGCACCCGATGGACGCGATCCGCACCGCCGTCTCCTTCATGGGGATGGAGGATGCGGAGACGGCCGACATCTCCGATGCCGCCCAGCGGCGCAAGGCGCTGCGCATCCTGGCCAAGGCGCCGGTGGCCGTGGCCGCCGCGCACCGCCTCTCGAAGGGGCTGGAGCCGATCGCGCCCGACGCCTCGCTCTCCTACGCCGAGAACTTCTTCAACATGGTCTTCGGCAAGGTGCCGGCGAAGGAGGTGCTGCGCGCCTTCGACGTCAGCCTGATCCTGTATGCCGAGCACACCTTCAACGCCTCCACCTTCACCACGCGCATCGTCTCCTCCACCCAGGCGGACATCCATGGCGCGATCACGGCGGGGATCGCGGCGCTGAAGGGCCCGCTGCATGGCGGCGCGAATGAGGCCGTGATGCACATGCTGAAGGAGATCCCGTCTCCCGAGGAAGCCGAGGCGTGGCTGATGGGCAAGTTCGACCACAAGGCGCTGGTGATGGGCTTCGGCCACCGCGTCTACAAGTCGGGCGACAGCCGCGTGCCGACGATGAAGAAGTACGCGGAGATCATGGCCGAGGTGGTGGGCGACAAGCGGTGGATGAACACCTCCGCCGTGCTCGCGAAGGTGATGCTCGAAAAGAAGAACATCCACCCGAACCTCGATTTCCCGGCGGGGCCCGCCTACTACCTGATGGGCTTCGACATCCCCCTGTTCACGCCGATCTTCGTGATGAGCCGCATCAGCGGCTGGTCCGCGCATGTGCTGGAACAGCTGGCCGACAACCGCCTGATCCGCCCGCTGTCGCTGTACACCGGTGTGGAGCAGCGGCCGGTGCCGCCGATGTCCGCGCGCTGACAGCGCGGATGAGTGGGAACGGCGCGCGTTGCGCCGTTCCTTTTGCTTCCGGCGCATCGTGCGTGGCATGCGTTTCCGATGTGCGCGGCGCGCCTGATCCCGGTCTTGCCGCACCGGCCGCTGTGGCGCGGAAATCCTGGTGAAAATCCGAATCGATGAATACCGCCCGCGCCTGATTTCGCGCGGCGCATTCCTGTGCAAAAGCAAGGCCTGCGCGCGAAAGTGTTTGACAGGCGCGGCGCGCCTTCAGATAGCGTGCGACGTTCACGCAATTGACGCGCGATTCGTGAAGTGCGGATCGGGGATCGCGTCCATCACGTAGGACAGGGGAAGCTCAGGCATGTCGGGCGCGAAGGCGGGCATCATCCGCCGCAGCACGCAGTTCGATCCGAGGATGAGCGGTGCGCTGATGGTGCGTGGCACCGTGATGCGCGCCCTCGCGCCCGCCTGTGCAGCCGCGCCGCTTCCGGCGCGTTGCATGGACGCCAGGCCTTTCCCTGCTGCAAACCACACCGCGTTCACCGCGCATGAGCATCATGCCTGAACCGACTTTCAAGGAGACTGACCCAGTGACCGAGGAGACCACCTCAAGCCCGCGCGCGCAGGCGATGGCGATTGCCACCAGCAAGCGCACGGCCAAGCCCGCGACCGCGCGCAGCCGCGCCGCCGCTGCCAAGCCCGCCGCGAAGAAGCCGGTCGTGAAGAAGGCCGCCGCCGCCCCCAAGGCCGCCGCCGCCGCCGCGAAGAAGCCGGCCGCCAAGAAGGCCGCCGCGCCGAAGGCCGCTGCCCCCAAGCCCGCGCCGAAGAAGGCCGCCGCCGCGCCCAAGGCTGCTGCCAAGCCCGCGCCGAAGAAGGCTGCCGCCGCGCCGAAGGCTGCTGCCAAGCCCGCGCCGAAGAAGGCTGCCGCCGCTCCGAAGGCTGCTGCCAAGGCCGCGCCGAAGAAGGCCGCCGCCGCGCCCAAGGCCGCTGCCAAGGCCGCGCCGAAGAAGGCTGCCGCCGCGCCCAAGGCTGCTGCCAAGCCCGCGCCGAAGAAGGCTGCCGCCGCGCCCAAGGCTGCCGCCAAGGCCGCGCCGAAGAAGGCCGCCGCCGCGCCTAAGGCCGCCGCCAAGCCCGCGCCGAAGAAGGCTGCCGCCGCGCCTAAGGCTGCCGCCAAGGCCGCGCCGAAGAAGGCTGCCGCCGCGCCTAAGGCCGCGCCGAAAAAGGCTGCCCCGGTGAAGGCCGCCGCGAAGCCGGCGCCGAAGAAGGCCAAGAAGCCGGCCGCGGCGCCCGCCGAAACCCCGGCCGTGCCCGGCACCGGCGAACCCAGCGCCAGCTGAGCCCGGCACCCCGCCGAGCCACGAACCGCCCGGAGCGATCCGGGCGGTTTTTTTATGCGCCGAAGGTGCCGAGCAGATCCTCGATTTCGGCCTCGGTCAGTTCGCGCGCCTGCTGCCCGCGCAGCATCAGCGCCAGGCGCGCGGCTTCCTCCAGCTCCTCCGCCGCGGCCACCGCATCCGCCAGCGTGCGGCCAGACACGACCGGCCCGTGATTGGCCAGCAGCACCGCGCGCGCGGTCTTCGCGGCTTCATGGATGCCCGCTTCCATCGCCGGGTCACCGGGGCGGTGATAGGGCAGCACCGGCAGGCTGCGCCCCACCCGCATGACGAAATAGGGCGTCAGCATCGGGATGGGCCGCGTCTCGCCCACCGGGGCCAGGCAAGCGATGGCGGTGGCGTGGGTGGAATGCAGATGCACCACCGCCCCCGCCTCCGGCCGCGCGGCCAGCACCGCGCGGTGCATGAACACTTCCTTCGACGGCTTGTCCCCGCCCACATGCCGCCATTCCAGGTCGAGCTTGCTGATGCGCGCCGCCTCCAGCCGCCCCAGCGAGGAATTGGTCGGCGTCATCAGATAGCCGTCGGTCAGCCGCACGGAGATGTTGCCCGCGCTGCCCACGCTGAAGCCGCGCTGGAACAGGCTGGCGCCGAGCGCCACCAGCTCCTCGCGTGCTGCCTGCTCAGACATGCTCGAACGCCTTCAGGAAGAAATCGCGCGCGCCGAAATTGCCGCTTTTCAGCGCGAGATGCAGCGCGGGGCCACGGCCCTCCGCGAAGCACCAGGGCACGCCCGGGTCGATCTCGGCGCCGATGCGCAGCGTGGCCACGCCCAGGCGCTGCACCACGGCGCCGGAGGTCTCGCCACCCGCCACCAGTAGCCGCCGCACGCCGCCGGCCACCAGCGCCTCGGCCACACGCGCCAGCACCGCCTCCACCAGCGCGCCGGCGGCCTCCCGGCCCAGCTTGGCCTGCAGCGCCGCCACCTTGTCGGGCGGCGCGCTGGCCGCGATCAGGATGGGCTCGGCACCCAGCTTGCCCCCCATCCAGGCCAGCGCCTCGGCGGTCAGCGCCTCGGCGTCGGGGTTGGCCAGCACGTCCAGCTCCAGCGTGGGCATGTGGTCGCGCGCCAGGCCGATCTGCGCCAGCGTCGCGCGGGAGCAACTGCCCGCCAGCACCGCCGCGTGACCGGTGTGGGGCGGCAGGCTGGCGGCGTCCTCGCGCGCGGGCAGCAGGCCGGCACGGCGGAAGTTCTCCGGCAGGCCCATCGCCACGCCGCTGCCGCCGGTGATCAGCGGGTGCAGGGCCGCGGCCTCCCCGATCGCCATCAGATGCGCGTCCGTCACCGCATCCACGATGGCGTGGCGGCGGCCGGCATCGCGCAGGCCGCTGAAGGCGCGGCGGATCGCCGCCGCCCCCTGGTCCACCACGGCGAAGGGCACGAGGCCCACCCCGCCCTCGGTCTGCGCCGCCAGCACGCGCACCAGGTTCGCGTCCCTCATCGGCGTCAGCGGATGATTCTCCATCCCGCTCTCGTTCAGCAGCGCCTGGCCCACGAACAGATGGCCCTGGAACACGGTGCGCCCGTTGGTGGGGAAGGCGGGGCAGGCCAGGGCCAGCCCGGCATCCAGCCGCTTCATCAGCGCCTCGGTCACCGGGCCGATATTGCCCTGGGGCGTGCTGTCGAAGGTGGAGCAGTATTTGTGGAAGATCTGCGTGGCGCCCGCGGCCAGCAGCGCGTCACAGGCGGCCAGCGACCAGGCGACGGCATCGCCCACCGGCGCGGTGCGCGATTTCAGCGCCACCACCACCGCGTCGGCCTCGGGCAGCGGGCCGTCCGGCACGCCGATCACCTGCACCGTGCGCATGCCCTGGCGCACCAGCGTGCTGGCCAGGTCCGTGGCCCCGGTGAAATCATCGGCGATGCAACCCAGCAACGGCATGGCCTTCCTCCCTCGTCAGCGCCCAGAAATAGAGAGTGGGGCAGGGTGGGGGAAGGGGGCGGAGGCGCCCCCGATTCCTGGCCGGTTCGAGGAAATATCCGCGTGGTAGGCAACTTCTGCGTGCAATGCCGTCAATGAAATATATGTCACGCTGGGGGCGTGACATATCTTGGGTAATCCTTGAATGACATGCGGAATCCTGTTCCGTGCGAAGTAGTGGGATGTTGCTCTGTCACATTCCCCCTTCCAGGGTGACTTGTGGACGAATGTCCCGGTGGTGTAACGGTTCATCCCGCTGAGGTTCCGAAGCTGGAGGGTGTGGGGTGTCTGAAGCCCGGGTGCTGCTGGTCGACGATGACGAGGCTCTGGGCGACGCCCTGAGCGATGCCCTTCAGCAATACGGTTTCGATGTCACCCTGGCGCGGGACTGGACATCGGCGCTGACGGCGCTGGAGCGCGCGAACCCGCAGGTGCTGGTGCTGGACCAGCGGCTGGGCCGGGTGGACTGGCCTGCTGCCAGTTTGGTGGACACCGAGATAAGGTTTTCCAACCGTATCGGAGGTCCCCATGCAGCGGCGGGTATTCAGTCGGGAGTTCAAAGTTGAGGCGGTGAAACTGGTCCGTGATCGCGGTGTCGCGGTGGCGCAGGCGT
>NZ_JAAABL010000047.1 GCF_009900765.1 Rhodovarius lipocyclicus
GATATCTCCGTCCAGGGCATCGACCGGTCCTCCCAGTCGATAACAAAGACTGTCACCCAGGTCGCCGGTCCAAACTGTCACCAACCTAGCCGGTTTGTACCCCCCCGGACCCCCGCTCGGGGGGAAATGACTTTCCCCCCGAGAACCCCCCATTACTTTCCGTCAGTTTGGGGACAGTACTTGAGCCTGCGAAGGTTTTTTCGGTAAAATTATATAATAATATCAATTATATAGAATTAGCGCTGTCCCCAAACTCCTCGCAGGGGCCTCGGGAGATCTTATCTCCCCAGCGGATGGGGTCTGGGGAAGGCAGAGCCTTCCCCAGTCTTTGCTCCCTTGGGGAAGGCAGAGCCTTCCCCAGGCGGCCTTCCCAGAAAGGATGCCGCCTACCCCCGCGCCCAGTTCCACGCCAGCGCGAAGGCCGCGAGCCCCAGCCCCACCGATCCCAGCACATAGACCGCGGCCAGTGCTGGCGAGCGTTCCCACAGCAGTCCGGTTTCCAGGCTGAACGCCGAGAAGGTGGTGAACCCCCCCAGCACGCCGGCCACCAGGAACACCCTGGCCCCGCCGCCCAGCCCATAGCCGGCGCACAGCCCGATGCAGGCGCTGCCGACGATGTTGATGGCTATGGTCCCCCACGGGAAGGCCGCCGTGTTCAGCAGGGTCGAGAGCCCATACCGCAGCACGGAACCAACCGCCCCGCCGAGCGCGGCATAGAGCGGGTTCATCGCCGTTCCCTGCGCAGCTTGTCCCAATGCTCCAGCCGGCGCTTCACCTCGGCCTCGGCGCCGCGGCCCTCGGGGTTGTAGAAGCGCTGGCGGCCCATCGCCTCGGGGAAGTAGTCCTGGCCGGAGAAACCTTCCTCGGCGTCGTGGTCATAGGCGTAGTCGCGGCCATAGCCGATCTGCTTCATCAGCTTGGTGGGCGCGTTCAGGATGTGCTTGGGCGGCATCAGGCTGCCGGTTTCGCGCGCCGCGCGCATGGCGGCGCCGAAGGCCTTGTACACCGCGTTGGATTTGGGCGCGCAGGCCAGGTGCACCACCAGCTGTGCCAGGGCCAGGTCGCCCTCGGGGCTGCCCAGCCGCTCATAGGTTTCCCAGGCGGCGACGGCCAGCGGCAGGGCGGTGGGGTCGGCGGCGCCGACATCCTCGGCGGCGAAGCGCGTCAGGCGGCGGGCGATATAGCGGGGGTCCTCGCCGCCGGTCAGCATGCGGGCGTACCAGTACAGCGCCGCGTCCGGGTCGCTGCCGCGCATGGATTTGTGCAGGGCGGAGATGAGGTTGAAATGCTCCTCCCGGTCCTTGTCGTACAGCGCGGCGCGCTTGGCCAGCAGGGCCTGCAGCTTCGGCACGTCCAGCGGCGCGGTGTTCTCCGGCAGCGCCAGCAACTGCTCGGCCAGGTTCAGCAGATAGCGCCCATCGCCATCGGCCATGGCGGCGAGCGCGGCCCGGGCCTCGGGGGTGACGGGCAGGGCGCGGCCTTCCAGCGCCTCCGCCCGGCCCAGCAGCGCGTCCAGCGCCGGGGCCTCCAGCCGGTTCAGCACCAGCACCTGGCAGCGGGAGAGCAAGGCCCCGTTCAGCGCGAAGCTGGGGTTTTCCGTGGTGGCGCCCACCAGGGTGATGGTCCCGTCCTCGACATAGGGCAGGAAGCCATCCTGCTGGGCGCGGTTGAAGCGGTGCACCTCATCCACGAACAGCAGCGTGCGGCCGCGCCTGCGCGATGCCTCCTCGAACGCCTTCTTCAGATCCGCGACGCCGGAGAACACGGCGGAAATCGCGGTGAAATGCAGCCCCGCGGCCTCGGCCAGCAGGCGGGCGATGGTGGTCTTGCCCACCCCCGGCGGGCCCCACAGGATCAGCGATGGCAGGGAGCCGCGGGCCAGCATGGCGCGCAGCGCGCCATCGGGGCCGAGCAGGGTTTCCTGGCCCACCACCTCATCCAGCGTGCGCGGGCGCAGCCGGTCGGCCAGCGGGCGGCGGCCGCGCTGCCCGGGGGCGGGGGGTGTTTCGATCTCGGGTGCGGCGCCGAACAGGTCGTTTTCCGCATGACGGGGCGGGGACATGGGGCCATGATGCGCCCAAAGACCAGGGAGGAAAACATGCGTCACCCGCGCCGGGCCATGCTGGCCGCGCTGCTGTGCGCGCCGTCCATCGCGCAGGCCCAGGCCAATGCCCAGGATTGGCCGCACCGGCCCATCCGTCTCGTCGTCTCGTTTCCGCCCGGCGGCAGCACCGATGTGCTGGCCCGGCTGGTGGCGCCGCATCTGGAACGCAGCCTGGGCCAGACCATCGTCATCGAGAATCGCGGCGGGGCGAATGGCGCCGTGGCCTCCGCCGCTGTGGCCGGGGCCACGCCCGATGGCTACACCTTCCTGCTGGATTCCGGCGGGGGCATCACCAACGCCTTCCTGATGCGGGGGCTGGGCTTCGACTACGCCACCGCCTTCGCGCCGGTCAGCCAGATGACGCTGCTGCCCTCCGTGCTGATGGTGAAGACCGGCAGCCCGCATGACAGCCTGGAGAAGCTGATCGCCCATCTGCGCGCCAATCCGGGGCGGGAGAGCTATGGCTCCTCCGGCATCGGCACCGGTTCCCACCTGTCGGGGGCGATGCTGATGCGCCGGGCGGGGCTCGATGCGCAGCATGTGCCCTATCGCGGCGGCGCGCAGCAGATGACCTCCATCCTGGCCGGCGAGACGCTGTTCACCTTCTCCACCCTCGCCGTGCCGGCGCCGCTGATCGCGGACCGCCAGGTGGTGGCGATCGCGGCCTCCAGCGCGGAACGCATCCCGGGCTTCGAGCGCGTGCCCACCGTGGCCGAGAGCGGCTTTCCGGGCTTCGACATGGTGGACATGCACGGCATCTACGCCCCGGCCGGCACGCCGCACGCCATTATCCAGCGGGTGGGGGATGCGGTGGTCGCGGCGATGGCCGAACCCGGCCTGCAATCCCGCTTCACCGCGCTGGGGCTGGTGCCGCGCGCGGCGGGGCCCGAGGCCTTCGCCACCTACCTGACCACCCAGCGGGAGAAGATGGGCAGCTTCATCCGCTCCGAGAACATCCGCGCGGAGGGGTAGGGGCCGAGGGGTAGGGGCGCGGGCTGTGGCGATTGTCACTCCCGTGTCACTCGCCGGGCGCGCGGCTTGCCCCTAGAACCCCGGGCATGCTGCGCCGAAGCCTGCTTGCCGCCCCGTTCCTGCCTGTCGCCGCCGTCGCTCAACCATGGCGCCCGCAGCGGCCGGTACGGCTGGTCATCGCCTTCCCGCCCGGCGGCAGCACCGATGTGCTGGGCCGGCTGGTCGCGCCCTCCATGGCGGCCACGCTGGGGCAGCCGGTGGTGCCGGAAAACCGCGCGGGGGCCGCGGGCAGCATCGCCAGCGCCCATGTGGCCCAGAGCGCGCCCGACGGGCTGACGCTGCTGCTCGATTCCGGCGGGCATGCGGTGAACCCCTACATCATGCGGGGGCTGCCCTTCGACTACGCCACGGCCTTCGCGCCCGTCACGCTGCTGGCCACCCTGCCGCTGGTGCTGGTGGTGCCGGGCGATGCCGGGATCGACAGCCTGCAGGCCCTGCGCGCCCGCGCCGCCGGCGGCAACGCCACCTATGGCAGCGTGGGGGTGGGCAGCCGCACCCATCTGGCGGGCGCGCTGCTGCTGCGCCGCTGGGGGCTGTCCGGCACCCATGTGCCCTATCGCGGCGGTTCCGATCAGATCACGGCGCAGATCCGGGGGGAGACGCTGTTCGGCTTTTCCTCCATCGCGCTGACCGCCGCGCTGATCCGCGAGGGGCGGCTGCGCGCGCTGGGCGTCTCCTCCCCCGGCCGGGCCGCGCAATTGCCGCAGGTGCCGAGCCTGGCGGAGCAAGGTCTGGCGGATTTCTCCATGATGGACTGGCTGGCCCTGCACGCGCCGGCCGCCACGCCCCCCGGCATCGTGGCCACCCACGCCACCGCCGCCATCGCCGCGATGGCGGAGCCCGCGATCCAGCCGCGCCTGTCCGACATGGGCCTGCTGCCGGAGGCCCATGGCCCCGCCCATCTCGCGGCCTTCCTGGCCGGGGAGCGCGCCCTGATGAGCCAACTGGTCGAGGCCGAGGGCATCCGCCTGGATTGATGCCGGGTGAAGGGCGCGTCATGCTGGGCGCATGAATCGCCGATCTCTTCTCGCACTGCCGCTGACCGGCTTGGCCGCCCCCGCTCTCGCTCTGGGCTTCACCCCGACCCGGCCTGTCCGTGTGCTGGCCGCCTGGCCGGCGGGCGGCTCGGCCGATGCCTCCATCCGCCTCTGCGCGCCGATCATGGCGCAGGAGCTGGGCCAGCCCGTGGTGATCGAGAACCGGGGCGGCGCCTCGGGTTCCATCGGGGCCGCCGTGGCGGCGCAGATGGCGCCGGATGGCCACAACTTCCTGCTGGATGCCGCGGGGCAGATCAGCAACCCGCTGCTGATGCGCGGTCTGGGCTTCGACTACGCGACGGCCTTCGCGCCCGTCACCCTTGCCGCCCTGCTGCCCAACCTGCTGGTGGTGCGGGCCGAGACGGGCATCACCTCCGTCGCCGGGCTGGTGGAACGGCTGAAGGCCAACCCGGGCCGCGAGACCTATGCCAGCACCGGCATCGGCCTCACCTCCCATCTCGCCGCCGTGCTGTTCACCCAGCAGGCGGGGGTGGATGTGACGCATGTGCCCTATCGCGCGTCGTCGCAGGCGATCCCCGGGCTGCTGGCGGGTGAGACGCTGTTCATCTTCAACACCACCCCGCTGGTCGCCCCCCTGATCCGGGAGGGCAAGCTGCGTGCCCTGGCGGTGGCCACCCCCACCCGCATCCCGGCCTTCCCCGATGTGCCGACCATGCTGGAGCTGGGCTACCAGGGTTTCACGCTGAACGAATGGCTGGGCTATTTCGCCCCCGCCGGCACGCCCCAGGGCGCGATCGAGCGCTTCGCCGCCGCCTCCAACAAGGCGCTGCACGACCCCACGGTGCGGGACCGCCACGCGGTGATGGGGGCGGAGATCATCGCCAGCAGCCCGGCCGAATTCGCTGCCTTCCTGACGGAGCAGCGTGCCAGGGTTGGCGCCATCATCCGGGACAACAACATCCGGCTGGATAGCTGAGGGGGAAACGGCCATGCGGCTGGTCACATTCGACGACGGCAATGGCGCGCGCATCGGCGCGATGGATGGCGAGGCGGTGCGGGACCTTTCCGCCGCCGACCACAGCCTGCCGAAGGACATGCTGGGGCTGATCGCGGCGGGGGCGCCGGCGCTGGCCGCGGCCTATGCCGCCTTCATCCGCGCCCCGGTGGTCGAGGGCGCGAAGCTGCTCGCCCCCATCCCGCGCACGCCCAAGAACATCTTCTGCGTCGGCAAGAACTATCATGAGCACGCGAAGGAATTCGCGGGCTCCGGCTTCGATGGCGGCGCGAAGGAGGTGGTGCCGAGCTACCCGGTCGTCTTCTCCAAGCCGCACACCGCGATCATCGCCCAGGGCGAGCCCATCCTGAGCGCGATGGACCCGTCCGGCGGCCTCGACTACGAGGGCGAGCTGGCGGTCGTGATCGGCCAGGGCGGGCGCGGCATCGCGAAGGACGCGGCGCTGAACCACGTGTTCGGCTACACCATCGTGAACGACGTGACGGCGCGGCACCTGCAGAAGCGCCACAGCCAGTGGATCCTCGGCAAGGGCCTGGACAGCTTCGCCCCCATGGGCCCGGCCATCCTGACCGCCGATGAGGTGCCGGACCCCACGAAGCTGACGCTGACCACCTGGCTGAACGGCGAGCGGCGCCAGCACGCCCCCCTCTCGGACCTGATCTTCGACATCCCGACGCTGATCGAGGCGATCTCGGCCGCCATCACGCTGGAGCCGGGCGACGTGATCGCCACCGGCACCCCGGCCGGGGTGGGCATCGGCTTCACCCCGCCGAAATTCATGGTGCCCGGCGATGTGGTGCGCATCGAGGTGCCCGGCATCGGCGTGTTGGAGAACCCGGTCGTGTAGCCACGCCCAGCAGGAGGAAACGAGCCCATGAACATCGGACAATTCGGACGGCGGCCGCTGCTGGCGGCCTCGCTCGCCCCCGCCTTGGCGCAAGCGCAAGGTGCCGCCTGGCCGCAGGGCAGGGCGGTCAGCATGGTGGTGGCCTTCCCGCCCGGTGGGCAGGCGGATGTCTCGGCCCGGCCCACGGCGGCGGCCATGGAGCGCATCCTGGGTTCCGCCGTGCCGGTGGTGAACCGGGCGGGCGCCTCGGGCGCGCTGGGCAATGCCTATGTCGCGCGCGCGGCCCCCGATGGCTCGACGCTGCTGATGGCGCTGTCCTCCGTGCTGATCCTGCCGGAATCGGAGCGCGTGAACGGCCGCCAGCCGCAATACGAGGTGGAGCAGCTTGCCCCCATCGCGCGCATCACCGCCGACCCCACCGTGCTGGTGGTGCGCGCAGACGCGCCCTGGCGGGATATCGACGCCTTCATCGCCGATGCCCGCACGCGGCCGGGCGCGATCAGCTATTCCTCCTCCGGCAACTACTCGGCCCTGCACACGCCGATGGCGATGTTCGCGAATGCCGTGGGCATCGACATGCTGCATGTGCCCTTCCAGGGCGGCGCGCCGGCGCTGACGGCGCTGCTGTCGGGCACGGTGCAGGCGCTGGCCAGCGGCACCGGCCCTATCATGCAGCACATCCGCGCCGGGCGGCTGCGCGCCCTGGCCAGCTGGGCGGCCGAGCGCCTGCCGGGCCTGCCCGATGTGCCGACCTTCCGCGAGAAGGGGCTGGAGGAGGTGCAGTACACCATCTGGGCCGGCGTCTTCGCCCCCGCCGCCACCCCCGCCCCGGTGCAGGAGGAGATCCGCCGCTGCCTGGCCCAGGCCGCCCGCGACCCGGAGGCGAACCGCGCGCTGGAGGCCGCGGGCAGCCCCATGGCCTATCTGGATGGCGATGCCTTCCGCGGTTTCGTGGCCGAGGATCACGCCAGGCTGGTGCAGGTGGTGCGGCGCATCGGCCGGGTGGAGTAGAATCCCCGCATGACCGACAGCCGAGCCGAGCGCATCCGCGCTCTGATGACCAGCCGTTTCGCGCCCCAGGCGCTGGAACTGACCGATGACAGCGCCCTGCACGCGGGCCATGCCGGCGCCCGGCCGGGGGGCGAGACACACTACACGCTGGCGATGACCAGCGCGGCTTTCGCGGGGCTGAACCGGGTCGCGCGCTCGCGCCTGGTGAATGAGGCCCTGGCCGGGGAGTTCCAGGCCGGGCTGCACGCGCTGGCGCTGAAGCTGCGCGCCCCCGGCGAGGGCTGAGAGACCGTTTGGGAATACGGACGGGTCGGTCTGGTGCGGTCTTTTCCGTGTTGGGTGCGTCAGCCGCTTGCTCCGATGAACCACATCGGAGCGGCGCGACTTCCTGCCCAGCCCGAAAAATACCGCACCAGCCCTCAACCGCCACATTCCCAAATGGTCTCTGACGCAACCCCGCCGCCCTCCGCCGCGTTGCACCATCCTGAAGGATGGAAGAGGTGCGGCGCTTGTTCTCCGGTATCATCGTCTCGGTCGGGGCCACCATCCTGGGCATCAGCGTGGTGCAGCTGGCCAATGGCTATCTGAGCACGCTGGTTTCCATGAGCGCCGCCGGCGCTGGCTTTCGGCCCCTGGCCGTGGGTCTGGTGCTGGCCAGCTATTTCGGCGGCTACACGCTGGGGGCGGCCACGCTGGGGCCGCTGCTGCTGCGGGTGGGGCATATCCGGCTGTTCGCGGCGCTGGCCGGGCTGGTCGCGGCCTCCATCGCCTTGCAGCCGGTCTTCACCTCCGCCCCCGCCTGGGTGGCGATCCGGCTGATGACCGGCTTCGGCTGCGCCGGGCTGTTCATCACCGCCGAAAGCTGGCTCAGCGGCAGCGCCACCAGCCAGAACCGGGGCACGGTCTTCGCCTTCTACATGGTCGCGACAAACTTGGCCTTCGGCGCCGGGCAGTTCCTGATCAACCTGCCGGCGCCGAGGGGGTTCGAGCTGTTCTCGATCGCGGCCGCCCTGTTCTGCCTGGCGCTGATCCCGGTCAGCCTGACGCGCGCGACCGCGCCCACCGTCACGCGCAGCCCGCGCCTGGGCTTGCGCGCGCTGCGCCGCCTGGCGCCGGTGGCGGTGGCGGGCTGTGCCGCCGCCGGGCTGATGGGCAGCACCTTCTACGCGCTGATCCCCGCCTATGCGCAGACCCAGGGCATCCCGGCCAGCGCCGTTTCGGCCTATGTCGCCACCGCCATCTTCGGCGGGCTGGCCTTCCAGATCCCGGTCGGCCGGCTTTCGGACAATCTGGACCGGCGGCTGGTGGCGGGCGGGGTGGCGCTGGGCTTCTGCGGCTGCGCCGTGGCGCTGGCCCTGCTGCCCTTCGGGGTGTCATGGGCGGTGCTGCCCGTGACCTTCCTGCTGGGCGGCTTCATGTCCACCATCTATCCGGTCTGCGTGGCCCACGCGAATGACCGCGTGGCGCCGGAGCAGGTGGTCTCCACCAGCGGCTCGCTCATCCTGATCAACGGCATCGCCTCTTTCCTTGGGCCTATCCTCGGCACGGCCATCATGGGCCGGGCGGGGGTGGCCGGGGTGTTCCTGTATGTGGCCGGGGTGGCGGCGCTGTTCGTGGCGGTGGCGCTGTGGCGCTTCCTGCTGGTGCCGCGCAGCCGCTGGAAGGAGCGCTCCTTCGTGGCGGTGGACCCTGGGATGGGCCAGCTGGCCCATGTGGCCGACGAGACGGAACTGCCCCTCGGGGTGGTGCGGGGCACCTGAGGTCAGGCGTTCAACGCCGCCAGGAAGCCCCGGGACCATTGCGCCGCGCTGTTGGTCTTCAGGCAGGCGGTGTTGTCGTGCCAGCGGGCCACGCGTTCCTCCAGCCCCATGGTCAGGGCGGTGTTCAGCCCCTCGGCGATCTCGTCCGGGTCATGCGGGTTCACGTGGATCGCGCCGCCCAGCTCGGCCGCGGCCCCCGCGAAGCGCGACAGCACCAGCACGCCCGGGTCCGCCGGGTCCTGCGCCGCGACATGTTCTTTGGCGACCAGGTTCATGCCATCGCGCAGCGGCGTGACCACACCCACCCGCGCCAGCCGCAGATAGCCCGCCAGGCTGGCCCGGGCGGTGGCGCGGGTGATCCAGCGGATGGGCGCCCAGTCCACATCCGCGTGCTGGCCGTTGATGCGGCCGGCCAGCTCATCCAGCTGCCGGCGCAGCGCGCGGTATTGCGTCAGCTCCCCGCGCGAGACCGGGGCCACCTGCAGGAAGGTCACGTGCCGGCTGTGCCCGGGGAAGCGGCGCAGCAGGCGCTCCATCCCCAGGAAGCGGTTGGGCAGGCCCTTGGAATAATCCAGCCGGTCCACCCCCAGCAGCAGGGCGCGGCCATTCAGGCTTTCGGCCAGGCGCCGGGTATCGGCGGAGCGGGCGGCGCGCTGGGCCAGCTTGGCGAAGCCCTCGGCATCCAGCCCGATCGGGAAGGCCTCGACCCGCGCCGCGAGGCCCGAGCCCTCCAGCGCGCCGCGCAGGTTCTGGCTGTCCTCCTCGGTCTGCATGCCCAGCAGGTCGTAGCAGGCCAGGTCCCGCAGCAGGCCGTCGCCGCGCGGCAGGGCGGCGAACAGGGCGGCGGGCGGGAAGGGGACATGCAGGAAGAAGCCGATGCGGTTGCGCACCCCCAGCCGCCGCAGCGCCGCGGCCAGCGGGAACAGATGGAAATCATGCACCCACACCACGTCATCGGGCGCCAGCAGCCCGGCCAGCACGCGCGCGAAGCGGTCGTTGACGGCGCGGTAGCCTTCCTCCTCCTCGCGGCGGAACTCCACCAGCCCCATGCGGTAATGCAGCAGCGGCCACAGCGTGCCGTTGGAAAAGCCCGTGTAGTACAGCCGATGCTCGGCGTCCGAGAGGTCGATGGTGGCATAGCGCACGCCCGCGGCATCGAGGATGGAGGGCGTGTCGTTTCCGTCGCCCTTGCCGATCTGGCCGGACCAGCCGAACCACAGGGCGGAGCGCCCCTGCAGCGCATCCTTCAGCGCGACGGCGAGGCCGCCGGGCTGCGACGCCGCGCGCCCCTTGGGCACCGGCACGCGGTTGGAGACGATTACGAGGCGAGCCATGGCGCATTCTCCTGCAAGGTCATGAGCCACTGGCGCAGCCGGCCCGGGGTGCCGAAACTGTCGGCCATGTGCAGCCCGATGCCGCCCAGCGCGCGGGCGGCATCGATGGCGGCCAGGTCGGTCACGTCATCCCCGATGAACAGCGGCAGCCGGCCTGCGAAGCCCGGCACCGTCATCAGGGCCCGCAGCGCCCGGCCCTTGTCGGCCCCGGCCGGGCGGATCTCCCAGGCCATGGCGGCGGGCAGCAGCTCGAAGCGCGGATCGGCGGCCAGCAGCGGGCGCAGCGCCGCCTCCAGCGCCGGGCCCGCATCGGGGGCGCCACGGTAATGCAGCACGAAGCCGCCATGCTTCAGTTCCAGCAGGGTGCCAGGATGGGCGTGCAGCAGGGCGGTGGTGGCCAGCTGCCAGGCGTAGGGCACGCGCGGCAGGGCGAGGCGGCGGGGCGGGGCAGGTGGGATGTGCAGCACCGCGCCGTGCTCGGCGGCGGTGGGCAGGGGGCCCAGCAGGGCCTGCGCCTGTTCCAGCGGCCGGCCCGTGACGAGCGCCAGCCCGCCGCCCAGCTGCGCGTGCAGGCTGTTCAGCAGGCCGGGCAGGCCGGGTGGCACCCGCACGGCATCGGGCCGGGGGGCGATGTCGAGCAGGGTGCCGTCGATATCGAGCAGCAGGGCGTGGCGGCGCAACAGGTCCGGCGCGGCAGGCAGATCGGAGTCCATGCCAGGGAAACGCCGCAACGCGGAAAGGGATGCAAAGTTTTTGCCGCGCCGCGAAGAAAACCGCGACGCGCCCCCGCCTTAAAGCGCGGCGCCCCCGCCTTGGCCGCGCTTACAGCGCGGCGATAGCCGTCATCTCGATCAGCACGTTCTTGCCCAGTTCCTGCACGCCCACGGTGGCGCGGGTGGGGCGGTGCTCGGCGGGCATCCATTCCTTCCAGGCCAGGTCCATCTCCGGCTTCTGGTCGAAGGCGGCGATGAAGATCGTCACCGACAGCAGCTTCGTCTTGTCGGAACCGGCGGCGGCCAGGAACTTGTCGAACTTGGCCAGGATCTGCTCGGTCTGGCCGCGCATGCCCAGGCTGGTGTCGTCGGCCGTGGTGCCGGCCAGATAGACGGTGCCGTTGTGCACCACGGCGCGGTGCATGATGGGCGTTTGCAGATGGCGTTCGGTCATCGGAATTCCTCGGGCCCGGGGGTGACTCCGCCGGGGGTGGCGAACACTATAGTGAAACATCACGGCGCCCTATCGCCCGCCCCTCCAGCTCAGGCAGACCCCGCATGCCCCTTATGGTCGACCGCATCACCCCCACCCCGAAACCGCCGCCGGCCGCGGATGTCGTGGTGATCGGCGGCGGCATCGTGGGGGTGTGCGCCGCGCTGTTCGCCGCCAGGCGCGGGCATTCCGTGGCGCTGGTCGAGAAGGGCGTGATCGGGGGCGAGCAGTCCAGCCGCAACTGGGGCTGGGTGCGCCAGCAGAACCGCGACATCGCCGAAATCCCCATGGCCCAGCACAGCCTGCGCATGTGGGAGGAATTGCAGGCCGAAACCAACGAGGATCTGGGCTTCCGCCGCAAGGGGCTGGTCTATGTCACCCGCAGCCAGGCCGATGTGGCCCTGTGGGAGAACTGGGCCCAGGTCGCCAAACCCTTCGGCGTGCAGACGAGGATGTTGAGCGCGAAGGAGACCCAGGAGATGTCGCCCGGCTCCGCGCTGCCCTGGGTGGGGGGCGTGCATTCGCCCACCGATGGCCGGGCCGAGCCGCGCCTGGCCTGCCCCGCCCTGGCGCGGCTGGCGATGCGCCACGGCGCGGCCATCGTCGAGAACTGCGCGGCCCGGGGGCTGGAGATGCAGGGCGGGCGCGTCAGCGGCGTGGTGACGGAAATGGGCACCATCCGCACCCAGAGCGTGATCTGCGCCAATGGCGCCTGGGCCTCCATGTTCCTGCGCCATCATGGCGTGTCGCTGCCGCAGGCCAGCATCCGGGCCACCAGCTTCCGCACCTCCCCGGTCGCGGGCGTGACGGAGGGCGGTATCTCCACCCCCAAATTCACCTTCCGCCGGCGCGAGGATGGCGGCTTCACCGTGGGCCTTAGTGGGCGCGGCCGGCTGGAGATCGCGCCCCAGGGCCTGCGCTACGCGCGCGAATTCTGGCCCATGTTCAAGTCCCGTTTCGACAAGATCAGCATCCGCCTGGGCCGCTCCTTCATCGAGGGGCCGGAAGCATGGTCCAAATGGTCGCTCGACCAGGTCTCCCCCTTCGAGCGGGTGCGGGTGCTGGACCCGGCGCCGCAGCAATCCCTGATCGACCAGGCGCTGGCCGCGATCGTGGAGGCCTATCCGCAGCTGGCCGGCATCCGGGCGGTGGAAAGCTGGGGCGGGGCGATCGACTGGACGCCGGACGGCCTGCCGGTGATCGCGCCCATCGCAGCCCTGCCGGGCTTCGTGCTGGCGGCGGGGTTCAGCGGGCATGGGTTCGGCACCGGCCCGGCCTCCGGCCATCTGGCGGCGGACCTGGCGCTGGGGGATCCGCCGATCGTGGACCCCACCCCCTTCCGGCATGAGCGCCTGATCGACGGGACGGTGGCCAAGGCGCCCGGCATGGTTTGAATGAAATTGAAAGCAAATGCGATGTGGCCCATCGGGGGGCGGGCCGCATGGCAGATCAATCTGGCGGCAGACTGGCGCGTGACTGTGCGGAACATTGTTCCGATATCCCCGTCCGCCCATATTCGCGCCACCGCTTAGGCTTGTGCGGTCATTAACCTCACTTAATCTCGGCCGCAGCACAGCAGCCGAGATTCCACCATGCTCACCCGCCGCCAAGCCCTGGCCACCCTCGCCCTGTCCTTCGGTGCCGTCGCCGCCCCGGCCATCGCCCGCGCCGCCGGCCCCGTGCTGACGCGCGACGTGCGGCTGATCTGCCCCTATGCCCCGGGCGGCACGGTGGACCTGCTGGGCCGCATGCTGGCCGAGGCGATCGGCCCGCGCCTGGGCGGGCGCAACATCGTGGTCGAGAACCGCAGCGGCGCGGGCACCTTCATCGCCATGCAGGCCGCGGCCAACGCGCCGGATGGCTACACCATGTCGATGTCCTCCACCGCCACCCTGGCCACCACGCCCGTGCTGCCGGGCGCCATGGCGCCGATCGACGTGGACAAGGCCCTGGCCAATGTCACCAGCCTGATCCGCGTGCCGATGGTGCTGGTCGGCCAGCCGAACGCGCCCTACCGCACGCTGGCGGAACTGATCACCTACGCCAAGGCCAATCCGGGCAAGCTGAACATCGGCAATTCCGGCCAGGGCGGGCAGACGCATCTGCTGGCCGCGCGCCTGATGCACGAAGCCGGCATCACCATGGAACAGATCCAGTATCGCGGTGGCACCCCCGCCCTGCTGGACATCATGGCCGGCAATTCCGATTTGTATTTCTCGCTGCTGCCCGAATCCCTGCCCTTCATCCGCGATGGGCGCCTGCGCCCCATCGCCTTCGTCTCCACCGAGCGCAACACCACCCTGCCGGATGTGCCCCTGGCGCGGGAGACCATCGCGGGCTTCACCGGCGATGTCGGCTACGGGATGGTCATGGCCTCTGGCACGCCCCCCGAATGGCTGGCCTTCTGGAACGAGGAGATCAACCGCGCGATGAGCACGCCCGAATTCCGCGCCCGGCTGGAAAGCCGCTTCCTGGTCGCCACCAACGGCACCCCCGCCGCCTACACCGCGGAGATCATGGAAGACCGCCGCGTCTGGGGTGCCGTGATCCAGGCCGCCGGCATCCGCGCCGGGGCCTGATCACCCCGCCGACTGTCCCGCCGATTGTCCCGCGACCGGCAGCCACAGCGACACGGTGGTGCCTTCCCCCGGCGCGCTGCGGATCGCGAGCCCGCCGCCCGACTGCTCGGCGAAGCCCTTGGCCATGGGCAGGCCGAGCCCGGTGCCCTGTTCCACCGGCTTGGTGGTGAAGAAAGGTTCCACCACCCGGGCCAGGGTGGCTTCGTCCATCCCGGTGCCGGTATCGGTCACTTCCAGGCGGATATAGGCGCCGGGCAACCCGTCCGGGCTGTCCGCCGCCTCCTCCAGCCTGGCCGAGAGCCGCACCACGCCGCCCTCGGGCATCGCGTCGCGCGCGTTGACGGCCAGGTTCACCAGTGCTGCCTCCAGCTGCCGGCGGTCCGCCATCAGCGGCGGCAGCCCGGGTGGCACCGCTACGTCGCAGGCATAGGCCCGGCCCAGCGTGCGCTCCAGCACGATGCGCAGATCCTCCAGCAGGGCCGCGGCGTCGATGGGGGTGGCGCTCAACTCGGAGCGGCGGGCGAAGGCCAGCAGCCGGCCCGCCACCGCGTCCCCGCGCTCGACCGCCGCGTTCAGCGCATCCAGCATGGCCAGCACCTGGTCCGGGTCGTCCACCACATCGGCGATGATGGCGGAGGCGCTGCTGACCATCTGCAGGATGTTGCGCATGTCATGCGCCATGCCGCCGGCCAGCTCCCCCAGCGCCTGCATGCGCTCGGCATGGGCGGTGCGGGCCTGGATCGCCTCGCGCCGGGCCACTTCTTCGGACACGCGCTGTTCCAGGCTGTGGTTCAGCGCCTGCAATTCCGCCCGCGCCTGCCGCAGCGCGGTCACGTCGTCGAAACTTTCCATCACCGCGGCGGGCTGGCCCTGGCGATCGCGGTGCAGCACCTTGCGGGTGGCCAGCACCATGGGGCGGCGGTCGCGGTGGCGGCTGACCAGGTCGCCGGTCCATTCCCCCTCCCGCAGCAGCTGGGCCTCGATCTCGGGGAAGGGCTGGGGGAACAGGGTATCGAGCAGTTCCCGCGCCACGCGGCCCTTGGCCTCGGCGGCGCTCCAGCCCAGCAGGCGCTCGCAGCCGCTGGACCAGAACTGGATGCGCCCTTCCATGTCGCGCACCATCACCGTGGCCAAGTCGAGCGTGGCCAGCAATTCCTGCAGCTCGGCCCGGCTGGTGGCCAGGGCGGCCTCCGTCTGCTTCAGCCGCGTCACGTCCACATGGGCGCCGACGACGCGCAGTGCGGTGCCATCCGGGGCGCGTTCAATCTCGGCGCGGGCGGAGATCCAGCGCACCTCGCCGGCGGGGGTGATGATCCGGTATTCCTGCGCGTAGTCCGTGATGCCGGAATCCTGGGCAATGGCCCGCAGGAAGGTGCGTTCCGCCTTCTCCCGGTCCTCGGGGTGCAGGCGGGCGATCCAATCCTGGTGCCGCTCCGTCACCGGGGCGGCATGCTGGCCCTGCAAGGCCATGTATTCGCCCGAGCGATGGTTGATGCCGCTGTGCAGCTCGATCTCGAAACCGCCGACCATGCCGATCCGCTGGACACGGCGCAGCCGGGCCTCGCTGACCGCCAGGGCAGCATGCAGGGGGGAGGCGGTGTCTTCGGCGTCAGCGCCCATCATGGTCCACGTGCTGGATTGGATTTGGATTGGATCCTGGAAGGGCATTTCACCGCCCTGAGTGGTCCTTGTTTATAACAGGACTGTTAATTGTTCCATCGGGAATAAGCAAATTAAAACAAACTATTGTGAAATAATTTTATTCTCAAGAATGATTATTCGATCGATCTGATTAACATATGTTGTGGCGCCCTCCGGCGGTGGGCCGCCACACGGCCGGCAGGGGTGGCCCTGCAATGTTTTGTCACACCCCGGACACCACAGGTCACCGGCCCGGCGGCATCACCGGGGGTATGCCGCCTTCCCGCCTGCTCCTCCCCGCCCTGGCCGTGCTGCTGGGCTTCTCGCCACCGGCCGCCAGGGCGGCCGACCTGCGCGCGGGCTTCGCCCTCGCGCTGGAACTGAACGCCGAGATCCGCGCCGCCACCGCCCAGCGGGAGGTGTTGGCCGCCCGGCGCCGGGGCGCGGAGGCACTGCTGCCGGGTGCCACCAGCGTCAGCCCCTCCTGGCGCAGCCAGGCGAATCCGGGACGCGGCGGCTACCAGGAATTCGAGGTGACGGCCGATGTACCGATCTGGATGCCCGGCGAGGCGCGCGCCCTGCGCGGCACCGTCTCGGCCCAGGACACCCAGCTGGACGCCCGGCTGCGCCAGGCCCGCATCGCCGTCGCGGGCGAGGTGCGGGAAGCCTATTGGGCCTGGGCCCTGGCGGTGGCGGAGCATGAGGCGGCCCGCGCCCGCGTCGCGGCCGCCCGCAACCTGGAGCGCGACATGGGCCGCCAGGCCGGCGCCGGCAACGCCCCGCGCACCGACCTGCTGCTGGCCCAGGCCGAGGCGCGCGACGCCGAAGGTGCCACCCGACTGGCCGAGGCGCAGCAGCGCGCGGCCGTGCTCGCCTTCCGCGCGCTGACGGGGCAGAACCCTTCCCCGGGCGCGGCCGAGCCCATGGCCCGCGTCCCGGTCCCCGGGGCCGCGATGCGCGACCTGCCGCAGGCGGTGCTGCTGCGCGCCAGCCTCGACCTGGCCCGCGCCGAGGAACGCCTGGCCCGGGTGCGCGACCGCGAAAGCCCGAGCCTGTTCGCCGGCTGGCGGCGCGAGCGCGGCGATTTCGGGGAACGCTGGGTGGACCGGCCGGTGATCGGCATCCGCATTCCCTTCTCCCACCCGCCGCAGGTGCAGGAGCGCGTGGCGACCGCCCGGGCCGAGGCCGTCAGTGCCGAGGCGCGGCTCGCCACCACCCTGCGCAATGCCGAGGCCGCCGAGCAGCGCGCCCGCGCCCAGCGCGAGGACGCGGAGGAGCTGACCCGCCTGACCGAGCAGCGCCACCGCGCGCTGGCCGAGCAGACGGGGCTGGTCGAGACCGCCTATCGCGCCGGCAACCTGCCTTTCATCGAGCTGACGCGCGCCCGCGCGCAGCTCGCGCAATCCGACATCGCCCGCCGCCGGGCGCGGGTGGAGCGTGACCGGGCCGCCTCGGTCATCAATCAGATCCTGGGGGTCGAGCCTTGATCATGCGTCGCTTCCTGCCGCTGGCGCTCATCGCCTGCCTGCTGGCCCTGCCTGTCCGCGCGCATGAGGGGCATGACGACGAGGCCCCCGTCGCCAGCAACGCCCTGCCGCGCCTGCAGGCCGAAAGCGAGCTGTTCGAGCTGGTGGGCGTGCTGCAGCCGGGCGGGCTGATGCTGCTGTACCTGGACCGCTGGGCGGACAATGCCCCGGCCGACGGCGCCATCACCGTCACCATCGAGGGCCAGGAGGTCGCGGCGGAGCGGCTGGGGGTCGGCCTGTTTTCCCTGCGCCACCCGCGCCTGGCGCGGCCGGGCAGCATCGACCTGATCTTCAGCGTCTCGGCCGGGGAGGAGATGGACCTGCTGACCGGCACGCTGGAAGCCCCGGCCCCGGCGGAACACGCGGAGGAGGCGCATGGCTGGCTGGATGCCCTGCGGGAGGCGCCGGTGCTGCTGATCGGCGGGCTTGCCCTGTTGCTGGGCGGGCTGGCGCTCGGTCGGCTCTCCGCGCCGCGCCCGCTGCCGCCGATGGTGGAGGATGAGGCGCCCCGCAAGGCCGCCCCCCTGGCGGTGGGGTTGCTGATGCTGCTCGCGGCCTCGCCCGCCCTGGCCCAAACTGGCGTCGCCGAGCCGCCCCGCCGCATGGAGGACGGCACGGTCTTCCTGCCCAAGCCCTCGCAGCGGCTGCTGGCCATCCGCACCCAGGCGACCGCCACCGCCGAGGCCTTCGCCACCTTGCAGATGCCCGGCGGCATCGTGCCCGATCCCAATGCCTCCGGCCGGGTCCAGCCCTCCCAGACCGGGCGGCTGGAGGGGGGCGAGCGCGGCCTGCCCACCCTCGGCCAGCGGGTGGAGCGCGGCCAGGTGCTGGCCTATGTCACCCCCAGCTACACCGCCGCCGAGCGCGGCACGCTGACCCAGAACGCGGCCGAGCTGGACGCGCAGATCGCCATCCTGCAGGCGCGCGCCACCCGGCTGCTCTCCCTGCGCGGCAGCGTGTCGGAGCGCGAGATCCAGGAGGCCCAGGCCGAACTCGCCGGCGCCCGCCAGCGCCGCGCGGCCATCCAGCCCGCGCTTTCGGGGCGGGAGGCGCTGGTGGCCCCGGTCTCTGGCTCGGTCTCGGTCGTGCGCGCCGCGCTGGGCCAGCTGGTGGACAACCAGATGGCGGTGTTCGAGATCGTGGACCCCGCCCGGCTGTGGGTGGAGGCGCTGGCCTTCGAGCGCACCAGCCTGGACAACATCGCGGGCGCCAGCGCCACCCTGCCGGATGGCCGCGCGCTGGAGCTGGAATTCACCGGCCGCGGCCTGGCCCGCCGGCAGCAGGCGGTGCCGCTGAATTTCCGGGTGATTGCGCCGCCGGCGGATGTGGATGTGGGCTCGCCCGTCGTGGTGCTGCTGCGGGTGCGGCGGAACCTCTCGGGCATCATCCTGCCGGCCGATGCCGTGGTGCGCTCCGCCGAGGGCCCGCCCGTGGTGTTCGAGCACACGAGCGCCGAGCGCTTCGCACCCCGCCCGGTGCGGGTGCAGCCGCTGGACGGCGCCCGGGTGGTGGTGACGGAGGGGGTGAACCCCGGCGCGCGCATCGTCGTCCAGGGCGCCGGCCTGATCGCGCAGGTGCGCTGAGATGCTCTTCAACACGCTGGTCGGCTTTTCCCTGCGCAACCGGCTGTTCGTGCTGATCGCGGCGGCCATCATCCTCGCCTATGGCGGCTGGACGCTGGCCGGCCTGCCGGTGGATGTCTTCCCCGACCTGAACAAGCCCACCGTCACCCTGATGACGGAGGCCGAGGGCATGGCACCGGAGGAGGCGGAACAGCTCGTCTCCTTCCCCATCGAGACGGCGATGAACGGGTTGCCGGGGGTCACGCGCGTGCGCTCCGTCTCCTCCGTCGGCCTGTCCATCGTCTTCGTGGAATTCGACTGGGGCGCCGATATCTGGCGTGCCCGCCAGCAGGTGAATGAGCGGCTGGGCCAGGTGGCCGCGCAATTGCCGCCCCGCGTGCAGCCGGTGATGGCGCCCGTCTCCTCCATCATGGGTGAGATCATGCTGGTGGCCATGACCGCGCCGGCCGATGGCAGTGTCTCCCCCATGGAGCTGCGCACCCTGGCCGATTGGGTGATGCGCCCGCAATTGCTGACCATTCCCGGTGTCTCCCAGATCATCCCGATCGGGGGGGAGGTGCGGCAGTTCCGCGTGATGCCGGACCTGCGGCGGATGCAGCTGCTCGATATCAGGATGGAGGCGCTGGAGACGGCGCTGCGCCAGTTCGGCACCAATGCCGGCGGCGGCTATGTGGACCAGGCGGGGCGGGAGTACCTGATCCGCAACCTGGCCCGCACCACCGCGCTGGAGGATCTGCGCAACGCCCCGGTCGGCTTCCGGGAGGGCCAGCCCATCCTGCTGCGCCAGGTGGCCGAAGTGGATTTCGGCGCGCGCTTCCGGCGTGGCGACGCGGGGGTGGATGCCGGGCCCGCCGTCATCCTCGGCATCCAGAAACAGCCCGGCGCCGACACCATCCGCCTGACCCGCGCGGTGGAGGCCGCCCTGGCCGGTCTGCAGGCCGGCATGCCCCGCGGCGTGCGGGCGGACCGGGTGAAGTTCCGCCAGGCCAGCTTCATCGAGACCTCCATCGCCAATCTGCGCCAGGTGCTGCTGGAAGCGGCGGTGGTCGTCACCATCGTGTTGTTCGGCTTCCTGCTGAACGCGCGCACCACCTTCATCTCGCTGACCGCCATCCCGCTCTCGATCCTGCTGAGCGTGATCGTGTTCTCGGCGCTCGGCCTGTCGATCAACACCATGACGCTGGGCGGCATCGCCATCGCGGTGGGGGAGCTGGTGGACGACGCGGTGGTGGATGTGGAGAACGTGTTCCGCCGCCTGGGCGAGAACCGGCACCTGCCCAAGCCCCGCCCCATCGCCCAGGTGATCGCGCAGGCGAGCATGGAGGTGCGCTCCGGCATCGTCTACGCCACCATGATCATCGTGCTGGTCTTCCTGCCGCTGTTCGCGCTGTCGGGCATCGAGGGGCGGTTGTTCGCGCCGCTGGGCGTCGCCTACATCGTGGCCATCCTGTCCTCCCTGATCGTGTCGATCACGGTCACGCCGGTGCTCTGCTACTTCCTGCTGCCGGGGATGAAGAATCTGGGCGGGCATGAGGGCTGGCTGGTCCGCAGGCTGAAGGCGCTGAACGACCGGCTGCTGCGCTGGGCCTTCGCGCGGCGGGGCGCGGTGCTGGGGCTGGCGGGCGGCGCGGTGCTGCTGGCCGGGGCCTCCATTCCCCTGCTGCCGCGCGCCTTCCTGCCGGTGTTCAATGAGGGCACGGTGCTGATCTCCCTCACCTTCCAGCCCGGAATCTCCCTGAACCAGTCGAGCGATCTGGGCCGCGTGGCCGAGACGCTGGTGCGCGAGGTGCCGGAGGTGCGCGGCGTCAGCCGCCGCACCGGCCGTGCCGAGCTGGATGAGCACGCGGAGGGCGTGCACCGTTCCGAGCTGGATGTGGACCTAGCCCCCAGCGCCCGCCCGCGCGCGGAGGTGCTGGCCGATCTGCGGGCGCGGCTGTCGGTGCTGCCGGGCTCGGTCAGCCTGGGCCAGCCGATCAGCCACCGGCTGGAGCACATGCTCTCGGGCGTGCAGGCGCAGATCGCGCTGAAGGTGTTCGGCGACGATCTGGACCGGCTGCGCGCGGTGGCCGAGGGCATCCGCACCCGCCTCGCGGCCAATGTGCCGGGGCTGGTGGACCTGCAATTGGAACGCCAGGTGCGGGTGCCGCAGCTGCGCATCGCGATCGACCATGAGCGCGCGGCGCTCTACGGCGTCTCCACCCCCGCGCTGCTGGCGCGCATGCAATCCCTGACCGGCGGCGAGGTGGTCAGCCAGATCATGGACGGCGCCCGCCGCTATGACCTGGTGCTGCGCCTGCCCGATGCCGACCGCACCACCGCGCGGCTGGCCGATGCGCTGATCGAAACCCCGGGCGGGCGCGTGCCCCTGCGCCTGCTGGCGAGCGTGGAGGACACGGATGGCCCTAACCAGGTGCTGCGGGAGGGCGCGCGCCGGCGCATCGTGGTGCAGGCCAACACCGATGGCCGGGCCGACATGGCGCAGGTGGTGGCGGGCATCCGCGCCGAGCTGGCGCGCATCGAGCTGCCGCCCGGCTATTCCACCGCGCTCGAAGGCACCTTCCAGGCGCAGGAGGAAGCGATGCGCACCATCGGCGTGCTGGCCGCGCTGTCGCTCGCGCTGATCTTTGTGGTGCTGTACTCGCGCTACCGCTCGGCCGTGCTGGCGCTGATCGTGATGGGCAATGTGCCGCTGGCGCTGATCGGCGCGGTGGCGGCGATCTGGATCGCGGGGCTGCCGCTCTCGGTCGCCACCCTGGTGGGCTTCGTGACGCTGACGGGCATCGCGGCGCGCAACGGCATCCTGAAGATCAGCCACTACCTGAACCTGGCTCTGTTCGAGGGCGAGCGCTGGGGCCTGGCGCTGGTGCTGCGCGGCAGCGCGGAACGGCTGACGCCGGTGCTGATGACGGCGCTGTCGGCGGGGCTCGCGCTGCTGCCGCTGACCGTGGGCGCGGATGCGCCGGGCAAGGAGATCCTGCACCCGGTGGCGGTCACCATCCTGGGCGGGCTGGTGACGGCCACGCTGCTGGATACCTTCGTGACACCCATCCTGTTCCACCGCTTCGGGCGGCCGGCGCTGGAGCGGCTGCGGGAGGAGGCGGAAGGCAAGATGCAGGAGGCGTTCTGATGGGGCGCGCCGTCCCTGGGGGGGGCGCAGCCCCTCCCACACCCTCCCGGCCGGGGACACACGTGTCCCCGGACCCCAGTGGCGCACCACTCCGCGGTGCTCTCGTGGTAAATTGAAATATAGTATTGATAATACTGAGAAAATTCCCCCTGAAAACTCCCAAAAAGTAATGGGGGGATCTCGGGGGGAAAGTCATTTCCCCCCGAGCGGGAGTTTGAGGGCAGGGCCCTCAACCGAACCACCCATCAGGAGAACCTTCATGTTCCGTCGCCTCTTCCTCACCCTGCCTTTCGCCACCCCCGCCCTGGCCCAATCCGGCCATTCCCACAGCCATGGCGCCGGCCCCAATGGCGGCGTGGTCGCCGAGCTCGGCAACCAGCATCTGGAGCTGGTGCTGCGCGATGGCGAATTGCGCATCTATCTGTTGAACGAGCAGGACCAGCCCATGCCCGCCACGGGCGTGGCCGGCTCGGCGGTGCTGCAATCCCAGGGGCGGCAGCAGACGCTGCGGCTCGCGGCCGGGCCCGGGAACGCCTATCTGGTGGGGCAGGGGGAGTTCGTGGCGCGCGGCACCCGGGTGGTGGCATCCCTGACCCTGCCTGGCCAGCCGCAGCGTTCCGTGCGCTTCCCCGTGGCACCGTAGGAGGACGCCTTGACCGAAGCGCGGGAGGACCGGCTGCTGGACCCGGAGGCCAGCATCCTGGTGGTGGAGGATGATGGCGAGATGCGCCACCTCGTCGCCCGGCTGCTGCGCGATGCCGGCTTCCGCGTGCTGCCCGCCCGCGACGGGCGGGAGATGTGGGACCTGCTGGAGAACGCGGCCACCCCGCCCGACCTGATCGTGCTGGATGTGATGCTGCCCGGCGCCTCGGGGTTCGACCTGTGCCGGCGGCTGCGCCAGCGCGGGCGCATCCCCATCATCATGCTGACCGCGCGGGGGGACGAAACCGACCGCGTGGTGGGGCTGGAAATGGGCGCCGACGATTACGTGACCAAGCCCTTCGGCGCGCGGGAGTTCGTGGCCCGCGTGCGCGCGCTGCTGCGCCGCTCCATGGGCGACCCCGCCAGCCCGGAGGGCGTCGCGCGGCGCCTGTGCTTCGCCGGCTGGGCGCTGGATCTGAAGGCGCGGGAGCTGTTCTCCCCCAACGGCGCCATCGTGGACCTCTCGGGGGCGGAATACGACCTGCTGCTGGCCTTCCTGGAACACCCGCAACGGGTGCTGAACCGCGAGCAACTGATGGAAATCGCCAAGCGGCGTGTCAGCATCGACGTCTCCGACCGCAGCATGGACGTGCAGGTCAGCCGCCTGCGCCGCAAGATCGAGCCGGGGGACAGCAGCCCGGCCATCATCAAGACGGTGCGCGGCAGCGGCTATGTCTTCGTGCCGGCCGTGACGCGGGAATGAGGCTGTGGCGCCTGTTCGATCCGCGCAGCCTGGCCGGGCGCACGGTGTGGCTGCTGGTGGGCGGGCTGACGCTGCTGCATGTCGGCAGCATGCTGATCCATGAGCGCACCCTGCATGGCGCGGAGCTGAACGCCTTCGAGGCGCAGGTGACGGACCGCATCCTGGCCGCCGCCGGCACCGCGCTGATGGAAACGGAGGACACCCGGCCCCAGGCGGTCGCGGCGCTGTCCCTGCCGGGCATCGCGCTGTCCTGGCAGCGGGAGCGGCCGGAATGGCCCGCGGCCCCGGCCGGCGATGCGGCGCGGGAGTTGCAGCGCCGTCTCGGCCCCCGTGCCGAGGTGGCGGGGCGGGATGATTCCACTCTCAGCGGCCGGCTGCGCGTGGGTGACCAAGGCTGGGTGCGCTTCACGGTCGAGGACCCGCCCGCCCATGGCCTGCCGGAGAATGTGGGGGATTGGCTGCTGGTGGCGGCGATGGCCTTCGGCATCCTGCTGGCCTCCATCCCGGTGGTGGGCTGGATGACCGAACCCCTGCGCCGCCTGTCGGAGGCCGCGAACCGGCTGGGGCGCGACCCCCGGCCGGCCATCCTGTCCACCAGCGGTCCGGTGGAGGTGCGCCAGGCCGCCCAGGCCTTCAACGCCATGCAGGCGCGCATCGTGCGCCTGATCGAGGACCGGACGGAGGCGCTGGCGGCGCTGAGCCATGACCTGCGCACGCCGCTCGCGCGGCTCCGGCTGCGTGTCTCCTTCCTGCCGGAAGGCGAGGAACGCACCCGCATCGAGGCCGAGGTGCGGGAGATGGAGGGCATGGTCTCCGGCACGCTGGCCTATTTCCGGGAGGGGCGGGACGCGGAGCCCGCCGTGCGCGCCGACCTGGCGGCCATCCTGCAGACCCTGGCCGATGAGGCGGCGGACCTGGGCCATGACGTGCGCTATGAGGGGCCGGACCACCTGGTGCTGCCGCTGCGCCGGGTGGCGGCGAAGCGGGCCTTCCAGAACCTGCTGAACAACGCGCTGGCCCATGGCGCACCGCCGGTCAGCCTGGCGCTGCGGGTGGCGGGGCGTGAGGTGGTGGTCGAGGTGCGGGACCATGGCCCCGGCATTCCCCAGGCGCAGCGGGTGCAGGCGCTGCAGCCCTTCGTTCGGCTGGACCCCGCGCGGGGCGGCGGTGGGTTGGGGCTGGGCCTGGCCACTGCCCAGCGCTTCGCCCTGGCCGAGGGCGGCAGGCTGGAACTGGATGAGGCCCAGGGCGGTGGCCTGATCGCTCGGGTCACGCTGCCATACGGGAGCATGGCAGGGTGATGCGGCTGTCAGCCCGGATAGCGCAGCAGCGGCCGGCCCTCATCGGTGCCGATGATGCTGGGCGTCGTGCCATTGCCGTGGTTGCCCTGGCCGGGGCCGGTGTAGGTCA
Source organism: Rhodovarius lipocyclicus (assembly GCF_009900765.1). Lineage (GTDB taxonomy): Bacteria > Pseudomonadota > Alphaproteobacteria > Acetobacterales > Acetobacteraceae > Rhodovarius > Rhodovarius lipocyclicus. The sequence goes on from NZ_JAAABL010000047.1 coordinate 24,579, forward strand.
CGCCGGGTTCCTGCGCGTCACCGGACAGGCGGGCGGGGCCGTTGCGCACCGGGCCGCCGGGCGGCGTGGCGGGGCGGTGGATGATGGGCGTGCCGCCCGCCTCGTTGCCGTCCACATGGAGGGGGGCGTTGCCCTCCGCGCCGCCGGGGATCAGGCGGATGTCGGGGCTGGCGAAGGCGGTGCTGGCAAAGGCGGGGCCGGAAAGCAGGGCGCTGGCCAGCAGGATCGTGCGGAACATGAGGCGTTTTCCTTTTTCTGCGGCGTGATGCCGTACCCCCGATATGTCCCGCCGCCCGCGTTGCTGAGTGACGCCGGAATGACAAACTATGTCTCCTTGCCCCGCCTCGGCGGGTGCGGGGGTCGCGCGCCGTTTCCCACCCCGGGAAGCAGGCCATGCCACCAGACAGGAAAGACACTGCGATGAGCGGTTCCAGGCTGAGTTTCCGGGTGAGTGGGATGGACTGCGCCGCCTGCGTGGCGCGCATCACCACGGCGCTGGAGGCGTTGCCGGACGTCAGCGCGGTGGAGGTGAACCTGATGGCGGAGCGCCTGTCCTTCGACGCGGCCTCCGCCGAGGCCTCGGCGCGCGCCACGGGGGTGGTGCGGGGGCTGGGATACGCCATCGCTCCGGCCGCCGCCGCCGCCGCCGCCGCCGCCGCCGCCGCAGCCCCGGGCCCGGCGCCGGCACCCGGCGATCACGCGGGCCACGGCCATGATCATGAGGAGGAAGCCCCCGCCGGCACCCCCTGGTGGAACACCGGCAAGGCGCGGCTGGTCTGGCTGCTGGGCGGGCTGGTCGCGGCCGCCTGGATCGCGGGGCTGCTGCTGCCCGCCGCGAAGGAATGGCTGTTCCTGGCCGCCACCCTGGCGGGGCTGATCCCCTTCGGGCGCCGGGCCATCGCGCTGGCCCGCGCCGGCACGCCCTTCAGCATCGAGACGCTGATGTGCGTGGCCGCCCTCGGCGCCATCGTGATCGGCGCGGCGGAGGAAGCGGCGGTGGTCGTCCTGCTCTTCGCCGTGGGCGAGTGGCTGGAGAATGTGGCCGCCGGCCGCGCCCGGGCGGGCATCCGCGCGCTGGCCAAGCTGATGCCGGACACGGCGCTGCGCCTCGGCCCCGATGATGTCACGGTGCAGGTGCCGGCCTCGGCACTCGCGGTGGGTGACCTGGTGCTGGTGCGCCCTGGCGATCGCGTGCCCTCGGATGGCGTGGTCGAGGACGGCCAGTCCGAGCTGGACGAAAGCGCCGTGACCGGGGAGAGCGTGCCGGTGCCGCGCGGCCCGGGCGATGCGGTGGTGGCGGGCGCGATCAATGCCGGGGCGGTGCTGCGCGTGCGCGTCAGCCATGCGGCCTCCGAGAACACCATCGCCCGCATCATCCGGCTGGTGGAGGATGCCACGGCCTCCCGCGCCGCCACGCAGCGCTTCATCGAACGCTTCGCCACCTGGTGGACGCCCGGGGCCATGGCGGTGTCGCTGGCCGTGATCCTGCTGGCGCCCCCGCTGCTGGGCTGGGCGTGGCAGACCAGCCTGTACCGCGGGCTGGCGGTGCTGCTGATCGCCTGCCCCTGCGCGCTGGTGATTTCGGTGCCGGCGGCCATGGCGTCCGGCCTGTCGGCCGGGGCGCGGCGCGGGCTGCTGGTGAAGGGTGGTGCCGCGCTGGAGGCGCTGGGTGCGGCCACCGCCATCGGCTTCGACAAGACCGGCACGCTGACGGCGGGCCACCCGCGCGTGACCAAGCTGCTGCCCGCGCCGGGTGTCAGCCGCGCCGCCTTGCTGGCCGAGGCCGCGGCGGTGGAGGCCGGCAGCGCCCACCCCCTGGCCCGCGCCATCCTGGCCGAGGCCGCCGCGCGCGGCATGCCGCTGCCCCCGGCCAGCGAGGCCCAGGCC
>NZ_JAAABL010000048.1 GCF_009900765.1 Rhodovarius lipocyclicus
CGGCGACTGTCCATGATCGATACAGGCTTCCAGGGCATCGCTCCGCTCCCGCGAAACTCTCACCCAAAAACCGTCAACCATCTCTCCGAACATCAGTCAGGGATGTGTCCGGTCTGAACACCCCCGACACCCCCGCCAGGACCGTAGCGGCCCTGGACCCCGAGCAGTTGGAGCCAAGCCTTGGAAACGTGTTTCCTATTGATTTTGAATATAAAATTGGCGCCCCGCTTGCCAAGATGAAGCGCCAATAGATGGGTTCCAAGGGCCTTTCGGCCTTTGGCGGGGTCGTCAGGGGCAGAGCCCCTGACTGGGGCCCGGGGGCAAAGCCCCCGCCGCGCGCCTCAGCTCACCACGATATTGAACTGCCGCGCCACGGCGGTCCAATCCGTGATCTGCTGGCGCATGATGTTCACGAAATCCGCCCCCAGCGGCGGCGGGTTGCGCGGCAGGGTCTGCAATTCCTCGAAGCGGGAGCGCAGTTCCGGCCGCGTGACCAGGGCCGGGATCAGTGCCGTCATGCGTTCCGCGATCGGCGCCGGCAGGCCCTTGGGCGCGGACAGGCCCAGCCATTGCGCGCTGGTCAGCTTCGGGAAGCCCAGCTCCGCGAAGGTCGGCACATCCGGGAAGGCCGGCAGGCGCTGCGGGGTGGAGACGGCGAGCGCGCGCAGCACCCCATCCTTCATCATCTGCACATTGGTGGTGATGGGGTCGATGAAGCTCTCGATCACGCCCGCCATCAGGTCCTGCAGGGCGGGGGCGCTGCCCCGATAGGGCACGTGGTCCAGCTGGGGGGCGGCGGCCTCGGCGCTCAGCATCGCGCCCAGCAGGTGGGGGGCGGAGCCGATGCCCGAGCTGCCATAGCGCACGGCGCGGGTCTTCGCGGCGGTGACGTACTGGTCGAGCGTGCGATAGGGGCTGTCGCCCTTCACCAGCAGCACGTTCGAGGCCTCGACCAGCATGCCCATATGGGTGAAGTCGGTGACGGGGTCGAAGGGCAGGCTGGGCATGGTGGCGGTGGAATACACATGCACCGAGGCATGGCTGACCAGGAAGGTGTAGCCATCCGGCGCGGCCTTGGCGACGAAATCGGTGCCGATCACGCCGCCGGCGCCGGCGCGGTTCTCGACCACCACGGTCTGGCCCAGCGCCTGGGACATGGCGGGCGCCATCAGCCGTGCCACGGTATCGACCAGCCCGCCGGGCGGGAACTGCGCGATCAGGCGGATGGACCCGCGGGTGGGCCAGGCGCCGGATTGGGCCAGGGCGGGCGCCGCCAGCGGCAGGGCCAGCCCGGTGGCGAGGATTTGGCGACGATTCATGTGCTCTCCCGTGAAGCGAATGCACGGGGAGTGTGCATATCTTTGGCGCATCTTCCCCGCGACGTGAGCCGGGCACCCCGGTCCGCCTACGGGATAGGCAAATCACATGCCAGGAGCGTTACCGCCCGCCGGGATTGGCCTGGATGCCGCCCGGCCCCACCACCACGCGCGGCAGGGAGCACAGGTTCACCGGCCCCAGCTCCACCGCCCGGCCGTCGTCGAACACCAGGCGCAGGCGGGTGTTCAGCGGCTGCTGGGCCCGCAGCCGCGCCGTCTGGCCCGGCGGCAGCACGGAGGGGTCGAGCAGGTCGCGGTCGGAGCCGGCATACAGCTGTTCCACCGGGCGCGAGGACTGGTTGGTCAGGGTGAAATCGCCCGGGCAGGCGTCCTGGCTGGGCTGCGTGGCGCAGGCCGCCAGCAGCGGCAGCAGCATAAGGGGGGCAAGGCGCATCATTGGGGCTCCACAGGCAGTTCGGGCAGGCCGCGCTTCTCGATCTCGGCGCCCGCGGCCAATAGCAGATCCTCCCGGAAACGTCCCGCCAGCAACTGCACGCCCAGCGGCGTGCGGCCCTGCGTGCCGGTGGCCACGGCCAGCCCCGGCAGGCCGAGCGCCGGCGTGCCCAGCATGATGGTCTGCGCCTCCGCGATGCGTTGGAAAGCCGCGAAGCCCTGGGTGTCCAGCTGGTCCGGGAAGGGCAGCTCGCCCGAGACCGGGCACAGCACCACCGGGTATTGCTCGAAAAAGACCATCCATTGCCGCAGCAGGGTGGCCCGGCGCGTCAGCAGGTCCTGATAGCCATCCAGCCCAGGGGGCGGGGCGATCTCCATCATGTAGCGATAGCTGTCCAGGCTCGCCTGCTCGCCCTCGCGTTCCACCGCCGCCAGCCCGCCGCGCGGCAGGAAGGCGGTCCAGAGGGCCAGGTTGATCCGCACCGCCTCCCGCAGGGGCGGCAGGGCATCGACCTCCGTCACCTCATACCCGGCATCGGCCAGGCGGGCGGCGGCGTCGCGAAGGGCAGCGATGACGGGGGGCTGCACGGCCATGCCCTCCGGCGCCACGCACAGCGCCGCGCGGCGGGGGGCGGCGGGGCCTTCGAAGGGCACGGGCACCCACCAGGGGTCGCGGATGTCGCGGGCCGCCATGGCCAGCAGGCCCAGGCGCACGTCCTCGATGCAGCGGGCCAGCGGGCCCTGCACGGCCATCAGCTGCCCGCCGATATCGCGCTCGGGCATCGAGGCGTTCCAGGACGGGATGCGCCCCAGGCTGGGCCGCAGCCCATGCACGCCGCAGGCATAGGCCGGGTAGCGGATGGAACCGCCCGCATCCGTGCCATGGGCGATGGCGCCGATGCCCGCCGCCACGGCGGCGCTGGCCCCGCCCGAGGAGCCGCCCGGCGTTAGCCCGGCATCCCAGGGGTTTTTCGTCGCGCCATGCAGGTTGTTGCTGGTGAACCAGCGCGTGGCGAAGGCCGGCGTGTTGGTGCGCCCGATGATCACCGCCCCCGCCTTGCGCAGGTTCTGGATCACCGGGCTGTCCTGCGCCGCGATGTTATCCTTCAGCGTCACCAGCCCCATGGTGGTGGGGTGGCCGGTCTGGTCGGTGGTTTCCTTGGTGGTGACGGGCACGCCCGCCAGCGGGCCGGGGTTTTCCCCGCGCGCGATCGCGGCGTCCACCGCGGCGGCGGCGGCCCGCGCTTCCTCATGCAGGGGCACCGTGATGGCGTTGATGGCCGGGTTCACCGCGTCCATCCGCGCCAGCGCGGCCTCGGTGATCTCCTTCGCCGAGACCTCCCGCGCTTTCACCTGGCGGGCGATCTCATGGGCGGGCAGGGCGAACAGGGCGGTCACAGGGCGGGGTCCACCGGGGTGGCGGGGGTGCCGCCCGCCTCGATAACGGCGCCGGCGGCGATCAGCAGATCCTCGCGATAGCGCCCGGCCAGCAGCTGCGCGCCCACGGGGATGTTGCCGTTCACCAGGCCGGTGGAGACCGTCAGCCCCGGCAGCCCCATGAAGGGAAGGCCCACCTGCGTCAGCTGCGATTCCAGCACGCGCTGGAAGGCCTCGAAGCCCTTGGTGTCCTGCTGGTCGGGGAAGGGCAGCTCGGCCGAGACCGGGCAGATCACCACCGGATACTTCTCGAAGAACAGCATCCACTGCCGCACGAAGCCCGCGCGCTTGGTCAGCGCATCCTGGAAGCTGTTGAGGTCCGCCGGCGGGGTGATGGCGATCATGTGCCGGTACACGCCCAGCGAGGCCGCCTCGTTCTCCTTCTCGGCCAGGGCCATGCCGCCGCGCGGCAGGCTGGCCAGCCACATCTGGGATTGCAGGCGCGCGGGTTCGCGCAGCGGCGGCAGGCTGTCGATCTCCACGATGGTCCAGCCGGCATCCTGCAGGCGGCGGGCGGCGTCGCGCAGGGCGGCCTCCACCTCCGGCACGGTGTTCAGCCCCTCGGGGCGGATGCACAGGGCGGCGCGCTTGGGGGCCTCCGGGCCCTTCAGGGGGGCGGGCACATACCAGGGGTCGCGCGCGTCGCGCGTGGTCATCACCTGGAAGGCGAGCTCGATATCCCCGATGGTGCGGCACAGCGGGCCCTGCACCGCCATCAGCTGCCCGCCGATGTCGCGCTCGGCGCCCGAGGCGTTCCAGGCCGGGATGCGCCCCAGCGTGGGCCGCAGCCCATGGATGCCGCAGGCATAGGCCGGATAGCGGATGGAGCCGCCGATATCGCTGCCCTGGCCGATGGCGCCGATGCCCGCCGCCGTGGCCGAACCCGCCCCGCCCGAGGACCCGCCCGGCGTGATGCCCGGGTTCCAGGGGTTCTTGGTATGGCCGTGCACGTTGTTGCTGGTGAACCAGCGCAGGGAAAAGGCCGGGGTGTTGGTGCGGCCGATGATGACGCCGCCCGCGCGGCGCAGGGTGGCCACCATCGGGTTGTCCTGCTCGGCGATCAGGTCCTTCTGCAACACCAGCCCGTTGGTGGTGGCGTGGCCCTTCTGGTCCACATTCGCCTTGATGGTGATCGGCACGCCGGCCAGCGCGCCCGGGTCCTCGCCGCGCGCGATGGCGGCGTCCACGGCGCGGGCGGCCTCGCGCGCTTCCTCATGCAGGGGCAGGATCACGGCGTTGATGGCGGGGTTCACCGCATCCATCCGGGCCAGTACGGCCTCCGTCACCTCTGTGGCGGACAGCTGCCGGGCTTTCACCCGGGCGGCGATCTCGGTGGCGGGGAGGGCGTAAAGAGCGGTCACGGCAAGCCTCACAGCGGTTCCGGAAGCGGAGGCTAGGCCCCTTTCCGGGGGGAGGGGAACCCGGGGTGCGGTGCGAAAAAGGTTTCATAACCTGGGCGTATGGCCACGATGCCGAGCCATGATTGGGAAAGTGCGGCGGAACGGAGCATCTGTCTGTTCACCGAAGGGCGGCCGGAGACGGCGGCCCTCACAGAGAGAACAGGAGACCGGATATGAACAAGTTCGCCATTGCCGCCGTCGCGGCGCTGCTTTCCACCACCGCGGCCTTCGCCGAGGAAGCCCCCCGGATCGCGGGCGATTTCGCCAGCCAGCATGTCGTGTACGGCCAGGCCGCGCGCGGCAACATCGTGGGCGGCGGCGTGGCCGTCGTCACGGGTGTGGATGAGGGTCGGCCGGTGATCAGCTATCTGGACAATGGCCCGGCGCAACAGGGCCTCGCGGGCCAGGTGCCCGCGGTGGAGAACGTCGCCGGCCGTGACCGCACCATCTGGGTGCCTGCCTCCGGTCTCCGCGGGTAGCCCACGGGGGGCCTGATCTCCCGGAAGCCATGGAGCCGGGAGCTCCGAGCCCCACGGAACCGGCCCCTCGAAAGGGGGGCCGGTTTTTTCGTGTGAGCGCGGCGCGCTCTCAGTCGTCGCGGTGGATGCGTTCCATGCGCTCGTGGCGCTCCTGCGCCTCGATCGACATGGTGGCGATGGGGCGGGCTTCGAGGCGGCGCAGGCCGATCGGCTCGCCCGTTTCCTCGCAATAGCCGTAGGTGCCGTTTTCGATGCGGTCCAGGGCCTGATCGATCTTGCCGATCAGCTTGCGGGCCCGGTCCCGGGTGCGCAGTTCCAGCGCCCGGTCGGTCTCGACACTGGCGCGGTCAGTCAGGTCAGCCTCCGCGATTCCGCCTTCGGAAAGGCTGTTCAGTGTCTCCCCGGCTTCCCGAAGCAGATCCAGCCGCCAGCGCAGCAGTTTCTGCCGGAAATACTCCAACTGCAGGGGATTCATGAACTCTTCGTCGTCAGAGGGACGGTAATCCGGCGGAAGCGTGGCCAACATTGAGAACGTCCCCACTACGCCACGCCAAACCCGACGTTTGGCTGGTGGCAGGCGCGCCGCACCATATGCGCGAGCCATTCGCAAGAAAAGGGGGTGAACCCCTGACCCAACCCCCTGAAACGCAGTTTTCACGCAACCATGCACTTTGGCTGAGCAATTTTCAGCAACCCCGCGCACGATCCAGGCCACGGCGCAGTAATTCGATGCGTGCCCGCAGCGCCAGGTCCTGCACGGCCTCCCTCAGGGCGGGGTCTTCGCCGTCCTCGCCCTCCAGCAGGCCCAGCAGGCGTTGCAGCGCCGCATCGTCCGGCGCGCCGCCCAGCAATTCCCGTTGCAACGCCGTCAGCCCCCCCAGCAGCCCGCGCGCGCGGCGCTGGGCCACGGCATCACGCGGGCTGGGGCCCCGGCTGGCCGCCAGCGCCGCCAGCGGCAGGCTGGCCCCCAGCGACACCACCCCGGCGGCCCCCACCGTGCCCCCCTGCGGCGTGGCCCCCGGCAGGCGGAACCCGGCCTGGCCCGGCTGGGTGCCCTGGGCGGCCCCGGCCCCCTTCGCCCCCTGGCTTCGCTGTACGCGCATGTCCATCACCCAACCCCCTATTGCCGGGACCCCGCCTGGATTGCCGCCGCCCGGCAGGGATTGCCGGGCCGGAGCCTGCCAGACCGGGCCAAAACCCTGGCACGGCACTTGCCACCGTCATTCCGGATGGTGCGAGGCCAGGGGAATATCCCCGAACCGGCGAATACGCCGGGGCTTCGCCCCGCCCGAACAGACGGAACTGGGCGATGATGCGGGAAAATACTTTCCGACTGGCGAAAATGGCTCTGGTGGTGGCGCTTGCGCTGCTGCCCAGCCTCGCCGCCATCGCCCAGCCCGTGCGCATCAAGGACATCGCGGATTTCGAGGGCGTGCGCGACAACCAGCTGGTGGGCTACGGCCTGGTCGTGGGGCTGAACGGCACCGGCGACCGGCTGCGCACCGCCATCTTCACCCGCCAATCCCTGGTCGGCATGCTGGAACGCCTGGGCGTGAACACGCGGGACAATGAAACCCGCCTGGACACCCGCAACGTCGCAGCCGTGATGGTCACGGCCAACCTGCCCGCCTTCGCCCAGCCCGGCAGCCGCATCGACATCGCCGTCTCGGCGCTCGGCGACGCCACCAACCTGACCGGCGGCACGCTGCTGGTCACCCCCCTGCTGGGCGCGGACGGAGAGGTCTATGCCGTGGCCCAGGGGGCGGTCACCACCGGGGCCATCGCCGCGCGCGGGGCGGCGGCCAGCGTCAACCGCGGCGTGCCGACCTCCGCCCGCATTTCCTCCGGCGCCATTGTCGAGCGTGGCGTGCCGTTCTCCCTGGCCGGGCGGGACCAGCTGCGCATTTCGCTCCGCAACCCGGATTTGACGACCGCGCGCCGCATCGCCGCCGCCATCGAGCGCGCCATGGGCGCCGGCAGCGCCCGCGCGACGGACCCGCGCACCGTCCTGCTCTCTCTGCGCGGGCGGGAGCCCATCGGCATGCTGACCGATATCGAGCAGCTGCGCGTGGAACCCGACCAGGCCGCGCGGGTGATCATCGAGGAAGCCTCGGGCACCATCGTGATGGGGGCGAATGTGCGCGTCTCCACCGTCGCCATCGCCCAGGGCAATCTGACCATCCGCATCACGGAAACGCCCCAGGTCTCTCAGCCCAACCCGCTGTCCAATGGCGAGACCACCACCGTGCCCCGCACCCAGATCGAGGTGGATGACCAGGCCGAGCGCCGGCTGGGCGTGCTGCGCGGCGGCATCTCCCTGCAGGAACTCGTGCGCGGGCTGAACAGCCTGGGCGTCGGCCCGCGGGACCTCATCACCATCCTGCAATCCGTCAAGGCCGCCGGTGCCTTGCAGGCCGAGCTGGAGATCCGCTGATGGACATCGCCGCCACCACCAACCTGTCCCAGGCCACCCCCCGCATGCGCGACGCCGCGCAGCGGCTGGAAGGCCAGTTCCTGTCCATGATGCTGAAGCCGATGTTCGACACCGTGCGCAACGCGCGCGGCACCTTCGGCGGCGGCGCGGCCGAGGAACAATGGCAACCCATGATGACCGACGCGCTGGCCAACAACGTGGCCCGCGCCGGGGGCATCGGCATCCGGGACATGGTGCTGCGGCACATGATCCAGGTGCAGGCGAACGCCACCGCAACCCCAACGCAGGAGAGCCGCCCATGATGGACGCCGTGATCACCGCAGGAACCCGCCTGGCCGAGGCGCTGGAGGCCGAGAACCAGGCCCTGGCCGCGCTGGACCTGAACCGGGCCGCGACGCTCGCCAGCGTGAAGATCCAGGCCAGCGACGCCTTCGCCCAGGCCTTCGCCGCCGCCGCCCGCATCGGCGCCCGCACGGAGGTGGGGCAGCGCCAGGTGACCGCCGACCTGCACTCGCGGCTGCAGAACCTGGGGGCGGAAAACCGCAAGCTGCTGGAAAGCGCGATCGCGCTGCAATCCCGCGTGATCGAGACCATCGCGGGGGCGGCCCTGCCCAGGGCGCATGTGCCGGGCTATGGGGCGCGCGGGCAGTTCAGGGCGCCGAAACAGGCGCCGGCGCTGGCGCTTTCGGCGCGGGTGTAAGGCCAAGGGCCGTAGCAACCCTTGGAACCCATGGATTGGCGCCTTGCCTTGGCCGGTGGGGCGCCATTTTCATGATGAAAATCAGATGGAATCGCGCCACCGGGATGTAGTGCCAGAGCTTCTGGGGGCCAGGGGCCTTTCGACTCCTGCCAGGGGCGCAACCCTCGCGGTCTTTGCACCCCACCCATGTTTCGCGATTCAATACTTGACCCGGCCGTTGCATAAGCGGATATGCCCCACTCAGGCGCCTTTTGGGGCGTTTTTGGCCTTTCGGGGCCTACGGAAACTGGGCGGACCGTTACGCGCCCGGGGCTTTGGCGGGGTGTACCGCAAGCCGTGCCTGTCCACGGGTGGTCCGTGTCGGCGGGGGCGCAAACCCGGCTGACCCGCGATATCGCGGCCCGGCCACTAGGACCAAGCCACTTGGTTGATACCATGGAAGATTTTGCTGCCCTGCTCGATGAGACGCTGGGCCCGGATACCGGTTTCGCCGGTTCCGTCGTCACTGGTCGCATCGTGCGGATCGACGATGACTTCGCGGTTGTCGATGTCGGTCTGAAGAGCGAGGGCCGCGTTCCGCTCAAGGAATTCGCTCCCCCGGGCCAGAAGCCCGAGATCAAGGCCGGCGACACGGTCGAGCTGTTTGTCGAGCGCTATGAGGACAAGGACGGTTCGATCGTCCTGAGCCGTGAGAAGGCCCGCCGCGAGGAAGCCTGGACGAACCTTGAGAAGGCCGCCAATGCCGGCCAGCGCGTCAACGGCATCATCTTCGGCCGCGTGAAGGGTGGTTTCACCGTCGATCTCGGCGGCGCTGTGGCGTTCCTGCCCGGCTCCCAGGTCGATATCCGCCCGGTGCGCGATGTGGGCCCCCTGATGGGCCAGTCCCAGCCCTTCCAGATCCTGAAGATGGACCGCGCCCGCGGCAACATCGTCGTGTCCCGCCGCGCCGTCCTCGAAGAGACGCGCGCCGAGCAGCGCGCCGAGCTGGTGCAGGGCCTGAAGGAAGGCATGATCCTGGACGGCGTGGTCAAGAACATCACCGATTACGGTGCGTTCGTTGACCTCGGCGGCGTGGACGGCCTGCTGCACGTGACCGACATCGCGTGGCGCCGCATCAACCACCCGTCCGAGGCCCTGGAAATCGGCCAGAAGGTCAAGGTGCAGGTCATCCGCTTCAACCAGGAGACGCAGCGCATCTCCCTGGGCATGAAGCAGCTGATGTCCGACCCGTGGGACGGCGTGGCGGTGAAGTACCCGGTGCAGGGCAAGTTCTCCGGCCGCGTGACGAACATCACCGACTACGGCGCCTTCGTGGAGCTGGAGCCGGGCGTCGAAGGCCTGGTGCATGTCAGCGAGATGTCCTGGACGAAGAAGAACGTCCACCCGGGCAAGATCGTGGCCACCAGCCAGGAAGTCGAAGTCCTCATCCTGGATGTGGACGAACCCAAGCGCCGCATCAGCCTTGGCCTGAAGCAGGCCCAGGGCAACCCGTGGGATGTCTTCTACGAGAAGAACCCGCCGGGCAGCGTGATCGAGGGCGAGATCCGCAACATCACCGAGTTCGGCCTGTTCGTGGCGGTTGGCCCGGACATCGACGGCATGGTGCACCTGTCCGACCTCTCCTGGGATCAGCCGGCCGAGCAGGCGCTCGCCGTCTATCAGAAGGGCGAGATCGTCAAGGCCAAGGTGCTGGATGTGGATGTCGAGAAGGAGCGCATCTCGCTCGGCATCAAGCAGCTGGAGGCCGACCCGGCCGCCGAGGTGCTGGATCGCGTCCGCAAGGGCGACATCGTGACGGGCATCGTCTCCAAGATCGAGGCCAATGGCGTCGAAGTGCGCGTGGAGGAGATCCTCACGGGCTTCATCCGCCGTGCGGAGCTGGCGCGTGACCGTCAGGACCAGCGCCCCGAGAAGTTCGCGGTCGGCGAGAAGATCGACGCCCGCGTGCTGCAGGTGGACCGCGCCGCGCGCCGCCTGGCGCTGTCCGTCAAGGACAAGGAAGTGCAGGAGGAGCGCGAGGCGATGCGCGACTACGGCACCTCCGACAGCGGTGCCTCGCTGGGCGACATCCTGGGCGCGGCCATCCGCCGCCAGCGCGAGATGGCGACCAAGGGCGAGTAATCCGGCGGGGGCCTTCGGGCCCCTTCCAAACAGGAACCCCGGCGGGCGCAGGCCTGCCGGGGTTTTTTGTGTTCAGAAGTTGAGGGGGCGGCCGGTGGTCCGGGCGGCGGGCGCCGCCGGGGCGGGCGCCGGCACGGCCGGGGGCATCACGCTGCCCGGCGGCGGCATGTTCTCCGGCCGCAGCACGCCCGGGGAGGTCTGCGAGACCGCGCTGCGCAGCGCCTCCGCCAAGCCCGCGGTGGGGGAGCGCTGGGTCATGTTCCCCCAGGGGCCGAACACCGTCACCACCAGGAAGCGCCCGGCCAGCAGTTCCTGCGTCATCTGCGGCCCGACGTTCTGGTCGATGGAGCACGGCATGCCCGGCGTCAGGCAGCGGCCGAAATAGATGACCGGGTGGCCATCCACCTGCACCGCGAAGCCCGTCACCGGCGCCTGGGTGCGCAGCAGCCAGCGTGCACCCCCGGTGACGGTGAACATCCCGGCCTGGATGGCGGAGGCCGGGGTGCCCAGTTGCAGCTCCGCCCGGCAGCTCTGGCGCTGGTCCTCGGGCATGCCGGGGAAGGTGAGGCAGGAGACGGACCAGGGATTGCCCGGGAAGCTCGTGAAGCGCTGGCCCGTGGCTGGGCCGTTGCCGGCATTGCCCACATTCTTGCCGCCCGCGCAGCCCGTGGCCGCCAAGGCCATCAGCACCACGCCCACCCGCATAGAAAAACCCATCAGCCGACCCCGAATATGCCGGGGAAGGCTAATGGGCGTTCTGTTGCCGGTGCAATCCCGGGCATCAGGTATTTTTGTTAACCCGGAAGACCCAGCACGTTCTTCGCGATGATATTGCGCTGGATCTCGCTGGTGCCGCCATAGATGGTCGTCGGCCGCGCCTGGATGTACAGCCCCGCCGGGTTCAGGTTCCGGTTGCCTTCCATCGGTTCCATCAACCCGGCGTTTTCGGCGGCGATCGCCATCATCGTCTCGGTGATGCGCTGGAACAGCTCGGACTGCACGATCTTCAACTGGGACACATCGGCGCCCAGCGGCTGCCCGCGCTTCAGCACTTCCACATAGCGGCCGTACAGCGCCTTCAGATCCTCGAAATCCGTCCGCAGCTTGGCATAGGTGGTGGCGAAGGACGGGTCCTCGAACACGCCCATCTTCTCCGCCAGCTGCTTCAGCCGCGTCAGCGCATAGGCCGACTGGCGGGGGCTGCCGAGGTAGATGCGCTCGAAGCTCAGCAGCGCCTTCGCCATGTCCCAGCCCTTGTTGAGCTGGCCGACCAGGTTCGCCTTGGGCACCCGGACATTGTCGAAGAACACCTCGCAGAACTCGTCATGCATCTCGAGGTTGATGATGGGGCGCACCGTAATGCCCGGCGTGTTCATGTCCACCAGCAGGAAGGAGATGCCCTCCTGCTTCTTGGCCGTGGGGTCGGTGCGGACCAGCAGGAAGATCCAGTTGGCGTCGGATGCCAGCGTGGTCCAGATCTTCTGCCCGTTCACCACATACTCGTCGCCGTCCAGCACGGCGGAGGTGCGGAGCGACGCCAGGTCGGACCCGGAATTGGGTTCCGAATAGCCCTGGCACCACACATGCTCGCCGCTGAGGATCTTCGGCAGGTAGTATTTCTTCTGCTCCTCGGAACCATAGCGGATCAGCAAGGGCCCCAGCATGATGATGCCATGGTCGTTGCTGCGGGCGCAGCCCCAGCGTTCCAGCTCCTCGGTGAAGATGATCTGCTTGATGGGGCCCAGGCCGAGGCCGCCATATTCCCGCGGCCAGCCCGGGCACAGCCAGCCCTTCTCGGCCAGCTTGAAGTACCAGGGGTTGTTCTCCTCCCAATGCAGGCGCTTGGGCGGGTTGCGCAGTTCGGGCGGGTAGTTCGCCTCGATCCAGCGGCGGACGACGAGGCGGAAGCTGTCGTCATCCAGCGCGTTCAGGTCCTCGGGTTCGGTCCCGGCGATGGCGTTCATCTCACACCCCCTTGAAGACGGGCTGACGCTTGTTGAGGAAGGCGTCGCGGCCTTCACGGAAGTCCCCGGTGGCGAACAGGGCGGCCTGGAAGTGGCGCTCCACCTCCAGCGCGTCATGCAGGCCCTGGGCCAGCATCTGGCGCGTCAGGGCCATGGGGGCGGGGGCCTGCTCGGCCAGGAAGGCCGCGCGTTCCTGCGCGACGGCCAGGGCCTGGCCGGCGGGCACCACCTCATCCACCAGGTCCATCGCCAGGGCTTCGGCGGCGGAATACTGCTTGTGATACAGCAGGATCTGCCGCGCCTTGGCCACGCCCACCCGCTGCGGCAGGGTGAAGGGCAGGCCGAGATCGGCCATCAGCCCGATCTTGCCGAAACCGGCGCCCAGCTTCGCGGTGTCGCCCGCGATCACCGTGTCGCTGATGCAGGCCAGCGACAGGCCGGCGCCGACGCAATAGCCCTCGACCGCCGCCACCACGGGCAAATTGCCGAAGGCCATCAGCTGGATGAAGCGGTGGGTGCGGCGCATGCGCTCCCGCCCATCCACGATGCCCTTCACATCCATGCCGGAAATATCGCCGCCCGAGCAGAAATGCCCGCCGGCGCCGGTGATCACCACCGCGCGGGTGCCGTCGGAACTGGCGGCCTCCATCGCCTCCTCGATCTCACGCCGCAGGGGCATGGCCAGCGCGTTGCGGCGCGCCGGGTAATCGAGCGTCAGGGTCAGCACGGCGCCTTGCTTCTCGGCGACCACGCGCATCACGGGAGCATCCATCACGCGTCCTCCGTCTCGGGGCTGAGTTGCACGAAGCGGGCGCGGTGCAGGGCCGCGCCCCCGAACAGCGGGGCCAGCGTCATCGCCTTGCGCAGGTACAGGCCCACATCGTAGTCGTCCGTGTAGCCGATGCCGCCCGAGAGCTGGACGCACATCTGGCCCACGATCATCGAGGCCTCGCTGGCGCGCGCCTTGGCGCGGGAGACGAGGGCCGAGGCCGCATCGCCCGTGGTGCCGGCATCCAGCGCCGCCGCCGCCTGTTCCACCGCCGCGCGGGTCAGGGCGATCTGCACCTTCACATCCACCGCCTTGTGCTGCAGCGCCTGGAAGGTGCCGATGATGCGGCCGAACTGCTGGCGGGTGTTGAGATAGGCCAGCGTCATGGCGAAGGCCGCCTCCATGCCGCCCAGCAGATAGGCGGCGGTGGCCAGCGCGGCCTTGTCCAGCGCGGGGCCGAGGGTGGCCTGACCGACCGATTGGTAGGTTTTGGGGCGCAGGGTTCCGAGGTTCCCGCCATCATTGGTGGGTTCCGTGACGAGGTCCGCGCCGGCGGCTTCCACCACCGTCAGCCCGGCCTCGGTCGGCACCAGGAAATGGGTGGCGCCGGCGGCCATCGGGATGAAGCGGCGCGTGGCCGCGGCATCCAGGCAGGGCTTCAGCGTCGCGGCCCGGTCCTGCCAGGCGGTCAGCACCACGGCCTCGCCGGCCAGCAGCTGGCCGAGCAGTTCGGTCTCACCGGCCTCGGCCAGCAGCAGGGCCGACAGGGTGGCCGGGATCACCGGCTCCGGCGCCAGCCCGCGCCCGAGTTCCTCGGACAGCGTGACGAGTTCCACCATGCCGAGGCCCGAGCCCCCGGCCGCCTCGGGCACCGCCAGGCCGATCCAGCCCAGCTCGCCCATCTCCCGGAAGGTGTCCTTCGAGAAGCCGGGGTTGGTGAAGCGCAGGGCCCGCGCGCGGGCCACGTCGGTTGCGTATCCGGCCGCGCTGTCGCGGATCATCCGCGCGGATTCGGCCTGGTCATCGCTGTAGGGCGCGATCCCCGCCGCGCTGCTCATGTGGTGTGCAGCTTCGCGGCGGACTGGGACTGCGCGTATTCCAGCGTGACGCCCGGCGCCAGGTCGCGCACCACGAAGCCCGTGCCCTTCACCACATCGAACACGCCGAGGTTGGTGTAGACGCGGTTCACGGTGCCGAGCGCGGTCAGCGGATAGCCGCACTGGTCCACCAGCTTGGGCCGGCCATCCTTGGTCGTGTGGTCCATGATGACCCACAGGCGCTTGGCACCGGCGCCCAGGTCCATCGCGCCGCCCACGGCGGGGGCGCTGTCGTTCTCGCTGGTGGCCCAGTTCGCCAGGTCGCCGTTCTCGGCTACTTCGAAGCCGCCCAGCACGCACAGGTCGATGTGCCCGCCGCGGATCATCGCGAAGCTGTCGGAGTGATGGACGTAGGAGCCGCCCGGACGCAGCGTGACCATCGCCTTGCCGGCGTTGATCAGCCAGGGGTTCTCATGCGCCTTGTCGGGGGCGGGGCCCATGCCGATCACGCCGTTCTCGGATTGGAAGATCACTTCGCGGTCGAGCGGCACATGGTCGGCGATGGCCGTCGGCATGCCGATGCCGAGGTTCACCACCCAGCCTTCCGGGATATCGGAGGCGGCGCGCGCCGCCATCTGGCTGCGGGAAAAGGGCTGCATTGGTTATTTCCTCCGTTGGGAGAGGTTAGGGCCGCGCGCGGCCCCGGTCCATAAATCCGTCTTCACGCCCAGGGCGCGCCGCGATCGACGCGCAGCACGCGGTTCACATACACGCCCGGGGTCACGATCTTTTCCGGGTCCAGCGTGCCCAGCTCACCGATGTTCTGCACCTGCGCGATGGTCAGGGTCGCGGCCATGGCCATCACCGGGTTGAAGTTCCGGCCGCTGTCCTTGTAGATCAGGTTGCCCCAGCGATCGGCCTCCCACGCCTCGATCAGCGCGACATCGGCGGGCAGGGATTTTTCCAGGATATAGTCGCGGCCGTCGAACTCACGCGCTTCCTTGCCGCGCGCCAGCAGGGTGCCGGCGCCGGTGGCGGTGTAGAAGGCCGGGATGCCGGCGCCGGCGGCGCGCATGCGCTCGGCCAGCGTGCCCTGGGGCACGATCTCCAGCTCCAGCTTGCCGGCCTTGTACAGCTCCTCGAACACCACCGAACCCGCGCTGCGCGGGAAGGAGCAGATGATCTTGCGCACCCGCCCCAGCTCCATCAGCCGCGCCAGGCCCACATGGCCGGTGCCGGCATTGTTGGCGACGCAGGTCAGGTCCTTCGCGCCCTGCTCGATCAGCCCCTCGATCAGCGCATCCGGCTGGCCGACGGAACCGAAACCGCCGATGAGCACAGTGGAGCCGTCCTTGATGCCCTCCATCGCCTCGGCCATGCTCTGCACGATCTTGTTGATCATTGGTGTTCCATTTCCTCGATGACCCGAAACAGGGGAAAAGAATTTCCCCAGGGCCCCCATTCTTTTATTTTTGCGAGTTCGAGGGCACCCCGATGGGGAATGCCGGCCCGGACTTGCAAAAGTAGAGGGGGGATTCGGGGGGAGACTTCCCCCCGAGAATACGCCTGTTCACGCAAAGCGAAACTTCCCGTTCGAAACAACGACGATGCCGCGTTCCACCACCCGGGTGCGGAAGGCGGCGCCGCCTTCCTTGTGCCAGATCTCGGTCCGCAGCGTCTCCCCCGGATAGACCGGGGAGGAGAAGCGCGCGTCCATCGCGCCGAAGCGCGTCACGTCATACTCGCACAGGCCCCGCATCAGCGCGTGGCAGACCACCCCGAAGCTGGCCAGCCCATGCAGGATGGGGCGCGGGAAACCCGCCTTGGCGGCCACGTCGGGGTCCATGTGCAGCGGGTTGAAATCCCCGTTCAGGCGATAGATCAGCGCCTGTTCCGGGCGCGTGGGCAGTTCCACCGCCAGGTCCGGCGCGCGGTCGGGCTCCGGGTGAGGCTTGGGGGCGGGGCCCGGGTCGCCGTTGAAGCCGCCATCCCCGCGCGCGAAGGTGGACATCGCCAGCGTGGCCAGCTTCTCCCCGGTCGCGGCATCCTTCACCACGCGCTCGGAGTAGATGATGGCGCCCTTGCCCGCGCCGCGGTCGATGATGCGGGTGACGCGGCTGGTGCCGACCACCTCGCCACTGGTGGGCAGGGGCTTGTGCAGCGTCAGGGATTGCTCCCCATGCACCACCTTCACCCAATCCACGCCCGTGGCGGGGTTCTGCACCCAGAAACCCGGATAGCCCAGCACCACCGCCATGCTGGGCATGGCGACCAGCTGGCGTTCGTCCAGGAAGCGCAGCTGCGCCTTGTCCATCGGGTCCGCGCCCAGGCCGACGCTGAAATTGTACAGCGCCACATCCTGCCAGCGCAGCGTCTGGCGGATCTCCGGGATCGGGTAGTTCAGCAGGGCGACGGGGTCGATCACGGCGTGATCTCCAGCACCGCGTCGGCGGCGTAGCAGGCGTCCGGCAGGGCGAAGACGGGGTTGATGTCCACGCTGGCCAGGCGCGGCCCGGCGGCGGTGGCGAAGGCGGAGAGGTTGGACAGGGCGGTGCTCAGCGCCTTGAGGTCGGCCTTGGGCCGCCCCCGCGCGCCGTCCAGCAGGGGAAAACCCTTCAGGGAGCGGATCATCGCCTCGGCCTCGGCCGGGCTGAAGGGGCAGCGGCGGAAGGCCACATCCTTCAGCACCTCGATGAAGATGCCGCCCAGCCCCACCATGGCGACCGGGCCGAAGACCGGGTCGTTCACCACGCCGAAGGCCATCTCCGTGCCGCCCTTGATCTGCTTGGCGACCAGCACGCCCTCGATGCGGGCGGTGGGGGCGTGTTCCTTCGCGCGCTGCAGCAGCGTCTCGAAGCCGTGGCGCACGCTCAGCGCGTCCTCCACATCCAGGATCACGCCGCCGATTTCGGATTTGTGCAGGATGTCCGGCGACAGGATCTTCAGCACCACCGGATAGCCCATGGCCTCCGCCGCATCGACGGCGACATGCACATCGGCGCAGGCATATTCCGGCACGCCGGGCACGCCGGCATTGCCCAGGATGCGCTTGGCCTCGGCCTCGCTGGGGGTGGTGTCGGGCAACTCCACCACGGGCAGCGGCACGGCGCAGACATTGTGGTTGGCGAAGGCCTTTCCGAAATGCTCCATCGCGTGCAGGGCGACCACGGCCCGCGTCGGGTCCTCGAACACCAGGAAGCCGTCATCCTGGTATTCGCGCACCATCTCCGGCGGGGCGATGACCGACAGGCACCACAGCCGGTCCGGGTGCTGGGCCTTCACCTTGTTCATCTCGGCGCGGATATGCGGCGCCATCATCTTGCTGCCGCCGGTCTGGGTGAAGAAGCCCAGGATGGAGCTGTAGCCCCCATCCACCACCAGGCTTTCCGCGAAGGTGCCGATCAGCGCCGGCTGGTTCACCACCTGGGCCGTGCAATCCACCGGGTTGCGCGGCGCGCAGAAGGAGATGTGGCCCTTCAGCATCTTCTGCGCGTCCTCGGGCATCGGCGGCATGTCGAAGCCCAGCGCCTCCGCCGCGTCGGAGATCAGCACGCCCGCGCCGCCCGAGACGGTCAGCACCCCCAGCGTGTTGTGCACCGGATAGATGCGCCGCGTGGCGGCATAGGCGACATCGAGCGCGTGTTCCGTGCTGGTGGCGCGCAGCACGCCGAACTCCTTCAGCACGGCCTCCGTCACGGCATCGTCGCCGGCGATGGAGGCGGTGTGGGATTTCGCGGCTTCCCCGCCCAGGGCGCTGCGGCCGACCTTCATCATCACGATCGGCTTGCGGTTGGCGCGCGCCAGCTCCAGCGCGGCCAGGAATTTCTTGCTTTCGCGGATGCCCTCGGCATAGGCCAGGATCACATCCACCTCCGGCGCCTGGGCCATCCAGCCCAGCACGTCGCCGAGGGCCACATCGGCCTCATTGCCCGTGGTGACGCAGACCGGCGTGCCGAGGCCGCGGTTGCGCGCCACCGAATACACATGGGTGCCATAGGCGCCGGACTGGCTGGCGATGCCGATGCGCCCCTTCACCGGCCAGCCGCCGTCGAAGGCGGAGGAAAAGATGGGGTAGAAGCCGATATCCGCGTTGAACAGGCCGAGGCAGTTCGGCCCCAGCAGCCGCATGCCGTATTTCCGGCAGATCGCGGTCAGCTCCTCCTGCTTCTTCGCGCCGTCCTCATCCATCTCCGCGAAGCCGGCGGTGAACATGATGACGCCCTTGGCGCCCTTCTTCCCCAGCGCCTCCACCGAGGTCAGGGCGGCATCGCCCGAGACGGCGATCAGGCCGACATCCGGCACCTCCGGCAGGGCGGCGACATCGGCATAGGCGGGGATGCCCTGGATCACGTCGCGCTTGGGGTTCACCGGCAGGATCGTGCCGTGGAAATTCTGCGACTTCATATAGGCGATGGGCCGCCCGCCGATGCGGGTCGCGTCGTCCGAAGCGCCGACAATGGCGATGGAACGGGGGCGAATCAAGGGATCGAGCGAGGCGAAGCTATTGATGTTCATGACGTTTCCCATCTTTCGCCACCGCCCGGCCCGGGTTGTTCCCCCGTGGCTCAGCCAGTGGCGAGCAAACGTTTGTATAAATCCACGGCCTTCGCAAGATCGCTGAGCGAAACATGCTCGTGCGGGGTGTGGGCGGTGGCGATGGAACCGGGGCCCAGGATCACGCAAGGGGCCAGCGCCTGCAGCTCGCTCGCATCGGTGCCGAAGGGCACGGTCGTGGCCTGCTGGCCCGTTTCGGCCACGCAGAGCCGGATCAGCGGGTGGTCCAGCGGCAGCTCGGGGGGCGTGCCCTCCAGCGCCCAGGTGACGTTGATGCCGGCGCGGTCGGCGGCGCCGCGCACCGCGTCGATGATCGGCGTGGGGTCGATGCGGTGGGAGTAACGGAACTTGATCAGCGCGGTGGCGCGGGCCGCCGTCACGTTCACCGCCGTACCGTGATTGTCGATCACCAGGTTGAAGTCGCTGAAGGGCGGGTCATAGGCGGTGTCGAACCAGGCGGGGTCGGTGCGCAGGCGGGTGAAGATCTCCTTCATCTCCGCCAGGAAGGGGATCAGCGCCCAGTTGGCGTTCACGCCCTTGCCGGTGGAGGAATGGGCCTGCACCCCCTCCGCCACCGCGGTGAAGGCGACATGGGCGCGGTGGCCGCGCACCGGCGCCAGGCCGGTCGGCTCCGCCACGATGATGCCCTTGAGGCCGAGCGAGCGCGCGTAAGGGCTGGCCGCGACGGCGCGGGCGCCGGCCTTGGTCGATTCCTCGTCGGTGGTGATCAGCAGGGTGACGGGGGTTTCGGGCGGGCACTCACGCGCCGCGACGATGCAGGCGGCGACCGGGCCCTTCATGTCCACACTGCCCAGGCCATGCAGGATGCCCTCGGCGTCGATGGCGCCCGACCAGGGGTCATTGGTCCAGCCGGTCTCGGGCACCGTGTCCATGTGGCCGGACAGGGCATAGCCGCCCGGTGGGCCGCGATGGGCGATGAGGCAACGCTTCTGGACGCCGGCGGCGTCGGTGTAGTCCAGGCGCTCGATGTGGAAGCCGGGGAGTTCGGCCTCGACCCGGTCGGCGACGGGGAGGTTGGAGAGGCGGCTGCGGCTGTCGATGCGGACGAGGGCCTGGGCGAGGGCGGGGAGTGGGGTGAGCGGCATGGGGGGTAGGCTGGGGCGGATGCGGGGGTTTGGGAAGTTGGGTGGGGAGGTTTTTCCAGGGGCTTTGCCCCTGGACCCCAGTCAGGGGCGCCGCCCCTGACCACCCCGCCAGGAGGCAGTGCCTCCTGGACCTGCCATCACCTTAACGTTCGACTAGATTCTCAGAGCCCGAGTGTTTGGGAGGCAGGCTCCGAGCGACAAGCTTGCGAACGGCCCAGTTCTTACTGGCGGTCTGGCCTCTCCTGCGTGTCCGAAACGAAAAGGCGTCTGTTACTTCAAACCAAGAGCCGTCGTTTCCGTGGCCATGATACCTTCCCATGCAGGAGCATGTGCACTCATGACCAATCGCATTCTGACACGCAGATGCACATATCTCAAATGCGCGGTAGGGCTGGATTATGTAAATTGAACCGAATTCAACCAAGGCACGCTCAGTTATGTCGTTTAACCAAGACTTTGGAACGCTCCAATATTTTCCTTTGGAGTCCCATTTTGGTTTGCTTCGGCGATGGCTGCGCAGCCAGAGATGGTTATTCCCTGAGTA
Source organism: Rhodovarius lipocyclicus (assembly GCF_009900765.1). Lineage (GTDB taxonomy): Bacteria > Pseudomonadota > Alphaproteobacteria > Acetobacterales > Acetobacteraceae > Rhodovarius > Rhodovarius lipocyclicus. The sequence continues at coordinate 20,315 of NZ_JAAABL010000048.1, forward strand.
GGGTAAACGAACCGCGAGCTGCGTGCCCTTTTCCCCAGACCGCCAAACGACCGGTATAGCGCTCTGCTTCCAGGCAGATTCCCAATCCTGCATTGCTGTACATTGCAATAATCAGTCCCGATTCTGAAGAGTGCACATTTCAGAGCGAGGTCTGTGATCCCAAGAATTTAGTTTCGTGCTAGTAGTCATGGCTTGGCGACTCCATCCTAGAGTAGATGGCTATAAAGTTCCGGTTTCCAAAGGCCTCCCGGCCTTTGGCGGGTTCCAAGGGCAGCGCCCTTGGTGGGGGCACGGGGGCGACGCCCCCGCCGCCGGGCCGCCGGACATTACCGCCCCCAGGGCTTGCCTCCCCACCCCGCCAAGGCGACTGTCTCCCCCCATGAGCCAGACCGCCTATCTCGACCCCTTCACCGGCCAGACCTGGCCGCTCGCCACCCCCCGCTGGTGCGGCGACGACCGCCAGCCTCTGCTGCTGACAGACCTGCCCGGCATCTCCCGCGACGACATCGACCGGTCCAGGCGCAGCATCTGGCGCTATGCCGCCGCCCTGCCCTTCATCCCCGACGCACCGATCACGATGGGTGAGGGCTGCACCCCCCTCATCGAGTTCCCGCTGGCCGGCGGCACGGCGCTGCTGAAATGCGAGTGGTTCATGCCCACCGGTTCCTTCAAGGACCGCGGCGCCTCGGTCATGCTGTCCCTGCTGCGCGCCCAGGGCATCGGCCATGTGCTGGAGGATTCGTCCGGCAATGGCGGCGCCGCCGTCAGCGCCTATGCCGCCGCCGGTGGCATGCGCTCCAAGATCATGGTCCCGGCCTACACCTCCCCCGCCAAGACGGTGCAGGCCCGCGCGGTGGGCGCCGAGATCGAACTCGTCCCCGGCACCCGCCAGGACTGCGCGGAGGCCGCGGAGGCCGAGGCCGCGAACATCTTCTACGCCAGCCACAACTGGCAGCCCTTCTTCCTGCACGGCACGAAGACGCTGGCTTATGAGCTGTGGGAAGATCTGGGCTTCCAGGCGCCCGACAACGTCATCGTGCCCTGCGGCGCGGGCTCCAACGTGCTGGGCTGCTACATCGGGTTTTCGGAGCTGCTGCGGGCGGGCCAGATCGACCGCCTGCCGCGCATCTTCGCCGCCCAGCCGGAAAACTGCGGCCCAATCGGCCGCGCGGAACTGGGTTTGCCGGAGGCCGAGGCCATCCCCACCATCGCGGAGGGCACGGCCATCGCCAAACCCCTGCGCCAGCGCGAATGCATCCAGGCGATGCGCGAGAGCGGCGGCGGCGCCGTGCTGCTGACCGAGGACGAGATCAAGGACGCCGCCCTGATGCTGGCGCGGCGCGGTGTCTATGTGGAGCCCACCTGCGCCCAGGCGGCGGCGGCCTTCGAGCGGCTGCTGGCCGCGGGCCGGATCGGCGGCGCGGAAAAGACCGTGGTGGTGCTGACCGGCACCGGGCTGAAGGCCACGCCGCGCTATGCCGAATTCCTGGGGGTCGCCGTATGAGCGCGCCGCGCATCGCCCTTTTGGGCTTTTCCATCGAGTGCAACCGCTGGGCGCCCGTCGCCACCCTGCACGATTTCACCAACCGCTGCCTGCTGCGCGGCGAGGAGATCGTGACCGACGCCCGCGCCGCATCCTCCCGCGCCTTGGGTGAGATGCCGGGCTTCGTCACCGCCATGGACGCGACCGGCCCGTGGCAGCCGCGCCCCGTCATGCTGGCGATGTCCGAGCCCTGGGGCCCCGTGGCGCGCGATGTGTTCGAGGGCTTCATGGCCGAATGGCGCGCGGGGCTCGAACCCCTGCGCGGCCAGGTGGAGGGGGTCTATGCCGTCCTGCACGGCGCGGGTCTGGCCGAACACCTGCACGACCCCGAAGGCGCCCTGCAGGCCCTGGTGCGGGAGATTCTGGGCGATGTGCCCTTCGTCTGCAGCTATGACCTGCATGGCAATATCAGCGCGGAGAATGTGGCGCTGAACGATGCCTTCGTCGGCTATCGCACCAACCCGCACCTGGACATGCGGGAGCGCGGCGTCGAATCCGCCCAGCTGATGCGCCGGCTGCTGGCGGGCGAGCGCTTCGTGCGCGCGCACCGCCGCCTGCCGATCATCGCGCCTACCGTGTCGATGCTGACCGCCCAGGGGCCTTATGCGGAGGTGATCAACCTGGGCCAGCAGCGCGCGGGGATGGACCCGCGCATCGCCAATGTCTCCGTCATGGGGGGCTTCGCCTATGGCGACACGCCCTTCAACGGCATGACCGTGGTCGTCACCGCCACCGAGCGGGACGCCGCCGAGGCGCTGGCCCAGGAGCTGGCCGAGGCCGCCTGGGCGCGCCGCCACCGCTTCATCGCGCGCCTGACGCCGATCGAGGAAGCGACCCAACGCGCCCTGACCAGCGACGTGCCGCTCGCCTTCGCCGATGTGGCGGACAACCCGGGCGGCGGCGGGCGCGGCAACACGATGGAGATCCTGCGCGCCTTCCACGCGGCGGGCGTGCGGGGCGCGGTGTTCGGCGTGATCAACGACGCGCGGCTGGCGGCCGAGGCCCATCAGCTGGGCAAGGGCGCGCGCTTCACCGCCGTGTTCAACCAGGGCGGGCTGGACGAGTTCAGCCGCGAGTTCTCCGCCCCCGCCGAGGTGGTGGAGCTGTCCGACGGCCAGGTGACCGGCCGGCGCGGCATCTATGGCGGCACGGTGATGCAGCTGGGCAAGACGGCCCGGCTGCGGCTTGTGTCCGATCCGCCGAGGCCCGCGGGGCCGGAGGCGGTGAATCGGCCACACGATGCTGGCGGGATCGAGGTCGTCGTGATCTCCGAGCGCACCCAATGCGCCGACCCCGCCTTCCTGGAGCATCTGGGCATCGACATCGCGGCCCAGCGCGCGGTGGTGGTGAAAAGCCGCGGCCATTTCCGCGGCGGCTTCGACGAGTTCTTCCAGCACGACCAGATCGTGGAGGTGGATGGGCCGGGCCTAACCTCGCCCATCCTGACGCGCTTCGACTGGAAGCATGTCCCGCGACCCTCTCTGCCCATCGATACGGAGGCCACTTGGCCGTGACGACCCTGAATGACCTTGAGACGCCCTGCCTGGTGCTCGACCTGTCCATCCTGAAGCGCAATCTGAAGCTGATGACGGATGCGATGGCCCGCCACCCCGGCGTGGTGCTGCGCCCGCATATGAAGACCGCGAAAAGCCGCGACGTGGCGATGCTGGCCGCGCCGAATTTCGGGCCCATCACCGTCTCGACCCTGGCGGAGGCGCAGTATTTCGCCGATGCCGGCTGGATCGACCAGATCTATGCCGTGGGCATCACGCCGCAGAAGCTGGAGCGCGTGGCGGCGATGAACGCGGCCGGCGCGCGCATCAAGATCATCACCGACGATGTGGAGATGGCCGGAAAGATCGCGGCCCATCCCGGCCAGATCGCGGCGCTGGTGGAGGTGGACAGCGGCGAGCATCGCGGCGGCGCCGTGCCCGAGGGTGCGATGGCCGTGGCCCGCGCGCTGGGCAACAAGATGCTCGGCACCTTCACCCATGGCGGGCATTCCTACCTCGGCCGCAGCCAGGCGCAGATGGAGGAGGTGGCGGAGGCCGAACGGAAGGCTGTGGCCGACACCGCCCAGGCCATGCGCGATGCGGGGCTGAAGGCCAAGATCGTCTCGATGGGCTCCTCCCCCACCGCGCTCTACGCCAAAAGCCTGGAGGGCATCACCGAGGTGCGGGCCGGCGTCTATATGTTCGGCGACCTGTTCCAGGGCCAGATCGGCACCCACCCGCTGGAGGATATCGCGGTGACGGTGCTGGCCAGCGTGATCGGCCAGCGCCCGGATCGCGGCACGGTGCTGCTGGATGCCGGCGCCATGGCCATGAGCAAGGACCGCAGCACCGAGGCCGCGCCGAAGGATTTCGGCTTCGGCCGCATGCTGGATATCGATGGCAAACCCAGCTTCGGCGATGCCATCATGCGCCGTGCCTATCAGGAGCATGGCGAGGTGGTGGTGCCCGGCAATCCGTCCTTCCATATCGGCGACAAGGTGCGGGTGGCGCCCAACCACACCTGCATGACCGTCGCCGCCCACACCCACTACAATGTGGTGGATGGCGGGCAGGAGGTGATCGCGGTGTGGGACCGGGTGAACCACTGGTAGTCTTGTGTGCCCTCGGACGCCGGGCGGCGGCTCCGCCGCCAGGGCTTCGCCGGATTGCCGGCGGCGCCCGTTCGGGCGCTTGAGAGAGAAGATCGGGAGTGTCTGACGGCGATGTACGCCAACTGGTCCGACCTGCGGGAGAAGGAGACGGCGGGCATGCTCGCCGCCTGCACCCGCTGTGGCGCCTGTTACGAGGCCTGCCCGATGACCCCGTTCATCCCCGCCGCCGAGGGCGTGGCCCCCGGCGCCGTGGTGGCCGGCGTGCTGGACCTGTTGCAAGGCGGTGCCGGCGATGCCGCCGCGAAGGGCTGGGTTTCCGCCTGCACCCGCACCGGCAGCTGCATCCCCGCCTGCCCGGAGGGCGTGAACCCCATGCTGATGCTGCGCCTGGCCAAGTTCCAGGCGCAGGAAAACGGCACCATGCCCCCGCGTGACGCCAGCCGCGCCATGCCCACTGTGAAGGCCTTCGCACGGCTGGGCTTCACGCCGGACGAACAGGAGAAGTGGCTGTGACCCAAAGTCCTGCCCCTGAAGCGCGCAGCGCGGAAGGGACAAGCAGGCCGCCAGATGCTCTGTTCTGGTACGGCTGCAACATGACCCGCCATGCGGAGATCATCCGCATCTCCGCCCATCTGCTGGCATGCGCGGGCGTGCCGGCCGCCCCCATCGGCGGCCCCGGCGCCTGCTGCGGCAGCCCCAAGGAAAGCCAGCCCCGCATCGCCGAGGGCATGGCCCGGCGCACCATGTCCCACTTCAACGACAGCGGCGCGAAGCAGGTCATCACCTGGTGCCCGACCTGCCACATGAACCTCGACGATTTCATGGGCGCCACGCAGGAACCCCGCTTCGGCCATTCCCACGTCACCGAGGCCCTGTGGCAGCGCCGCGACGCCCTGGCCCCCCTGCTGACCCGCCCCGTGGCGGGCCGGGTGCTGGTGGACACCCACACCGGCTTCAACGACCGCGCCCTGGTGAATGCGGCGGTGCTCGGCCTGCTGCGCCTGGTGCCGGGGCTTGAGGTGCTGGAGCACCCCTATCGCGGCGCCAGCTACATGTGTTTCGGCCTGGCGGGCGTGCCCGGCGCGCTGCCCGCGCATCTGGAACGCCTGGTCGCCGCCGCGCGAGAGGTGCAGGCGGACACCATCGTCAGCATCTTCCATTCCTGCCACCGGGAACTGGTGGGGCTGGAAAAGACCCATGGCTTCCGGGTGCGGAACTGGGCGCACATCCTGGGCGAAAGCGCCGGGCTGCCGCATGGCGACGAATACAAGGAATGGCGCAACAGCACCGACCCGGCCGCGCTGATCGGGTCGGCGCGGATCGCGGCCGCGGGGGCGGATGCGGTGGAGAAGTATGTGCTGCCGGAGCTGAACCGGTAGCGCAGGGGCCTTGCCCCTGACCCCAGCAAGGGGCGCCGCCCCTTGCATCCCCGCCAGGAGCCGAAAGGCCCCTGGACCCCATCAGTTTGGCGCTGACCTTGGGAAGGTGTTTCTTATTGATATTAATAATGAAAATGGCGCCCCACCTGCCAAGGTAAGGCGCCGATAAATGGGTTCAAAGGGTTGTTACAACCCTTTGCGGGGGTGTCGGGGTCTACAACCGTGAACCTTGGTAACAGTTTAGACCGGCAGCCTAGGTAACAGTGTTGCTACGACGTTCCGGGCTGGCTCGATCGAGCCAGCCCGGAACGGCGCAAGGTTCCGCTTTCGGCATCG
>NZ_JAAABL010000049.1 GCF_009900765.1 Rhodovarius lipocyclicus
GGCGGGCGGTTCGGGCGGGGGTGGCGGCAGGGCCAGGTCCGGCGGCGGGGGCGGGCCCTCGAAACCCGCCAGCGGCGGCGGGGCGGGCGGGGGCGGGGCCATCGCCTCCGGCGCGGGCGGAATGTCGGGTTCGGGCGGGGATTCGGGTTCGGGGGGTGCCGCGGGCTGGGCGGGCTCCCCGGCCAGAGAGGGCTGGTCGGGCTGTTCCCAGAACAGCTCGGCCTCGATCACGGCGGGCGGGCGTTCGCGCGGGCGGCCCTGCCACCAGAACAGCGCGGCCAGCGCCGCCGCATGCACCAGGATGGAGGCGGCGAGCGCGGCCGCGCGCCGCGGGCCGGGCTCCCCCCCGGTGGCGGAGGTCACAGCACCAGCACGCCGTTGTGCTTGGCCTTGCCCTCGGGTTCCACATGGATGGTGATCAGCGCCTCGCCGATCTCGGCACGCAGCGCGGCCTCGATGCGGTCGCAGATGACGTGGGAGGCAGCCACGGTCATGTCCGCCTCCACCACCAGGTGGAATTCGATGAAGGTGCGGCGCCCGGCGCGGCGCACGCGCAGGTCATGCACCTCGATCGCGCCCTGGGCGCTGTCGCTCAGCACCTGGCGGATCTGGGCCAGGTCCTCGCCAGGCGGGGCCTCATCCATCAGCGCGCCCAGGCTTTCGCGGATCAGGTGCACGCCGGACCACAGGATGTTCAGCGCCGTCAGCGCCGCCAAAGCGGGGTCCAGCCAATGCAGGCCGGTGGCGGCCGCGGCGGTGATGCCCGCCAGCACGCCCACGCTGCTGACGATATCAGTCATCAGGTGCCGCGCATCGGCCACCAGCGCCGGTGAGCGCAGGGCCCGCCCGCGCCGGAACAGCATCCAGCACCAGAAGCCGTTCAGCGCGCTGGCCACCACGGCCACGGCCAGGGCCTCGGGCGGCAGGGTCAGGCCGCGCGGCGCCTGGAAGCCGGCCCAGGCCTCCTGCAGGATCAGGATGGCGGCGGTCAGGATCAGCCCGCCCTCCAGCACGGCGGAGAAATACTCCGCCTTGTGATGGCCATAGGGGTGGTTGGCGTCGGCCGGGCGGGCGGCGAACACCACGGCGGCCACGGCGGCCAGGGCGGCCGCGACGTTCACGATGGATTCCAGCGCGTCGGCATACAGCGCCACGCTGTCGGTCATCCACCAGGCGAGCAGCTTCAGCGCGAAGACCACGACGGCCACGCCCACACTGCCCCAGGCCATTCTGATCGCGCTGCGCACATTACCCTCCGGCGCCGTAAGCGCGATCGACCGGGGTGATGGCCACCCCGGGCGTGAATCGCGCGCTCCGGCAAAGCCTGGGCATGACCCGCCCGTGCGGATCATGCCCAGGCGGGCTGCATAGCCCATGACGGCATCGCAGCAAAACCGCATATGCCGTCATGGAAGCTTCTCGCGCCCGTCATGCCAGTGGCATGCAGCGGGACTATGCCGCGCCCCGACCGGTTCGAGGGGATGCAAGTGGCGGGCCTGATTCTGGAGGATATCCGCAAGGGCTTCGGCAGCACCCCGGTGCTGAAGGGCGTCTCCCTGCGCGTGGAGCCCGGCGAGTTCGTGGCGGTGCTCGGCCCCTCGGGCTGCGGCAAGTCCACGCTGATGCGCATCGTCGCCGGCATCGAGACCCCGGACGCCGGCCGCGTGACGATCCAGGGCCGGGACGTGACGCGCGCCCACCCCGGCGCGCGGGACGTGGCGATGGTGTTCCAGTCCTACGCCCTGTACCCGCACCTGACGGTGGCCGAGAACATCGCCGTGCCGCTGACCATGCGCCGGCTGTCGGCGATCCAGCGCGCGCCCTTCCTCGGCGGCCTGTTCAGTGCCGAGCAGCGGCGCGGCATCGCGGCCGATGTGGCCCGCATCGCGGAGCCGCTGGGCCTGACGCCGCTGCTGCACCGCCGCCCCGGCCAGCTTTCGGGCGGGCAGCGGCAGCGGGTGGCGCTCGCGCGTGCTGTCGTGCGCGCGCCGCATGTGTTCCTGCTGGACGAGCCGCTGTCGAACCTGGATGCCGCCCTGCGCGTGGCAACCCGGCGGGAGATCGTGGAGATCCATCGCCGCGTGGGCGCGGCCACCCTGTATGTCACGCACGACCAGGCCGAGGCGCTGACCATGGCCGACCGCATCGCCGTGATGCAGGGCGGCGAGCTGCTGCAACTGGCGCCCCCCGCCGAGATCTACGACAACCCCGCCGACATCCGCGTGGCGGGCTTCATCGGCAGCCCGCGCATGAACCTGCTGCCCGCCGAGGCGCGCGACGACGGCATGGTGATGCTGGCCGGCCGCGCCACCGGACTGCTGACCCGCGCGCGCGGGCCGCTGACGCTCGGCATCCGGCCCGAGGCCTTCTTCCCGGCCGCCACCGGCTGGGCGGTGCGGGTGGCGCACAGCGAATATCTGGGCGAGGCCACGCTGCTGCACACCAGCCTGGCCGGGGCCGAGCTGCTGCTGCGCGCCGAACCCGGCCTGCGCGCCACCCCGGGCGAGACGCTGGTGGTCGATTTCGCCCGCGCCGTGCTGTTCGGCGCGGATGGCCGGCGGCTGGGGATCGAGGCCGCGCAACATGCGTGAGTCCTCGACCGGCTGGCTGCTGACGCTGCCGGCGGCGCTGGCCTTCCTGCTGCTGGTGCTGGCGCCCACGCTGGCGGCCGTCACCCTGGCCTTCACGGATTTCGAGCTGGGCGCGGGCCCGCCCGCCTGGATCGGCCTGGAGAATTTCCGGGAGCTGCTGGAGGACCAGGGCTTCCTGAAAAGCTTCCGCAACACGGTGCTGTATGTGGGCCTCGTCGCGCCCGCCAGCGTGGCGCTGGGTCTGGCGCTGGCGCTGCTGATCGAAAGCCGTGCGCCGCTGCGCGGCTTCTTCCGCGCCGTGTTCTTCCTGCCGGTGGTGTCGCTGACCGTCGCCATGGCCAGCGCCTGGCAATACCTGCTGCACCCCACCATCGGGCCCATCAACGCGGCGCTGCGCGCCATCGGCATCGCCGGGCCCAACTGGCTGTCGGACAGTTCGACCGTGATGCTCTCGCTGTCCGCCATCGGCGTGTGGGAGGGTGCGGGCTTCAACATGGTGCTGTTCATGGCGGGGCTGACCGCCATCCCGAAGGAACTGCGCGAGGCCGCCCATGTGGACGGCGCCCGCAGCGCGTGGGAGCGCTTCCGCCTGGTCACCTGGCCGCTGCTGGGCCCGACCACCTTGTTCGTCGTGACCATCAGCCTGATCCGCGCCGTGCGGGTGTTCGACACGGTGGCGGTGCTGACGCGCGGCGGCCCGAACAAGGCCAGCGAGGTGCTGCTCTACACCATGTACACGGAGGGCTTCACCTTCCTCCGCCTGGGTTATTCCGCCGCGATCACGCTGGTGTTCCTGGCGATCGTGCTGGCGCTGATGTGGGTCCAGACCCGCGTGATGGACAAGCGGGTGCATTATGCGTGACTTTTCCGTGCCCTCAGACGCCGGGCGCCGCCCATCCGGGCGGCTTGGCTTCGCGGCACTGGCCGCGGCGGCCATTCGGCCGCTTGCCGCCGCTGTCGCCAGCGATGGCCCCCGCATCCTGATCCTGTCGGTGCTGGGGCTGGTCTTCCTGGCGCCCTACATCTGGATGCTCTCGGCATCCCTGAAGCCGACGGACGAGATCTTCCGCGCCTCCATGACGCTGCTGCCCGAAAGCTGGGCCATCGCGCAGAATTACGGCCGCGTGCTGCGGGAGGTGCCGATCGCGCGCTATCTGCTGAACGGCGCGATCATGTGCGGCGGCATCCTGTTCTTCCAGCTGCTGTTCGCCATCCCGGCGGGCTACGCGCTGGCCAAGCTGCGCTTCCCCGGCCGCGACGCCGTGTTCGGCTTCGTCATGCTGGGCCTGCTGGTGCCGGCGCATGTGCCGGCCCTGCCGCTGTATGTCGGGCTGTCCGCGCTGGGCTGGCTCGACACCTTCGCCGCGCTGATCGTGCCCTCCACCATCTCGGTCTTCGCGATCTTCCTGTTCCGGCAGTTCTTCAAGCAGCTGCCGGACGAGATCATCCACGCAGCCCGGCTGGATGGCATGCGCGAGGGCACGATCGTCTGGCGCATCATCCTGCCGAACGCCTGGCCCGCCGCGACCGCCTTCGCGATCTTTTCCGTCGTGGCCCATTGGAACGACCTGTTCTGGCCGTTGATCGTCATCACCGGCCATGACCACGCGACCCCCGCCCTCGGCGTTCTGCATTTCCGCACCGAGGAAGCGGGCGACGATTTCGGCGCGCTCATGGCGGCCTCCGTGCTGATGACCGCGCCGCTCCTCCTCGCCTTCCTGTTCGCGCAGAAGCGCTTCGTGGAAGGCATCGCCACCACCGGACTCAAAGGCTGAGACCATGAAAATCGACCGCCGCACCCTGGCCGCCTCCACGGCCGCGCTGTTCGCCCCGCGCGTGCTGCGCGCGCAAGGCGCGACCGAAATCACCGTCCATTACGCCCAGCCCGTGATCTACAAGGAAAGCTACGACGCGATCGCGGCGGAGTTCGCCAAGCGCGAGCCCAACATCCGCATCAACTGGATGACGACGCCGAACTATGAGGAAGGCATGCAGCTGGTGCTGCGCCAGCAGGCGACGAACCAGACCATCGACCTGTCCTATCAAGGCTTCAACCGCCTGCGCCTGTTCGCCGAGCGCGGCATCGCCCAGGACCTGATGCCGCTGCTGCGCGCGGAGGGCGACTACGCGGCCGAGGGCTATTCCCCCAACATGCTGGCCCTGGCGCATTTCGGCGGCATCCAGTCGGGCCTGGCCTACGCGGCTTCCAACCCCATCATGTATTTCAACGCCGACCTGGTGCGCCGCGCCGGCGGCAACCCCGATGCCATGCCGACCGACTGGGACGGCATCATTGCGCTGTCGCGCAAGATCAGCCAGCTGGGCGATGGCATCACCGGCATGTGGTATTCCTGGCCCGGCGATGACTGGATGTTCAGCGCGCTGCTGTTCGGCTTCGGCGGCCGCATGCTGACCGAGGACGAGCGCGACGTGGCCTTCGCCGGCCCCGAGGGGCTGAACGCCCTGAAGCTGCTGGACCGCATGGTCAAGGAAGGCGGCATGCCGAACCTGACGCGCGACGCGGCGCAGCAGGCCTTCGCCGCCGGCCGCATGGGCATGACCTTCTGGACCACGGCGGCCGTGCGCGGCACCATCCAGCAGGTGGGCCGCAACTTCGAGCTGCGCACCGGCCCGATGCCGATCATCGACGCGACCCGCGGCCGCCTGCCGACCGGCGGCGCCGCCGGCATGCTGATCGCGAAGGACCCCGCCAAGCGCGAGGCCGCCTGGAAGTTCCTGCGCTTTTCCACCAGCGCCGAGGGCACGTCGCTGATGGCGCGCAACACCGGCTATGTGCCGACCAACCAGCTGGCGATCGACCAGGACCGCTACCTGGGCGAGTTCTATCGCCAGAACCCGCTGTTCCAGGCCGCGACCCGCCAGGCCAGCCTGATGGTGCCCTGGTATGCCTTCCCGGGTGCGAACTCCGTGCGCGTGACGCAGACCATGGTGGACCAGCAGGCCCGCATCGTGGAGCAGTCCGCGACGCCCGAGCAGGTGCTGGCCGACATGGCACGCGAAGTGCGCCGGCTGCTGCCCCGCGCGCGGGGGTGAGGCCATGAGGCGGCGCCCGACCCCGCGGGTGGGGCGCCGAAGCTCACCGAAGGTCCAGGAAACCGGGTTTCCTGGCGGAGTGAGCCAGGGAGGGGCAGGGCCCCTCCCGATACGCATTTGACAGGAATTCCCGCATGTCCATCCGCATCGCCCAGATCAGCGACGCCCATCTCTCCCCCAGCCGGCCCTATTTCGCCCGCAACTTCGCCGCCGTGCAGCAGGCCGTGCGCGAGGCGAAGCCCGACCTGGTGCTGGCCACCGGCGACCTGTCGCTGGACGGCGCCGACAGCGACGAGGACCTGGCCCACGCCGTCGCCGCCCATGCGGAGATCGGCATCGACTGGCTATGCGTGCCCGGCAACCATGATGTGGGCGATGAGGCGGTGCTGGGCGGCCGCCAGCCGGTGGATGCCACGCGGCTGGACCGCTGGCGCCGCCTCGCCGGCCCCTCGGCCTGGGTGCGGGATGTGCCGGGCTGGCGCCTGATCGGCTTTGACACGCAGAGCCTGTCGGTGAACGCCGCCCAGTGGGAGGTGATCGAGCAGGGCATCCGCGACGCGGGCGCCCGGCGCATCGCCCTGGTGCAGCACAAGCCCCTGGCCGAGCACAGCCTGACGGACACGGCGGTGAACTATTGGCCGGTGCTGCCGGAGCTGCGGGCGCGGCTGCTGGGCCTGTTCGGCGCCAACCTGCCGGCGCTGGTGATGAGCGGCCATGTGCACCAGTGGCGCGACCGCCAGGCGGATGGCATCCGCCAAGTCTGGGCGCCCTCCACCGGCTTCGTCGTGGGCGACGGCTTCCAGCCGACGCTGGGCAACAAGCTGGTGGGCTGGGTGGAACACATCCTGCACGCCGATGGCACGCATGAGGCCAGCGTGCGCCCCGCGGCGGGGCTGCGCCTGCATGACATCGCGGCGATGCCCGAGGTGTACGGCCACCATAAGGCCGTCGCCGAGTAACGCCTTCAGGCTTTGGTTACCCGGTGATGCCAGAGGGGAGGGGTGACCAGCCCCCTCCCTCCCAGCGGCGCGCCCCGCCTCGTGAGCCAGCCCGCGCCATCGCGCCTGCCGCACCGGCTGATGGCGGCCATCATGGTGCTGGGGGCGCTGGGTTCCGCCGGGGCGGTGACGGGGCATCTGCGCATGGTCCGGCTGGAAAGCGCGGTGGACGCGATGGAGCTGGAGCGCGAGCAGGCCAGCCGCCTGCTGCGCACCCTGCTGCTGGCCGAAACCAGCCTGCACCACTATCTGACGCATGACCGGATGGAGGGCATGCGCCGCTTCCTGGACGCCACGGCGCTGCTGGAAACGGCGCAGAGCCAGGCTGCCAGGCAGCGGGTGCTGCTGGATGCCGCGCCGGGCGCCGTGGAAAAGCAGGCGCTGGAGGATTTCGTGCGGCACCTGCTGCTGGTCCGCCACAGGCTGCTGAGCCAGCCCGACATGGCCATCTGGCTGCCGGATGGCGAGGCCGAGCGGATGGCGATCCTGGCGCATGCCGCGGTCCAGCGCTTCGTGGACGACAGCCGCGTGTGGCTGCAACGGGAAACCGCGCGGCTGCATCTGTGGCAGGATGGCGTGCTGGCGCTGGTGCTAGGCTCCGCCCTGCTGGCCGGGGTGGGGCTGATGCTGGCCTGGGCCATGGTCCGCCGCGCCATCGCCCGGGCCGAAACCCAGGAAGCCGCCCTGGCCCGCCGCACGGAGGAACTCCAGGCCCTGCTGCGCATGAACGAGACGCTGCAAGCCTGCCAGACCCGCGCGGATGTGGAGCAGGTGGTGGCCCACACCGCCGCACAAGTGCTGGCGGGGGTGCCCGGCAGCCTCTACCTCTACCCCGCCGAGCAGCGGGAGATGCTGGAACGCGCCGCCCATTGGGAAGGCCCGCCCGAAGGCCCGGCCGCGATGGAGGCCCTGCATTGCTGGGGCGTGAAGCGCGGGCGCACCCATCTGTGCGGCCAGGGCATGGGGTGCAGCGAGGCCGGCTGCGCCGGGGAGACCCTGTGCCTGCCGGTGGCCGCGCGGGGGGAATTGTTCGGCATGCTGCGCTTCGCCCTGCCGAACGCGCTGGCCGAGGGCCCCCCCGGCCGCCACCAGCGCCGCATCGCGGAGGCCCTGGCCGATGGCGTCGCGCTGTCGCTGGCCAACATCACCCTGCGGGAGAAACTGCGCGCCGAGGCGATGCGCGACAGCCTGACCGGCCTGTACAATCGCCGCTTCCTGGAGGAAATCGCCCCCGCCTTCCTGCGGCAGGTGGAGCGGCGCGGCGCCGATTTGTGCGTGGCGCTGCTGGATATCGACCACTTCAAGCAGGTGAATGACGGCTTCGGCCACGCGGTGGGGGATGCGGTGCTGCGCCGCGCCGCTGGGCTGCTGCACGCCACCCTGCGCCGCAGCGACATCTGCTGCCGCTATGGCGGGGAGGAATTCCTGCTGCTGCTGCCCGATTGCGACATCGGCGCCGCCTTCGAGAAGCTGGAGGCCCTGCGCGAACGGGTGGCCGAACTGCATGAGAGCGCGGACACCGCCCTGCCGCCCATCACGGCCAGCTTCGGGCTGGCGCAGGTGCCGGCGGGCGCCACCAGCCTGGAGGACAGCATCCGCCAGGCCGATGAGGCGCTGTATGCCGCCAAGCAATCAGGCCGCAACCGCGTGGTCAGCGCGCCGCTGCTGGCGCGGCTGCGCGCCCTTCAGGCTACAGCAGCGCCAGATCGTCCCGGTGGATGATCTCGTCGCGGCCGCGCCAACCCAGCAGGGCCTCGATCTCCGCGCTGCGGTGCCCGGCGATGCGGGCCGCGTCCTCGGCGTCATAGGCCGACAGGCCGCGGGCCAGCTCATGGCCCTGGGGGTCGCGCACGCTGACGGCGTCGCCGCGCTGGAAATGGCCCTCCACCGCGCGCACGCCGGCGGGCAGCAGTGAACGGCCGCCGCGCAGCGCGCGCGCCGCGCCGTCATCCACCACCAGCACGCCGCTGGGGGCCAGGCTGCCGGCGATCCAGCTCTTGCGGGCGGTGCGGCCCTCGGGCGCGGCCAGGAACCAGGTGCAGCGCGCGCCCTCGGCCAGGGCCGCGATCGGGTGGTCGCGGTCGCCGCGCGAAATCGCCATGGCGCAGCCCGCCCCCACCGCGATCTTCGCCGCGATCAGCTTGGTGCGCATGCCGCCCGAGGAATAGCCCGGCGGGGGCTCGCCCCCCATCGCCATGATGTCGTCGGTGATGCGCTCGATCACCGGCAGGTGCTGGGCGGCGGGGTCCTTGCGCGGGTCGGCGGTGTACAGGCCGTCGATGTCCGAGAGCAGGACCAGCGCGTCGGCGCCGATCATCTCCGCCACGCGGGCGGCCAGGCGGTCATTGTCGCCGAAGCGGATTTCCGACGTGGCGACGGTGTCGTTCTCGTTGATGACCGGCACGCAGCCGAGTTCCAGCAGCGTGTGCAGCGTGGCGCGCGCGTTGAGGTAGCGGCGCCGGTCCTCGGATTCCGCCAGCGTCAGCAGCACCTGGGCGGCGTTCATGCCATGGGCGGCCAGGGCGTGCTGCCAGGCGCCGGCCAGGCGGATCTGCCCCACGGCGGCGGCGGCCTGCTTTTCCTCCAGCCGCAACACGCGCTTGGTCAGGCCCAGCGCGCGGCGGGCCAGCGCCACGGCGCCGGAGGAGACGAGCACCACCTCCTTGCCCTGAGCGCGGAGTGCGGCGACATCGGCGGCCACACCGGCCATCCAGCCCTCACGCGGGGTGGCGGTGGCGGGGTCCACCACCAGGGCGGAGCCGATCTTGATGACGACGCGACGGGCTTCGTTCAGCGTCATTTCTTCTTCCGCGCCTCGCTGACCACATTCATCACCGTGCGCAGCACCTCGGGCACGCCCTCGCCGGTCGCGCCGCTGGCCAGCAGCACCTGGTGGCCGGTGGCGCGTTCCAGCGCCTTGATGCGGCTGGCCTTGGCCTGCGGCGTCATCGCGTCCAGCTTGTTCAGCACCAAGATCTCCGGCCGTTCGGCCAGGCCGGCGCCGTATTCCGACAGCTCATGCCGGATGGTGTTCCAGGCGCCCACCGGGTCCGCCTGGCTGCCGTCGATCAGGTGCAGCAGCACGGAGCACCGCTCCACATGCCCCAGGAAGCGGGTGCCCAGCCCCGCGCCCTCGGCCGCGCCCTCGATCAGGCCGGGGATGTCGGCCATCACGAATTCCTCGCTGTGCGAAAGGCGGACGACGCCCAGCTGCGGGTGCAGGGTGGTGAAGGGATAGTCGGCGATCTTGGGGCGCGCGGCGGAAACCGCGGCCAGGAAGGTGGATTTGCCGGCATTGGGCAGCCCCACCAGCCCGACATCGGCCATCAGCTTCAGCCGCAGCCAGATCCAGCGTTCCTCGCCGGGCCAGCCCTTGTCCGCGCGGCGGGGGGCGCGGTTGGTGCTGGTCTTGTAGTTGGCGTTGCCATAGCCGCCATCGCCGCCACGGCAGATCATGATCTCCTTGCCCGGCTCATCCAGGTCGGCGATCAGGGTCTCGCGGTCCTCGTCGATGATCTGGGTGCCGACCGGCACCTTCATCACCACATCGTCGGCATGGGCGCCGGTGCGGTCGCTGCCGGCGCCGTTGCCGCCCTTGCGGCCCCGGAAATGCTGGGCATAGCGGTAGTCGATGAGGGTGTTCAGCCCCTCCACCGCGCGGATGTAGACATGGCCGCCCCGGCCGCCATTGCCGCCATCGGGGCCGCCGAATTCGATGTATTTCTCGCGCCGGAACGCGATGACGCCGTCGCCGCCATCGCCGCTCTTCACATAGACCTTGGCTTCATCGAGAAATTTCATGTGATTGCTGTTGCCGCCGCGAATGAGCCGCCACACCAACCCTCAATCGCGGCGGCAAAGGGGGCGGGGACGCCCCCTATACCCCCACCTGCGAGTGTCATGGTCCGTGCAAGGGCCTGGAAAACTACACTGATGTCACCGCCGCGCGGTAGCCGCCACACCAACCCTACCGCGCGGCGGCAAGGGGGCGGGGACGCCCCCTATACCCCCACCTGAATGGTGGCCAAGGACGTCGCCAGAAACCTGCCGCCGGGAACTGCGACAGGGCGCTCACAGAGAGAGCGGCTTTAACAAAAACGGGGGCCGCAAGGGCCCCCGCGTCACGCACCACGCATGGCGCGCGGGGTTACTCGGCGGCCAGCGCCACCGGCACCACGGACACGTACACGCGGCCACCGGCCTTGTGCTCGAACTTCACGTGGCCTTCGACGACCGAGAAGATCGTGTGGTCGCGGCCGAGGCCCACATTGGTGCCCGGGCGCATCTTGGTGCCGCGCTGGCGGACCAGGATGTTGCCGGCCAGCACGTGCTCGCCACCGAACTTCTTCACGCCCAGGCGCTGACCGGGCGAGTCGCGACCGTTGCGAGAGGAACCACCAGCCTTTTTATGTGCCATCTCGTATTACTCCTCAGGCCGCGATCGTCGTGATCCGCAGCACCGTCTCGTGCTGGCGGTGACCGTTCTTGCGGCGGCTGTTCTGGCGGCGGCGCTTCTTGAACACCAGCACCTTGGCGCCGCGCTTCTGCTCCAGCACCGTGGCGGTCACGGAAGCGCCGGACACCACGGGGGCGCCCAGCACCAAGCCAGCTTCGGTGGACAGGGCGAGAACATCGTGGAAGGTCACGGTCGAACCGGGCTCAGCTTCCAGCTTCTCAACCGTCAGAACACCATTCGGCACCACGCGGTACTGTTTGCCGCCGGTGCGGATCACTGCGAACGTCATTGGAAACCCCAAGAAACGGCCAAAAAGACAGTAGGCCAGCAAGCCCACGCCCACTAACCGGAGCCGGGCTTCTACCCTTATGCACAGGCCCGAGTCAACGGCGTGACTCCGGCCTGCCGGCGGAAAATCAAGCCGGGCCTTGCGAAAACCACAGGCTGCCCCCGCCGGGGGCATAGCGATGGGCCATGAACGCCGTCAGCCCCGCCAGATTGTGCCGCATGTGCCAGGCGCTGCCATACAGCACCGAGCAGCGCGGATTGCCCATCAGATACGCCGCCAGCAGATACAGCTCATTCCAGAACACCTGGTGATCGCGCATCTCCTCCAGCGAGCGGGTGCCGGGCAGGTTGATGTCGTGCAGGTGGATATAGGCCTGATGGCGCAGCGCCGGCACCACGCGCAGCAGGGCGTGCAGCGTGTCCGAGTCATGGTGCACGGTGTGGCTGGTATCCAGGAACAGCACGTCCCCATGGCCCAGGCGGCTGGTGAAGAAGCTGGTCTCGACCGTCTGGATCGGTGCCTCGATCAGCTCCAGCCCCGGCAGCGTGCGCAGGAAATCCGGCGGGTTCTCCGTGATGCTGATCAGCCGCCCCGCGCCATTGGCCGCCAGCGCCGCCTGGGCCACCAGCGCGCTGTCGCCGCTGCCCACCTCGATGACGGTGCTGGGGCGGTATTTGCGCAGCATGGCGTAATAGGCCACGGCATCGCTGTAGCTGAAGCTGCCATTGCGCCAGGCGAACTGGTGCGGGCTGGCGGATTCCTCCGGCGGCTGGAATTCCGCGGCCTGGATTTCCAGCTCCAGCAGGAAGCGGCGCATCAGGTCCGGCGTGGGGAACACGCCTTCCAGCGACAGCAGGGAGGGCTTGGCGAAGCTGGCCTCCAGCTCCGCCACGGTCGGCAATTCGCCGAACCGGTCGGAGCGGGTGATGGTGACGCCCGCCGCCTCCAGCTGCTTGCGCAGGACAGAGGGGGCGTAGATCAGCCGCCCCAGCACCGCGCCCAATTCCTGGATTTCCTCCCGGTCGAAACAATCGGCGTCCTCAGGCAGCCAGGTGCCGGCCGGCACGGTGGCCAGCTTGGCGAGCGTCCTCTCGAGCAATGCGAAGTCTCCTGTTGGTCAGCGCGGTTCAGCGGCCAGGCGCAATGCCTCACCCAGCCGGGCCGTGACGGCCTCCGGGCTGAAATTCTCGCGCATATACTCCAGCCCCAACAACGACAATTCCGTGTTCCAGGCCTCGTCCGTCTCCAGCCTGCGCAGTTTTTCGGCCAGCTCCGCCGCATCGCGCGCCACCAGCCAGCGCAGGGCGGGCGGCAGGTCCAGCCCCTCCGCCGCGATGGGCGTCATGACGCAAGGCAGGCCATGGGCCAGGCAATCCAGCACCTTGCCCTTGATGCCCGCGCCATAGCGCAGGGGGGCCACCGCCGAACGGTGCTGGTGCAGCGCCTGCGCCAGCACCGGCGCGAAGCCCTGCAGGACGATGTTGCCGTGATCGTGATGCAGCACCGGGGACATGTCGCCGCTGCCATGCACCGAAACCTCGACATCCCCCAGCAGCGGACGGATCTCGGTGCCCAGCCAGTCCACCGCGTCGCGGTTGGGCGGGTGGGCGAAACTGCCGATGAAGGCGCTGCCCCGGCGCCGCGCGAAGGGCAGCGGGGTGGGGTTCGGCGTGACCGCCCAGGGCACCACGGCCACCCGCGCCTCCGGCATCAGCTGCGCCAGCAGGTCGGCCTCGGCCGGGGAATGCACGATGCAGCAGTCGGCGGCGGCGGCCAGCGCCAGCTCCTCCTGCTTCTGGCGGGCCGCGGCCTCGGCCAGCTCGGGGTCGCGGGCCAGCTCCGCCTCGCGCTCCATCCGCAGGAAGTGCAGGTCCGCCACGCAGAACAGCACCCGCGCCCGGGGCGCGTAGCGGCGGACTAGGCCCATGTAGTTCCGCGCGTTGGAGAAGCGGTGGATATAGACCACATCGGGCGGCACCGGGGCGTGCCGCAGCACTTCCTCCAGCGTGCGCTGCCAGGGGTGATAGAAGCACTCGATGCCGCGCTTCTGCAGGGCGCCGGTATAGGGCTGGATGCAGGCCATGTTGTCGGCCGGCACGAAGCCTACCTTATAGCCCAGCCGCTGCAGGCCCAGCATGTGCTGCCAGGCGGCGTTGCTGCCGGCATCCTTGTCCGGCGCCGGCACGCTTTCGTCGATGAACAGCAAGCGCCGGCGCACCTGGCGCTCGGCCTCCAGCAGCGGCTGCTCGGCGTTCATGCGGTGGGCGGCCAGCACATCCTTCCAGCGCTGGAAGAATTTGTGGCGGTTCAGCTTCTGGTACCGCTTCAGCCCCGGCCCGTTCTCATCCGTGCCATTGGACTGGCCTTCCAGGTGGACGATCTCCGACGCGGGCTGCACCACCACCCGCCGCCCGGCGGCGCGGGTGCGGAAGCACAGGTCCGTGTCCTCGTAATAGGCGGGGGCGTAGTGCATGTCGAAGCCGCCCAGATCCTCGAACAGCCCGCGCTCGATCATCAGCGCGGCGCCCGAGACATAGTCGGCATCGCGCAGGAAGCTGAAGCGCGGGTCCGCGCCATCCCCGTTGCGGCCCCAGTTCCAGCCATCGCCCATGCGCCAGATGATGCCGCCGGCTTCCTGCAGGCTCCCGTCCTCGAAGAACAGGCGAGAACCCACGATGCCGATCGCGGGGTCGAGGGCGAAGGTGGCCACCAGCTCATCCAGCCAGCCCGGGCGCATCAGCGTGTCGTTGTTCAGGAACAGCAGGTAGCGCCCGCGCGCCACCGCGGCCCCCGCGTTGCAGGTGCCCACGAAGCCCAGGTTTTCCGCGTTGCGCACCACCCGGATGCCGCCCTTCAGCACGAAGCGGCCCAGCATCGTCGCGTCATAGGAGGCATCGTCGACCACGATCACCTCGAAAGTCGCGGCCGGCATGTGCTCCAGCATGGACGCGATGCAGGCGTAGGTCAGTTCGAACTTGTTGTGGACGGGGATGAT
This sequence comes from Rhodovarius lipocyclicus, assembly GCF_009900765.1. Classification (GTDB taxonomy): domain Bacteria; phylum Pseudomonadota; class Alphaproteobacteria; order Acetobacterales; family Acetobacteraceae; genus Rhodovarius; species Rhodovarius lipocyclicus. Next base: position 14,384 of record NZ_JAAABL010000049.1, read on the forward strand.
GATGGAGACATCGGGCCGCTCCACCGGCTCCAGCCGCAGCACCTCCATGCCGGACAGCGCATCGGGCAGCGGCGGCGGGCCGGAGGGGGCGAGCGCCGCGCGCCCTTCCAGCAGGCGGTCCAGCGTGCGGCCCACCGTGCTCAGCAGATCGTCCAGATCCTCCGCGGCGGGAGAGGCCGAGAGCAGATTGTCGGCCATGCGTTCCAGCAGCATGGCGGCGGACCCGTCGAAGGGCGCCTCATCATCCATCAGGGTGGCGGCGCCGTTCTGCAGGGTCAGGCCGGTTTCCACCTCCCGCAGCTCCGGCCGGACGACGGCGCCGGGCAGCAGCGCGGCCAGGGCCCTGATGCCGAACCCGGCATAGCCGTCGCCGATGCCGGCATCGCGCAGATCCTCACGGAACTGGTCGGCGCGGAAGCGGAACCGCGGTTCCCCGTCCACCAGCAGCTCCAGCTCCACCCGGCGTCCGGGCTGGGAGGGGTCCCAGGCCCAACCGGCGATGCTGTCGCGCGTGAACAGGTCGACCGCGGATTGCAGCGTGCTTCCGGCGCCGTCCGGCGCCCCGTCAACTGGTGGCAAAGGTGACCTCTTGCAGTAGCACCCCGAGGCGCCGTTCATCCGCGCTGACGCCCAGGGCTTTGGGCTGCGCGGCGGTAGGAATGGTGAAACGCAACTGCACATCACGCGCGGCGAGCACCGCCTTCGGCACGGCGAAGCTGATCTCCGTCACGCCGCTCAGACTGCTGTAACCGACAAGCAATCCATTCATGAAAATCCAGAGATCCTGCTTCAGCACCTGATTTTTATACAGATAAGGGCTGAGAGAGAAACGCGCCACTATTTCCCGCTGCGCCAGCGGCAGCCGCACATCCAGGCCACAGAAGTGATCCGTAGTCCAGGACGCATTCGATTCAGTAAAATCCAAGGCAATCGGCGCCGCCTGCCGGGCTGAGCCCTTCAGGCCGAATGTCACAGGCTGACCCCAACGGACGTCCTGCATGAAAAACCCTCCTGTGCCCAACGGCCCTTCGGGGCGGGCTCCCGCAGGGAAGGTATCGCAGTGCAGCACAAGAGATAGTGAGGAATGCGTTATATTCGACAGCAAAAACTGACCTAGCGCCGCAACTCCATCGTGATTGGTCCTTCGCGTTCCCCATGCGCGAACTGGTCCACCATGGCGTTCCCTGTCTCACCCAGAGTGGCCGCGTCTCCTGTCCAGATAATCCGGCCCTTGTGGATCATCGCCGCCTGCTGGCCGATCCGCCGCGCGCTGATCATGTCATGCGTGATCGAGATGGCGGTCGCGCCCAGCTGATGCACGCAATCCACGATCAACCCGTCGATCACGGCGCCCATGATGGGGTCGAGGCCCGTGGTGGGCTCGTCGAAGAAGACGATCTCGGGTTCCGCCGCCACGGCGCGGGCCAGCGCCACGCGCTTCTGCATGCCGCCCGACAGTTCCGCCGGCGACAGGTCGCCCACGCTGGCGGCCAGGCCCACCTGGGCCAGCACCTCCGCCGCCTTGTCGCGCGCGGCGCGGCGGGTGATGCGCTTCTGCGCCAGCAGCTTGAAGCAGACGTTCTCCCACACCGGCAGGCTGTCGAACAACGCGCCATTCTGGAACAGCATGCCCATGCGGTCCATCAGCGCCGCGCGGTCGCGCGGGCGCATCTTCAGCACGTCCTGGCCGCCGATCTCGATCACGCCCTCATCGGGTTCGATCAGGCCCAGGATGCATTTCAGCATCACCGACTTGCCGCTGCCCGAACCGCCGAGCACCACCATGGAGGTGTTGGGCGCCACATCCAGGTTCACGCCATCCAGCACGGTCTTGCTGCCGAAGCTTTTGCGCACGCCGATCAGCTTCACGCCCAGCTTCGTGGCGCGGGCGGGCTTCGGCGCCGCGGATTGGGTCGCGCTCGATTGGGTTTCGCTCATTGGGCGAAGAAGGCCTCTGTCACCACGTAATCCAGCGCCAGGATCAGGATGGAGGCCATGACCACCGCCGAGGTGGTGGCCAGGCCCACGCCCTGCGCGCCGCCCTTGCTGCGATAACCGCTGTAGCAGCCCATCAGCGCGATGATGAAGCCGAACACCGCGGCCTTCACCAGGCCGCTGACCACGTCCTCCGTCTCCAGCACATCCCAGGTGGTCTTGAGGTAGGAGGCGGGCACGAAGCCGAGCTTGATGGTGCCGATCAGGAAGCCGCCCATGGCACCCAGCACATCGGCCACCAGCACCAGCAGCGGCATCGCCAGCGTGGCCGCCAGCACGCGCGGCGCCACGAGGTATTTCATCGGGTTGGTGGACAGGGTGGTCAGCGCGTCGATCTGGTCCGTCACGCGCATGGTGCCCAGTTCCGCCGCCATGGAGGCACCGATGCGCCCGGCCACCATCAGCCCCGCCAGCACCGGCCCCAATTCGCGCGTGACGCTCAGGATGACGACATTGGCCACGGCCGACTGCGCGTTGAACCGCGCGAAGCCTGTATAGCTCTGCAGCGCCAGCACCATGCCGGTGAACAGGGCGGTCAGCGCCACCACCGGCAGGGAGAAATACGCCACCTCGATGAAATGGCGCATCAACTGCCGGCCGTAGAAGGGCGGGCGCAGGATGTGGCTGATCGCCTCCAGCGCGAACAATCCCAGATTGCCGGCGGAACGGCAGGCACCGATCACGGGCCGGCCCAGCGCGGCCAGGAACGCGGCGAACATCAGGTGGGGGACACGGTCTGGCTCATCGCGGCGCACAGTATCAGGGGGCGCGGGCGGGGGCCAGGGGCGCCAAGCCGCCCGGGGGAACCTCACTCCGCATACGGGTCAGGGCCGTCATGCACCGTGTCCAGATTGCCGAAGCGGGTGAACTCGGCCTCGAAGAACAGGTCGATCTTGCCGGTGGGGCCATGGCGCTGCTTGGCGATGTACAGCTCCGCCTTGTTGTGCGCGCGCTCCATGTCCTGCTGCCAGCGCTCATGCGCCGCGCTGTATTTGTCCTGGGCGTCGAAATTGCTTTCCTTCGGTTCCCGCGCCTTCAGGTAGTAGTCGTCGCGGTACACGAACATCACCACGTCCGCGTCCTGCTCGATCGAACCCGATTCACGCAGGTCCGACAGCTGCGGCCGCTTGTCCTCGCGCTGTTCCACCGCGCGGGAGAGCTGGGACAGCGCCATCACCGGCACGTGCAGCTCCTTCGCCAGGGCTTTCAGCCCCTGGGTGATCATCGAGATCTCCAGCACGCGGCTGTCGGTCTTGCTGCCGGGTGCCGGGCGCATCAGCTGCAGATAGTCCACCACGATCAGGTCCAGCCCGCGCGTGCGCTTCAGCCGTCGGCAGCGCGTGCGCATGGCGGAGATGCTGATGGCCGGCGTGTCGTCGATCACGATGGGCAGCTGCGCCAGGTGGCGGCTCGCCTCATAGAACTTGTCGAATTCCTGCTGGGTGATCTCGCCGCGCCGGATGCGGTCGCCGGAGATGCGGCTCTCCTCGGCCAGCAGACGGTTGGCCAGCTGCTCCGCCGCCATTTCCAGCGAGAAGATGACGACCGAACCCTTGGGCACCTGCCCGGGCTCCAGCCCCTCCACCAGGGATTTCGCGGCGCCGAAGGCCAGCTTGGTGGCCAGCGCCGTCTTGCCCATGCCCGGCCGGCCCGCGAGGATCAGAAGATCGCTGCCATGCAGGCCGCCCAGCCGCTGGTCCACGTCGCGCAACCCGGTGGGAATGCCCGAGACGCCGCCGCCCGCCGCCTTGGCCTTGGCCGCGGTTTCCACCGCCTGGGCCAGGGCGCGCTCGAAGGTCACGCCGCCGCCCTCGGTGCCGCCGCCGCCGGTCGCCAGCTCGAACAGCTCCTGCTCGGCGGCCTCGATCTGGCCCTTGCCGTCGATCTCGGGGTCGGCGCCGAAGGCGCGGTTCACCAGCGTCTCGCCCACATCCACCAGCTGGCGGCGCAGCCAGCAATCATGGATCAGCCGGCCGTATTCGCCCGCGTTGATGATGCCGACCGTCGCCGACAGCAGCTGCACGAGGTAGGCGGTGCCGCCCACCTCCTCCAGCATGCCGTTGTGCTCGAACTCGCCCTTCAGCGTGACGACATCGGCCAGGGCGTTGTTTTCGACCCGGCGCTGGATGGCGCTGAAGATGCGGCCGTGGATGGGGTCCGCGAAATGCTCGGCGGCCAGGAATTCGCTGATGCGCTCATAGGCCTTGTTGTTGGACAGCAGGGCGCCCAGCAGCGCCTGCTCCGCCTCCAGGTTCTGGGGCGGCAGGCGGACGGCCTGTCCGAAAAGCGGCTGCGACTCCGGTGGATGGATGCTGTTCATGCGCCTTGATACCGCGCCCGGCTGGTGGGCGCCCTGTGGATGTTATGTGGATAGCGGGGGCGGTTGCCGCCAGGGCAATCACGACTTGACCGCGAACCCGTGCTGCGCCACCGCTTTCCGCAAAGGCGAGGACGGCAATGACCGGCACGATCGAACGCTCACGCTACCAGGATTACATGCGCGCGGCGGAAGGCGTGCAGGGTTGGTTTTCCGACATGTCGGCGGCGCTGTTCGACGCCTTCCTGTCGCTGCAGGGTGGGCGCACCGGCCCCGGCGACATGCTGGAGATCGGCGTGGCCTATGGCCGCTCCGCCCTGATGATGGGCATGCAGCTGCGGCTGGACGCCACGCTGCGGCTGGTGGATGTGGGCCAGGCCCTGATGGACCAGTCGGTGGAGCTCATCACCCCGCACTGCGAAGGTCGGATCGAACCCACCCTGCAATTTTCCGAGGCCCTGCCGCCGGACAGCCTGCCCGCCCTCGGCACCCGCTTCGTGCATATCGACGGCGAGCACGGCACCTGGGGCGTGCAGAACGACCTGGAACTGGCCGACCGCGTGCTGGCCACCGACGGCGTGGTGGTGCTGGACGACTTCTTCTCGGAAACCTTCGTGGGCGTCACGATCGGCGCGCTGACCTGGCTGGCCCAACACCCCGGCCGGTTCGAAATGGTGCTGGTGGGCTTCAACAAAGCCTATCTGGTGCGGCCGCGCGCCGCCCGGCGATACCTGGAATTCATCCGCGACGGGCTGCAACCGCACCTGGCCGCCTGCGGCCAGCCTCCCAACACCCTGCTGCGCACCGATGACCCGCGCGCCTGCGGCTGCTTCGGGCTGACACTGCGGCAGTTCGACCGGGATTACGTGACACGGGAAATCGCGTCGGGACTGCCGGAAAGCTATCTGCCGGGGAAGTATCCGGTGTGAGGGGGCAGCGCCCCTGCCAGGTGTTCAAGGCGGCGCCACCCCCTCATTCCCACCCGCCGAGAAATACCGGATCAGCCACCGCGCCGCCGGCCCGGGCGGCGTATCGGTGCGGTGGATAATGTGGAAGCTATAGGGGATCGCCTCCCAATCCGGCAGCCGCAGCCGCACCAGGCGCCCCGCCTCCAGGTCTTCGCGCACGGCGGGTTCGGGCATGCCGCCCCAGCCCAGCCCGGCGCGTAGCAGGGCGTGCTTCGCGCCCAGATCCGCCAGCCGCCAGGTGCGTGGCGCCAGCACCGCGAAATCCTGGCCCTCGGTCAGGGGCGAGCGGTCGGTCAGCACGAGTTGGGTGTAGGCCGCCGCCGCGCCGGGCGCATTGGGCCCCTGTGCCAGCGGGTGGCCGGGCGCCGCCACCGGGATCATGTGCACATGCCCCGCCGCGATGCTGCTGAGGCCCGGCGGCTGCATGTGGATGGGCCCGGCCACGCCCAGGCTGGCCGTGCCGTTCAGCACCAGCTGCGGCACGGCGCCCAGCGCCTCCATATGCAGGCGCAGGGGAACGGTGGGGAAGGCGGCCTGGAAGCCGCGCAGCGCCTCCACCAGCCGCTCCATCGGCATGATGACGGTGACGACCAGGGAGACCTCGGCCTCCAGCCCCTGCGTCAGGCCCTTCACCCGGGCACGCAGCATGTCCACGTCATGGGCGATCGCGCGGGCCTCCGCCAGCACGGCCTGGCCCGCCAGCGTCAGGGCCGGGCGCCGGGTGGAGACGCGGTCGAACAGCGGCAGGCCCAGCTGGGCCTCCAGATTGTCGATCGCATAGGTGATGGCGGAGGTCGCGCGCCCCTGCCGCCGGGCGGCGGCGGCGAAACCGCCTTCCTCCACCACCGCCAGGAAGACGCGCAGCTGGTCCAGCGTGGGGGTGCCGGGTTCTGACATTTCGGAAATCCTGAACTCAGGCTTCAGTATTATCCTGATTTTCCGAAAACGCACCCGGTTCTAGGGTCCGCCCAACAGCCAAGACCCCTTGGCCCCCGAGACCGAAAGACCGCACCCATGAACCTGCTGCACGTCGATTCCAGCATCCTCGCCGCCGGCTCCGTCAGCCGCGAGTTGTCCGCCGCGATCGTGGCCGCCGAGAAGGCCCGCCACCCGGGCATTTCCGTCACCTACCGCGACCTGGCCGCCGCCCCGGCCGCCCACCTCTCCGGCGCGCACCTGGCCGTGTTCCAGGGCAACGCCACCGAGGACAAGGCCCTGATCGCCGACATCGCCGCCGGCGGCGCCATGCTGGAGGAATTCCTGGCCGCCGACATCGTCGTGATCGGCGCGCCCATGTACAACTTCTCGGTGCCCAGCCAGCTCAAGGCCTGGATCGACCGCCTGGCCGTCGCGGGCAAGACCTTCCGCTACACCGCCAACGGCCCCGAAGGGCTGGCCGGCGGCAAGACCGTGATCATCGCCTCCTCGCGCGGCAGCATCTACGGCGATAACCCCGCCATGCTCGCCCTGGACCACCAGGAAAGCTACCTGCGCACCGTCTTCGGCTTCCTCGGCATCACCGACGTGCGCTTCGTGCGCGCCGAAGGCGTGGGCCTGGGCCCCGACCAGCGCGCCAAAGCCCTGGAAAGCGCCCACGCCGACGTGCTGAAGGTGGCCGCGTAACCACGGTCGCCGCGGGAAGGGCTCTGCCCTCCCCGCACCCCACCCGCCAAAGGCCGAAAGGCCCTTGGAACCCATGAGTTGAAAAAGGCCGGAGGGGACATCGTCCCCTCCGGCCTTTTTCAATTTACTGAAGGGGGTCCAGGGGCCACTGGCTCCTGGCGGAGGGAGCGCGAGGGGGGCAGAGCCCCTCTCGCAGCGCGCCCGTCGTTACCGAGGCAGCGTCTTCAGGGCGCCCTCGAAGGCGTCCAGGGTTTGGCTGATGTCGGCGTCGGTGTGGGCGGTGGCGATGTAGTACTTGCTGTCGCCCTTCAGGATGCCGCTGTCGCGCATGTGGCGGTTCACATGGGCCGCGTGGGCGGCGTTGGCCTTCTGCATGTCGCGGTAGTTGCTGATGGTGGCGTCAGTGAAGACGATGTCGAACAGCACGGGCTCGCCCAGCGCCTGGCCGGGCACGCCGTGCTGGCGCAGCAGGCTGTTCATGGCGGCCATCATGGCGCGGCCGCGGGCGAAGACGGCCTCATAGGTGCCGGGTTCGCGCAGCACGGCCAGGGTGGCCAGCCCCGCGACGGAGGCAACGGGGTTGCCCGAGAGCGTGCCCACCTGCATCAGGAACTTGTCCTCGGGCACCTTGGCGCGGTCGAACAGGGCCATGATGTCCGCCCGGCCGGCGACGGCGGCCAGCGGGAAACCGCCGCCCACGATCTTGCCCAGCGTGCAGATGTCGGGCGTCACGCCATACAACTCCTGCGCGCCGCCGTAGGAGAAGCGGAAGCCCGTCACGACCTCATCGAAGATCAGCGGGATGCCGAGGCGCGCGGTGGCCTCGCGCAGCCCGGCCAGAAAGCCGGGCTTGGGCGGGATCAAGCGCTGCAACGGCTCCACGATCACGCCCGCCAGCTCATCGGCATGGGCTTCCAGCAGGGCGAGCGCCGCTTCCAGATCGTTGAAGGGCGCGATCAGCATGGCGTCCGCGACGCCGGCCGGGATGCCGGGGCTGTCGGGGATGGCCTGGGGGAAATTCGCCTCGCGCTTCGGGGCCAGCGACATCAGGCCATGGTCGCTCATGCCATGGTAGCCGCCTTCGAATTTCAGGATCTTCTCACGCCCCGTGAAGGCGCGGGCCAGGCGCATGGCGTACATGTCCGCCTCGCTGCCCGAGGAGACGAAGCGCACCTGCTGCGCGCAGGGCACCGCGTCCACGATGGCGGCGGCGAGTTCGATGCCGGAGGGGTTGTTGGCGAAATAGGTGGTGCCGAGCGGCACCTGGGCCAGCACCGCCTCGGTCACGGCCGGGTGGGCGTGGCCGATGAACATGGGGCCGGAGCCGATGAGGTAGTCGATGTATTCCCGGCCCTCGGTATCCCAGATATGGCCGGCGAGGCCCCGGGCGGCGGTGAAGTTGGCCGGGAAGTTGCCGAAGCTGCCCCCTGGCAGCACGCGGGAAGCGGTTTCAGCCAGGGTATCCATCGTCAGCTCTCCATCTTACCGGCATTCCAGGATGCGGATGTCATAGACCGGGTGTTCGAGGGTATTCACCGCCGGCGCATTGGCGAACATCCAGCCCTGGAAGGCGGGCGGGCTGCCGGCGGGGGCGCGGCTGTCGGTGATCTCCATCCAGGCGGCGGCGTCGGGCACCTCATCCGCCGGGCGGGCGTTGCAGGCGCGCACCGTGATGGACAGAGAGCCGAACTGGGCGGGCGTGCCCACCCGGGCCTCCACGATGGTGATGCGGGCGGTCACCTTGTCCAGCGCCTGCAGGCGGGCGTTGGGGCGGGCGACCCAGCCGGGATCGGATTGGGCCACGGCCAGATGGGTCACAGTCAAGCCGGGCAGCAGGGCGAGGGCGGCGAGCAGGCGGCGCATCAGCGTTTCCGGGGGGAGGGGAGGTTCGCCACCAGCTCGGCCAGGATGCGGCGCATCTCCGCCTCATCCACGCCCATCAGCACGGCGTCCTCCAGCGCGTCGGCCAGCATCTGCGCGGCCTCCGCGTGGTTTTCGTTCAGCACCTTCACCTTCTCCAGGCAGGAGACGGGCGTGCCGTCCTTGCCGGGCCAAAGCGGAGGCGGGGCGGTCATCGATGCGCCGGCGCCGGCGCCGGTGTGGCGGGGGCCGTGGTTTCGCCGCCCGCGGCCGGCTGGTTCAGCTGCGTGACGGAGAAGATGAACCGCCCCAGCAGGCTTTCCAGGCTGACCGAGCCCTGGGTTTCCGTGATGCGCCCGCCATCGGCCAGGAAGCGCTCGGCCCCGCCCGGCACGATCGACACATACTTGCCGCCCAGCAGCCCGTCGGAGGTGATCTCCGCGCTGCTGTCGGTCGGCAGGCGCAGGCCCTGGTCCACGCGCATCTCGACGACGGCGTTGAAGGTCTCGGGGTCGATGCGCATGGCGGTCACGCTGCCGACCTTCACGCCCGCGATCCGCACGTCACCGCCGGCCGGCAGGCCGTCGATGCGGTCGAAGCGGGCGGACAGGGCCATGCCATCCGTGCGCACGGTGCGGCCGCCATGGACCACGGCATAGAACAGGAACAGCGCCGCCACCACCAGCACGCCAGCGCCGGTGGCGATCTCCAGCGCGCTGCGCCCCTTCATGGGGTCCAGGCTTCGTAGTCGCTGCCCGAGGCCTGGCGCCGGCCGCCCATCGCCAGATGGCCCTTGGGCCGATAGGCGTAGCGCGTGCCGGTCAGGTTCGGCACATGCTCCTTCTGCCAGGGCAGGCGCTTGTCCTCCGGCAATGGGGCATCGGTCAGGTGATGAAGCCAGCAATGCCATTCGGCCGGGACCTTCGTGGGGTCCTGCCCATTGGCGGTGACCACGAAGCGGCGATGCCGGTTGTACACCGGCATGATGGCGCGGCTTTCGTAATAGCTGTTGCCGAAACGGTCCTGGCCGACCTTGCGACCGGAGAGCCGAGCATGGAGCGCTGCGAAGAACGACATGCCCCCAACATGGCATGATGCGGTGCGGAGCGCCAGAGAGAGGCTTTTCCACAAGCTTTTGTGGGCGACTCGGGCCCAGCACACCAGATACGGCTTCCTTGGGGCGCCATGGCACAATATCCTGCGCGCATGGCACGTTTCACCGGCACTTTGTGGGAAGGCATTTCCCTCGCTCGATACCGGCTGGGCGCCGACCCGGACGCGGCACCCCGCGCGGTCGCCATCCCCGTCGCCTGGGATATCGAAGCCGGGGAGGCGCTGGCGGCCCTCGCCCCCGGCGATGCCCCCACCACCCTGCCCCGCGCCGCCGAGGCCTGGATCCAGCGCGGCATCAGCCGCGGCCGCAAGGCCGGCATCCTGGATGAGGCCGAGGCCCATCACCTGGCCGAGGGCCTGCGCGCCCTGCTGCTGGCCCGCCGGGGCGCCGCCGGGGCCGAGACCTGGCGCAACCAGTCCGGCGACCCGCGCTTCGTGCTGAACCTGCCCGCCTTCCTGGAACCCGAGGGCGGCTTCGACATCGAGGGCTATGAGGAAGCGGTGGCACTCGGCGTGCGCTTCCTGGAAGCGCTCGGCCAGGGCCGCGCCGCCAAGCTGCGGCTGGGCTTCGCGGACCTCGCGGGCCTGCTGGCCGCGCTGCCCCTGCCCTATGACACCGACGCCGCGCGCAGCGTGGGTGCCTGCATCGCCGCCCTGACGCGCGGCGCCGCCGAGGCCGAGAGCGGCCGCCTGGCCGCCAAGCTCGGCGCGCGGGAGCCGGTGGCCCTGCTGTGGCCCGCCCCGCCCGTCTGCACCGCCATCCCCGGTCTGGCCGGCGCCGCCCGCATGGCGCTGGACCGCGCCGCCGCCTCGCCCGGGCTGCGCCAGGGCGCGATCGTCGTGCTCTCCCCCGCCGACGCCGCCGAGGCGCTGCTGGGCGCCGAGACCGCCGGCATCTCCCCCTCCGCCGGGGCCACCCGGGCCGTTGCGACCGACACCGGCGCCGCCGAGGTGCCGACC
>NZ_JAAABL010000050.1 GCF_009900765.1 Rhodovarius lipocyclicus
ATGGCAGGTGTTCTTCTCGCGATTTCCTCTCGCCACACTCGACCTCAGGGACGAAACACCCCATCTCAAAACCGTCAGGGATGTCTCCGTACACCTGTCAAACATCTCTCCAGTCTGAACAGGGGGCAAAGCCCCTGACGGCGCCCTCCCCCCGCTAATGCCCCCCCGCCCCGGGCGGCATGGCGCGCGGCGCGCGCAGCAGGAACACCAGCGGCGCCGCCACGAAGAAGAACCCCGCCATCAGCAGCAGCGCGTCGTTGTAGGCCAGCACATTGGCTTCCCGCGCCACCAGCAGCGACAGGCGGCGCAGCGCCACCAGATCCGCCGGCGCGCCGTTAACGATGCGGTCGGCGAAGGCGTTTTCCATGTTGGACAGCGCGGCCACCGCCTCATTGCGGGCCCAGCCCAGCCCCTCGGACAGATGCAGGCGGTGGGCGGCGCCGCGGTCGATCACCACGGTGTTGATCATCGCCAAGCCGAAGGCCCCGCCCAGGTTGCGCATCAGGTTGAACAGGCCGGAGGCGTTCTTGATCCGCGGCGGGGGCAGCGTGCCGAGCGCGATGCTGGTCACCGGCACCATCACGAACATCATCCCCACCCCGCGCAGCAGCAGCGGCAGCCACAGCTCCGGCAGCGAGGATTGCGCGGTCAGCCGCCCGGTCAGCCCCATGGCGAGCCCCGTGGTCAGCAGCCCGAAGGCCACCAGCACGCGCAGATCCACCTTGCGCGACAGGTTGCCCACGATGGGGGCGCAGCAGAACATGCCCACGCCGGTGACGAACATGGTCTCGCCGATCTGCAGCGAGTCATAGCCCCGGACCCGGCCGAGAAAGAGCGGCACCAGATAGACCGACCCATACAGCGCGATGCCGAGGATGAAGGCGAACAGGCTGCCGATGGCGAAGTTGCGGTCGGCGAAGGCGCGCAGCTCCACGATCGGCTGGGCGGAGGTGAAGGCCCGCCAGAAGAAGCCCAGCCCGGCCAGGGTGGCGATGGCGGCGAAACTCGCCACTGTCTCGTCCTGCAGCCACTGCCAGCGGGCGCCTTCCTCCAGCACATATTCCAGGCTGCCCAGGAACAGCGCCATCAGCGCCAGGCCCACCCAGTCGAAGCGGCGCAGCAGGCCGGGCTCGGCCTCGTCGATGTCCAGCGTGGTCCAGACGGTGATGGCGATGAACAGGCCCACCGGCACATTGATCAGGAACAGCCAGTGCCAGGACAGCGCATCGGTGATCAGCCCGCCGACGGTGGGGCCCACGGTGGGCGCCAGCGTGGCGGTCAGGCCGATGATGACGGTGGCCCGCACCCGCGCGGGCCCGGGGAACAGCAGGAAGCTGCTGGCGAAGACCGTGGGGATCATCGCCCCGCCCAGGAACCCCTGGAGCGCGCGGGAGAAGATCATCACCTCCAGCGAAGTGGCGAAGGCGCAGGTGAGCGAGAAGACGGTGAAGCCCAGGGCCGAGATGGTGAACAGCACCCGGGTGGAAAGCAGCCGCGACAGAAAGCCCGAGAGCGGGATCATCACGATCTCGGCGATCAGGTAGCTGGTCTGGACCCAGCTGGCCTCGTCGGGGCTGGCGGCCAGGCCCGCCTGGATGTCCGCGATGCTGGCCGAGACGATCTGGATATCCAGCACCGCCATGAACATGCCCAGCACCATGGCGAAGAAGCCGAACAATTGCCGGGGCGTGGGCCCCGGCTGGGCCGGCGTGTTCACCGCCCGGTCTCGACGCTGACGCGCGCCGACAGGCCGGGGCGCAGGCCGGCGGGCGGGTCGAGGATTTCGATGCGCACTGGCACGCGCTGGACGATGCGGGTGAAGTTGCCGGTGGCGTTCTCGGGCGGCAGCAGGCTGAACAGCGCGCCGGTGGCGCCCGCCAGGCTCTCCACCCGGCCATGCAGGGTCTGGCCCGTCACGTCCAGCGTGATCTCGGCCCGCTGGCCGGGGCGCAGATGCGCCAGCTGGGTTTCCTTGAAATTGGCCACCAGCCATTGCCGCGCGGGCGGCGGCGTCACGGCGATCAAGGATTGGCCGGCCCGCACATGCTGGCCCCGCTGGGCCGCGCGGTTGGCCGAGAACCCGTCGAAGGGCGCGCGGATCACCGTATATGACAGGTTGTTTTCCGCCAGGACCAGATTGGCGCGGGCCTGCAGCAGCCGCGCCTCGGCGGAGCGGATCTGTGCCGAGATCACCGGCAGGGCGGCGGCGGCGGCCACGCGGTTGGCCTCGGCGGCGGCCTGCACGGCCTCGCTGCGGCGGCGCTCGGCGGCGGTTTGCTCCGCGCGCTCCCGCGAGCCGACGCCGCTGCTGGCGAGCTGGCCATAGCGGTTGGCCTCCAGCACCGCCAGCGCGCGGCTGGCATCGGCCTGGGTCACCGCGGCCTCGGCGGCGGAGAGCTGGGCGCGGGCCTGGTCGAGCTGGGCGTTCAGGGTCTGGATGCTGGCCTCGGCATCGGCCACCGTGGCGGCGGCGGCGTCGCGCCGGGCGCGCCAGTCGGCGTCCTCCAGCCGGATCATAGGCTGGCCGGCCGCCACCGGGGCGTTGTCCGCCACCAGGATCTCGGCCACATCGCCCTCGATACGGCTGGAAAGCGGGGAGATGTCGCCGGCCAGATAGGCGTTGTCCGTCGTCTCCCACCCCAGGCCGGAATACCACCACCAGCCGCCGCCGCCGATCGCGGCCAGCAAGGCAAGGCCGATCAGCGGCTTGCGCAGGCTGCGGGAGGGCTTCTGGGCCTGAAGGGCCGGGGCGGGTGGCGGAAGGGCGTCTGGCATGTCTACTGAACCGTTCAGTTCAGGCGGAAGTTGCATCCGCCGGCGCCGCGTTACAAGAGTAAATTGAACTGGACGGTTCAGTTTTTTGGCGCCACATTGTAACGGTCATGGACACGCACCTCCCTCCCAAACCCCGCGCCATCCTGCTGGCGGCGGGCGAATTGTTCCTGCGGGATGGCTATGCCGCCATTTCGATGGACGCGGTGGCGAAGCAGGCCGGGGTGTCCAAGGCCACGCTCTATGCGCATTTCGCCAGCAAGGACGCGCTGTTCGCCGCCGTGGTGGCCAGCAATTGCCGGGCCATGGCCGGGGCCGTGACCGGCGGCACCGGCCATGAATCGGAACTGCGCGAAGGGCTGCGCCGGGTGGGCGAGACGCTGCTGCGCTTCCTGCTCAGCCCGCGCACCATCGCCATGCACCGCATCGTGATGGCCGAGGCCAGCCGCGACCCGGGGCTGGCCGAGGCCTTCCTAGAATCCGGCCCCCGCACCGCCCGCCGCCTGCTGAGCGAATGGATGGCCGAGGAACAGCGCCGGGGCCGGCTGGATGGCGCGGTCCCTGCCCTGCTGGTGGCCACCCAGTTCAGCGCGCTGTTGCGCAACGACCTGTGGCTGCGCGCCGGGCTGGGCCTGGTGCCCGCCGCCAGCGACGAGGACATCGCGGCATGCGTGGCCGAAGCCGTGGAGATGATGGTTCGCGCCTATGGCCGCTGATCGGCCGCGCTACTTCACGCCGCGCGGGGCCGTGCCCATCCAGGGCGCGATGGTGATGGGCGGCGCGGGCTGAGCGGGCGCCAGGGGCGGCGGCGGGCAATCCGGCCGCAGCGCCCCGCAATCCCAGCGATGCGCCGAGGGCCGGCCGGTGAGCGTGCCGCCGGCATCGAAGCGGCAGACACACAGGCGCCCGGCCATGCAGGCCAATTGCCCTTCGCGCGCCGGCCCGCAGGCGGGGGCCTGGGCCTGGGCTGGGGCCGCGCCCATGAACAGCAGCAGGAACAGCAGGATCATCCCGCCAGCCTGCCCGTGCGAGGTTAAGCGCGCATGAAAAAGGGCCCTGGCCGGTTGGCCAGAGCCCCCTGAAGGGTCAACCCGAAGGGGTTGATTACCGCATGGTCACGGCCTGGCGGCCGCGGTTGCCGTCACGCACGTCCAGCTCCAGCTTCTCGCCCTGCTGCACGTCGGCGCGGCCGGCGCGCTGCAGCACGGAGGAGTGCAGGAACACGTCCTGGCCGCCGTCTTCCGGCGTCACGAAGCCGAAGCCACGCACCTGGTCGAACCACTTGACGGTGCCGCTGACCGAATAGGTCGGGCCATTGTCGAAGTCGCGGCGGGGCGGACGGTCACCGAAATCACGGCGCGGGGGGGCACCACGGTCGCCGAAGCCGCCCGGGGCGCCGAAGTCACGGCGGGGCGGACGGTCACCGAAGCCACCCGGGGCGCCGAAATCACGGCGAGGGGGACGGTCACCGAAGCCACCCGGGGCGCCGAAATCACGGCGGGGCGGACGGTCACCGAAATCGCGGCGGGGCGGACGGTCACCGAAGCCACCGCGCCCTTCCGGCAGGCCGGGACCGCGCTTCACCTCGACAATGCGGGTGACAAGACGGCGACCCATCCGGTCGGAACCGATCTCGCACACCAGCGTGTCATCAGTCACAGGGGGCGGGTCGATGCCAGCGTCGGCCAGAGCCGAAGCGTGGAAGAACACGTCCTGTCCATCGGGCCCGAGCACGAAGCCGAAGCCTTTGCGCCCGTTGTACCACTTCACCTTGGCTTCGAGAGCCTCGCCCTGCGGCATATTATCTGACACGTCGACGATCTACCTGAAATCAGTAAGGGCGCCGGCGGGATGCCGCGCGCCACTGAAGTATGGCACCGGGTTTGTCCGATTGCGAGTAATTTTCTCAGCCAAACCGCCTCGGACTGAAGCTTTCCGCCGCCCCTGGGGCCTCTCCCGCCAGAAAGGCAGCGGCCAGCGCGGCGCTGGCCGGACCGCCCGCCAGCCCCACATGGCCATGCCCGGCGTTCAGGATCACGTCTGGGCAGCCCTTCGCCGGCCCGATGCAGGGCAGCGCGTCCGGCATGGAGGGGCGATGGCCCAGCCACACCTTCACGCGATCGGCCGGCATGTCGGCCGGCAGGCCCGGCAGCATGCGCAGCAGATGGTCGCGCAGGATCTCCGCCCGCTTCCAGTTCGGCGCGGCGTCGACGCCCGCGATCTCCACTTGGCCCGCGCAGCGCAGGCCGTTCCGCGTGCGAATCACGCTCATCTTGCCGTCGAAGGGCATCATCGGGGTGCGGGGCTCCACCTCGGGCGCCGAGATCTCGGCGTGGTAGCCGCGCTCGCTCTCGATGCGCAGGTTCTCGCCCGCCATGGCGGCCAGCGCCTTGCTGCGGGCACCCGCCGCGATCACCGCCTTATCGGCCGCGATCTCGCCCTCGGGCGTCAGCACGGCCTTCAGCCGCCCGCCCTCGATGCGCAGGCCCGTCGCTGGCTGTTGCACGAAGCGCGCGCCCAACGCCTGCGCATGCGCCACCACCGCGGCCACATAGGCGCCGGGGTCGGAACAGCTCGCCCCCTCCTCCGTCAGGATGGCGAAGGTGTAGCGGCGGGCGAGTTCGGGCTCACGCTGCCGCAGCTCGTCGTTGTCCAGTTCGCGCCAGGTGCAGCCCACCTCGCCGCGCAGCTTCCAGGCGAGGCGCTCGCTCTCGAACTGCGCGCGGTCGGCATAGACGTACATCAGCCCCTTGCGGTCGATCAGGTGCTCCACCCCGGCCTCGCGCGCCAGGGCCAGGTGCCGCTCCGGGCCATCCTTCAGCAGGCCACGCAGGGCATGGGCGGTGGCGCGCACCTTATCCTCGGTCCAGCCCGCCAGCAGATAGCGCACCAGCCAGGGGGCCACCCGGGGGAAATAGGTCCAGCGGATGGCCAGCGGGCCCAGCGGGTCCATCAGGAATTTCGGCACCTTCTTCCACAGCCCCGGCAGGGCGGGCGGAATGACCGAGAGCGGGTTCAGCCAGCAGCCATTGCCATAGCTCGCGGCCTGCTCGCCGCCCGGCTCGCCGGGGTCCAGGATCGTGACCTGGAAGCCGCGCTTCAGCGCCTCGATGGCGGTCGCGGCCCCCACGATGCCCGCGCCGATGATCACCACATGGCTCATTTGCGCTGCGTCCCCGCATCGGCCGGCGCCAGGATGGAGACATGGGCGGACACCACGCGCCACCCCACATCCGGCAGCCGCGCCATGATCTTGGTCTCGCGCCCGATCAGCCCGGTTTCCGCGCGTTCGTATTGCAGGTGAGTGGCCGCGAAATCATCGCCGAAGGTCACGATATGGACCTTGCGCTGAATGCGCTTCGCGTATTGGGAAATGGAGGCCCGGAACGCCTTGATGGCCTCATGGCCATACAGGATCTCCGTGATGCCGAACCGCACCGTGCGCGGATCGGCCCAGAAGATGCTGTCCAGCACCTCGGTCTTGTTGTTCATGAGCGCGTCTTCGTACCGGTCGAAGACGGCGCGGACCTCGGCTTGGATGTCTGGCTTGTCGAGCTGCATGCGCGGCAGCGTAACCGTGCCGGCCCGGGTTAGCGAGAGGGGCAGCCCCCTCTCGCCGCAACATCTCAGCCCGCGTTGACCACCGCGCGCTTGGCCATCACCGTCACCAGATGGGCGCGGTATTCGGCGCTGCCATGGATGTCGCTGTTCAGGTCATCGGCCGGCTGCTGGATGCCGGCGACGGCCTCAGGCGACCAGTTGGCGGCGAGCGCCGCCTCCATCTCCGCCTGGCGGAACACGCAGGAGGCCGCGCCATTGATCGCCACCCGCACGCCGGCCGGCCCCTTGGAGACCAGGGCGCCCGCCATCACGTAGCGGCTGGCCGGGTTCTTCATCTTGGCGTAGCCGGCCTTCTCGGGGATCGGGAACTCGATCGCCACCAGCAGCTCATCGGGCTCCAGCGCCGTGGTGAACATGCCCAGGAAGAACTCGTCGGCCGGGATCTTGCGGCTGGAGGTGTGGACGATGGCGCCCAGCCCCAGCACCGCGGCGGGGTAATCGGCCGCCGGATCGTTGTTGGAGACGCTGCCGCCGATGGTGCCGCGGTTGCGCACCTGGTTGTCGCCGATATGCGCGGCCATGAAGGACAGCACCGGAATGGCGGCCTGCACCACTTCGCTCGACGCGACCTCCGCATGGCGGGTGAAGGCGCCGATGATCAGGGCGTTGCCCTCGCGCCGGATGCCCCGCATCTCCGCGATGCCGGAGAGGTCGACCAGCGAGGTCGGCTTGTTCAGCCGGTGCTTCAGCGCCGGGATCAGCGTGTGCCCCCCGGACACGGCCTTGGCGTCCGGGTCGGCGGCCAGCAGCGCCACGGCATCGGCCACGGTGGTCGGCTTGTGATAGTCGAAATCATACATGCTGGGTCACTCCGTGATGCTCATCGTGGCCGGGCTATTCCGCCGCAACGCGACGGGCGTTGCCGTGGATGATGGACCATATTTTGGCGGGTGTCGCGGGCATGTCCACATGCCGCACGTCATAATCGCGCAAGGCATCCACCACCGCGTTGATCACGGCGGGCGGGCTGCCGATGGCGCCGACCTCCCCGCAGCCCTTCACCCCCAGCGGATTGTGGGTGCACAGCGTGGTGTGGGTGGCGACCGACACCGGTGCCAGGTCATCCGCGCGCGGCAGGGTGTAGTCCATCATCGAGCCCGACAGCAGCTGGCCATCGCCATCATAGACGCATGTTTCCAGCAACGCCTGGCCGATTCCCTGCGCGACGCCGCCCTGCACCTGCCCCTCCACGATCATCGGGTTGATGACGCGGCCCACATCGTCCACGGCGGTGAAGTTCACCATCCGCACATGGCCGGTCTCGGGCTCGATCTCCACCTCCGCGATGTGGCAGCCGCCGGGATAGGTGAAGTTCTTCGGGTCGTAGAAGGCGGTCTCCTCCAGCCCCGGCTCGAGCTCCTCGATCGGGTAGTTGTGGGGCACATAGGCCGTCAGCGAGATTTCCGCGAAGGCCTTGGTCTTGTCGGTGCCGGCGACGCGGAACACGCCCTTCTCGAACTCGATGTCCTCGACCGAGGCCTCCATCAGATGGGCCGCGATGCGCTTGGCCTTGGCGATGATCTTGTCCATCGCCTTGACCATGGCGCTGCCGCCCACCGCCAGGCTGCGGCTGCCATAGGTGCCCATGCCGAAGGGGATCTTGGCCGTATCCCCGTGCACGATCTCCACCTTGTCGAAGGGCACGCCCAGCTGCTCGCACACCAGCTGCGCCAGGGTGGTTTCATGCCCTTGGCCATGGCTGTGCGTGCCGGTCAGCACGGTGACGGAGCCGGTGGGATGCACGCGGATCGTGCCCACCTCATACAGCCCCGCCCGGGCGCCGAGCGCGCCGACCACGGCTGAGGGGGCGATGCCGCAGGCCTCCAGATAGGTCGAGATGCCGATGCCGCGCAGCTTGCCCTGGGCGGCGGCGGCGGCGCGGCGGGCCTCGAAGCCGGCCCAGTCGGCGGCCTTCAGCCCCATCTCCAGCGTCGAGAAGTAATCCCCGCTGTCGTACTGCAGCGCCACCGGCGTCTGGTACGGGAACTGGTCCGGCTTGATGAAGTTCCGCCGGCGGATCTCCAGCCGGTCGAGCCCGGTGTCGCGGGCCACCACATCCACCAGGCGCTCCAGCAGGAAGGTGGCCTCCGGCCGGCCGGCGCCGCGATAGGCATCGACGGGCACGGTGTTGGTGAACACCGCCTTCACCTCGGCATAGATCGCGGGCGTGGTGTACACCCCGGCCAGCAGCGTGGCGTAGAGATAGGTCGGCACCGAGGTGGAGAAGGTGGAGAGATAGGCCCCCATATTCGCCTGGGTGGAGACGCGCAGGCCCAGGAAGGTGCCGTGCTCGTCCAGCGCCAGCTTCGCCACCGAGACATGGTCGCGCCCATGCGCGTCGGTCATGAAGCTTTCGGTGCGGTCGGCGGTCCATTTCACCGGGCGCGCGATCTTCGCCGCCGCCCAGGTCACGGCCGCTTCCTCGATGTAATGGAAGATCTTGGAGCCGAAGCCGCCGCCCACATCGGGGGCCACCACGCGCAGCTTGTGCTCGGGGATGTTGAGCACGAAGGCGCCCATCAGCAGCCGGATCACATGCGGGTTCTGGCTGGTGGTGTAGAGGGTGTGGTCCCCCGTCGTCGGGTCGTAATCCCCGATCGCGGAGCGCGGCTCCATCGCGTTCGGGATCAGCCGGTTGTTCACCAACTCCAGCGTGACGACGTGCTTGGCGCGGGCGAAGGCCGCGTCCGTCGCGGCCTCGTCACCGATATGCCAATCGTAGCAGATGTTGCCGGGCGCCTCCTCATGGATGGCGGGGGCGTCGGGGGCCAGGGCCTGGGCCATGCTGGCCAGGCCGGGCAGCACCTCATACTCCACCGCCACCGCCTCGGCGGCGTCGCGGGCCTGCTGGCGGGTCTCGGCGATGACCATGGCCACAGCATCGCCCACGAAGCGCGCCTTGCCATGGGCGAGGACAGGGTGCGGCGGCTCGCGCATCGGCGTGCCGTCCTTGTTGTGGATCAGCCAGCCGCAGGGCACGCCGCCGATCTTGTCGGCCGCCGTGTCGGCGCCGGTGAAGATGGCGACCACCCCGGGCATGCGGGCCGCGGCCGCGGTGTCGACCGAGACGATGCGCGCATGGGCATGCGGGCTGCGCAGGAACCAGACATGGGTCTGCCCTGGGCGGGAGATGTCGTCGGTGTAGTGGCCCCGGCCGGACAGGAAGCGCAGGTCTTCCTTGCGCCGCACGGACGCGCCAATGCCGGTGAACGGAATGAGACTCTCAGCGCCGGTATCCATGGCGTTCGCTCCCTGAACACGGGCGGGGTTTGTCCCCGCTCCGATGGTACGCATGGGTAGGCCAGTAGCGGGCGGCACAGGGCCGCCCGGGGCAGTCTTACTCGGCGGCGGCGGCGATGGAGGTGCTGCGGCCGTGCATGACCTCCTGCGCGGCGTCGATCGCCTTCACGATGTTGTGGTAGCCCGTGCAACGGCAGAGGTTGCCCTCCAGCCCCTCACGGATCTCCTGCTCGGAGAGCCCCTCGGGGTGCTTCTGCACCAGGTCCACGGCGGACATCACCATGCCCGGCGTGCAGAAGCCGCATTGCAGGGCGTGGTATTCGCGGAAGGCCTCCTGCATCGGGTGCAAGGTGCCATCGGCGGCGGCCAGCCCCTCGATGGTGGTGACGGAAGCACCGTCCACCGCGACCGCCAGGGTGGTGCAGCTTTTCACCGAATTGCCGTCCACATGCACCACGCAGGCCCCGCACTGGCTGGTGTCGCAGCCGACATGGGTCCCGGTCAGGCGCAGCTTCTCGCGCAGCAGTTCGACGAGCAGCGTGCGCCCCTCGACTTCCACGCTGTGCTGCTTGCCGTTCACCGTCAGAGTGACTTGCGGCATCAAATGCCTCCCGTCTTTCGAGATTTACGCCCAGCGTCGCGAAACCCGGCCGCGCCGTCAAGCGTGAGGTGGGGGTTGTTCGATGACCATCAAGCGCCCCCGCATCGGAAGCGCGAGGATAGCGGAAACCAGGGCGCCGAACAGTCGGAGGAAGCGGGCAATGCCCACCTCCTCCGCCGCGGCGGGGTCAGGCGGCGCGGAACGCCGTCGGGCCCGCCTTGTTCAGCGGATTCTGCGACGCCGGCAGGTCATGCAGGTGGCAGGCCGCCAGATGGCCCGTGGCATCGGGGGTGAGCACCGGCTCCTCCTTCCGGCAGCGGTCCATCACATAGGGGCAGCGCGTGTGGAAACGGCAGCCGGAGGGCGGGCGGATCGGGCTCGGCACATCGCCCTGCAGGACGATGCGGTCGCGCTTGGCGGTCGGGTCCGGCACCGGCACGGCGGAGAGCAGGGCCTCCGTGTACGGGTGGCGCGGCGCGCCGAACAGCGAGCGCTTGTCCGCGACCTCGACGATCTTGCCCAGATACATCACGGCCACGCGGTGCGTCATGTGCTCCACGATCGCGAGGTCATGGCTGATGAACAGCATCGCCAGGCCCAGTTCCTTCTGCAGGTCCTGCATCAGGTTCACGATCTGCGCCTTCACCGACACGTCGAGCGCGGAGACCGCCTCGTCGCAGACGATGATGTCGGGCTCGGCCGCCAGCGCGCGGGCGATGCCGATGCGCTGCCGCTGCCCGCCCGAGAATTCATGCGGCCAGCGCCCGGCGGCATCCGTCGGCAGGCGCACCGTGTCCAGCGCATGGGCCACGCGGCGGTCGAGGTCCGCGCGGTCCTTCGCCAGGCCGAAATTGATGATCGGTTCCGCGATCACGTCGCGCACCCGCATGCGCGGGTTCAGCGAGCTGAACGGGTCCTGGAATACCACCTGGATCTTGCGGCGCAGCATGCGCAGCGAGGAAGCGGGCATGTCGTCGATGCGCTTGCCGTCCAGCACCACCTGCCCGGAGGTCAGGGGAAACAGGCGCAGGACCGACTTGCCCACGGTGGACTTGCCGCAGCCGGATTCGCCGACCAGCGACAGCGTCTCACCCCGGCGGATGGAGAAGGAGACGCCATCCACCGCATAGACATGGCCCACCGGCGTGCCCAGCAGGCCGCCACGGATGGGGAAATGCTTCTTGAGGTCCGAAACCTCAAGGACGACCGGGGCGCTGCTCATGCCGCGACGGACTCCTTCACGGAATAATGGCAGGCGGCCATGTGGTTGGCCCCCTTCATCTCCAGCGCCGGCGCCACGGCGCGGCACAGATCGGTCGCCTCGGAGCAGCGGCCGGCGAAGACACAACCCTGGATCTTGTTCTTCAGGCTGGGGACCAGGCCCGGGATCTCGGCCAGGCGCTCGGTATGGCCGGTCAGCGAGCTGCCGAGCTTGGGCACGGAACCCAGCAGGCCGCGCGTGTAGGGGTGGCGGGGGCTGGCGAACAGCTCGCGCACCGGCGCTTCCTCGACCTTGCGGCCGGCATACATCACCACCACCCGCTCCGCGACCTCGGCCACCACGCCCAGGTCATGGGTGATGAGGACGATGGCCGCCCCCACGCGGCGCTTCAGGTCGCGCATCAGGTCCAGGATCTGGGCCTGGATGGTCACGTCCAGCGCGGTGGTGGGCTCGTCCGCGATCAGCAGCTTCGGGTTGCAGGCCAGCGCGATGGCGATCATCACGCGCTGGCGCATGCCGCCCGACAGCTGGTGCGGATATTCCCGCACCCGGCGCGCGGGTTCGGGAATGCCCACCAGCTCCAGCATCTCGATCGCCTTCTTCTCGGCGTCGGCGGCCGACATGCCCTGGTGCAGGCGCAGCGTCTCGCCGATCTGCCGGCCCACGGTCAGCACCGGGTTCAGGCTGGTCATCGGCTCCTGGAAGATCATGCTGATGCTGTTGCCGCGGATCTTGCGCATCTCCTTGTCGGAGAGCTTCAGCAGGTCCCGGCCCTCGAACTTGATCGCGCCCGCGATCTTGCCCGGGGGTTCGGGGATCAGCCGCAGGATCGACATCGAGGTGACGGACTTGCCGCAGCCGGATTCACCGACGATGGCCACCGTCTCACCGGCGTTGACGTGGAAGGACACGCCATCGACGGCACGGTTCACGCCGTCCGGGGTGCGGAAATGCGTCTGCAGGTTCTCGACGGAAAGCAGGGGTTCGGTCATCGCGTCACAGCCTCTTGGCAAGGCGGGGATCGATGGCGTCTCGCAGCCCGTCACCCAGCAGGTTCACGGCCAGCACCGTGATGGAGAGGAAGATGGCGGGGAAGAAGACGATGTACGGCTTCACCTGCCACAGCGCGCGGCCCTCGGCCATGATGTTGCCCCAGCTGGGGATGATCGGCGGGGTGCCCGCGCCGATGAAGCTGAGGATGGCTTCGGTGATCATCGCGGCGGCGCAGATGTAGGTGGCCTGCACCGTCAGCGGCGCCAGCGTGTTCGGCAGGATGTGCTTCAGCATGATCATCGGCGTGCGCGTGCCGGCCGCCACCGCGGCCTCCACATAAGGCTGCTCACGCAGGCTGAGCACCACGCCGCGCACCAGGCGCGACACGCGCGGGATGTCGGCGATGGTGATCGCGATGATCACATTCTGCACGGAGCCGCGCGTCAGCGCCATCAGCGCGATGGCCAGCAGGATGGAGGGGATGGACATCAGACCGTCCATCACGCGCATCACGATGCTGTCCACCAACCGGCTGAAGCCGGAGACGATACCGATGAACAGCCCGGCGACGGAGGCCAGCAGCGCCACCGAGAAGCCCACCAGCAGCGAGACGCGCGCGCCGTACAGCACGCGGCTGTACACGTCGCGGCCCAGCATGTCGGAGCCGAACCAGAACTGCGCAGAGGGTTCGCGCGTGCGCAGCGCGGGGGCCAGCGCCGTCGGGTCACGGGTGAACAGGTACGGCGCGAACACCGCGATCCCCAGCATGAGCAGCAGCAGGAAGCCGCCGATCGCCATAGTGGGGTAACGCCGCAGGAAACCGATGAAGCCCTTGCGTGGCTTCACCTGGGGCAGGACATCCGGCATGGGCTGCGCGATGGCGAGACCAGGCGGGATCAGCGCGGGATCGATCCCGGGCGGAAGTGCGGTGGCGCTCAATAGCGGATCCTCGGATCGAAGACAGTGTAGAGGATGTCGATCGCCAGATTGACGATCACGTACATGAAGCTGAACAGCAGCACGACACCCTGGATGACCGGGTAGTCGCGGCGCAGGATCGCATCCACCGTCAACCGGCCGAGGCCGGGGATGGCGAACACGCTCTCCGTCACCACCGCGCCGCCGATGAGGCCGGCGAAGCCGATGCCCACCACGGTCACGATCGGCACGGCCGCGTTCTTCAGCGCATGCATGAACAGGATGGAGACCTGGCCGGCGCCCTTGGCGCGGGCGGTGCGGATGTAGTCCTGGCTCAGCACCTCCAGCATGGAGGCGCGGGTGATGCGCGCGATCAGCGCGATATACACGCCGCCCAGCGCCACCGCCGGCAGGATCAGGTTCTCAAGCCAATAGGGCACGCCCTCCGACAGCGGGGTGTAGCCCTGCACCGGCAGCCAATCCAGTTCCAGCGCGAAGACATAGGCCAGCAGGTAGCCCACCACGAAGACAGGCACCGAGAAGCCGAGCACGGCGAAGCCCATCACGAAGCGGTCGATGGTGGTGCCCTGCTTCCAGGCCGCCACCACGCCCATCGGGATGGCGATGGCCAGGGCCAGGCACAGCGTGACGACCATCAGCGACAGGGTCGGCTCGATGCGCTGCTTGATCATGGTCACGACCGGCAGGTTGGTGAAGATCGACACGCCCAGGTCGCCCTGGATGATGCGGAACCCCCATTCGCCGAACCGCACCAGGAAGGGGCGATCGAGGCCGAGCGAGGCGCGGATGCGCTCCACGTCGTCAGGCGTCGCCTGATCGCCGGCGATCACCGCGGCCGGGTCACCGGGCGCGATATACAGCAACGAAAACACGAAGAGGGCGACAATCGCCATCACCGGTATAGTGGCGACTATGCGCCGGAGGATATAGGCCCACATGCGACCCGGCTCAGCTCCTATATTCCAATGAAACGCCCCGCCGCCCTGCCCCCGCCGCGCAAGACGGCAGGAACAGGTGGCGGGGACGCCAGTTCAAGACTTGCTAACGCCCCAAGCGAAGGGCACGGGCGCCTTGACGATGCCCGAGATGTTGCTGCGCCATGCCGTATAGCCCAGGAAGAAGCCAGGGGGCGCGAACACCACATTGTCCATGGCGGCGCGGTTCAGCCCGGCGATGGCGCGCTTTTCGGCGTCCATATCCGGGGCCGCGTACCATTCGGCCACCTTCTCCTCGACCGCCGGAATATTCGGCCAGCCGAACCAAGCGCCGTCGCCGGTGGCGCGGATCGCCTGGTAGGCGGCGGGGTTGGTGCAATCCGCGCCCGCATGCCAGGAGAAGAAGATGTTCCAGCCGCCCTGCGCCGGCGGCGCCTTCAGAGCGCGGCGCTGGCCCACGGTGCCCCAATCGGTCGCCACGAAATCGACATTCATGCCCAGCCGCTTCAGCAGGTCGGCCGTCACGTCGCCGAAGGCCTTGGTGATGGGCTGGTCCTGGGCGGCCAGCACGACCACCGGCTCATTGTTGTAGCCGGATTCGCGCAGCAGGCGCTTGGCGGCCTCCATGTCGCGCGGGCCCTTCAGGATGTCGCCGCCTTCCTCGGTGTACAGGGAGGTTCCGGGCGTGAAGAAGCCCGGCAGGCGCTTCCACAGCGCATCGTCGCTGCCGACGATGGCGCGCATGTAGTCTTCCTGGTTCATCGCCATCAGCAGGGCGCGGCGGGCGCGCACGTCGTTGAAGGGCGGGTGCAGGTGGTTCAGGCGCACCGTGCCGATATTGCCCAGCGGGTCCGCGATGTCGGTGCGGATGTTGCGGTTGCGGCGCAGGATGGGGATCAGGTCGGACAGCGGGTTCTCCCACCAATCCACCTCACCGGATTGCAGCGCGGCGGCGGCGGTGGCCGGGTCCGGCATCACGGTCCATTCCAGGCGGTCGATCAGCACGCGCTTGCCGCCGGCCAGCCAGTTGGCGGGCTCGTTGCGGGGCACATAACCCTCGAACTTGGTGAACACCGCCTTGGCGCCCGGCACCCACTCGTTGCGGGCGAAGCGGAACGGGCCGGAGCCGATGTACTCGCTGATCTGCTGGAAGGGATCGGTGCGCGCGATGCGCTCCGGCATGATGAAGGCCATGGGCGAATTGTTCTTGCCCAGGGCGTAGAGCATCTTCGGATAGGGCGCCTTCAGCACGATGCGGAAGGTCCGGTCGTCCGACGCCACGATTTCCTGCAGCAGGGCCTTGATCATCAGGCCCATCGTGTCGCGCGCCATCCAGCGCACCAGGCTGGTCACGCAATCCTTGGCCAGCACCGGCTCATTGTCATGGAACTTCAGGCCCGGACGCAGGCGGAAGGTCCAGGTCAAACCGTCGGAGGACACTTCCTCCGCCTCCGCCATCTGACGCTGCGGCACCAGGTTGGAATCCACGCCGTACAGCGTGTCCCACACATTCACGGAGGCGTTGCGCACCACATATTGCGTACCCCAGATGGGGTCGAAATTGGCCAGATTGGCCTGCGGCACAAAGCGCAGCGTGCGCGCATTCGCCCCCTGCGCCAACGCGGGCGCGGGAATGGCGGAAGCAGCGCCGAGCGCGAGAATCTCACGACGGTTCATCAAGCTCTCCCAGAAGGGGTGTGGCCCCTATTTCTTATCTATCACGTAACCAGGACCGCCCGCCCGGCGCGAAGGCGGGAATCCCCCGCCCCCGCGCAGCGCGCCGCACTGTATTCAGGCACGATGCCCCAGCGCGCGGCAAAACACTAGCCTTTGCCCAGGCCCCAGAACACCGTGGCCGGGCTGCGGAACACGCCTGTGACATTCCTCCGCCACACCGAGGGCTGCCAGTAGAAGCCCACCGGGATATAGGGCAGCACCTCCATGGCGCGGGCATTCAGCTGCCGCGCCACGGCCTTGGCCGCGTCCTCATCCGGGGCCACCAGCCAAGCGGCGCGCAGGCGCTCGATCTCGTCATCCTGCGGCCAGCCGAACCAGGCGTTGGGGCCGTTGGCGCGCAGGAACAGGTGCACCACCGGCAGGTCCAGCGCATCGCCCGAGGCCGTGGTGTGCACCACGCTCCAGCCGCCGCGCTCCACCGGCTCGCGGCTCGTGCGGCGCTGCACCAGCGTGCCCCAGTCCACGCTCTGCACTTCCACATTCATCCCCAGCCGCCGCAGCAGGTCGGCCGTGACCAACGAGATGGCGTTGATCTGCGGATAATCGCCCGGCGCGATCAGCACCACGCGCTCCCCATTGTAGCCCGCCGCGGCGAGGGCTGCCTTGGCGCGCTCCACGCTGTGGATCTTGAGGATGTCGCTGCCTTCCTCATTGGCCAGCGGCGTGCCGCAGGTGAACACGCCCTCGCACACGCTCCAGCCCGCCGGGTCCTCGCCGGCCACCGCGCGCAGATAGTCGCGCTGGTCCACCGCCATCGCCACCGCGCGGCGGATCGCCACGTTGTTGAAGGGCGGGTGCAGGTGGTTGAAGCGCAGCGCGCCATAGGTGCCGTTCTGCAGCCGCTGCTGCACCACCAGCTGGCGGTTGCGCCGCATCAGCGGCAGCAGGTCGTGCAGGGGGTACTCCCAGTAATCCTGCTCACCCGTCTGCATCGAGCTGGCGGCGGTGGAGGGGTCGGAGATCACCGTCCATTCCACGCGGTCCAGCCGCGGCACGCGCCCGCCGGCCAGGCCGCTGATCGGCTCGTTGCGGGGCACATAGCGGTCGAACTTCGCCCAGACCGCCTTCTGGCCCGGGTTCCACTCATTGGCCACGAAACGGAACGGGCCGGAGCCGATGGCCTCGCGGATCTGGGTGTTGGGGTCGGTGTTGGCGATGCGCTCGGGCATCACGGGCACCGGGCCCTGGCTGCGGCCCATCGCCAGCGCCAGCGTCGGGAAGGCGTGCTTCAGGCGGAAGCGGAAGCGCTTGTCGTCCAGCGCCGTCAGTTCCTCGGTGGCGCTCCACAGCACCTGGCCGAAGGTGTCGCGCGCGGCCCAGCGTTTGATGCTGGCCACGCAATCCTTGGCCAGCACGCGCTCCCCGTCATGGAAGAACAGGTTGTCGCGCAGGGTGAAGGTCCAGCTCTTGCCGTCATCCTCGATGACCCAGCCATCGGCCATCTGCGGGCGGGGCACACCGGCCTCGTCCACGGCGCAGATGTGGTCGAACACCATCATGCCGTGGTTGCGGGTGACGACGGCCGTGGTCCAGACCGGGTCCAGGCTGGTCAGATTCGCCTGCGGGATCACGCGCAGCGTGTTCGCAGCCCCCTGGGCCAGGGCGGGTGCGGCGAAACCGACAGCGGCCGCGCCACCCAACAATGAACGCCGATGCATGGCTTTCTCCTTGAATTCTGGGCCCCGGGGCGACTGTGCGCCAAAGCCGGGGAATGCGGAAAGGCCCGCCGGAGGGGCAGGCCCCTCCTCTCGCCTGATGTCCCGGAAAGCGGGCGCGGGCGGGAGGATGCCCCCCGCCGCAACGCCCGCCCCCAAGGGCCGGATCAGGCCCGCCGGAGGTTCCAGAAGATCGAGAAGCCCAGCAGCCGGTCGCGCAGGTTGGACCGGTAGGCCGTGGCGGACTTGTAGGCACCGATCGGGATGAAGGGCAGCTCGTCCAGCGCGGTGCGCTGCATTTCCCGCGCCAGGCGCTTCTGCGTGTCCAGGTCCGGCGCGTCGAACCAGGCGTCGCGCAGTTCCTCCAGCTTGGGGATGGTGGGCCAGCCGAACCAGGCCGAGGTGCCATTGCCGCGCAGCGGGAAATGCCCGGCGGGGTTCAGGAAATCCGGCGAGGAGAAGGAGGTGAGGAAGATGTTCCACCCCCCCTGGTCGATCGGCGCGCGGTTGGCGCGGCGCTGCACCACCGTGCCCCAGTCGGTCAGCACAAAATCCAGGTTCACGCCCAGGCGGCGCAGCATGTCGCCCGCCACCTGCGTCATGGCCGCGGGCGCCAGGATATCCGTGGGCCCGATCAGGCGGATCGGCTGGTTGGTATAGCCCGCGTCCCGCAGCAGGGCCTTGGCGCGGTCCAGGCTGCGGGGTCCGGTCAGGGCCTCCATGCCCTCGTCATTGGCCAGCGGCGTGCCGGGGGTGAAGATGCCGCACTTGTCGTCGTACATCGACGGGTCGGTGCCCACGATCGCCGTCATGAAGTCGGTCTGGCTGATCGCGGGCAGCAGGGCCTGGCGCATCTTCTTGTCGTTGAAGGGCGCGTGCAGGTGGTTGAAGCGCAGCACGCCCGGCAGCGGCTTGTCGTCGATCGGCGCGATGGTGATATTGCGGTTGCGCCGCATCAGCTGCTGCAGCTCCGGCGGCGGCTGCTCGAACCAGTCGATCTCGTTGGACTGCAGCGCGGCCGCGCTGGTCGCGGCGTCGGTGATGATGCGCCATTCCACGCGGTCGAAATGCGTCACCTTCGGGCCGGCGGTGAGGGAGGCCGTGCCCTCGGAACGCGGCACGTAATCCGCGTTGCGCTCATACACCACCAAGCTGCCGGAATTGTATTCGCCGGGGACGAACTTGTAGGGGCCGGAACCGATGGATTCCCGGATCTGCTGGAACGGATCGGTGTTGGCCAGGCGCTCCGGCATCATGAAGGCCACCGGGTTCACCGGCGCGGCCAGCGAGGCGAACAGCAGCGGGAAGGCCCGCTTCAGCCGGAACTGGAGGCGCGTGTCGTCCAGCGCGGACAGCTCGTCCAGCTGGCGTTCCAGCTGCTGGCCCGAGGGGTTGCGCTTCATCCAGCGCTTCAGGCTGGCCACGCAGTCCTTGGCCGTGACGGCGCCGCCATCATGCCATTTCAGCCCGGGGCGCAGCGTGATGGTCACGCGCTTGCCGTCATCCTCGACACTGTGGCCGGAGGCCATCTGCGGATGCACGTTGAACTGCGAATCCATGCCATACAGGGTGTCGAACACCATGAAGGCGTGGTTTCGCGTCACATTCGCCGTGGTCCAGATCGGGTCCAGGCTGGTCAGATTGGCCTGCGGCACGAAGCGCAACAGGCGCGGAGCCTGCGCGACAGCGGGCGCGGCCATGCCGAGGGCCGCGGCCCCCAGCATCATCTCGCGACGACGCATCATGAAAACTCCCTGTCTTCTGGATGAGAGCGGAGCAATTTAGCGCGAGCGCGTCAACCGGGAGAGCGCCTGACATGTCAGGCCAGCAGCGCGCCACGGAACTCCCGCAGCAGCTTGTTGCGCATCGCCTGGGCAAAATCGGCGTAGTCGGCGCATGTCAGGGCAAAGCTGCCGGGCCCGCCGATCACCTCCGCCTGGTAATGGGCCAGCAGGTCCGGTTCCTCGTTCAGCACCGCCAGCCCGTTGATGGTGACGCCGGCGGCGACGCCCAGGTCCCGCACCGGGCCCGGGGCGCGGCCCCGGTTGCTGGCGCCGTCGCCCGAGACATCCAGCACCAGCCGCGTGGCATCGGCCGGGCAGCGCGCCAGCTCCGCCAGCCCCGACACCATCGCCTGGCCGAGGCCGGTGGCCCCGCCGCGCGGGATCCGGGGCGCGTCCTCCAGCGCCGCGGCGAAGGCCTGGGCCTGGGTTTCACCGCCGATGCGCGTCCAGGGCACCGCCACCTCGGCGGAGCCCGGGTCAGCCCAGAAAATGGCACAGACCGCTACCGCGCCGTGCGGCCCGGCGGTGGCGGCGGCGATCACCTCCGCCTCCCGCAGGGCGGCGGCCAGCCCGCCGACCATCAGCAGGAACTCATCGAAATCAACGCTGTCCGACACATCGATGGCCAGGCACAACGCCACATCCACAGGCTCCATGATCAGGCTTCCGTGAGGTTGGTTAACACTGTCTAAAAAATGAGTTGCGCTACCGGCGGTTGCGCTGTTTACCATTGATTCATGGATGCGACCGACTACACCACCCTCCTGGGCTTCCACACCAGTTGGCATGACCTGGCCGGCACGGCCGAGGGCACGCCCATGGTCGTGACCTACAGCTTCGCGGCCCGGCCGGCGGACCAGACCGGCTTCTACGCCTACACCGCCGCGCAGCGGGCCTCGGTGCAGGTGGCGCTGGGCAGTTGGGCCGCCGTCTCCGGCCTCAGCTTCGTGGAGGTGCCGGACAATGCCACCGGCACCGGAATCGACATCCGCTTCAGCCTGGAGCGGCTGAGCAGCCTGGCCACGCTGGGCCAGACCACCCTGCCCCCGCTGGGCGATGTGGTGATGAATTCGCGCCTGTTCGCCTTCGACAGCTTCGCGCCCGATGCCTATCGCGTCTCGCATGAGGCGCTGCTGCATGAGATCGGGCACGCGCTGGGCCTGTCGCACCCCGAATCCGACACGGGGCTGGCCCAGGCCAACAGCATCATGGTCTCGGTGCTGGGGGTGGGCCGGCCGGTGAACGCGCCGCTCGCCTGGGATGCGGCCGCGATCCAGGCCCTGTACGGCACGCCGGAGGCCCGCGCCGCGCTGGGCATCGGCTGGAGCTGGGACGGCCAGCACAACGCCGTGCGCGGCACCGGCACCGCGGGCGACGACGCCATCACCGGCACCGCCTGGCGCGACGCGCTGATCGGGGCAGACGGCAACGACACGCTGAACGGGCGCGAGGGCGACGATATCCTGGTCCCGGGCCTGGGCGACGACACGCTGATCGGCGGCGCGGGCTTCGACGTGGCGGTGCTGGGCGTGAACCGCGCGGGCCTTTCGGTGGATGTGGTGGGCGGCTGGCTGACCAGCGCCGAGGGCCATGACCGCATCAGCGGCATCGAGGCGGTGCGGGTGCTGGACGGCACGCTCTACCTCTCCCGCCCCGACGCCCTGGCGCGCATCGCCGGCCTGTATGAGGTGGCGCTGGACCGCGCGCCCGATGCCGGGGGCCTGGCCCATTGGTGGGCGGAATTCCAGGCCGGGGCCAGCCTGGCGCAGATCGCCGACGGCTTCCTGGACAGCGCCGAATACCACGCCACCCACAACGACCGCGCCAGCACGCAGGCGGTGCTGGACCAGGCAGCGGCCCTGCCGGTCTCGGCCCCGGCCGGCGGGTTCTGGGTGCCGGACCCGGACGCGCAGCTGGTGGCGCGGCTGTATGAACTGGCGCTGGGCCGCGCGCCGGAAGCCTCGGGCTTCGCCGCCTGGCTGCGGGACATGCAGGCCGGGCTGACGGAACAGGAACTGGCCGAGGGCTTCTTCTTCAGCCGGGAAGCGGTGGAACAGGGCGGCACCGGCTACGCCTCGCCCGAAGCACTGCTGGCCAGCGCGCAGGCCGATGCCTGGAAGCTGCATACGGAAGGCGTCGGGTTGATCTGACAGGGGAGGCGCTCAGGGGCTTCGCCCCTGTTCAGACCGGACACATCCCTGACTGATGTTCGGAGAGATGGTTGACGGTTTTTGGGTGAGAGTTTCGCGGGAGCGGAGCGATGCCCTGGAAGCCTGTATCGATCATGG
>NZ_JAAABL010000051.1 GCF_009900765.1 Rhodovarius lipocyclicus
TGTCGGTCACGGCATGCCCGGCCTCGGCCAGCGCCAGCGCCACGCCCGCGGCCGCCGCGCGGTCCAGCGCCCCGCCGCAGGGCAGCACCAGGATCGCGGGGGGCAGGGCGGGTTCCTCCCCGGCCTCATGCAGCACGCGCAGCAGGGTGCGGGCGGCGGTGGTGGCCAGGGCGGGGCCATAGCCCTCCTGCCCGCGCTCCGCGCCGATGCGCCCGATGGCGGGCAGCACCAGCGCCTCCAGCCCCGCCGCCACGCCCCCTTGCGCCGCCAGGATCTGCCCGGCCCCGCGCGCATCCCCTGCCAGCAGCCGCTGATAGAAGCGGGCCTCGGCCGGCAGGGCCTCCCCCGCGCCCAGCATCACGTCCAGAAAGCCCAGCCCCGGCACATGCCGGCCCAGGATGACCAGCCCCGCCGTCAGCGCCGGCGCCAGGATCAGCCCCAGCGGCCCCCACATCAGCGCCCAGAACACCACCGAGATCACATGCGCGAAGGGCGCGATGCCGATGCTGGCGCGATAGACCAACGGCTCCAGCCCATAGGCCGCGAGGATGGATGCCACGGCGAACAGGCCCGCCACCCACAGCGCGCTGCCCCAGCCCGGGTCGATCGCCATGGCCAGCAGCAGCGGGAACAGCACCGCCAGCGGCGTGCCCACGAAGGGCACGAAGCGCAGCCCGAAGGCCAGCAGCCCCCACAGCGGCGCGTTCGGCAGGCCGATCAACCACAGCGCGGCCGCGATCACCAGCCCGTACACCCCGTTCAGCGCGACCTGCGCCAGCAGATAGCGCCCCAGCCGGCTGGTGGCATCGCCCATCGCCTGGGTGGTGCGGTGCATGTCCTGCAACCCCGCCAGGCGCAGCACGCGGTCGCGCGCATCCTCCCGCTGGGCCAGCAGGAAGCCCATCAGCAGCAGCGTGACGCCCAGCGTGGCAAAGGGCGCCACCACCACCCGCGCGGCATCCAGCACGGCACGGAAGGGGGCCTCGGGCGGGTCCGCCAGGCGCACCAGGGGCTGGCCCGCCGGCACCGGGGCGGACATCGCCGCCCCCAGCCGGCCCAGCATGTTCACCAGCCGCTCGAAGGGCCCGGCCTCCTCGCTGAGCAGGGAGAGCTTGGCGCGCAGCACCGCCTCATAGCGCGGCAATTCGGCGGCCAGCGCCACCACCTGGCTGGCCAGCAGCCCCGCCAGCCCCAGCAGCACCCCCAGCACCAGCAGCAGCACGAGCGTGACCGAAAGCCAGCGCGGCACCCGCCGCGCCTCCAGCCATTCCGTCATCGGCAGGGCGGCGATGGTCAGCAGCAGCGCCAGGGCCAGCGGCGCCAGGATGCCGCGCCCCCAATAGATCACCAGCAATGCCGCCAGCAGCAGCACAGCCCTGATGGCCCAGCTCTCGCGGTAGGGCGTCGGGTAGACGGGGCCGAAGGGCGCCATGGCGTGGTCCTCTGATGCATCGGATCAACGCGCGGCACCCGGGAAACGTTACACTGCTGTAGACTGAGGAGAGAGCGAGGCATGACGCAGAATTCCGGCCCCCCGGAAGCGGCCCCGGCCGCCGTGTGGTGGCAGGCTTGGTCGGTGGCGACCTCCGACCAGATCTCGCTGGTGGCGGCGGGCTGCGCCTTCTACGCCATGCTGGCGCTGTTCCCCGCCCTGTCGCTGGCCATCGCCATCTATGGCATCGGCTTCGACCTGAACACGATCGAGCCGCAGCTGGCCGTGCTGGAGCGCCTGCTGCCCGAGTCCAGCTACCAGCTCATCGCCGGACGGGTGCGCGAACTGGTCTCCACCCCGCGTGAGACGCTGAAGCTGAGTGCCGTGATCGGCGGCGCCATCGCGCTCTGGAGCGCGTCCTCCGGCATCCGGGCGCTGCTGGGGGCGCTGAACATGGCGCATGGGCAAATGGAGGGGCGGGGCGTGATCGCCTTCTACGCCACCGCCTTCATCCTGACGCTGGGCGCGCTGCTGGCGGTGGTGGTGGGCCTCGGCCTGCTGGTGGCGCTGCCCACCGTGCTGCACGTGATCGGCGTGCCGGAGGCCGAATCCATGCTGCTGCGGGCCGCCTCGCTGGCCTTGCTGCTGGCGGCGGTGCTGATCGCGATCTCGCTGCTCTATCGCTATGGCCCGGCCAGGCCGCCGCGCTATTGGCGGGTGTTCTCGGCGGGGGCGGTCTCGGCCACGCTGCTGTGGCTCGTCGCCTCGGTGGGGTTTTCCTTCTACGTCACGCATTTCGCCAGCTACAGCGCCATGTACGGGGCGCTGGGCGCCGTGGTGGCGCTGCTGACCTGGATGTATGTCAGCGTCTACGTGATCCTGCTGGGCGCCGAGCTGAATGCCGCCATCGAGCGTTACCGGCACCGGGCCAGGCCGGTGCCGGCGCCGCCCGTCACAGCACGTTGAACAGGTAGAGCAGGATGATGATGGGAATGGGAAGCCCCACCAGCCAGAGCAGAACACCACGCATCTCGTCGTCCTCCTTCAGGTGATGGAAGGCAAACGCGCGATGGGGCGCCGGGATGGGAACAGGCGGAAAAAAATCTACAGCCGGCCGCGATAATCCTCCGCGTCGATCGGGCAGGCGATCAGGGTGAAGCGTTCCGTCTCTGCCAGCCCGGCGCGCAGCGCCGCCGCCAGCTCCGCCCGGCTGGTGGCCAGCAGGCCCTGGCCGCCCATCGCCTCGGCCAGCCGCACATGGTCGGTCCCGCGGAAGCGCACACCGGCGCGCGGCAGCTGCATGGCGGCCTGCTTCAACTCGATCAGCGCGTAGCTGGCATCCACGAACACCACCAGGATCACCGGCAGGCCCAGGTCGCGCGCGGTGGCCAGCTCGCCCAGCACCATCTCCAGCCCGCCATCGCCGATGAAGCACACCGCCCGCTGCCCCGGCCGCGCCGCCATGGCGCCGAGCGCCAGCGGCAGCGCCGGCCCCATGGTGCAGAAGCCCGAGGATTGCAGCAGCGTGCGCGGCGCCGGGCAGTCCCACACCTGGCTCAGCACGATGCGGTGGGCGCCGGAATCGACGGTGGCGACGATATCGGCGGGCAGGGCGCGCCGGGCCTCATCGGCGATGGCGGCCGGGCCCCAGTCCAGCGCCGCGCCATGGGCCCGCCGCATGGCGGCGCGCAGAGCGGCCAGCGCCGGCAGGTCCCAGCCCGCCCGGCCTTCATGCCCCGCGAACAGCGCCGAAAGCCCCGCGCCCACATCGGCTATCATGTCCAGATCCGCGCCATGCATGCCATGCGTCGGCGGGGCGGAGCCGATGGAGATCACCCGCGCGCCGGGCGCGAAGGGGTCGCGCCAGCCCACCCGCATCTCCACCGGGTCGTACCCCGCCAGGATCACGCAATCGGCCTGCCGCACCACCGGCAGCAGCGCGCCGTCCGACAGCGGGGACAGGCCCGCGCCCCCCAGCGCCAGGGCCGAGCCCTCATCCAGCAGCCCCTTGGCCTTGTAGGTGCTCAGCACCGGAATGCTGTGGCGGGTGGCGAGTTCGCCCAGCACCGCCCCCGCGCCGTCGTTCAGCGCGTCCACCCCGGCCAGCAGCAGCGGGCGCTTCGCCGCGGCCAGCCAGCCGCGCGCTTCCTCCAGCGCCGGGCCGGGGGCGGGGGCGGCGGGGGCCAGCCGCGCGGGGCGGGGCCAGGGCAAAGCCGGGGCGGGGGCTGCCGCCACGCTGCCGGGGATGTCGATCAGCACCGGGCCATAGGGCGGGGCCATCGCCAGGGTCAGCGCCTTGGCGAACAGGGCGGGGGCGGCCCCGGGCACCGCCACATGGAACGCGCCCTTGGTGATGGGCCGCAGCAGCGCCACGTGGTCGATCACCTGGTGGGTGTAGGTCGCGGCCTCCGCCGCATCCACCCCGCCCGAGATCACCACCAGCGGCACGCGGTCCTGGAAGGCATTGGCCACCGCATCCACCGCATTGGCCAGGCCGGGCCCGATGGTGGTGACCAGCACGCCGGGCGCGCCGGTCATGTGGTGCGCGCCCTCGGCCATGAAGCCCGCCGGGGTTTCGTGCCGCGCCAGGGTGAAGGCGACGCCCGCCGCGTTCAGCGCGTCGATCACCGTCAGCACCTCGCCCCCCGGCAGGCCGAAGGCGTGGCGGCAGCCCGCCGCCCCCAGCATCCGGGCCAGGATATCCGCGATGCGGGGGGTGTCGGTCATGGTGGCTTCCTTCGGCTGGTCCCGGGCTGCTTCGGCGCCGGGCCTCGTTCGGTTAGCAGCGTAACCCCGGTGGGCCGCGCGGCGAATGCCCCGCTGTCGCAACCCGGAACCGCAGCCATGCCGCAAGACCCTCGTGGAATCGCCGTCACCACCAGCACAGAGGCCGCGCTGGCGCCCCTGGAAGGCGCGGTGCAGGCGCTGCTGGGACACAGGGCGGAGCTGCCGGCGCTGCTGGCCCGCTGCTTCATGGCCGATGCCGATCTGGTGGCGGCCCATGCGCTGGCCGGCTTCGGCGCGCTGGTGCAGGCGCGGGCGGAGCTTCGCCCCGTGGCCGCGGAGCACCTGGCCGCCGCCCGCCGCAGCCTGCATCAGCGGGGCGGCACGGGCCGCGAGCGCCAGCTGGTGCGCGCCCTCAGCGCCTGGCAGGAGCACGGCCGGATGGAGGAAGCCGCCGCCCGGCTGGACGCGATCACCGAGGTGGAGCCGCTGGATGCGCTCAGCCTCAAGCTGTCTCATTCCATCCGCTTCATGCTGGGCGATGCCGCCGGCATGCTGCAGGGCGTGGCCGACGCCGCCCCGGCCTGGACCGAGACCACCCAGGGGGCCATCCCAGGCACCGGCCATATCCTGGGCATGCACGCCTTCGCGCTGGAGGAGAACGACGACATCCGCGCCGCCGAGGAGGCAGGCCGCCGGGGCGTTGCGCTGGAACCGCGCGATGTCTGGGGCTGGCATGCCGTGGCCCATGTGATGGAAAGCCAGGGCCGCGCGCGCGAAGGGCTGAACTGGATCGGCGCGCTGGAGCCGCAGATCGAGGCCACCGGCAGTTTCGGGCGCCATCTGCTGTGGCACTCGGCCCTGTTCCACCTGCATCTGGGCGACACCGACGCGGCGCTGGCCCTGTACGACGCCCGCATCCACGACCGCCCGGCCGAGGATGTGCGCGATTTCGCCAACGCCGCCTCCCTGCTGTGGCGGCTGGAGGCGCAGGGCGTGCCCGTGGGCCAGGCGCGCTGGGCCATGCTGGCCGATGTCGCCGCGCGCCGCGTGCATGACGAGGGGCTGGTCTTCATCGACCTGCACCACCTGCTGGCGCTCGGCGCCGCGGGGCGGGAGCTGGAGATGGCTGATAAGCTGGTGGCCATGCGCCGGCGCGCCATGGAAAGCCTGGACAGCCAGGCGGAGGTCGCGGCCCGCGCCGGCCTGCCCGCCGGCTGGGCCATCACGCGCGGCTTCGGCAAGGACCCGGCGGGCGCGGTCGATCTGTGGCGCGGCGCGCGGGAATACCTGCCGGGGCTGGGCGGCAGCCTGGCGCAGCGGGACCTGTTCGACCGCATGGCGATCGACGCCGCCATCGCCTCCGGCCGCATCGCCCTGGCGGTGGAGATGCTGCGCGACCGCGCGGCCACCCGCAGCTTCGGCGCCTGGGAGGGCCGCTGCCGCGACCGGCTGGACCGCATGGCCCGCGTCAGCGCCCGCCGCGCCACACCTTCCGCCCGCCCGGATCTGAGCCTTGTGGGGCTCGGCCGGCTGGGAGTGGCATAGCCGCGCGCGCCCCATTATCCTGCCCGCAACACACGGGAGGAACGTCCGATGATCCAGTTCTCGCGCCGCGCCCTGCTGGCCGGTGGTGCCGGCCTGTTCGGCCTGCCGGCCCTGGCCCGGGGCCAGACCATCCATGGCATGACCATCCATGGCATGACCTCTGGCGCCTTCACAGCCGCCTATCGCCAGCTGGTGCCGGTGTATGAGCGCCAGACGGGCAACAAGGTGGAAAGCGCCTTCGGGGCCTCCATGGGCGCCGCCCCCGATGCCATCCCCCAGCGCCTGGCGCGCGGGGAGCCCGCCGATGTCGTGATCCTGGCCGTGGAGGGGCTGGAACGGCTGGTCGAGGCCGGCCATGTCCGCCCCGGCAGCCGGCAGGACCTGGTGCTGTCGCGCATCGCGCTGGCGGTCCGCGCGGGCCAGCCGGTGCCGCCCATCGGCACCGTCGAGGAACTGCGCGCCGCCCTGCTGGCCGCGCCCTCCATCGCGTATTCGGCCAGCGCCTCTGGCGTGTATTACGAGACGGAGCTGCTGCAGCGCCTGGGCATCGCCGCCGAGGTGATGCCCAAATCGCGCCGCATCTACAGCGAGCGCGTGGGCACGGTGGTCGCGCGCGGGGATGCGGCGCTCGGCCTGCAACAGGTGAGCGAGTTGGTGCCCATCCCCGGCATCACCATGGTGGGGCCGCTGCCCGAACCGGTGCAGCGCGCGACGATCTTCGCGGCGGGCATCTGCACCCGGGCACAGAACCCCGAAGGAGCGATGGACCTGCTGCGCTTCTTCCGCTCGGCCGAGGCCGCGCCGGTCATCCGCGCGACCGGGCTGGATCCGGTGGGGTGAGGGTGCACCGGGGGCGCTGCCCCCGGACCCCGGCCAAAGGGCTCCGCCCTCTGGACACCCGCCAGGAGCCGAAAGGCCCCTGGACCCCATGAGTTAATTGAAAAGCCCGGGAGTGGACGATGTCCCCTCCCGGGCTTTTCAACTCCCGGTTTCCAAAGGCCTTTCGGCCTTTGGTGGGGATCCAAGGGGCAAAGCCCTTTGGCGGGGTCCGGGGCAGAGCCCCGGCACACCCTCACCGCCCCGGGATACGCGAGGTCAGGCGGAAGCTGTCCAGCGTGTATTCCGCCACGCGGAACCAGGCGTTGCTGTTGTCCAGGAACGGCAGCCAGGCGTCGTAGAGTTTCTTGAAGTCGGCGTTCTGGCCCGCGAGTTCCTCGAAGGTTTCGAAGCTGGCGCGGTACATGGCTTCCATCAGCGGGCGCGGGAAGATGCGCAGCTGGGTTCCCGCGCCCACGATGCGGCGCAGCGCGTCGGGGTTGCGGGCGTCGTACTTAGCCATCATCAGCGTGTGCTGTTCGTTCGCCGCGGTTTCGAACAGGGCCTTGTTCACCTCCGACAGGCTGTCCCAGGCGCCGGTGTTGACGATGGCGGTGATGGCCGCGCTGCCTTCCCACCAGCCCGGCGAGTAGTAGTAGCGGGCGATGCGGTGGAAGCCGAGCTTCTCGTCGTCATAGGGGCCGACCCATTCGGTGGCGTCGATCGTGCCGCGTTCCAGCGCCGAGTAGATGTCGGAGGCCGGCAGCACCTGCGGCACGGCGCCGAACTTGGCCAGGATGCGCCCGCCGAAGCCGCCGATGCGCATCTTCAGGCCCGAGAGGTCCTCCACCGTGCGGATCTCCCGCCGGAAGAAGCCGCCCATCTGCACGCCGACATTGCCGGCCAGGAAGTTCACGCAATTGTACTTGCGGTACAGGTCGCGCAGCAGCGCCATGCCGCCGCCCTCATGCACCCAGGCCGCCTGCTGGCGCATGTTCAGGCCGAAAGGCAGGCCGCCGTCGAAGGCCAGGTTGATGTCCTTGCCCAGGAAGTTGGAGGCCAGGATGTGCGAGCATTCGACCGAGCCGGTCTGCACCGCGTCGAAGCTCTGCAGCGCGGGGGCGATCTCGCCGCCGGCGAAGCACTGGATGGTGAACTTGCCCTCGCTGAGCTGGGTCACGCGGCGGCACAGGGCCTCGGCGCTGCCGTACAGGGTGTCGAGCGATTTCGGCCAGGTGGTGGCCATGCGCCAGCGCACCAGGCCTTGAGAGAGGGCAGGTGCGGCGAGCACGGCGCTGGCGGCCGCGCCCGCGAGTACATGTCTGCGATCCATCATGAAGCTCCCGTTGTGTCTTGGTGGTGGTGCTATCGCCCGAACCGCGCCTTCAGCGCGGCCCAGAGCAGTTGGAACAGGTTGAGTGCCGCGGGGGCGGCCGGCGGCGCCTGGCCGGCCAGCCGGGCCTGGAGGTTGGCGGCGAATTGCGCGGCCAGCCGCCGCACGAGGTCCGCCACCAGCCCCGAGCGCCCGAATTGCGCCAGCGCGCCGGTCAGGCGCCATTGCAGGGTGATGGCGACGTCTGTTCCGGTGGCCGATGGGGTCAGCGCGAAACGCAATTCGCCCTCGGCCGAGGAGCCGGTGCCGCCATCGCGCCCCGCGCCGCGCAGCACGCCGCTGCGGGTGGCGGCATCGAGTGACACGGTGCCGGTGCCCGCGAAGGCCACCTTGATGGGGCCGAGTGCGACCCGCATGCGGCCCTTGATCGCCTCGCCATCCACCTCGGTGATCTCGGCGCCGGGCAGGCAGGCGGCCAGTGCGGGCAGGTCGCCCATGGCGTCCCACACCTGGTCGGGCGGGGCGGCGATGGCGATGGTCTCGGTCAGGCTGGTTCCGCCCGTCAGCGGCTGGGCGGCGCGCGGTGCCGCGGTTTCGACGGGCGCCGCGACGGCGGCGGCGGCCAGCGCGGTTGCCGCGATGGGGGCGGCACTGTCCCGCGGCGCGCAGCCCCTGGCCGTGGCGCAGACCGCGCCGACGATGCCGACATAGCCGGTGCAGCGGCAGATATTGCCCGACAGCTCCTCCCGCACGCGGGCCTCCGGCACCTCGCCCAGCCGCAGCACGATGTCGCGCGCGGTGACCAGCATGCCCGGCGTGCAGAAGCCGCATTGCAGGGCGTGATGGGCCGAGAATTCCTCGCGCAGCTTCGCCATGGTCGGGTCGGTGTCGAAGCCCTCGATGGTGGTGATCTCGGCGCCGTCGCAATCGACAGCGTAGCTGATGCAGGAACGCTGCGGCACGCCGTCGATCAGCACGGTGCAGGCGCCGCACACGCCCTGCTCGCAGCCCAGATGGGTGCCGGTCAGGTTCAGCTTCTCGCGCAGCAGGTCGGCCAGATGGGTGCGCGGTTCGGCCAGCAGTTGCTGGCGCTCGCCATTCACGGTGAGGGTCACGGGTAGCATCAGCGGGCCTCACTCAGCATGGCCAGCGCCCGGCGCAGGGCCACGGCGCGCAGCTTGCGTTCAGGGGGCGGGAGGTGCGGCAGGCGCTCGGCCAGCTCCGCGTCCAGATCGGGCGTTTCGCCCGCCAGCAGCGCGGCGGCGGCGCGGGGCAGCAGGGCAGGGGGGCCTTCGACGGCACCCGCCACGACGCGCGCCAGCGGGCCGTCCAGCACCGCCATGCCGATCGCCATGGCGAATTCGCCGGTCTTGCGGTTGATCTTGGCATAGCCCCAGCGCGCGGCCGGGCTCAGGCGCGGGATCTCGACCGCCGCCAGCATCTCGTCCTCGGCCAGCGCATGGGTGAAGGCGCCGAGCATGAAGGCTTCCGCCGCGATGGCGCGTTCGCCGGCCGGCCCCCGCGCGATCATGGTCGCGCCCAGCCCCGCCATGGTGGTCACCCAATCGGCGGCGGGGTCGGCGTGGCACAGGCTGCCGCCCAGCGTTCCCCGGTTGCGCACGGCGCGATAGGCGATGCCGCGCGCCACATGCGGCAGCAGGCCGCGCGTCACGTCCTCGATGCGGCCATCCTCGATCTCGGCATGGGTCAGCGCGGCGCCCAGCCGGGCGGAGGTGGCGGACAGCGCCACGGCGCGCATGCCCTCGGCGCGCTTGATGTCCACCAGCTTGCCGGGGCGCGCCAGGCGCAGGTTCAGCATGGGGCCCAGCGACTGGCCCCCCGCCAGCGGCCGCGCGCCATCCCGCAGCGCCGCCAAGGCTTCGGGAATGGTCGCGGCGCGCGCGTAGTCGAAGGCGGCGGGCTTCATGCCTGGGCCTCCGCGATGGCGGCGCGGATGCGTTCGGGCGTCGCCGGGATCTGCGTGATGCGCACGCCCAGGCCCGACAGCGCATCGTTGATCGCGTTCACGATGGCCGCCGGCGGCGCGATGGCGCCCCCTTCGCCCACGCCCTTGATGCCGTGCGCGGTGTGGGGCGACAGCGTTTCCGAATGGCTGATGCGGAAGGCCGGGATTTCGGTGGGGCCGGGCAGGATGTAGTCGATCAGGGTCGAGGCCAGCGGCTGGCCCTGCTCGTCATAGGGGCTTTCCTCGAACAGCGCGGTGCCGACACCCTGCGCCGCGCCGCCATAGGTCTGGCCCTCCACGATCATCGGGTTGACCATGCGGCCGCAATCCTCGGCGATCACGTAGTCCAGGATTTCCACGATGCCGGTCTCGGGGTCCACCGCGATCTTGGCGGCGTGGCTGGCATAGCTGAACACGCCATTGTCGGTGGCGGGCTTGTAGCCCTCGGTCACTTCGAGGCCGGCGGTGTTCACGTCCTCGGGCAGTTGCTCCGGGCGCAGATACCAGGCGCGGCCGACATCGGCGTAATCGAGGCTGGCGGCGCCGGCATGGATGCGGCCGTCGCGGAATTCGATCTGCTCGGCCTCGGTCTGCAACAGATGCGCCGCGA
Source organism: Rhodovarius lipocyclicus (assembly GCF_009900765.1). GTDB lineage: Bacteria > Pseudomonadota > Alphaproteobacteria > Acetobacterales > Acetobacteraceae > Rhodovarius > Rhodovarius lipocyclicus. The sequence continues at coordinate 10,430 of NZ_JAAABL010000051.1, forward strand.
TGGCCTTGATCCGGCCCGCCAGCACCTCTCCCGCGCGGGAGACGGCGCCGCCCGACATCACGATGCCCCGGCTGGCATAGGCGCCGGTGGAGTAGGGGGTGGTGGCGGTATCGCCGAGCGTGACGCGGATGTTCTCGAAGGGCACGCCGGTCATGGAATGGGCGATCTGCGCGAGCGTCGTTTCCAGCCCCTGGCCGATGGTGTGGATGCCCGCCCGCACCTCCAGCGCGCCATCGGGCGTCAGCTTCACCTGCGCCTGGTCATAGCCGGGCACCAGCGGCAGCCCCCAGGCGGCGAAGACCTTGGTGTTGTGGGCCGATTGCTCGGTATAGGTGGCGAAGCCGATGCCGAGGTAGCGGCCCTTCTCATCCCGCGCCGGCCCGGCGCGGAAGGCGTCCAGCCCGATCTGCTCCCGCACCGTCGCCAGCGAGGCCGGATAATCGCCGCTGTCGTAATGCTTGTTGGTGACGTTGACGTAGGGCATGGCCGAACCGGGCACGAGATTCTCCGCGCGCACGTCGCAGGCCTCCCGCCCCACGGCGCGGGCGATGGCGTCGATCGTCAGCTCGATGGCGAAGCACACGCCCGGCCGCGCCACGCCGCGATAGGGCGCAAACGGCGGCTTGTTGGTGGCGACCGAGAACACCTCGGCCCGGTAGGCGCGGAAATCATAGGGGCCGGGCAGGTTGCCGCCGGCCTGCGCCGCCTCCAGCACCGCGGTGAAGGGCCACACCGAATAGGCGCCGGTATCGACCTCCACCTGCGCATCGAGGCCCAGCAGCCGCCCCTGCTCATTGGCATAGGCCGTGAGCGTGTAGTGGTGCTGCCGCGCATTGGCGCCGGCGACCAGATGCTCGCGCCGGTCCTCGATCCAGCGGAAGGCCGCCTTGCGCGTCAGCGCCAGCCAGGCGACGCAGATCTCCTCCGGTTGCAGCAGGCATTTGTAGCCGAAGCCGCCACCCACATCCGGCGCCGCCACCCGCACCATGGCCTGGGGAATGCCCAGCACCTCCGCCAGCCCGCTGCGGATCAGATGCGGCACCTGCGTCGAGGTCTGGACCACCAGCATGCCCGCCCGGTGGTCCCACCAGGCGACGACGCCCTTGCCCTCCATCGGGTGCATCACCTGGCGCGCGCAGGTGATGTCCAGCTCCACCTTCACCGGGGCCGTGGCCGCCACCGCCTCGATGCCGCTGTCGAAGCGGCTGTGTAGGAACAGGTTGTCGCCCCATTCGGGGTGCAGCAGCGCGGCCCCCTCGGCACGCCCCGCAGCGCAGCTGGCGATGGGGGGCAGGGGCTCGAACTCCACCTCCGCCCGTTCGGCCAGGTCCTCGGCCGCGGCACGGTCGGCCGCCACGGCCATCGCCACGATCTCACCTACATAGCGCACGCGATCCCGCGCCATGACCGGCCAGGAGGACAGCTTGTAGCCCGGGATGGAGGACCGCGTGACGATCTCCCCCACCCCCGTCAGGTCATCCAGGAACAGCAGGTCCGCACCCGCCGGCGCCCGGCGCGATACCACACGCGCATGCGCCACCGGGCTGCGCAGGAAGGCCACATCCCGCATCCCCGCGATGCGGATATCGGACGTGAACTGCCCCCGGCCGGCCAGATGCCGCGCATCCTCCTTCCGCCGGACCCGGGCGCCGATCCCGCCCCCGCCCCTGGCCCCGCCCCCATCACCGTCCATGACCGCCCCTTCCGCTGCCGGGGCGTTCTTGGCGGGCCCATGGCCCGCGACCTGCCTGTATCCTGGCCATGAGCATGCCCCGTTAAGCCCTGCCAATAGGGGGCATGCTGATGAATGCGTTGACCCAGGTCAATGAAAAGCGAGTGGTTGGAGACACCCCCCGCGCGGGTTATGTTCGCCGCAAGAGCGAAGAGTGCTGAAAGATGCGGCAACCCCCGACCACCCCGAAGCCCCCACGCCGCGCCAAGCGTACGGAAGCCGCCACCCAGGCCGTGGCCGACGCCGTGACCGACCCGGAACTGCGCGAACTCATGACCCGCGCGCCGCTGTGGCGCCGTCCGGGCTTCCTCGTCCGCCGCCTGCACCAGATCCACAGCGCCCTGTTCCACGAGGAATGCGCCGCCTTCGACATCACCCCCGTGCAATACGCCGTGCTCACCGCCATCTCGATCAACCCCGGCGCCGACCAGCACTCCATCGCCCAGGAAGTCGGCATCGACCGCACCAATGTGGCCGACGTGCTCTCCCGCCTCGCCCGCCGCGGACTGGTCCGCCGGCAGCGCGGCGAAATCGACCGCCGCACCTACCTCGCCTGGCTCACCCCCGAAGGCGAAACCCTGACCCGCTCCATGCTCTCCGCCATGCGCAACGCACAGGAACGCCTGCTCAGCCCCCTCGACGAGCCAGACCGCGAAACCTTCATGTCCCTGCTCATGCGCCTCATCAACGCCAACAACGACGCCAGCCGCGCCACACTGGGGCCCGCCAAGGTGGAACGGGCGGCTTAGGGGCGCCCGGTTTCCGGGGGGGGCGTTACGCGAGAGGGGCTTTGCCCCCCTCGCGCTCCCCCCACCAAAGGCCGAAAGGCCCTTGGAACCCAATGATTTGGAAGTTGGGAGAGGGGGCACCAAGCGCGCTTCGGGCTGCAAAGCCAGTCGCGCCCCCTCTCCCAACTTCCAAACCTAACTGATGGGGTCCAGGGGCCTTTCGGCTCCTGGCGGGTGGGGTGTGGGGAGGGCAGAGCCCTCCCCGCATACGGCCTTCCGGAAACCGGACGCCCCCAGGCCGCCGGTTTCACATATGGCAGACGGTGAGGGTGCGTTTGGTGATGAGGCTGCTGTAGCTGTCGCGCACCTTGGCCAGGCGGGGGTTTTTGCCGTGGGCGTCGAAGGCGGCGGGGTCGGCGTAGATTTCCACCAGCATCACGCGGGACAGGTCCGGGCCGTCCTTGGTCTGGGGTTGCAGCACGTCGAAGCTGACGCAGCCGGGTTCTTCCTGTTTGGTCAGGCGGGCGTGCTCGCTGATGATGGCGTGGAAGGCCGCGTGGTTCGCCGGTTCCATGTGGAATTCGACGATGATGCCGATCTTGGGCATGGGTGTTTCCTCTGTTGCCGGGCGAGGGTAGCGCAGGCTCGCCCGGCGTCGAGGGGGGTCAGAACGGCAGCAGCGCGTCCAGCACCTGGGTGCCGACCCGGGGCTGCTGCACGTCGGACAGCGCGCCGCGGCCGCCGTAGATGATGCGGGCCTCGGCCAGGCGGTCGTGGCGCACGGTGTTGTCGCTGGCGATGTCCTGCGGGCGCAGCACGCCTTGCACCATCAACTCGCGCAGCTCGTGGTTCACGCGCACTTCCTGCCGGCCGGCGACGACCAGGTTTCCGTTGGGCAGCAGCTGGGTGACGGTGGCGGCCAGGCGCAGGGTCACGGCATCGCTGCGGCGGATCTGGCCATTGCCGTCGGTCACGCCGCTGCTGTTGGTGTTGACCAGGGAGCCGGGGCTGGTCTGGCTGGGCAGCACGCGCGGGACGGAGGTTTCGAGGCCGAACAGGTTGCTCATGCCCATAGCCTGGGTGCCGGTGCGGGTGGCTTGGGTGCGGTTCTGCAACTGGGCCTCGTCGGCGATGGAGACGAGCACGGTGATCAGGTCCCCCACCTGCGCCGCGCGCTGGTCGCGCAGGAAGGTGCGGCTGCCGGCCCGCCACAGGGAGTTGGAGCTGGCCATGGGCTCCTGCGGGGCCGGCACGGGCATGGCGATGTTGCGCACGCCCGGTTCATTGGCGGGGTTGGTGACGGGCGAGACCGGCGGCGGCCGTCCGATGCGCGACAGCCGGTCGGCGGTGCCGCAGGCGGACAGCGACAGGGCAAGGAGAAGGAGGGGAAGGATGCGCATCAGGGCTGCTCACGGTCTCGCAGGTTACGGGTGGGCACGCTGCCCATGGCCACGCGCACGCGGCCGGGGCCGATCACCTCGCCTTCCAGCACCGCGCGGCTGGCGAGGTTGATGACCGGCACCATGGCGCCGCGCGGTGCTGCCTCCAGCGCGCGGCCGGCGGCGGTCAGGGTGATGCCCGGCGCGTCCAGCAGCAGGGTGATGGGCTGGTTGCGCTGGATCAGGCTGGGCGGGCCCAGATCGGCCAGCGGGATGGGCCCCTCGGCCGCGATCGGGCGGTGCAGTTCCTGGCCGATCACCTGGTCGGCGCGGCTGGCCATGCCGCTGCGGATGCGTTCCACGCGCATGCGCACCTCCCGTACATCGGCGGGCGTCAGGCGTTCGCCCATGCCCATGCGCCGGGTGGCGATGACCACGGGGGTGGTGGCCATGGCCCGGCCCGCGATGCGCAGGCGCTGGGTGGCCATGCCCTCGGCCGTGATGACCAGCGTGGCGGCGAAGCGGTTGCCGGGCGATTCCAGCAGCGCGCCCTCGATGGTCAGCTGGTGGATGGAGGCCAGCGGCACCATGGGCGAGACCCAGCCGGGCAGTTCCAGCTCGGATTCCGCATCCAGCCCCATGCGCAGCAATTCCTCGCGCAGGGCCATCTCCACCTCGGCGCGTGGCACGGGGCGGCCGGGGCGTTCCAGGATCACGCGGTCGGCGACGGACATCGGGCGCCAGGGCACGCGGTGCATCCGCGCGATGGCGGCAAGCTGCTCGGCCTCCAGCACGATGCGGCGGCCGGGGGCGGGGGCGGGGCCCAGCGTGGCGTCCGCCCGCGCGCCCGCGTTCTCGAACAGGTCGCGCACGCGCACCACCGGGTCCTCGACGGTGGAGACGGGGCGGATGAACGCCATCTCCTGCGCCCAGGCCGCCACCGGCAGCAGGGCCAGCAACACCAGCGCGCGCATCACCGCAGCTTCGCCACGGCCGAGAGCATCTCGTCGGAGGCGACGATGACGCGGCTGTTCATCTCATAGGCGCGCTGGGCGGTGATGAGGTTCGTGATCTCCTGCACCGTGTTCACGTTCGACGTCTCGATGAAGCCCTGCAGAAGCTGCCCGTAGCCGGGCTGCCCGGGGGCCGCCGCCTGCGGCTGGCCGGAGGCGGAGGTGGCCAGGTACATGTTCTCGCCGGAGGCTTCGAGCCCGCCTTCGTTCGGGAAGATCGCGAGCTGGATCTGGCCCACATTCTGCTGCGCCACCTGCCCGTCCAGCGTGACCAGCACCTGGCCCGAGGCATTGATCGTCACGTCACGCGCATTGGCGGGCACGGTGATGCCGGGCTGCACCACGAAGCCCTCCGCGGTCACGATCGTGCCTTCCTGGCTGAGGGCGAAGGTGCCGTCGCGGGTATAGGCCACATCGCCGCTGGGCAGCTGCACCTGGAAATACCCGTTGCCGCGGATGGCCAGGTCGAAGCGGTTTTCCGTCTGCTGCAGGTTGCCCTGTTCCGAGATGCGGTAGATCGCGGCCGTGCGCACGCCCAGGCCGATCTGCGCGCCGGAGGGCAGGATGGTGCCGGTGTCGGAGCTGGTGGAGCCCACCCGCCGCAGGTTCTGGTAGATCAGGTCCTGGAACTCCGCGCGGCGGCGCTTGAAGCCCGTGGTGGTCATGTTGGCCAGGTTGTTCGAGGTGACCTCGACATTGGTCTGCTGGGCCATCATGCCCGTGGCGGCGATCGCGAGGGAGCGCATGGGTTATCCTCCGTTTCAGCGGACGCGCAGGATGCGGTCGATGGCGTTGGTCAGACGCTCGTTCTCCCGATCCACGAAATTGGTGACGAGCTGGAATTCGCGGGTCTCGGCGATCATGCGGGTCATCTCGACCACGGGCTGCACGTTGCTGCCCTCCACGGCACCCTGGGTCAGGCGCGGGCGCTCGATCGGCTCGGCCTGCTGGCCGGCGGGGTCCAGCAGGCGGTCGCCCTCGGCGCGCAGCATCTGCGGGCTGGCGAAGCGCGAGACCTGGATCTGCCCGATCACCCCGTTCTCGGAGCGGATGGTGCCGTTGCCCAGAATCTCGATGCGGCTGTCATTGGCGGCGATGGCGATGGGCCGGCCCTGGGTGTTCAGCACCGCATTGCCCTGCTGGTCCACCAGTTGGCCGTTCACGCCCACGGTGAAGCGCCCGGCGCGGGTGTAGCGGATGCCGCGCTGGGTCTCGACGGCGAAATACCCCTCGCCGGTGATGGCGACATCCAGCGGGTTGCCGGTGGTCTGGATCGGGCCCTGGCTGTCGTCGCGCCAGGTCGCGCGGTCCCAGGAATAGGAGACCTGGCGGCCGCCGCGCGGGTTCTGGATCAACGCCTGCATGGCCGGCTGCTCGGCGAAGATGGGGCGGGACTGGCGGTAACCCGGGGTGTCAGCATTGGCCAGGTTGTGCGCGGTGATGTCCTGCGCCCGCATCTGGGAGGCCATGCGGGAAAGGGCGATGTAACCGGGGCTGTCCATGGCAAGCAGGCTCCTGCGAAGGCTCGGGATGGAGTTGGCAAAGGGCGTGCCAGCGAGGGGGCGCCGCCCCCTCGCGCTCCCCCGGCCCTCACCGCGGGGCGAAGCCCCGCACCCCGGAAGCCGAAAGGCCCCTGCACCCCATCAGTTTGGTGCTGATCCTGGTGGGGTGTTTTCCATTGAATTTTATAATGAAAATGGCACCAAGCCTGCCCGGACGAAGCACCAATCAACGGGTTCCAAGGGCCTTTCGGCCTTTGGCGGGGGAGCCGAGGGGGGGCGCCCCCTCGGGGCAGGCTGCCCGGCACCGGCGTCTTCTGCCCGGCAGGAATTGCCCCCGCCGGGCCGGAACGGTTGATTAACCCCGGCCATGCCACACAGGCGGACGGACTTGCATGAGGTCACTGCCGCATGGCGAAGGCGGAAGCCGCACCAGAGGAGGGCGCCCCCAAGAAAGGGGGACGCAAGAAGCTGATTCTGCTCGCGCTGCCGCTGGTGCTGGGCGGGGTGGGGGCGGGGCTGTGGTTTTCCGGCATCCTGCCGAAGCTGCTGGGCATGGGCCATCATGAGGAAGCCCATGCCGCCGCCCCGGCCGAACCCGCGCCGCCGCCCCCGCCGCGCCCGGTCTTCGTGCAGATGCCCGACATCACGGCCAACCTGAACGCGGGCGGGCGGCGTGCCGTCTATATCCGCCTGAAGAGCCAGCTGGAGGTGGTGGGCGAGCCCGACGCCCAGGCGGTGCAGGCCGCGATGCCGCGGCTGGTCGATCTGTTCACCACCTATCTGCGCGAAATGCGGCCGGAGGAGATGCGCGGTTCCGCCGGCACCCACCGCCTGCGGGAGGAGCTGATGGCGCGCGCCGCCATCGCCGCCCACCCCGCCCGCGTCACCGATGTGCTGTTCCAGGAGATTCTGGTGCAATGAGCCCCCCCCCGAGCGAACAGGAAGAAGAGGACCTCGCCGCCGCCTGGGGCGCGGCGCTGGAGGATGAGGTGGGGGAGGCGGTCGCCGAATCCCAGGCCGATGCCGCCCGTGTGCTGAACCAGGCCGAGATCGACAGCCTGATGGGCTTCAACGGCGGCGACGGCGGCGGCGGCGAGCAATCGGGCATCGAGCGCATCATCAGCTCGGGCCTGGTGTCCTACGAACGCCTGCCGATGCTGGAGATCATCTTCGACCGGCTGGTGCGCATCATGTCCACCTCGCTGCGCAACTTCACCTCCGACAACGTGGAGGTCTCGATCGACAGCATCGCCAGCCAGCGCTTCGGGGATTACCTGAACAGCGTGCCGCTGCCGGCGATGCTGGCGGTGTTCAACTGCCGCGAATGGGACAATTACGGGCTGATCGTGGTGGACAGCGCCATGATCTATTCCGTGGTGGACGTGCTGCTGGGCGGGCGGCGCGGCACCTCGGCCATGCGCGTCGAGGGGCGGCCCTATACCACCATCGAGCGCACGCTGGTGGAACGCCTGCTGAAGGTGGTGCTGAACGACATGACGGAGGCTTTCGCCCCCGTCGCCGATGTGCATTTCGAATTCGACCGGCTGGAGGTGAACCCGCGCTTCGCCATGATCAGCCGCCTGTCCAATGCCTGCGTGCTGACGCGCCTGCGCGTGGACATGGAGGACCGCGGCGGCAAGATCGAGCTGCTGCTGCCCTATGCGACGCTGGAGCCGGTGCGTGAGCTGCTGCTGCAGCAGTTCATGGGCGAGAAGTTCGGCCGCGACAGCATCTGGGAAACCCATCTGGCCGAGGAATTGCGCCACACCAAGGTGGCGCTGGAGGTGGTGCTGGACCAGCAGATGATGCCGCTGTCCAACATCATCAACCTGAAGCCCGGGGACATGCTGGTGCTGAACAGCAAGCCGCAGGCGCCGGTTCGGCTGCAATGCGGCCAGGTGCGGCTGTTCACGGCCGAACTCGGCCTGGTGGAGAGCAAGGCCGCGGTGCGCATCCTGGAGGAATCCCAGCCCCAGATGCCGGAGGGCGTGGCATGAGCATGCTGGAATGGGTGGCCGACGCGCTGGTGCTGCTGATGCTGGGGCTGTGCATCCCGGTCAGCTGGCGGCTGCACCGCTCCCTCACGCGCGTGCGGTCGGAGCGCGAGGCGCTGAACACCAGCGCCGCCGACCTGACGGAGGCGACCCGCGCCGCCGAGGCCGCGCTGCGCGGCATCCGCGCCAGCACCGAGCAGGCGGGGCGGCAGCTGGGCGACAAGGTCGCGGTGGCGGAGCCGCTGCGCGATGACCTGCGCTATCTGATCGAGCGCGCGGAAAGCCTGGCGGACCGGCTGGAAAGCGCCGTGCAGGCGGCCCGCCCCCTGGCCCAATCCATGGCGCAGGACCGCCCGCCGCTGTCGGTGGTGAAGGGGCTGGAGGCCCGCAGCGCCACCGAGCGGCAGTTGCTGCAGGCCCTGGCGAAACGCTCATGAAGGGCTGGCTGCCGCGTCTGAGGCTGCTGCCGCTGGCGCTGATCTCCATGGGCTTCCTGGCGGTGGTGAAGCTGGAGCGGCTGTTGCAGCCCGTGCGGCCGGCGCCGGTCGTGGCCGCCGTGCCGGCCAGGGCGGCCGTGGCGCCCTCTCCGGCGCCGGAGCCCGCGCCGCCCCCCGTCCTCAATCTGGGTGCGGCCATGGCGTCCTCTCCGGCGCCGGCCCCCGCGCCGCCCCCCCCGCCGCCCCCACCCGCCCCGCCGCCGGAACCCGATCCGCGCGCCGAGGCCGAGCGCGCCCTGCTGGGCAGCCTGCGCGCCCGTCGGACGGAGCTGGACCACCGCGCGGAGGAGCTGGCCCAGCGCGAATTGCTGCTCCAGGCCTCCGAACGGCGGCTGAATGAGCGGCTGGAGGAGATGCGCGCCCTGCAAACCCGGCTGGAGGGCGAGTTGCGCGCCCGAAATGAGCGCGAGGAGGCAGGAATTCGTCAACTTGTCCGCGTCTATGAATCCATGCGGCCGCGCGACGCGGCCACCATTCTGGATGATCTGGAGATGCCGGTGCTGTTGCAGGTGATCGACCGTATGCGTGAGGCGAAGGCGGCCCCCGTCCTCGCCGCCATGCGCCCGGACCGAGCGCGTGCGGTGACCACCGAACTGTCACGGCTGCGAAGCCGCGCCCCCGACTGATTGCTTTCGCCCATTCCGCGCCAAGAGGGATATGCCGATGGACAAGAACACCAACATCCTGATCGTCGATGACTACAAGACGATGCTGCGCATCATCCGCAACCTGTTGAAGCAGCTGGACTTCAACAATGTGGATGAGGCCTCCGACGGCTCGGAGGCGCTGACCAAGCTGCGCGCGGGCAATTTCGGCCTGGTGATCAGCGACTGGAACATGGTGCCGATGACGGGCCTGGACCTGTTGAAGGAGGTGCGCGCGGATGCGCGGCTGAAGAACCTGCCCTTCATCATGATCACCGCCGAGAGCAAGACCGAGAATGTGGTCGCGGCCAAGCAGGCGGGCGTGTCCAACTACATCGTGAAGCCCTTCAACGCCGAGACGCTGAAGGAGAAGATCGAGAAGGTGATGGTCCATGCCTGACGCCCCCGATGCGGTGGAGCAGGCGGTGCGCCAGGTGCTGACCAGCATCAACGGCGACCTGACGCCCACCGAGACCATGCTGCTGGGTGAGCTGGAGGCGCTGGCGCAGGAGATTCAGCGCGCGAAGCGCGAGATCTCCGCCCTCAGCATCGGCGACATCAGCGACAGCCACATCCCCGTGGCCACCGATGAGCTGGACGCCGTGCTGGCCCACACCGCCGAGGCCACCAACGAGATCCTGGACTGCTGCGAGAAGCTGGAGAACACCGCCCCCGAACTGCCCGAAGGGCCGGCCGCGGTGGTGAACGACGCGGTGACCCGCATCTATGAGGCATGCTCCTTCCAGGACATCACCGGCCAGCGCATCGGCAAGGTGGTGACGGCGCTGAAGGCGATCGAGGCGCGGCTGATGCGGGTGACGGACCGGTTCGGTTCCGTGTCCTCCGCGCCCGCCGAGCCCCAGGCGCCCGATACCCGGACCCAGGGCCAGCAGCTGGCCAATGGGCCGCAGCTGCCGGGCAACGCGTCCTCCCAGGCCGAGATCGACAGCCTGCTGGCGAGCTTCGACTGATGCGCGCCCTGGTGCTGCTGTGCTGCTCCCTGCTGGCCGCCTGGCCGGCGGCGGCGGAGCGCATCCGCATCAGGACCGGCGATCACGGCAATTACGGGCGCGTGGTGTTCGATTGGCCCAGCGCCCCCCGCTACAGCCTGGACCAGCAGGGCCAGACGGTCACGCTGCGCTTCGAGCAGGAAGGGGAGCTGGCGCTGGACATGCTGCGCCGGCTGCCCCGCAATTTCGTCAGTGCCCGCGCCATCGCGGGCGGGGTGGAATTCCAGCTGGCCCCGGGCGCCCGGGCGCGGCATTTCCGCAACGGGCCGAAGGTAGCGATCGACGCCACGGATGGCGCGGAGGGGGCAGGGGCCCCGGCCGCGCAGGCGGCGCTGGCGCCGGCGCCGACCCCAGCCCCACCGGCCCAGGCCGTGCGCGCGCAGGCCACCCCCGTCCAGGCCGCCCCCATCCAGGCCGCTCCCGCCCGACCCGCGCCCGTCACCGACACGCCGCCGCCTTCGCCCGCCCAGGCCGCTGTCCCGCCATCTCCCGCCCCGCAACCTGCCCCGGCCGCGCCGGTCCCGCCGCCTGCCCCGG
>NZ_JAAABL010000052.1 GCF_009900765.1 Rhodovarius lipocyclicus
ACGGACCCGCTTCTCAAGGTCAACATAGCTGAACAAGGAACCAGCCACCGCGTCGCTGCCGCGCATTCTCACCCCGTCCGACTGCGCCAACAGCGAATCATGGACGGGAAATTCGGGCTACGAATTTTATCAGCCTGCTAGTCGAGACCCTTATACAATAATATCAGACATATAAGATCAAAGCCGCCCCCAAACTTCTCGCAGGGGCCTGGGGAGATCTTATCTCCCCAGCGGATGGGGTCTGGGGAAGGCGGAGCCTTCCCCAGTCTGCGTTCCCCTTGGGGAAGGCAGCGCCTTCCCCAGCGCCTCACCCTTCCAGAAACCTCCGCGCCCCGTCCCACAGCACCCGCATCCCCAGATCCAGGTCCTCGCGCTTCGTATCTTCCGTCCAGTGATGGCTGATCCCGCCGATGGACGGCACGAACAGCATCGCCGCCGGCATCACACGTGCCAGGTGCTGGCTGTCATGGATGGCGCCGCTCGGCATGGCCTGCCAGGCGCCGGGGGCCAGGGTTTCGGCGGCGCTGGTCAGGGCAGCCTGCATGGCGGGGTCGCACAGGGCGGGTTCGCTGCGGCTGGTCGCGGTCAGTGTCGCCGGGCAGCGGTCGCGCCGGTTGTGTTCCCACACGATGCGCGCCAGGGCCGCGGCCATGCGGTCCATCACGGCGTTGTCGATATCGCGGAAGCTGAAGCTGATCTCGGCCCGGCCGGGGATGATGTGCGGCGCGTTCGGGTCCAGCGCCAGCCTGCCGGCGGTCCAGACGGAGCGCTCGCCGCAGACCTTGGGGAATTCGGTGTCGATCGCGTGCAGGATGCGCATGGCGCCCACCAGCGCGTCGCGGCGCTCGGCCATGGTGGTGCCGCCGGTATGGTCCTGCTTGCCCTCCACCTCGATCAGGAAGTTGCGGATGCCCACGATGCCGGTGACGACGCCGAGGCGCAGCCCGGCATGTTCCAGCTGGGTTCCCTGCTCGATATGCATCTCGAAGGCGCCCTTGTAGCGGGCGGGGTCGATCACGAGGCGCGGGCGCCCGGCCAGGCCTGCCTGCTCCAGCGCCTCCCGCAGAGGCTGGCCGGTGAAGGTGCCGGTGGCCTCGTCCATCTCCTCCTCGGACAGCTGGCCGATCAGGCTGCGGCTGCCGAGGAAGCCCTTGCCGAAATGCCATTCCTCATCGGCATAGGCGCAGACATCGACCGGCAGCCCGGCGCGGGCCAGCGCGAGGGCGGAGATGACGCCCAGCGCGCCATCCAGCCAGCCGGCGTGGTTCTGGCTCTCGATATGGCTGCCCGCCAGCAGATGCGGGCCCGGGCCGGTGTGGCGGCCGAACACATTGCCGATGCCGTCGATGGTGGGCTCCAGCCCGATCTCGGCCATACGCCCCGCCAGCCAGTGGCGGGATTCCATATCCCGCGGTGAGAAGGTCGGCCGGTGCACGCCGGTCTTGTATTCCCCGATCCGGCGCAGCGTATCGAGGTCCTCGAGGAAGGCCGCGGTGTCGATCATGCCGCCACCTTGCGGCTCTGCATCAGGGGCTGGATGCGCTGGCCGAAATCGTCGAGGCCCTGGAGGAAATCGTCGAAGGTCAGCATGGCGCCCGCCAGCCCCGGCACGGTCGAAAGCTCATCCAGCATGCGCGCGACGGAGGCATAGGAGCCCACCAGCGTGCCCATGTTGAAGTTGATCGCCCCCTCCGGCAGGGCATAGCGGCGGGCGTTGGTGTCATCGCCGGAGCGCGTGTCGGCCGCGGCCTGGTCGCCCATCCAGGTGATGGCGTCCACATCCGCGCCCTCCTGGTAATGGTTCCAGCGGGCCATCGCGGCCTCATCGGTCTCGTCGGCGATGATCATGAACAGGCCGAGCGCGCCGACATCGCGGCCGGTCTTCGCGGCGGCCGCCTGCACGCGGGCGGTGGTTTCCGCCACGGCCTTCGGCGTGTTGATGCCGACCCCCAGGCAGAAATTATAGTCGGCGTATTCGGCCATGAAGCGCAGGCCCGCATCGCTCTGCCCCGCGCAGACGATGGGGATCTTGCCCTCGGGCAGCGGCAGCAGGCGGCAGTCATCCATCTGGAAGTGCTGGCCCTTCAGGTCCGACTGGCCCGTGGTCCACAGTTGCTGCGCGATCTGGGCGTATTCCGAGAGATGGTCGTAGCGCGTCGAGAAATGCTCATCGCCCGGCCACAGGCCCATCTGGGAATATTCCGGCCGCTGCCAGCCGGTGATCAGGTTCACCCCGAACCGGCCCGGGGCGATGGAATCGATCGTGACCGCCATGCGCGCCATGATGGCCGGCGGCAGCACCAGGGACGCGGCGGTGGCGAACAGCTTGATGCGGGAGGTGACGCCCGCCAGCCCCGCCATCAGCGTGAAGGATTCCAGATTGTAGTCCCAGAACTTCGTCTCGCCGCCGAAGCCTCGCAGCTTGATCATGGAGAGCAGGAAGTCGAGGCCGTATGCCTCGGCCTTCTGGGCCACGGCCTTGTTCAGCGCGAAGCTCGGCTTGTACTGCGGGGCGTTCTTGGAAATCAGCCAGCCATTGTTGCCGATGGGAATGAAGACGCCGATATCCATGAAGGCCGCTCCGGTCAGTGGGCGGCCAGGGTTCCGCATCGCCGCCCCGGCGGGAAGGCGGCGCGGACGGGCAACCGCACCGCCCTGGACGGCGATTGCCGCGCCGCCGGGCAGGACAGATCATGGCGTGCGCATCAATCCGGCCCGCCACCCTGCTCCCGCAGCAGCCGTGCCAGCGCGGGCCGCAATGGGGCCGCGGAAACATCCAGATCAGGCCAGGGGGAGGCGACGCGGCGTTGCAGCCCCTCCGTCAGGTGCAGCGCGTCGGGGCGCAGCGCCCGGCGGCCCCAGCGCCCGGTTTCGACATGCCGCCAGCCGATGGGCAGCGCCACCGGCGCGCCGGGACGGGCGCGCGGCGAAAACCCAGCGATGGCGGTGGCGAGCAGGTCATTGCGCAGATAGTCCAGGAAGATCCGGCCCGGGCGGGCCTTCTTCGCCAGGGCGGTGGTGTAGCGGTCGGGGGAATCGCGCTCCATCAGCGTGCACAGCAGATGGACGAAGCGTTTGGCCTCGGGCCAGCCCATGGCGTCCTCCCGCGACCGCGCCAGCGGCACCACCAGATGCAGCCCCTTGCCGCCCGTGATGCGCGGAAAGCTGGGCAGCCCGAGTTGCGCCAACCGGTCGCGCAATTCCAGCCCGGCGCTGGCAACCAAGGCAAAGGGCACGCCCTCGCCCGGGTCCAGGTCCAGCACTAGCCGGTCCGGCCATTCGGGCGCCTCGGCCCTGGCTCCGGCCGGGTGAAGTTCCAGCACCGACAATTGCGCTAGGGCCTGCAGCCCCTCCGGCGTGTCCACCCGCAGATAGGGCCTGGTCTGGCCGGGCATGCGCAAGGTGCCGATGGCCCGGGACTGGCCGCGCATGGGATGGCGTTGAAAGAAGCGCTCCCCTTCCAGCCCCTCCGGCGCGCGCACCAGCGCGAGCGGCCGCCCGCCCGCGTGCTCCAGCAAGGGCCGCGCGTAGCGATCGTACCAGGCGGCGAGATCGGCCTTGGTCAGCGCGGGCTGGCCGTGGCTGGCGGGCCACAGGATCCGGTCGGGATGGGTGAGCATCGGTTCGGCACCGCACATGCCCTAGGCTCTCCGCATCCAAGAGCGGGAACGGGCGACGCGGCCCGGCGCTGAGCGCCAGACTGCCGGAATTTTCGGAAGATTGCAGGAAAAGAATGGTCGGAGTGGCGGGATTCGAACCCACGACCCCTTGTCCCCCAGACAAGTGCGCTACCAGGCTGCGCCACACTCCGACGATGTGGCGTGGGATATTGGAGACTGGGCCGCCTGTCTAGCCTTCCCCCGCAACTCCTGCACAATCCAGCCATGACAAAGACTGATCCCGCCCTGATGGGCGCCGAGGAATTGCTCGATCTCTACCGCAGGCGGGCGCTTTCGCCCGTGGAGGCGCTGCAGGCGGTGCTGGAGCGAATCGCGCGGATGAACAGCTGGGTGAACGCCTTCGCCGCCATGAACCCCCGCGCCATCCAGCAGGCGGGCGAGTCGGAGGCCCGCTGGTTCGCCGGCCGCCCCATGGGCGCGCTGGACGGCGTGCCCGCCACCGTGAAGGACCTGCTGGACCTGTCGGGCTTTCCCACCCGGCGCGGCAGCCGTGCCACCAGCGCCAAGCCCGTGGGCACCGACGCGCCCGCCGTGCTGGGCCTGAAGGCCGAGGGCGCGGTCATCATCGGCAAGACCGCCACCACCGAATTCGGCTGGAAAACCCCGGGCGACTCGCCGCTGCACGGCATCACCCGCAACCCCTGGAACCGGGAGCGCACGCCGGGCGGCTCCTCCTCCGGCGCCGGGGCCGCGGGGGCCGCGCATTTCGGGCCGCTGCATCTGGGCACCGATGCGGGGGGCTCCATCCGCATCCCCGCCGCCTGGTGCGGGCTGGTGGGGTTCAAGCCGAGCTTCGGGCGCATCCCGCAATGGCCGCTGGGCAGCTTCGCCAATGTGGCGGTGGCGGGGCCCATGACGCGCTCCGTGCGCGACGCCGCGCTGATGTTCGGCGCCATGGCCCGCTTCGACCTGCGCGACCCCTTCTGCCTGCCCGAAGACAGGCGCGACTGGCTGGACGGCATCGAGGCCGGCGTGCGCGGCCTGCGGGTGGCGGTGGTGCGGCGCCTCGGCTTCGAGCCGCCGCTGGATGCCGCCGGCCGCGCCGCGCTGGACCACGCGGCCGCCCTGCTGGCCGAACAGGGCGCGATCATCGAGGAAGCCTCGCCCGAAATGCCCGACACCCGCTACATCTTCAGCCGTATCTGGGGTGTGGCCCTGGCCAAGCTGGTCGCGGGCCTTTCCGCCGAGCAGCGCGCCGTGATCGACCCCGGCATCCTGGAAGTGGCGGAACGCGAGAAGGATTTCGACGCCGTCGGCATGCTGAACGCCGAGGCGCTGCGCCTGGAAGCCGCCCACGCCATGGCACGCTTCCACCAGAGCTACGACCTGGTGCTGTGCCCCACGACGCCCACCGGGGCCCTGGCCGCCGACGCGCCGCAGATCAAGCCGCATGAGGCACTGTGGCGCGACTGGGCGCCCTGGACCTTCACCTTCAACCTGACACGCCAGCCGGCCATCACCGTGCCGCTGGGCACGGATGAGGACGGCATGCCGCGCGGGGTGCAGGTGGCGGCGGCATTGTACCGGGATGACTTGGCGCTGCGCGGGGCACGGGCGCTGGAGGTGGGGGTGGCGGCTTGAGGGCTCCGCCCTCAAACTCCCGCTCGGGGGGAAATGACTTTCCCCCCGAGACCCCCCCATTACTTTCCATCAGTTTTCGGACGTCGCAGAATCTGCGAAGGTTCTTCTGGTAAATTTATATAATAATATCAATTATATAGGATTGGTGCCGGTCCCAAACTTCTCGCAGGGGCCTGGGGAGATCTTATCTCCCCAGCGGATGGGGTCTGGGGAAGGCAGAGCCTTCCCCAGTCTTCACTTCCTTAGGGAAGGCGGTGCCTTCCCTAGCCTCACAAAAACCGCCCGTGCCTTTGCAGCACCTCGATCTTGTACCCATCCGGGTCCGCCACGAAGAAGTACCGCGCGAACAGCGCCCCCTCCCGGTGGAATTCGATGACCTTCCCGGGGTTCAGCCCAGCGGCCGCGAAGCGCGCGTGCTCCGCGTCCAGATCGTCCACGCTGACCGCCAGGTGGCCGTAGCCATCGCCCAGCGCATAGGGTTCGGCGCGGCCCTTGTTGATGGTCAGTTCCAGTTCGAACGCCGTCTCCGGGTTGCTGAGATAGACCAGCGTGAAGGTGTCGAAGTCCAGCCGCTGCGCCACCGAGAGGCCGAAGGCCTCCCGGTAGAAGGAGACGGAGCGCGCCTCCTCCAGCACGCGGATCATGGAATGAATCAGCTTCGCCATCAGGCAAGCATCTTCTTCAGCAGCTCGTTCACCATGGCCGGGTTGGCCTTGCCGCCGCTGGCCTTCATGGTCTGGCCCACGAAGAAGCCGAACAGCTTGTCCTTGCCGGAACGGTATTCGGCCACCTTGCCCTCATTGGCGGCCATCACCTCGGCGATCACCTTCTCGATCGCGCCGGTGTCGGTCACCTGCTTCAGCCCGCGCTCCTCGACGATGACACCCGGCGCCTTGCCGGTCTCGATCATCGCCTCGAACACCTGCTTGGCGAGGCTGCCGCTGACCGTGTTGTCGGAGACGAGGTCGAGCAGCTCGCCCAGATGCTCGGCCGTCACCGGCGGGTCGCTGATATCGCGCTTCAGCCGGTTCAGGGCGGCGAAGAAATCGCCCGTCACCCAATTGGCGGCCAGCTTGGCGTCGCGGCCCTTGGCCACGGTTTCGAAGAAGACAGCCGTCTCCTTCTCCAGCGTCAGCACATGCACGTCATAGGGCGTGAGGCCGAGGGCGAGGTAGCGCGCGCGGCGCTCATCCGGCAGCTCCGGCAGGCTCGCCTTGATGGCGTCCACCCAGGACTGTTCCAGCACCAGCGGGGGCAGGTCCGGGTCCGGGAAGTAGCGGTAGTCGTGCGCATCTTCCTTGCTGCGCATGGAGCGCGTGATGCCGCGCGCCGTGTCGAACAGGCGGGTTTCCTGATCGACCGTGCCGCCCGATTCCCACACCTCGATCTGGCGCAGCGCCTCCGCCTCCACCGCCTGCATGACGAAGCGGATGGAGTTCACGTTCTTCACCTCGCAGCGGGTGCGGAACTCTTCGCCGGCCTTGCGGACGGAGACGTTCACGTCCGCGCGCATGGAGCCTTCGTCCATGTTGCCGTCGCAGGTGCCCAGATAGCGCAGGATCTGCCGCAGCTTGGTGAGGTAGGCGCCAGCCTCCTCCGGGGAGCGCATGTCGGGTTCCGACACGATCTCCATCAGCGCCACGCCCGACCGGTTCAGGTCGATGAAGGATTTGGACGGGTGCTGGTCATGGATCGACTTGCCGGCATCCTGTTCCAGATGCAGGCGGGTGATGCCGATCATCTTGGTCGAGCCATCGGCGAGCGTGACCTCGATCTCGCCCTTGCCCACGATGGGGTGGGCGAACTGGCTGATCTGATAGCCCTGCGGCAGATCGGCATAGAAGTAGTTCTTGCGGTCGAAGCGCGACCACAGGTTGATCTCGGCCTTCAGGCCGAGGCCGGTGCGCACGGCCTGGGCGATGCACACCTCATTGATGGTGGGCAGCATGCCGGGGAAGCCGGCATCGATGAAGCTGACCTGGCTGTTGGGCTCGGCGCCGAAAGCGGTGGCCGCGCCGGAGAACAGCTTGGAATTGCTGATGACCTGGGCGTGCACTTCCAGGCCGACGACGATTTCCCAGGGGCCCGTCTTGCCCTCAAGAGTGTAGCTCATGCCATCACCTGCGGCTTTGCGGTGAAGCCGGCCGCGCGCTCCACGGCGCCCGAGACGGCAAACACGGTTTCCTCATCGAACGGCTTGCCCAGCACCTGCAACGCCAGCGGCAGGCCATTGGCGTCGAGCCCGGCGGGAACCGCCATGCCCGGAATGCCGGCCAGGTTGGCGGTCACCGTGAACACGTCGTTCAGGTACATCGCCACCGGGTCGTCGTGCTTCTCGTCCAGGCCAAAGGCGGCGGAGGGGGTCGCCGGCGTCAGGATCGCGTCGCACTTTTCCCAGGCCAGGTCGAAGTCGCGCTTGATCAGCGCCCGCACCTGCTGCGCCTTCAGGTAATAGGCATCGTAATAGCCGGCGCTGAGCACATAGGTGCCGATCATGATGCGCCGCCGCACCTCGGCGCCGAACCCGGCGGCGCGCGTCTTCTCATACAGATCGATCAGGTCCGCACCCGGCTCGCGCTTGCCGAAGCGCACGCCGTCATAGCGGGCGAGGTTGGAGGACGCCTCGGCCGGGGCCACGATGTAGTAGGTCGGCAGCGCGTATTTCGTGTGCGGCAAGGAGATATCGACGATGCTCGCCCCCTCCGCCTTCAGCCAGGCGATGCCCTGCTGCCACAGCGCCTCGATCTCGGCGGGCATGCCGTCCATGCGGTATTCGCGCGGAATGCCGATGCGCAGGCCCTTCACGCCTCGCGCCACGGCCGCCGCGAAATCGGGCACGGCGACATCGACGCTGGTCGAGTCCTTCGGGTCGAACCCCGCCATGGAGTTCAGCATCAGCGCGCAATCGGTCACGTCCCGCGCGATCGGGCCGGCCTGATCCAGGCTGGAGGCGAAGGCCACCACGCCGAAGCGCGAGCAGCGCCCGTAGGTGGGCTTGATGCCCGCCACGCCGCAGAAGGCCGCGGGCTGGCGGATCGACCCGCCCGTATCCGTCGCCGTGGCGCCGAGCGCGAGGCGCGCCGCCACCGCCGCAGCCGAACCGCCCGACGAACCGCCCGGGACCAGCCGCTTGGCCGGATCATTGGCGCGCGACCAGGGGTTTTCCACCGGCCCGAAGGCGCTGGTGGCGTTGCTGCTGCCCATGGCGAATTCGTCCAGGTTCAGCTTGCCCAGGAAGATCGCGCCGTCGCGCTTCAGATTGCCGCTGACCGTGCTCTCATAGGGCGGGGTGAAATCGCCCAGGATGCGGCTGGCGGCCGTGGTGCGCGTGCCCTCGGTGCAGAACAAATCCTTGATGCCGAGGGGAATACCCTCCAACGGGCCGCCCTGCCCGGCCGCGAGCCTGGCATCCGAGGCATCGGCCTGGGCCAGCGCCTTCTCGGCGGTCACGGTGATATAAGCGTTGATGCGCGGGTTCAGCGCCGCGATGCCGTCCAGATAGGCCTGGGTCAGTTCACGCGCTGTCAGGGTGCGGGCCTTCAGCGCGTCGCGCGCCTGGGCCAGCGTCAGTTCGGTCAGTCGGGTCATTCCACCACCTTCGGCACGGCGAAGTATTCGCCCTCTCGGTCGGGCGCGTTGGCCAGCACCTTCTCGGCCTGGCCGCCATCGGTCACCTCATCCTGGCGCCAGCGCAGGGCCGTGGCCCCGCCGCCCGCCATGGGCTCGACGCCCGAGGTGTCCACCTGCTGCAGTTGCTCGATCCATTGCAGGATGCCGTTGAACTCGGCGGCGAGGCCCGGCAGGGCCTCCTCCTCGACATGGATGCGGGCGAGTTTCGCGATGCGGCGGATCGCCGCGGTGTCCACGCTCATGACAGCGGTCTGTCCCTCAGGTAACTGGTGAAGAATGGCGTTGTTCACCATGGCGCAGTTACGCGCAACCCTGCCGCGAGGCCACCGTATCCTGGGCATCGACCCGGGCTCGAAAACCATCGGCCTCGCGCTGACGGACGTGCTGCTGATGCTGGCCACCCCCTATGGCGGGCTGGCGCGGGCCAAGCTGTCGGTCAACGCGGCCGAGATCCGGGCGATCGCCACCAAGCAGGAGGTGGGCGGGCTGTTGGTCGGCCTGCCGCTGGGCATGGATGGCAGTTTCGGCCCCGCCGCCCAGGCGGCCAAGGATTGGGCGACGGCCATGGGCCAGGCCACTGGCCTGCCGGTGGCGCTGTGGGATGAGCGGCTGTCGTCCTCGGCCGTCAACCGCATGCTGATCCGGGAGATGGACACCACCCGCGCCCGCCGGGCCCAGGTGGTGGATGCCGCCGCCGCCGCCTATACGCTGCAGGCGGCGCTGGACGCGACGCGGGGGGAATGAGGCGCGTTGGCGGGCAAGGCCCGCCACAGCAGGCCCACCCACTTCACCGGGCGACCGCCCGGCGCAGATCATTCAGGAACTGGTTCGTGGGTATGGCGCTCGCCGGTTCCCACCAGTTGCCGGCGTCCGGCATCTGCTCCAGGCTGCCTTCCATCAACTGCCACAACAGCACCTTCGGGCGCTGGGCGCGGAATTGGCTGCCAGTCACGTAATCCAGCAGAACGCGATATGGGCCGACACGCGCCGTCTTCCAGGCCAGTGCCACCGGGCGGTTCAACGCGGCGCTGAGCACATGCGGATAGCCGAAGTAATCGGGCTGCATGTAGCTATTGCCTATCACGGCGATATCTGCGCCGTCCTCATCCAACAGTCCCGCGCGCCTGGATGCGGCGACAGCGGGCCGCACACGGAAACGTTCGGGCGGAAAGCGCGGACGCTCCGGCTCCGGCAACAGTGCCACGAGATCGCCGCTGTGCGTCACCGTGATCGCATTGCCCAAACGAACGCCGGGGTGCCGGCTGGGCGGCAGTTGCACAGCCGCCTGGATTGCACGCGCCATGTCCTGGGCCGCGGCTTCGGCACCTGTTGCCGTCCAGTGGCTATCCGCCTTGAAGAACACAGCCTCTGGCTGGCTGGTGCGCAGCCTGGCCAGCACCGCCGCGCAGTCAGGCACGATGGCGCCAGCACGGCGGAGTTCCTGCATACTGTCCTCATACCGGCGCTGAACGTCGGGCGCGGGCTGAAAATCCGGCGGCAGCATATCCGCCAGGATCCGCGCCTTGGTCGGGATCAAGGGGACCGCCATCTGGATTCCCGCATCCCGCATGATCTGCGCCACCTGTGCCACCAACTGGAGCACCAGGCGCATGCGCTGCGGGTTCAGGCGGCGCACGTCCTCCCACGCTGCGAACAAATACCCGTCACGGCCAAAGACAATGTCGCCTCGTATATCGGCACGAGCATGCCTCAGCCCAGGGAAGCCGAGAGGAGCCGCCATCTGGAGAATTCTCGGAAGCATGCGGCGCGCCAACATCTGCAAAGCTCCTAGTGTCCTGCCCGCGAAGTTCGCGGGATCACCCGCGAATGAAGCGGATCAGCAGGCCGCTGAAAACAAAGGGTAGTGGCCTGAGAACGAAATCCAAGAGATTTCGGAATCAGGACACTAGGTTCTATTGGCAAGCGAGGCACGCTTACGCTCCAGCAAAGCGTGTCGGACATAGGTGCCGTATTCCGCGGAAGGCTCGAAGCCGTTGTTGGCCAGCAGGGCAGGCGTGAAAATATGGCTGAAACACCAAGCCTGCCAGCCCATAGCGGCCTGATCCAGGGCATTGAGCAACAAGTCGCGGTATAGCCCATTGGAACTTCTCAAGGAGGATTCCGGATGATGCTGCCGGTCCCATCCGAACTCCGTGGCGATGACCGGCAGTTTCTCGCCCGGTTCCAGAAAGGCCCGCGACCAGGGAAGACGCCAATTGGAGTCTGGGTAAGGATGTGTCGCATAAATGACGTTCGGACGACGAATGGGCAGATCTGGCGCCATGGACAGGTCATAGGCGAATTGCAGCCCGCCGACACAGACGGGTTTTTCCGGCGCATGCACGCGGATGGCGTCGACCAACCCCTCGACCCATTCGCGATAGGCCACCCACATGGGTTCCGTATGCTCCGTGGCTAAGTTTCCATCCGGCAGGATGTATTGCGGCTCATTGAACAGGTCAAAATAGGCGACCACATCCTCCTTCGCATAGCGGGCCGCGATGCGAGTCCAGAAATCCCTCGTCTCCGCCGTCGTCGTCTCGAATAGCGGACCGTAATGAACGTCCGTCAGGTCCTTGTAGCGCTCGGTGGGGGGGAAGCCGATGCTGTGCCAACAAATGGACAAGTACAGGCCGCAGCGCCGCGCATAGGCCACACTCATATCCAGTGCCCGCATCACATGTGCCTCACCGGCGCGGCGCCACACGGCGGGCATGACGGACAGCCGCAGAATATCGCACCCCCAGTCGGCTGCGGCGTTGAACAGACGATGGTCAAAAAAGCCCATCTGTTCATCGTTGCGCTGGGCGATCCAGGCCACTTCGGGCACCGCTACTCCCCGCAGGAACAACTGCCGCCCGGCCTTGGTGAAAATGCCATTGTTGCGCGTGACAATCCCGGAAGGGAAATCAGCGGCGAGGGGAAAGCCCGGACGTGCCAACTCCAGGTCCGCCGGCCGGTTGTCCGGCTGACTGGAGCAGCCCGGCACAACACCGGCAAGGCCCAACAGCAAGACCGGCAATGGCCTGCGGGATGAGAGCGCGGTCGTCGCCCCCCTGGGGCGAACGTGCTCAGCGCCGCCAGGGGGCTGTGACATCGCGGCTCAGGAAAGCGAGCGGCCGGCCGCCAGGTGCCATCAGCCAGATGCTGTACACCCCGCCTTGCTCAAGGCCCTGCAAGGCAAAAACCTCGCTGCGCAGGGAACCGCAACTGGCCCGAACCTGCGCGGTGACCGGGTTCACGCTACGCATGCGCCCCTCTCCCGGTGGCGCGTCCTGAAACACCGCCTGTCCCTGCGGCTCCAGTACCAGGGACGCCTGCCCGCAGCCGGCGGTGGCGTTATAGAAGGTCAGCCGGGCGCGCAATTGGTTGAATTGCGTCTCATCGCGAAAGAGCGTGGCGCGCAACGCGCCGCCCTCATGCGTGACGATCAGGGTGTTGAAGCTTCCTGGCTCCAGGTCCAGCGACACCTCAGTCTGCGCTTCCCCAGCCTGCAGCCGGGCGGCCACCGGGCGGGCGGCCACGTTCTCCTGAACCGCATAGGCCGTAACACGCTGGGCTTGGGTGACGGCCACACTCTCCACCCCAGCCATGGCAGGTCGCAGCGACAGGGCTACGGCGGTGGCGTTGACCACCCTCAGATAGGCGGAACCCGCGGGCGGCAGCGGCTCGTACAGCACCTGCTGTGCCTGCGCAGGTACGGCCATCAGAGACATCAGCAACAAGGCGCGGAGCATCAGGGAGAAGCGGGCCATCATGGATCAGGCCCTCCGGACCAGGCGCCGCAACTCATCGCTGAAGGAGCGAGCGGACATCGCGGCGCTCCCCCAATAGCCGGTATGATCGGGCATCACTTCCATGTTGCCCTCCAGGAAATGCCAAACGATCAGGGCTGGACGGGTTTGGCGGAACATCTGGCTGCGGAGGTAATCCAGCAAGGTGTTGTAGGGGCCGAAGCGCCCGACCTTCACCGCCAGCGATACCGGACGATTGATCTGGTTGGAGAAGCTGGGCGGGAAACCGAAGCCGGTCTGCATGAAGCTGTTGCCGGCGACGACGACATCGGCGTTATCCTCGTCTATCAGCCCCACGCCCTGCGGCGCGCCAACGATACGCCGTACGCGGAAGTTCTCGAAGGGAAAGCGGCGCTGCTGATCGGCCGGCAGCATCTCTACCAGGTCATTACGCTCGTAGCGCATGGAGATGTAGTCGCCGAGCCGAGTACCTGGGCGCGTCGGCGCGGGCAGGCCGCCTTGGCTCTGCACCAACTTGCCCAGCTCCGTGGCCGCGGCCGCACCGCCGATCGGTGTCCAGTGGATGTCCGCCTTGAAAAACAGCGCATCGCGCTGCGACCGCCTGAGCTGCGCGAACTGCGTCGCATGATCGATCATCAGCGCCCGGCTGCGCTGCAATTCCTCCATCACGACGCCGTAACGCTGGTCGGCCTCGGTACTGAACTGGAAATCGGCAGGCAGGAATTCGCGGTAGACGCGAGCCTTCATGGGCGTGACGCAGAGGGCGACCTTGATCCCTGCTTCCTGAATGACTTGCACGGACTGGGAAATATACCGGCAGACCTCGCGCGTTTTCCGCAAGTCCACCTGCCGCACATTCTCCCAGGCACCGAACAGCCATCCATCCCGGCCGATCACCACCTGGTTCGATTCGGCCTGCGCCGGCGCGGCCGGGCTGCCTTGCTGTGCACGCACAGGTTGCTGCGGAGGGGGGCGATTCTGCGCCAGGGCGGGCCCGGCAAACGTCACACCGGCAGCCAACGCCGTCCGGCGTCTCCAGGCCATGCAATCAGCCATGAAGCCGCAACTCCCTTTCCCGAAAAATTCCACCTATCGCATTTTTGATAACATGACTGGGTTGTGTGCGCCATGCGTCACGCTCCCCCTTGCCGGCGGCGGAGCTTGATTGTCAGCTAGCGGAAACAGAGGAACGTTTGCACCCATGCGCATGAAGGCCGCCGTCCTGCACCAGCAGGGCCTGCCCCGCCCCTATGTCGAAACCCGCCCCCTGGTCATCGAGGAAGTGGAGCTGGACCCGCCCGGCCCCGGCGAGGTGCTGATCGAAATCGCGGCCGCCGGCCTGTGTCATTCCGATCTCTCCACCATTGAAAACCTGCGTCCCCGGCCCCTGCCGATCATCATCGGCCATGAGGGCGCGGGCATCATCCGCGAAACCGGTGATTCTGTGCAGGGGCTGAAGAAGGGCGATCACGTCGTCTGCCTGTTCGTGGCCAGCTGCGGCGATTGCCGCCCCTGCCGGAAGGGCCGCCCCAATATCTGCGAGGGCGGCTTCGCGGCCCGCGCGGCCGGCACCCTGCCCTCCGGCGCCAAGCGGCTGAAGCTGAACGGCGAATACATCCACCACAATTCCGGCCTGTCCCTGTTCGCCCAATACGCGGTGGTGGACCAGTCCGCCCTGGTGAAGATCCCGAAAGACATCCCGCTGGCCGATGCCGCACTGTTCGGCTGCGCCGTGATGACGGGCGCGGGTGCCGTGCTGAACACCGTCGGCCTGCGCGCGGGCGGGGAGATCGGGGTGATCGGCCTGGGCGGTGTCGGCATGTCCGCCCTGCTGGCGGCCGTCGCCGCGGGGGCCACCCGCATCGTCGCGGTGGACATGAACCCGGCCAAGCTGGAGCTGGCCCGCCAATGGGGCGCCACGGACGCCTTCGACGCGCGCGACCCCGATTGCGCGGCCAAGGTCCGGGAAGCGACATCCGGCGGGCTGGACACGGTGATCGAGACGGCGGGCGCCATCCCCGCCCTGCAGCTGGCCTATGCCATCGCGGCGCGTGGCGGAGAGGTGATCACCGCCGGCCTGCCGCATGTGAATGACGCCTTCCCCCTGCCCGCCTTCAACCTGGTCAGCGAGGAGAAATCCGTGCGCGGCAGCTATATGGGCAGCTGCGTGCCGACGCGCGACATCCCCAAGCTGCTGGGCATGTACCGGCGCGGCACCCTGCCCGTCACGCGGCTGCAAAGCGGCACGATTGCCCTGGATGAGATCAATGCCGGCTTCGACCGCCTCGCGGCCGGGGAGACATTGCGCCAAATGCTGCTTCCGAACGGCTGAGGGCAGGTTACGCTTCCGTCATCCAGACGGGAGCACCCCATGCGCCTCGCCCTTCTCGCCGCGCTGATGCTGGGGCCGCTCGCGGCCCCCGCCCAAACCTCGGCCCAGACCCTGGCCATCGGTTCCGCCTCCGCGCCGACATCGGTCGATCCGCTGTTCTACAACACCGGCCCGAACAACGCGCTGACGGCCCATATCTTCGACCATCTGGTGGAGCGCGACGCCCGCGCCCGGCCCATCCCGGGCCTCGCATCCTCCTGGCGGGTGCTGACGGAGACCAGCTGGGAATTCATCCTGCGCCCGGGTGTCACCTGGCATGACGGCCGCCCCTTCACGGCGGAGGACGTGCTGTTCAGCATCGCCCGCGCGCCCAACGTGCAGGGCTCGCCCGCCAGCTTCGCGGGCTTCACCCGCGCCATCGCGCGCATCGAGGTGCCGGAGCCCCTGCGCCTGATCATCCACACCCGCGCGCCGCACCCGCTGCTGCCGCTCGATCTCTCCTCCATCTCCATCGTGCAGCGCCACGCGGCCGAGGGTGCGGCGACCGAGGACTACAACAGCCTGCGCGTGGCGATCGGCACCGGCCCCTACCGCATCACCGCCTTCCGCCCTGGCGACCGGGCGGAGCTGGTGCGCAACGACGCCTGGTGGGGCCCGGCGCAGCCCTGGGCGCGCGTCACCTATCGCTCGCTGATCAACGATGGCGGGCGCACCGCCGCCCTGCTGGCGGGCGATGTGGACATCATCGAGCAGGTGCCCTCCGCCGACCTACCGCGCCTGCGGCGCGACGCGCGCTTCACCATTTCCGAAATGGCCTCGGCGCGGGCGATGTATCTGGGCACCAACCTGGCAGCCGAGACCGCCCCTGGCATCACCGACAATGCCGGCAACCCGCTGCCCGCCAACCCGCTGCGGGACGTGCGGGTGCGCCAGGCGCTAAGCTTGGCCATCGCGCGCGACAGCCTGGCCGAGCGCGTGATGGACCACACCGCCGTGCCCACCGCGCAATGGCTGCCCGAGGGCGCCTTCGGCTTCGACCCCGCCCTGCCGCCGCCGCGCCAGGATATCGAGCGCGCCCGGCAATTTCTGGCCGAGGCCGGCTATCCGGACGGCTTCCGCGCCACCATCGGCACGCCCAACGACCGCTGGCCCAACGATGCCCGGGTGAGCCAGGCGATCGCGCAGATGCTGTCGCGCATCGGCATCCGCGCCACGGTCGATGCCATGCCCTTCTCGGCCTATGCCGCGCGCAATGCCCGAATGGAATTCGGCCTCCGCTTGGCGTCCTGGGGCAGCAGCAGCGGGGAGTCCTCGAACTTCCTGATCAACATCGTCGCCACCTTCAACCGCGAACGCCGCACGGGCGCCGCGAACTGGAACCGCTATTCCAGCCCCGAGCTGGACGCGCTGATCGCCCGCGGCAGCGCCACCATGGACGACACGGCGCGCGAGGCGGTCTGGCACGAGGCCACGCGCCATGTGTTCGAGAACATGGCGGTGATCCCGCTGCTGCAATTGAACAACATCTGGGCCGTGCGGCGCGGGCTGGCGCATGAGGCGCGGATGGGCGAGGCCACCCTGGCGATGAGCGTGACGCCGGCGCGGTAGGCAGCGAGGGGCTGAGCCCCCCCAGCGCCCGGTTCAGAAGCGCAGCGCGGCGTTGATCGACCCGAAAATCTGCGGGCCGCCCCGCTGGCCGTAGAATTCCTCCGACCGGACGATCTGCGTGTAGGAGAACCGCCAGTCCCGCCAGTACACCGCGATCCCCGCCTGGGCGTCACCCACGAAGGGCCGGCGGTCCACATGGCGGCTGTTGCGCCAGGTGTTGCCGTCGAGCGCGATGTCCCGCGCCACGCCGCGCCCTTCGAACCCGGCGAAGACATACCAGCCCCATTCCCGGCCGGAGCGGTCGGCGTTGGGCTGGAAATAATTGCTGCCGGCCAGCGCGGGGCGGATGCGCGCCGGGCCGAAATCCGCCGCCAGCCCCTGCCCGAACCGCACCATTCCCCCCAGCGCGCCATAGCTGTTGCCATTGCCCAGGGAGATGCTGGCGCTGGGCATCGCCTCGAATTCCAGCCCCGCGAACTGGCCCAGCGGCATGCGCCATTTGCGCTCCGCCACCAGGTTCACCACCGGCTCGTCATGGATCTGCCGGTCCCAGCCATAGGAACGGGTGCTGCCGATGGCGCGGTGGAAGCCGTTTTGCACCTGCTCGCCCACCGCGCTGGGGCCGACCATGCCCGCCTGCAGCTCGACCACGGTCAAGGACCGCTCGCTGGCGCGGCTGAGGGAGATGGAGGCCATCAGCATGCCCACATAGGGGCGGTCGGTGGGGTCGGGGTTCACCCGTCGGGTGTCGCGGGGCGTGAAAATTTGATGACTGATCGCCAGGCCCCAGCGCAGCTCGCCCGGGCCCATCAGGGCCTCCAGCTGGCGGTTGGTCCAGTCCAGCGGGCGGGGCAACGCCGCGCTGGCGCTGCGCCAGGACATCTGCAGGCCATTGGAATAGAAGCGGTCGGTGCCGATGCCGAACTTGTCGTTCTCGACCGCGAGGGACAGCGTGCCGCTCCAATCGGGCGGGGGGGCGGCGTTCACCCGCGGCTCTGGCACGGGCTGGGCCAGGGCCAGGCCCGGCAGCAGGGCCAGGCAGGACACGGAAAGGCTGAAGCGAAGAAACATGCGGAACTCCCGGGGCACGTGGCATCAACGCGCCCGGCCCGGCGGGGTTGCGGCTTGATCCGCGGCAATACCCCCCTGTTCTCTGCCCCGGCCAGCCCTGCTAAGCCTGTCGCGCGCAAAAGGAAGCAATCGGCATGTTCTTCGAAGACCTTTCCGTGGGCCAGAGCGCCAGCTTCGGCAAGACGATCACCGAGGCCGACATCCTGCTGTTCAGCGCCGTCAGCGGCGACACCAACCCCGTGCACATCAACGCGGAGATCGCGGCCAATTCCGTGTTCAAGGGGCGGGTGGCGCATGGCATGATCTCGGCGGGGCTGATTTCCGCCGTGCTCGGCACCCGCCTACCGGGGGAAGGCACCGTCTATCTGGGCCAGACCCTGAAATTCCGCGCGCCCGTGCATATCGGGGACACGGTGACGGCCACCGTCACCATCGCCACCCTGACCCCGGGCAAGAACCGCGTCACCCTCACCACCGTCTGCACCGTCGCGGGCAAGACAGTGCTGGAGGGCGAGGCGCTGGTGATGGTGCCCTCCCGTGGCTGACGCGCTTGCCCAGGAACGGCCCTGGCGCATCTGCGTGTTCTGCGGTGCCTCTCGCGGGCAGGACCCCGCGCATGCGGCCCTCGCCGCCCGGCTGGGCCAGGCGCTGGGGGAGGCCGGGGTGGACCTCGTCTATGGCGGCGGCCGCGCCGGGCTGATGGGTGTCGTGGCCGATGCGGCGCTGGAAGCGGGGGTGGAGGTGTTCGGCATCATCCCCGAGGCGTTGCAGGTGCGCGAACTGGCGCACCCGCGTATCCAGCACCTGGAGGTCGTGCCCGACATGCACAGCCGCAAGGCGCGGATGAACGCGCTGTCCGATGGCTTCATCGTGCTGCCCGGCGGCATCGGCACGCTGGAGGAAGCGGTGGAGATCCAGTCCTGGTCGCAGCTTGGCTTCCATCGCAAAGGCATCGTCTATCTGGATGAGGACGGGTTCTGGGACCCGTTCTTCGAACTGACCCGGACCATGGTGCTGGGCGGCTATCTGCGCCCCGCCCACCGGGACATCGCCCTGCGCGCCACAACCCCCGAACAGGCGATCACGATGCTGCGGGACTGGCAGCCCTCGGGCGAGAGTCGCTGGAGCGAAGGCGCCAAGGCATGAAGGTGCTGACCCACTGGCGGGGGCTGCCGCCCGACGCCCGGGGGGCCACCGTGGCGCTGGGCAACATGGACGGCGTGCATCTGGGCCACCGCGCGGTGCTGACGGCGGCCCACCGGGCGCGCCCCGACCTGCCCCTGGCGGCCCTGACCTTCGAGCCCCACCCGCGCGAGCACTTCCGCCCCGAGGACCCGCCCTTCCGCCTGACGCTGCTGCCCGCCAAGGCCCGCGCGCTGGGGGAGCTGGGGGCGAAGCTGGTCTATGCCCTGCCCTTCGACGACGCGCTGGCGCACATGTCCGCCGAGGCCTTCTTCCAGCAGGTGCTGGTCGAGGGGCTGGGCGCACGGCACCTGGCCTGCGGGCCGGATTTCGCCTTCGGCCACCGGCGCGGCGGCAGCCAGGATTTCCTGCGCCAAGCGGCTGAGGCCGCGGGCATCGGGCTTTCCGTCGTGCCGCCGCTGCTGGACGCGGAGGGCGCGATCAGCTCCACCCGCATCCGGCGGGAGCTGCAGGGCGGCTATGTGGAGCGCGCGGCGGCCATGCTCGGCCGCCCCTATACCGTGACGGGCCCGGTGGAGCACGGCGACGCGCGCGGCCGCACCATCGGCTTCCCCACCGCGAACGTGCCGCTGGGCCGGCACCTGGAACCCGCGCGCGGGGTCTATGCCGTGCAGGTGACGCTGGCGGATGGGCGGGTGGTGCCGGGGGTGGCCAATATCGGCCGGCGGCCCACCCTGGGCGGCGACCCGATCTCTCGCATCGAGGCGCATCTGTTCGACTTCGCCGAGGATCTGTACGGCCAGGAAGTGGAAGTGGCACTGGAAGGCTTCATCCGGGAGGAACGCCGCTTCCCGGATTTCGCGGCACTGCGGACGCAGATCATGGCCGATGCACAGACGGCGCGGGGGATGCTGGGCGTGTGAGGCGCGCCCAGGGGCGTTAGGCAGGCTCCCAGTCAGGGGCTCCGCCCCCGACACCCCCGCCAGGACCGTGCTCGGTCCTGGACCTAGAGCTGTTGGCGCCAAGCCTTGGAAACGTGTTTACCATTGATTTTAATCAAAAAAAGATGGCGCCCAACCTGTCAAGGTAAGGCGCCAAACTCCTGGGGTCCAAGGGCCTTTCGGCCTTTGGCGGGGAGCCGAGGGGCAGAGCCCCTCGGTGGGGGTTCGGGGGCTGTTCAGACTGGAGAGATGTTTGACAGGTGTACGGAGACATCCCTGACGGTTTTGAGATGGGGTGTTTCGTCCCTGAGGTCGAGTGTGGCGAGAG
>NZ_JAAABL010000053.1 GCF_009900765.1 Rhodovarius lipocyclicus
CAGCCGCGCATCCATCGTGGATATCTCCGTCCAGGGCATCGACCGGTCCTCCCAGTCGATAACAAAGACTGTCACCCAGGTCGCCGGTCCAAACTGTCACCAACCTAGCCGGTTTGTACCCCCCCGAACCCCCACCGGGGGAAATGAATTTCCCCCGGAGCCCCCATTCTTTTCTTTTTGGGAGTTTGGGGACGGCGCCTCCCCCTGCCCTCACCCATGGTCGCGCAGATTCTCCCGCATCGTCCGCCCCTTATATGCCGTCCGGTACACCCCGCGCCGCTGCAGTTCCGGCACCAGCATCCGCGCCACATCCTCGAACGTCCCGGGCCACAGGGTCGGCGGCAGGATGAACCCGTCGCAGGCGCCGCCCTTGAACCAGTCCTCCAGCACATCCGCCACCTGGGCGGGCGTGCCGGCCAGCAGGGTGCGCGGCCGGCGCACGGCCTCGGCGAAGCTGATGTTCTTTTCCTTGGCCACCTGCGTCATGCGGTCCCGGTGGCCCTGCACGCCCTGGTTGCCCGATTGCGCGTCCAGCGCCTCCGGCGTGTCGATCTTCGACAGGTCCGCCACCACCGACCAGGAGGAGGAGGCGAGCACCAGCTCCGGGTCCACCAGCGATTCCAGATAGGCGGCCTTTTCCCGCGCGATGCTCTCCGTCTCCCCCAACACCAGGGAGACACTGGGCAGCACGGCGCATTCCTGCACCGGGCGGCCGATGGCGTTCATGCGGGCATGCAGGTCGTCGCGATAGGCTTTCGCATCGGCCTTGGTGGCGGGGGTGCAGAAGATCGCCTCCGCCCAGCGCGCCGCGAATTGCCGCCCGCGCGGAGAGGAACCGGCCTGCATCAGAACGGGCCGCACCTGCGGCGTGCGCGGGATGGTCAGCGGGCCCTCGGTGGAGACGTAGCGGCCCCGGTAGTTCACGCGATGGATCTTCGCGGGGTCGGCGAAGCGGCCGCTCTCGCGGTCCAGCACCAGCGCGTCCTCCTCCCAGCTGCGCCACAACCCGTCGCAGGCCTCCAGCACCTCATCGGCCATGTCATAGCGCTGATCCTTGGGGGCCAGCCCGTCATGGCCGCAGTTCCGCGCCTCGAAATCGCGGCCGGTGGTCACGACGTTCCAGGCGGCCCGCCCGCCGCTTATCATGTCCAGCGTGGCCAGGTAGCGGGCGATGATATAGGCGGGCGTGAAGCTGGTGGAGAGCGTGACGCCCAGCCCCAGATGCCGCGTGGCCCGCGCCATGATCGGCAGCAGCACCATCGGGTCCATCAGGGTCAATTGCCCGCCGCGGCCGACATAGTCGTCGTAGCCGCCCTTATACAAATCCGGGATGCCGAGGCCGTCCGCGAAGAAACAGCCGTCGAACAGCGCGGCCTCCATGGTGCGGGCGATGTGCTCCCACCGGTCATAGCCGAAGATGTCGTCCAGCGTGGCCGCCGGGTGGCGCCAGCTGCTGGGATAGCTGGTGTTGGGACCGGCCTTCAGATAGGCGACGAGATGCATGTGCGGCATGGCGCCATTTTCCTACTGAAACCCAACCTGGCTAGTGTCCTGATTCCGAAATCCCTCGGATTTCGTTCTCAGGCCACTAGCCTGTGTTTTCAGTGGCCTGCCGATCCGCTGCGTTCGCGGGAGATCCCGCGAACGCAGCGGGCAGGACACTAGCGCGCACGGCCGCCCGGTGGGGGCTGGCGCAGCGTCATCCCCGGCAGGATTGCCACCAGACAGATCACCGCGACCGCCAGGAAGGCATCGCGGAAGCCCTGCAACCCCGCCTGCGCCTCCAGCATCCGGCCCATGAACTCATAGGCGGCGTCGCGGCGGATCACCTCGGGGATGCCGGCCTGGGCGTAGAGCCCCTCCAACAGGCGCCGGGTTTCCAGCGCCACGGCGCCGCCATCCACCCGGCCCCACTGCGCCTCGGCATGGAATTGGCCGCGCCGCTCCATGAACACCGCCAGCAGGTTGGTGCCGAAGGCGCCGCCCAGCATGCGGAAGAAGTTGATGCTGCCCGCCCCCTGCCCCAGCAGATGCTGCGGCAGCGCGCGCATGGCGCCCACATTCATGTTGGGCAGCGTCAGCCCCAGCCCCACGCGGCCGATCAGGATCCACATCGCCAGCGTCCAGAACGGCGTGTCCGTGCCCACATCCCCGATCAGCCAGCAGGACAGCGCGAAGCACAGCAGCCCGGCGCAGACCGGCTGCCAGGGCGGCACCAGATCCGCCAGCCGGCCCGCGATCAGGAAGATCACCGCGACCGCGAGCCCCGCCGGCATCAGGATCAGCCCGGCCCGGGTGGGGGTATAGCCCTGCACGATCTGCACCAGCAGCGGCAGCAGATAGGTGGAGCCGAAGATCGCCGCCCCATAGATGAAGGCGACCAGGGAAGCCGCGACGAAGCCCCAATGCTGGAACACTTTCAGGCTCATCAGCGGCGCGGGTGCGATGGCCTGCCAGCCGATGAAGCCGATGGTGGCCAGCGTGGCGCCCGTCAGTTCCAGCAGCACATGGTCGGAGCCCCAGCCATGGTGCTGCCCATCCGTCAGCCCCGCCAGCAGCAGCCCGATGGCCAGGGCCAGCAGCACCGATCCCCACCAGTCGAAGGCGCGGGCGGCGCCCTGGGCCACGCGGCCGGGCATGAACAGCACGCCCATCACCAGCCCCAGCACCGCGGTGGGCAGGCACAGGAAGAACACCGCGTGCCAGCTGAACTGGTCCACCAGGAAGCCGCCCAGCGTGGGCCCGATGGCCGGCGCCATCACCACACCGAAGCTGAACATGCCCATGGCGGTGCCCCGCCGCTCCGGCGGGAAGACCAGGAAGATGATCTGCATGGACAGCGGCTGCAGCAGCCCCGCCGCCGCCCCCTGCGCCACCCGGCAGAACACCATCACCCCCGGGTCGCTGCCCAGCCCGGCCAGGATGGAGGCCACGACGAACAGCCCGATCGAGGCCACATAGGTGATGCGGAAGCCGAAGCGTTCCACCGACCAGGCGTTCAGCAGCATGAAGCCGGTGTTGGCCGCCAGGAAGCCGGTCGAGAGCAGCTGCCCTTCCTCATGCCCCATGCCCAGCGCGCCCATGATGTCCGGCAGGGCGACATTCACGATGGTGGAGGACAGGATGCAGGAGACGGTGCCGGTCAGCGCCGTCAGCGTCACCAGCCAGCGGAAGGCGGGGCCATAGCGGGCGAACAGCGCCTCGATGCTCGGGCCTTCATTCACGCGCTTCGCCTTCGCGCGCCACAGCCTCCACCCGCGCCATCATGCCCGGGCGCAGCAGGCCCGGGGGCGGGGCGGGGTTCAGCCGCACGCGGATGGGCATGCGCTGGGTGATGCGGGTGAAATTGCCGCTGGGGTTGGGGCTGGGCAGCAGGGCGAATTCGCTGGTCGCGGCCTCCACCACCCGGTCCACCTCGCCCTCGAACACCCGGCCGGGCCAGGCATCCACGGTGACGCGCACCGGGGTGCCGGGGCGGAAGTAGCGCACCTCCGTCTCGCGCACATTGGCCTCGATGCGCACCTGGGCGGGGTCATGCACCAAGATAATGCGCTGGCCCGCCAGCACATATTCGCCCGGGTCCACGAAGATGCGGTCCACCACCCCGTCGAAGGGCATGCGGATAGTGCGGTCCTCGCGCTCCAGCAGGGCGCGGTCGCGCGTCGCGGTCAGTTCGCGCTCCAGCGGGGCCAGCGCCTCCAGCTGGCGGGCGATGACCTGCATTTCCTCCCGCGCGGCATGGGCCGCGGCCAGCAGGGCCTCGGCGTTGCGGATCTCGGCCCCGGCGGAGATCACGCGCTGGCGGGCGCTGTCCAGGCCCGCGCGCAATTGTTCCCACCGCTGGCGGGTGCCGGCGCCGGTGGCGTCCAGCCGCTCGGCGCGGGCCAGCTCGGCCTCCGCGAAGCGGCGCTGGGCTTCCTCGGCGGGCAGGCTGGCGCGGGCGGAATCGAGCTTCGCCCGGGCGGCGGCGCCCTGGCTCTCACTCTGCCGGTCGATCAGCGTCATGCGGGCCTGGAGTTCGGCGCGGCGGGCGGCGATGCCGGTCAGGCGGGCTTCCAGCTCCTCCACCGCCAGGGCTGCGTCGCGGGCGTCCATCTGCACCAGCAGCTCGCCCCGGCGCAGGCTGTCCCCCGCCGAGGGCGGCAGGCGCTGCACCCAGCCGGGCACGCGGCTGGCCAGCATCACCATGTCCGACGCCACGCGGGCGTCATCCAGCACCACATGGGTGAATTGCCAGTGTAGCCAGCGCGCGGAAAACCCGAGCGCGGCCAGCGCCACCACCGCCAGGGCCGCCAGGCGCAACCGTCGGCGGCCCGGCCCCCTGGCCTGGGTGATGGCTTCCGGTGCGGCAGGCCGGGGTGGGCCTATGTCCATGACGCTTCCTGCTCCGGCCCTGAAGGCGGGCCGGTCAGGAAGGATAGAACCAGATTGTCCGACAAGACAAACCCGTGACAGATGGATTTCTCGTTATGACAAGGGCGTGGCCGGGCGCCGCCCTTACCCCCGCAAATCCAGCTCCGGCGCCATCAGTGCCTCCCACAGCATCCGCGTGCAGGCCAGCGTCGCGGCCCGCAGCTCCGCTTCCGGTGCCAGGCGCCGCTTGTCCGCCCCGGTCAGCAACAGCCGCAGCCGGCTTTCGGGCTCGTTGAAGCCGGCCACGATGCGGGTGGCGGGGATGCCGTGGGCCGCGAAATTCGCGTGGTCGCTGTTGGGCATCAGCGGTTCGTGGACGCCCAGCCCCGGCACCGCCCCGGTCAGGAAGCCCGGCAGCTTCGCAAAGCCGCTGGTCAGCGCCGTCAGCTTCGGGCTGCCCGCGATGCTGTCCAGGTTCAGGTTGAAGGCCATGCGGTCCCGCCGCTCCGGGTCCATGGCGCCGAGCCAGGAGCGGCTGCCGGCCAGCGCCCATTCCTCGGCGCCGAAGATGCACAGCATCAGCCCGCGCGGCGCGCCGGTGACAAAGGGCCGCACGGCCCGCGCCATGGCCAGGGCGGCGGCCACGCCGGTCGCGTTGTCCAGCGCGCTCTCGGCCAGGGAGTGGCCGTCCAGATGCGCGGAGAGCACCACATATTCCGGCCCGCGCCCTGGGATTTCCAGGATCAGGTTGGGGGTTTCCATCGGCCGGTCCTCGGCGGCGATGCTGATGCGCACCCGCCCGCCTTCCAGCAGCCGCGCGGCGCCCTCGATGCCGATGCCCAGCGCCGGAATGCCCGGCCCGCCGGCGCGGCCGGAGGAACCCGAGACCGGCCCCACCCCAGGCTCCGGCTGCACGATCAGGAAGGCGGCGGCGCCGGCCTCCCGCGCCGCGTTCAGCTTCACGCGGCGATGGATGGTGTGGGTGGCGAAGGGGTATTCGTGCCGCGCCAGCACCGCCAGCCCGTCGAGGCCCACATGCCCCGGCGCACCCCGGCCCAGATCCTTCACCTCCAGCACCAGGTCCTGGCAGGGCATGGTGCCCAGCAGGGGGGCGCAGGGGATCTCCTCGCCGCTGGGTTCATGGATCACCCGCGCCTCATGGCACAGCCAGCCGGCATAGGGGGCGGGCTCGTTGCGGGTGGGGCCGATCGCGGCCATGCGCACGGCCGCGAAGGTGAAGGCCGAGCTCTCGCTGGAACTGCCCGCCAGCCGGCCGCCCGCGTCGCACAGCGCGTTGAAGTCGCTCCAGAGCAGCGGGTCGGCGGAGACGGAGGCGAGGACGGTGTCTAGGGTCATTGGGCGCGGATGTTCTTGCTGCGGGCGATCTCGGCGATGCGGGTCAGGTCGGCGCGCAGCAGCGTCTCGAAATCGGCCGTGCCGGTCGCGCGCGGCAGTACCGCCAGCGCCTCCAGGCGCGGCTGGATCGCCGCCGAGGCCAGCGTCTCGCGCAGCGCCACCGTCACCTTGTCCAGGATGGGCTGCGGCGTGCGGGCGGGCGCCATCAGCCCCCACCAATGCTCGCTGACCAGATCGACGCCCGCTTCCTGGAAGGTCGGCACGGCGGGCAGCGCCGCCAGCCGCGTGCCGGACATCACGCCGATCGCCTTCACCTGCCCCGCCTGCACCTGCGGCAGGGCGGAGGCGAGCGAGACGAACACCGCCTGCACATTGCCCGCCGCCAGGTCCTGCATGGCGGGCCCACCGCCGCGATAGGGCACATGCACCAGCTTGGTCCCGGTCGCGGCCTGGAACATCTCGCCCACCAGATGGCTCGCGGCACCCACGCCGCCGGAGCCATAGGTCAGCGTGTCCGGCCGCGCCTTGGCCAGCGCCACGAATTCCTGGATCGTATTGGCGGGCACGTTGTTGGCGATGAACATCATCAGCGGCGCCACGCCGATCAGGCTGGCGCGGGTGAAATCATCCCAGGGGTTGTAGGGCACGCGGTCCTGCACCGCCGGGATGATGGCGAAGGGCAGGTCCGCGAGGAGGAAGGTGTAGCCATCGGCGGGCGAGCGCGCGACGTATTCGGCGCCGAGCATGGAACCCGCGCCGGCGCGGTTCTCCACCACCACCGGCTGGCCCAGCGCCTGCTGCATGCCGGGCTGGAGCAGCCGGCCCAGCACGTCCGACGACCCGCCGGGCGCGAAGGGCACCACGATGCGGATGGCCCGGCTGGGCCAATCCGATTGCGCCAGGGCCGGCGCGGCGAGGCCGGCGGCGGCCGCCGCCAGAAGGGTGCGCCGTGGCGTCATGTTGCCTCCTCGACACCGCACCAATCGGCGATGAAGGTCGCGATGGACAGGGTGACAGCCTTCAGCTTGGCCAGGTTGGTGCGCTCGTCGAAGCCGTGATTGCCCTCGCCGCCCGGGCCGTAGCACAGGCCAGGAATACCGAAATACAGGCCATAGAAGCGGGTGTCGTTCACCGCGGTGGTGATGCGCGCGGGCATCTCGTCGCCGAACACCGCCTCATGCGCGCGGGCCAGCACGGCCTCGGCCTCGGTGCCCGGTTCCAGCACATAGCCATCGGCCAGGAAGCCGTGCCAGGTCACGCTGGGCGGGTTGTTGGACAGGAAGGCGTCCTTCCGCGCGGTCGCGGCCACCACCGCCTCGATCCCCTTCTGCACCTCGGCCACATCCTGGCCCGGCAGCAGGCCGATGCGGCAATCCACCTCGCACCAGGCGGGGGTGGAGCTGGCCCAGTCGCCGCCCCGGATCACGCCCGGGTTGAACTTGATGGGGCTGTCGATGTCCTTGTACCAGGGGTGGGCGGCCGCGGCCTTGTTGGCCTCGGCGGTGTGCTCGTACAGCGCCTGCACCAGCGTATAGGCGGACATGATGGCGTTGCTGCCGGTCTGGGCCACGGCCACATGCACGGGCACGCCCGCCACGCGGATGCGGAACCACAGCGTGCCGGTATGCGCGCGGGTGATGGTGCCGCCCGTGGGCTCCGGGATCAGCGCGGCATCGGCGCGATAGCCGCGCAGCAGGGTGGCGAGCGCGCCGTTGCCGGTGCTCTCCTCCTCGGTCACGGTCTGCACATGGATGTCGGCGGTGGGCACCAGCCCGGCCTTGGCCAGCGCGTCCATGGCGAAGACCATGCTGGCGACACCCGCCTTCATGTCATTGGCGCCACGGCCGTACAGCCAGCCATCCTGCACATGCCCGGCATAGGGCGGGAAGGTCCACATCTCCAGCGGGCCTTCGGGCACCACGTCGATATGGCCCTGCAGGATCAGGCTGCGGCCCTTGGGATTCGCCGCCCGCTTCGTGCCCACCACCTGGAAGCTGCCGGCGGGGTCGCAATCCACCATCGGGCTTGCCTTGGGGTGGGATTCCAGCGGCACATCGGCCAGCGAGAAGCGGTCCACCGCCCAGCCGCGCCCCGCGAACTGGCGCGAGATCCAGTCCTGCAACGGCGCTTCCTGCCCGCGCAGGCTGGGGAAACGCACCAGGTCGGTCAGGAACTGGGTCTCGGCGGCGAAGTTCTCCTCCACCGCGGCCTTGAGGCGGGCGAGGATGGCGGGGTCGGGCATGATGGCTCCGTTCGGAATGTCTGGGGGAAGCTTCGCAGGCCCGCCGCCACCCGGCAACGGCGTGACGGGCGGTTCATGCGGCGCGCGGGATGGGAATTGCACCGACGGCGGACATGCGCCTAAGCGCCGGGCGCCCACAGCAGCTCGCCCCGCAGAAAGGCCGCGGCCTCCGGCGACCGGGGGGCGGCGAAGAATTCCGTGGCGGGCGTGTGCTCCAGCAGGCGGCCCTGGTGCAGGAACAGCACCTCGCCCGCCAGGCGGCGCGCCTGGCCCAGGTCATGGCTGGTCATGACGATGCGCGTGCCGGCGGCGGCCAGGTGGCGGATGATCTCCTCCACCGCGCGGGTGGCCGCGGGGTCCAGCGCGGCGCAGGGTTCGTCCAGGAACAGGATGGCCGGCCGCTGCGCGGCGGCGCGGGCCAGGGCCAGGCGCTGCTGCTCCCCGCCCGACAGGCGGCGGGCCGGGCGATGGGCCATGGCCTGCAGCCCGACCAGGGCCAGGGCCTGTTCCGCCCGCGCCCGGGCATCGGGGCCACGCAGCGGGAACAGCACATTGGCCAGCACGGAGCGCCGCAGCAGCACCGGGCGCTGGAACACCATGGCCTGGGGGCCCGGGGCCCGCACTTGCCCGGCATCGGGTTCCAGCAGCCCGTGCAGCAGGCGCAGCAGCACGGATTTGCCCGCGCCGTTCGGGCCCAGGATCAGCGTGGGACCATCCGGGTCCAGGGCGAAGGACACATCGCGGATGATCGGCACCCCGCCCGCCGCGAAGCTGAGATTGTCGGCGCGGATCAATGGCCGCTCCTGTCCGCCCAGCCGCGCAGCGCCATGGCCAGCGCGTTCACGCCGAACACCACCAGCATCAGCACCAGCCCCAGGGCGATGGCCAGCGGCAGGTCGCCCTTGCTGGTCTCCAGCGCGATGGCGGTGGTCATGACGCGGGTATAGCCCTCGATATTGCCGCCCACGATCATCACCGCGCCGACCTCCGCCGCCGCCCGGCCGAAGCCCGCCAGCAGCACGGTGGTCAGCCCCACCCGCCCCTCCCACAACAGGGTGGGCACGGCGCCGAGGCGCGAGAGGCCGAAGGAGCGCAGCTGCTCGGCGTATTCCTCCCACAGGGATCGCAGCAGCTGGCAGGACAGCGCCGCCAGGATGGGCATGATCAGCGCCGCCTGCGCGACCACCATGGCCGTGGGCGTGAACAGCAGCCCCCAGGCGCCCAGCGGCCCGGAGCGCGACAGCAGCAGATAGACCAGCAGCCCGCACAGCACCGGTGGCAGCCCCATCAGCGCATTCAGCACCGCCATCACCGCCCCCCGCCCGGGAAAGCGCGCCACCGCCAGCGCCGCCCCCAGCGGCAGGCCCACCAGCGCGGCCACGCCCACCGCCGTCAGGCTGACGCGCAGGGAAAGGCCCACGATGCGCAGCAGCCCCGCATCCCAATGCAGCAGCATGCCCAGCGCCTGGGCGATCGCGGAGGACAGATCGTTCACCGCCGCAAGCTGTGAGCATGGCCCCCTGGGGTCAATCTTGACCCGGCACCGCTTCCTGCCGGATTTTGCCGGATGATGCCGGATGTCCTGACCCTGCAGGAGGCCGCGGAGTATCTCCGCCTCTCCGAGCGCACCACCTATTCCCTCGCCCGCGCGCGGCGGCTGCCGGCCGCGCAGATCGGCGGCAAATGGCTGTTCCCGCGCCGGCAGCTCCAGGCCTGGCTGGCCGCCGAGGCCGAGGCCCCCGGCGCTGCCACACCCGCCCCCCCGCCCATCCTGGCCGGCAGCCACGACCCGCTGCTGGATTGGGCGGTGCGGCAATCGGGCTCGGGCCTGGCCATCCGCGCGGGCGGCAGCCTGGACGGGTTGCAGGCCCTGGCCGAGGGCGCGGCCATGGCCGCCGCCATTCATGTGCCCGACCCGGACAAGGAGGGTTTCAACGAGAGCGCGGTGCGGGAGATGCTGCCCGGCCGCCCCATGGTGGGCATCACCTGGGCCTGGCGCCGCCAGGGGCTGCTGGTGGCACCCGGCAACCCGCTGGGCCTGGCGGGTGTCGCGGACCTGACGCGCCCCGGCCTGCGGGTGATCGGCCGCCAGAACCGCGCCGGCAGCCATGTGCTGCTGGTGCACCTGCTGGCCGAGGCCGGGGTGCGGCTGGAGCGCGTGCCCTTCCTGCCCGAACCCGCCCTGGCCGAGGATGAGGTGGCGGCCGCCGTCGCCTCGGGCCGGGCGGATGCGGGTTTCGGCATCGAGGCGGAGGCCGCCACCCGCGGCCTGGGCTTCGTGCCGCTGGCGCGGGAACGCTTCGACCTGGCGATGGAACGCCGCTTCTACTTCGCCGCCCCCATGCAGGCGCTGCTGCGCTTCACCCGCACCGCGCCGTTCCGCGACCGCGCGGGGCGGATGGCGGGGCATGAGGTGGGGGAATGCGGGGAGGTGGCGTTCAACCTATGACCGCTCACTGTCGTGCCAGCGCCGCAGCAGCAGGTGCGACAGCAGGCTGAGCGCCAGATAGATCAGGATGCCGCTGGCCGAGATCAGCACCAGCGCCGCGAACATGCGCGGGATCTGCAGCTGGAACCCGGCCTCCAGGATGCGGTAGGCGAGGCCGGAGGCGGCGCCCCCGGTGCCGGCCACGAATTCCGCCGCGATCGCCCCGATCAGCGACAACCCGCCCGATATGCGCAAGCCCGCCAGGAAATAGGGCAGCGCCGTCGGCAACCGCAGCCGCCACAGCTTCTGCCAGCGGGAGGCCCCATAGAGGCGGAACAGATCCTCCAGGTTCCGGTCGGTGCTGTTCAGCCCCAGCGTGGTGTTGGACAGGATGGGGAAGAAGGCGACGATCCAGGCGCAGATCAGCAGCGCCACCCGCACATCCTCCACCCAGATGATGATCAGCGGCGCCACGGCGATGATGGGCGTCACCTGCAACACCACCGCATAGGGGAACAGGCTCAGCTCCAGCAGGCGGGACTGGCTGAACAGCACCGCCAGCAGCAGCCCCAGCGCCGCCGCCACCGCCAGCGCCGCGAAGGTGATCTGCAAGGTCACGGCCAGGGAAACGGAGAGCGAATCCCAGTCCCGCACCAGGGTGCGCGCCACCAGCACCGGCCCGGGCAGGATATAGGGCGGGATGGCTTTGGCGCGCACCACCCACTCCCACCCGCCCAGCGCCAGCAGGCCGAACAGCCCGGGCAGCAGCCAGCGCAGCCACCGCATCAGGCGCGCTCCATCGCCAGGGAGAGCGAATGGCTGACCGCCCGGCAATGCGCGGCATAGCCGGCCGAGGTGCGGAATTCCGGGTCCGCGCGCTCCGCGGCCGGGACCAGGTGCTGGGCCACCACCCGGCCCGGGCGGGCGCGCATCACGGCGATGCGCTCAGCGAGATAGACACTCTCGAACACGGAATGGGTGACGAAGACCACGGTGCAGCGCAGCTCCCGCCACAAGGCCAGCAGGTCGTTGTTCAGGCGGAAGCGGGTGATCTCGTCCAGCGCCGCGAAGGGCTCGTCCATCAGCAGCAGGCGCGGGCGGGTGACCAGCGCGCGGGCGATGGAGACCCGCATGCGCATGCCGCCCGACAGCGC
The DNA here is from genome assembly GCF_009900765.1 of Rhodovarius lipocyclicus. Lineage (GTDB taxonomy): Bacteria > Pseudomonadota > Alphaproteobacteria > Acetobacterales > Acetobacteraceae > Rhodovarius > Rhodovarius lipocyclicus. The sequence continues at coordinate 11,534 of NZ_JAAABL010000053.1, forward strand.
GCGCGGATAGCTGTGCTCGAAACCCTGCAACTCCACCCGGGCCAGCATCGCGGCGGCCTGGGCCTCGGCCGCGCGGCGCGGGGTGCCGGCCAGCTCCAGCGGCAGCGCGACATTGCACAGCGCGCTGGCCCAGGGCATCAGCGTGGGCTCCTGGAACACGAAGCCGATCTGGCGCGCCAGGCCCGGCGCCGCGATGGTCCCGGCATCGGGCGCGTCCAGCCCCGCGATCAGCCGCAGCATGGTGGATTTGCCGCAGCCGGAAGGGCCGAGCACGGCCAGGAACTCGCCCGGCTCGATGTCGAGGTCCAGGCCCTCCAGCGCCAGCGCGCCACGTGGGAAGCGGCGCGTGACGCCTTGCAGGGAGACGAGGCTCACATGCCCACGCGCTTGTTCACGAAGGACAGGTCATAGGCCTTCGTCACGTCGATGCCCGCCGGATAGGCCCCGCTGTCGCGCATGCTGCCATAGAAGCGCGCCCAGCGTTCCGCGCTCATGGCCCCAATGCCGTCCCGCAGCGCATCCCCGCTGGAGACCACCCCATTCGCGTTCAGGGTGCGGATCGCGTAGTCGATCTTCGCCTGGGTCATTTCCGGGTTGTCGCGGATGATCAGCGCCGAGGCGGCCGCGATGTCCTGGCCCTTCATGAACTCGGCCCAGCCCTCGATGGTGGCGTTCACGAAACGCTGCACCAGCTCGCGCTTCTCGGCCACCATGCGGCGGCTGATGTTGATGGTGGCGTTGTAGCACTCGTACCCAGCATCGGCGATCAGGAAGACCTTGGGGCGGGCGCCCGCCTCGATCGCGGTCAGCGGCTCGGCCGCCAGGAAGCCCTGCTGGATCGCGTTCCGGTCCGCCAGGAAGGGCGCGATGTTGAAGGTGTAGGGGCGGATCTGCTCATCGGTGAAGCCGAAGCGCGCGCGCAGGAACGGCCAGTAGGTCGCCCGGCCGGAGGAGGCGACGAGGATCGGCTTGCCGCGCATATCCTCGAACCGCTCGATGCCGTTGCCCTCATGCGTCATCAGGATCTGCGGATCCTTCTGCATGATGGCGCCGATGCAGGTGAAGGGGATGTCCTCCCGCGCGAAGTTCAACGCGGAGAAGGCGCTGGACATCACCATGTCCACCCGGCCCGCCAGCAGCAGCTGGATGGGGTTCTGCTGCGGCCCGCCCTGGCGCAGGTCGCACTCGATGCCATGGCGGCGATAGATGCCGGCGGCCACCGCCTGATAGTAGCCGCCATGCTCGGCCTGGGCGCGCCAATCGGTCTGGAAACTGACCTTGTCCAGGCTCTGCGCCACGGCGACGCGCGCGCCGGGCACGGCCGTCAGCGCCAGCATCGCCCCCCGGCGGGTGATGCGGTAGCGGCTGCGAAGCGGTGCGTCGGACATGGGCTTCCTCTCCTTCAGGCTCGGGGGTTCAATGCTGGCCGATATTGGCCCGGGTTCCAACACATCCAGAGGCCGAATGGAGGAAACATGACCACCACCGGCCGCGCCATCGGCTTCGCCGCCCCCGGCGCCCCCTTCGCCTGGCAGGACCACCCCCTGCCCGCCCCGGGCGCGGGGGAGCTGCTGCTGGCCGTCGAGGCCATCGCCCTGAACCCCATCGACCTGAAGCAGCATGCCGCCGCGCCGCGCGTGCTGGGGGTGGATGCCGCGGGCCGTGTGCTGGCGCTGGGCGAGGGTGTCGCGGGTTTCGCCCCTGGCATGCGGGTGGCGTGCCTCGCCCCGCCCAGCCGCGCCGGCAGCTATGCCAGCCATCTGCTGGTGGATGCCCGCATGGCCGCCCCCGTGCCCGACGCCGTGGCCCTGGCCGAGGCCGCCGCCCTGCCCTGCGCGGGCCTCACGGCCCATGAGGCGCTGTTCGAGCGCCTGCGCATCGCCGATGACGCGACGCTGCTGGTGGTGGGCGGCGCGGGGGGCGTGGGAGGGCTCGCGGTACAGCTGGCCCGCACGCTGACGGGCGCGCGGGTGGTCGCCACCGCCTCCCGCCCCGAAAGCCGGGAGCGCGCGCTGGCGCTGGGCGCCCATGCGGTGCTGGACCACGGCGGCGACATGGCGGCCGAGGCCAAGGCGCGGAAACTGCGCTTCACCCATATCCTGTCCCCCAGCAACACCGCCGCGAACTGGGAGGCGCTGCTGGCCATGCTGGCCCCGCGCGGCAGCATCTGCCTGCTGGACGCCCCGGACGCCCTGCCCTTGGCGAAGCTGCGCGCCAAGGGGGCGGGGCTGTGCTTCGAGGCCGTCTTCGCCAAGGCGTTGTTCCAGGCCCCCGACCTGGCGAGCCAGGGCCAGGCGCTGGGCCGCATGCTGGGGCTGCTGGCGGAAGGCAGGCTGGGGCCGCTGGTCACCCGGCAGGGTGGGCCGATCTCACCGGCGGCCATCACGCAGGCGCATGAATGGCTCGCCACCGGCCATATGCTGGGCAAGGCGGTGCTGAGCGGCTGATAGCCTCAGCCCAGCAGCGCCAGCACATCCCCCACCCGGTCCGCGCCGCGCAGCCATTCGGGCGGCTGGGCGCGGAACAGCGCGTATTCCTCGGCGATGAAGGCGCGCAGATCCAGCGTGTTCGCGGCGCAGCGCTCCCCGCCGCGATGGAATTCCACGGAACCCTCCACCCCCAGCTCCCGCGCCAGCGGCGGGAAGACCGGGTGGTCCGGCTGGTTGACCAGATTGTCCTCCACAGAAATACCCTCTGCCCATCCGCCATCTGGCAGCAGGCCGGCATGGCGGCAGAACAGCGTGGCCAGGTCCAGGATCACATGGCTTTTCGGGTGGTTCACGCTGTGCATGAACACCCCCCTGGCCCGCCAGCGCGGCAACGCCGCCGACAGGTCGATCCCGTAGCTGGCATAGAGCCGCGTCATCAGCTCGCTCTCCAGCGCGAAGGCCCCCAGATAGCCCAGCCGCGAGAAGACCCGCCGGTTGAACAGCAGCTCCGCCTCACCCTCCATCATCCCGGCCAGATAGGCGCCCAGCACCAGGCGCGAATGATACTGGCCGGTCGGCCCGTGCAGCGTGCCCCCGTCCGGGGTGTGGATGTGAATGGTGTCGGGGTGGAAACCGCCGAAGCTGAGCGAGGGCAGCGCGCGCAGCGCCCGCACCTGGGCGGCCAGCGCCGCGTCATGCAGGGGCCCGAACTCCGGCGGCACGCCCGCGGTCACCACCAGGTCGCTGTCCAGCAGCCAGGGCATCACGGCGGCCTGGGCCTCCAGGGACCGGCACTCGGAGAGGTCGAAATGCGGCACCTCGGTACCCGGCAACAGGGCGCGCAACGCATGCGCCAGCATCGCGTGCTGGCAACTGAACAACACGCTGATCTTCATTCGGGGTCGAGTCGCTCCTCATCGCACAGAATGCCGGTACGGGCGCGATAGGCGGCCTCCTGCTCCGGGGTGATATCGGGCGGGGGCGGCGGCACGTTGAGCACCGGCGCCAGGCCGGACGCATCGGCCAGGAAATGCCGGCCGAACAGCGCCATCACCCGCCCCACCATCGCCTCCGACACCGATCGCCGGTCGGGCGCGAAGGCGTCGGAGGGCGCGAGGTGCGAGGTGACCATCTCGAAGGACGGGAAATAGGTGATGGCGGCATGGTCCCGCGCCGCGCGGTCGGCCGCGGCGCGCAACACCGCCTTGCTCAGCGTGTTGCTCTCCAGCACATGCCGCGCCTCATAGGTCGCGACCAGCGGCACCGGGGAGACGGTGAGGATCACGCGCAGCCCGGGATTGTCCTCGCCCAGCTCCTCCATCAAGGCGGCGAGGTCGGCCGCCACCTCCTCGAAGGTGAAATTGTGGAAACGCGCCTCGCCCGCCCCCTCCTCGATGCCGAGCACGCCCGGGGGCACCGGCAGGGCCGCGCCGCAGGGGGCGAGCCAGGCCTCGGTCAGGCCCAGCGTCAGCACCAGCACCCGCGCCTCGGTCAACAGGCGCGCGACGGCGGCCAGATGCGCCAGCCGTGCCTCATGCACCGCCTGCGGGCTGTCGAAGCCGGCGGGGAACAGCTGCGGGCGGAACGGGTCCACCCAGCGGCCGTCGGGGCGGCGCCAAGCGTTCTCCTTCGGGCGCCACAGCCCCAGGGCGCGGCGCACCAGCTGCAGCATCTGCCGCGCGGTATAGATGTTGCCGTATAGTGCGGAAAACGGTGCCTCCACCGCCTCGGCGGAGGTCTCGGTGACCAGCAGGTTGAAGCCGCCGGCCCGCAGATGCGCCGCGATGTGCTGCGCGAAGCAGGAACCGGCGGTGGCCACCGCATCCCCGGGCCCGATGCGGAAGGGCGGCGAGGTCACGGGGTCCAGCTCCCCCGCCGCCGCCTCCCGCTCCGCGTTGCGCCAGAAGCGCTGCGGCGGCAGCCGGCGGTAGGGGTGCGGGGTGCCCATCACCAGCGGCGGGCGGGACCGCAATCCAGATGGATGAAACCGTCGCGGCGATAGAGGCCCACACCGCCCAGCTGCATCTCGGCGGCGACCCGCGCCAGCTCCAGCGAGTGCCGCCCCGTGAGCTGCACATCCGCGGCCATGCCCGACATGTGCAGGGACACGCGCGAGACACGGCGGGACTGGCGGGAGCGCATGGCGTTGGTCTCCGGCGCGCGATAGCCGGAGACGACATGCCAGGCCTCACTGCCGGCGCCCATGCGGGCCTGCACGGTGGCCAGCACGTCGAACAGGCGCGGGTCCATCGGCGTGGCTTCGGCCATGCGCGGGTCGCGCATCACCCAATCCAGCTGGCGCAGCATGTCGCGGTCATAGCGGCCGTCATGCCAGTAGGTGCCGTTCACGCTTTCACCGGTCTGCAGGCGATGGATGGCGATCTGCCTTGGCCCGCCGCCGAACACCTGGGCCACCGCTGGTGGCGTGGCCAGCACCCCGCCCGCCCCGGCCACGGCCGCGGCGAACAGCGCGCGGCGGCCTGGGAGGGCCGGCGCGTCGCAGGACTGGCGCAGAGAGGATTCGAGCCCCTCGCAGGCAGGGCAGCAATGGCCAAACAGACGCATAGTCATCAGCTCCGTGAAGCGATGGGCCGGGCGGGACCACGTTCCATGGCCCGCAGATACTGGTTGTCCAGCCCATAGATGTCGGGACGGATCCGCACGCCGCCATGTTCCACGATGGCGGTCTGGTACAGGAAACGCACGGGCAGCTGGCGGCGCAGCGGCACGGCGAAGGTACGGCCCTCCGCCACGCTGCGATCCATGCGCGGGCGGTTCCAGCCCTCCATGCCTTCCATCAGCACGGCCAGGAAATCCATGGGCCGGCTCAGGCGGATACAGCCGGAGGAATAGGCGCGCTCGGGCCGGCGGAACAGGTGCGGCTCCGAGGTATCGTGCATGTAGATGTCTTCGCCGTTGGGCATGATGAACTTGATGCGCCCCAGCGCATTCAGCTCACCCGGGTCCTGGCGGAGCACGAAGGGGAAGTTGGTGCGGCTGTAGGTGCGCCAGTTGACCTGGGTCGGATCGACCTCGGTCACCTCCCCATCCACGCGCTGGAAGATGCGGATGCCCGCGCGCTGCAGCGCCAGCGGGTTGCGCTGCAATTGCGGCAGCTTGTCCTCCACCGCGTTGCGGACGGGCACGCCCCAGGGCGGGTTGAACTGCACCGTGGTCAGGCGCGTGGCCAGGATGGGGGTGGCGCGACCGGGGCGGCCCACCACCACGGCCATGTCCAGCACCAGCCGGTCGCCTTCCTTCACCATCAGAGTGAAGTCAGGCAGGTTCACATCCACCCGGCGGTCGGCACCCGGCTTCCAGGCGGCGCGGCGCATGTCCAGCGCGACCCTGAGGGCGGTGATGTCCTGCTCGGGCGTGCGGTTCAACGCGGCCTGGGTGCCGGCGCCGACGCGGCCATCCACCTCCACGTTCATCGCCTGCTGGAAGCGGCGGACGGCGGCCTGCAGGGTCTCGTCGTAATAGTTCGGGTCGGCGGGGGGGCGGCTGGCGGCCAGCACCGGGTCGGTGCCCGCCAGGCGTTCGCGCATCACGGCCACGCGGGGGTCGGTGCGGCCGGGCTCGATGGTGCCGCCGGTGGGGATCTGCGGCAGGTTCCAGCGCGCCATGGCCAGGCGCGCCTCGGCCAGCTTGGCCCGCAACAGCGCGGCGCCTTCCGGCAGCAGGGCCGCGCGGTCGATCACGGCGGCGGGTTCGGCCGAGGTGGCGAGCTCCGTCATCCAGGGCGCGAGCGGCAGGGCCGCCGTGTCGCGCCGGATGTCGATACGGCCCGTCGGCACGGCCGCGCGGCCGTGCAGCAGGTCCTGCAGGGCCAGCCGCGCCGCGTTCTGCACGCCGGCGGCATAGCCCGTGGGGTCGGAAAACGCGACATCGCGCGCCGGCACCTGGTACCAGCTGGGGTCGAGGCCATCGGCCTCCAGCCCGCGCAGGCGCTCGGCCAGATGTTCCAGCGCATCAGGGGTGGAGGCGAAGGCCGGGCTGGCCGCCAGGGCCAGGCCGGCGCCCGCCATCATCACATGCCTGCGGCCCATATGCCCTGGCAGTTGGGCGGAGCGGTCCGTCTGCGGTGCCGTCATGTCCAGCAGCCTCTTTCCAGAATGGGCGGAACCGCGGAGCGCCCGCCCCCTGCGGGCGTGCCAGGCCACGCCATGGGCACACCCCTCGGCGCCCATTCCTCGGAACATAGCGAAAACGGCGGCGCGGTGCAAAGCCGCTCAGTCATCGGCCCCCTTCGCGCCCGGGGCGCAGCCCCCATGGGCGGCTCAGGGCGGCACCAGGAAGGGGATGCCGTGCGAGGCGTCCTCGATCTCCAGCGGCAATTCGCCGGCCGCGTCGCCATCCGCCTGCGCCGGCACGACGGAGGCCGAGGCCATCCGCACCCGCCCCGCCCGGGCCAGCACCGCCCCGGGCACCCGGTGCAGCAACCCCATCGGCAGCGCCGCCCCCGCCAGCGCGGTGGCCAGCATGCCGCCGCGCGAAAACGCCAGCACGGAGAAGCCGGCATGCAGCGGGCTCGCCCCCGGCAGCGCCAGGAACCGCCCGGCATAGAACCGCCCCTTGGCCACGATCACGCTGGCAACGGGTGTCAGCGGCGCCTCGTCCAGCCCCAGCAGGATGGTGGGGAAGCGATAGGCGCCGATCTGGCGCAGGCTCTCGGCCAGATAGGCGCCCTTGCCGAAGCGGCGCTTCTCGGCCGGGTCCAGCGCGGCCACCACCGCGGCGTCGAAACCGGCGCCCAGCATCTGCACGAACAGCCGCTCCCGCCCGCCCGGATAGCGCGCCAGCCCCGGATGCAGCGTGACCCGCCGCCCGGCCAGCAGCACCGCCGCCGCGCGCTCGGGCATCATCGGCAGGCCGAGTTCGTGCGCCAGCACATTGGCGGTGCCCAGCGGCAGCAGCCCCAGCGTGGCCCCCGTGCCGGACAGCCCCGCCGCGACCTCGGCCACCGTGCCGTCGCCGCCGCCGGCCACGATCAGCGATTCGCCGCGCCGGGCGGCCTCGGCGGCCAGCACCCGGGCGTG
>NZ_JAAABL010000054.1 GCF_009900765.1 Rhodovarius lipocyclicus
ACCGCCGGCAGGGCCGCGGGGGCGGGTGCCGCCGCCGGGGTGCGGGCGGGTGCCCGGCGCGGCGGTGGGCGGCGCTGCGGCTGCTGCTGCTGGGCCAAGCCGGGGCCAGCGGGCAGCAGCCCGGCCAGGATCAGCAGCAGGGCGCGGCGGCGCATTACTCGGCGTCGCTGCGCCCGGCGCGCACAGCCTTGTCGCGGCCGGATTGCGCGGCGGCGATGCCCTCGGCGACCACCGTCCGCAGCTTGCCCTGCAGGTTGGGGTTGCCGGCCACCACATGGCCTTCGGTATAGGGCTCGCCACCCTCCGGGTCGGTCACGAAGCCACCGGCCTCACGCACCAGGATCAACCCGGCGGCGATGTCCCACTTCTTCAGCCCCAGCTCCCAGAACCCGTCATAGCGGCCGGCGGCCACCCAGGCGAGGTCGAGCGCCGCCGCGCCGAAGCGGCGGATACCCGCCACCTGCGGCATCAGCCGGCTGGCGATGGCCAGGAATTCCGGCTTGCGCGGCGTGGCCGCGAAGGGAATGCCCGTGGCGAACACCGCCTCCCGCATGTCCCGGCGAGATGAGACGCGCAGGCGCTTGTCGTTCAGGAAGGCGCCGCCGCCCTTTTCGGCCCAGAACAGCTCGTCGGAGGCGGGGTTGTAGATCACGCCCGCGACGATTTCGCTCTCGGTCTCGCTGATGCGGTGCTCGACGCCGATCGAGATCGCCCAATGCGGGATGCCGTGCAGGAAGTTGGTGGTGCCGTCCAGCGGGTCGATGACCCAGCGGTACTCCCAATCCTCCTGGCCCTGCTCGCCGGTCTCCTCGCCCAGGAAGGCGAAGTGGGGGCGGGCGCGGGCCAGCTCCTCGCGCAGCGTGTCCTCCGCGCGCATGTCGGCCTGGGAGACGAAGTCGCCCGGTCCCTTCACGGAGACCTGCAGCTGCTCCACCTCGCCGAAGTCGCGCAGCAGGCGGCGGCCGGCCTTGCGGGCGGCGGCCACCATCACGTTCAGCTGCGCCGACAGGCGTGAGGCCTGGTTGCTGGAGCGGCTGGCGGCGCGCGGCGCCATGCTGACGGGGGCCTCGCGGTTCTCGCGCGGCTTGCGCGCGGTGCCCAGCGGCGCGCGGGTGGCGGGCTTGTCCTCGGGCCCCGGGCGCTTGGCCGGGGGCTTCTGCAGGCTGAGCTTGCCGGGCTTTTCGTCGCTCACCCCTTGGCGCGCTCCATGTAGGTCGAGTCCTCGGTGCGGACCACGATCTTCTCACCGGCGGTGATGAAGGGGGGCACCATCACCTTCACGCCGTTGGACATCAGGGCCGGCTTGTAGGAGGAGGAGGCGGTCTGCCCCTTCACCACCGGGTCGGCTTCCACGATTTCCAGCACCACGGTGTCCGGCAGGTCCATGGAGACGGGCTCGCCCTCGATCAGGCGGACGTTCACGGTCATGTTCTCGGCCAGGTACGGCAGGCGGTCGCCCAGGATGTCCTTGTGGACCGTGGTCTGCTCGTAGGTCTCGGGATCCATCAGCACCAGGTTCTCGCCGTCGGCGTAGGAGTAGGTGAACTCCTTGTCCTCGGTCGTCAGGCGCTCGACAGTATCGGCGGTGCGCCAGCGCTGGTCCTTCTTGGCCCCGGTCTTGATGTTGCGCATGTCCACCTGGATGATGGCATTGCCCTTGCCGGGGATCATGATGTTCTGCTTGAGGATGGTGTAGCGCTGGCCTTCGAACTCAATGACCATGCCGGCACGCATCTGGTTGGCTTGCATCTTCGCCATGGGCGGGCACCTGCTTCTCGTGGGTGGAGGGTATTCGGGCTGAGAGATTGAAACAGCGGCGCGTGCCTACACGGCGCGGGGCCGCAGGGCAACCCATCTGTGGGCGCGGCCGGGCCGGGCGGCGCGCATACCCCATTCCGGGGATGGGCTTAAGAGGCTGGCAACCGCGGTGCAGCATGCTGGGGCGGACCCCCGTTTGGATAGCGCCGCGGAATGCAGAGCATTCATGTCTCGGGCAGCCTGCCTGCCTCGATCGATGAGAACACCGCCTTCAAGGGCTGGGCGGCCGGCCTGCAGATGCCGGGCGACCCGCGCTCCATCCTGTTCGTGGATGTGGTGGGCACGGCGGATATCTATTTCGACGCCAGCTACGACCGCGATACGGGCGCTGTCTCGGTCTTCAACATCGCCTCCCCGGACTATGAGGGCTTCGTCGCGGCGGGGCGGTCCCCCACCTTGTCCCTGCAGTTGCGGGTGATGTTCAGCGATGGCAGCTGGGGGCTGAGCGACACCACCTGGTCGGTCGCCGTGAACAATGTGGACGACACGCCGCCCCAGTCCCTCACCTTCGCCAGCGGCGGCGGCGCGACACCGGGGGTGGCGGGAGCCGTGATCGGCACGCTGGCGGTGGTGGACCCCGACACGGCGGAGGGCTTCACCTATACCATCGCCGAGGCCGATGCCTGGATGTACGACATCGTGGGCAACACGCTGAAGCTGAAGCCCGGGGTGGCGCTGTCCATGAGCGACGGGCCCTATCGCGCCATCTTCGTCGATGTGTCGGACGGGCATCAATCCAGCGCCTTCCGGCTGGATATCAGGGTGGAGTCCCCGGCGGGCGAAACCGCCGTGCTGGATGTGCTGGACACCTGGGAGAACCGCTTCGGCTTCAGCTGGAAAAGCAGCGACACCGTCTGGGCCGGCCGCGGGCTGTTCGAACTGCAGCGGATGGAATTCTACGGCACCGAGCTGGTCGAGCTGGTGATGCAGGATGGCAACAACCTCTGGCTGGCCAATGCGCAGAAGATCGAGTTCCTGAACGGCACCATCGACCTGAGGCCCGACAGCACGGCCTTTCATGTGGACAGCTATTATCACGCCATTCTGGCCCGGCACCCTGGTGGCGATGAGCTGGGCATGGTCGTGCGCATGATCGACCAGGGAAGCTGGGACTATTCGACCCTGAGCTACCTGCTGGTCAGCAGCCAGGAATTCGGGGTGAGGTACGGCAATGTCTCGAACGAGAATTTCGTCCGGCTCCTGTATCAGAACGCCGCCGGAGACGTGAATGCGGGCGGGGTGCAGTACTGGAAGGGCCAGCTGGATGCCGGGGTGCCGCGCTGGCAGGTCGCCAAATCCTTTTCGGACTGGGACGTGAACCAGGAGAATACCCGCGAGGCCACCCCCTATGGCGAGTATATGACCCGCCCCTGGGCGAGGGAGGTGATCGCGCTGTACGAGGCAGGGCTGGACCGCCTGCCGGACCGCTCCACCTTCGAATACTGGATCAGCGTGCTCAGCTCCGGCTCCATGTCGCTGGGGCAGGTGACGGAACTGTTCGCCGACAGCCTGGAATCCCAGATCCGCTATGCGGGCTACGGCAGCGATGCCTTCGTGCGGGACATGTTCACCCGCGTGCTGGGGCGCGAGGCCGATCCCGGAGGCCTCAGTTACTGGACCTATGTGCTGGACCACCACATCGTCGAGAAGAAGGACGTGATCGCGGCCTTCGGGTTGAGCCAGGAGAATTTCAACCAGATCAACGTCCACCCGCTGGGCTCGCCGTTCTAGAGGCAGGCGGGGCTTGCCGCGCCGCGCCGCGCCGGGCACACCCGCGCCATGGGTTTCACCGTCCTGCAGGTCCTGCCCGCCCTTCAATCCGGCGGTGTGGAGCGCGGCGCGCTGGAGATCGCGGAGGCGATCCTGGCCGCGGGCGGCCGCGCCCTGGTGGCCAGCGCCGGCGGCCGCCTGGTGCCCGCGCTGGAGGCGATGGGCGCCACCCACATCCCCCTGCCGCTGGACGCGAAATGGCGCATCGCGGGCAATGCCGGGCTGCTGGCCACGTTGGTTCGGGAGGAGCGGGTGGATATCGTCCATGCTCGGTCCCGCGCGCCGGCCTGGTCGGCGCTGTGGGCCGCGCGGCGCACCGGGGCGCGCTTCGTCACCACCTGGCACGGCACCTATTCCGAGAACTTCCCGGGCAAGCGCCTGTACAATTCCGTGATGGCGCGCGGGGAGCGGGTCATCGCCATCTCCCGCTTCATCGAGGCGCATGTGCTGGCCCGCCACCCCTGGGCCGCGCCGCGCCTGCGGCTGATCCCGCGCGGGGCGGATACCGCGCTGTTCGACCCCGCCGCGGTGGAGCCCGCCCGGGTGGCGGCCATGCGCGCGGCCTGGGGGGAGGGCCCCTTCATCCTGCTGCCCGCGCGGCTCAGCCGCTGGAAGGGGCAGGCGGTGCTGATCGAGGCGCTGGCGGGGCTTGGCGCCACCGCCGTGCTGCTGGGCGATGGCCGCCCGGCCTATCGCGCGGAACTGGCGGCCCTGGCCGCCGCGCGCGGGGTGCGGGCGGTGTTTCCGGGCCATGTCGCGGACATGCCGGCGGCGCTGCTGGCCGCCGATCTGGTGGTGCATGCCAGCACCCAGGCCGAGGCCTTCGGCCGCAGCGTGATCGAGGCCCAGGCGATGGGCCGCATCGTGCTGGCCGCCGATCTGGGCGGCCCGCGAGAGACGGTGGAGCCCGGCCGCACCGGCTTCCTGACGCCTGCCGAGGATGCCCCGGCCCTGGCCGCCGCGCTGCGCCAGGCGCTGGCCATGCCGGCCGGCGCCCGGGCCGCGATGGGCCAGGCCGCGCGCGCGGCCGTGCTGGCGCATTTCTCCAAGGCCGCGATGCAGGCCGCCACGCTGGATGTGTACCGGGAGCTGTTGTGAGGAGCCTTCACGCCATCGTGAGGAATGGCTCGACAACTCTCTGAAAACACGTTGAACTCCTGATGCCGGTTCAACGCTGAACGACAAAGGTTCCCTGCATGGACAATAGCCCCGTTGGCCGCCTCTCCCGGGTGGCGGCGCTCGCCTTGTTCCTTGGCGCTCCGGCCGCGGCCCTGGCCCAGCCTGCCGGAGCCGTGGTGTTCTCTGTGGATGCGGACCGGGGCCAATGCATCGTCACCCGGCCCTCGCCCGATGGCGGCTTTGATGTGCTGGCGCTCGGTTCCTGTGCGGAGCCCGCGGCGCTGTTCCTGGTGGATGAGGCGGCAAAGCGGGTCCGTGTGGCGCGCGATCCCTCCCTGTGCTTCAGCGATGCCACCGGCGCGGGTGCCGCCCCCTTCGGCGCGTTGGTGCGCGAGTGCTCGGATGACACGGTGGGCCAGTTCTACGCCTTCGATGGCCGGACCGGGCGCTTCCGCCCCCATGACGCGACCGGCGCGCCGGATGATTTCTGCTACTATGCTGCCCGCCCGCAGCGCGGCATCGCCCTGATCCTGGCCAACCTGTGCAAGCTGCCGGCGGTGCGCAGCCGGGTGAACGCCTTCACGCGGCTGCCCGGGCGGGAATAACGGGCGAGCCCCCTTCCGGGGGTGCGGCGCGGGCGGCGATGCGCCATGATGCCTGGCGCGCGATTGGGGCCGCGGTAGCCAAGGTTGACGGAAGCATCGTGAATATCCTGGTCATCAAGCTTGGCGCGCTGGGGGATTTCGTGCAGGGGTTCGGGCCCTATGCCGCGATCCGCGCGGCGCACCCCGGCGCCCGCATCACCCTGCTGACCACGCCGCCCTTCGCGGGGCTGGCCCGGGCCGCCCCCTGGTTCGACCAGGTGTGGGATGACGGGCGGCCGGACTGGACGAACATCCCCGCCGTCTGGCGCTTGGCGCGGCGGTTGCGGGCGGGACGCTTCGCGCGGGTCTATGATCTGCAGACCTCGCCGCGCAGTTCGAAATACCGCTTCTTCGTGGGGCTGCGGGCGGAATGGTCGGGTGTCGCGCGCGGGGCCTCCCACCCCCACGCCAACCCGGACCGCAACGCGATGCACACGGTGGACCGCCAGCGTGAGCAGTTGCAGATGGCGGGCATCACCGCATTCCCGGCCCCCGCGCTGGATTGGCTCGACGCGGACCTCTCCGCCTTCGCGCTGCCGGAACGCTTCGCGCTGCTGCTGCCCGGCGCCTCACCCACCCGACCGGGCAAGCGTTGGCCGCTGGAACGCTTCGCGGAGCTCGCCCGCGCCCTGCCCATGCCCAGTGTGGTGTGCGGCGGCAAGGCCGAGGCCCCCCTGGGCGCCGCCCTGGCCGCGGAGGCCGGCGCGCTGGACCTGACGGGCCGCACCAGCCTGTTCCAACTGGCCGCGATCGCGCGCCGCGCCGCGCTGGCCGTGGGCAATGACAGCGGGCCCACCCACCTGGCGGCGGCGGCGGGCTGCCGCACGCTGGCCCTGTTCGGGGCGGAAAGCGAACCCAGCCGCTGCGGGCCACGCGGGGTGGATGCGGGTTTCATCCGGCATATCCCATTGGCGGAACTGGAAGCGGGCGAGGTGCTGAGGGCGGTCGGGGGAGGCTGACTGGGGAAGGCGCCGCCTTCCCCAAGGGGGGCAAAGACTGGGGAAGGCTCTGCCTTCCCCAGACCCCATCCGCTGGGGAGATAAGATCTCCCCAGGCCCCTGCGAGGAGTTTGGGGCCAGCGCTGACCTTATGTAATTGATATTATTATATAAATTTACCGGAACGAGCTTCGCAGATTCTTCGCTGTCCCCAAACTGATGAAAAGTAATGGGGGGTTCTCGGGGGGGGGGAAGTCATTTCCCCCCGAGTGGGAGTGTGAGGGCAGCGCCCTCACATCCGCCCCGCGGCCCCGGGCGCGATCCACGCCAATTCGCCCTCCGCGAACACCGCCACCGGCTTCGGCGCGTCCTTCCCGCCTTCCACCAGCACCACATCCCCCCGCAGCCCGGGCTTCAGCGCGCCCCGGTCCTTCAGCCCCAGCGCGGCGGCCGGGTTGGCCGAGACCAGGGCCCAGGCCCCCGCCACGTCCAGCACGCCGCGCCGCATCATGATGAAGGGCGCCATGAACAGGGCGGGCCAGTGGTAGTCGCTGGCCAGCACCGTCACCACGCCGCGCTCGGCCAGCGGGGCGGCCGAGGACCAGCCCAGATGGCTGCCGCCGCGCACCACATTGGGCGCGCCCATCACCACGGGCTCGGCGTGGGCGCGGGCGTCGAGCGCCACTTCCTCCACGACCGGGAATTCGCAGATGCCGGCACCCAGGCCGCGGAACATCGCGCGGGTCTCCGGGCTGGCGTCGTCGTGGCTCAGCATGGGGATGCCGGCGGCGCGGGCGGCGGCGGCCAGGGCGTCGCGGCCCGGGACCAGCTCGGCCGCGCGGCGCGCCATGGCGGCGGCGGCCAGGGCATGGATCTCGGCGGCGGGCACGCCGGCGCGGTCTGCGAATTTGGCCAGCTTCACGCTGTCCGGCGCGTGCTTGCTGATGCTGGGGGTATGGTCGTTGAAGCCCAGCAGATGCACGCGGCCGAGGCCGATGGCGGCGATGGCGTCCGGCAGCGCGTCGAAATTGTCGGCCTCGAAGCGCAGGTGGATGCGCAGGTCGGGGCCGGTGGGGCGCGGGGCCTTCAGCAGCGCGCGGAAGGCCGCGAGCGAGCGCAGCCCCGGCTCCCAGGAGAGGGTGACGCCCAGATAGGCGGTGGTGATGCCGCAGCCGATGATCTGGCGGGCCGATTCCTCCAGCGCGAAGCCCGCGTCGAACCCAACGCCCGGGCGGGGTTGCAGGCCGCGCTCATGCGCGTCGCCGTGAATGTCGATGATGCCGGGCAACACCCAGCAGCCGCGCGCGTCGAAGCGGCGGGCGGCGCGGGATGGCGCCTCGGACAGCACCCCTTCCGAGAGCGCCAGCGCAGCGGGCGCCAGCCCCCCTTCGCCCAGGACTTCGCCGCCTTCGATGATCCAGTCGTTCATGCCGTCTCCACTACGATCTGCATGCGGCCCGCGGCATAGCGGGCGATGCTGACTTCCACGGGCGCGCCGCCCGGTTCCACGTTCACCGCCTCGGCCAGCAGCACGGGGCGGGAACGTGCCTGCTCCAGCAGCGACGCCTCATCGGGCGTCGGCATGCGGGCGGTGATGCGGGTGACCTGGCGGCGGTAATCCGGCACGCCACAGGCCGCCAGCGCCGCCGTGATCGAGGGGTTGTCCTTCAGCAGCGCGGGGATGCGCGCGAAGCGCTGGATGGGGAAATGATGGGTGCCGAGCGTCACGGGGCGGTTGTTGGCGAAGCCCAGGCGCTCCACCTGGATGATGCCGCGCTGGTTGCGCCGCAGCTTCAGCAATTCGGCGATGCGCGGTTCGGCCTCGGCCTCGGCCACGCGCAGGATGCGGCCGGAGGGTTCGCGCGACTGCGCGCGGATGATCTCGGAAAACCGGGTGCGGCTGCCGAGCGGGTATTCCACCACATCCTCGGCGACGAAGCTGCCGCGGCCCTGTTCCACGCGCACCAGGCCGCGCGTCACCAGGTCCTCCATGGCGCGGCGGATGGTGTGGCGGTTCACGCCGAAACCCTCGGCCAATATGGCCTCGGTGGGCAGGCGGGCGCCGGCCTCCAGCTCTCCCTGGTGGATGCGCGCCTCGATGCGGGACGCGATCTGCCGCCACAGTGCAACGCCCTCGCCACGGGGCAGGGGGGCCACAAGCGTCATGGAACCTTCAAGCATTCGCGCCCCTTTCGGTGACATCATCCGCATTGACGCTAAACGACGGGATGTGGTGTTGTCTAGACATCCCGAAGATGACCCAGACATTGCACCCCACCCCCGATCTTCCCGAGCGCCGGCGCTGGATGTCCATCCTCGCCCGCGCCAGCGCCGATGCCCTGCGTGAGCATCTGGCCGACGCCCCGCCACTGCCCGCCCACACCCGGCTGAAGGGGCCCGACACCGGCCTCGTGATGCTCCGCGGGCGGGCCGGTGGCGATGGCACCCCCTTCAACCTGATGGAGGCGACGGCCACGCGCTGCACCGTCTCCATGGGTCAAGCCATGGGCCACGCCACGGTGCTGGGCCGCGATGCCGCCCAGGCCGAGCTCGCGGCCGCGATCGACGCGGCCCTGCAACTCCCCGACCTGCGCGCGCCCCTGCTGGCCGCGGTGATCGAGCCGCTGGCCGCCGCCCAGGACGCCGCCCGCGCCGAGACCGCCCGCAAGGCCGAGGCCACCCGCGTCAACTTCTTCACCATGGTGGCGATGCGATGATGCAGCCCGGCTTTTCCGATCCCGTGCTCGATGCCCAGTCCGCCTTCCGTGCGGTGCTGGAGGCGATGAGCCACCCCGGGCGCATCATCCCCGTGGCCCCCGCGCCGCTGCCGCCTGTGCCGCTCTCCCCCGCCATGGGGGCGGTCGCGCTGGCGCTGGCCGATGCCGACACGCCGCTGTGGCACGACGCCGGCGCCGAGGCCGGCGACTGGCTGCGCTTCCATGCGGGCTCCCCCTTGGCCGAGGCGCCGCGGGCCATGTTCCTGCTCGCCACCGGCACGCCGCCCGCGCTGGCCGGGCTGAACCTCGGCACCGAGGAAGCCCCGCAGGAGGGCGCCACCCTGCTGCTGGCGGTGAAGTCCCTGCGTCCCGCCGGCGTGCTGCGCCTGCGCGGCCCCGGCATCCAGCATGAGACCGCGCTGGGCGTGGAGGGGCTGCCCGAGGGCTTCTGGGCCGAGCGCGCGGCGCTGCGCCCGCTGTTCCCGTGCGGGCTCGACATCATCCTGTGCTGCGACAGCCAGATCGCGGCCATCCCCCGCACCACCGAGGTCGTCTGATGTACGTCTCCGTCAAGGGTGGCGAGCAGGCCATCGCCAACGCCCATGCCTGGCTGGCCGAGCGCCGCCGGGGCGATGCGGAACAGCCCGAAATCACCGCCGCCCAGATCGCGGAACAACTGGGCCTGGCGGTGGACCGCGTGATGGCCGAGGGCGCCTGCCTGGACCGTGACCTGGCCGCGCTCGCGCTGAAGCAGGCACGCGGCGACGGCACGGAGGCCGCCTTCCTGCTGCGTGCCTATCGCAACACCTTGCCGCGCTTCGGCTATACCGCGCCGCTGGATACCGGGGCGATGCAGGTGCAGCGCCGCGTCAGCGCCACCTACAAGGACCTGCCCGGCGGGCAGGTGCTGGGGCCGAGCTTCGACTACACCCACCGCCTGCTGGATGTGGCGCTGGCGGGCCAGAATGGCGAGCCGCCCCCCGCGCCCCTGGCCGAGGCCGGGGTGGAGCCGATGCCGCGCGTGACCGGCATGCTGGCCCAGGAAGGGCTGATGGCCCGCGATACCGCCAGCGACGCCGAACCCCCCGACCTGACGCGGGAGGGGCTGCGCTTCCCCGCCAACCGCGCCCTGGCCTTGCAGGCCATGGCGCGTGGGGATGAGGGCTTCCTGCTCGCGCTCGGCTATTCCACCCAGCGCGGCTACGGCAATTCCCACCCCTTCGTGGGCGAGATCCGCATGGGCGCGGTGCCGGTGGAATTCACCCCGCCGGAGCTGGGCTTCGCCATCGACAT
Organism: Rhodovarius lipocyclicus; assembly: GCF_009900765.1. Lineage (GTDB taxonomy): Bacteria > Pseudomonadota > Alphaproteobacteria > Acetobacterales > Acetobacteraceae > Rhodovarius > Rhodovarius lipocyclicus. Next base: position 10,300 of record NZ_JAAABL010000054.1, read on the forward strand.
CGGCGATGTGGTGGTGACCGAATGCCAGATGGTGAACCAGTTCGCAGGCAATGCCGAAACCCCGCCGCAATTCACCCGCGGCTACGGGCTGGTGCCGGGCCAGAATGAGCGCAAGGCGATGGCCATGTCCCTGGTCGATCGCGCCCTGCGCGCGAAGGAACTGGGCGAGGAGCTCACCGCCCCCGCCCAGGATGCCGAATTCGTCCTGTACCACTGCGACAATGTGGAAAGCACCGGCTTCGTCGAGCATCTGAAGCTGCCGCACTACGTCGATTTCCAATCGGAGCTGGAGAAGCTGCGCGGCATCCGCGCCCGCTGGGCCGCCGATCGCGGAGAGACCCCATGAACGCCCCCCTGAACCCCGTCGCCGAACATCTGGCGGGCTATAATTTCGCCTATCTGGACGAGGCCACGAAGCGGATGATCCGCCGCGCCCTGCTGAAGGCGGTGGCCATTCCGGGCCACCAGGTGCCCTTCGGCGCGCGGGAGATGCCGCTGCCCTATGGCTGGGGCACCGGCGGCATCCAGGTGACGGCCGCCGTGCTCGGGCCGCGCGACGTGCTGAAGGTGATCGACCAGGGGGCGGACGACACCACCAACGCCGTCTCCATCCGCCGCTTCTTCGGCCGCGTCGCCGGCGTGCGCACCACCGACCGCACGCGGGAAGCGACGATCATCCAGACCCGCCACCGCATCCCCGAAACCGCCCTGCGGGAGGGGCAGGTGCTGGTCTATCAGGTGCCGATGCCGGAGCCGCTGTTCAAGCTGGAGCCCCGCGTCAGCGAGACCACGCGCCTGCATGCGCTCGGCGATTACGGCCTGATGCAGGTGAAGCTGTATGAGGACATCGTGCAGCATGGCGAGGTCGCCACCGCCTACAACCATCCGGTGATGGTGAACGGGCGCTATCTGATGTCGCCCTCGCCGATCCCGTCCTTCGACAATCCGAAGATGCACATGAACCCGGCGCTGCAATTGTTCGGCGCGGGGCGCGAGAAGCGCATCTACGCCGTGCCGCCCTATACCGAGGTGCGGAGCCTGGATTTCGAGGACCACCCCTTCCGGCCCATCCGCGCGCCCCATGCCTGCGAGCTGTGCGGCAGCACGGAAAGCTATCTGGACGAGGTGATCACGGACGACCAGGGCGGGCGCATCTTCGTCTGCTCCGACACCGATTATTGCGCTGAGAGGAGGGGCGAATGAACCCCCTGTTGGAGGCCCGCGGCCTGAACCTGCGCTTCGGCGCGGTGCATGCGCTGGAGGATGTGTCCCTCGATCTCTACCCCGGTGAGGTGGTGGGCATCGTGGGCGAGAGCGGCTCGGGCAAGTCCTCGCTGCTGAAGGTGCTGGCGGGCATGCAGCCCGCCGATGCGGGCAGCGTGGCCTATACCGATGCCCAGGGCACGGCCCATGACGTGCTGCGTATCTCGGACGCCGCGCGCCGGCGGCTGATGCGCAGCGAATGGGGCTTCGTGCACCAGAACGCGCGCGACGCGCTGCGGATGAACGTCTCGGCCGGCGGCAATGTGGGTGAGCGGCTGATGGCCGCGGGCTCCCGCCATTTCGGGAAGATCCGCGAGGAAGCGGCGCATTGGCTGACGCGGGTCGAGATCGACACCGCCCGCATGGACGACCTGCCGCGCACCTTCTCGGGCGGCATGCAGCAGCGGTTGCAGATCGCGCGCACGCTGGTCACGCGCCCGCGCCTGGTCTTCATGGACGAGCCCACGGGCGGGCTGGATGTCTCGGTGCAGGCCAAGCTGCTCGATCTCATCCGCTCGCTGGTGGCCGATCTCGGCCTCGCGGTGCTGCTGGTCACGCATGACATCGCGGCCGCGCGCCTGCTGTCCCATCGGATCGTGGTGATGCGCCATGGCCGGATCGTGGAGGAAGGCCTGACCGACCGGGTGCTGGACGACCCCCAGCACCCCTACACGCAGCTTCTCGTCAGTTCGGTGCTCGCCGCATGATCATGCTTCGTACGGAAGGTCTCGGGAAATCCTTCACCCTGCATCTGCAAGGGGGGGTGACCATCCCGGTCCTGGAAAATGTCGAGATGACGGTCTCGGCCGGGGAATGCGTGGCGCTGGCCGGGCCCTCGGGGGCTGGCAAATCCACGCTGATGCGGTGCCTCTACGGCAATTACGGCGCCGAGCACGGCCGCATCCTCCTGCGCCACCAGGGCAGGGAGGTGGACCTGACCACCGCCGATGCGCGCCTGATGCGCGAGGTGCGGCGGGATACGCTGGGCTATGTCTCGCAATTCCTGCGCGTGATCCCGCGCGTGGCCACGCGCGACATCGTGGCCGAGCCGCTGATGCTGCGCGGCACGCCCCGCGAGGCCGCACTCGCCCGCGCGACCGAGCTGCTGCGCCGGCTGAACCTGCCGGACGCGCTGCACGGCCTGCCGCCCGCCACCTTCTCGGGCGGGGAGCAGCAGCGGGTGAACCTGGCGCGCGGCTTCGCGGCCGGGCACCCCGTGTTACTGTTGGATGAACCCACCGCCAGCCTGGATGCCGCGAACGCGGAGGTGGTGATAGAGCTGATCCAGGAAGCCAAGGCCGCCGGCAGCGCGCTGGTGGGTATCTTCCACGACCTTCATGTCCGCGACCGCATCGCGGACCGCCTGTTCACCGTAGAGCCGATCCGCAAAGCCGCATGACCCAAGAGACCATTCTGACCAATGCCCGCGTCATCCTGCCCGACGCGGTGATCCACGGCACCGTTCTGATCCGCGATGGCCTGATCGCCGAGGTGGCCGAGGGCCGCAGCCACGCCGCTTCCGCCCAGGATTGCGAGGGCGACGACATCTTCCCCGGCGTGGTGGATGTGCACACAGACAATCTGGAACGCCAGGTGCAGCCGCGCGCCAATGCCCGCTGGCCCAGCCGCAGCGCCTTCATCGCGCATGACGCGCAATGCGCCGCCGCCGGCGTGACGACGGTGCTGGACGCGCTGTGCCTGGGCGACCTCGGCTTCGACCAGGGGCGCGACCAGACCTTCAAGGAAGGCGTGCTGGACCTGACGGAGATGCACGCGACCGGCCTGATGCGCGCCGAGCACCTGCTGCACCTGCGCTGCGAACTGCCCGCCGACGACCTGCCCGGCCTGCTGGACCCGGTGGCGGACCACCCGCTGGTGGCGATGGTCAGCGTGATGGACCACTCGCCGGGCATCGGTCAGTACCGCGACCTGCCGCGCTACATCACCATGCGCGCCAAGCAGACGAGCTGGAGTGTGGAGAAGGTGCAGGCCCAGGTGGACTACCTGCTGGAAAAGCGCAGCCGTATCCTGGAAACCCATCGCCGCTGGGTGCTGGACCGGGTGGCCAAGCGCGACCTGCCGATCGCCAGCCATGACGACGAGTTCCCCGACCAGATCGCCCGCAACGCCGCCGATGGCATCCGCATCAGCGAATTCCCGGTGACCATGGCCGCGGCCCTGGCCGCGAAGGAGCTGGGGGTCGCCACCATCCTGGGCGCGCCCAACATCGTGCGCGGCGGCAGCCACTCGGGCAATGTCTCCGCCATGGAGATCGCCAAGGCGGGCGCGCTGGACACCATCGCCTCCGACTATGTGCCCGCCGCGCTGATCGAGGCGGCCTATGCCTGCGCTGACTGCATGGGCCTGCCGGAAGCCATCGCCACCGTCACCGCCAACCCGGCGCGGATGGCCAAGCTGCACGATCGCGGCCGGGTGCAGGCCGGACTGCGGGCGGATCTGGTGCAGGTGAAACACCATGTGGGCTTGCCCTTCGTGCGCCGCGTGTGGCGCCAGGGCGCACGGGTGGTGTGATGGGCGTTGCGTCCTCGGGGGCGTTGCCCCCGGACCCCCACCAAGGGCTCTGCCCTTGGAACCCGCCAAAGGCCGGGAGGCCTTTGGAAACCGGGAGCTGGAAGTTTGTGGGAGGGGCACCAGGCGCCCGCTGGCCCCGGCGCGCCTTCGCAGCCCCTCCCGCAAACTTCCAGATAACTGATGGGGTCCAGGGGCCTTTCGGCTCCTGGCGCGGGTGCCGGGGGCAGCGCCCCTGGCTGGGGGTCCAGGGGGCGAAGCCCCCTGGGACGCGCCCATGACCGCCACCATGCGTGCCGGCCTCTACTGGGCGCCCGAGCACACCGACCCGTTGCATGCGCTGGGTTCCGCCTGGCTGGGCCGGGACGCGGAGACGGGCGCGCCGGTGCGGCAGCCGCCGGTGCCCGGCCTGGCTGAGATCACGGCGGACCCGCGCGGCTATGGCCTGCATGCCACGCTGAAGCCGCCTTTCCGTCTGGCGCGGCCCTGGGCCGAGCTGTGCCGGGAGGTGGAGGCGCTGGCGGCCTCGATCCGGGTGTTCGCGCTGCCGCCCTTGTCGGTGCGGAACCTGAAGGGCTTCCTGGCCCTGCGGGAGAGCGCGCCGTGCCCGCCGCTGTATGCGCTGGCGGACCGCTGCGTGGAGGCGCTGGACAGTTTCCGCGCCCCGCCCAGCGAGGATGAGCTGGCCCGCCGCCGCCGCGCGAAGCTGAGCGAGCGGCATGAGGCGAACCTGGTCCGCTGGGGCTATCCCTATGTGTTCGAGGATTTCCAGTTCCACGTCACCCTGACCCAGCGGCTGGACGATGCGGCGCGTGAGGCGCTGCTGCCCGCGCTGCTGGCCCATTTCGGCGATGTGCCGGCCATGCCGCGCCTGGTGCGGGAGTTGTGCCTGTTCACCCAGGCGGGCCCCGGCGCGCCCTTCCTGATCGCGGAGCGCTTTCCGCTGAAAGGTGCCTGATGCGGATCATCGAGACCATCGCGGAGCTGGAGGCGATCTATGGCATCGCCAACCTGGCCAGCACCGGCAAGGTGGCGGACCACGTCACCGACGCATACGGCCGCATCATCGAGGCGGCGCCCTTTTGCGCCCTGGCCACGGTGGGGCCGGAGGGGCTGGACTGTTCCCCGCGCGGCGACGCCTTCGGCCTGACCCGCATCCAGGACCGCAAGACGCTGCTGCTGCCGGACCGGCGCGGCAACAACCGCATCGACAGCATCCGCAACATGGTGCGCGATCCGCGCGTGGCGCTGATGTATCTGGTGCCCGGCAGCGGCAACGCGCTGCGGGTGAACGGGCGGGCGATGGTCACGGCCGACCAGGCGCTGCGTGAGAGCTTCTCGGTGGAGGGTGCGCTGCCGCGCACGGTGGCCATCATCACGGTGGACGAGATCTACTTCCAGTGCGCGCGTGCCATCGTGCGGTCGCGCCTGTGGGATCCGGCCTCGCAGGAATTGGCGAAGGGCCTGCCGACGCCCGGCCAGATCCTGCAAACCATGACGCGGGGCGAGATCCAGGCCGAACCCTATGACACCGAATGGCCGCAGCGGGCCGCCGCCACCATGTGGTGACAGCGGGCGGAGGCCGGGCTACCCCTTTCCCCCAAATCCAGGGAGAGTCCGATGCCGCGTTTCGCCGCGAACCTGTCGATGATGTTCAACGAACTGCCGTTCCTCGACCGCTTCGCCGCCGCCCGGGCCGCGGGGTTCGATGCGGTGGAATTCCTCTTTCCCTATGATTTCCCGGCCAAGGAGATCGCGGCGCGCCTGAAGGACAACGGGCTGCAGCAGGTGCTGTTCAACGCGCCGCCCGGCGACTGGGCGAATGGCGAGCGTGGCACCGCCAGCCTGCCGGGCCGCCGGCAGGAATTCCGCGACAGCATCCTGAAGGCGCTGGACTATGCGGGGGAGCTGGGCTGCCCGCGCATCCATGTGATGGCGGGCATGGTGCCGCCCGGCGTCAGCCAGGGCACGCTGACCTGCCTGTACGCCATCAACCTGGCCTGGGCGGCGGAAAAGGCGATCGACCAGGGCGTGAAATGCGTGATCGAGCCGATCAACCAGCGCGACATGCCCGGATACGCCCTGACCGGTGTCGCCAACGCCATCGCGGTGATCGAGGCGGTGGGCCCCGAGCGGCTCGGCCTGCAATTCGACCTGTACCACACGCAGATCACCGAGGGCGACCTGGTGCCGCGCATGAAGGCGGCGCTGCCTTATATCGCCCACATGCAGGTGGCCGACACGCCGGGCCGCAACGAACCCGGCACGGGCGAGGTGAACTGGGATTTCGTGTTCAGGGAAATCGACGCCGCGGGCTTCCGTGGCTGGATCGGCTGCGAATACCGCCCGAAGGGCGAGACCACGGCCGGGCTGGGCTGGTTCCAGCCCTGGCGCGCGCGATAGAAAGGGAAGCGAGCAATGAAGATCGGCTTTGTCGGCCTCGGCATCATGGGCCTGCCCATGGCGCTGAACCTGAAGAATGGCGGCCATGAGATCTACGCGCCCGAGCGCGCCAGCCTGAAGCCCGAGGCGCGCGCGGCCTTCACCATCCTGCCGAGTGCCGCCGAGGTGGCGAAGGCCGCCGAGGTCATCATCGTGATGGTGCCCGACACCCCCGATGTGGAGCGCGCCCTGTTCGCCGAGGGCGGCGTGGCCGAGGGGCTGTCCGCCGGCAAGCTGGTGATCGACATGAGCTCCATCTCCCCCACCGCGACCAAGGATTTCGCGGCCAAGGTGGCGGCGCTGGGCGCCGATTATGTCGATGCGCCGGTCTCGGGTGGCGAGGTGGGGGCCAAGGCCGCGAGCCTGACCATCATGTGTGGCGGGTCGGACGCGGCCTTCGCGCGCGCGAAGCCGCTGTTCGAGCTGATGGGCAAGAACATCACCCTAGTGGGCGGGGTGGGTGCGGGGCAGACCTGCAAGGTCGCGAACCAGATCATCGTGGCGCTGAACATCGAGGCGGTGGCCGAGGCGCTGGTCTTCGCCTCCAAGGCGGGGGCGGACCCGGCCAAGGTGCGCCAGGCGCTGCTCGGCGGCTTCGCCAGCTCACGCATTCTTGAAGTGCACGCGGAACGGATGATTAACCATACCTTCAACCCGGGATTCCGCATCGCGCTGCACCAGAAGGACCTGAACCTGGCGCTGTCGGCCGCGAAGGAATTGGGCGTGGCCCTGCCGCACACGGCCAGCGCGCAGCAGTTGTTCTCCGCCGTTTCAGCCTCGGGTGGGTCGCAGCTGGACCATTCGGGCATGGTGAAGGCGCTGGAGATGCTCGCGGCCCATGAGATTGGGAGCAAGGGCTGAAACAGCTAGGCGGATCGCGGCTCACCCGTTAAGAGTGTATCAAGTTTTGAGGCGTTATCACGGTTTAGTGAGATTCTGTGGCTGAACTAAGCCTCGCATCCCACGGATCCTGGTTGTGGCTCAAAACTGATACCTGCCGGAGGTTGCATGAAGTTCGCCGATGTCGGTCAGCGGTTGCGGGCCTATCGCCTGGAGTCCGGTATGCGTGCGGAGGAGATCGCCGCTCGCCTCGGTGTCTCCCGCGCCGCGCTCTATCGCTATGAGAAGGGCGAGGTCATCAAGCTGGAGACGATCCGGCGCCTGGCCGAGCTGCTGAAGATCTCGCCCCTATCCCTGCTGGGGATCGGGGTGGAGTATTTCACCCGCCCCACCGCCTTCGGGGAGCGCCTGCGCAACCTGGAGGAGCAGGCGGACCAGATTCTGCAGGTGGGCGGGCGGCTGTGCCAGCCCCTGACCACGGACGCCTTCGACGGCGCCCTGGTGGAAGCCTGGACCGAAAGCGCCGAGAAGGCGCCCGACCGCGCCATGGCGCTGACCGCCATCGAGCAGGCGGTGCAGAGCCTGTCCCAGCGCAAGCGCAACTACAACACCCGCCGCCCGAACATGACGGTGGTGCTGGCCGAGAGCACGCTGCGCCGCTTCTTGGAGGACGGGGTCGCCGGTTCCCTGGTGATCCCGGAACGCACCCGCGCGCGCTGCCGCGTGGCCGCGCTGGCCGAGGCCGCGAGCATCGCCCAGCTGATGGAAAGCCTGCCGATCGGCCTGCAGATCGGCCTGGCGCAGGGGGTTGAGCCCTCGGGTAATTTCCGCATCCTGCGCGGGCGGGAGCGCGCCTTCGTGGCGACCAGCCCCTTCCCGGTGGACAGCCTGCCCTGGGTCAGCACCGGCGTGACCAGCATCACCAGCGCGGATGACGCGGTGGCGGCGCACCAGCGCGTGGCGGAAGCGGTGTGGCGCGATGCGCTGAAGGGCAGCGCTGCGGCCGAGCGCGTGCGCGAACTGATCCGCGAGGCCGAGGCGGGCTGAAGGGCGGGGGGCGGCGAGGTTCACAAGGGCGGCCGGCTTTCGCCCGGCCTACTAGGCTCAGGACCCATTAAACTGCTTGCGTTGGGGTCGTTGGATTGATTCAAGGGTGGCGGAGGCCCCCCCCGATGAGCGACCTGTTCTGGCTGACCAAGCAACAGATGCGACGAATTGTGGCCTGCTGCCAGTTCGATGGACACCGAGATAAGGTTTTCCAACCGTATCGGAGGTCCCCATGCAGCGGCGGGTATTCAGTCGGGAGTTCAAAGTTGAGGCGGTGAAACTGGTCCGTGATCGCGGTGTCGCGGTGGCGCAGGCGT
>NZ_JAAABL010000055.1 GCF_009900765.1 Rhodovarius lipocyclicus
CGCCGCGCCCCGCCCCGACCGCGGCCCGCGCCCCGAGCGTGGCCCCCGCCGTGAAGGCGACACCCGTGGCCCGCGCCGCGAAGGCCAGGGCGGCCCGCCGCGCGGCGACCGTCCTCAGGGTGACCGCCCGCAAGGCGATCGTCCGCAAGGTGAGCGCCCCCGTGGGGATCGCCCGCAAGGCGACCGGCCGCGCGGGGACCGCCCCCAGGGTGACCGCCCGCGTGGCGACAGGCCGCAAGGCGACCGCCCGCGCTTCCGCGACGACCGCGAGAAGCGTGGCCCTGGTGGGCCCGAGACGCGCGTGTACCACCAGGACAAGCCCGCCGTGGCCGCGGAGGATAATCCCTTCGCGAAGCTGGCGGCGCTGAAGCTGAAGTAAGGGGCGTCGCCCCCCAAGGGCGTAAAAAGGCCGAGGGGCTCTGCCCCCAAAGGGCACAAAAGACCGAGGGGCTCTGCCCCTCGGGCACCCCGCCAAAGGCCGAAAGGCCCTTGGAACCCATGGGATTGGCGCCTTACCTTGGCAGGTCAGGCGCCTTTTTCATGATAAAATTCAATGAGAAACACCTTCCCAGGACCAGCACCAAACTCCTGGGGTCCAGGGGCCTTTCGGCTCCTGGCGGGGATGCAAGGGGCAGGGCCCCTTGCCGGGGGTCGAGGGGGCGGCGCCCCCTCGGGCTGGGGCGGGGCGGAGCCCTCTCGCTCACAGCCTCCCGTTGAACGTATCGCAGGCCCGGATCTCGCCTTGTTCCAGCCCTTGCCGGAACCAGCGCATGCGTTGTGCCGAGGTGCCGTGCGTGAAGCTTTCCGGCACCACCTGGCCTTGGGTGCGCCGTTGCAGCCGGTCGTCGCCGACCGAGGCCGCGGCATTCAACCCGCTTTCCACGTCGCCGTCTTCCAGGATGCGGTGCACCTGTTGGGTGCGATAGGCCCAGACGCCCGCGAAGCAATCCGCCTGCAATTCCAGCCGCACGGACAGCGCGTTGGAATCGCGTTCGTTCATCGTGCTGCGGGCGGCGTTCACGCGCTGGATGATGCCCAGCTGCTGCTGCACATGGTGCCCCACCTCATGCGCGATGACATAGGCGCGGGCGAAATCCCCCGGCGCGTTCAGCTGGCGCTGCATGGCGGACAGGAAGTCGAGGTCGATGTAAACGCGCTGGTCCTCGGGGCAGTAGAAGGGGCCGATGGTGGCCGTGGCCTGCCCGCAGCCCGAGGATGTCTGGCCCGAGAACAGCACCAGGCGCGGCGGCTGGTAGCGCTGGCCGGCCTGCTGGAACAGGCCGCCCCAGCTTTCCTCGGTGGTGGCCAGCACCTGGGCGACGAAGCGGCGGGTGCCGTCGTCGGCGGCGGGGCCGGCCGGGCGCGCGGGGGCTTCCTGCTGGTTGATCTGGTCGATCAGCCCGCCTTCCTGGAACAGTTCCCGCGGGTCCACGCCCAGCAGCAGGGCGACGACCACGATGGCGATGGTGCCGATGCCCCCGCCGGCGATCACGCCGCCCCTGCCGCCGCCGCCGCGCCGGTCCTCGATGTTGTCGCTTTCGTTGCCGGGCAGGCGCATGACGGGTTCCGCAAGGTTCCTGGGGGAACGCGGGCCGCCCCCCCTTGGTTGCCTTACGCTATACGCCCTGGTGTCCTGCCCGCGAAGTTCGCTGTATCTCCAGCGAACGCAGCGGACAGGCGGGCCCCTGGCATCAGACCGGCTTGAACTCCATCGCGCGGGTGTTTTCCCAGATGCGCGGTGCGTAGGTCACGTGGCTGCGCGTGGCCCAGACATTCACCTGGTGGTGCAGCGGGATGGAGGCGACGTCGCGCATGATGCCGATGCGCGTGGCCTCCTTGTACAGCTCCGCGCGCTGGCCGGGGTCGATGGTGGCGAAGGCGCGTTCCAGGATCGCGTCGGTCTCGGGGTTGGAATAATGGCTGGCGCGCCGCGTCGTACCCCAGCCGCGTTCCGGCATAGGGGTGGCCACCAGGTTGATCAGGGTGGTGTTGGGCTCCGCCGTGTTGGAGGACCAGCCGGTCAGCGCGATGCTGTTCTCGTCGCGCGGGGTGCGCGGGAAGAACACGCTGCTGGGCATGGCGTTCACGGTGGTGCGGATGCCCACGCGCGTCCACATCTGCGCCAGCGCCTGGGCGATCTCGGCATCGTTCACATAGCGGTCGTTGGGCCCGTGCAGGGTGATGGCGAAGCCCTCGCCCACCCCGGCCTCGGTCAGCAGGCGGCGCGCCAGGGCGGGGTCGAAGGCCGGCACCGGGATGGTGGGGTCGAAGCCCATCCCGCCCTCGGGCATCAGCTGGCCGGTGGGTTTGGAAAAGCCCTCCATCAGCTGCCGGGCGATGCCCTCGCGGTTGATGGAATGGGTCATGGCCCGGCGCACCCGCACGTCGCGCATCGGGTTGGGGATGGGGTTGCCGCGCAGGTCCGTCACGAAGGGGCTGCGTTCGCGCCCCACGTCCAGATACAGATAGATCAGCCGCTGGCCGACCTTGGTCTGCACCGTGATGCCGGGCACCTGGCGCATGGCGGCGACATCGCGCGTGGGCACATTGTCGATCGCGTCCACGTCGCCGGCGCGCAGGGCGGCGACCCGGGCGCTGTCGTTCGGGATCATGCGGTAGACCACGCGCGACCAGGGCTCCACGCCGCCCCAATAGGTCGGGCTGGCCTCGAACACCGCGCGGTCGCCGGGGGTGTAGCTGACGAAGCGGTAGGGGCCGGTGCCGACCGCCGCCTTGCCGGAATTGTAGTCGCGCGTCTCCATCCCCTCCCCGTTCTTGCGGCTGACGATGACGAAGGAGCTGAGCAGGCGCGGGATCAGCGGCACCGGGGTTTCGGTGTGGATGCGCAGGGTCAGGGGGTCCATCACCTCCGTGCGGGCGATGGGGCGGATGTACTGGCCCATGCTGGCCGGGCTGTTCGGCACTGCGGGGGCGCGTTGCAAGGTGAACACCACGTCGTCCGCCGTGAAGGGCGTGCCGTCATGCCAGGTGACGTTGGGGCGCAGCTTGATTTCCCACAGGGTGGGCTCCAGCGACTGCCAGCCGGTGGCCAGGCACGGGATGGGGTTGCCGTCCGCGTCGGTGGTGATCAGCGGTTCGAAGATGTGCTGGGTCACCGCGTGGTTGGGCGACAGGTCGTGGTAATGCGGGTCCATCGAGGAAAAGGCGCCGCCGATGCCGATGGTCAGCGTTCGGCCACCTTGGGCCTCGGCCCGTCGGAGGAGGGCGGGGGCAGCCAGCGTGCTGGCGAGCAGGGCGCGTCTTTTCATGGACGGATGGTGACAAGACCGTGGGGCTGCGCGCCACGGAAAAATTGGCGTAAGGGAAGGGGCGGCACCCCGCATTGCCTGTTTCCTGGGCATGGAAGGCTCATGGCGGAGATCGGATTCTATCACCTGACGCGCAGCAGCCCGGAGCAGGCGCTGCCGAAGCTGCTGGGCCGGGTGCTGTCGCTGCCCGCCCGCGCCATGCTGCTGTGCGCGAGTGCGGAGCGCGTGAAGCACCTGGACGATACGCTGTGGCTGAGCCAGGACCCCGACTGGCTGCCGCATGGCACGCCCGCTGGCGGCAACGCCGACCTGCAGCCGATCTGGATCACGACCGAGGACACGCCCGCCCCCAACGGCGCGCGCCACCTGTTCCTGCTCGAAGGTGCCGAGAGCGCGCATCTGGACCAGTACGACCGGGTGTTCGACCTGTTCGACGGCAATGACGAGGCCAGCGTGCAGGCGGCGCGGAACCGTTGGCGCGCGGACAAGGCGGCGGGGCACACGCTGGCCTATTGGCAGCAGGGCCCGAAGGGCTGGGAAAAGAAGGCCTGATCCGGGACCGGAACGGCGCCACAGTTCTTTACCGCTGGCTTCCGAGCGGGGTGCTAGGTTCGGGCCATGGCATCGCGCACCCATATCGCCGCCATCCGTTTTGGTCTGGGCCCTCGGGCGGATGAGGTTCTGCCCGCCGATCCCGAGGGATGGCTGCTGGGCCAGATCCGCCCCACCGCGGCCCCGCCGGGCCCGCCGCTGAGCGAGTGCATGGCCGTGCTGCGCGTGGCCGGCCGGCCGCCGGAGGAGGGTGGTCTGCGCCCCTCTTTGCTGCTGCGGACGGAGGCTCTGGCCAGCGTCGTTGAGGCTGTGACCACCGAGGCGCCCTTCGCGGAACGTCTGGCGCAATTCTGGCTGAACCACTTCACCATCAGCCGCAGGCGTGGCCAGACCACCTCGCTGATCGGCCATTTCCTGCGTGAAGCGATCCACCCCAACATCTTTGGCCGGTTCGAGGACTTGCTGCTGGCGGTGGTGCGGCATCCGGCCATGCTGATCTATCTGGACAATCAGAGCTCGATGGGCGCCAACAGCCCGTCAGGCATGCGCCATCACCGTGGAATGAACGAGAACCTGGCGCGGGAGGTGCTGGAGCTGCACACCCTGTCATCGCGCGGTGGCTACACCCAGGCGGATGTGACGGAATTCGCCAAGGTGCTGACCGGCTGGTCCGTGGGGCGCGGCGGGGCGGAGCCTGATGGCTTCATGTTCCGCCCCGGCAACCATCAGCCGGGCGAGAAGACGCTGCTCGGCCAGCGCATCCCGGAAGGCGAGGGGGGCGGCATCGCAGCCCTGCGCATGCTGGCGCATCAGCCCGCCTGTCACCGTTTCCTGGCGGAAAAGCTGGTGCGGCATTTCGTGGCCGATGTGCCCCCGCCGCGTGCGGTGGCGCGCGTCCAGGCGGCGCTGGAGCGCAGCGGGGGGGATCTGGCCGCCGCCGCCCGCGCGCTGGTGGCCCTGCCGGACGCCTGGGCCCAGCCGCTGTCCAAGCTGCGCAGCCCTTGGGACTATGTCATCGCCGCGCTGCGCGCAGTGGGGGCCGGTATGGCTGCCATCCCTAACGCGGTGGGCGCCATGGAACAGCTCGGCCAGCCGATCTGGGCGGCGCAGATGCCCAATGGCTACCCGGACGACGCTCCCTCCTGGGCGGTGCCGGAACAGCTGATGCGCCGGGTGGACTGGGTGCAGGGTGTGGCCGCCCAGGGCGTGCAGCGAGGGCTGGAGCCGGTGCCCCTGGCCGAGGCCGTGCTGGGCCCGCTGCTGGGTGCCGAAAGCGCCCAGGCCATCCGCCGCGCACCCTCGGCGCGGGATGCGGTGACACTGCTGCTGAGCTGCCCGGAGTTCCAGCGCCGATGAGACACCTTCCCCTCCTGACCCGCCGTGCCACGCTGCTGGGGCTTTCCGGCGCGATGATGTTCGGCCGCGCCCGCATGGCGTTGGCCGATGTGCCGGGGGATGCCCGGCTGGTGGTCGTGATCCTGCGCGGGGCGCTGGATGGGCTGGCGGGCGTGCAGCCCTATGGCGACTCTGCCCTGGCCGGGTTGCGCGGCCCGCTGGCGTTGCCGGAGCCGGGCCGCCAGGGCGGGCTGTTCGATCTGGGCGGCTTCTTTGGTCTGCATCCGGCCATGCCGAAGCTGGCCGCGATCTATGCGGCCAATGAAGCCGTGGTGCTGCATGCCGTGGCCGGCGCCACCCGCAGCCGCAGCCATTTCGACGCGCAGGACAGCCTGGAGAGCGGGACGGATCATCGTATGTCCTCCGGCTGGTTGAACCGCGCGCTGGAGGCGCTGCCGGAGGCGCATCGCGCCCGCACCGGGCTGTCGCTGGGGGTGGAGGTGCCGCTGCTGCTGCGTGGGCCGGTGCCGGTGGGCGCCCATGCCATTCCAGGCACCCGTCCGCCCTCGGCGGAGATCCTGGCCACACTGGCACGGTTGAACGCGGCGGACCCGGTGCTGGGCCCGGCCTTCGCGGAGGGGCTGCGCGCGCGCGGTTTCTCGGCCGAGGTGCTGGGTGGCCTGGCGCCGGTACCGGGGGCGGATAACAATTTCGCCGCCCTGGCCGGGGCGGGCGGGCGGCTGTTGGCCGCGCCTGAGGGCCCGCGCGTGGCGGCGATGGAACTGGGCGGCTGGGACACCCATGTATCCCAGGCCAACATGCTGCCGCCGCGCCTGGCGGAGTTGGATGCGGGGCTGGATGCGTTGCGCCAGGGGCTTGGCGAGGCCTGGGCCCGCACGGCGGTGCTGGTGATGACGGAATTCGGCCGCACCGCCCGGGTGAATGGCACCAACGGCACCGACCACGGCACGGGTGGCGTGGCGCTGGTGCTGGGTGGCGCCGTGCGCGGCGGGCGCGTGCTGGCCAACTGGCCCGGCCTGGCGGAGCTGTTCGAGAACCGGGACCTGGCACCGACGCGCGACCTGCGCGCCGTGGCCAAGGCGCTGCTGGGCCAGCATCTGGGCCTGTCGGACGCCGCGGTGGCCAAGGCCTTCCCGGGCAGCGAGGCGGTGGCACCCGAACGGGGGCTGTTGCGATAGCGCGCACCCACGCGCAGGATGGCGCGGTGCCGCCCGATCTTTCCTCCCCGCCGGTGTTGAAACCCTTGATTCCGCGCGCATCTGCCTGAGATGTCAGCGCCCGAATTCACCTTTTCCCTGCACCAGCACATCGGCGATATCCCCCCGGGCGAATGGAATGCGCTGGCGGGCGGCAACCCCTTCGTGCGGCACGAATTCCTGGCGGCGCTGGAGGATAGCGGCAGCGTGGGCAAGCGCACCGGCTGGCTGCCGCAACACGCCGCCCTGCGGGACGCGGCGGGCCGGCTGGTGGCGGTGGCGCCGTGCTATGCCAAGGGCCATTCCTATGGCGAATACGTGTTCGACCATGGCTGGGCCCAGGCCTTCGAGCGCGCGGGCGGGGATTACTATCCGAAATTGCAGGTGGCCTCGCCCTTCAGCCCGGTGCCCGGGCCGCGCCTGCTGGCCGCCCCCGACGTGCCGCACGCCCTGCCGGCCCTGGCCCAGGGGCTGACGGATGCGATGGAGCAGCTCGGCTGTTCCTCGGTCCATGTCACCTTCTGCACGGAGGCCGAACAGGCGGTGCTGGCGCAGCAGGGGTGGCTGGCGCGGATCGGCACGCAATTCCATTGGGCCAATCCGGGCTATGCCAGCTTCGATGACGCGCTGGCCCCCATGGCCAGCCGCAAGCGCAAGCAGATCAAGCGCGAGCGGCGGGATGCGCAATCGGCCGGGCTGGAATTCCGCACGCTGCGCGGGGCGGAGATCACGCCCGCGCTGTGGAAGGCCTTTCACGGCTTCTATCGCGCGACGGTCGATAAGCGCTGGGGCACGGCCTATATCCAGCCCGGCTTCTGGCCGCTGCTGGGTGAGCGCCTGGGCGATGCCGTGGTGCTGATGGTGGCGTTCCGCGGCACGGAGCCGGTGGCCGCCGCGCTGAACTTGCTGGGGCCGGACGCGCTGCATGGCCGCAACTGGGGTGCCAAGGAAGAAATTCCCTTCCTGCATTTCGAGCTGTGTTATTACCAGGCCATGGATTTCGCCATCGCGCACCAGGTGCCGCGCGTGGAGGCCGGCGCGCAGGGCGAGCACAAGATCCAGCGCGGCTATCTGCCGGTCGAGACCTATTCCGCCCATGCCATCGCCCACCCCGGCCTGCGTCGCGCAGTGGCGCAGTTCCTGGAGCAGGAGCGCCCGGTCATCCGCGCGCATATGTGCGAGCTGGCCACCCTGTCGCCCTTCAAGGCCGAGTGACCGCCTATCTGCAACTGGCGCTGGCCATGGCGCTGGTGGGCGCCAATGTGGGCGTGGCGAAGATCCTCAGCGAGGCCTTGCCGATCGCGCTGATCGCGCATCTGCGCTGCGTGCTGGCCTTTGTGGTGCTGTGGCCGCTGGCGCGCGGGATCGAGGGGCTGCCGCGCCTGCCGCGCGCCGTGATGGGCAATTTGTTCTGGCAGGCGGTGTTCGGCACGGCGCTGTACAATGCCGGGCTGCTGGCCGGGCTGCGCCTGACCAGCGCGCTGGAGGGCGGGCTGGTGCTGGCGACCATCCCGGCGGTGGTGGCGCTGGGCAGTTTCCTGTGGCTGCGCGAGAGGTTGAGCGCGCGGCAATGGATCGCGGCGGGGCTGGCGGGCCTCGGCATGGCCGCGATCACGCTGGCGCGGCTGGGCGGAGCAGGGGGCGCGGGCAGCGCGCTGGGCAATGCGCTGATCTTCTGCGGCGTGGTGGGAGAGGCGGTGTACGTGCTGCTGGCCAAGCGCGTGGCCGGGCAGGCGGGGGTGTATACGGCCAGTTTCTGGATGCAGGTGTTCTCGGCGGCGGTGCTGCTGCCGTTCGCCCTGCCGGATTACGGGGCGGTGGCGCGGCTGATGGAACCGCGGCTGGGCGGGCTGCTGGTGTTCCATAGCCTGACGGCCAGCGTGGCGTGCCTGGTGCTGTGGTACCGGGGGTTGCGGCGGGTGCCGGCCGGGGTGGCGGGGGTGTTCACCGCGCTGCTGCCCGCGAGTGCCGCGGTGACGGCGGTGGCGGTGCTGGGGGAGCGGTTTTCCAGCGTGCATGTGGTGGGGTTCGGGTTGATGGGGGTGAGCGTGCTGTTGGCGACCTGGCCGCGGCGGGGGGCGGGGCGCGCGTGAGGGCCTGGTTCGCCTGCACCGGCGCGGAATTGTTGGCGCGCGATCCGGCGGATGTGGTGGGGCGGTTGGCCTCGGCGCAGCAGGGGCGGGGGTTTTCGGGTTCGCCGGAGCAGGAGGCCGCCTGGCGCTCGCAGGTCGTCACCCTCTGCGCCGCGCTGGCCCAGCATGACTGCGCCGATTGGCACATCGCGCTGGAATACGATCTGCTGCGGCTGGAAAAGCGCATCGACGCGGTGATCCTGACCGACCGCGCCATCCTCTGCCTGGAATTCAAACTCAACGACCGCAGCCCCGCCGCCCTGGCCGAGGCCGAGGATTACGCGCTGGACCTGCGCGACTTCCATGCCGGCAGCCGCACGCACCCCATCGTGCCCATCCTGGTCACGGGCGGTGCGCCCTTTCCGCTGCCACAGCCCAGCCTGCTGCTGGATGCGGTGTGGCAGCCCATTCCCTGCATCCCGGCGCAGCTGGCCGACACCATTGCCCATATCCAGCGCCAGGCCCTGCCGAAGCCGCTGGATGGCGCGGCCTGGCTCGCCGCCCCCTATCGCCCCGTGCCGCAGATCATTGAGGCAGCGACGATGCTGTTCGCCCGCCATGGCGTGGCCGAGATCGCCGCCGCCGGCGCCGACCGCGCCAGCCTGACGCGCACCAGCCAGGCTATTGCGGACGGCATCGAGGCCGCGCGCCAGTCGGGCGAGCGGGTGGTGATCTTCGTCACCGGCGTACCGGGTGCGGGCAAGACGCTGTGCGGGCTGAACACGGTGTTCGGCGCGGCGCGTGCCGATGGCGCGGCCTTCCTGACCGGCAATATGCCCCTGGTCGCCGTGCTGCGCGCGGCGCTGGCACAGGACGCGATCGGCCGCGAGAAACTCCCCCGCGCCGAGGCCGAGCGCCGTGTGAAAACCGCGCTGCAGAACGTTCATCGCTTTCTGGAGGATGGTGCCGGCGGCACAGGCTTTCCGCCCGAGCGCGTCATCGTGTTCGACGAGGCGCAGCGCGCCTGGGACGAGGCCAAGGCCATCCGCGGCAGCCAGAACCGCCCCTCACGCCTCAGCATGAGTGAGCCGGCCCATTGCCTGGAGATCATGTCCCGCCGCCCCGGCTGGGCGGTGGTGGTGGCGCTGATCGGCCAGGGGCAGGAGATCAACACCGGTGAGGCCGGGGTGCAGGAATGGGGCCAAGTGATCCCGCGCTTCGGTTGGCGGGCATTGGCAGCGCCCGGCGCGCTGCCCTCCGCACCCTGGCTGCGGGAAAACCCGGATCTGGCGCTGACCATCCCCATCCGCTCCCTGCGCAGCGAGGCGACGGCCGCCTGGGTGGATGCCGTGCTGCGCGGCGAGGCCGCCGAGGCCCGGGCGATGGGCGAGCAGCCCTTCTTCCTGACCCGCAGCCTGGACGCGATGCGCCACAGCCTGCGCGCCGCCGCCAGGGGCACGCGGCGGGCGGGGCTGCTGCGCAGCTCCGGCGCGAAGCGCCTGCGGGCAGAGGGGCTGGCCGCCGAAGTCTCCGCCGATGAGGTGCCGAACTGGTTCCTGATGCGCTGGCCGGATGTCCGGGCGTCGGACGCGCTGGAGGCCGCAGCCACCGAATATGCCTGTCAGGGGCTGGAACTGGATCTGGCCGGGCTGGCCTGGGGTGGGGATTTTCTCCGCACGCGGGGCGCATGGGCGGCCCGCCGCTTCATCGGCACCGCCTGGCAGGCCGACCGCAAGGAATTCCACTTCGTCCGCAACACCTATCGCGTGCTGCTGACCCGCGCCCGGGCCGAGACCATCATCTGGGTGCCACCCGGAGACCCCGCCGACCCCACGCGCCCACCCGCCGAGATGGACGCGATCGCCGATTTCCTGGCGGCCTGCGGTGCCCGCCCGTTGCAGCCCGCCGCGCACGCCCCCCAACCGGTGCCGGCCCTGCTGTAACCTACCCCTCCCCCCCGATCGCCTGCGACACCGCCCGCGCCGCCGCCCGCACCGTCTCCGTCGCTTCCTCCACCGACTGCCCCGGCGCCGCCGCCGGAATCCACGCGATGGAGATCGCCGCCACCGTCACCCCGGCCGCATCCTTCACCGGCGCGCCGATGCTGGTCACGCCCGGCAGGTTCTCGCCTTCGATCATCGCATAGCCTTGGGCGCGGATGCCCGGCAGCTGCGCCACCACCGCCGCCGGGTCGGTCAGGGTATACGGCGTCACGGGGTGCAGCGGGCCCGGGCCCAGCAGGGCCAGCGCCGCCTCGTCGCTCAAGCCCGCCAGCAGGCATTTGCCCATGGCCGTGGAATGCAGCCAGCCCAGATCCCCGGGCGCGGAGCGGATGCCGATCGGCCCGTTCGATTGCAGCGTGACCATGTACAGCGCGCGGTCCCCGCGCAGCGCGCCCAGATAGGAATTCAGCCCCCGCGCCGCCATGGGCGCGAAGGCGCGGGCCGCGGCCTCCGTCATGCGGTCGCGCACGTCCAGCCTCGCCGCGATGGCCATCAGCTTCGGCCCCAGCCGATAGCGGCGGCTGGCCTGTTCCTGTTCCAGCCAGCCCTCATGCGCCATGGTGTTGATCAGGCGCTGCGCGATGGCCGGCGCCAGGCCGGACCGCCGCGCCAGGTCCCGCACGCCCAGGGGTGCTGCCTCCGACAATTCGGACAGGATGGTCAGGCCGCGCTGCAGGGACTGGTTCTGGCTGATATCGCTCATGTTGCTATTGTGGACGGATCGGCCGTGGGCGGTGAAGTGTTCCAGTGAGCCATCTGGCCGTTCCATCTCCTCCTCGGGGTGCGTTGCAAAACGTGGAACATTGTTCCATGTTGCCATGCGTGCCGTTCCCGCAGAGGAAAATCAAACGATGACCAGGCCCCCCCTGAAGCGCCGCACCGCGCTTGCCGCCCCATGGGCCATCCCGCTGCTCGCCCTGCCGGGCTTGGCGCACGCCCAGGTTTGGCCCAGCCGCCCCATCCGCCTGATCGTCCCCTTCCCGCCCGGCGGCGGCGTGGACCTGACCGCGCGCCTGCTGGCCGAACCGCTGGGCCATGAGCTGGGCCAGACCGTGGTGGTGGAAAACCGTGGCGGCGCCGGCGGCGTGATCGGGGTGGAGGCGATGTCCCGCACCCCGCCCGATGGCTACACCCTGTCGCTGGACGGCGCGGGCACCATCACCGCCGGGCCGCATCTGCGCCGCCTGCCCTATGATGCGCTGGGCCTCGGCCACATCACCCGGCTGGTGCGCATGCCCTTCATCATGGCCGTGCGGAACACCCTGCCCGCCCAGACCCTGCCGGAGTTCATCGACCTCGCGAAGCGCGGCGGCCTGCGCTACGCCAGCGGCGGCCCCGGCACCAGCCAGCATCTGACCGGCGAGCTGTTCAACCAGATGGCCGGCGTTTCCATCGAACATGTGCCCTATCGCGGCACTGGCCCCGCGCTGAACGACCTCGTGGCCGGCATCGTCGATGTCTATTACGGGGACCCCGCGACGCTGGGCATCGTCAACAACGGCCAGGCGCGGGCGATGGCCGTCACCTCGCCGGAGCGCTGGCCCCTGCTGCCCAACGCGCCCGCGGTGGCGGAGGCCGTGCCCGGCTATGTCAGCGAGAACTGGTACGGGCTGGCCGCCCCCGCCGGCACGCCGGACGCCATCCTGGACCGGCTGAACGCCGCCATCCGCAAGGTGATGGACGACCCCGCGACGAAGCGCCGCTTCGACGAGGCCGGGCTGCACCCGGCGACCATGGAGCGCACCGCCTATCTCGAATTCCTCCGGCAGGACAGCGTGACCTGGGGTCGCGTGGTGACGGCCGGAAATATCCGTATAGGTGATTGATGTTCTTTTTTGGAAAAAAGAACCAAAAAACTTTTGTCAATTTGTGTGGCTCTGGAATTGAAGTGACGCCTTAGCTTCCGGCAAACTCGAAAAGTCTTTTTGCTTCTTTTTCTTCAGAAAAAGAAGGTAATTCTTCAAATTATCAGCGAGACCCCGCATGCGCACCCGCCTGGCCGTCGATATCGGCGGCACCTTCACCGACCTGGTGCTGGAGACCCCCTCCGGCACTCATTCCCACAAGCTGCTGACCAGCCCCGACGCGCCTGAGCGCGCGGTGCTGGAAGGCACGGAACAGCTGCTGGCCAAGGCGGGCGTTTCCCCCGGCGCGGTGGAGCTGGTGCTGCACGGCACCACGCTGGCCACCAACGCCCTGATCGAGCGCAAGGGCGCGCGCACCGCCCTCATCACCACCCAGGGTTTCCGCGACAGCGTGGAAATCGCCTATGAGCACCGCTTCGCGCAGTACGACATCTATATGGAGCGCCCGGCCCCCCTGGTGCCCCGCGCCCTGCGCCTGGAAGTGCCCGAGCGCGTGGCCGCCGACGGCGAGATCCTGCTGCCGATGGACGAGGCCGCGCTGGACGCGATCGCCGAGACCCTGAAGGCGAAGCAGATCGAGGCGGTGGCGATCTGCTTCCTGCACTCCTTCACCAATGACGCGCATGAGCGCCGCGCGGGCGAGATCCTGGCCGCGAAACTGCCGGGCCTGTCCATCTCGCTGTCCTGCGACGTGTGCCCGGAGGTGCGGGAATACGACCGCGCCAGCACCACCATCGCCAATGCCTATGTCCGGCCCTTGATGGACACCTATCTGGCGCGGCTGCAACAGGGCCTCGCCAGCTTCGGCGTGGGCGCGCCGGTGCTGATGATGATGTCCTCCGGCGGGTTGTGCACGGTGGAGGCCGCGCGGCTGTACCCCGTGCGCCTGGTCGAGAGCGGGCCCGCGGGCGGCGCCATCCTGGCGCGCCAGGTAGCGGCCCAGAACGCGCTGGAGAAGGTGCTGGCCTTCGACATGGGCGGCACCACCGCGAAGCTGACCCTGATCGAGAAGGGCCGCTTCCACATGGCCCGCAGCTTCGAGGTGGCGCGCGCCTATCGCTTCGTGCAGGGCAGCGGCCTGCCCATCCGCATCCCCGTGATCGAGCTGGTGGAGATCGGCGCGGGCGGCGGCTCCATCGCGCGGCGCGATGCGCTGGGTCGCATCCAGGTGGGCCCGGACAGTTCCGGCAGCGCCCCCGGCCCCGCCTGCTACGGGCTGGGCGGCGAGGCACCGACCGTGACCGACGCCGACTTGCTGTTGGGGCGCCTGGACCCCGCGCGCTTCGCCGGCGGCCGCATACCCCTGCATGAGGACCGCGCCGCCGCCGCCATGGCCCCGCTGGGCGCCGAGGGCGCGGTGGGCATTGCCGAGATCGTGGACGAGACGATGGCCAGCGCCGCCCGCGTGCACGCGGTGGAGAATGGCGAGGACACGGCCGGGCGCACCATGATCGCCTTCGGCGGTGCCGCGCCCCTGCATGCCGCGCGGCTGGCCCAGAAGCTCGGCATCCATCGCGTGCTGGTGCCGAAGGGTGCCGGGGTGGGTTCGGCCTTCGGCTTCCTGGCGGCGCCGATCGGGTTCGAGGTGGTGCGCACCCGCTACATGCGCCTGGCCGCGCTGGACGCCGCCGTGCTGGACGCCATGTTCACCGAGATGCGCGCGGAGGCCGAGGCGGTGGTCCGCCAGGCCAGCCCCGGCGGCGCCTTGCTGGAAACCCGCACCGCCTTCATGCGCTATCGCGGCCAGGGCCATGAGATCAGCGTGACGGTCGCCCCCGGCTCCACCGCCGAGAGCCTGTATGCCGATTTCGTCGAGGCCTATCGCGGCGTGTTCGGCCGCGCCATCCCGGGCCTGCAGGCGGAGGTGATGACCTGGGCGCTCTCCCTCAGTGAGCCGGTGCCGGAGCCCGAGGTGCTGGCCCCCGTGCCCGCCCTGCCGGCCCCCGCGCCGCTGGCGCTGCGCCCGCTGACGGACCCCGCCGATGGCAGCACCCGTGAGGCCGCCGTGCTGCCCCGCGCCAGCCTGCTGCCCGGCACCCAGGTGACCGGCCCCGCGCTGATCGTCGAGGACGAAACCACCACCGTGGTGCCCGCCGGCTGGGTGGCCGGCATCAACGCCGCGGGCCAGATCCTGCTGGAGTACACGCCATGAACGACATCCGCCTGCAGGTGATGTGGAACCGCCTGCTCTCCGTCGTCGAGGAACAGGGCCGCACCCTGGTCCGCACCGCCTTCTCGACCAGCGCGCGTGAGGCGGGGGATATCTCGGCCGGCGTGTTCGACGTGCAGGGCCGCATGCTGGCCCAGGCCGTGACCGGCACGCCGGGCCATGTGAACAGCATGGCCCGCAGCGTGAAGCACTTCCTGGACCGCATCCCGGCCGAGACGATGAAGCCGGGCGACCACTACTTCACCAACGATCCCTGGATGGGCACGGGGCATCTGTACGATGTCGTCGTCACCTCGCCGGCTTTCCACAAGGGCAAGCTGGTGGGCCTGTTCTCCTGCACCGTGCATGTGGTGGATATCGGCGGCATCGGCATGTCGTCGGATGCCAAGCAGGTGTACCAGGAGGGGCTGCGCCTGCCGATCATGCCCGTCGCCCGCCAGGGCGTGGTGGATGAATGGCTGATGGACCTGGTGCGCGCCAATGTGCGTGAGCCGGTGCAGGTGGAGGGCGACATCTATGCCCTGATGGCCTGCAACGAGACCGGCGAGCGCCGCCTGTCCGACATGCTGGCCGAGAACGGGCTGGACGATCTGGAGATGCTGGGCGAGCACATCATCGAGCGCAGCCGCGCCGCGATGGTGGCCGAGATCGCGAAGCTGCCGCGCGGCAGCTGGACCAGCCACATGCGCATCGACGGCATGGAGGCGCCGATCGACCTGCATGCGAAGCTGACGATCGCGGGCGACCACATCGAGGTGGATTACGACGGCACCTCGGCGCAATCCGCCTTCGGCATCAACTGCCCCTATTGCTACACCGATGCCTACACCGCCTTCGGCATCCGCTGCATCGTGGGGCCGGAGGTGCCGAACAACCATGGCAGCCTGGAGGTGATCCGCGTGAAGGCGCCCGAGGGCAGCATCCTGAACGCGCAATTCCCGGCCGCCGTGAACGCCCGCAGCACCATGGGCCACATGCTGCCGGACGTGGTGTACGGCGCCCTGGACCAAGCCCTGCCGGGCCGCGTGCCGGCCGAGGGCACCAGCAATCTGTGGAACCTGAAGCTGGGCGCGGGCCAGGGGCTGACGGGTCCCACGAAGCAGCCCTTCATGGTGGTGATGTTCCATTCCGGCGGCGCCGGGGCGCGGCCGCACCAGCACGGGCTGGCGGCCACGCCCTTCCCCTCCGGCGTCAAGAACGTGCCGGTGGAGGTGACGGAGACCGTGGCGCCGCTGGTGGTGTGGAAGAAGGCGCTGCGCGATGGCTCCGGCGGGGCCGGGCAGTGGCGCGGCGGCGACGGCCAGGTGATGGAGGTGGCGCACCGCCATGGCGAGGCCTTCGCCATCTTCGCCACCTTCGAGCGCGTGACCTATCCGGCGCGCGGGCGGCATGGCGGCGAGGACGGCGCGCGCGGCGTGGTGCGGCTGGGCAGCGGCACGGCGCTGAAGGCCAAGGGGATGCAGGTGATCCCGGCCGGCGACCGGCTGGTGGTGGAAATGCCGGGCGGCGGCGGCATGGGGAAGGCGGGGTGAGGGCCTTGCCCGCATGAACACCCTGCGTGCCCTGGCCCTGCTGCTGCTGCTCGGTGCCTGCGCGGCACCGCGCCCGCAGGCGCGGGAGGCCGTGGCGCACCGCCTGGGCGACCGCGACTACCTGCTGCTCGACGCCCATCGCGGCACGGCCCCGGCGCCGCTGGTGGTCGTGCTGCATGGCGGCGGCGGCAATGCGGGCATCATGCTGGAGCGCTGGGCGGCCACCGCCCGGGCCGGGGGCTTCATCCTGGCCGCGCCCAACGGCATCGGCCGCCTGCCGCGCCGGGGCACCTGGAACGCCGGCGGCTGCTGCGGAGAGGCCCAGGCCCGGGGCGTGGACGATGTGGGCTTCATCGCCGCCGTGATCGCGGATGCCGCGCGCCAGGCCCCGGTCGATCCGCGCCGGGTCTTCGTCGCCGGGCTGTCCAATGGCGGCATGCTGACGCACCGCGTGGCCATCGCGCTGGGCGGGCGGCTGGCCGGGGCGGCGGTGGTGGCGGGTGCCATGTTCGGCGACGAACCCGTGCCGCGCGCCCCCGTGCCCATGCTGATCATCCATGGCGAGCAGGACCGCTCCGTGGCCTATGGCGGCGGGATCAGCCCGAACCCGCTCGTGGCGCGCGCGCAGACGCGCCCCTTTCTGCCAGTGCGCCAGGCGGTGGAATTCTGGCGCCGGGCCGATGGCTGCGCGGGCGCGCCGATGACCACCAGCCGGGATGGCGTGACGGTCGAAGGCGCGGCGGGCTGCCCGGTGCGCTTCGTCAGCCTGGCACGCGAAGGCCATGGCTGGCCGGAGGGTGCGAGCGCCATGGTCTGGGACTTCTTCCAGGGCCTGCCCGGGCGGTAGGGAACCCCCCTTGCCGCCCCGCCCGCCGCCACGCTACAGCAGCCCCAGCATCCAGAGTTGAGCTGACGCTCAACGCCAACCTGCTCTCCCGGGCAAGGTGGCGTCCTGGCCTTCGGGTCGGGAGATGTGGCCAGACCGGCAACCATCGGGCTCAGCCGCATGTCAGTTCGCCCCGGGGTGCCTGGACACCTGACGTGAAGGGCTGCCGCCATGACCGCACACCAGTTCGCCAGCGACAATTACGCCGGCATCTGCCCCGAGGCCTGGGCCGCGATGGCCGAGGCCAATGCGGGCCATCACCCCGCCTATGGCGACGATGAATGGACGCAGCGGGCCTCTGACGCGTTCCGGGGGCTGTTCGGCACGGATTGCGAGGTGTTCTTCGCCTTCAACGGCACGGCGGCCAATTCCCTGGCGCTGGCGGCGCTGTGCCAAAGCTATCACAGCGTCATCTGCTCCGACGCCGCGCATGTGGAAACCGATGAATGCGGCGCGCCGGAGTTCTTCTCCAACGGGTCGAAGCTGCTGGCCGCGCGTTCGCCGGATGGCAAGCTGACGCCGGAGCTGATCCGCGGCTTCGTCACCGGGCGGGGGGATATCCATTTCCCCAAGCCCCGCGTCGTCACCATCACCCAGCCGACCGAGACGGGGCGGCTGTATAGCCTGGAGGAGATCCGCGCGATCTCCGCCACCTGCCGGGAGCATGGGTTGGCCCTGCACATGGACGGCGCGCGCTTCGCCAATGCCTGCGCCAGCCTGGGGTGCTCGCCCGCCGAGATGAGCTGGCGGGCGGGGGTGGATGTGCTGTGCTTCGGCGGCACCAAGAACGGCATGGCGGTGGGGGAGGCGATCCTGTTCTTCCGGCGGGAGCTGGCGGAGGATTTCGACTATCGCTGCAAGCAGGCGGGGCAGCTGGCGTCCAAGATGCGGTTCCTGGCCGCGCCCTGGGTGCGGATGCTGGAGAGCGGGGCCTGGCTGCGCCACGCGGCCCACGCCAATGCCGCCGCGCGGGATTTCGCGGCGCTGGTGGAGGGCATCCCGGGGGTGGAGCTGATGTTCCCGGTCGAGGCCAATGCCGTGTTCTTGCGCCTGGCGCCCGAGGTGCAGGAACGGCTGCGGGCGAAGGGCTGGCGCTTCTACACTTTCATCGGGGGTGGGGCGCGCTTCATGTTCGCCTGGGATGCGGACCCGGTGCGGACCGCGGCGCTGGCGGCCGACATCCGGGGGGCGGAATAAGAGATTCACGCGGAATGCGTTTTTTCTCGTTCGGAGGGTTTGACAGTGCTGGGGTGTACCCGTAAAAGCCGCCTCACCGAGACGCTGATTGGTTGTTGACATTGGTTGCTGAGGCGACTACTTTCCACGGCCTGCCAGAGTGGCGGACTTCCTGAAAGC
>NZ_JAAABL010000056.1 GCF_009900765.1 Rhodovarius lipocyclicus
ATTCCGTCCCGAACTCACCGCCACCGCCAAAAACTTACAGAATGCGGCATGCTCAGGCGACGCCGACGCTGAAAGCCGGTCAACCAGCCCATCCGGCCGCTTTCTGAAACCGCTTTTCAGCAGCCTGTTAGAGCGGTTTCCGTTCGCACCGGCTCACGGCAACCGCTCCAGGTATTTGTTTTCACGATCATCTTTATCCGATCAGATGATCCCATCTGATCGGATGATGATCTAGACCGCGAAGCTGACGCCGCAGCCGCAGCCGCTGGTGGCCTGGGGGTTGGTCACCTTGAAGTGGCTGCCCATCAGGCTGTCGTGCCAGTCCAGCGTGGCGCCGGCGAGGAATTCCAGGCTGGTGGGGTCCACCAGCACGCGCACGCCATCCTGCTCCACCACCAGATCGTCGGGATCGATGGATTCGGCCAGGTTGAAGTCGTAGCGCATGCCAGAGCAGCCGCCGGCTTCCACAGCGACGCGCAGCGCCGCCCCGGGCGTGCCCTGGCGGCTGGCAATGGCTGAGATCTCGGCCGCGGCGCGCGGCGTGACGAGGAAGGTGGTGCCATCCGGCATGGCGATACTCCTGATGCCATCAAGATAGCGTCGCCGCGGCGGATTTTCAGCCCCCTTCGCGCGCAACCCTTGATTGCGGCGCGCGGCGGGCGCTGTTACCGCTTTCACCCATGGTCCCTCCCTATCAATACTACCGATCCCTGGCCCCCTGGGCCGTGCATGCCGACGCCTCGCGCGGGCGATTGCACGCGGAGCAGGAGGACCGCACCCGCAGCCCCTTCCAGCGCGACCGGGACCGGGTGCTGCATTCGCGCGCCTTCCGGCGGCTGCAATACAAGACGCAGGTCTTCATCTTCCATGAGGGCGACCATTACCGCACCCGCCTGACCCACAGCCTGGAAGTGGCGCAGATCGCCCGCAGCCTGGCCCGCCGCCTGCGGCTGGATGAGGATCTGGCCGAGGCGCTGGCCCTGGCCCACGACCTGGGCCACCCGCCCTTCGGCCATGCCGGTGAGGACGCGCTGAATGCCTCCATGCGCAGCCATGGCGGCTTCGACCACAATGCGCAGAGCCTGAAGCACGTCACGCAGCTCGAACGCCGCTATGCCGGCTTCGACGGGCTGAACCTGACCTGGGAGGCGCTGGAGGGGCTGGCCAAGCACAATGGCCCGGTCCGCAGCCCCAGCGGCTATATCGCCGAATATGATTTCCGCCACAGCCTCGACCTCGCCAGCTGGCCCTCGGCCGAGGCGCAGGCGGCGGCGCTGGCCGACGACATCGCCTACAACAACCACGACCTGGAGGACGGTCTGCGCGCCGGCCTGTTCACGCTGGAGGAGGTGGGCGCCCTGCCGCTGCCGCGTGAGGCGCTGGACGAGGTGAAGCTGCAGAACCCCGGTGTGGCCGAGGAACGCCTGGCGCCCGAGATGGTGCGCCGCGTGATCGGGCGCATGATCAACGATGTGGTGGCCGAGACCACCCGCCGGATCGAGGCGCTGAACCCCGCCGACGCCGATGGCATCCGGGGCGCGCACCGCGCCATGGTGGCCTTCAGCGCGCAGATGGACGAGGCGAACAAGGCCGTCCGCGCCTTCCTGTTCGAGCGCATGTACCGCCACTGGCGCGTCAACCGCACCATGGGCAAGTCCAAGCGGGTGGTGCAGGTGCTGTTCCAGTTGCTGCACGGCGCGCCGCAGATGCTGCCGGGCCATTGGCGGGAAAAGGCCGGGGCGGCCGGCACCCCGCTCTGCGCCCGGGTGGTGGGCGACTATATCGCCGGCATGACGGACCGCTTCGCGCTGGAGGAATACGAGCGCCTGACCGATCCCTCGGTGCCGGGTTAAGCCAAGGGCACCATCAGCCCACGCTTCAGCGTCCCCAGCGCCACCCGGGTGTTGAAGCGGCGGATATTGGCGTTATCGGCCACCATGCGCTGGGTCAGGGCGTCGTATTCCTCGATGTCCCGTGCGGTGACGACCAGCACATAGTCGCGGTCGCCGGTCACATACCAGGCCTCCTGCACCGCGGGCTCCGCCACGATCCAGCGCTTGAAGCTGGCCAGCAGCTCCGGGCGTTCGCGCTCCAGCTCGATATCCACCAGCAGCGTCAGCGGGCGGCCGGCGGTCTTCTGGTCCACCACGGCGATCTCGGCGGTGATCGCCCCATCCTCCCGCAGCCGCGCCTGGCGGCGCTGCACGGCGGAGGCCGAGAGGCCGATCTCGGCGCCGATCGCCTCCGCGGGGCGGCGGGCGTCGCGCTGCATGGCATCTAGGATGCGGCGGTCGAATTGGTCCATGGGCCGCATGATGCCAGGATGATGCGCGGGGAAAACCCGATGAAACGCGCCGAATCGCGGCCAATCCGCGCATCGTCCCGGCATGATGCGCGCATGCCTCGCCCTATCGCCATCGCGCGCATCCGCGCCGCTTCCGCCCTGATCGACCCGGCTTTCCTCGACAGCCCCATGGCCCACGACTCGGGGCTGGACGCGGTGCTGGGCTGCCGCCTCTCGGCCAAGGTCGAATTCCAGAACCCCATCGGCTCCTTCAAGGGGCGCGGCGCCGAGTTCTTCGTGGCCACCGAACTGGCCCCGGGCGAGGCCGTCGTCTGTGCCTCCGCTGGCAATTTCGGCCAGGGGCTGGCGCGCGCGGCCACCCGGCGCGGCCATGCCTGCACGGTCTTCGCCGCCGAGACCGCCAACCCGCTGAAGATCGAGGCCATGCGCGGCTTCGGCGCCGATGTGCGCTTGGCGGGGCAGGATTTCGACGCCGCCAAGGCCGCCGCCAAGCGCTTCGCCGCCGATGCCGGCCTGCGCTTCGTCGAGGACGGGCTGGAGCCCGCCATCGCCGAGGGTGCCGGCACCATGGGGCTGGAGATCGCGGCCGCCGGCCGTTTCGACACCATGATCGTGCCGCTGGGCAATGGCGCGCTGTTGGCGGGGGTGGGTGCCGCGCTGCGCGCCGCCTCGCCCGCCACGCGCATCGTGGCCGTGGTGGCGGAGCAGGCGCCGTCCATGATGCTCTCGCTGGAAGCCGGGCGCATGCTGGAGACGGAGAAGGCGGACACCATCGCCGACGGCATCGCTATCCGCGTCCCGATCCCGGAGGCGCTGGAGACGCTGCGTGGCCTCTACGACGACATCATGCCGGTGTCGGAGGAGGAGATCTTCCGGGCCATGCTGTTGCTGCGCCGTCATCTGGGGCACAGCGTGGAACCCTCGGGCGCCGTGGGCGTGGCCGCGATCCTGGCGCAGCCGCACCGCTTCGCCGGGCGGCAGGTCGCCACTTTGCTGTGCGGTGCCAACCTTTCACCCGCCATGGCCGCGCAATTGGCCGCCGTTCCGGTCTAGGCTGCCGGTTACAACCGCTTCACAATCGTCCCGTAAGGAGAGTCTCTGTGCCTGTCGTGAACATCAATGCCGATATCGGCGAAAGCTTCGGCACCTGGCACAAGGGCAATGACCCGGCGGTGATGCCGCTGATCAACAGTGCCAACATCGCCTGCGGCATGAGCGCCGGCGACCCCACCGTGATGCACGGGACGGTGGCGCTGGCGCTGAAGCACGGCGTCTCGATCGGCGCCCATCCCGGCTACAACGACATCTGGGGCTTCGGCCGCCGCGCGATGAAGATGAACCCGCGCGATATCGAATACCTCGTCGCCTATCAGATCGGCGCCCTGATGGGCATCGCCGCGATGCACGGCGCGAAGGTGACGCATGTGAAGCCGCACGGCGCCCTGCACAATGTGGGCATCGTGGACCCGGACGTGGCGGACGCCATGGCGCGCGGCGTGAAGGGCGTGGACCCGAACCTGATCTATGTGGGCCTGGCGCATTCGCACATCGAGAAGGCGGCGCACCACCACGGCCTGCGTTTCGCGGTCGAGGGCTATATCGACCGCATGTACGATGACGACGGCAACATCACCTCCCGCTTCAACGCCGATGCTGTGCACAAGGACCCCGCCCGCGCGGCGGCCCAGGCGGTCGCCATGGTGGTGGACAAGGTGATCGTCACCCGCTCCGGCAAGCGCATCCCGGTCGAAGTGCATTCCCTGTGCCTGCACGCCGATGAACCCACCGCCGAGGCCGTGGGCAGCGCCACCCGCGCCGCCCTGCTGGCCGCCGGGGTGGAACTGAAGACCCTGCCCGAGATGGGCCTTTGAGGAGAGTGCGATGCTGAAGCGCCGCCTGCTGCTGTCCCTGCCAGCCCTGCTGCCGACGGCGGCGCTGGCGGCCTTCCCCGATCGCGTGGTGACCATCGTGAACGGGTTCGCGGCCGGGGGCTCCTCGGACATCGCGGCGCGCATCGCGGCCCCGCGCATTTCCCAGGCGCTGGGCCAGACCGTGGTGGTGGAAAACCGCCCCGGCGCGGGCGGCACGCTGGCGCTGAACTATATCAAGCGCCTGGCCCCGGATGGCCATACGGTGGTGATCGCCGACCCGTCCTCCCTGGTGATCGCGCCGCTGGTGAACCCGAACGTGGCCATCAATCCGCTCGAGGATTTCACGCCGCTGTCCATCTGGGGCACCACGCCGATGGTGCTGGTGGTCGCCCCCGACCACCCGGCGCGCGACGTGGCGGGGCTGCTGGCCTGGCTGCGCGCCAATCCGGGCCGGGCGTCCTATGCGTCCTCCGGCATCGGCTCCACGCCGCAGCTGGCGACGGAACTCTTCCTGCAGAAGGCGCCCGCCGGGGTGCCGCCCGTCACCCATGTGACCTATCGCGGCGGCAGCCAGATGCTGGAGGCGGTGATGAAGCAGGAGACCGGCTTCGGCTTCTCGGTGCTGAGCTCGGCGGCGGGGCATCTGCGTGGCGGCACGCTGCGGGCGCTGGCGGTCTCGGGGCCGCGCCGGGCCGCCAGCCTGCCGGGTGTGCCGACCATGGCCGAGGCCGGCTTCCCGGATTTCGACCTGATCACCTGGTACATGCTGCTGGGCCCGCCGGGCATGGCGCCCGAGCTGCAGCAGGCCTGGTCACGCGCCATGGCCAACACGCTGAAGGACGCACCCACGGCGGCGCGGCTGACGGAATCGGGGCTGGACCCGGCGGAACCGTCCTCTCCGGCGGATGCTGCGGCCTATCTGCGGGCGGAAAGCGCGCGATACGCGGCGATCGTGGCGGCGGCGGGGGATCGGCTGCGGAGCTGAAGACGGGGGCTTCGCCCCTGGCCCCGAGCCAGGGGCGCCTTCAGTCCCTGAACACCACCGTCCGGCTGCCATTCATCAGCACCCGGTCCTCCAGGTGCCACATCAGCGCGCGCGACAGCACGCGGCGTTCGATATCCCGCCCCTGGCGCACCAGGTCATCGGGCGTGTCCTTGTGGGAGATGCGTTCCACATCCTGTTCGATGATCGGGCCTTCATCCAGGTCCGCCGTCACGTAATGCGCGGTGGCGCCGATCAGCTTCACGCCGCGGGCATGGGCCTGATGATAGGGCTTGGCCCCCTTGAAGCCCGGCAGGAAGGAGTGATGGATGTTGATGCAGCGGCCCGACAGCTTGGCCGACAGGTCATCGGACAGGATCTGCATGTAGCGCGCCAGCACCACCAGATCCGTCTTCGTCTCCTGCACTTGGCGCCAGATCTCGGCCTCCTGCTGGGGCTTGTTCTCCTTGGAGATCGGCATGTGGAAGAACGGGATGCCCGTGAAATCCAGGTGCGGATAGGTCGAGAGCGGGTGGTTGGAGATGATGCCGGTGGGGATCATCGGCAATTCGCCGATGCGCCAGCGGTACAGGATATCGGCCAGGCAATGGTCGAACTTGGACACCAGCAGCATCACCCGCCGCTTCTCCGCGCGGTCGCGCAGGGCCCAATGCATGGAGAAACGCTCGGCCACCCGGGCCATTTCCGCCCGCAGCCCATCCAGGTTCAGGCTGCCGGCATCGTCCAGCATGATGCGGGTGAAGAAGCGGGTGGCGGCGGTGTCGTCATACTGCTGCGCGTCGCGGATGTTGCCGCCATGCAGGAAGATGGCGTCGGCCACCGCGGCGACAATACCCGGGCGGTTGGGGCAGGAGAGGGTGAGGATGTACTCGGCGGCCATGGCAAAGGGTTCCCGTGCGCGATGCAGCATGGGTATTCCCCATGCGGCCCTTTACGGCAACAGGCTGCGCAGCCCTTCCTGGGCCATCCACAAACCGAATAGGCAGAACAGGCTGGCAGAGAAGCCCGCCATGGCCACGGCACCACGCGGCGTGCGCAGCCAGGGGCCCAGCGCCTGCGCCAGCCCGGCCAGCACCCCGTGCCAGATGCCCGAGACCGCGCCATAGCCCAGCGCCAGCAGCAGTGCCTGGGGAATCGCCGGGGCCTCCGGCCGCACATAGGGCGGCACCAGCGCCAGCAGCAGCACGATGGCCTTGGCATTGCTGAGCGACAGCAGCCAGGCGCGCAGGAACAGGTTGGCGGGGTTCAGCGGCGGTAGGCCGGCCTCGGCCAGGCGGTGATGGCGGGCCGCCCACAGCCGCGCGCCGAGCCACACCAGATAGGCCCCGCCCAGCACGGTCAGCAGCGGCTGCAACCAGGGCAGGGCGCGTTGCAGCAGCGCCGCCCCCAGCGCGACCACGACCACATGCGTCATGGACCCCACCAGCAGCCCGGCCGCCGAGATCATCGCGGCCGCCCCACCCTGGCGGGTGGCGATGGTCAGCGTGAGCAGGCTGCCGGGACCGGGGCTGATGGCGATGGTCGCGCAGGTCAGAAGATAAGGCAGCCAGGACTCCATCCCGCCAGCCTAGCGGAGGGTTATTCCATCCGCACCGGGGTCAGGTCCTGGATCCAGTTCTGCGCCTGCACGAATCCCTTCACCCTGGCCGTCATGGCGCGCGCGTTCATGTCGTGCACCACCCACAGCCACACGCATTCATCGACCATGCGGGTGTGCATCTCGGCCACCACCTGGTCCTGCTTCGCCGGGTCGAACTCGGCGCGGATGCGGTCGGAGAAGGCGTCGAACTCCGGCTGCTCGACATAGCCCCAATTGTTGCCCCGCGGCGCGGTCTTGCGGCTGTCGAGCGCGGTGATGAAGCCGAAATCCGGGTCCACCCATACCCAGGAATAATTCAGCCCATGCAGCCCGCGCTGGGAGGCATCGCGCGATCCCTTCAGCCGCGACTGCACCATGGCGGCCCAGTCCACCACCTCGAAGCTGATCTCGATGCCCAGCGGGCGGACCATCTCCTGGATCGCCTCGTTCATCATCATCGGCTGCATCTGGCCGGAGCCGGAGGCGCTGATGATGATCTTGGCGCGCACCGGGTTGTTGGGGCCGAATCCGGCCTCGGCCAGCAGGCGGCGCGCCTCGGCGGGGTCGTGGCGGATGCGGAAGCTGGGATTGCCGAACCAGGGGTGCCCGGGCGGCACTTGGCCCACCGCCGGCGCGCCGAATCCGCCCAGCATGTTGGAAATCGCGGCCCGGTCGATGCCCAGGTTCAGCGCCTTGCGCACCCGGATATCGGCGAAGGGCGAGCCCGTATTCAGGTTCAGCACCCAGGGCCAGGTGTGCTGGTAGCTGTTGGTGACGATCTGCATGTTCTGCTGGCGCAGGCGCGGCACGGCATCGGGCGGCGGCGCCTCGATCCAGTCCACTTGGCCGGAGAGCAGGGCGGCCACGCGGGTGTTGGCGTCGGGGATGGGCAGCAGCACCAGGCGGTCGGTCTTGGGCACCCGGGCTTGGTCCCAGTATTCGGTGTTCTTCACCATCTCCAGCCGCTGGCGTGGCACGATGGAGGCGAATTTCCACGGCCCGGTGCCCGAGGGCGCGCGGGCGAAGGCCTCCCAGCTGCGGCCGACCTTTTCCCATTGGGTGGGGGAGGAGAAGAAGATGCGCCCAAAATAGTATGGCAGCAGCGCGTCGGGTTCGTGGGTGGAGATGCTGATGGAGAATTCCCCAAGCTTCTCGAACCCCGCGATATAGCCCATGCGGCCATAGGTCTGGGCGACCTGCCGGCGGTCGTATTGGGGGGCGTTCTGGTCGGTCAGCTTCACCAGGTTCCAGATGGCGGCATCGGCATTCCAGTCCGAGCCGTCATGAAACTTCACGCCGGGGCGCAGGGTGAACACCCAGCGGCGGCGGTCGGCGGCATCCACCTGCCAGTGCGTGGCCAGGCCCGGGGCGAGGGTGCTGGGCCGGTCCGCCCGCGACAGGTCCCAGTTGACCAGGCCATCATAGAGGGTGACGCCGGTGAAGCGCCAACCCTCGCTGCCCTGGTCGGGCTGGCCGGTCACGGAGGGGATGTCGGAGGCGGTCATGCCCACGCGCAGCACGGTTTCGCTGCGTTGCGCCTGGGATTCGCGGATGTGGATGTTGGCCCCGCCGAGGGCGGCACTGGCCATGATGGCCGCGCGCCGCGTGGTGGCGGGAAGGTTAGAGGATGCGGTCATTCGCCTGCTCCCGGAAGAAGGGGCCGCAGGCGCTTCACTCCCGTCCGAGGTGTTCCTCGTTGATGACGGTTTTATGACAGATTCGTGACCGCTTGGAAAAGAAGCCTCAGCCCATCATCTCGGCGATGATACGGCGGATCTCGGCCTGGCTGAGCAGGACGGGGGGCTTGTTGGAGGCGCTGGTATGCGCGTGGGTCTGGGTATTGGTCATGATGATATCGTTCTTATGTTGCGTTTTTTTGGGCCAGCACATGCGTGCCGTAGGCCAAGCATAAACGAGTGATGGTGACGAAATGATGAGAGAATTGGGGCGGAAGCCGTGACTTCCGCGCCCGCTGCTTCGGGAAAGCCTTAAAATTAGGCAAGCGAGTCACCCCTGCATGCGTCATGCAGGGAGAAACGCCCGAAGCCCGTCCGGGTTGCCGGACTTAGCCTTCCAGCTTCAGGTTGGTCGCGGAAACCTTGCCGCGCTGACCCTGCATGAGCTCGTAGGAGAGCTTGTCACCCTCGCGCAGGTTCTTGATGCCGGCGCGCTCCACGTCAGAGATGTGGACAAAGACGTCGGCCCCGCCGTCCTCGGGCTGGATGAAACCGTAGCCCTTGGTTGCGTTGAACCACTTGATGGTACCGTTGGACATGAAATTCCGTTCAATCATCGCGTGCCACCACGCGCGCATGCGTGGCGGATCAATCTTATGGGGAGCGGGATGCGGGCTCGGCTCTCACACAGCCGCGCTGGGCGCGGGTGCTTGAAGCCGGGAGATCGGTCCGAACCGAAAAGGCTGACGCGGGTCATATAGTTGCTGCGTCGCCGCAATACAAGGAAATCCTGTCACCCCGCGCGAATAAGTGCGCCATCCATGAAAACATCCACCGCCCGGCGCACCAGCATCGCCAGTTCCGCCTCATCCGGCTCGGCCTGCAGGCCCAGCATCACCATCATGTGGCGCGGGCCCAGCACCATGCCGTACAGCAGCTTGGCCGCCGCATGCGCGTCGTCCAGCTTCAGCCGCCCGGCGTCGATCTCCACCTGCAGGCGCCGCTGCATGGCATTGGCGCCGTGGCCGGGCCCCGCGCAATGGAAGGCATCGGCCAGTTCCGGCGCGCGGTGCGCCTCGGAGATGACGATGCGGAAGATCGCCATCTGCCGGGGCGCCAGCAGGTGGCGGGTCGCTGTCTCCAGCAGGGTGCACAGGCTGGCCCGCAGGTCCTGGCCATCCGCGGCGGGCAGGGTCAGCGGTTCCAGGCAGTCGCGCATCACCGCCTCGAACAGCGCGGATTTGGAGGGGTAGTGCTGGTACAGCGTCCGCTTGGACATGCCGGCCTGGCGGGCCACCTCGTCCATGTTGGTGGCGGCATAGCCCTGGCGCAGGAAGACCGCCTCCGCGGCCTCGCGCAGCACGCGGCTGCGCTCGGCCTCGCTCATGCGGGTGCGCGACTGTCCCCGGGGTGGCTCGATCTCCGCTGCCGCCGGCGTCATGGCGCCCTCTGCTCGCCTGCTTCCTCGGCGCTGGCACGCCAGCCGCCGCCGAGCGCCCTGTACAGCGTCACCCGGTTCTGCCGGCGCTGCAATTCCAGCGTGATCAGGGTCTGGCGCGCCGCGAACAACTGCCGCTCGGAATCGAGGGCCGACTGATAGTTGTCGAGCCCCGAGCGGAAGCGCAGCAGGGACAGGTTGTAGGCCCCCTCATAGGCCGCGACGAGGCTGCGCTGCGCCTCGATCTGGCTGGTCAGCGTGCCCCGCGCGGCCAGCGCGTCGGCCACCTCCCGGAAGGCGGTCTGCAGCGTGCCTTGATAGGTGGCCACCTGGATATCCGCGCCGATGCGCGCCGCGTCCAGGCTTCCGCGCAGGGCGCCGGCCTGGAAGATCGGCACGTTGATGGTGGGGGAGAACGACCAGTTGGCTGTCCCCGGCGCGAACAGCCGCTCCAGCCCCTGGCTCGCGGTGCCGCCGCTGGCGGTCAGCGTGAGGGAGGGGAAGAACGCCGCCCGCGCCGCGCCCACCTGGGCATTGGCCGCGCGCAGGTTGCGCTCGGCCGCCAGCACGTCCGGCCGCTGCAGCAGCACGTCGGAGGAAATCCCCGCCGGCACGTCGCGCACGGCGCTGTCCACGCTCTGGGCATCGGTGGGCAGCAGTTCCTCCGGCACCTCGGCGCCCACCAGCCGCTTCAGCGCGTTCAGGTCCTGCGCCTCCTGCCGGATGAAGGCGGCGAGGTTGGCCCGGGCCGTCTCCACGGAGGTCTCGGCCTGGCGCAGGGCCAGTTCCGTGGTCGTGCCGCCCTGGAAGCCGGCGCGGGTGATGGTCAGGGACTGCTCCTGGCTGGCCAGGGTGCGGCGCGTCAGCGCCAGCAATTCGCGGTCCGCGCCGATGGTCAGCCACGCATTGGCGATCTGCGCGACGAGGCTGATATGGGCCGCGCGGCGCGTCTCCTCATAGCCGAGGTAGCGTTGGAAGGCGCCTTCGGTCAGGTTGCGCACGCGGCCGAACAAATCGACCTCGAAGCTGCTGATGCCCACGCCGAGCGCGGAGCCGCCCCGGGTCAGCCCCACGGTGCTGTTGGCCGGATAGGCGTCGGTCGAGAAGGGGGCGGGGGTGCGGCTGGCCACGCCGCTGGCGCTGCCGCTGAGGGTGGGAAACAGCGAGGCGCGCTGGACGCGGTAGTTCGCCTCATACTGGGCGGCGTTCAGCACCGCCACGCGCAGGTCGCGGTTCTCGGCCAGGCCGAGCGCCACCACCCGCCGCAGCCGGTCATCGGCGACGATCTCGGACCAAGCGATCTCCGTGGCCAGGCGCGCCCCGGGCGCGGTATCGGCGGCGGGGCGCTGATAGGCCGGGCCCTGGGGCCAGCCCTCGGGCGTGGCGGGGGCCGGGCGGATGAAGTCCGGCGCCAGGTTGCAGCCGGCCAGCAGCAGCGCCACCGGCAGGAAAGTCAGGCTACGCATGGTCACTCTCCCGCGGCGGGGTGCGGTTGGGGGGCTTGTTGCGCGGCGAGCTTCTCGCTCTGCCGCCTGGTGCGGAACAGGCCCAGCACCACCAGGAAGAACACGGGCACGAAGAACAGCGCGAAGATGGTGCCCGCCAGCACGCCGCCGATGATGCCGGTGCCGATGGCGTGCTGGCCGCCGGCGCCTGCGCCGGTGGCGACCGCCAGCGGCACCACGCCCAGGATGAACGCCATGGAGGTCATGACGATCGGGCGCAGGCGCTGGCGCGCCGCTTCCTTGGCGCCTTCGGCCAGGGTCATGCCGCGGTCGAAATTCTCCCGCGCGAATTCCACGATCAGGATCGCGTTCTTCGCCGAGAGGCCGATGGTCGCGAGCAGGCCCACCTGGAAATACACGTCGTTCGACAGGCCGCGCAGCAGGGTGGCCGCGACCGCGCCCAGCACGCCCAGCGGCACCGCCAGCAGCACCGAGACCGGGATCGACCAGCTCTCATACAGGGCCGCGAGGCAGAGGAAGACCACCAGCAGCGACACCGCGTACAGCGCGCCCGCCTGGCCGGAGGATTGCCGTTCCTCATAGGACAGGCCCGACCAGTCGAAGCCGATGCCCGGCGGCAGCTGGGAGGCCAGGCGCTCCATCTCCGCCATCGCCTCACCAGTGGTGCGTCCGGGCGCGGGCATGCCCAGGATCTCCCGCGAGCCGACGCCGTTGTAGCGTTCCAGGCGCGGCGAGCCGGAGGACCATTCGGCCCGGCCGAAGGCCGAGAAGGGCACCATCTGCCCCTGGCTGTTGCGCAGGAACCAGCGGTCGAAATCCTCGGGCAGCATGCGGGCGGGCGCGTCGCCCTGCATGTACACGCGCTTCACGCGGCCACGGTCCATGAAGTCGTTCACGTAGCGCGCGCCCCAGGCGGTCGAGAGCGTCGTGTTGATGTCCGAGATGGACAGGCCGAGCGCGCTCGCCTGCTCCCAGTCGATGATGAGGCGGTACTGCGCCTCGTCGTTCAGGCCGTTGGCGCGCACGCCCATCAGCACGGGGCTCTGCGCCGCCTGGCCCAGCAACTGGTCGCGGGCGGCCAGCAGTGCCTGGTGGCCCACGCCGCCGCGGTCCAGCAATTCGAAGGTGAAGCCGGTGGCGTTGCCGAGCTCGGTGATGGCCGGCGGCGCGAAGGCGAAGATGAGCGCATCCTGATACCGCGAGAAGCGGATCATGAGGCGCTGGGTCAGGGCCTGCACGCGCTGGCGCGCCTCGGGCCGGTCCGCCCAGTCCCGCAGGCCGATGAAGCCCAGGCCCGCATTCTGCCCGCGGCCCGAGAAGTTGAAGCCGTTGATGGTGAAGATGGAGCGCACGGTGTCGCGCTCTTCCTCCAGCACATAGCGCGCGACCTCATCCAGCGCGCGCTGGGTGCGCTCGGAGGTGGCCCCGGGGGGAGCGATGATCTGCATGAAGGCGATGCCCTGGTCCTCATCGGGCAGGAAGCCCGTGGGCACGCGCAGGAAGCCGAAGCCGAGCGCCACCAGCAGGGCCGCGTACACGATCATCACCCGGATGCCGCGCTTCAGCAGCCCGCCCACGCCGCGCGTGTAGCCGCGCGTGGTGGCGTCGAAGCCCCGGTTGAACCAGCCGAACAGGCCCTTGTGCGGGTCGTGGCCCTTCTTGTGCGGCTTCAGCAGCGTGGCGCACAGCGCGGGCGTGAACACGATGGCCACCAGCACCGACAGCCCCATCGCGGTCGCGATGGTGATGGAGAACTGGCGGAAGATCACGCCCGTGGAGCCCCCGAAGAAGGCCATGGGCAGGAACACCGCCGACAGCACCAGGCCGATGCCCA
Organism: Rhodovarius lipocyclicus; assembly: GCF_009900765.1. GTDB lineage: Bacteria > Pseudomonadota > Alphaproteobacteria > Acetobacterales > Acetobacteraceae > Rhodovarius > Rhodovarius lipocyclicus. The sequence goes on from NZ_JAAABL010000056.1 coordinate 13,173, forward strand.
CCAGGGCGCCGGTGATCTGGTCCATCGACTTGCGCGTGGCTTCCAGCGGCGTGAGGTGTTCCTCCGCCATCAGGCGTTCCACGTTCTCGACCACCACGATGGCGTCGTCCACCAGCAGGCCGATGGCCAGCACCAGGCCGAACATGGTCAGGGTGTTGATGGTGTAGCCCGCCGCCGACAGCACCGCGAAGGTGCCCAGCAGCACCACCGGCACCGCGATGGTGGGGATCAGCGTCGCGCGCCAGTTCTGCAGGAACAGGAACATCACCAGCGTGACGAGGATGATCGCCTCGACCAGCGTGTGCACCACGCTCTCGATCGAGAGGCGCACGAAGGGCGTGGTGTCGTAGGGGTAGATCACGTCATAGCCGGCCGGGTAGCTCGGGCGCAGCTGCTCCATCGTCGCGCGCACGGCGCTGGCGGTATCCAGCGCGTTGGCGCCGCTGGCCAGCCTGATGCCGATGCCCGCGGCCGGGCGGCCGTTGAACAGCGCGGAGGTCGCGTAGTTCTCCTGCCCGATCTCGACGCGCGCCACATCGCGCAGCCGCACCTGGGAGCCATCGGGCTGCACGCGCAGCAGGATGGCGCCGAACTGGTCCGGCGTCTGCAGATAGGAGGGGCCGATGATGGTGGCGTTCAGCATCTGCCCGCGAACGGCCGGCAGCGCGCCGATCTCACCGGAGGAGACCTGCACGTTCTGCGCCGAGACGGCGTTGGACACGTCCACCGGCGTCAGCCCGTAGTTCAGCAGCTTCGCGGGGTCCAGCCAGATGCGCATCGCGTATTGCGAGCCGAACACCTGATAGTCGCCCACGCCCGGGGTGCGGCTCAGCGGGTCCTGGATGTTGGCCACGATGAAGTCGGCGATGTCGGCCTGGGTGGTGTTCGGCTGGCTGGAGACGAAGCCCACCACCATCAGGAAGTTCTGCGTCGCCTTGGCCACGCGGATGCCCTGCTGCTGCACGGTCTGCGGCAGGCGGGGGATGGCCAGGCTCAGCTTGTTCTGCACCTGCACCTGCGCCGTGTCGGGGTTGGTGCCCTGGCGGAAGGTGAGGGTGATGGTCGCGCTGCCGTCCTTCGCGGTCTGCGAGGAGAAGTAGATCAGGTTGTCGATGCCGCTCAGCTGCTGCTCGATGATCTGCACCACCGTGGACTGCACCGTTTCGGCCGAGGCACCCGGATAGGTCAGCGTGATCGAAATGGCCGGCGGCGCGATGGCCGGATACTGCGCGACAGGCAGCGATCGCAGCGCGAGAAGCCCCGCCAGCATGGTGGCGATGGCCAGCACCCAGGCGAAGATCGGGCGGTCGATGAAAAAGCGGGCCATGGGATTAGCCGCCCGTGCGCGGGGTGTTGGCGGCTGTGGGGGCCGGGGCCGCGCGTTCCGTCGGGTTCACGCGGGCGCCGGGGCCCAGGCGCATCACGCCCTCCACCACCACGCGGTCGCCTTCCTGCACGCCGGAGGTGACCAGCCAGTCGGTGCCGAGCGCGCGGTCGGTGGTCAGCACGCGCGGTTCCACCGTGTTGTCGGGCTTGACGACGAACACCAGGGGCTCGCCGCGCGCGTTGCGCAGCACGGCCTGCTGGGGCACCAGCAGGGCCTGGTCGGTGACGCCTTCCTCGACGCGGGCGCGCACGAACATGCCCGGCAGCAGCAGCCCGTCGGGGTTCGGGAATTCGGCGCGCAGCGTGACGGAGCCGGTGCCCTGGTCCACGATCACCTCGGTGAACTGGATCCGGCCGGGATGGGCGTATTCGGTCCCGTCCTCCAGGATCAGATGCGCTGTGGCGGTGTCGGCCGAATCGCGGTGCAGGGTGCCGGCCGCGATGGCGCGGCGCTGCCGCAGCAGCGCGGAGCTGGGCTGCGTCACGTCCACCAGGATGGGGTCGAGCTGGATGATGGTGACCAGCGCGCTGGTCTGGCTGGCCGTGACCAGCGCGCCGTTGGTCAGCGAGGAACGCCCCGTGCGCCCGGACAACGGCGACAGCACGCGCGTGTAGGTCAGGTTGATGCGGGCCGTATCGACCGCCGCCTGGGCGGAGGACACATCGGCCTCCGTCTGGCGCAGCGTGGCCTCGGCCGTGTCCATGTCCTGCTGGCTGACGGCGCGGGCGGCCACCAGCGGGCGATAGCGGTTGACCGTGATGCTGGCGGAACGCCGGCTGGCCTCGGCGCGCGCCAGGCTGGCCTGGGCGCTGGCCAGCGCCGCCTCATAGGGGGCCGGGTCGATCTGATAGAGGGGCTGGCCCTCCGTCACCGCCTGGCCTTCGGTGAACAGGCGTTCGCGCAGCACGCCGCCCACCTGGGGGCGGACCTCCGCCGTGCGGAAGGCCGTGGTGCGGCCGGGCAGGGTGGTGGTGACGGGCACCGCGCGGCGATGGATCGTGACGAACGTGACATCCGCCGGCGGGCGCTGCGGCGCCTGGGCCAGGGCGGGCCCGCTGGCCAGGGCGAGAGCGGCCAGGGCAGACGCCAGCGTGGCGCGACGCGGCGCGCGGCCGAAGGGATTGATTCGTGGCATGGGGTGTCCCGAAGCGAAACTGGTTAGTTTTCATCGGCGAAACTGAACAGTTTCCCCCGCCCCGTCAACCGGGTTTATGTTGCGACGCAATACGCTTCGTAACCGCCCCTGTTACACGGAGCGCCGCAGCAGGCTGGCCAGAAAGAAGGGCTTGCAGTGCTCGGATTGCAGTTGCAGCCCCGGCAGCCAGCGGAAGGCATCGTGGATGCGCCGCGTCACCCGGGAATCGGGATCGAGCTGGAAAAAGTAGTGATTGGCCAATAGCAGCAGCCCGCCCGGGGCCAGCAGTCGCACCAGCCGCGCGCCGATCTGCTTCAGCGCCTCGTCCTCCAGCGGGGACAGGTAGTAGATCACGTCGCTGACCACCACGAGGTCGAAGCGGCCATCCAGGCTCTCGGGCAGGGAATGGATATCGCTGACCTGGTAGCTGAGGTTGGGCAGGTCCGCGTTGGCGCGCTGGGCGAAGGCGATGGCGCTGGGCGCCACATCCACGCCCAGCACCTGGTCGGCGCGCGGGGAGAGTTCGCGCAGCATGCCGCCCACGCCGCAGCCGATATCCAGCGCGGCGGTGAAATGCCGGTCCTTCGGCAGCAGGGAGGCCATCACCTCATACTTGCGCCGCTGGTACAGATAGCTGGGCGAGGCCGAGGCCCAGGGGTCCCCGCGCTCGGCATAGACGGCTTCCATCGCCTCGCCCTGGCTCATGGTCTGGCGGTGCCGGGCGATGGCGGCATCGGTGCGCGCGCTGGTCAGGAACAGCCCGATATCGCGCAGCCGCATGAAGGAGAACAGGCTCATGCGCGATCACGCCGCGCGGGGGAGCAGAGCGGCATGATGCCTGCGCCTTTCTCAGGAAAGAGTGAGCCATATCGGCCAGCCCCGCCCCCGCGGCAAGGGGGCCGCTGCCCGCCGCGGCGCGGCGTGGTATGGCGGTGGCGGAACAGGAGGAACGGCATGATCCAGGGCAGCCTGACGGGAAAAGTGGCGCTGGTGACCGGGGCGGGGCGCAATATCGGCCGCGCCATCGCGCTGGAGCTGGCGCGCGGCGGCGCCGCCGTGGTGGTGAACGGCCGGGCCGACCTGCACGCGGTGCAGGCGGTGGCCGCCGAGATCGAGGCGCTGGGCGGCCGCGCCCTGCCGGTGCTGGCTGATGTGTCCGAGCCCTCGGCGGTGGCGGACATGATCGCGGCGGCCACCGAGGCCTTCGGGGGCATCGACATCGCCGTCTCCAACGCCGGGCTGCGCCGGCAGACCCCCTTCCAGCAGATGAGCCTGGGCGAGTGGCGGGAGATCCTGTCGGTGGCGCTGGACGGCGCCTTCATCCTGGCCCGCGCGGTGGTGCCGCTGATGGAGGCGCGCGGCGGGGGCAGCATCATTGGGCTGTCGGGCATCTCGACCCATATCGGCACGCCGAACCGGGCGCATGTCTCGGCCAGCAAGGCGGGGCTGGAGGGGCTGATGCGCGCGCTGGCGGTGGAACTCGCCCCGCTCGGCATCCGGTGCAACTGCGTCTCTCCGGGGGCGATCGACACGGTGCGGGGGGCGGCCGCCGGCGCCAACCCGGGCATGCGGCTGGAAGGCGTGCCGCTGGGCCGCAAGGGCCATGTGGAGGAGATCGCGGCCATGGTGCGCATGCTGGCCGGGCCGGAGGGCGGCTACATCACCGGCCAGACCATCCATGTGAATGGCGGGGCGTTTCTGACCTGAGGCCCCGGCCGGGGTGGCAGGCTCGGGGGCGTTGCCCCCGGACCCCCAGTCAGGGGCTCTGCCCCTTGTTCAGACTGGAGAGATGTTTGACAGGTGTACGGAGACATCCCTGACGGTTTTGAGATGGGGTGTTTCGTCCCTGAGGTCGAGTGTGGCGAGAGGAAATCGCGAGAAGAACACCTGCCATACTCCA
>NZ_JAAABL010000057.1 GCF_009900765.1 Rhodovarius lipocyclicus
GCCAGCGCGGCGCCCGGCCACCGCCTGCGCCGCGCCATGGCCGAGGCCGAGCGCCTGGCCCCGCACCCGCTGTTGTTCGCCGCGACCGCCGAGGCCGCCCAGGCGCTGGAGCGCGCCGGCCTGGCGGCCGGGCCCAGCGAGACGCTGGCCGAGCTGCTCTCGGCGCTGGAGGGGGGTTATGCCTCCAGCACGGTCACCGTCACATCCACCTTCAGCCCCGCGAAATCGCCGGCCGTGCCGACATAGCCGCCGGAGACGGGGCTCGCCTGTTCCGGCATGCGGGTGGAGCCCACGCGGATCAGGTTGTCGCCCGCGACCAAGCCGTTGGTGGGGTCGAATTCCTGCCACCCGGCGCCGGGCAGGTAGATGGCGCACCAGGCATGGGTGGCACCGCCGCCCACCACGCCGGTGGCCGCGCCATCGTACAGATAGCCGGTGACGAAACGGGCCGCGAGGCCGAGGCAGCGCGCGGCCTCCATCATCAGCAGCGCGAAATCGCGGCAGGTGCCGCCGCCGATCTCGATGGTCTCGGCCGGGTTGCGGGTGCCTTCCTTCTCCCGCGCCTCATAGCGGAATTCCTTGTGGATGGCCTTGGTCATGGCCTCCAGCATCGGCAGGGTGGCGGTGTTGCCCGCGCCCTTGATGAAGCGGCGGGCCCAGCCATCCACCACGCGCCTGGGGTCGGGCGTCTGGCGCTCCGCCAGGCGGGCGACATCGGGCACTTCCTCCACCGCGTAGGAGAAGGGGAACTGCTCCGCCGCCGGGTCCAGCGTGGCGCGCGGCAGTTCGGGGCCGGCGAAGTAATGCGTCAGCTCCAGCTCCGAGGTGATGCACAGGCGCTTCGTGCGCGTCTCCGGCGCCCATTCCAGCAGGCAGAGCGAATTGCCGAACACGTCATGCGCCCAGCGGGTGGTGCGGGGCGGCGGCTCCACGGTCAGGGTGGCGGTGTGCAGGCGCAGGTCGTGGCTGTCCTGCGGGCGGATCATCAGCCGGTGCGGGGTGAGCCCGACCGGCTTGTTGTAGGTGTATTCGGTGCGATGGGTGACGGTCAGATGGGCCATGGGAAGTCCTTACTCCAGTCCTGGCCTGATCGCCCGGTCTGCGCGGCGGTTGGAAAAAGCCATGCAACCGGGCCTACCCAGATGGCGTTCCCTGCCTCGGATACCAAGAGAGGGAGCAAGACATGTTCGCGATTCTGCCTGTGCCCGTGCCCGTCCGTACCCATGCGGGTCACGCCATGGCCCGTTTCGCCCTGATGCCGGAGCACAAGGACGAGCCGTGCTGGGTGATCTATCGCGGGGAATGCGGCGGCTGGTTCACCGCGATGATCGAGCGCGGGGAGATGCCGTGCTGATGCGGGCCTGGGCCCGCATCAGCTGCTTCTTTGTGCCCTCAGACGCCGGGCGGCGGCATCCGCCGCCTTGGCTTCGCCGGACTGCCGGCGGGCCGCGTTCGCGGCCTTGAAGTGTTTCGTGCCCTCGGACGCCCGGCTACTGCGCGCGGGCGCCGGAGCGCTCGACCACGGCGGCCCAGTGCGGGATGTCGGCGGCCAGGCGCGCGCGCATGTCCTCCGGCCCGCCCAGCGTCATGGTGAAGCCCATCCCCTCGATGCGGGTGCGCATCTCGGGCGTGTCGGTCAGGGCGCGGATCTCCCGGTACAGGCGGTCGATCACGGCCGGCGGCGTGCGGGCGGCCACGACCACGCCATACCAGGTGGTGCTGACGAAACCCGGCATGTCGCAGGCCTCCGCGATGGTCGGGATCTCGGGCAGGGTCGCCACCCGCTGGGCGGAGGTGATGCCCAGCAGCCGCACCTTGCCCGCGCGCCAATCGTCCAGCACCGGGCCGGACTGGTAGAAGAACAGGTCCGCGTCGCCCTGGTACAGCGCCGTCATGGCGAAGGGCCCGCCGCGATAGGGCACATGCACCATGTTGAGGCCGGCCGCGGTGGCGAATTGCGCGGCCGCCAGATGGGTGGAGGCCCCGATGCCGCTGCTGGCGTAGTTCAGCTGCCCGGGGCGGGCGCGGGCGGCAGCGATCAGCGCGCGGCAATCGGTGTAGCCGGGGCGGCGCTCGGTGCTGGTCACCAGCACGTTCGGCACCTCGAACAAGGTCATCACCGGGGCCAGGTCGGCCTGGGTGTCGATCGGCATGCTGGGCATGACCGCGCGGTTGATCGCCAGCATGGCCGAGGTGGCGGCCAGCACCGTGGTGCCGTCGGGCGTGGCGCGGGCCGTCGCCTCCATCGCGATGTTGCCGGAGGCACCGGTGCGGGCCTCCACCGCCACCGGCACGCCCAGCGCGCGGGAGAGCGGTTCCTGGATCAGCCGCCAATAGATGTCGGCCTGGGTGCCGGCGGGGAAGCCGCCCATCAGCAGCACGGGGCGCGTGAAGGGCGGGGCCTGCTGGGCCCGGGCGCCCATGGGGGCGCTGGCGGTGGCCATCAGCACGGTAGCGGCGGCAAGCAGAAGGCGGCGTCGCATCTCAACCTCTCTCGGTCGTTCCTGTGGCCGTGTGATGGGCGGCGGGCCGGGTTTCCCGGTTTTTGATCTGACCGAAACGTTACGTGGAGGTTAGGCGTGGAGCAATGGGAGATAGCCCGCCTGGGAGGGATTCCCGCGGGGTGTGTCTCGGATTGGAATGAAGGAGAAAATGGCTCCGGCGGTAGGATTCGAACCTACGACCAACGGATTAACAGTCCGCTGCGCTACCGCTGCGCCACGCCGGATCAGCCGTGGGCGGGCGTATAACAGTGCCCGTCCGCTCTGCAAACCCCGCCCCGAGAAGAAAAGGGCGGGTTGGAGGTCCGAGCCGGAATCGAACCGGCGTTGGGGGATTTGCAGTCCCGTGCCTAACCACTCGGCCATCGGACCTCACGGCGCCTGTATCCTTCGCGGCGCGGCCATGGTCAAGCGCCCCCTGCCCGGCGTATAACGCACGGCAGCAATCTGAAGGCGGGCCGGCATGGATTACGCGGAAGCACGCAAGCATATGATCGACGGGCAGCTGCGCCCGAACAAGGTGACGGAGGCCTCGCTGCTGGCGGCCTTCGGCCGCATCGGGCGGGAAGGCTTCGTGCCCGCCGCCCTGCGCGCCCGCGCCTATGCCGACGAATCGGCGCCGATCGCCCCCGGGCGCGGCATGATGGCCCCCATGGTGCTGGCACGGCTGCTGCAGGCGGCCAGCCCGCGCCTGGGGCGCAAGGCGCTCGTGGCCGGCGCCGGCTCCGGCTATTCCGCCGCCATCCTGGCGGAGATGGGCTTGGTCGTGACCGCCGTCGAATCGGATGCGACCCTGGTCGCCGCCGCCCGCCCGCTGCTGGCCGCCGCCCTTCCGGGCGCCCAGCCCAGCGTGGTGCAGGGCGAACCGGCCGAGGGCAACGCGCCCGGCGCGCCCTACGACATCATCCTGATCGATGGCGCCGTGGAGGAAATCCCGCCCGCCCTGATCGCCCAGCTGGCCGAGGGCGGCAGGCTGGTCACGGTCCTCAATGAGCCGGGCAAGGCCCCGCGCGCGGTGCTGGGCCAGAAGACCGGCGCGGCCTTCCACACCCAGCGCCTGTTCGATGCGCATGCCCCGGCCCTGCCGGGCCTGCAGAAACTGCCCGCTTTCGCGTTGTAATTGGTACCGACCGGTCACATCTTGCTCAGCAAGAGTCGTGACCGTTCGCGGCTCGTCACAAAACATGGGTTGCGCTTGCCCGGGCAAGCGTCAATCTCTGCGCCTGGGTACCTCGCCCCCGAGGCCGCGGAGCTCTTCAGGATGACAGCATGCGCCGAGTGACTCAGTATCATCTCCTCCCGGTCCTGGTGCTGGCCACCGGCATGGCGGCACCCGCCGGGGCACAGACCCTGCAGGATGCCCTGGCGCAGGCCTACAACAACAACACCACGCTGCTGGCCGCGCGGGCCCAGCTGCGCGCCGTGGACGAAGGCGTGCCCCAGGCCCTGTCCGGCTGGCGCCCCACGGTGGTGATGAACGGCAGCGTCGGCGCGGCCGACCAGCGCACCCGCAGCCAGCTGCAGGCCTTCAACGCCGATGGCTCCTTCTACTACCGGGACCCGGTGGCGACCATCAACGGCGTGACCCGCCCCATTCCCGGCACCATCCGCCAGGAACGCACCCCGGCGGCGGCCAGCGTCACGCTGACGCAGCCGATCTTCCGTGGCGGCCGCACCGTGGCCAGCGTGCGCCAGGCGGAAAACCGCGTCCTCGCCCAGCGCGCCCGCCTCTACCAGACCGAGCAGCAGGTGATGCAGGACGTCACCACCGCCTATGTCCAGGTCATCCGCTTCCAGGAGGAAGTGCGCCTGAACATCAACAACGAGCAGGTGCTGGCCCGCCAGCTGCAGGCCACCAACGAACGCTTCCGCGTGGGTGAGATCACCCGCACCGACGTGGCCCAGGCCGAATCGCGCCTGGCCGGCGCGCGCGCCAGCCGGGCCGCCGCCGAAGGGCAGCTGCAATCCGCCCGCGCCACCTATCAGCGCCTGGTGAACGAGGCGCCACAGCGCCTGGTCGCCCCCCAGCCCCTGCGCGTCAGCGTGCGCAACCGGGATGAGGTGCAGCGCCTGGCCACCCAGAACAACCCGGCCGTGGTCGCGGCCCTGTTCGACGAAGCCGCCGCGCGCGACAACATCGACATCCAGATGTCCACGCTGATGCCGCAGGTCTCGGTCACGACCCAGGCCTTCCGCAACGACAATACGGCCAGCCCCCACACCCGCGTCACCGGCGGGCAGGTCACGGCCAACCTCTCCGTGCCGATCTTCCAGGGCGGTTCCGAACACAGCCTGGTCCGCCAGGCGCGCCAGACCGCCCAGCAGAACCGCGCCCTGGTCGAGGACGCGCGCCGCGTCGCCGCCCAGCAGGCCATCAGCGCCTGGGAGACCCTCGGCAGCACCCGCGCGCAGGTCGAGTCGGTGCGCTCGCAGATCCGCGCCGCCGAAATCGCGCTGGACGGCGTGCAGCGTGAGGCCATCGTGGGCAGCCGCACCACGCTCGACGTGCTGAACGCCGAGCAGGAATTGCTGAACGCCCGCGTCTCCCTCGTGCGGGCGCTTTCGGACAACATCACGGGCTCCTACACCGTCACCGCTTCGATCGGGCGGCTGACCGCGCAGGATCTGGGTCTTCCGGTGGAGACCTATAACATGCAGACGTACTACAATGCCGTGCGCAACCTGTGGGTGGGCTGGGGTGATTATGCCCCGGCATCCGCACAGCGCTGACAGGACGAGGACGGCGGATGAGCGGAACGAACAAGCCCACGGCAACAGCCCCAGCAGCGGGAAGCGAACCCTCGATGGATGATATCCTCGCTTCCATCCGCAAGATCCTGAACGATGACGGCACCGCCGGCCCCGACCAGCATCCCTTGCCGGAGCCGCCGCCCGAGCCGCTGATGCTGACCGAGGCGATGCTGGTGGCTGCCGCCGAACCCGCGCCGCCCGCGCCGGAGCCCGAGCCCGCCCCCCCTGCCCCGGTGCTGGTGGCCGAGCCCGATGCCCCCGCCCCGCCCCCCACGCCCTCCCTGGCCCCGGAGCCCCCCGTGATGCCGAATTCGGAGCTTCTGGCCCCCGCCGCGGTGGCCGCCACCGCCGCCTCCGTCAGCGAATTGCTGCGCGCCGTCAGCCAGGAGCGCACGGCCGCCGTCACCCGCTCCGGCCCCAGCATCGAGGATGTGGTGCGCGAGGAGATCCGCCCCATCCTGAAGGAATGGCTCGACACCCACCTGCCCGCCATCGTGGAACGCACGGTGCGCCAGGAAATCGAGCGCGTGGTGAACGCGCAACGGTAGGAAAGCCGCCGTTCCGCGCTGGGCGCGGAGTGGTTCCGCCGATTCCGTGGGTTGTTGCATCGGGGCCGCGCGCCTAGTCTCCGCGCGCATTTGCAACGACGTCTAAGGCCCCATTCCCGATGAAACTTGTCGCCGAGCGGCTGGACCGCATCGCCCCGAGCCAGACCATCACCATCACCGGCAAGACCCGCGCGCTGAAAGCCGCGGGCCGCGACGTGATCGGCCTGTCCTCCGGCGAGCCCGATTTCGACACGCCCCAGAACGTCAAGGATGCCGCCATCAAGGCCATCATGGACGGCAAGACCAAGTACACCGACGTGGCCGGCACGCCGGAGCTGCGCAAGGCGGTCTGCGAGAAGTTCAAGCGCGACAACCACATCGACTACAAGCCGGAGGAGATCATCATCGCCACCGGCGGCAAGCAGGTGATCTTCAACGCCCTGATGGCCACCATCGACAAGGGCGACGAGGCGATCATCCCGACGCCGTGCTGGGTCTCCTACCCCGACATCGTGGAGCTGGCCGAAGGCACCCCGGTGCTGGTGCCCTGCGGCCCCAACGCCAACTTCAAGATGACGGCCGACCAGCTCGAGGCCGCGATCACGCCCAAGACCAAGTGGCTGATCCTGAACAACCCCTGCAACCCCACGGGCGCGGCCTACAACAAGGAGGAGCTGAAGGCTCTGACCGATGTGCTGCTGCGCCACCCGGATGTGTGGGTGTTCACCGACGACATCTATGAGAAGCTGGCCTATGACGGCTTCAAGCCCGCCACGATCCTGGAGGTCGAGCCGGCGCTGAAGAACCGCACCATCACCATGAACGGCTGCTCCAAGGCCTATGCGATGACCGGCTGGCGCATCGGCTTCGCCGGCGCGCCGGTCGAGCTGATCAAGGCGATGGACAAGCTGCAGGGCCAGTCCACCAGCAACACCTCCTCCATCAGCCAGGCCGCCGCCGTCGAGGCGCTGATCGGCCCGCAGGAGAGCATCGACGCCATGGTGGTGGTGTACAAGCGCCGCCGCGACATGGTCGTGGACATGCTGAACCAGGCCCCCGGCATCCATTGCCACAAGCCAGAGGGCGCGTTCTACGTGTTCCCCTCCATCGCGGGCTGCATCGGCAAGACCACGAAGGGCGGCAAGAAGATCGAATCCGACAAGGATTTCGTCGAGGCGCTGCTGGACGAGAACGGCGTGGCCGCGGTGCACGGCTCGGCCTTCATGTTCCCGGGGCACTTCCGCATCAGCTACGCCACCAGCGACGAAGCGCTGAAGGAAGCCTGCACGCGCATCCAGCAGTTCTGCAAGGATCTGCACTAAGGGCTGGGGGCCCAGCCCCCGCTACCCTTGCCCCCGCCACCCTTGCCTGGGCGCCTCACCTTCGCGGGTGGGCGCCTTTTTTCGTCAGTGCAGGCGGGGCTGCTTCAGGAATACCCGGCGGTCGGCGGATTGCGGCGTCAGGGTCATGACGCGGTCGTTGCGCTCGATGCGCAGGGGCACAGGCACCCCGGCATTCCCCAGGGCCCGGATGGCCCGCCACAGGCCCGGCAGGTCCGACACATTCTCCTGGCCCACGGCCAGGATGCGGTCCTTGGCGCGCACGCCGGCGCGCTCGGCCGGCGCGCCCTTGGTCACGCTGCCGACCGACACCCCCTCCTCCTCCTCCACCGCCAGCATGCCGAGCCACGGGCGCGGCGGGGCCTCGCTGTGGCCCTGGCGCAGCAGCGCGGGCAGGATGGGCGTCAGCTCCTGGATCGGCACCACCATGTTCAGGTCCAGCCGCCGCCCGCCGCGCTCGCCCTGCTGCAAAATCAGCGAACCGATGCCCACCAGCCGCCCATCCATGTTGAGGCAGGCAGTGCCCCCCCAATGCGGATGCGCGGGAGAGGTGAAGATCGCGTCCTCCAGCAGGTATTCCCAATAGCCGGCGAAGGGCTGGCGGGAGGCGACATGCCCCGCCACCGCCCGCGACGGCCCGCCGGAAGCACCGAGGATGATCGCGTCATTGGCCTTCAGCGTGCTGCTATCCCCGAATTCCAGCGGCACCAGCCCGTCGATCCGGCCCAGCGACTGCACCAGGGCGAAGCCCGTTTCGGTATCCAGCGCCAGGCAATGGCCCTGCACCACCCGGCCATTGTTGGCGGTCAGCCAGATGGTCTCCGATTCCATCACCAGATAGCCGATCGTCAGGAACAGGCCCTTGGCGTCGATCAGCACGGCGTTGCCCTCGCGCTCCGTGCCCAGCGAACTGGCCGAGAAGGCATCCGGCGGCACCAGCGCCTTCAGCGCGACGACGGCATCCAGCTTCGCCTTCAGGTCGAAGCTGTAGTCAGCCGGATCGGGCTGGAGCGCGGAGGGGACTTCCCAATCATCATCGGCCATGCGGGGCAGAATACTCGCCCTCTCAGTTCGTGGAAGCGGGGGCCGCGAAAGCGGGGGCGACGGGGGCGGCGCACAACCCGCTCGCTTCCAGCACGCGGGCGGCGCGGAACAACACGTCCTCCCGCCAGGGGCGGCCGATCAGCTGCACGCCGATGGGCAGCACGCCCTCCGCGTTCTGGATCGGCACGGTCAGCACCGGCAGGCCAATGCCGCTGATCGGCTGGGTGTACAGGCCCATGGAGGGGCGCAGCGGCATGCGCACGCCGTCCAGCACCAGCTCCTCCTGGCCGATGGGGGTGGCCACGGTGGGGGTGGCGGGGGCGATCAGGATGTCGAATTCGCGCTGGATCGCGGCCATGGCGTCGCGGCCGGCGGCGCGCACGCGCTGGGCGTGCAGCACCCAGGCGGCGGGCAGCAGGGCACCGGCCAGCAGCCGGTCCTGGGTCAGCGGCTCGAAATCCTCATAGGCCGCGCGCAGTTCCGGCAGGTGCAGCCCCCCGCCCTCGCTGGAGGTGATGAGGAAGGCGGCGGCGCGCGTGGCCTCCGCCATACCCCAGCTGACGGTGCTGGCCGCACCCAGCGCCTGGGCCACGGCGGCGACCGCGTTGCGGGCGGCGTCCGTCATCGGACCCTCGAACCAGCCGCCCAGCCGGGCGATGTTCAGGCCCTGGATGCCGCCTTCCAGCCCCGGCAGCACCGGGTCGATGCCGGTGGCCAGCTGGCAGGCATCGGCGGGGTCGGGGCCCTGCAGCACGTCATAGATCCCCGCCAGCTGCGTCACGCTGCGGGCGAAGGGGCCCACATGGTCCAGCGAGGCCACGAACGGCACGGAGCCGGTGCGCGGCAGCCGCCCGAAGGTGGGCTTGATGCCGAAGATGCCGTTCAGCGAGGACGGCACGCGGATGGAGCCATTGGTGTCGGTGCCCAGGCTCGCCTCGACCATGCCCGCCGCCACCGCGGCGCCCGAGCCGCCGGAGCTGCCGCCCGCGATCCGCGTCAGGTCATGCGGGTTGTGGCAGGCGCCGTCATGGCTGTTCTCGGTGGTGAAACCATAGGCGAACTCGTCCATGTTCAGCGCGCCGAGGCACACCGCGCCCGCATCCTCCAGCCGGCGGATCAGGATGCAGTCCCGGGTGGCGGGGGGTGCCGAGCGGCGGATCTTGCTGCCCGCCACGGTGGGGATGCCCGCGATGTCGAACAGGTTCTTGGCCGCGAAGGTCAGCCCGGCCAGCGGGGCATCGGGGGCGACCTTGGCGGCGCGCTCCAGCGCGCGCTCACCCAGCACGGCGGTGAAGGCATTCACCCGGCCATCGTCGCGGGCGATGCGGGCCAGGGCGTCCTGGACCTTCTCCACGGGGGTCATGGGCGGGACACTCCGGGGTTGAAGACGGGGGCGGGCTCGATCTCCTCCGCTACCTCGCAGCTCAGGGCGGGGACGCCGATCTTCACCACCAGCTCCAGCGCGGCGGCGACGCGCGCCTGGCGCTCGGCCGGCAGGCGCAGCCCCACGGCGGGGGCGACGGCGGCGACATAGGCCGCGGCGTTGAAATCCTTGGGGTCCAGCATGCGCGCCTCCTGCTTCTGCTTTGTCGCATGGCAGTGCGGGGGTGTCATGCCGCGCGGCGGCGCATCGGGGGTGGCGGCGGCGCGGATTTGCGCACCGGAGGGGCAGTTGCACCCGGCCCGGGCCCAGGCATGCTGCGCCCCCGGCAGGGGAGACGATGCGATGCATGATCTGGTGATCAAGGGCGGGCTGGTGGCCAGCGCCTTCGGCGCGGTGCGCTGCGATGTGGGGATCCGGCAGGGCCGCATCGCCACGCTGGGCGAGGCGCTGGACGGCGCCGAGGTGCTGGATGCCCAGGGCCTGCTGGTGCTGCCCGGCGGGGTGGACAGCCATTGCCACATCGAGGAACCCCGCCCCGGCGGCGGCACCACGGAGGAAACCTTCGCCAGCGCCTCGGCCGCCGCCTTCGCGGGCGGCACCACCACCACCGTCAGCTTCATCCCGCAATGGCGCGGCCATGACGTGTGGGAACGCTATGTGGATTACCGCGCCCGCGCCGCCACCGGCATGCTGGACCACGCCTTCCACCAGATCATCAGCGACCCCACCGACCAGGTGCTGGAGGAGGAAGTGCCGAAGCTGGTCGCCGAGGGCGTGCGCAGCCTCAAGGTCTTCCTGACCTATGACAATGTGCATGTGGACGATCGCGGCTTCATCCGCGTGCTGGAAACGGCGCGCAAGCTGGGCTGCCTCGTCACCGTGCATTGCGAGAATTACGAGGCCATCCGCTGGCGCACCGAGCGCCTGCTGGCCGCGGGCCTGACCGCGCCGCACTACCACGCCTGGTCCCGCCCCACGGTGGTGGAGCGCGAGGCCACCCACCGCGCCATCGCGCTGGCCGAGCTGGTGGACCAGCCCATCCAGGTCTTCCATGTCAGCTGCGGTGAGGCCGCGGAGGAAATCGCCCGCGCCCAGGCGCGCGGCCTGAAGGTGTGGGGCGAGACCTGCCCGCAATACCTGACCATCACCGCCCGCCACATGGAAGGGCCGGACGGCGCGATGTTCATGTGCAGCCCCGCGCCCCGCGACGAGGCCGAGCACGCCAACATCTGGGAGGCGATCCGCCGCGGCACGCTGGATGTGGTCAGCAGCGACCATGCCGCGTCCTCTCGCGCGGCCAAGCAGGGGGCGGATTTCTCGGTGATCCCGAACGGGCTGCCGGGGCTGGCCGCCCGCCTGCCGGTGCTGTTCAGCGAGGGCGTCTCGCAAGGCCGCATCAGCCTGGAGCACTTCACCCGGCTGGTGGCGACCAACCCGGCCAAGCTGATGGGCCTGTACCCGAAGAAGGGCGTGATCGCCCCGGGCAGCGACGCGGACGTGATCCTCTGGGACCCGAAGCGCGAGGTGACCATCACCAACGCCCTGATGCACCACGCGGTGGACAACACGCCTTTCGAGGGCAAGCGCGTGACCGGCTGGCCCGTGGCCACCCTGCGGCGGGGCGAGGTGGTGATGCGCGAAGGCGAGATCACCGGCCGGCCCGGGGGCGGGCAATACCAGCCGCGCGGCGCGTATGAGATGGCGACGCCGCGCGGGATAACGCCGCAGGGGTTCGGGGCGTAAGGGCGGCGCCCTCGCCACGCTGCACCGCAGCAACGATTCCGCGCTTTTCTCCCCTGGGCGCTTTCCGCGCCGCATCGCATTCTTCCCGCATGAGGAAATGGCAAGAAGAACTGGATGAGCTCGCGCAACGCCGCGCGCTCGCCGAACAGATGGGCGGCCCGGACAAGGTCGCCCGCCAGCACCGGGACGGAAAGCTCACGGTGCGCGAACGTGTGCAGGCCCTGACCGACCCCGGCAGCTTCCATGAGGTCGGCGCCCTGGCCGGCCGCGCGGAATACGATGCCGACGGCCATCTGACCGGCTTCCTGCCCGCCAATTGCGTGTTCGGGCGCGGGCTGGTGCAGGGCCGGCCGGTGGTGGTGGTCGGCGACGACTTCACCGTGCGCGGCGGCAGCGCCGACGCCACCATCCGCGACAAACCCATCATGGCCGAGCGCATGGCCGCCGAACTCCGCCTGCCAATCATCCGCGTCATCGAGGGCTCGGGCGGCGGCGGGTCGGTGAAGACCATCGAAACCACGGGGCGCGCCAACCTGCCGGGCGGGGTCGGCGGCACCTATCACTACTTCCACACCACCGACAATCTGGCCCGCGTGCCGGTGGTGGGGCTCGGCCTCGGCTCCGTCGCGGGGCTGGGGGCGGCGCGGCTGACGGCCAGCCACTATTCCATCATGACCAAGCGTTCGGCCATGTTCGTCGCCGGCCCGCCCGTGGTCGCGCGGCTGGGCCAGTCGCTGACCAAGGAACAGCTGGGCGGCTGGGAAATCCAGACCCGCGCCGGCGCCGTGGACGACGCGGTGGACGACGAGCCCGCCGCCTTCGCCCGGGCCGCGCAATTCCTGTCCTACCTGCCCTCCTCGGTGCATGAACTGCCGCCGCTGAGCGAATGCACCGACGACCCGGCCCGCCCGGTGCCCCACCTGCTGGACATGATCCCGAAGGACACCAAGGGCCTGTACAAGATGCGCCCGATCGTCGAGGCGCTGGTCGATGCCGGCAGCTTCTTCGAGATGGGGCGCCATTTCGGGCGCGGCCTGATCACCGGCATGGCACGCCTTTCCGGCATTCCGGTCGGCATCATGGCCAGCGACCCGTTCTTCGCCGCAGGCTCCTGGGGCGCCGACGAGTGCCAGAAGATCATCCGCTTCCTGGATTTCGCCGCCACCTTCCACCTGCCCATGGTCTATCTGATGGACTGCCCCGGCTTCTCGGTGGGGTTGCAGGCGGAACGCACGGCCACCATCCGCTGGGGCGTGCGCGCCATGACGGCGATGAACCAATCCCCCCTGCCCTTCTGCACCATCATCGTGCGCAACGCCTTCGGCGTGGCGGCCGTGGTGCAGCAGCCGGCCGGGCGATACTCCATGCGCTACGCCTGGCCCTCCGCCCGCTGGGGCAGCCTGCCGCTGGAAGGCGGCATCGAAGCCGCCTACCGCGCCGAACTCGACGCCAGCGAAGACCCCGCGGCCAAGCTGGCCGAGATCGAAACCCGGCTGCAAAAACTGCGCAGCCCCTTCCGCACCGCCGAAACCTTCCTGGTGGAAGACATTATCGACCCCGTGCACACCCGCCGCCTGCTGAACGAATACGCCCGCCTCGCCCGCCGAACCCTCAGCCCCGGCCCGGTGAGCTTCGGCATGCGGCCCTGAGGGCGGAACAGGGAGCGTTGCCCCCTGGCCCCCACCGAGGGGCTCTGCCCCTCGGCACCCCGCCAGGAGCCGAAAGGCCCCTGGACCCCAGAAGTTGAAAAGCCAGGGAGGGGACATCGTCCCCTCCCTGGCTTTTCAATAACTCCCGGTTTCCAAAGGCCTCCCGGCCTTTGGCGGGTCCCCAGGGCAGAGCCCTTGGCGGGGTCCGGGGCAGCGCCCCGGATCCACCCTCAGGCCGCCTGGGCGACCTCACCGGCCGGGGCCTGGCGGATCAGGTGGTCGAAGGCCGAGAGGGAGGCTTTCGCGCCTTCGCCCATGGCGATGATGATCTGCTTGAAGGGCACGGTGGTCACGTCGCCGGCGGCGAACACGCCGGGCACCGAGGTTTTGCCGTGGCTGTCGATCTCGATTTCCCCGCGCGGGGAGAGGGCGACCGTGCCGCGCAGCCATTCGCTGTTCGGCACCAGCCCGATCTGCACGAAGATGCCTTCCAGTTCCACGCGCAGGGTCTCCCCGGTCACGCGGTTCTTGTAGGACAGGCCCACCACCTTCGCCCCGTCGCCATGCACTTCCGTCGTCTGGGCGGAGGTGAGGATGGTGACGTTGCGCAGGGAGCGCAGCTTGGTCTGCAGCACGGCGTCGGCGCGCAGCTTGTCGTCGAACTCGATGAGCGTGACGTGGCTGACGATGCCGGCCAGGTCGATCGCGGCCTCGACGCCGGAATTGCCGCCGCCGATCACCGCCACGCGCTTGCCCTTGAACAGCGGGCCGTCGCAATGCGGGCAATAGGCCACGCCCTTGTTCCGGTACTCGGCCTCACCGGGCACGTTCATCTGCCGCCAGCGGGCGCCGGTCGCCAGGATCACGGTGCGGGACTTCAGCGAGGCACCGCTTTCCAGCCGCACCTCGATCAGCCCGCCCGGGGTGGCGGCCGGGATCAGCGCCTTGGCGTTCTGCAGGGACATCACATCCACCTCATAGTCGCGGACGTGCTGTTCCAGCTGGGCGACCAGCTTGGGCCCTTCGGTGTGCGGGACGGAGATGAAGTTCTCGATGCCCATGGTGTCCAGCACCTGGCCGCCGAAGCGCTCGGTGGCGATGCCGGTGCGGATGCCCTTGCGGGCGGCATAGATCGCGGCCGCGGCGCCGGCGGGGCCACCGCCCACCACCAGCACGTCGAAGGCTTCCTTCTGGCCGATCCCGGCGGCGGCGCGCTCGGCGGCGCCGGTGTCCAGCTTGGCCAGGATCTGTTCCAGGTTCATGCGGCCCTGGCCGAAGGGCTGGCCGTTCAGGAAGATGGCGGGCACGGCCATGATGCCGCGGGCCTCCACCTCGTCCTGGAACACGCCGCCGTCGATGGCGGTGTGGCGCACGCGGGGGTTCAGCACGGAGAGCAGGTTCAGCGCCTGCACCACATCCGGGCAGTTCTGGCAGGTCAGGGAGAAGAAGGTCTCGAAGTGGTATTCGCCTTGCAGGGCGCGGGCCTGGGCGATCACCTCGGGGGTTTCCTTGGGCGGGTGACCGCCGACCTGCAGCAGCGCCAGCACCAGGGAATTGAATTCATGGCCCATGGGCAAGCCGCCGAAGCGCACGCCGATATCGCTGCCCACGCGGTTGATCGCGAAGCTGGGGCGGCGGGCGTCGTCGTCGCGGCGCACATAGGTGATCTTGTCGGACAGCGCGGCGATGTCCTCGAGCAGGGCCGCCGTCTCCTGGGATTTGGGGCTGTCGTCGAGGGAGGCCACCAGCTCGATCGGCTGCGTCAGCCGCGTCAGGTAGCCCTTCAGCTGGTTCTTCAGGTTGTCGTCGAGCATGGGAGAAATCCTGGGATATCAGAGAGAGAGAGAGAGGGTGGGGCCCGGCCGAAACCGGACCCCGAAGCGGGTCAGATCTTGCCGACCAGGTCGAGCGAGGGGGCCAGCGTCTCCGCACCTTCCTTCCACGCGGCCGGGCACACCTCGCCCGGGTGGCTGTAGACGTACTGGGCGGCCTTGATCTTGCGCAGCAGCTCCTGCGCGTCACGGCCGATGCCGCCCGCGGTCACTTCCACGATCTGGATCTTGCCCTCGGGGTCGATCACGAAGGAACCGCGATCGGCCAGGCCGGCTTCCTCGATCATCACGTCGAAGTTGCGGGTGATGGTGCCGGTCGGGTCGCCCACCATGGTGTACTTGATCTTGCTGATGGCCGGGCTGCTGTCGTGCCAGGCCTTGTGCGAGAAATGGGTGTCGGTGGACACGCTGTAGATCTCGACGCCGAGCTTCTGGAAGGTCTCGTAGTTCTCGGCCAGGTCTTCCAGCTCGGTCGGGCACACGAAGGTGAAGTCGGCCGGGTAGAAGAACACCACCGACCACTTGCCGCGCAGATCGGCGTCGGTCACGTCGATGAACTTGCCTTCCTTGAAGGCGGTCGCCTTGAAGGGCTTCACTTCGGTGTTGATCAGGGACATCGCGGTCTCCGCTTCGATATGGATGCATCGGCGCCCATGCCTCCTGGCCCCCTCGTAGGAAGCGGGTGGGGAGGCATCGGCGTCGGAGGGATGGGTAGCGCGGCTTTGCGATAGATGAAAGCGAAAAATTCTGATTGAATTGATCGAGAGAAGCGATTTATGACGAGGGCATGAAGCCCATCCCCACGCTCCGCCAGCTGCGCTACCTCGTCGCCGTCGTGGAACGCTGCCATTTCGGCCAGGCGGCCGAGGATTGCCTGGTCAGCCAGTCCACCCTCAGCGCCGGCATCCAGGAGCTGGAGGACCTGCTGGGCGCGCCGCTGCTGGAACGCACCAAGCGCACGGTGGTGCCCACGCCGCTGGGGCGCGACATCGCGGCCCGCGCCCAGGCGCTGCTGAAGGATGTGGAGGATCTGGTGGACCTGGCCCAGGTGGCCCAGAACCCCATGGCCGGGCCGGTGCGGCTGGGCGTGATCCCCACCATCGGGCCCTTTCTGGTGCCGCGGCTGATGCCCGCGCTGCGCCAGGCCTTCCCCGACCTGAAGCTGTATCTGCGGGAGGACCAGACCGCGCGCCTGCTGGCCCTGCTGGACCAGGGGGAGCTGGACGCGGCGATCATGGCCCTGCCCTATCCCACCGGGGCGCTGGAAACCGCCGAGATCGTGCGGGACCGATTCTCCGTCGTCTGCCCGCCGGGGCACCGGCTGTGCAGCCTGCCCAAGGCCCGCCCGGCCGACATGGCCATCGAGGACCTGCTGCTGCTGGAGGACGGGCATTGCCTGCGCGAACACGCGCTGTCCGCCTGCTCTCTGGAGGGGGCGCGGCGCAACACCGGCTTCGGCGGCACCAGCCTGCACACGCTGGTGCAGATGGTGGCCAATGGGCTGGGTGTGACGCTGCTGCCGCAATTGGCGATCGACGCCGGCATCCTGCGCGGGTTGGATTTGAAGGTGGTGCCGCTAGCGGGCGACAGCCCGGCGCGCAGCATCGGGCTGGTGTGGCGCCGGTCCTCCGGCCGGAAGGAGACGTTCCGGCGGCTGGCGGCGACGCTGAAGGCGGAGATGGTGCCCGCAGTGACGGACGAAGCGGCCTAACCCGCCCGGCAGAAGCACTCCGGCGCATGGTCGTTGACCATGCCGGTGGCCTGCATCCAAGCATAGGTGATCGTGGCGCCCACGAATTTGAACCCGCGCGCCTTCAGCGCCTTGGAGATCTCCAGCGACAGCGGCGTGCTGCCGGGCACCGGGCCGTCGGCGCGTTGCAGCGGCACGCCGCCCACGAAATTCCAGGCGAAGGCGGAAAAATCCTCGCCCTTGTCGCGCATGGCCAGATAGGCGCGGGCATTGCCGATGGTGGCCTCGATCTTGGCCCGCGCGCGGATGATGCCCGCATCCTGCATCAGCCGGTCCACATCGGCGGGGGTGAAAGCCGCCACCACCTCCGGCACGAAGCCCTGGAAGGCGGCGCGGAAACCCTCCCGCCGGCGCAGCACCGTGATCCAGGAAAGCCCGGCCTGGAAGCCTTCCAGCATCAGGCATTCCCACAGGGCGCGGCTGTCGCGCTCCGGCACGCCCCATTCGGTGTCGTGGTATTCGATGTAAAGCGGGTCGGTGCCGACCCAGGAACAGCGCGGCTTGTTCATGATACGTTCATGGCATAGGGCGGGGCGGGAGGCAAGCGGCGGCAACGGGGGCGTCGCCCCCCGTAAACCCCCACCAGAGGGCGCCGCCCTCTGGACACCCGGCAGGACCATAGCGGCCCTGCACCCCAGGGAATTGGCACCCGGCCTTTCCATTTGATTTTTATATAGGGCTTGTTGAGATTTAGATCTTTCCTGGTGACGTGTGTTTATGATTCACGCTTTGGATGACGCAGCGTTTGGTTTTGAGTGACGAGCAATGGGCGAAGATGTCGCCGCATTGCCTGGGCAAG
>NZ_JAAABL010000058.1 GCF_009900765.1 Rhodovarius lipocyclicus
TGGCGATCGCGGCGGCGGTGGAGCAGCAGAGCACGGCCACCGGCGAGATCGCGCGGACGGTGCAGCGGACGGCGCAGGCGACGGATGCCGTGAGCCAGAACATCGCGGCGGTGAGCCAGGGTTCGGGAGAGACGGGTGCGGCGGCGGCGCAGGTGCTGGGGGCGGCGTCGGAACTGGCGCGGCAGTCGGAACAGCTGACCAAGACCGTGGGCGGGTTCGTGGCGGATGTGAGGGCGGCTTAGCCGGGGTTTCGCGGAACGGCACTGGACAGCCCATCGGCAAGGATAAAATATAGGATATCCTTCCCGATGGAGCCCGCGCCCCTCATGACCGCCCTCGAACATATCTTCGTCCCCGGCCATCACAAGGTGCCCTCGCCGATCACCCCGGCGGTGAAGATGGGCAACCTGCTCTTCGTCTCGGGCATTCCCGCCTTCGACCGCGACGGCAAGCTGGCGGTGGGGGATTTCCCCGCCCAAATGCGCCAGGTGATGCAGAACATCACGGAGATCCTGACCGCCGCCGGCACCGACTGGGCGCATGTCGCCAAGTGCAACATCCTGCTGACCCGGCGGGAGGATTTCGAGACGATGAACCAGATGTACGCGGAATATTTTCCGGATGGGAAGTATCCGGCCCGCGTCACCTCCATCGTCTATTCCCTGCCGCGCGCGAATTTCCTGCTCGAAATCGAGTGCTTCGCCCTGGTGCCGTGAAGGCCCGGCGGCGGGCGCCAGCAGGCCGATCCAGGCGGAATAGACCAGCGTGGGGAAGCCCTGCTCGGCCACGCCGGGCAGGTCCGGCAGGCGTTCGCGCGCGGCCTCCAGGTGCAGCGGCGTCGCTTCCTCGGCCGCCTTGCCGTCCCCGCTCTCGATCGCCTTCAGGATCAGCTCACGCTCCCGCAGGGTCTGGCGGGTGCGCTCCGTGGGAAGGTGGAAATAGCACCGCTGCAACCGCGCCTCGATGCTGCGGATGATCTCGGCGGCCTAGAGGTTGCCGGCGGCCTCGGCGCAGGCGGCGTGGAAGGCCTGGTTGCTGGCCGCCAGATCGACCGCGGCTTCGCGCTTCAGCGCACGGCCTGGCCATCGGCGATGAACGATGAGCGCGAAATCCAGCCCCGCGCCGGGCAGGTGACGGTCCGCTACAGGCGCACCACAACCTCATAAAAATATTTTTAAATCAGTGCTTTATTTTACAGCCCTGGATTGTTCCGCCTGCAGCCGCTATCTCACACACGCCGCGCCGGGGTGGGTGCGCGCGGCGCATCAGGGCGATGGAGGCAGCGTGAACGGCGCTGAGGAGATCAGGTTCGGCGAGTTCATCCTCGTGCCCGGCCGCAAGCTGCTGCTGCGCGGGCATGAGGAAGTGCGGATCGGCCAGCGCGCGCTGGATCTGCTGGTCGCCCTCGCGCAGCGCCCCGGCATGGTGCTGGACCGCGATGCCCTGGTCGCCGCCGTCTGGCCCGGCCGGCATGTCGATGATTCCAACCTGCGCGCCCAGATCGCGGCCCTGCGCAAGGCCCTGGGGGAAAGCGAGGCCGAGGCCCGCCATGTGCTGACCGTGCCCGGCCGTGGCTACAGCTTCATCGCCCCGTTGCGGGCCCCGGCGCCCCGCCCCGCGGCCGTGGCCACCGGCAACCTGCCCACGCGCCTGCAACCCGTGGTGGGGCGCGACGCGGATATCGCCCTGATCGCCGAAAGCCTGGCGCAGCGGCGGTTCGTCAGCCTGATCGGCGCCGGGGGCATCGGCAAGACCACGGTGGCGTTCAGCGTGGCGCGGCGGCTGGCCGCCAGCTACGACCAGCCGCCGCTGCTGCTGGATCTCGGGGCGCTGACGGATGGTTCCCTGGTCGCGGGCCAGCTGCTCTCCGCCCTCGGCAACGGCGCGCCGGGCACCACGGGGGGCCTGCCCGCCATGCTGGGCCAGGCGCACCGGCTGATCATCCTGGACAGCTGCGAGCATGTGGTCGGCGCCGCCGCCGACCTGGCCGAGCGGATCCTGGCGGCGGGCCCGCGCGTCCGCGTCCTGGCCACGAGCCGGGAGCCGCTGCGCGCCGAGGGCGAGTGGACCTATCGCCTGCCCTCGATGGAAAGCCCGCCCCCCGGACAGGCGCTGACCGCGCGGGAGGCGCTCGCCTTCCCCGCCGTCGCGCTGTTCATGGAGCGCGTGCAGGCGGCCGGCGCCATGCCCAGCCTGACCGATGCCGACGCGCCGCTGGTGGCGCGCATCTGCCGGCAGCTCGACGGCATCCCGCTCGCCATCGAACTGGCGGCGACCCGGGTGCCGCAATTCGGGTTGCAGGCGCTGGCGGAGCGGCTGGACGACCGCTTCCGCCTGCTGATGCAGGGCCGCCGCACCGCCCTGCCCCGCCACCAGACCCTGCGGGCGACGCTGGACTGGAGCTACAACCTGCTGCCGCCGGAGGAACAGCGGTTGCTGCGCCGGCTGGCCGTGTTCCACGGCTGCTTCCCGCTGGAAGCGGCCGTCACCGCCGCCACCGAGGCGGACGAGGACCCGATGGAGATCATCGGCCGGGTCGGCGGGCTGGTGGACAAATCCTTCCTGACGCTGCAACCGCGCCAGAATGAAATGGCCTACCGCTGCCTCGACACCACGCGCCTGTATCTGACAGCCAAGCTGGAGGAGGCGGGAGAGGCCACGGATGCCACGCTGCGCCACGCCCGCTACTACACGGAGGTGTTCCAGCAGGCCGAGGCGCTGTGGGACAAGCTGCCCGTCGCCGAGGCCCGCGCCCGCCTGACGCCCGACCTGGACAATCTGCGCGCCGCCATCGACTGGAGCCTGGGTGCCGGGTGCCAGACCTGCCTGGGCATCGCCCTGACCATCGCGGCCGTCCCGCTGTGGTTCGCGCTCGGCCTGCTGGATGAGGCGCGGCGGCGGCTGGAAACCGCTGTCACCGCCTTCCGTGGCGAGGTGGACCCGGACCTGCGGCAGGGCATGCGGCTGTACGCGGCGCTCGGCACCGTCACCGTCTTTCCGGCGACCACGCTGGAATCCGCCTGGGTCAACACGCTGGTCTTCGCGGAAAAGCTCGGCGACATCGAACACCAGCTGCGCGCGCTGAACGGGCTGACGCTCGGCGCCCTGCGGCGCGACCACCGTGAGGCGCTGGGCCACGCGCGGCGCTTCCGCGATATCGCCTGGGCCGCGGGCCAGCCGGATGACGGGCCGGTGGGCGATCGGCTGGTGGGCTATGTCCTGCACCTGCAGGGCGAGCAGGCGGAGGCCCGCCGCCTGACGGAAGCCATGCTGGCGCGCTATCCGCGCCGCGCGCTGCAGCCGCACCAGAGCAAGCTGAACTTCTACGACCAGCGCATCCTCGCCAAGAGCACCCTGGCCCGCATCATGTGGCTGCAGGGCGAAACGGAGCAGGCCCTGGCCCTGTCCGACGAGGTGGTGGCGGAGGCGCGCGCGCTGGAGCACCCGTTCAGCCAGATCTTCGCCCTGGGCATGACAGCCTGGCCGCTGGCCTATCTGGCCGGGGACATGGAGCGGGCCGCTGCCGCCCGCGCCCTGATGCAGGCGGAATTCCGCCAGACCAGTGGCTGGGTGCTCTGGAGCGACATCCACCTGGCCCTGGAGATGATCGCCCGCGAGGAGACCGAAGCGGGGCTGGCCCTGCTGCGCTCGCTGATCGCCGGGATGCCGCCCACCGCCTTCACCGCGCAGATGCCGATGATGCATGCGGGCCTGGTCCAGGCCCTGCTGCGGCTGGGCCAGGCCGAGGAGGCGCTGACCACGCTCGACACCGCCCTGGCCGATGCGCGGAACAGCCACAGATTGTGGTACGAGCCGGAATATCTGCGCATGCGCGGAGAGGTGCTGCTCGCGATCGGCGCGCAGGATGCCGAGCAGGCGGCGGCCGCGCATTTCACCGAAGCCCTGGCCATCGCCGAACGCCAGACGGCGCTGGCCTGGTCGCTGCGCGCGGCCACCAGCCTGGCCAGGCTGCGCCGGCGCGGGGCGGCCGGCCTCGCCGATCGCGGGCTGCTCGCCGGTATCCTGGCGCGCTTCCCCGAGGGCAGCCGCACGCCCGAAATCTCCGAAGCCCGGATGCTGCTCACGCCCTGCTGAGGGCAGGATCAGCCAAGAACCCACGCCCGCCCCATGCCAGGCTGCGCTTTTCCGCAACCGCGGAAAGGGTGGATCGGTCAACACAAGGACGGCGGCGTGTCGGTCGGATTGATGGGCAAGGTGGCGTTGATCACCGGCGGGTCCCGGGGCATCGGCCGCGCCGTGGCGCTGGCCATGGCCAAGGCGGGGGCCCGCGTGGCCATCAGCTTCCGGCAGGACGAAGCCAGCGCCACAGGGGTGGTGCGCCATATCGAAAACGGTGGCGGCCGCTGCATCGCCTATCGCGCCGACCAGGCGCGGGTGGATGACATCCATCGCCTGGTGCGCGCGGTGGTGCGGGAATTCGGCGCGCTGGACATCCTGGTGAACAACGCCGCGCATTTCGTCACCGGCGGGGTGGACGACCCCGACATCGATGGCGGCCGGCTGGCCGCCCAGGCGGCGGTGAACATGCAGGGCGTCTTCACCGCCATCCGCGCCGCCGCCCCCCTGATGCGCCGGGGCGGGCGCATCATCACCACCGGCTGCACGGTGGCCGGGCATGTGGGCGCCCAGGGGTTGGCGGACTACGCGGCCTCCCGCGCGGCGGTGGTGGGTTTCACCAAGGGGGCGGCGCGGGACCTCGGCCCGCTCGGCATCACGGTCAATGTGGTGCAGGCGGGGCCCATCAACACGGAACGCAACCCGGCCTATGGCCCCTTCGCGGAGCCCCAGCGCTTCGGCACCGCCCTCGGCCGCTTCGGTGAGCCGGAGGAGGTGGCGGCGGGCATCCTGTTCCTGGCCAGCGCCGAGGCCTCTTACGTCACGGGCACGGTGCTGACCATCGACGGCGGCTACGGGGCCTGAGAGGCCGCGCCGTGGAGGATGGCCTCGGCGCTGTGCCGCGCGGCGGTGGCCGGGGCCTGCCGCCGCCAGGCCGCCGGGCTGGTGCCCAGGGCCCGCTGGAAGCGCTTGGTCAGATGCGGCTGGTCGCAGAAGCCGCATTCCAGCGCGATCTCCGACAGGCCGAGCGAGGAATGCAGCATCATCGCCTGCGCCCGCGCCAGCCGACGCTGCAGGATATAGGCATGCGGCGATGCCGTCAGGCTGGCGCGGAAGGCGCGGGAGAAGTACCCGGCACTGAGCCCCAGCAGCGCGGCCAGGGCTGGCACCGTCAGCTCCTCGGCCAGATGGGTCTCGATATGGCGCCGGACCTTCTCGACCTGCCAATGGGCCAGGCGGGCGGGTTGGGACATGTGCGGGCTCCCCGGACGTCGCGGGGGAAACTTCCGGGGGAAGCGCGCGGTGAGACAGTCAAACGCTGTGAAAAGCTGTGAAGCGCTCCCTCAGCCCGCCAGGAAATGCCGCACCACGGGCGGCTCCTCCGCGATGTGGAAGCGGCGCAGCTCCGCCTGCAGATCCGCGTCGGCGTGCGACACGCGGCGATGCTGGCGCAGATGCTCGGCCCAGGATTCCACCATGAACCATTCGACCACCCGCGAGGGGTCGGCGGCATCCTGCGCCAGGCCCCAGCTATAGGCGCCGTCGCGCCGCCGGGCGGCGGAAAGCCGGTGCGCCAGGGCGCGGAATTCCGCGAAGCTGTCCGGCGCCAGGCGGTACTCGATCAGGATCAGCACCGGGCCCCGGTCGTTCTCCACCGGGGCGGCCAGCAGCGGCTCCGGCCAATGGAGGGAGGGGGTGAGGTCGGCCTCCCCGCGCGGCAGCGGAAAGCGGCGCAGCACGATCGCCGTGCCCGTCAGCGCCAGCGCCGCCACCCAGAGCGTGACCGGCACGCCCAGCGCCTCGGCCAGCGCGCCCCACAGCAGGCTGCCCACCGTGACCGCGCCGTTGAACACGGTCAGATAGACCGCCAGCGCCCTGCCCCGCACCCAGTTGGGCAGGATGGCCTGGGCGGTGCCGTTCAAGCCGGTCAGCGCCGTGATCCAGGCGATGCCCAGCAGCACCAGCACCAGCGGCGCCAGCGCGCGCGGGGGGGCCAGGGCCAGCAGCGCCATGGCGGCCGCCGTCAGCAGGGATGCCGCGAGCAGCAGCCCGTCGATATCCAGCCGCCGCCGCAGCGCCGGCAGGATGAAGGCGCCCAATATGGCCCCCGCCCCCACCGCGCCCAGCAGCAGGCCGTAATACCCCGCATCGCCGCCCAGCAGCTGGCGCGCCACCAGCGGCAGCAACGCCCAGATCGCGCTGCCCAGCACGAAGAACACCGCCGCGCGCATCAGCACCACATGCAGCTCGCGGCTGGCGCGGGCATAGCGCAGCCCGGCCCGGAAGGCCCCGGCGAAGCGTTCGGAGAGCGGGTCTTCCTCCGCGCGCGGGCGCCGCCACAGCAGCAGCGCCGCGATGACGACCGCATAGCTGGCGACATCCGCGCCATAGGTGAGGGTGGCGCCGAACGCCGCCAGCAGCAGGCCGCCCGCGGCAGGGCCGATGGCGCGCGCGATGTTGATGCCGAGCGAGTTCAGCGCGACGGCGCTGCGCACATCGCGCGGGGGCACCAGCTCCGGCACGATGGCCTGCCAGGTGGGGGCCATCAGCGCGGCGCCGATGCCGCCCAGGAAGGTAAGCCCGGCCAGCGCCGCGACGGACATCGCCCCCGTTTCCGCCAGCATCATCAAGGACAGGCTGACGAGCGCCAGCAGCACCTGCACGGCCATCAGGAATTTCCGGCGGTCCAGGATATCGGCCAGCACGCCGGCGGGGATGGCCAGCAGGAAGATGGGCAGCGTGCCCGCCGCCTGGATCAGCGAGACGGCGGCGGGCCCGGCGCCCAGATCGGTCACCAGCCAGGCGCTGGCGACATCGCGCATGAAGCTGCCGATATTGCCGACGACGGTGGCGAACCACAGCAGCACGAAGGTGGGTTGCAGCAGCGGCGCGAAGCTGCCGCCTTTCGGTTCAGCGGCCATGGTCGCGGTCCCACAGCGCGACCAGCAGGAAGGCGCCGGTCAGGCCCAGATGCTCGTAGAAGGCATTGGCCATCATGAAGCGTTCATGCCCCGGCGGCAGCGCCCAATAGCGGTTGGCGACGAAGGTGGCCGCCAGCGTGAAGGCCGCCAGCATCAGCGCCCCCAGCCAGCGCAGCCGCCCGGTCAGGATCAGCAGGCTGGCGCCCAGCTCCACCACAATGGTCAGCGCCGCCGTGGCGGCGGGCAACGGCAGGGCGAAATGCGTGGCCTCCGCCACCGCGCCCGGGAAGTCGAGCAGCTTGTTCAGCCCGCCCTGGAGATAGGCGGCGCACAGGCCCAGCAGCCCGATGAAGGTGAGGAGGCGCGCCATGGCTCAGAACGCCCAGCACGCGCAGCCGAGCGCGCCCCAGAAGCCGCGATCCTGCCCGGCGGGCGTGTTCGCGGCCCAGGCGCGGGCGTGGTCGTGCCCATGCACCCCGCAGGCATTGGCGCAGCAGGAGACGGCACGGGCGAAAGGCGTCTGCCGCCGTTGCTGATAGCCGCCGAAGCGGCGCACCGGCGACCAGTCCGGCATCGCGGGCGGCAGGTCGGGGGCCAGCGGCGCGTAGTCGGCCGCGCCATGCACGATACGCCCGCCCACCAGGGTCAGCACCGAGGTGATGTCCTGGATCTCCTCGCCCGGCACCGCGAAATAATCGCGGTCGAGCACGGCCAGGTCGGCCAGCTGCCCCACGGCGATGCAGCCCTTCTTGCCTTTCTCGTTGGAGAACCAGGTGACCTTCTCGGTCAGCATGCGCAGCGCGGTTTCGCGGTCCAGCGTGTTGCGCTCGGGCGTGATGCGCAGCCCGCCGATGGTGCAGCCGGTGGTCAGCCAATACAGCGCGACCCAGGGGTTGTAGGAGGCGACACGGGTGGCATCCGTGCCGGCCGAGACCTTCACCCCCATCTCCAGCATCTTCGCCACCGGCGGCGTGGCCTCGGCGGCGCGGGCGCCATAGCGCTCGACGAAATACTCGCCCTGATAGGCCATGCGGTGCTGCACGGCGACGCCGCCGCCCAGGCGCGCGATGCGTTCCAGCGACTTGTCGCTGACTGTCTCGGCATGGTCGAAGATCCAGTGCAGCCCGTCGAGCGGCATCTCCTCATTCACCTTCTCGAACACGTCGAGGGCGCGGGCGATGGTCTCGTCATAGGTGGCGTGCAGGCGCCAGGGCCAGCGGTTCTGCACCAGCACCCGCACCACGCCTTCGAGGTCCTCCTCCATGCTCTGTGGCATGTCGGGGCGTTCGACCCGAAAGTCCTCGAAATCGGCGGCGGTGTAGACCAGCATCTCGCCCGCGCCGTTCAGGCGGAAATAGTCGTCGCCCTGCTGGTACTTGTTCTGGCTGGTCCAGCGCAGGAAGTCTTCCTTCTCCTGCTTCGGCTTCTGCGTGAACAGGTTGTAGGCGATGCGGATGGTCAGCTGGCCGTCCTCGGCCAGCTTGCGGATCACCTCATAATCCTCGGGGTAGTTCTGGCTGCCGCCGCCGGCGTCGATGGCGCTGGTCACGCCGAGGCGGTTCAGGTCGCGCATGAAGTGCCGCGTGGAGTTCAGCTGATACTCGAAGGGCAGCTTCGGCCCGCGCGCCAGCGTGGCGTACAGGATGGTGGCGTTGGGCTTGGCCAGCAGCAGGCCGGTAGGTGTGCCGTCGGGCGCGCGGATGATCTCGCCGCCCGGCGGGTTCGGCGTGTCCTTGTCGTAGCCCACGGCGCGCAGCGCCGCCGCGTTCAGCAGCGCGCGGTCATACAGGTGCAGGATGAAGACCGGCGTCTCGGGGGCGGCGGCGTTGATCTCCTCCAGCGTCGGCAGGCGCTTTTCCTCGAACTGGTGCTCGGTGAAGCCGCCCACGATGCGCACCCATTGCGGCGGCGGCGTCACGGCGGCCTGGCGCTTCAGCATGTCCATCGCGTCGGCCAGGCTGCGCACGCCGTCCCAGCGCAGCTCCATGTTGAAGTTCAGCCCGCCGCGGATCAGGTGCAGGTGGTTGTCGAACAGGCCAGGGATCAGCCGCCGGCCGGCCAGGTCGATCACCCGCGTGGCGGGGCCGGCCAGGGGCAGAATGTCCCGCGCATCGCCCACCGCACTGAAGCGGCCGGCGGTGATGGCCACGGCCTGCGGCGCGGGGTTGGCGCGATCGAGGGTGGTGATCCCGCCATTGTGCAGGATCAGGTCGGGGGCGGCGGGTTCGGCCATGGCGGTTCTCCGGGGCTCAGCTCTGGTCGGCGGGCTTGTCGCCGCGCGCCGGCAGACGGCCGAACAGATGGTTGCGGCAGTCATCCATGATGACGGAAACACTGATCGGGTGGCCCGCGAAAACGCGCCTGGCCAAAGGCACCACCTGCTCACCCAGCAGGATGCCCAGCAGGCCCACCAGCGCGATCACGGGCGGCGCCGGAGAGCGGACATTGAGCAGGCTGTAGATCACGCCCACCAGCAGCCCCGCGCCCAGGGAGACCAGGTAGATCTTCATGCTCCCGACACCTCGCGCGCCGCGGCCAGGATGACATCGGCCACCGCCTGGGGGTGCGTCAGCAGGGACATGTGGCCGGCGGCCAGTTCCACGCTGCGCGCGCCCAGCCGCGATACCAGCTCGCGCTGGAGTTCGACGCTGACGGCACGGTCCTGCGCGGAGACGACGTACCAGCACGGCCGCCCCGCCCAGGCGGGCTGGCTGACCGCGTCGCTGAAGGTGGCCGCGCCGAGCGGGGTCTGGGTGGCGGCCAGGATACGGGCCTCGGCCTCGGGCATGTCCTGGGCCACATTCTCGATCCAGCTCCTGGTGCTCATCATGAAGTGGCCGTGGCCGTCATCCGTGACACCGCTCAAGCCCGGCGGCGGGGGATGGGCCGCCACCTGGTCGCCTGTGGACTGGCCGGCGCCGGGCGCGAAGGCCGCGACATAGACCAGCGCCTTCACCTTCGGGTGGTTTCCCGCCTCGGTGATGACGGTACCGCCCCAGCTGTGCCCCGCCAGGACCACGGGCCCCGGCGCGGCATCCAGGGCGAGGCGCGTGGCGGCCGCGTCATCGCCGAGGGAGGTGGTGGGGTTCTGCACCGCCACGACCGGCAGCCCCTCGGCATGCAGCAGCGCGATGACGCGCCGCCAGCTGGATGCGTCCGCCCAGGCGCCATGAACGAGGACGACACTGACATCGCCCCATGATGCTTGCGTCATGAGAAACTGTGCTCCTTGTTCAGGCGGTAGCGGCCGGACGCCTTGGCGCCTCAGGCGTTGACGAAGGCCAGCAGATCGGCGTTCAGCACATCGGCGTTCACCGTCAGCATCCCGTGCGAGAAGCCCGGATAGACCTTCAGCGTGCCGTTCCGCAGCAGCGGCGCCGATTTCAGCGCGGCGTCGGCGATGGGCACGATCTGGTCGTCATCGCCGTGCAGCACCAGCGTGGGCACGGTGATGGCGCGCAGGTCCTCGGTCTGGTCGGTCTCGGAGAAGGCCTTGATGCCGTCGTAATGGGCGCGGGCGCCGCCCATCATGCCCTGCCGCCACCAGTTCTGGATCACGCCCTCATGCACCGTGGCACCCGGGCGGTTGAAGCCGTAGAAGGGGCCGGCCGGCACGTCGCGGAAGAACTGCGCGCGGTTGGCGGCCAGCGCGGCACGGAAGCCGTCGAACACCTCCATCGGCAGCCCCTCGGGGTTCGCGGGGGTCTTCAGCATCAGTGGCGGCACGGCGCTGACCAGCACGGCCTTGGCCACGCGGCCGGCGGGCTGGCCGTGTTTGGCGACATAGCGCGCGACCTCTCCTCCGCCCGTCGAATGGCCGATGTGCACGGCGTTGCGCAGGTCCAGATGCTCGGCCACCGCGAAGGCATCGGCCGCGTAGTGGTCCATGTCATGCCCGTCGCTGACCTGGGCGGAGCGGCCATGGCCGCGCCGGTCATGGGCGACGACGCGGAAACCCTTGGACAGGAAGAACAGCATCTGCGCGTCCCAGTCATCGCTGGACAGCGGCCAGCCATGGTGGAACACGATGGGCCGGGCGGTCTTCGGGCCCCAGTCCTTGAAGAAGATCTGGACGCCATCGGGCGTGGTGACGGTGCTCATCTCGGTCGATCCTTGGCTTGTGGTGGTGGCGCGGCCCGTGGCCGGCAGCATCGCGGAGGCGGCCAGCAGGGCCGCCCCCTCCCGGCGCGTGAGCTCAGCCCTCATGCGCGCCGAACATGGACTTGGCGTAGATGATGCCGAGGCCGTAGGAGCCGCCGAACTTCTTGGCGATGCCTGTCGTCATCTCGTAGGTGCCGGTGCGGGCCCAGTCGCGCTGCAGTTCCAACAGGTATTGCAGGCTGGTCATCGGGCGGGCGCCGGCCTGGATCATGCGCTCCATCGCGCGCTCATGCGCTTCGTCGGAGACATCGCCGCAGGCGTCGGCGATCACGTACACCTCGAAGCCCTGGTCGATGGCCGACAGCGCCGGGCCCACGATGCACACGCCGGTCCACAGCCCCGCAAGGACGATGCGCGTCTTGCCGATGCGGTTGATCTCCGCGATCACCCCCGCATCCTCCCAGGTGTTCATGGAGGTGCGGTCGAGCAGCGCCTGGCCGGGGAAGGCATCCGTGATCTCGCTGAACATGGGGCCGGAGAAGGACTTTTCCGCCACCGTGGTCAGGATGGTGGAAACCCCGAAGCCGGCCGCGGCGTGGGAGACCAGGGCCGCGTTGTTGCGCAGGTTCACGGCGTCGATGGACTTGGTCGCGAAGGACATCTGCGACTGGAAGTCGATCATGACCAGGATGTGGTCGTCGGCGTTCAGCAGCATCTTGCCGGGGGTGGGCGTCGCGGTGAGGGCCATGGGAGAGCCTTTCGGAATGGGGCGGGCGCCGCGTTCCGTCAGGTCGGCGGCCTGGACCCAGACTGGGGCTTGGGGGGCCGCGGGGCTTGCACGCTTCGGACCTTTTTTGGCGGGCAGGCTGGATAGGCCATGGGCGCGCGAGAGCGTTCGCAGGATTTTGCGAGGCCTCGGTATCATGTGTTGAAAAACTGGCGGACCCGAAAGGATTCGAACCTTCGACCTCTGCCTTCGGAGGGCAGCGCTCTATCCAGCTGAGCTACGGGTCCTGAGCCGCCGCCACACCTAGCCTATCCCGCGCCGCAAGGAAAGCGCCCGCCCGGCGCAATCGCCGATAGAACACCCCTATCCCCACCATCGAAACCCTCGCGTCGCGCCTATCGCTCCCGCGCGGCATTCTCCCCTCACGCCAGGCGGCCCGCCGGGCGGCAGAGGAAAGGAGAGCCCCATGTCCCGCATCATCGCCATCGCCGCCATCATGCTGGCCACCGGCATCGGCACCGCCTCCGCCCGCTCCACCCTGGTGGTCGGCCAGAACTGGAACATGGGCCAGGACCGCCATTCCGCCCGCGCCATGTCCAGCCAGGAAGCCCGGACCTACGCGCAGGCGAAGGACCGCGCGGCGATCCGCACAGCCATCCAGGCGGGTGCCATCCGGCGCGCCCGCTGAACCAAACCCCTTCCGTGGGTGGGCGCCATCCCACACCCACGGGGCCGCCGGTGCCGGGCTTCTCCCACCCCTGTACCGGCACCGGCGGCTATGATCCCTACAGCGCGCGGTCCGCCACCGGCGGCAGGAAGCTGTCGGTATAGAAGCGGTCCACGCTCGGCATCGCCGCCAGCGAATACGCCTCCTTCACCGCGTCCAGCTGGCGCTGGATGCGCGGCGCCTCCATGGTGCCCAGCCCCAGCCGGCGCACGTTCGGGCTGTCCACCAGCTCATCCATCGCGATCGCCTGGCGCGCCAGCTCGATCGGCACATCGGTCAGCGGCTCGCGCTCCTTCAGGGACTGGATCGCCTCCGCCCGGTTATGGAAGCCGTACTTCACCGAACGCAGGATGGCCGCCACCGAACCGCGCACCGCCTCGGGGTTGTTGCGGGCGAAGGTGCGGGTGGTGACGATCACGAAGCCATAGAAGAAATCCAGCCCCAGTTCCCGGTAGCGGAAGATCCGCTGCTGCGGGATATCCAGCCCCAGCGCCTTCAGGCTGATGATGCTGCTGGTGACGAAGCCCGTGATGCCGTCCGCGCGGCGTTGCACCAGCATCGGCTCGCGCAGTTCGGGCGAAACCGACAGCCAGTTGATGCTGGCCGGGTCCAGCCCGTTCAGCCGGGCAGCCACCGGGAACACCTGCCGCCCGCCGTCGAATTCCGGGGCCGCCAGCGTCTTGCCCGCCAGGTCGCGGAAGGTGCGGATCGGCCCATCGGCGCGCACGGTCGCCGCATGCGGCGGCTGGTCCCACACCAGGCCCACGCACAGCAGGTCATTGTCCGGCGTCATGGACATGAAGCGCATCAGCGGCGTGGGGTCGCAGGTGGCGATATCCACCGTGCCGGCCGAGATGTCGATCGGCACGCGCGCGGAACCGAACCCGCGGGACACGGTGGCATTCACCCCCGCATCGCGGAAGAAGCCGCGGCGATCCGCCACGGCGGCATAGCTGTAGGCGCCGTGGAAGATCCAATCGATGGAAAAGCGCACGGGCGTGCCCTGGGCGGTCGCCACCAGCGGCGTGGCCAGCGCGGCGGAAGCACCAAGGGCGGCGCGGCGGGACAGAAGAAGGGTCATCGCAAGACTCCCGGAAACGATGACCGATTGAGGCGCCGCCCGCCCTCCGGGGGCAATTCGGGAATGGCGCCGGATTCACCCCCCGGCGCAGGGGTTGGGGCATGGCTGTTCACATCCCCCGTGAGGGCGCCCAAAAACCGGGCGCCCCAGGCCGGGCTACAGCATGCGCTCGGCCGCCGGCGGCAGGAAGCGGTCGGTGTGGAAGCGGTCGGGGCTCGGCATCTCGCCCAACCCATAGGCCTCCTTCACGGCCGCGATCTGGCGCTCCAGCCGCGGCGCCTCGATGATGCCGAGGCCCAGGCGGCGCACATGCGGGCTGTCCACCAGCTCCTCCATCGCCATCGCCTGGCGGGTGGTCTCGATCGCCACGTCGGTCAGCGGCTCCTTGGCCCGCAGCGCCTGGATGGCGGCGTCGCGGTTGTGGAAGGCGAATTTCAGCCCCTTCAGCAGGGCGGCCACCGTGCCGCGCACGGCCTCCGGGTTCCGTTGGGCGAAGGTGCGCGTGGTCAGGATCACGGAGCCATAGAAGAAATCCAGCCCATGCTCGCGATAGCGGAAGATGCGCTGCGCCGGCAGGTCCATCCCCAGCGCCTTCAGGCTCAGCGCGGTGGAGGTGACGAAACCCGTGATGCCGTCCGCGCGGCGCTGCACCAGCATCACCTCCCGCAGCTCCGGCGCGACCGACATCCAGTTGATGCTGGCGGGGTCGATGCCGTTCAGCCGCGCGAAGACCGGGAACACCTGCCGCCCGCCATCGAATTCCGGGGCCGCCAGCGTCTTGCCCGCCAGCTGGCTGACCTGGGTGATGGGCCCGTCGCCGCGCACCGTGGCCGAACCCGGCGCCTGGTCCCACATCAGCCCCACGGCCAGCAGGTCGTTGTTGGGGTTCTGGGACATGAAGCGCAGCAGCGGCGTGGGGTCGCAGGCCGCGATGTCGAAGGCGCCGGCGGACATGTCCAGCGGCACGCGGGCGGAACCGAAGCCGCGCGTGATGGTCACGTCGATGCCCTGCTCACGGAAATAGCCCTCGCGCTCGGCGGCGGCGCCGAAGGCATAGGGGCCGTTGTAGATCCAGTCATAGGAAAAGCGGACGGCGGTGCGCTGCGCGCGCGCGACGGCCGGGGCCAGCAAAGGGGCGGTGGCGAGGGCCAGGGTATGGCGGCGGTTGATCATGCGGGTCCTCCTGATGCGCGCCACAGGACAGGAAGCGGGGGTGCGGCGGCAAGCGGCAAGCGGGGCGCCGGGGGCCGGGCCGCGCGCGGGGCGCCCGCGCCGCGCGCAGGCACGCAAACCGCCGCCGCCGAATTAGGCAGCCTACCCCAGCCCATCCGGCTCCAGCACCAGCACCGGCTCACCGGTGCCCAGCATGCCCACGGCAGACAGCGCGGGCATCGCCGCGAGCGAGGGATGCAGCGGGCGCAGCAGCAGCTCCGTCCGCTGGGCCACCTTCTCCACCCGCAGCCCCAGCCGGCCGCCGGGCCGGTCCAGCACCACCGTGCCGCCCAGCGGCGCCTCCGGCAGGCCGAGCGCCGATTCCAGCGTCAGCACCACCATGTCCGGGTCGGCGGCGCCGGGGGGCAGCACCTCCAGCACGCGGCCGGCCGGCAGGCCATAGGCATGGCCCCCCGCCTCCACCAGCAGCACGGGCTGGATGGCGGCACTCACCGGCAGGGTCAGCGCGAAGGCGGTGCCCTGCCCGGCCCGGCTGGTGATGCCCATATGCCCGCCCGCGCGGCGCACCGCGTCATGCACCACATCCAGCCCCACCCCCCGGCCGGAGACATCGGTCACCTCCGCCCGGGTGGAAAAGCCCGGGCGCAGCAGCAGGGCGTGGGTCGCGGCCTCGGTCAGTTCGGTGCCGGGGGCGACCAGGCCCCGCGCCTCGGCGGTGCGGCGCACGGCGGCGGCGTCGATGCCCCGCCCATCGTCGGAGACGGTGATGCGCACCTGCCCCGGCAGGCGCTCGGCGGCGACGCGCAGCAGCGCCTCGGCGGGCTTGGCGCCGCGCTGGCCGGGGGGTTCCACGCCGTGGTCCACCGCGTTGCGCACCAGGTGCAGCAAGGGGTCGGCCAGCATCTCGATCAGGCTGCGGTCGATGCGCACATCCTCGCCCGCCAGTTCCAGGCGCACGGGTTTTCCGGCGCCCTCGGCGACCGTGCGCACGGCGCGCGGCAGGCGCTGGAACAGCGTGCCCACCGGCACCACGCGCAGTTCCAGCACCGCCTCATCCAACTGCCGCATGGACAGCGCCATGCGGGATTCGGCGGTGCCCAGCCGGTTGCGCAGCCGGTTCAGCTGCGCGGCGGCACCGGCCAGCTGCCGGGCGGGCTCACCCGTCAGCCGGTATTCCAGCGCGGCCAGCGTGGCATAGGAGGCACTGCCCGCCGGGTCCTTCAGCGCCTCCGACAGCGCGGCGGCGGCGGCGCGCACCTCGGCGGCCAGGTTGATGATGTTGTCCACCACATCCTGCCGCACCCGCAGCGTGGGCTGCACGGGGGTGGCGCTGGCGGGCTCGGGCGGCGGCAGGGCGGCGGGCTGCAGGGACAGCACATGCCGCCCATCGGGGTCGGCCAGGGCCAGCGCCGCGCGCAGCGCTTCCTCCGCCGCGTCCGAGGCCAGCAGCAGATCCAGCTGCGGCATCGCCGCCCCGGGCACGGCCATGCTGCCCAGCACCTCGCCGGCGCCGCGCAGCCAGAATTCCAGCGCGGCCTCATCCTCCGCCGCGCCGCCGGTCACGGCGCGCACGCGCCACAGCCGCCGCCCGGCCTCCAGCGCCATCAGGGTGCGGCGGGCGGCATCGGCGGACAGGCTGGTGGCGAAATCGGGCGGCAGGCGGGCATCGGGCGGCAGGACGGGGGCGGCCAGCACATCCAGCGCGCCCAGCGTGCCGGCCGACAGCGCGGCGGCCAGGGCGGGGCGCCCGGCCTCCAGCATCTGGCGCGCGTCGGCGTCGGCGGCGCGGAAGGCCAGGTCCTGCACCCGGCGCAGCGTGGCCTCGGCGGCGGCGTCGCCCAGCGCCTGGGCGGCATCGGCGGCATCGCGCGCCAGGGCCGCGCTGTCCGGTGCGGCGGCCAGCCGGGCCAGTTGCGGCGCGGCCGGCAGGGCGGGGCGCGGCAGGGCGGGCGGGGG
>NZ_JAAABL010000059.1 GCF_009900765.1 Rhodovarius lipocyclicus
CCCGCCCTCACCGGCCGAGCGGCCGGGCACGCCCGCGCCGCCGGGCCAGGAATCGCCCGCCGGGCCGCTCGGCGGCGCCACCGTGACCGGGCCCACGCGCGGCCCGGGGCTGGACCCCGCCTTCCGCAACGCCGCCCCCGGCTATCCCCAGGGCTCGCGCGAACGCGGGGAGCAGGGCGTCGTCTCCCTGCTGCTGAACATCGGCACGGATGGGCGCATCATCACGCTGGAGGTCACCCGCAGCTCCGGCTATCCCGCCCTGGATGAGGCGGCGCGGCGGGCCGTGCGCGAATGGCGCTTCCGCCCCGCCTTGCGCGGGGGCACACCCGTGCCATCTCAGGTGGCCACCAATGTCCGCTTCACCCTGAACTGAGGAACCGCCCCGCATGGTCAAACTGGATGTCATCACCACCCGCGGCGGCGATGGCGGAGAGACCTCGCTGGGCGATGGCAGCCGCGTGCGCAAGGACGCGCTGCGGGTCGAGGCCTATGGCACCGTGGATGAGGCCAACGCGGCGCTCGGCCTGCTGCGCCTGCACCTGGCCGGCGACCGCCTGGCGGACGCGATGCTGGCCCGCATCCAGAACGACCTGTTCGACCTGGGCGCCGATTTGTGCGTGCCCGGCACCGGCGCCGACCGGCTGCGCATCAGCACCGCCCAGTGCCTGCGGCTGGAGGAAGAACTGGCCGAGATGAACGCCGCCATCGCGCCGCTGCGCTCCTTCGTGCTGCCGGGCGGCAGCGCCGGCGCGGCCCACGCCCACCTGGCCCGCACCATCACCCGCCGCGCCGAACGCCTGACCGTGGCACTGGCCGCGCAGGAAGACGTGAACCCGGACGCCATCCGCTACCTCAACCGCCTGTCGGACCATTTGTTCGTGCTCAGCCGGCGGCTGAATGACAATGGGCGCGCGGATGTGGCGTGGGTGCCGGGGGCGGAACGGTAGGCTAGAAGCATTACGGAAACTTTCTTTGCCTATCGTTTTTATCACGACATCGGACGAATTTGCCGGGCGTTCTCCGGCCTGCAAACGCTGGACAGTGAGTAATTCATATCAATTTTCGTGTGGGGTTTGGAAACTTGGTTGACGGCAGTGTGTTTGAAGATTCTAACTCACTCGACTCGGCCGCCGCTGGAGGAAGAAACATGATTGATGACGTAGCAGTCGCCCGGCTGTCGGACATCATGCGTCCAAAATCGCACGGGGATCGAGTGAATTCCCATGTTATTCGTGCTGTCAAAGAGCCTCAGCCAGATTTCGAGGCTATGCGACTGCTTGTCATCGGTCATTGGAATGTGCCTAATATTGCCTCCAATGAACGAATCGACAAACAATCCAACCCTTCCGATTCTGACGACACCAAATGGTGAGAGCGGTCGCTTTCCGCGATCATTCGAGCTGCCTGCTCAATCTCCATTATTTTGGGTGGAGCAGAAGGACCGATATCTTCGCCAGCTATTGATCAGAGACATAGAATCTCTGACCGGGCGAAAATTGATAGTTTATTTTGCTAATAGATTTGAAAATGACTCTGGAATCGATCTTAGAGATGTCGCTCATGTTGCTGAGTTGATGGGCGATGCAACTGATTGCGATCTGGATATTATGATAGAAACCGGCGGTGGGGTTACGGATGCCGCCGAATCAATAATATCGACACTAAATAATATGAATAAAAATTATAGAATAATAGTTGCAAACTCAGCAAAAAGCAATGGAACATTAATAGCGCTTTCTTCGTCGTGTATAATAATGGGTCCGACTTCCGAGTTGGGGCCTATTGAGCCATCTATAAATAACGTTCCGTGCTCAATATTGGACACCCCGCAAATCGCTCAGTCGAATTTCCCGCTTCACATGATTGGAAAGCACGCCCTTCGTCAATCCGCAGGATTGGCTAAGAGACTGCTCGAGACCGGTATGATGAAGGGAAGATCGGAGCAAGATGTAAGTGTAACTATTAAGGCTCTCTCTGGAAGGGATCGATTTCCGTCGCACGGATCTGTTGTTGATTATCGAGAGGCCATTCAGCTTGGATTGAATGTAAAATACCTGAATCACGGCGATCCGGTTTGGGATAGGATATGGTTGCTATATTGCATGTACGATTTTGATTGCAGAAAGATGGGATATTTAAAAGTTTTTGAGGGAAGGTCAAGAAGTATAGCAATTTCAAAATAATTTGCTCTTCATAAACCTCTTACAAAGAGCAAAATACAAATAAAATACGAAATTTATTCTGAGCCGAATGTAGTTTTTCTCGGCTAGATTTTATTTTTGGTCTCCCGGCAGCGCCAGCACATCCAGATGCGGCACCACCAGCGACAGCCTGCGTTGTTCCGCGTGCCGGCTGCGCATTTCCGCCCAGGCGCCGATGCGTTGGCGTGCTCCTGGCAGGGCGCGGGCGGCGGCTTCGGCGTGGCCCACGGCCAGTTCGTGCGCCATCGCCACCTCTCGCCGGTCGATCCGCCAGGGGCTGGGCGCCATGCGCACGGTGTAGCCATGGCGGGTGAAGGCGCGGGCGATGGCGTGCGGTGCGGCCTCGCCCAATGCCTGGCCGCCGAAGCCTTTGTCGCGCGCCTGGTCGCGGGCGAAGCCCCGGCGCACCAGCACGTCGTCCGGGTGGGCCGGGAAGAAGCGCGTGCCGCCCGAGACATTCAGCGCCGCGTAGAAGGGCAGCTTGTAGGCGGCGCAGGCGGCGGCGAGCAGTTCCACCCATTCGGCGCTGACCAGGTCGCACAGCGCGGTGTTCACCACCGCGTCCACCTTTTCCAGCGGCAGCTGGTCGGCGGCCTCGCGCAGGTCGGCCAGCAGGCCCTCGATGCGCCAAGGGCCGGTGGGGGCCTTCACCACCAGGGTGCGGGCATCGGGCCAGGCGGTCTTCCAGCCGACCATCTCCGCGCGGTCCACGGTGGTGGCGAAGGCGCGGTAGATCAGCTCGGCATCCGCATCCACCAGCGTCCAGCTCTGCCCCCGGCCCAGGATATGCCCCAGCCAGCGCGTGAGGGAGCCAGTGCCGGCGCCCAGGTCCATCAGGCGCGGGCGGGCGGGCAGGGCGGCGGAGAGCGCCTCGGCCAGGCCCAGGTTGCGGGCGCGGGCGTCGAAGGGCTCCCGCAGGGACAGCCAGTCGCCGGAAAAGCTCTCAACCACGGGACAGCTCGTGCGCGAAGGCGGTGGCGCGGTCGGACCAGCGGGGCAGCTTGCCCGCGGCCTCCCAGGCGGCATCCGACATCTCTCGCCGCAGGCCGGGGTCGAAGATCACCCGGCGCATGGCGCGCGACAGGGAATTGGCGTCGCCGGGCTGCGCCACCACGCAGGCGGCGGGGGGCACCACCTCGGTGACGGCGCCGCCGGCGGTCAGCGCGCAGGGCAGGCCGCGCGCCACGGCCTCGGCGGCGGCCATGCCATAGCCTTCCCAATGGGTGGCCAGGGCGAACAGGTCCGCGCGGTCATAGGCGGCGGCGAGCGCCGCGTCGTCCAGCTCACCCAGGAAGGCGACGCGCTGATCGATGCCCAGCTCCTCCGCCAGGGATTTCAGGCCATGGGCGTGCACCTCGTCCCGCGCGGCGCCGACGATCTCCAGCGACCAGTCCAGGTCACTGAGGCGCCCCAGCGCGCGCAGCAGCACGTCATGCCCCTTGCGCGGCACCAGCGTGCCGACCGACAGGATGCGCACCCCGGGCCCGCCCGAACCTTGCGCACGCGGGGCGCCATCCGTGCCGGGTTCCACCGTGCCGATGCGGGCGGGGTCCACGCCGAAATCGGCGGCCAGCCGCTCGGCCGTGAGGCGCGAGGTGGTGACCAGCCGCTTCATGGCGGGGAACAGCGCCAGCTCCTTTTCCCGCAGCATGTCGCGGTTCAGGCCCTTTTCCAGCGCCGTGGGGTGATGGATCAGCCCCACCGCGCGGCCGAGGTCGAGCCCCGCGAAGGCCGGCAGGCCCAGCCCGTCGATCACCGGCACCTCATCGGCCGCCAGCCCCGCCCAGGCGGCGCGGGCCGAGGCCTCGGCGGCGTCGTCCGGCACCGGGTGCTGGCCGGCCAGTTCCACCACGCGCACGGTGTGCCCGGCCCCGGCCAGGCCGGCCAGCAGCCGCCGGTCATAGCCATAGCCGCCCGAGACGGTGCCGATCGGCCCAGGCACCAGCAGCGCGATCTTCACGCCACGGTCCCCCCGACTGGTCCCTCGAAGGCCGCCCAGGCGACATGGCTTTCGCGCAGCAGCACCTTCAGGCCGGTCACCCCCGCCCCGCCCGGGCCCATCCGTCCATGGCGGCAGGCGGCGGAGAGCAGGCCATGGATATGCAGGCACAGATATTCGGTGGTGGTGTTCTTGCCCGCGAAATCCGGTTCCTCGTCCAGGTTGCGGTAGTCGAGGTCGGACAGGATCTTCCGCAGCTCGTCCTTCGCCAGGCCGATGTCGATCAGCAGGTGCAGGTCATCCAGCTTCGGCGCGCGGAATTCCGCCTCCACCACGAAGGTGGCGCCGTGCAGGCGCTGGGCGGGGCCGAATTCCTTCCCCCGGAAACTGTGCGCGACCATGATGTGGTCCACGACGGTCAAGCTGAACATCAGGGGGATTCCTCCGGATAGACGACAAGCGGGCAGAGCGCCGGGCGCTCCAGCAGGGCGGCATAATGCTGGGGCAGCTCGGCGAAAGCGATGGGGGGTTCCAGCAGCGCGTCCAGCCGCGCGTCGCACAGCAGGTCGAGCGCCAGGGCCATGCGCTGGCCATAGCTTCGGCGGCCGCGCATGGGCGTGGCCACGCTGCCCACCTGGGTCGAGGCGATGGACAGCCGCTTCTGGTGAAACGCCTCGCCGAGCGCCAGGGCGGGGCGGGTGGCGCCGAACCAGCTCGCCTCGATGATCCGCCCCTCGAAGGCGGCGCGGGAGAGGGCGAGGTTCAACCCGGCCTCCGTCGCGCTGGCGTGGATGATCAACTCCTGCTCGGCGGGCGCGTCGCCGGGTGCCGCGAATTCCGCGCCCAGCGCGGCGGCGATGCCGGCACGGCTGGCGTCGGGGTCCACCAGCGTCACCTTCACGCCGGGGAAGCGCGCCAGCAGGAAGGCCGCCAGCAGCCCCACCACCCCGGCGCCGATCACCAGGGCGCGCTCACCGGCCAGCGGCCTTGCGTCCCACATGATGTTCAGCGCGGTTTCCATATTGGCGCCCAGCACGGCGCGATGGGTGGGCAGGGTATCGGGCAGGGGGGTGCACAGCGCGGCGGGGGCGATCAGCTCCTGCTGGTGCGGGGCCAGCACGAAGACGCGGTGCCCGGCGAGCGCGCCTTCCTCCACCCGCGCCACGCCGCAATAGCCATAGGCGACCGGCCCGCCGAATTCGCCCAGCTGCAGGGGCGCGCGCATGGTGGCGAACTGGCTTTC
Organism: Rhodovarius lipocyclicus; assembly: GCF_009900765.1. Taxonomy (GTDB): domain Bacteria; phylum Pseudomonadota; class Alphaproteobacteria; order Acetobacterales; family Acetobacteraceae; genus Rhodovarius; species Rhodovarius lipocyclicus. Next base: position 5,384 of record NZ_JAAABL010000059.1, read on the forward strand.
GGGCACGCGGTGGTGCAGCACCAGCCGCTCCGTCCCGCGGGAGATGCCGCTGGCCAGCATGCGCAGGCGCAAATCATCCGGCCCGCGCGGCGGCAGCGGCGTGTCCAGCAGCGCCACCTGGCCCGGCGCGGTCACCCACAGCGCGAGCGGCATCAGAGGCAGACCATGGGCGGGCGGGCGCGGTTCACCGCCATATCGAACAGCACATCCGGGGCGATATCGTGGCAGGTCCAGGAGAGTTTCAGCCCGTCGCTGATCCGCAGGGCCTCCGGCAGGGCGAAGGCCGGGCGGCCGGAGCCCAGGATGATCGGCGCCACCGTCACATGCAGCCGGTCCAGCAGCCCGGCGATGAGGAAGCGGGAGACGGTGACGCCCCCGCCCTCCACGAAGATGCGCCGCAGCCCCTGGGCCGCCAGCGCGGCCAGCAGGGCGGGCAGGTCCAGCCGCCCCTCTCCGCAGCGGGGGATGGGCAGGATTTCCGCCGAGCCATGACGGGTGCCGCGTGCCGCGTCCGCCGCCACGGCCAGGATGGTGCGCGGCCCGCCCTGGAACACGCGGCGCTCCGGCGGCAGTTCCTGGCGGGTGTCGAGGATCACCCGCACCGGGTCCGGCCCCGGCACCAGGCGGGTGGTCAGTTGCGGGTCGTCGGCGGCGACGGTGGCGGCGCCCACCAGCACCACATCGCACAGCGCGCGCAGCCGGTGGGTGTGCACCAGGTCCGCCGGCCCGCCGATCCATTGCGAGGAACCGTTGCGGGTGGCGATGCGCCCATCCAGCGTCTGCGCCAGCCGGCCGATCACCAGGCAGCCATCAGGCCCGGGCGGCGGCGCGAGGCAGGGGGCGAACAGCCCGGCCAGCGGGCCCTCCGCCCGCCCGGCCAGCAGCGCGGCCCAGCTTTGGTCTTCCGGGCCGCTCAACAGGCACCGGGGGTGGGGGCCAGCTCCAGCAGCTCTCCCACCACGCTGAATTCGCCGAAATCCATGTGCACGTCGTCGGCCACGCCATTGGCGTAATAGCGCAGCGCGACCTCATAGTTCGGCGTGCCGGCGCCGCCCTGCTGGCCCGGCTCGAAGAAGGAAATCCGCATGCGCTGAGACCCCTGCCCGGCCAGGGCCGGGAAGCGCGGCTGGGCCGCGGGTTCCTGCCAGCTGCCGGTCATGAAGGTGCTGGTGTCCTGCGCGCCGTCCTCATCCGTGCCGTCCATCAGCGGCGCGGACAGGATGCGCTGGCCCGCCCGCGCGGTGGCCAGGGCGCGGATGGTGTGCATCATCGGCAGCAGCGTGCCGCGCGGCAGCGCGACCTCGTTCGGCGCGGGGTCCTGGTAGCGGGCACGCCCGCCCTCCGGCGTCACGCTCGCCTCGCCGGAAATGCGCTGGGTCACGGCACCCTCGGTCATCTGCGTCAGGGAGAAACGCAGATGCGAGCCGTCCTTCGCCTCGAAGGTGGAATAGTCGCTGCTGGTCTCGATGCGGTTGCCGTCGCGGTCGGTCAGCACCAGCGTGAAACGCTGCCGGGTGGTCCAGCCCTCGCAGGCGTCCTGCACCTCGAACACCATCGCGCCCTCGGCGCGCTGGATGCCCGCCTGGTCGCGAGAGGTGTCGAGCGTCAGCCGATAGGCCGCACGGTGGGCGAGCATGGCGCCCGCACCCTCCTGCGGCTCGGCGGAAATGGCGGGCAAGGCCCAGGCCAGGAAAGGAACCACCGCGAAGGCGGCCAGGATGTGTCGGCGCATAAGGCCTATTTAGGCCGATTTTCGCCGCATTGCAGTGGGGGTTCTGATCCTGGGGTGGCGCTATCCAGGGGGCGCCGCCCCCTGGACCCCCGGCAGGAGCCGAAAGGCCCCTGCACCCCATCAGTTTGGCGCCGGTCCTGGGAAGGCGGTTCCCGTTGATTTTTATCATGAAAAAGGCGCCCTACCTGCCAAGGTAAGGCGCCAATCCATGGGTTCAAAGGGTTGCTACAACCCTTTGCGGGGTCGTCAGGGGCAGCGCCCCTGACTGGGGGGCCAGGGGGCGAAGCCCCCAGCGCTGTCAGGCCGCCTTGCGCAGCGCGTCGCCCAGCGTGTTGAAGATGCGGTCCACGTGCGGCTTCTCGATGATCAGCGGGGGCGACAGGGCGATGATATCGCCGGTGACGCGCACCAGCAGCCCGTCGTCGAAGCAGCTGCGCAGCACGTCCATCGCGCGCGCGCCCACCGCGCCGGGGCGCGAGGACAGTTCGATGCCCGCGATCAGGCCGAAGTTGCGGATGTCCACCACGTTGGGGGCGCCCTTCAGGCTGTGGGCGCCGTCTTCCCAGTAGGATTCGATGGCGCGGACGCGGCCGGCCAGGTCTTCCTTCTGGTGGATGTCCACGCTGGCGATCGCGGCGGCCGCGGCCAGCGGGTGGCCGGAATAGGTGTAGCCGTGGAACAGCTCGATACCGGCCGGGCTGTTGTTCACCACCATGTCGTAGACTTCGTTCTTCACCGCGACGGCGCCCATGGGCACGGCGGCGTTGGTCAGGCCCTTGGCCATGGTGATCATGTCGGGGATCACTTCCATCCGCTCGCAGCCGAAGGGCGCGCCGATGCGGCTGAAGCCGGTGATCACCTCGTCGAAGATCAGCAGGATGCCGTGCTTGTCGCAGATCTCACGCAGGCGCTTCAGGTAGCCCACGGGCGGCACCAGCACGCCGGTGGAGCCCGAGACGGGTTCCACCATCACGGCGGCGATGGTGTCCGCGCCGTGCAGGGCCACCAGGTCCTCCAGCTTGTCGGCCAGGAAGGCGCCGTTCTGCGGCATCCCGCGGGAGAAGAAGTTCTCCTTCAGCCCATGGGTGTGCGGCAGGTGGTCCACATAGGGCAGCTGGCCGCCGAACTGGCGGCGGTTGCCGCCGATGCCGCCGACGGACATGCCGCCGAAGCCCACGCCGTGATAGCCGCGCTCACGCCCGATCAGCCGCACGCGGCTGGCCTGGCCCTTGGCCTTCTGATAGGCCAGCGCGATCTTCAGCGCGGTGTCGTCGCTCTCGCTGCCGGAATTGGTGAAGAAGACGCGGTCCATGCCGTCGGGCGTCATCTCGGCCACGCGGGCCGCGGCCTCGAAGGCGATGGGGTGGCCCATGTTGAAGGTGGGCGCGTAGTCCATCACGGCGGCCTGCTTCTGGATGGCTTCCGTGATTTCCTTGCGGCCGTGGCCGGCGTTGCAGCACCACAGGCCGGCGGTGCCGTCCAGCACTTCCCGGCCCTCGGGCGTGTAGTAGAACATGTCCTTCGCGCGGGCGAGCATCATCGGGTTCTTCTTGAATTCCCGATTGTTGCTGAAGGGCATCCAGTAGGCGTCCAGGTTGTTCGGACGCGGGATGGAAATCTCGTTCATGGCGGCGGCAGCTCCGAGGGCGGATCGCGGGAGGTAAGCCCATGCGCCACAGCCTTGCAACAAGGCTGAGGGGCGATATTACCGCATGGCGGTGCCGAGTGGCGCGCGGAGCGGCAGGGCGCTAGACTTTGCGCATGCAAGTCCATTCCCCGCGGTTCAAGGAACGGGCATCCGCCGCCCTGGCCGATGCGCCCCTGCAGAAGGCGTTGACCCGCTTCCGCGACGGGTTCCAGGCCAAGCGCGCCGCCGCCGTCGCCGGCCTGCCGGAATTCGAGGCGCTGCGCGACGTGGCGCGGGACATCAAGAACCACACGCTGGCGAACCTCGACGCCTATCTGGAACGCTACGCCGACAAGGTGGAGCGCGCGGGCGGCGTGGTGCACTGGTGCTCCACCGCCGATGATGCCCGGGCGGCCGTGCTGAAGATCTGCCAGGATGCCGGTGCCCGCACCGTCACCAAGGGCAAGTCCATGATCAGCGAGGAGCTGGGCATCAACGCCCATCTCGAAGCCCATGGGATGGAGCCGGTGGAGACCGACCTCGGCGAATACATCCTGCAGGTGCGCGACGAACCGCCGAGCCACATCATCGCCCCCGCCTTCCACCTGAACCGGGAGGATTGGGAGGCGAGCTTCCGCAAATCCCACGCCGACCTGCCGGCCGACCGCCAGTTCCACGAGCGCCGGGACATCCTGACCGAGGCCCGCACCCGGCTGCGCGACAAGTTCCTGACCGCCGATGTGGGCATCACGGGCGCCAACTTCCTGATCGCGGAAACCGGCACCAGCGTCATCGTCACCAACGAGGGCAATGGCGACCTGACGCAGACCCTGCCGCGCGTGCACATCGTGCTGGCCAGCATCGAGAAGATGGTGCCGACGCTGGAGGACGCCTGCGTGTTCATGCGCCTGCTGGCGCGCAGCGCCACCGGGCAGGACCTGTCCGTCTACACCACCTTCTCCACCGGCGCCCGCCGGGCGGAGGACCTGGACGGCCCGGCCGAATACCATGTGGTGCTGATCGACAATGGCCGGTCGGGCATGCTGGGCACGGAATTCCAGGACATGCTGCGCTGCATCCGCTGCGCGGCCTGCATGAACCACTGCCCGGTCTATGGCGCGATCGGCGGGCATGCCTATGGCTGGGTGTATCCGGGCCCGATGGGCGCGGTGCTGACCCCCACGCTGCAAGGCGTGGACAAGGCCGGGCACCTGCCCAATGCCAGCACCTTCTGCGGCCGGTGCGAGAGCGTGTGCCCGGTGAAGATCCCCTTGCCCAGCCTGATGCGTCATTGGCGGGAACGGGAGTTCGAGCGCCACCTGCAACCCCCCGTGATGCGCCGCGCGATGGGGCTGTGGGGCTGGTTCGCCAAGCGCCCGACGATGTACCGGCTGGCCACGCGGCTGGGCGCGGGCACGCTGAAGCTGCTGGGGCGCGGGCGGGGCGCCTTCCATGCCCTGCCCTTCGCCGGCGGCTGGACGGCGGGCCGCGACCTGCCGGTGCCGGAGGGCCGCACCTTCATGGCCGAATACGCCCGCCGGCAGCGCGCCAAGTGATGATCCATGGCCGACCCGAAACCGTCTCCACCACCTCGCCCCGCCCCCCGCACCACCCTGGCCTGGCTGCTGGGCGGAGAGGACCCGCCGACCGAGGTGGAAGCCCGCCTGAACCGCATCGAGGACGCGCTGGACCGCATCGAGGCCGCCATGAAACCGGAGCCCCGGCATGAGCCGTGACGTCATTCTGAATTCCATCCGGCGCGGGCTGCGCCGCGGCCCCCTGCCGGCGGACCAGCAGGCCATGCTGGATTCCCGCCTGGCCGCGCACCCCACCCACATCATCCCCGCGCGGTCCCGCCTGCCGCGCGCCGGGCAGGTGGCGCTGTTCATCCGCAACCTGGAAAAGGAATTCGCCACCGCCGAGCGCGTGCCCGACCTGGATGCCGTGCCCGCCGCCCTGGCCGACTACCTGGCCGCCCAGAACCTGCCGCCCCGCTTCGCCATGGCCCCGCACTCGGAGCTGGCCAGCCTGCCCTGGCACCGCTTCCCCATGCTGTCCTTCGAGGCGCGGCGCGGCCAGGGCACCGACCAGGCCAGCCTGCAGCACGGCTTCGCCGGCATCGCGGAAACCGGCACGCTGATGCTGCCCAGCGCGCCCGAACGCCCCACCACCCTGAACCTGCTGCCGGACGCCGCCATCGTGGTGCTGCGCGCCAGCGCCGTCGTCGGTGCCTATGAGGAAGCCTGGGCGAAGCTGCGCGCCGCCAGCCACGACGCCCTGACCGGCGGCTTCATGCCGCGCAATGTCATGCTCGTCACCGGTCCCTCCCGCAGTGCCGACATCGAACAGACGCTGGAACTGGGCGCCCACGGCCCGCGCAACCTGCACGTCATCCTGGTGGACGACGACCCGGAGGCCCTGGGCTGACCCGCCCCCCAGGCCACAGCACGATGCGCCGCCCAGAACCCACGCCGCCCCGGCGCGCGCCGAAACCCCGCGCCCTGTCGGAGGACGACCGCAACCTGTGGGCCGTCTTCGCCCAGCACATCGCGCCCCTGCCCGGGCGCCTGCGCCCCGCCCTGCCGCCCGCGCCCCCGGCCCCCACCCCCGCCGAACCCCTGCCCACGGCCCCCGCAGCCCCCCCGCGCCCCCGCGCGCCGGAACCCCTGGCCGTGGGCCTGCCCGCCCCGGACATCGACCGCAAACGCTGGCGCGACCTGACGCGCGGCCGCACCCGCGCCGAACGCACGCTCGACCTGCACGGCCGCTTCGCGCAGGACGCCCACGCCCTGGTCCACCGTTTCCTGCTCAACGCGCTGGCCGACGGCATCCGCTGCGTCGCCATCATCACCGGCAAAGGCGGCCCCGAAGGCGGCATCCTGAAACGCGAACTGCCCCACTGGCTGAACCACCCGGCCCTGCGCCACCACATCCTGGCCGCCGCCCACCCCCACCAGGCCAACACCGGCAGCGTCACCCTGCTGCTGCGGCGCGCCCGGCCGTGAGGGGGGCGCGGGTGGGCAGGTGGATGCGAGAGGGCTCTGCCCCCTCGCGCTCCCCCGCCAGGAGCCGAAAGGCCCCTGGACCCCATCAGTTTAGTTTGGAAGTTGGGAGAGGGGGCCGCGAGCGCGCGTCGGGCCCAAAGGGCGCTTGGAGCCCCCTCTCCCAACTTCCAAATCATTGGGTTCCAAGGGCCTTTCGGCCTTTGGTGGGGGGAGCACGAGGGGGGCAAAGCCCCTCTCGTTTCCGCCCCTGCTCACCGGTGCCTCCCGCATGACCCCGTTCGGCCGGAAGCTGCGGGCGTTGCGGCAGGAGCGTGGTGTGACGTTGGGGGAGTTGGCGCGGGCGTTGCAGGTGTCGTCGGCGTATTTGTCGGCGTTGGAGCATGGGCATCGCGGCCGGCCTTCGGCGGGGCTGGTGCATCAGGTGAATGAGTTCTTCGGCCTGATCTGGGATGAAGGCGATGAGATGGGCCGGTTGGCCGGGCTGTCCCATCCCAAGGTGGTGCTGGACACGGCGGGGCTGAGCCCGGAGGCGACGGAGCTGGCCAATCTGCTGGGGGAGCGGATCGGCAAGCTCTCGCCGGAGGTGCTGGAGCGGTTGCTGGCGATTGTCCGAGCGTGGTCGCCGGAGGTGGAATCACCGGAGGCGTGAATCACGCGAGCAACCAAGCGTGGTCGCCGGAGGTGGAATCACCGGAGGGTGGCAACCCTCAAAGCTGAAGGTCGATCCCGCGGGTCAGTTCCGCCCAGATATCGCGGGAGCGGATGATGGTCTGGCCGAATTGCTGGCTGCCCTGCCAGTCCACGTCGGTGTCGAGCTGGTTGAGGCGCCGGCGGACGGTCTCGCGTTCCATGGATTGGCGGAAGGCGTCCTCCAGCCGGGCCAGGATGGGGGCGGGCAGGCGGGCGGGGCCCAGCAGCCCCACGAAGCCGGCCCAGCCGCGCCCGACATCGGCGCCCTGTTCGATGAAGGTGGGGATCTCGGGCATGGTCTGGGCGCGGGCCTCGCCCAGGGCGGCCAGCGGGCGCAGCTTGCCGGAGATGACGTGCTCCCGCGCGGAGGTGAGGCTGTTGAAGCCGCAATCGACCTCATTGCCCAGATAGGCGCTGATCATCGGGGCCTCGCCGCGATAGGCGACGTGGGTCAGGCCCAGGTTGAGCGCCTGGTTGGCCTGCAGCCCGAAGACATGCCCGGTGGAGCCGGAGCCGTAGGAGCCCATGGACAGCCCCTGCCCGGCGCGGGCCCGGGCGCGGGCGAATTCCACGAATTCCGGCAGGTTGCGGGGGCCGAGGCTGGAGCGGCACATGAAGATCAGCACGGTGGCGCCCATCATGCCGATCGGCGTGAAGTCCCGGATGGCGTCATAGGGCGCGTTGCCCAGCACGATGGGGGCCTGCACCAGGGTGGTGATGGTAAACAGCAGGGTGGTGCCGTCCGGCGCCGCCTTGGCCACCGCGTCGGAGCCGATCATGGACCCGGCGCCGGAGCGGTTTTCCACCACGATGGGCACGCGCAGGATCTCGCTCATGGGTTCCAGGCACAGCCGGGCCCAGACATCGGTGGCGCCGCCGGCGGGGAAGGGCACGATGGCGCGGATCGGGCGGTCGGGCTGCCAGGGGGCCTGGCCCAAGGCGGGCGTGGCCAGGGCGGCCGGGACGGCATGCAGCAGCGTGCGGCGGGTCAGGCGCATGGGGGTTCCTCCGTGTTTCGTATCGTTGTGCGAAACGATAGAGGGCCGCGCCGAGGATGCAAACCGGAAATCGCGCGAAGGCTTTCATAACCTGGGCGTATGGCCACGATGCCGAGCCATGATTGGGAAAGTGCGGCGGAACGGAGCATCTGTCTGTTCACCGAAGGGCGGCCGGAAACGGCGGCCCTCACAGAGAACAGGAGACCGGATATGAACAAGTTCGCCATTGCCGCCGTCGCGGCGCTGCTTTCCACCACCGCGGCCTTCGCCGAGGAAGCCCCCCGGATCGCGGGTGATTTCGCCAGCCAGCATGTCGTGTACGGCCAAGCCGCGCGCGGCAACATCGTGGGCGGCGGCGTGGCCGTCGTCACGGGTGTGGATGAGGGTCGGCCGGTGATCAGCTATCTGGACAATGGCCCGGCGCAACAGGGCCTCGCAGGCCAGGTGCCCGCGGTGGAGAACGTCGCCGGCCGTGACCGCACCATCTGGGTGCCTGCCTCCGGTCTCCGCGGGTAACCCACGGGGGGCCTGACCTCCCGGAAGCCATGGACCCGGGAGCTCCGAGCCCCACGGAACCGGCCCCTCGAAAGGGGGGCCGGTTTTTTATCGTTCGCGATAGGGCGGCAGGGACCAGCCGAAGCGGATCGCCGCCGCGCGGATGCCGAAGGCCAGGCACATGCCCGCCAGCACCGCGTGTTCCCGCCACACGCCAGACAGCCGCAGCATGACGAAGCAGGCGGCCCCGGCCAGCGCGGCCAGCAGATAGATCTCCCGCGTCAGCAGCAGCGGCACCTCGTTGCACACCACATCGCGCATGATGCCGCCGAAACTGGCCGAGACGACGCCCAGCAGCATGGCGGCCCAGGGGTCGGCACCCGCCAGCAGCGCGATTTCCGCCCCCAGCACGGCATAGAGCGCGAGGCCCAGCGCATCGGCCCAGATCAGCATGCGCGCGCCCAGCCGGAAGCGCGGCGCCGCCACGAAGACCAGCACCGCCACCACCGCGATCATCGCCAGCAGCCCCGGCGCGCGCAGCCAGAACAGCGGCAGCCGGCCCAGCAGCAGGTCGCGCAGCGTGCCGCCGCCCAGCCCCGTGATCAGCGCGATCAGGATGAAGCCCACCACATCCATCCGCTGCCGCGCGGCCGCCAGCGCGCCGGAAGCCGCGAAGGCCACCACCCCCACGGTGTCGATCACGCCCAGCACGGTGTCGAGAGGAATCATACCTTTCTGTAACACGGGCCGCGCGGGGGAAAAGCGCCCTCGCCAAACAGGACCGTCTCGGTATGATAACCCGGCCCGGTTTCAAGTCCTTGACGCGGTGCGAAGTTGGGCGCTTCCCGCAACTCCCACCCGAGCGGAACCCTTGCCATGCTGGATTCGACTGCCCAGGACATGACCGAAGCCTCGCCGCTGCGGGAATTCCTGTGCCTGGCCGGCGGGCGGGAGGCCTGGGGCCAGCGCCTGTCCAGCATCAACCGGCGGGGCGGCTACACAGGCCGCGCCGCCCAGCAGCGCCACGCGGCGGAGCTGATGCTGAACCGCCTGGCGGACCCCGCCCGCCTGCGCAACGCCGGCACGCCGGAGCGGCTGGTGCTGGGCTTCGCGCAGGAACTGACCGCCCTCGCGCGCTCCCTGCCGGAAAAGCCGCGCTGTCGCCTGCGCGCCCAGCTGCGCGCGGGGCTGGAGGGGGAGGCGACGCTGGTGCCCATCTTCCACCTGGCCCGCACCGCCGCCCGCGCCCGCGCCCAGGGCTTTGCCGTGCGCTTCGACGGGCTGCTGGACAGCACGCCCTGGGACCTGACGATCGAACGCCAGGGCGTGTCGGCCGAGATCGCCTGCGTCACCGTCTCCGCCGAGGAAGGCCGGCCCTTGCAGAAGGGCGCCTGGTTCCAGCTGATGGACCAGCTGAACCCCGAATTGCAGACCTGGCTGGCCGCGCATCCCGGCCGCTACATCCTGAAGATGACCCTGCCCGAGGGCGCGCAGGATGCCGGGCAGATCGCGGCCCTGCACGGGCGCATCACCGCCATGCTGGCCGCCCAGAAGCGCCAGGACACGAGCGCGGAGGCCATGCTGAAGCTGGACCCGCTGCTGATCGCGGGCGCCCAGGCCGGCCTGCCCGCCGCCCTGCGCAGCCAGTTCGGCCACGAAGCCCACCTGGCCGTGACCGCCGACAACGCCAGCGGCAGCCTGTTCGTCATGGCCGCCCGCGCCGGGCGCAGCAACGATATCGCCCAGGCCGCGAAAACCCGCATGGCTGAACACGCGGCCCGCCTCTCGGGCAACCGCCCAGGCATCCTCAGCACCTTCATCGAGGATCTGGACCGCACCGAATGGCGCGCCCTGCGCGACAGCCTGGAACTGGAAGGCACCGCCCGCCGCTTCCTGACCGAGCCCGCGGCGCGCGCGGTGGTGGCCATCACCTGCGCCTCCCGCGCGGAACTGTTCGGGCTGCCGGCACCGGATGCGGCACCGCATGGGGAACTGCGCTTCAAAAACCCGGGACACCCCAGCGCCAAATCGACGGAACTGGCGCCGGCGGTGGAAAGCCTGGGGTAGGGCGCCAGTCAGGGGCTCCGCCCCCGACACCCCCGCCAGGACCGTGCTCGGTCCTGGACCTAGAGCAGTTTGGCGCTGATCCTGGGAAGGTTTTTCTTATTGATTTTTATAGGGCTTGTTGAGATTTAGATCTTTCCTGGTGACGTGTGTTTATGATTCACGCTTTGGATGACGCAGCGTTTGGTTTTGAGTGACGAGCAATGGGCGAAGATGTCGCCGCATTGCCTGGGCA
>NZ_JAAABL010000060.1 GCF_009900765.1 Rhodovarius lipocyclicus
CGCGGCCGGGCGCGGCGGCGGGCCAGGCTGTCGCGCGCCTGGGCGGCGGTTTCGGCGGGCAGGTCCAGCGCGGCCAGAATGGCACGCAGGGTCTCCTCCGGCACGGCGTGGCGCTGGCCCGCGATGTCGTGCCAGGCGGTGTCGACGCCCGCCGCCCGGGCCAGCTCGGCCAGCAGCGCGGCATCGGGCGCCTGGGCCGGGCGGCGGGCAACGGGCGTTTCCGCGCACCAGACCACGCTGCGCGGGGCCATGAGTTGGGGCGGTTCGGAGCGCACCGGATCGGCGCTGTCGGCCAGCAATGCCCAGCCATGGCCGGGGCGCGGCGGCGGCAGGCGCAGCCGCGCGGGCACATCCCCGCCATGCACCGCCACCAGTACCCGGTCGCCCGCCGCGTGCAGCAGCAGGGCCAGGCCGCGGCCCTGCCAATCCACCGGCCCGCCATCCAGGCCGAACCAGACGGCGTCGGGCTCGCCCGAGGCATCGGCCTCACCCAGCAGGGGCGCTGTGGCATGCAGCGCGGGGTGGGCCCGCCGCGCCGCGACCAGCCGCGCCACGAACGCCGTCAGCCCGGCATCCGCATTCGCCCAGTCGAACCAGGACAGCGCATTGTCCTGGCACCAGCCATTGTTGTTGCCGCGCTGCCCGCGCCCGGCCTCATCCCCCATGGACAGCATGGGCGTGCCGCGCGCCGCCAGCAGCGTGGCCAGCAGCGCCCGCACATCGGCGGCGCGGCGTTCGCGCAGGGCCTCGTCGGCCCCCTCCACCCCGTGGTTCCAGGAGAGGTTGTGATCGGTGCCGTCGCGGTTGTGTTCGCCATTGGCGGCGTTGTGCTTGTGCGCGTGGCTGACCAGATCGGCGAGGGTGAAACCGTCATGCGCCGTGACGAAGTTCAGCGATTCGGTGCTGGCGCGCGCCCCGAACACATCGCGCGAGCCCGCCAGCCGGGTGGCGAACTCACCCAGCGCATGGGCATCCCCGCGCCAGAAGCGGCGCACACCGTCGCGGAAGCGGTCGTTCCATTCCGCCCAGCCGGGCGGGAATTGTCCCAGCCGATAGCCCCCGGCGCCGATGTCCCAGGGCTCGGCGATGATCCAGCTGCGGGCCAGCACCGGGTCCTGCCTGATGGCCTGGATCAGCGGCGCATCGGGGTCGAAGCCATCCTCCCGCCGGGCCAGGGTGGTGGCCAGGTCGAGCCGCAGCCCCGCCAGCCCCGCCTGTTCCACCCAATGCCGCATGGCGTCCATGGCCAGGCGCAGAGGCAGCGGCCGGTCCAGCGCCAGCGCATTGCCGCAGCCGGCATCGTTGACGTAGCCATCATGGCCGGCGCGATACCAGGCGGTGTCGCCGAGGCCCTTCAGCGACAGCACCGGGCCTTCGGCATCGCCCTCGCCGCTGTGGTTCAGCACCATGTCCAGGATCACGCCGATCCCGGCCCGCGCCAGGGCGGCGACGGCGGCCCGCACCTCCGCCATGCCGCCCGGCGCCAGGCGCGGGTCGGGCGCCAGCCAGCCCACGGTGTTGTAGCCCCAGTAATTGGTCAGCCCCAGCGGGGCCAGGTGGCGTTCATCCGCCCAGGCGGCGGCGGGCATGATCTCCACATGCGTGACACCCAGCCGCCGCAGGTATTCCACCGAGGCCGGGTGGCCGAGCCCCGCGAAAGTGCCCCGCAGCGCCTCCGGCACCGCCGGGTTCAGCCTGCTGAAGCCGCGCACATGCAGCTCATATACCACCCTCGCGCCGGGGATGGCGGGGGGTGCCACGGGTGGCAGCGGCGGTTCCAGCACCGCCTTGGGCATGAAGGGGGCGGTGTCGTCCTCGCCGAACCTGGCGGGGTGCGTGGCGAAGGGCCGGTCGATGCGGCGCGCCCAGGGGTCCAGCAGCAGTTTCTCCGGCCGGCAACCCGGGCCATGCGCCCGCAGCCCATAGCGCGCGCCCGCCGCCAGCCCGGGCAGGAAGCCGTGGAAGACATCCCCCGTGCGGGCGGGCAGGCGGAACCGGGTCTCCCGCTCGCCCTCGAACAGGCACAGATCCAGCGCCTCGGCGCCCGGGGCGGGGATGGCGATGTTGGCGCCGCCCGTGACGAGGTGCACGCCGAGCGGCGCCGGCGCCCCCTCATCCATGCCGCGCCGCCAGCCCCTTCAGGATGGCGGCATAGCGCCCGGCGGATGGCCCCCAGGAGACATCGGTGGCCATGGCCCGCCGCCGCATCCCTCGCCACACCGCGCTGTCCGCATACAGCGCCAGCGCGCGGCGCAGCCCGGCCGCCAGGGCCTCCGCGCTGCCGGGCGCCACCTGCACCCCGGTGCCGCAGCCCGCGGCCAGCGCCGCGTGGTTGGTGTCGATGACGGTATCCGCCAGCCCCCCGGTGCGCGCCACGATGGGCGGCGCGCCGTAACGCAGCGCCGCCAGCTGCGCGAGGCCGCAGGGCTCGAAGCGGGACGGCACGACCAGCGCGTCGCACCCCGCATAGACCAGCCGCGCCAGCCCCTCATCGAAGCCGATGAAGGCCCCGGCGCGGCCCGGATGCATGGCGGCGAAGCTGCGGCAGGCCTGTTCCAGCCCCGGCTCGCCGGAGCCCAGCATGGCCAGCTGCGCGCCGCCCTGCATCGGCACATGGGCGGCGGCCAACAGCAGGTCCGCGCCCTTCTGCCAGGCCAGGCGGCCGATAAAGGCGAACAACGGCGCGGCAGGGTCCGCCGCCAGCCCCAGCCGCGCCTGCAGCGCCGCCTTGTTCGCCGCCCGCCCAGCCGGGGCGGATGCGGAAAACCGCGCGGCCAGATGAGGGTCCGTCTTCGGGTCCCAATCCGTGGTGTCGAGGCCGTTCAGGATGCCGTGCAGATCCCCCGACCGCCCGCGCAGCAACCCATCCAGGCCCATGCCGCCCTCGGGCGTCAGGATCTCCTCGGCGTAGGAAGGCGAGACGGTGTTGATCGCATCCGCGTACCACAGCCCCGATTTCAGGAAGCCGATGGCGCCGAAATACTCCAGCCCCTGGGTGGACATCGCCTGCGCCGGCAGCCCCAGCAGCGGGAACAGGGAGGCATCGAACTTGCCCTGGTAGGCAAGGTTGTGAATGGTGAACAGGCAAGGGATGGGCCTGGGCGCGAAGCGCAGATAGGCCGGCACCAGCCCCGCCTGCCAGTCATGCGCATGCACCGCGGCGAAGCCCAGCGCATCGGCCACCCGCGCCGCCGCCCGGCCCAGCGCCGCGAAGCGGATGGCGTTGTCGCCCCACTCCGCGCCATCGGGCGCCACATAGGGCCCGCCCGGCCGGTCGAACAGATGCGGCGCGTCCAGCACCAGCAGGTCCAGCCCGGCCGCCCGCCCCTCCAGCACCCGCACCGGGGCGCCGTACAGTTCCGGCCATTCCAGCACCGTGCGCGCGGCCCCCAGCGCCGCCAGCACCTTCGGATAGCCGGGGATGAGGGTGCGCACCGCCACCCCCTGCCCGGCCAGCGCCGCCGGCAGCGCGCCCGCGGCATCCGCGAGCCCCCCGGTCTTGATGAGCGGATACAGCTCCGACGCGACAGCGAGAACCGGCAGCGCCATGCGTCAGGAGAGCCGGTCGATCATGGGCTGGGTGATCAGGCACACCCCGTTCGCCGTGCGGCGGAAGCGTTTCGCATCCTCCTCCGGGTCCTCACCCACCACCAGCCCCGCGGGGATGCGCACGCCGCGATCGACCACCACATCGGTCAGCCGCGCGCCACGCCCCACATCCACCTGCGGCAGCAGCACCGCCCCCTCCAGCACCGCGTGGGAGTGCAGGTGCACCTCGCTGAACAGCAGGGACCGCCTGGCCCGCCCGCCCGACACGATGCAGCCGCCCGAGACGAGGGAGGAGATCGCCTCGCCCCGCCGCCCCGCGATGTCATGGACGAATTTGGCCGGCGGCGTCACCTCGGCGTTGGTCCAGATCGGCCAGGCGCGGTCGTACAGATCGAGGTCGGGCACGATGTCCGTCAGGTCGATATTGGCCTGCCAATAGGCATCGACCGTGCCCACATCCCGCCAATAGGGTTCGGCCTCGGCGCCCGAGCGCACGCAGGAATCCTCGAATTTATGGGCGAAGGCGCGGCCGTGCTTCACGATGTGGGGGATCAGGTCCTTGCCGAAATCGTGGCTGGAATGCGGGTCCTCCGCGTCACGGCGCAGTTGTTCGGCCAGAAAGCGGTAGCCGAAGACATAGATGCCCATGGAGGCGAGCGAGAGATCGGGATGGCCCGGAAGGGCCGGCGGGTCGGCGGGCTTTTCCACGAAATCGGTGATACGCCCGGCCTCATCCACATGCATCACGCCGAAGCCCGAGGCCTCCGCGCGGGGCACGGTGATGCAGCCGACCGTGACGTCGGCCTCCGTCTCCACATGCTGGGCCAGCATCTTCTCGTAATCCATCTTGTAGATGTGGTCGCCGGCCAGGATGACCATGAAGCGCGGCCCGTAATCCTCGATGATGTCGAGGTTCTGGAACACCGCGTCCGCCGTGCCGAGATACCAGTTGCGCTCATCCACCCGCTGGCTGGCGGGCAGGATGTCGAAGGTCTCGTTGCGTTCGGGGCGCAGGAAGTTCCAGCCGCGCTGCAAATGCCGGATCAGGCTGTGCGCCTTGTATTGCGTGGCCACCGCGATACGCCGGATGCCGGAATTGATGGCATTGGACAGCGCGAAATCGATGATGCGCGACTTGCCGCCGAAATAGACGGCGGGCTTGGCGCGCCGGTCCGTCAATTCCAGCAGGCGGGACCCGCGCCCGCCCGCGAGCACATAGGCCATGGCGTGGCGCGCATAGGGGGGGCCGGTCAGGGGACGGTCGTCGGGCATGGCGGGTTCCCTTCTACGTGGTTTTCGCGGCTGGCATCTTGCGCCAGATCAGATCGCGACGGCCAGGATATCGGTTGCAAATACAACGCGCCGAGCGGCGGCACGTCGATCAGCGCGGAGGCCGGCTGGCGCTGGCAGGGCACGGGCTCGGCCAGCGGCTCGCCCTCCATCGCCTCGCCGGTGCCGCCATAGCCCGCGTCATCCGTGCTGAGCAGCACGCGCCAGCGCCCGGCCACCGGCAGGCCGAAGCGCTGCCGCCGCCGCACCGGCGTGAAGTTGCAGATCACGGCCACCGGCGGCCCGCCCGCGCCATCGAAGCGCAGCCAGGAAAAGGTGGAATGCAGGGCGTCGTCCGGCTCGATCCACTGGAAGCCCTCGGGCTCGCAGTCGCGCGCATGCAGGGCGGGGACGGTGCGGTGCAGTTCGTTCAGCCGGCGCACCAGCCCCTGCACCCCCAGGTGCGGCGCGTGCCGCAGCAGCCACCAGTCGCATTCCCGCGCCTCGGTCCATTCGCGCCAGGGGGCGAATTCCTGGCCCATGAACAGCAGCTTCTTGCCCGGATGCCCCCACATGAAGGCGTAGTAGCAGCGCAGCGTGGCGAAGCGCTGCCAGTCATCGCCCGGAAGCCGGCCCAGCAGCGTGCCCTTGCCGTGCACCACTTCGTCATGGCTCAGCGGCAGGATGAACGCCTCGTTCCACGCATACATCAGGCCGAAGGTGACCAGGTCATGGTGCCAGCGGCGATGCAGCGGGTCGGTCGCCACATAGCGCAGCGTGTCGTTCATCCAGCCCATGTTCCACTTGAAGCCGAAGCCCAACCCGCCCTCCGCCGCCGGGGCCGTGATGCCCTTCCAGGCGGAGGCTTCCTCGGCCGCCGTGACCGCGCCCGGGACCTGCTCCGCCAGCAGCGCGTGGGTGTGGCGCAGGAAGGCCACGGCCTCCCGGTTCACGCGGCTGCCATCCTCATTGGGCGCCCAGGCGCCGGGGGCGCGGTCGTAGTCGAGGTAGAGCATGGACTGCACCGCATCCACCCGCAGCCCGTCGGCGTGGTAGCGCTCCAGCCAGAACAGCGCGTTGGCGGCCAGGAAGGCCGAGACCTCCTTCCGGCCGAAATCGAACACCGCCGTGCCCCAGCCCGGCAGGAAGCCCCGGCGCGGGTCGGGCGGCTCATACAACGGCCCGCCGTCGAAGCGCGCCAGCCCCGCCGCATCCAGCGGGAAATGCGCCGGCACCCAATCCAGCAGCACGCCGAGCCCGGCCGCGTGGGCGCGGTCGATGAAACGCGCCAGCCCCTCCGGCGGGCCATGCCGGGCGGTGACGGCGAACAGGCCGAGCGGCTGATAGCCCCAGGATTCATCGAGCGGATGCTCGGCCACCGGCATCAGCTCGATATGGGTGAAGCCCAGGTCGAGCACATAGGGGATCAGCGCCTCGGCCAGCTCGTCCCAGCTGTAGAAGCGGCCATCGGGATGGCGGCGCCAGGAACCGGCATGGACCTCATAGATCGCCATGGGCTCACGCCGGGGGTCGCGCGCGGCGCGGGCCCGCATCCAGGCGGCGTCCGCCCAGGGGTGGGGCTCGGCCGCGGCCACCACCGAGCCGCTGGCCGGCCGCAATTCGGCGGCGAAACCCACCGGGTCCGCCTTCAGCGGGCAGAGCGCACCGTCGCGGCCCAGGATCTCGTACTTGTAGCGCGCGCCGGGCGTGAGGTCGGGCAGGAAGATCTCCCACAGGCCGGAATCCACCCGCTTGCGCATGGGGTGGCGGCGGCCGTCCCAGGCGTTGAAATCCCCCACCACGGAGACCCTGAGCGCCCCCGGCGCCCAGACCGCGAAGCGCACGCCGGCACTGCCTTCATGCGTGCAGGGATGCGCGCCCAGCCGATCGAACAGCCGGGCATGGGTGCCCTCGACGAACAGATGGTCGTCCAGCGGGCCCAATGTGGGGCCGAATGCGTAGGGGTCCGTGACCTCCCACGCATCGGCGCCGCGCCTGGCCCGCAGGCGATAGGCCAGCGGCAGGGAAGCGCCGGGGAGCAGCCCCTCGAAGAAGCCCGCCGCGTTGCGCCGTTCCAGCGGATGGGCGGCGCCGCCCGCCAGCGCCTCCAGCGCCTCGGCACCGGGGAGGAAGGCGCGCAGCACCACACCGCCCGGCACCGCATGCGGCCCGAGCAGCGCGAAGGGATCGGGGTGGCGCGCGGCCAGCAGCGCGGCGATCTCCCCCGCACCGGCGCGCCAGCCCGTCATCGGGAGAACGGGACGTTCCAGATCTCGGCCGCGTATTCGGAAATGCTGCGGTCGGCGGAAAACCAGCCCATGCCCGCCGTGTTCAGCACCGCCTTGCGCCGCCAGGCCACGGTATCGTGATACAGCGCCATGGCATCCTTCTGCGCGGCCAGATAGCTGTCGAAATCGGCGGTCACCATGAACCAGTCATCCCCGCGCAGGCTGGCCACCAGATCATGGTAGCGCGTGCGGTCGTCGGGGGAGAACACGCCGCCCGCGACCGCGTCCAGCACCTCCGCCAGGTTGGCGGAGGCGGCGATCGCCTGCTCCCCCTTCCAGCCTTCCGCGCGACGGGCCGCGACCTCCCCGGCGGACAGGCCGAACAGGAACAGGTGCTCATGGCCGATATGGTCGGCCATCTCCACCGTCGCGCCATCCAGCGTGCCGATGGTCAGCGCCCCGTTCAGCGCCAGCTTCATGTTGCCGGTGCCCGATGCCTCCAGGCCGGCGGTCGAGATCTGCTCGGACAAATCGGCCCCCGGCACGATCACCTCGGCGGCGGAGACATTGTAGTTGGGGAGGAAGGCCACCTTCAGCAGGCCGCGCACGGCTGGGTCGCGGTTGACCACGCGCGCCACATCCCAAGCCAGCTTGATGATCTGCTTGGCGCGGTGATAGCCGGGCGCGGCCTTGCCGGCGAAGATCTTGACCACCGGCGTCCAGTCCCGCGTCGGGTGGGCGCGCATGGCCTCGTACAGGGAGATCGTCTGCAGCACGTTCAGCAGCTGGCGCTTGTATTCGTGGATGCGCTTGATCTGCACGTCGAACAGCGCGGAGGGATCGACCTTCACCCCCGTCTGTTCCTGGATCATCACCGCCAGCGCTTCCTTGTTCGCGCGCTTCACGGCGGCGTAGCGGCCCTGGAAGATGGCGTCGTCGGCGAAGCCGCGCAGATCGGCCAGGGCCGCGGGGTCGTCCATCACGCGCGGGCCCAGGGTTTCCGCCAGCAGGGAGGTCAGGCCCGGGTTGCACTGGAACAGCCAGCGGCGGAAGGAGATGCCGTTGGTCTTGTTCACGATGCGGTCCGGGAACAGCCGGTTGAAATCGCTGAACACCGTCTGGCGCATCAGCCCGGTGTGCAGCGCCGAGACCCCGTTCACCTTGTGGGAGCCGACAAAGGCCAGATGGCCCATGCGCACGCGCCGGCCATGGTCCTCACCGATCAGCGACACGCTGGCCAGCAGCTGGTCGTCGCCCGGGTGGGCGGCCCGCGCGGCGTCCAGGTGCTCGGCATTGATGCGGTAGATGATCTGCATGTGGCGCGGCAACAGCCGCTCCATCAGCAGCACCGGCCAGGATTCCAGGGCTTCCGGCAACAGGGTGTGGTTGGTGTAGGAGATGGTGCCGCGCGTCACCTCCCACGCCTGCCCCCAGGGCAGCTCGTATTCGTCGACCAGCAGGCGCATCAGTTCCGCCACCGCGATGGCCGGGTGGGTGTCATTGAGCTGAATGGCGGCGTGCTCGGCCAGGCTCTCCACATTGCCGATCTGGCGGATCTGCCGGCGCAGCACATCGGCCAGCGCGGCGGCGGTGAAGAAATACTCCTGCCGCAGGCGCAGCTCCTGCCCCGCCGGGCTGTCATCGGCCGGGTACAGCACCTTGGAGATGGATTCGGCCCGCACCTGTTCGGCCAGCGCGCCGTGGTGGTCGCCGCGGTTGAAGGCATCCAGCCGCAGCGGGTCGGGCGATTGCGCGTGCCACAGCCGCAGCACGTTCACGTGCTCACCCCGCCAACCCACGATGGGGGTGTCATAGGCGACGGCATCCACCCATTCGGCGGGCTGCCAGGTGGCGCGCTCGCCGCTGTCATCGCCCGTCACCTCGCCGCCGAAACCCACGCGATAGCGGAATTCCGGGCGGGCGAATTCCCAGGGGTTGCCGAAGGAGAGCCAGTCCTCCGGGAATTCCTGCTGCCAGCCCTCGCGCAATATCTGCCGGAACAGGCCGTGGTCGTAGCGGATGCCATAGCCGAAGGCGGGGATGGCCAGGCTCGACATGCTTTCGAGGAAGCAGGCCGCGAGCCGGCCGAGGCCGCCATTGCCGAGTGCGGCGTCCGGTTCGGCCAGCCGCGCCTGGTCCGGCGTGACGCCGAGTTCGGCCAGGGCCGCGCGCATTTCCTCGACCAGGCCCAAGTTGTTCACGTTTTCCCGCAGCAGCCGGCCGATCAGGAATTCCAGCGACAGGTAGTAGACATGCTTCTTCACCTTGCCCCGGTTCTGCTCCATCTGGCGCAGGAAGCGTTCCACCACCCGGTCCCGCACGGCCAGGGCGGAGGCCATGAACCAGTCGCGGTCCCTGGCCTCCGAGACGGGCTTGCCGAGCGTGTAGGTCAGCTTGCGCAGGATGAGGTCGCGCAGGGGCTGGGTTTCGACAGGCAGGAGGGTGTCTGGCGGGGTCAAGGCGTGGCTCCGGATGGCTGGCGGCGGGATCTCAGCGGGCGTGCCGAGCGGCGGCACGGCTATCCTTAGCGGCATGGAAGGTACCAGAAGCTTTCCGCGCCGGGGCGGAAAACGCGGGCCGATCGGACAGGCAGGCGCGCACTGGGTTCCCTCCTTGCTGGATAGCAGGAGAAGCCATAGCGCACCATGATGTCCAGTGTTTTACAAATAGTTGGGGGAGGCTGAGATGCCGGAAGGGACGGCGCCGCCTCGGCGGCCGTCCCTCATCCGACGGCGGGATGCGGGCGCCGGCTGGGGAAGGCCAGGGTCAGCAGCCAGCACGCCGCCAGCATCGCCGCCGCCCCGCCCAGGCAGGCCACCAGCCCGCCCCAGCCATACAGCAGCCCCGAGAGCAGGATGCCCCCGAACCGCCCCGCCGCGTTGGCGGCGTAGTAGAAGCCCACATCCTCCGCCGCCTTCTCGCTGCCGGCATAAGCCAGCACCAGATAGGAATGGACGGAGGAATTCACCGCGAACAGCACCCCGAACACGCACAGCCCCACCGGCACGAACAGGTCCGGCCGCGCCACCCCCGCCAGCATCATCAGGGCCAGCGCCGTGGGCACCGCCGCCAGCGCCAGCGACCAGGCGCGCGCCGCCGGCACCTCCGTGGACAGCCCATCGGCGCTGCGCCGCACCAGCGCCGGGGCCAGCGCCTGGATCACGCCATAGCCGATGGTCCACAGCGCGAGGAAGCTGCCCACCATCGTGAAGGTCCAGCCGCTGGCATAGAGGAACACGGGCAGGCCGACGACGAACCACACATCCCGCGCCCCGAACAGCACGACCCGCGCCGCCGCGAGCAGGTTGATCGCCGCGTTCTTCGCGAAGAGCTCCCGCGCCGATGTCGATGCCTTGGCCTTGCCCATCAGCGGCGGCAGGGACAGCGCCACGCCGGCCAGCACCAGCGCCAGCGCCCCGGCCATGGCCCACAGCGCGCCACGGAAACCCAGCGCCTGCAGCAGCGCCCCGCCCAGGAAGAACCCCGCACCCTTCATGGCGTTCTTGCTGCCGGTGAAGAAGGCCACCCATTGGAACAGCCGGCCGGATGCCTCGCCGGCCGTCAGCTTGATGGCGGATTTCGAGGCGGTCTTCGTCAGGTCCTTCGCCACGCCGCACACGCCCTGCGCGACGACGACCCAGGCGACCGACAGCGTGGCCCCCCAGCCCGGCGAGACCGCCGACAGCAGCAGGAAGCCCGCGATCTGCGTGGCCAGCCCCACCGCCAGCATGCGCGCGATGCCGAAGCGCGTGGCCAGCCAGCCGCCGATCAGATTCGCCCCGATCCCCGCCGCCTCATACAGCAGGAACAGGAAGGCCAGCGTGAAGGGCGAGTAGCCGAGCCGGAAGAAGTGCAGCAGCACCAGCATCCGCAGGGCGCCGTCGGTCAGCGTGAAACCCCAATAGGCGAGCGTCACGATGACATAGTTGCGGGTACCGTTGCCGCCCATGCCGTCAGATCCCGGCCGCGCGCATGTGGCAGGCCAGGTCCACCATCCGGCAGGCATAGCCCATTTCGTTGTCGTACCACGCATAGACCTTCAGCAGCGTGCCGTCCGTGACCATGGTGGAGGGGGCGTCCACGATGCTGCTGCGTGTATCGCGGGCATAATCGGCCGAGACCAGCGGCCGCGTCTCGAAGCCCAATATGCCCGCGAGCGGGCCGGAGGCCGCGGCGCGGAACAGGGCGTTGACCTCCTCGGCGCTTGTCGGGCGCGCCATCTCGAAGACGCAATCGGTCAGGGAGGCATTGAGCACCGGCGCCCGCACCGCGTGGCCGTTCAGCTTGCCCTTCAGCTCGGGGTAGATCAGCGCGATCGCCGTCGCGCTGCCGGTGGTGGTCGGCGCCAGCGACAGCATGGCGCTGCGCGCCCGGCGCAGGTCCCGGTGCGGCGCATCCACCACCAGGTTGGTGTTGGTCGGGTCATGGATGGTGGTGATCTGGCCGTGCCGGATGCCGATCGCCTCATGCACCACCTTCACCACCGGGGCGAGGCAGTTGGTGGTGCAGGAGGCCGCGGTCACGATCGGGTGCCGGGCCGGGTCATAGAGGTGATGGTTCACCCCCACGACCACGTTCAGCACGCTGTCGAACTTCACCGGCGCCGCGACGATCACCCGCTTCGCGCCCCGGTCCAGATGGCCCTGGATCGCCTCGGGCGAGAGGAACCTGCCGGTGCATTCCAGCACCAGATCGACCCCCAGATCCCCCCAGGGGATCCCGCCGGGGCTGGCATGCTCGCTGAAGCCCAGGCGGTGGCCGCCGATGCGGATGGCGTCCTCGCCCTCGGCCTCGATCGCCGTGCGCCAGCGGCCTTGCACGCTGTCGAATTCGATCAGATGCGCGGTCGCGGCGGCGCCGCCCTTGATCTCGTTCAGATGCGCCACCTCCAGCCGGTTGGCCGCGCGGGGGTCGGTCTCGGCACGCTCAGCGGCACCCATGGCCGCGCGCAGGGCCAGCCGCCCGATGCGGCCCATGCCGTTGATGCCGACCCTCATGCCCGGGCCCCGGCGGCGAGCGGCTGCGCCAGTTCGTCCAGCCGGGCCTTCAGCGCCATGCGGTCCAGCGTGCCGAAGGGCGGGCTGGTGAAGATGCCCAGGCGCCGGTGCAGCGCGGCGTACAGCTCGTTCAGCAGCGTCGCGCGTTCCGTCGGGCTGCCGGCGAACTTCGCGGGGTCCGGCAGCGGCCAGGCGGCCGTGACATGCGTGCCCGCGAAATCCGGGCAGGCCTGCAGGTTCAGCGTGTCGCAAAGGGCGATGACGAAATCCATCCGGGGCGCATCCGGCCCGGTGAACTCGTCCCAGGATTTCGAACGCAGGCCGGAGACATCGTGGCCGAGCCCCTTCAGCTGGGCCAGCACCTCGGGCAAGGGGCCCGCCGGCAGCGGATCGGACCCGGCGGAGAAGGCGCGGAAGCGGCCCTCCGCCATGCTGTCCAATATGGCCTCGGCCATGATGGAACGGGCCGAGTTGCGGGTGCAGAGGAACAGGACATTGAAGGTCGGCGGTTGCATGCGGGCGGTCTCCCGGAGGGGGTCGAACAGGCGGTGCAGATCCCCGCAACGCGACGGGTCGCCGTCGCAGCAGGCATCCACGAGGAAGGTCAGCAGGGCGCGCAGGCGGTCGATCCGCGCGGTGTAGATCAGGCTGCGCCCCTGGCGGGTGGCGGCGATCAGCCCCGCCTGCTCCAGCGCGCGCAGATGGAAGGACAGGGTGGAGGGCGAGACGCCGAGGCGGGCGGCGATGTCGCCGGCGGCGAAGCCGCTGGGCCCGGCCGCGAGCAGGGCGCGCAGCAGATCGAGGCGCGTTTCCTGCCCGAGGGCGGCGAAAGCGAGGGCGGCCGTGGACGATTCCATATTTCAACTATAATCGAATAGTCGCGGCTAGCCAGTGAAGCTTCGATGACAGGGCCGGGCCGGCTGGCCACCTGCCCAGGGCGCGATATCATCCCGCGCCCCCAGCACAGGACCCGCACGTGACCGGCCCACGCTTCACCGCCGCCGTCGTGACCGCGCAGGTGCTGGCGCAGATCGGCACCTTCACCCTGCCCGCCTTGCTGCCCGCCTTCATCGCGCGCTGGTCGCTGTCCGGTGCCGAGGCGGGTTGGCTCATCGGGGCCTTCTTCGCGGCCTATGTGGTGGCGGTGCCCGTGCTGGTGGCGCTGACCGACCGCGTCCCGGCCCGGCGCATCTACATGACCGGCACGGCGCTGACGGCACTGTCGCATGCGGGCTTCGCGCTGTTCGCCGATGGGTTCTGGACCGCGCTGGCGCTCAGGCTTCTGGCCGGGGCGGGCTGGGCGGGCTGCTACATGCCCGGGCTGAAGGTGCTGGCCGACCGGCTGGAGGGCGCGGAGCAGTCGCGCGCCGTGGGCCTGCACAGCATGTGCGGCTATGCGGGCGGCTTTCTGGGGCCGGTCATCGCCGGCTTCGCGCTGGATGCCGCCGGGCCCGGCCATCTCATGGGCTGGGCCCTGGCCTTCGGCCATATCGCGCCGGTGACGCTGCTGGGGCTTTGGGCCCTGCGGCGGCTCGGGCGCGGGCGCTGAGGCCCCGCCTCAGCCGCAGCAGCAGCCGCCTTTCGGCGCGGACGCCACGGCGGCGGGGGCGCAGCAGGCCGTGGCGGCGCCCGGCGCCGGGCGCTCGGTCGAGCACACGCCCGTTTCGGGCAGCACCAGCTCCACCCGGCGGGCCGCCGCGCTGTCCCCGGCCAGATGGGCCGCGATGGAGCGCACCTGCTCATGGCCCGTCGCCAGCAGGAAGGTGGGCGCGCGGCCATAGCTCTTCATGCCGGCGATGTAGAAGCCGGTGTCCGGGTGGCGCAGCTCCGCCTCGCCATGCGGGCGCACCGTGCCGCAGGAATGCAGGTTGGGGTCGATCAGCGGCGCCAATGCCGGGGTCGCCTCCACCGCCGGGTCCAGGCCGAGCCGGACCTCCCGCAGGAAGGACAGGTCCGGGCGGAAGCCGGTGGCGACGATCATGCGATGGGCCAGCTCCGTCCTCGTCCGCCCGAGTTGCCGGCCGGAGACGGCCAGCGCGTCATCGGCCTGTGCGATGCTGTCGATCAGGAAGGGGGCGAGCGCGGTCACGGCGCCGCTTTCCACCAGCGCCTGCGCCCGCGCGCCCAGATCGCCGCGCCGGGCGAGGCCGTCGCGCGCGCCGCCGCCGAAATTCACCGCGCCCAGCGGCCGGCGGAACGCCCACAGGATGCGCGTGCCCGGCGCGGCCTTGGCGAGTTCCACGAGATCCAGCACCGCGTTCATCGCGGAATGCCCGGCGCCCACGACCAGCGTCGTGCGGCCGGCATAGGTGGCGCGCTCCGCGCCGAGCACGTCCGGGATGCCATAGGCGATGCGGTCGGCGTGCCGTGCCTCGCCGGGGGCGGGCATGCCGTGGCTGCCGGCCGGGTTCGGCGCGCCCCAGGTGCCGGAGCAGTCCAGCACCGCGCGGGCCTCGATCGCCTCGATGCCGCAGCAGGTTTCGACATGCAGGATGAAGGGCGCCGCGTCGCGCCCGTCGCCGTCATGCAGGCGGCCGAAGTCGCGCCGCGCGACGCCGGTCACGCGCGCGCCGGTGCGGATGCGGTCGCGCAGGGCGGCGCTGGCCGCCAGGGGCGCGATGTAGCGGTCCAGCAGCTCGCCGCCGGTCGGATAGGTTTCGGGGTCGGGCTCCGCCCAGCCTTCCGCCGCCAGCAGGGCACGGGCGGCGGCGTCGGTGTTGAAGCGCCAGGGCGAGAACATGCGCACATGCCGCCAGGCGCGGATGGCATGGCCTGCCTCGGCGCCCGCTTCCAGGACCAGCGGCGCGATGCCGCGGGCCAGGAGCTGCGCCGCGGCGGCGAGGCCGACGGGCCCCGCGCCGATGATCGCCACGGGCAGGACGGCTTGCGAGGCGGCCACCGGCCTTGAGCAGCAGGACGTCATGGAATTCTCCCTGGATGAAATCCCGAGCCGCAATGCATCGGGGGTTGAGGCATGAAGTCGTGGGAAGGCGTCGCCATGCGGGTCACGGGCAGCATGGCCCGCCCTTGGCGCGCCGGGCGTCGGCGCGATCGGCGGCCGCGAAGGCAAGGCCGGTATCGCGCAGCGCCGCCGTCGCCTCCATCCAGGCATCGAGCGCGACGCGGAAGGCGCCACGGCCCGCTTCGGTCAGCTGATAGACGCGGCGCTGCCGGCCCTGCACCACTTCCTCATGCGCGGTCAGGAAGCCGCCGGCCTCGAACTCCCGCAGAACGGGATAGATCGTCCCTTCCGTCGGCGAGCAGCAGCCCCCGGTCGTCCGCTCGACGGCGCGGGCGATGTCATAGCCATGCAGGGGCCCGTCATGCAGGACACGCAGGATGAAGAATTTGGACAGGCCCATCTTGATCGTGCCCGCCCAGTATTCGCGGGAGGCGTAGTTGACGCGGGGAGCCTGAGCGGTGCGGAGAGCGGGTGCCATGCGGGGATCTTATACATTGATGGTCAATGCATCAAGGCCCGAGAGGATAGCCCCCGCCGAGCGGGGATTTGTCGTTCCCGCCACATTGGAACAGCGATCGGATGGAGCCTGCATGCGGGAGCGCATTTGGCCCTGTAACGCGCAACGCCCGCTGACCATGAGGTGAGCGGGTGTTGTGTGTTGGATATGGATGCGGGGACAGGATTTGAACCTGTGACCTTCAGGTTATGAGCCTGACGAGCTACCGGGCTGCTC
>NZ_JAAABL010000061.1 GCF_009900765.1 Rhodovarius lipocyclicus
AACTCAAGGAATTCAAACGGATCGCACTGCGTAGCGACAAAACAGACAGCTCATTCGCCGCCATGATCTATCTCGCCGCAGCCGTCATACGGTCACGATGAATCTCAACAAGCCCTATAAAAATCAAGTAAAAACACCTTCCTAGGATCAGCGCCAAACTGATCTAGGTCCAGGACCGAGCACGGTCCTGGCGGGGGTGTCGGGGGCGGAGCCCCTGACAGGCGCCTTCGGTTCAGGGGTTACTGCCTGACAGGTTCAGCAGCCGCGTCATGGCGGCGGGGCCTTGCGGGCCCGCGGCTTCGATCCGCGGCATGGGCACGGGCTGTTCCGGGCTGGCAGTCACCTCGATGGTGCGGGCTTCGCCGCGGATGAAGCGCAGCACCGCCTCCCGCAGGCTGGCCAGCCCGGCGGGCTCGCCCTTGGGGGCGGAGAGCGTGGCCTGGGCCATCTGCGCGTGCATCTGGCGGATGCGCTCCGGCGTGCTGCCCTGGCGCGCGGCCTGGGTGCGCAGCACGCGCTCATACAGCCCGTCATCGACCTGGCGCAGGCGGAAGGCCCCCAGGCGCACGCGGCTGGTGTCCTGCTGGCGGGCGGCCTCCGGCGTCCAGCCATCCATGGTCAGGGCGATGGCGGTGGCGCCCAGCTGCTGCACGCCGATGGCGAAGGCGGGGATGGTCAGGCGCCCGGTGGCGGAGCGGTAATCGGCATCCAGCGTCAGGCTGGCATCCAGCCGGGGCAGTTCCAGCATGGACAGGAAGGGCTGGGTCCCGGGTCCCGGCTCCACGCGCAGGCCGCGCAGGCCGATGGCGGCGGTGCCGGACTGGTCGGGTTCGGCCGTAACGTCGGCCGAGAACCGCTCCAGCCCACCCAGCACGGCGCCGGCGGCGCTCAGTTCCACGCCCTCGACGACCAGGCCGGCCTGGCCCGGGTGCAGGCCCGGGGGCGGTTCCTGCCGCACGGCGGCGGTGAACCAGGTGGCCAGGTCCAGCCCCTCCGTCGCGATGCGGGCGATGGCCACGTCGCTGACCGGGCTGGCCGGAATGCCGAGCACGGACAGCCCCTCCACCTCCGCTCGCGTCCGCCGGCCGGTGCCGTAGTCGCGGATGGCCAGGCGGCGGATGGTGACGTTGGCGGGCCCGCCCACCTCTAGCCCCTCCAGCGTGATCTCCTCCAGCGTGAAGGCATCGGGCAGCGGGGGCGCGCCGCCGGGGGCGGGGGTATAGGCCAGCCCGGCCAGGCGGAAATTCGTGGCGCGCAGCGGCCCGCTGGCCATGTTGCCCTGCAGGCCGTCGGCCTCCACCCGGGCGGCGCCGGTCTCGCTCAGCCGGTCCAGCAGCAGGGTGGCGATCGAGACCGTCTCATTCCCGCGCGTCAGCGTGACGCCGGACAGGCGCACGGCCTCCGGCGCGCCCTCCACGGGGCTGGCCGCGTGGTAGGCCAGCGTGACCTGGGCCGAGAGCAGCCCGCGCAGCCGTTGCACGGCCGGATGGTCCTGCGCCCTGGCAGGCATGGCGGAGAGGCAGAGCAGGGCAAGCAGGGCGGCGCGGCGCATGGGCGTCTCCGTTGAATTCAGGCGAGCTTCGCATGTGGGCAGGGCTGGCGCATCACCCAAGCGGGGGCCATGTTTTGTTGCATGAGCAAGCTTCCCACCAAGCCCGGGACGGGCGCCGTGGCGGCCTTTCTGGAACAGGCGCGCGCCGTGGCCGCCCGGCCGGCGGCGGCCCCGCGCGGGCGGCTGCTGTTCCTGATGGACGCGACCGCCAGCCGCCAGCCGACATGGGACACCGCCTGTTCGCTGATGGCGGGCATGTTCGCGGCGACGGCCGAACTGGGCGGGCTGGCGGTGCAACTGGCTTATTTCCGGGGGCATCTGGAATTCGCCGCCACCCCCTTCCTGGCCGATGCGGCGGAGCTGACGCGCCGCATGGCCGGGGTGCGGTGCCTGGGCGGGCAGACGCAGATCCTGCGCGCCCTGAGCCATGCGCTGGATGAGACCCGCCGCCAGCGCGTGCACGCCACCGTGCTGGTGGGCGACGCGATGGAGGAGGCGCTGGACCCCATCTGCCACATCGCGGGGCAGCTCGGCATCGCGGGCACGCCGGTCTTCGCCTTTCATGAGGGCGGCGAGCGCGCCAGCGCCGAGGCGTTCCGGCAGATCGCGAAGCTGTCGGGCGGGGCCTTCATGCCCTTCGACAGCGCCAGCGCCGAGGCGCTGCGCGACCTGCTGCGGGCGGTGGCCATCTTCGCGGCGCGCGGGCGGGAGGGGCTGCGCGCCCTGCCGGGCGGGGCCGCGCGCGGCATGCTGGCGCAATTGCCGGGGCCGCGCTGATGCCCTGGCTGGTGGGCGGCTTCCTGCTGCTGGCGCTGGGCTGGTTCGGGCTGCAGGCCTTCGCCCGGGCCAACCCGGCGCAGATCAAGAACGCCTTGGTCTGGTTGCTGGCGGTGGCGGGCGCGCTGCTGCTGGGGCTGATGCTGCTGGCCGGTCGGGGCGGCACCGCCTTTTCCGCCCTGCTGCTGCTGGGGCCGATGCTGTGGCGCTGGTGGCAGGGTTGGCGGGCCAGGGCCGTCTTCTCCCGCGCCGAGGGGCAGGAGACCGGGGTGGACACCGCCACGCTGGAGATGCGGCTGGACCTGTCCACCGGCGAGATGCGCGGGCGGGTGAAACGGGGCGCCTTCGCCGGTCGTGACTTGTCGGAATTGGCCGAGGAAGGTCTGCGGGCCCTGCTGGCCGAGTGCCGGCGGGAGGACCCGGAGAGCGTGCCTCTGCTGGAAGCCTGGCTGGACCGGGTGGCGCCGGACTGGCGCGCGGGGGCAGGGCAGGGGGGCGGGGAACCCCCGCTGGATCAGGCCCATGCCCTTGAATTGCTGGGGCTTTCCCCGGGCGCCACGGAGGCCGAGATCCGCGCTGCCCACCGCCAGGCCATGCTGCGTGCCCACCCCGACCATGGCGGGGATGACAATTTGGCGGCACGGCTGAATGCCGCGCGGGACTTGCTGTTGCGTCACGGACGCGCACCGTGACAACACGGGGCGCGCCGTGGCACATCACTGCCACGCACCGCTCGTTGGAGTTGCACGCTTCCATGGTCAAACCGCTCAAGAAAGCCGTCCTGCCGGTCGCCGGCCTCGGCACCCGCTTCCTGCCCGCCACCAAGGCGCTGGCGAAGGAGATGCTGCCGGTCGTGGACCGCCCGCTGATCCAGTACGCGGTGGATGAGGCGCGCGCCGCCGGCATCGAGCAGTTCTGCTTCGTCACCGGCCGCGGCAAGACCGCGATCGTCGAGCATTTCGACCTGGCCTATGAGCTGGAGCGCACCCTGGCCGAGCGCGGCAAGAACAAGGAGCTGGCCGAGCTGCACGCCCAGGCCCTGCCGCCCGGCGCCATCGTTACCACCCGCCAGCAGGTGCCCATGGGCCTCGGCCACGCCATCTGGTGCGCCCGCAGCTTCATCGGCGACGACCCCTTCGCCATCCTGCTGCCCGATGACCTGATGCAGTGCGAGGTGTCCTGCACCAAGCAACTCGCGGATGCGTATCTGGAGACGGGCGGCAATGTCGTGGCCATCGAGGAAGTGCCGATGGAGCGCGTCAACAAGTATGGCGTGATCGACATCGCCGAGGACAAGGGCCGCCTGGTTTCCGTCAAGGGGCTGGTGGAAAAGCCGCCGGTCGAGGAAGCGCCATCCAACCTCACCATCATCGGCCGCTATGTGCTGATGCCCGAGGTGATCGGCCACCTGGCCAAGATGGAAAAGGGCGCGGGCGGCGAGGTGCAGCTGACCGACGGTATGGCCAAGCTGATCGGCAACCAGCCCTTCCATGGCGTGCGGTATGAGGGCAAGCGCTTCGACTGCGGCGACAAGATGGGCTTCCTGGAGGCGCAGATCGCCTTCGCGCTGAAGCGGCCCGAGCTGGCCGACGGCATGCGCGCGGTGATGGAGAAGTACCGGTAAGGGGCGCACGATGCGCATCGCCATTCTGGGGGCGGGCTATGTCGGCCTCGTCTCCGGTGCCTGCTTCGCCGAATTCGGCGTGCAGGTGGCGCTGGTGGACAGCGACGCCAGCAAGATCACGGCCCTGCGCGAAGGGCGGATCCCGATCTATGAGCCAGGCCTCGACAAGCTGGTCGCGGACAATGTGCGCGACGAACGCCTGACCTTCCACGACACGCTGGAGGAAGCGATGGAGGGGGCGGAGGCGGTGTTCCTGGCTGTCGGCACCCCATCCCGCCGGGGCGATGGCCATGCCGACCTCAGCTATGTCTTCGCGGCCGCCGAGCAGGTGGCCCGCGCGGCCACCCGCCCGCTGACGCTGGTGACCAAATCCACCGTGCCGGTGGGCACGGGGCGGCGGATCATCGACCTGATCCGCCCGATCAACCCCGACATCGCGGTGGCCTCCAACCCCGAATTCCTGCGCGAGGGGGCGGCGATCGGCGATTTCATGCGCCCCGACCGCGTGGTGATCGGCACCGAGGACAATGCGCTGGGCACCCGCGCGCTGGAGACCCTGCGCCGGCTGTACCGCCCGCTGTACCTGATCGAGACGCCCATCGTCGCGACCAGCCTGGAAACCGCCGAGATCATCAAATACGCGGCCAACAGCTTCCTGGCGATGAAGATCAGCTTCATCAACGAGGTGGCCAATCTGTGCGAGGCCGCGGGTGCCGATGTGCATGATGTCGCGCGCGGCATCGGCCTGGATGGCCGGATCGGGCGGAAGTTCCTGCATCCGGGCCCGGGCTATGGCGGCAGCTGCTTCCCGAAGGACACGCTGGCCTTCGCGCGCACCGCGCAGGATCTGGGCACGCCGCTGCGGCTGATCGAGACCACCATCGCCGTGAACGAATCCCGCAAGGAGGAGATGGCCCATCGCGTCATCGCGGCCTTCGGCGGGGATGTGAAGGGCAAGCGCATCGCCGTGCTGGGCCTAGCCTTCAAGCCCGAGACCGACGACATGCGCGACGCGCCCTCCCTGGTGGTGGTGCCCGCCCTGATGGCGGCCGGCGCCGAGGTCGCGGCCTATGACCCGGAGGGCACGGCCTTCGCCCGGCAGCTGCTGCCGGCCGGGGTGCGCTTCGCCGCCAGCGCCACCGCCGCGCTGGAGGGGGCGGACGCCGCCGTGCTGCTGACGGAATGGAACGAATTCCGCGCCCTGCCGCCCGAACGCCTCAAATCCGCCATGCGGGGCGATGTCTTCTGCGACTTCCGCAATGTGTACGATCCCGTGGCGATGCGCGCCGCGGGCTTCACCTACCTCAGCATAGGGAGGCCTTGATGGCCGGCTTCACGCACAGCTTCCACCCCACCAGCCTGCGCGAATACGACATCCGCGGGATCATCGCCGAAACCCTGGGGGCGGAGGATGCCTTCGCCATCGGCCGTTGCTTCGGCACGGTGGTGGCGCGCGCCGGGGGCTCAAGCGTGGCGGTCGGCTATGACGGGCGGCTGTCCTCCCCGATGCTGGAGGAAGCGCTGGTGAACGGGTTGATGGCCAGCGGCATGCAGGTGTTCCGCGTGGGCTGCGGCCCCACGCCCATGCTGTATTTCGCGGCCTATCACCTGAAGACCGATGGCGCGGTGATGGTGACCGGCAGCCACAACCCGCCCAACTACAACGGCTTCAAGTCCATGCTCGGCAAGAAGCCCTTCTTCGGCAAGGACATCCAGGCCCTCGGCGCCATGGCCGCCGCCGGCGATGTGGTGCCTGAAGCCCAGGGTGCCTCCACCCATGTGGATGTCGCGGCCGAATACGTGGCGCGCATGCTGAAGGATTACGACGGCGCCCGCGGCCTGAAGGTGGTGTGGGATCCGGGCAATGGCTCGGGCGGCAAGATCACCCAGGATCTGGTGGCCCAGCTGCCCGGCACGCATGTGGTGATCAACGCCGACATCGACGGCACCTTCCCCAACCACCACCCCGACCCCACGGTGCTGAAGAACCTGGCCCAGATCATCGCCAAGGTGCGCGAGACCGGCTCCGACCTCGGCATCGCCTTCGATGGCGACGCGGACCGCATCGGCGTGGTGGACGGCGAGGGCAACATGCTGTTCGGCGACCAGCTGCTGGTGGTCCTCGCCCGCGACGTGCTGAAGGCCCATCCGGGGGCGACCATCATCGCCGATGTGAAGGCCAGCCAGGTGCTGTTCGACGAGGTGGCGAAGGCCGGCGGCACGCCGCTGATGTGGAAGACCGGCCACAGCCTGATCAAGCAGAAGATGGCCGAGACCGGCAGCCCGCTGGCGGGCGAGATGTCGGGTCACACCTTCTTCGCCGACAAGTGGTATGGCTTCGACGACGCGCTGTATTCCGCCGTACGGCTGCTGGGCATCCTGGGCCGCACGCCCGAGACGCTGGCCCAGATGCGCGCCGCCCTGCCGCAGGTGCTGAACACGCCCGAGCTGCGCTTCGACTGCCCCGAGGACCGCAAGTTCGAGGTGGTGAAGGAAGTGGCCGGCCGCCTGGCCGCCGAGGGCGCCAAGGTGCAGGATGTGGACGGCGTGCGCGTGCTGACCGAGGATGGCTGGTGGCTGCTGCGCGCCTCCAATACCCAGGCGGTGCTGGTGGCGCGTGCCGAGGCCCGCACGGCCGAGGGGCTGGAGCGGCTGAAGGCCAGCTTGGCGAAGCAGGTCGTGGCCTCGGGCCTCGCGGTGCCGGATTTCTCGGGCGAGAATTCCGGCCACTGAGGCAGGTGCCGCGCCCTATGCTTGCCATGATCGGCTGCTGCGATGGGCGCAAGCATAGGGTGGAGGCGTGCTGATGGTTCGTCACTGGGTTCTGGGGATCGCCTTCGGCGCCGCGCTGGCTGCGTCGGCCGCCGCGCAGGGGGTCAAGCCCGGCTATGCCCCCCCTGGCTATGCTCCCCCTGGCCAGGGCGTGGCGCCTTTCCCGGGCAAGCCCGGCTACAACGGCCAGCCCGAGGCCCAGCCGGGCCTGTGCTCGCCCGAGGAACGGCAGCTGATCGAGAGCGGCTTCCGCGAGGCGCACCGCATCACCGCCGATGCCCTGCGCCGCCTGCAGGCCGAGCCCGGCCTGCCGCAATACCGCCGCTTCTTCGGCAATGGCCCGCGTGAGCAGGTGGAGCAGACCCTGCGCCTGACGGCGGATTGGCTGGCCCGCCAGCGCCCCGCCACCCTGGCCTGCAACCACCCGAACAACTGCCCGCAGGGCCGCTTCGCCTACACCAGCACCCAGACCACGGCGATGGGCTTCTGTTCCCTGTATTTCAACGGGCGGGACACCGGCTTCGACAGCCGCGCGGGCGTGATCATCCATGAGGTGACGCATATCGCCGCCCGCACGCGCGACGTGGTCTATTCCCCCCGCAACGCCATGGCGCTGGCCAAGTCCAACCCGGACAACGCCGTGGTGAACGCCGACAACTACGAGTATTTCATCGAGGCGGTGCGCGACAATTGGGCGGACTGATCTTCCTGTACGGCACGCTGCTGCGGGCCGATGTGCTGGCCCGGCAATCGGGGCGGGCGGGGCTGTATCGGCAATTGCGCCCCGCGCTGCTGCCGGGCCATGCCCGGGTGTTCCTGCGCGGCACGCCCTATCCCACCCTGGTCCGCCGGCCCGGATCCATGGTGGGGGGCGCGCTGCTGCGGCCCGATGGCGCGGCGCTGGCCCGGCTGCGCGCCTATGAGGGGCCCTCCTATCGGCTGGTGCCGCTGCGGGTGCTGACGGCGCGCGGGCCGGTGAATGCCCGCGCCTGGGTCGGGCCGCGCTGGCGGGCCGGGCGCCGGGCCTGGGTGGGGCTGCTGGGCGCCTGACGCGGCGTATCCCTGCCCCGGGCTTCCTGCATTTCAGAAAATTCCGCCGCCATGCGATACTTCTTCCGGCATGCGGCATTCACCATGTACGCGGCAGGGCGCACGCCATCGTGAGCAGGCGTGGCACCCCCAGGGGATTTGACGGACACTTTCATGGCCGAGCATGAGCTTCGCGCAGGGGGCCGGATGGCGGTGCCATCCCTTGACCCTACGGCGCCCGAACCGAAACCCGAGCCGCCGGAAGGCGGCCAGGAGAATCCCCGCAAGGGCCGGCGCCGCGCGCGGGGCTGGGGAATTCTTCGGCTGATGACGGTGGGCGCCACGGTGCTGGTGCTCTCGGGCGGCGTCGCGGCGGTGGGCATCTATACCAGCCTGCAGGCGGACCTGCCGGATCACCGCTGGCTCGCCGACTACCACCCGCAGCAGATGTCGCGCATCTACGCCGCCGACAGCCGGCTGATGGCGGAGCTGGCCGTGGAACGCCGGGTGTTCGTGCCGATCGAGGCCATTCCCGCCCGCCTCCAGCAGGCCTTCATCTCCGCCGAGGACCAGCGCTTCCGCGAGCATCACGGTATCGACCCGCTGGGCATCACCCGCGCGATCGTCACCTATGTGCGCGACCGTGGGTCGGGGCGGCGGATGCAGGGTGCCTCCACCATCACCCAGCAGGTGGCCAAGAACATGCTGGTGGGTGCCGACCGCACCCTGCTGCGCAAGGCGCGGGAGGCGCTGCTGGCCATCCGGCTGGAGAGCACGCTCAGCAAGGACCGCATCCTCGAGATCTATCTGAACGAGATCTATCTGGGCGCGCAGGCCTATGGCGTGGCCGCGGCCGCCCAGGCCTATTTCAACCGGGGGCTGGATGAGCTGACGGTGGGCGAGATGGCCTTCCTCGCCTCCCTGCCCAAGGCGCCCAACAACTACAACCCCGCCCGCCACCCCGAGGCCGCCCGCGCCCGCCGCAACTGGGTGCTGGAACGCATGGCCGAGGACGGCGCCATCACCCAGGCGGAATTGCAGGCCGCCCAGGCGGAGCCCCTGCAGACCCGTCCCAGCCGCCGGCCGGACATGGTGGCGGTGGGCCAGCACTTCACCGAGGATGTGCGGCGCGAACTCGTCTCCCGCTTCGGGGCGGAGCAGACGGGCGGCGGCGGGCTGGTGGTGCGCACCAGCCTGGACCCCGACCTGCAGGCCGCGACCGAAACCGCCCTGCGCGCCGGGCTGACGAATTACGACCGCCGGCGCGGCGGCTGGCGCGGCCCGGTGGCGCGCATCCCCGCCGGCCCGCAGGATTGGCAGCCGGCGCTGGAGGCCACGGCCCGGCCCGGCGGCATGCTGCCCGCCTGGCAGCTGGCCGTGGTGCAGCAGGTGAGCGAGCGTGAGGCCCGCGTGGCCTGGCTGGAGCGCGACGCCGCCCGCAACCCGGTGCCGCGCAGCGCGGTGCTGGAACTGTCCGAACTCGCCTGGGCGCGGCCGCAGCTGCCGGTGCGCGCCGGCGACCCCCCGCGCCTGGGCAACCCGCCGCGCCGCATGGCCGATGTGGTGGCCGCCGGCGACGTGATCATGGTGGAGCCCATCGCCCAGCGCGCCGGCCGCGTCACCCTGCGCCAGATCCCGGAGGTGGAGGGCGCCGTGGTGGCACTCGACCCCGCCACCGGCCGCATCCTGGCGATGTCCGGCGGCTGGAGCTTCGAGCGCAGCCAGTACAACCGCGCCACCCAGGCGCAGCGCCAGCCCGGCTCCTCCTTCAAGCCTTTCGTCTATCTGGCGGCGCTGGAGGAAGGCATTCCGCCCAACCAGCGCTTCATGGACACGCCGGTGGAAATCCAGACCGGCGCGGGCGTGTGGCGGCCCAGCAACTACAGCGGCGGCGCCACCGGCCAGGCCGTTTCCATGCGCGCGGCGCTGGAGCGCAGCCTCAACCTCGTCACCGTCCGCATCGCGGAGCAGGTGGGCATGCCGCGCGTCAGCGACGTGGCCAACCGCTTCGGCGTGATCGACAACATGCCGCCCTACATCGCCATGAGCCTGGGCGCGGGCGAGACCACGGTGGCCCGCATGGCCGCCGCCTATGCCGGTTTCGTCAATGGCGGGCGGCGGGTGAACCCCACCCTGATCGACAGCGTGCAGGACCAGCGCGGGCGCGTGGTGTGGCGCAGCGATGTGCGCGGCTGCCAGACCTGCGCCTCCGGCCCCGAGCAGGTGCCGAACCTGGAGGACAACCGCCGCCGCATCACCGACCCCATCGCGGCGTACCAGATGGTGAACATGTTGCAGGGCGTGGTGCAGCGCGGCACCGGCGGGCGCGCGGGGGCCGGGCTGAACCGCCCCGTCGCCGGCAAGACCGGCACCAGCAACGACTACAAGGACAACTGGTTCGTGGGCTTCACCCCCGACATCGTGGTGGCCGTGTGGGTAGGCTTCGATGACCCGCGCACGCTGGGCAATGGCGAGACCGGCGGTTCCAACGCGGCGCCGATCTTCCGCGACGTGATGGCCGCCGCCCTGCAGGGCAGCCCGCCCGTGCCGTTCCGCGCGCCGCCCGGTGTCTCCCTGGTGCGGATCACGCATGACAACGGGCAGTCCATCATGGAAGCCTTCCGGCCCGGGACGGAGAACAGCGCCCAGCCGGTCGATGGCTTCGCGCCGGGGGCGGCGGAGCGCGTGGAACGCGGCCTGGGCGGGGTTTACTGAGGGGGGGGGCTCCCGCGCCCCGCGATCAGTCGATCCCCGCCGCCTGCGCGTGGGCGCGCAGGGCGGCCACGAAGACCCGCAGCTTCGGCGCCCGCGCCCGGCTGGCCTGGAACACCAGCTGCACCGGCACGGGCGGTGGCTCGAACTCCGGCAGCACATAGGCCAGCCGCCCCGCCGCCACATGGCCCGCCACCTGGTATGACAGCGCGCGGGCGATGCCCATGCCATCCAGCGCGGCGGCGACCACCGACTCCACATCGTTGGTCAGCAGCCGCGGCGTGAGGCGGATGGCGGGCCGCCCCTCGGGCCCGAAGCGCCATTCGCCCTGGGCGGCGAAATTGTCGAACACCAGCTGCGTGTGCGCCTGCAGGGCCGCCGGGTCGGCCGGGGTGCCATGGGCGGCCAGATAGGCGGGGCTGGCCACCAGCACGCGCCGCACCTCCGCCACGCGCACCGCGTGCAGGGCGCTGTCCGGCAGCTCCGCGATGCGCAGGGCCACATCCACCCCTTCCTCCACCAGCCGCACCAGGCGGTCCTGCAGTGTCAGGCGGATGGTCAGCCTGGGGTGGCGGCGCATCAGCGCCAGCGCCACCGGCAGCACATGCATCCGCCCGAACACCACCGGCGCGGTCACGATCAATTCGCCCTGCGGCTCGCTCTCCTCGCCGCGCAGGTCTCGGGCGGCGTCGTCCAGCTCGGCCAGGGCATGGGCGCAGCGTTGCAGATAGGTCGTGCCCTCGGGCGTCAGCGCCACCGCGCGGGTGCTGCGGCGCAGCAGCAGCACGCCCAGCGCCTGTTCCAGCGCGCTGACCGCGCGGCTGGCGGCGCTGGGCGAGATCCGCAACTGGCGCGCCGCCTCCGCGAAGCTTTGCCGCTCCGCCACGGCGATGAAGGTGCGCAGGGCGTCCAGCCGGTCCATTGATGCTGATCCTGGTGGAATGAAGTGCAATATCGATGAATTATCCCAAGGCTTGCAAGAGACGACATGGGGGGGCACAGGCGGCCGCTTCCGGCCACCCTCGCTTCGGAGAGCCCATGTCCCGCATTTCCCTTCCCGGCCCTGAGGAAACCCCGGCCGCTTCCCGCCCCCTGCTCGATGGCCTTGCCCGCAAGCTCGGCTCCGTGCCCAACCTGTACCGCCTGCTCGCCCTCAGCCCGGCCGGCCTCGAAGGCGTGCTGGGCCTCGGCGGCGCCCTGTCCCGCACGCTGGACGGCCCGTTGCGGGAACGCATCGCCATTGCCGTCGCGCAGGTGAACGGCTGCGACTACTGCCTCTCGGCGCATGCCTATCTGGGCGCCAAGCTGGCCGGCCTGGCGCCCGAGGAGATCGCGGCGAACCGGCATGGCCATTCCCTCGATGCCCGCGCCGACACGGCCGTCAGCTTCGCCGCCCGGGTGGCGCAGCATCGCGGCCAGGTCACGAACGAGGAGGTGGCCCAGGTGATCGCCGCCGGCTTCACCGACACCGAGGTGCTGGAGATCGTGTTGCAGGTCGCGCTGAACGGCCTGACCAACCTGGTCAACAACGTGGTGCGCACGCCGGTGGATTTCCCGCCGCTCGCCGCCAAGGCCTGAGCGGAGCACGGCCATGACCGCACCCGCCATCCGCCACCGCACCGCCGAGATCCTGGGCCGCCGCGTCTTCTGGCGTGAGGCCGGGGACCCCGCGCGGCGGACCATCCTGCTGCTGCACGGCTTTCCCGCCAGTTCCTTCATGTTCCGGGACCTGATCCCCCCGCTGGCCGCGCGCTTCCATGTGGTGGCGCCCGACCTGATCGGCTTCGGCCAGTCCGAGGCACCGCCCGCCGGCGAATTCGAATACAGCTTCGCCAACCTCACCCGGCATGTGCGCGGGCTGCTGGAGCATCTCGGGCTGACCTCCTGCATCTACTACATGCAGGATTATGGCGGCCCGATCGGCTTCCGGCTGTTCGCGGAGAAGCCGGAACAGGTGGCGGGCTTCGTCATCCAGAACACCAACGCCTATCTCGAAGGCGTGGGCGACATGCCGAAGCAGGTGTTCCTGCCGCTGTGGGAACGCCGCGACGCCACCACCGAGGCCGCGGCCCGGGGCTTCCTGGCGGCGGAGACCACGCGCTTCCAGTACACCGTCGGCGCCCGGGACCCGGAGGCCGTGAGCCCCGACAACTGGACGCTGGACCAGGCCCTGCTGGACCGGCCCGGCCACGACCGCGCCCATCTGGACCTGCTGGCGGATTACCGGACCAACGTCGCGGCCTATCCCGCCTGGCAGCAGGCCTTCCGCACCTGGCAGCCGCCCACGCTGATCGCCTGGGGGCGGCATGATCCCTTCTTCATCCCGGAAGGGGCGGAAGCCTATCGGCGCGACCTGCCGCAGGCGCGGCTGGTCTGGCTCGATGGCGGGCATTTCGTGCTGGACGAGCACGCGCCCGCCGTCGCGGCCGAGATCCTGGCCAGCTTCGGTTGAGGAGGGCAGGGGATGTTCAGACCGTTCCTCGCCGCCCTGCTGCTGGGCACGCTGGCCGTGCCGGCGCAGGCCCAGGTCAACCGCAGCGGCTACCGCCTGCCGCTGGAACTGGCACTCGAAGCAGCGCAGGAGGCGGCGCGCCACTGCCTGGCCAACGGGTATGAGGTGAGCGTGACCGTGGTGGACAGCTCCGGCGTGCCGCAGGTGGCGCTGCGGACCGACGGCGCCACCATCCACACGCGGGAGACCAGCTTCCGCAAGGCTTATACGGTCGTGACGCTGGGGCCTGTCTTCCGTTTCCAGACCGCGGGGGGCTTCGCGGCGCTGGTGGCGCGCAACCCGG
This sequence comes from Rhodovarius lipocyclicus, assembly GCF_009900765.1. GTDB lineage: Bacteria > Pseudomonadota > Alphaproteobacteria > Acetobacterales > Acetobacteraceae > Rhodovarius > Rhodovarius lipocyclicus. The sequence continues at coordinate 13,262 of NZ_JAAABL010000061.1, forward strand.
CCAACGGGGCGGCCCTGGCCTCGGTCGCCAACGTCATCCCCCTGGCCGGCGCGGTGGCCTTCGTCGCGCATGGGGAGATCGTGGCGGCGCTCGGCGTGGGCGGCGCGCCGGGCGGCGAGCGCGACGAAGCCTGCGCGGAGGCCGGGCTGGCCCGGGTGCGGGGGCGCCTGCCCGCGCCCTGAAAGGGCAGGGCGGGGGTGATCGCTACTCCCCGCCCATCGCCCACAGCAGATCCGCCCCCGGGTTGCTGCCGCCCAGCGCCCGGAACAGCCGGATCTCCACCGGGATATCGAAGCCTTCGCCCCCCGCGCGCACCAGCCGCCCGCGCTCCATCTCCTCGCCGGCCATGGTCAGCGGCAACCAAGCCACCCCATAGCCTTCGCGCGCCATGGTCATCAGCGTGGCCGCCAGGTGGGAGGTGAACACCACCTCCACCGGGCCCGGCAGGGCGGGCGCGGCGGCGGCCAGGATGCGCCCGAGCCCGGAGGCCTGGCCGTAGCCCAGCAGCCGCGTGGGCCCCTCCAGCGTCCAGGCCGAACCGGGGGCGCACATCGGCACCAGCACGTCGCCCCCCACGCGCCGGCTTTCGAACCGCCCGGCATCCAGCCGCCCCGGCGCGTCGGGGTGGTGGTGGCACAGCAGGGCGTGCACCTCGCCCGCCAGCATGATCTGCTCGCAGGCCTCCAGGCTGTCGGAGACGAGGTTGATGGCGCCGAGTGCCTCCAGCGGCAGCCGCGCACGGATCCAGCCGGGGAAGAAGGTGAAGGACAGCGCATGGGTGGCCGCGATCGACAGCGAGGCCGCCTCGCGCTCCGCCACCGCCTTGGTGTCGCGCCTGGCGTGGTGCAGGCGGTGCAGCAGCTCCTCGGCCAGGGGGTGGAAATGCGCCCCGGCGGGGGTGAGTTCAGCCCCCTGGGCGCCGCGCTGGAACAGGGGGGTGCCGATCCAGTCCTCCAGCGCGCGGATACGGCGGCTGAAGGCGGGCTGGGTCACGTGGCGCAGCTCCGCCGCGCGGGAGAAATTCCGCTGTTCCGCGAGCGCGAGGAAATCCTTCAGCCAGTCCAGTTCCACGACAATACCGTTCGCGCATCACATGAACCGATCTTGGCATTGGCCGTGGGGCAGGGTCCAGCCTAGCGTCCGGGCAACCAAGGAGTACGCCCGGTGCGCATCGTCGACGTCCGTGAAATCACCCAGCCCATCGCCTCGCCCATCCGCAACGCCTATATCGACTTCACCAAGATGACCACGAGCCTGGTCGCCGTGGTGACGGACGTGATCCGCGACGGCCGCCCGGTGGTGGGCTATGGCTTCAATTCCAATGGCCGCTACGGCCAGGGCGGGCTGATCCGCGAGCGCTTCCGTGGCCGCATCCTCGAAGCCGCGCCCGAGGCCCTGCTGAACGAGGCGGGCGACAACCTCGACCCCCACCGCATCTGGGCCGCGATGATGGCCAATGAGAAGCCGGGCGGGCATGGCGAGCGCTCCGTCGCCGTTGGCACGCTGGACATGGCGATCTGGGATGCCACGGCCAAGATCGCCGGCAAGCCGCTGTTCCGCCTGCTGGCCGAGCGCCAGGGCACCGAGGCCAACCCCCGCGTCTTCGTCTATGCCGCCGGCGGCTACTACTATCCGGGCAAGGACAATTCGCAGCTCCGCGCCGAAATGCGCAGCTATCTCGACCGCGGCTATACCGTGGTGAAGATGAAGATCGGCGGCGCCTCGATTGAGGAGGACCGGGGCCGCATCGAGGCGGTGCTGCAGGAGATCGGCAGCCAGGCCCAGCTGGCGGTGGACGCCAATGGCCGCTTCGACCTGGAGACCGCCATCGCCTATGCCAAGATGCTGCGGGACTATCCGCTGTTCTGGTATGAGGAAGCGGGCGATCCGCTGGACTATGCCCTTCAGGCGTCGCTGTCCGAATTCTACCCGGCCCCCATGGCCACCGGCGAGAACCTGTTCAGCCACCAGGATGCCCGCAACCTGCTGCGCTATGGCGGCATGCGGCCGGATCGCGACTGGCTGCAATTCGATTGCGCGCTGTCCTATGGGCTGGTCGAATACCTGCGCACGCTGGAGGAGCTGAAGAAGTTCGGCTGGTCCCCCAGCCGCTGCGTGCCGCATGGCGGGCACCAGATGTCGCTGAACATCGCGGCGGGCCTCGGCCTCGGCGGCAACGAAAGCTACCCGGACCTGTTCCAGCCCTATGGCGGCTTCCCCGACAGCGTGAAGGTGGAGAACGGGCATATCGTGATGCCCGAACTGCCGGGCATCGGCTTCGAGGGGAAGTCGGACCTGATCAAGATGATGCGCGACTTGGCGGAGTAGTCGGTCAGGGGCCTTGCCCGGTACAAACCGGCTAGGTTGGTGACAGTTTGGACCGGCGACCTGGGTGACAGTCTTTGTTATCGACTGGGAGGACCGGTCGATGCCCTGGACGGAGATATCCACGATGGATGCGCGGCTGTGCT
>NZ_JAAABL010000062.1 GCF_009900765.1 Rhodovarius lipocyclicus
GCGCCCGGCAGGGGCGGGGCAGCGCCAGCCGGGGCCCGCGCCTGGGCGGCCAGGGGCGGCGCGCCGGTCGGGACATCCTGTCCGGCCGTCGGAACCGTCTGTGCCAGGATGGGCTGTGGCTGAGCCGCTGTCTCCTGCGCCGCCTGCCCGGGGGCTGGCTGCGCCATCCCCGCCTGGGCCAGCTGGCTTGGCCCCGTCCGGGTTTGTCCCGGCTGGACTTGCCCTGTCTGGACCGGGACCGGCTGGCCCGGCACCGGGCGCTCCGCCGGTGTTTGAGCGGCCCCCTGGTCACTCCCTTGACCAACCCCTGGGCGTTCCGGCGCGGAACCCGCCTCCGCCGCCCGGCGCAGCGCCTCCGAAAAGCCCTGGCTCTGGTCGGTGGCCTGGGCCACCCAGCCCAGCCCCGGGGCCAGTCCTGCGCCGGGCTGGACGGGCGGGGCGGCATGGGTGCTGGCGGAAGCGAGCATGCGGGCTCCTTGCATCGGAGGTGGCGCCTGGGGGGCGGCCCACGGCAGGGGCCGGGGCCAGCCCATCCAGGCATCCCGCATGCCAGCCCCTGCCCCGCCCCGCCCCGGCAAGCGGCACCCCCGCCCGGCAGTTTCGCACCCCACCCGGCAGGGATTGCCGCCCCAACCCCCGCCAGGCGCTGGCACGCCCCGTGCCTGCACCATGGCGAGGGCCCCCGCCCTTCCGTGCCGACCCATTCCGGGTGGGCCGTGCCGCAATGTCGCCCACAGTATCGCCAAGGAGCCTGGTGCATGTCCCTGTTCGGAGCCATGACAGCCGCGATCAGCGGACTCAGCTCGCAGTCCAAGTCGCTGGCCAACATCTCCAACAACCTGTCGAACAGCCAGACCATCGGCTACAAGCGCATCGACACCAACTTCATGGAACTGATCACCCAGTCCAGCCGCACGGTCAGCACCGCGGGCTCGGTGGTGGCGCGGCCGGACTACACCAACACCATCCAGGGCACGATCGAGCAGTCGGACAATTCCCTGGCGCTGGCGATCGGTGGGCAGGGCTTCTTCTCCGTCGCCTCCCAGCGGGGCACCGACAATGGCCAGCCGATCTTCGACGACCGGCAATTCTATACCCGCGCCGGCGACTTCTCCCTGAACAGCGACGGCTACATGGTGAATGGCTCGGGCTATTTCCTGCAGGGCTGGCCGATGGATGCCACCACCGGCGCACCCAACCGCACCTCGCTGGAGCCCATCCGTGTCAGCCAGCAGGTGTTCAACCCGGTGGCCACCACCTCGGTCGATCTGTCGGCCAACCTGCCGGCCGACAGCACCACCGCCGTCAGCACCCAGGTGCAGATCTATGACAGCCTGGGCTCCGCCCATACCGCGACGCTGACCTTCACCCCCGTCACCGGCAGCAGCGAGTGGGACATGTCGATCTCCATGCCGGATGAAACGACGGTCACCACCCGCACGGTGCGGGTGCAGTTCGGCAACGCGGCCACCCCCGCCTCCGCCTCCGGCACGCTGGGCAGCTTCACCTCGGCGGTGGGTGTCACGCCCAGCGCCAGCACCGTCACCGGCGACCCCGCCTCCATCAGCTTCACCACCGATTTCGGCGAGGGCGCGCAATCCATCACCCTGAACCTGGGCGAGATCGGCCAGGCCCAGGGCCTGACGCAATACGCGGGCACGCAATTCTCGGTGCGCAACATCTCCCAGAACGGGGTGCCGCCGGGGTCCTATTCCGGCCTGTCGATCGGCGACAACGGCGATGTCACCATCAACTACGACAACGGCCAGTCCCGCGTCGTGGCGCGCATCCCCTTCGTCACCTTCTCCGACCCCGACGCCCTGCAGCGGCTGGATGGCCAGGCCTTCATGCGCACCCCGGAATCGGGGGAGGCACGGGTGACCGAGGTCGCCTCCGACGGCGCGGGCCGGCTGGTAGTGGGCAGCATCGAGCGCAGCAACGTGGATATCGCCACCGAATTCACCAAGCTGATCGTGGCCCAGCGCGCCTACACCGCGAACACGAAGGTGGTGACCACCAGCGACGAGATGCTGCAGGACACCATCAACATGCGCCGCTGATCCCGTTTCGGGGGCGGAAAATCCGCCCCCCTCCGCCCGGCCACGGCGCGAAAACGCGCCAGGGCAAAATGCCCGGCCGGGCGGCATTCCCGACATTCCTGGCCATCCCCAGGGATTAACCCGCCATCAACCCCAGTCCCGCATTTTGGGACGGACCCTGGCGGAGCGTTCCTGAACAGGAGATGTGATGAGCCTCGACACCGCCCTCAGCATCGCCCGCAGCGGGCTGGCCGCCACCCAGCGGCAGCTTGCCCTTGCCTCCCAGAACGTCGCCAACGCGACGACCGCGGGCTATACGCGCAAAACGCTCACCCTCACCTCCCAGGATGTGAACGGGCTGGCGCTGGGCGTGCGGACCGGCGAGGCCACGCGCACCGTGGACCAGGCGCTGATCAACGAGCGCAACAACCGCAACGCCGCCTCCGAGGCCTATACGGTGCGCGACAAGCTGCTGGCGGGGGTCGAGGCCGTCTATGGCCAGCCGACGGACGGCAACACGCTGGGCAACGCGATCAACGCGATCCAGAGCGCCTTCACCAAGCTGCGCGACGCGCCCTCCGACACCGGCATCCAGCGTGAGGCGCTGACGGCCGCGAACAACGCCGTCACCCTGTTCCATGAGGCGGGGCAGGCCATCCTCGGCGCGCGCGAGCAGGCCCAGACCGGCATAGAGACCGAGGTGCAGGCGGTGAACGACAGCCTGCGCACCATCGCGGGGCTGACCGACCAGATCCGCAACCTCACCGCCTCCGGCATCTCCACCGCCGATCTGGAGGACAAGCGCGACCAGGCGATCGCCAAGCTGTCCGAATCGCTGCCGGTGCAGACCGTGAAGCAGAGCGACGGCGGCGTGGTGCTGCTGGGGCGCAACGGCGTGAACCTGAACCTGCCCACGCATGGGGAGGACATCCTCAGCGTCGACCATGCCGAGGTCGGGGCCGATTCCTACTACGGCGCCACCGGCACCCTGCCCGGCGTGACGATGGGGGGCGTGGACATCACGGGCCAGCTCTCCGGCGGGCGGCTGACCGAGAACATCGTGATGCGCGACCAGGTGCTGCCGCGCATGATGGCCGAGGTGGATGTGGCCGCGAGCGAGCTGGCCTCGCGCCTCGACGCGGTGGGGCTGACGCTGTTCACCGATGCCTCGGGCACGGTGCCCGATCCCTCGGCGGGCTATGTCGCGGGCAATGAGCTGGGCTTCTCGCTCAGCATCCAGGTGAACACGGCCGTCAGTTCCGACCTGACCAAGCTGCGCGACGGCACGCATAACGTGACCGGCAGCGCCACCGGCCCCAGCGCCTTCACCACCAACCCCGCGGGCGGGCCCACGGGCTTCACCACCCTGATCGACCGCGTGCTGAACAACGCGCTGGGCAGCGAGGCGCAGACGGGCGTCGCCTGGGCCTCCTTTCCCAGCACCGGGCTGGGGCCGGATGGCACGCTCAGCTCCTCGCTCACCGCCTCCCGCACCTTGACCGACTATGCGGCCCAGGTCTCCAGCAGCCATGCCAACACGCGGGCGGAGGCGGTGGCGGCACAGACCAGCGCCGCGGCCCTGCGCGACGCGCTGACCGCGCGGATCGACGCGAAATCCTCGGTGGATTCGGATACGGAAATGTCCAACCTCGTGAAGCTGCAGAACGCCTACGCGGCCAATGCCCGCGTGATGACGACGGTGCAGTCCATGTATGATGCCCTGATGGCGGCGGTGCGCTGATGGACCTGATCTCCCGCCTCAACAGCGAGGCCAGCCTGCTGCGGGCCCGGCTCGACATCCTCTCCCGCCAATCCTCCAGCGGGCTCAAGGCGTCCACGCTCAGTGAGATCGCGGCCGATGTGCCGCGCACGGTGGATCTGCAGAACAACATCGCCCGGCGCGATTCCTATACGAAGAGCATCGACCAGTCCCTGACCCGGATGAGCGTGATGCAGACCGCGCTGAGCCGGCTGTCGGATATCGCGAGCGAATTCCGCTCCGACATCGCGACCAAGCTGAGTTCCACCGATTCGAACTCCCTGGTCACGGTGCAGTCGCGCGCGCGCACCGCCTTGCAGGAGGTGGGGCAGCTGCTGAACACGCGGCTGAACGGGGAATACCTGTTCGGCGGCACGGACCTGGCGAACCCGCCCGTGCCGAACCCGGACAGCCTGCCCACCAGCACCATGGCCACCACCATCGCCACCGCCGTGGCGGGGCTGACCAATGCCAATGCCGCCACCGTCACCGCCGCCACCCTGGCCGCGGCCCAGGACACCACGGCGGGCAACAGCGTGTTCTCCGCCTTTCTGGAGGACCCGGCCCAGGGTGCGGGCGAGCCCAGGCGGGCCGTGCCGGTCGGCGATGGGGAGCTGATGACCTATGGCATCCGCGCCAATGCCAATGGCACCGCCATCAGCGCCGGCGACACCACCGGCAGCTGGGCGCGGGACCTGTTGCGGGGGCTGATGACGCTGGCCGCGCTGACGCCCGCGCAGATGGCCCAGGGCACGGGCTTCGACGCCGTGGCGGACAGCCTGCGCAACACCTTCCGATCCGCCGAGTCGGCCCTGGCGGAGGAGACGGGCGGCCTCGGCGCCGTGCAGAAGCAGGTGGAGGCCGCAAAGACCCGCCACAGCGACATCACCACCCAGCTGAACACCCAGCTCGCCGAATTGACCGAGGTGGACATGGCCAGCACGCTGACGCGGTTGCAGGCCACGCGCACCCAGCTGGAGGCGAGTTACCGCGCCACATCCGGCCTGGCCGACCTGACATTGACAAAGTTCCTGTAATAACCCCCAACCACCAAGAACAAACCAAAAACCGATAGAAATAAAAGAATGAGGGCTCCGGGGGAAATTCCTTTCCCCCGGCTTTTTCTTTTGCCCGCGCCTCCAGCCCACATCACAATTCCGCGCGCATATCTTTCTTCCGCATTTTCCTGGCGCGCCCCCTTCCGGTTTCAGCCCCTGTTAATGCCCAGGCGTGACACTCCCATCACAGGCCGCCCCCCGGCCAGCCAGCACAACGCATGGCCGCAGCCCGCCAAGACGGCGCGCAGACGGCAAGACAGACCCTTAGGAGGCCAAAACCTTGTCCACCCTGGTACTGGAGCTTCGGCAAGGCGACCTCATGGTGGTGAATGGCGCCCCCATCCGCTTCCGCAACCGCGCGCGCATCGAACTCGCGGCCCGCGCGCGTTTCCTGTTCGGCAAGCAGATCATGGCGCCCGAAGGTGCCACCACCCCCGCCCGCCGCATCTATTTCGCCCTGCAGACCGCCTATATCGGCGCGGAGGAGGAGCGCGGCGACGGGCTGCGCATGGCCCATGAGCTGATCACCGAGTTCAAGGATGCCACCACCTCCGAACTGGCCCGCACCCTGCTGGACCAGGCGCTGGAGGCCGCGGACACCGATGACGGCTACACCGCGCTGAAGCTCGCCCGCCGCGTGATGCGGCATGAGGATGAGATCCTGGGCCTGACCCCCCTGCCCCCCCCGCGCCGGGAACTGCGCGGGGCCGTCGCCTCGGTGTAGCGCGCCATGTCCGGCACCTATGCCAGTTCCGGCAATCCCATCCTGGCCTACCGCTCCCTGTTGCAGGAGGGGGCGGAGACCAAGGCGCTGGCGCGCGTGGCCAAGGAGCCCGACGTCCAGCGCAGCATGGACCAGTTCACCAAGGCGGTGTCCCAGGCCAAGGACATCAAGACCGCACTGAAGGACCCGCGCATCATGGGCGTGCTGCTGACGGCCATGGGCCTGTCGGATGCCGTGAGCCAGTCCGGCCTGGCCACGCGCGCCCTGATGAGCAATCTGGACGACACGAAAAGCCTGGCCAACAACCTGACGGATTCGCGCTGGAAGGCCGCCGCCAAGTCGCTGAACCTGTACAGCAAGGGGCTGGACGCGCTGAAGGACCCCGCCCTGCAGGCCACGCTGAAGGAAGGCCTGCAACGCGCCAAATGGTACGAGAAGCTGGATGGCGACGTGGCGGGCCTCAGCGATTCGCTGTCCTTCAAGGACAAGGCCTCCACCGCCAAGGATGTCTATACGGTGCTGGGCGACCCGATCCTGCGCCGGGTGGTGACGGGCGCGCTGGGCCTGCCCAGCACCATCGCCATCCAGTCGGTGGAAACCCAGGCGCGGGCCGTGACCAGCCGGCTGGACCTGGCCAAGCTGCAGAACCCCAAGGAGGTGCAGAAGCTGATTGAACGCTATCTGACCAACAAGGATCAGAGCAGCACCAACACAACGACCAATCTGCTGGCACAATACGGCTTCACTGTCTGAATTGTAAGACAAACGGGGTTTGACCCCCGGGCGGCCCGCCCCGATGGTGCGGTGCCGTGACATCCATCCTCCTCACCCTGCTGCTCGCCGCCCTGGGCGGGGCCGTGTTCTCCGCCCTGCATGTGCCGCTGGCCTGGATGATCGGCGCGCTGGCCGCGACCGCCACGCTGAACTGGTTCCGCCCCGCCCGCGTGCACAAGCTGATGCGCCCGGCCGCCCTGATCATCCTGGGCCTGTCGCTGGGGCAGAGCTTCACCCCCGCCGTGGTGGCCGCCGTGGCCGAGGCCATCCCCGCTTTGCTGGCCGCGGGCATCCTGTCCATCCTATCGGGGGTCGCGGTGGCGCCGATGCTGGGGCGCATGGCGGGGCTCGACAGCCGCACCGGGTATTTCGCCTCCGTCCCCGGGGGCGTGGTGGTGATGATCGTGCTGGCGCAGCGCGCCGGCGTGTCGCTGCCGCCAGTGACGCTGGCGCAAACCATCCGCGTGCTGGTGGTGGTGCTGACCTTTCCCTTCGGCCTGAGCTTCTTCGCCCACCACGCGGAGGACACGGTGTTCAACACCGCCCGGCTGGCGGTGGACCTGCCCTGGCTGCTGGCGCTGCTGGCCGCGGGGCTGGGCATCGCGCTGGTGATGAGCCGCACGCGCATCGCCAACCCCTGGATGCTGCCGCCGCTGATCCTGTCCATCGCGCTGACGGGCACGGGGCACATGCCCTCGGGCATTCCGTCCTTTCTGGTGAACATGGCGCAGGTGGCGCTGGGGGCGACGCTGGGGCAGCGCATCACGCGGGAATTCCTGCTGGGCTCCCGCCAGCTGGTGCTGGCCTCGGTCATCTCCTCCCTGTTGCTGTGCGCGCTGTGCGCCGCGATCGGGGTGGCGTTGGGGCTGGCCACCGGCCTGCCGCCGGCCGCCGTGGTGCTGGGCATGGCCCCGGGCGGCATGCCGGAGATGGGCATCACCGCCCGCTCGCTGGACCTGGCGGTGCCGCTGGTGCTGGGCTTTCACCTGACGCGCACGCTGCTGTGCAACCTGTTCGTCGGCTCGATCTATGACCTTGCCAGGAGATTGCGCATCCTGCGCTGATGCGCGATGGAGGATTCCGGCGCGGGCGTGCCGGAATGGTAGACGGAAGCGACTTAAAATCGCTCGGGTGAACGCCTGTGCGGGTTCGAGTCCCGCCGCCCGCAGGCCCGCTTCAGCCCAGCTTCTCCAGATAGCTCTCGAACACCGCCACATGCACCAGCGCGGGGTCGGCGGCGCCGGGCCACAGCTCCAGCGCGTCGAAGGCCACGTCATAGGTGGGCTCGTCCTCGGCATGCAGCCCGTGGGCGTGCGCGTCGGGGAAGGGCGTCAGCGGGCTGATGCTGACCACCACCCCGGTCTTGCCGCGGATATAGCCCGGCATCCGCACGTGGCAGGAGACATGCTCGTCGCGCACCCGCACCCGGTCGCCGGGGGCGAGCGGCTGGCGGTCCGGCGCGTTGACACGCCCCGGGGCGGCGGGGCCGGCCAGGGGAAAGGCCCCGCCGGCGGCGGCTTCCAGCTCCGCCTGGCTCAGCACGCCCTTTTCCACCAGCAGTGTCGCCAAGCTGGTCAGGGTGCGTTCGAAATAGCTGGCGGACATGTAGTGGTAGGGCCGCATCCGCTCGATGGCGTGGCGGTACTCGTCCATGTTGAAGATGCCCTTGCGCACCGCCATCGAGTAGAGCGCGTTCACCCGCTTCTCCCACGCCGCGTGGAAGGAAGGGGCGCCGGGAGTGTAGCGGACGGGGCCGAAACCCTCGCGCCCGCCCATGTCGTGCATGCCGTCCATGATCAGCGCCCCGTCACAGCCGCGCCACGCCGATCAGGGCGTCCTGCGTCACCAGTGCCGCGAGTTCGGCCTCGCTCAGCCCTTCGGTGCCCTCCGGGCGCACGGGCAGCACCATGTAGCGGGTGTCGGCCGTGGTATCCCACACCTTGATGTCGATCCCGGGCGGCAGGTCCAGGCCCATCTCCCGCAGCACGGTGCGCGATTGCCGCACCACCCGGGCGCGGTATTCCAGATCCTTGTACCAGTCCGGCGCCAGGCCGATGATGGTGAAGGCCGTGCAGGAGCACAGGGTGCACACGATCACGTTGTGCAGGCTGGGCGTGTTCTCCAGCACCACCAGCTGGCGGTGGTGGGGGGGCATGGTCAGCCCCAGCTCCATCACCGCGTCGCGGCCATTGGCCAGCAGCCGGGCGCGATAGGCAGGGTCCACCCAGGCCCGGGCCACCACCCCCGCACCGTTGCGCGACACCCAATGCGCGTCGGCATGGGCCGCGAAATCATCGACGAAGGCCGTGGCCTCCATCCCCTTGTCGTCCAGCAGCTGTTCGACGGCGGCGGCGCGGCTTTCGACCGGCGCCTCGGCGGTGACGGGCCGCAGGCGGCTCATGGTTCCCATGGTCTTCTCTCCCTGATCAACCGGTGACGGTCACGCCGGAGGCATCGAACTGGCGTGCCGCGTTTTCCTCATCCACCGCCTGGGCGATGGCGATGTTGGCATAGTCGGTGACGCGCGGCTCGCTCTGCAACAGGCGGTTCTCCGCGCCCCATTTCGCCAGCGCCTGCATGATGGCCAGGCGTTCCGGCGTCAGCGCCTGCTTGATCGCGCCGATACTGGGCGCGTTCCAGTGCGGATCGACGTTGGAGGCGGTCTCGATCACATCCACCGGCAGGCCGCGGGCGGGGTCCAGCGAGCGGAACCAGCCATTGGTCAGCTCATGGTTCTTGCTGGCGAAATACATCGCCTCGGCATGGGCGCGCAGGAAGCGCTTCAGCACATCGGGCTTCGTGTCCACGAAGGCCTTCCGCGCCTCCAGCACCATGGCCGGGGTGGGGTTCTCCGACAGGATGGTGGCGAAGCCCTGCTGCACGAAGAAGGACACCCAGGGGTCCCAGGTGAAGAAGGCGTCGATGCGCTGGGCGCGCACGGCATCCGCCAGTTCGGGCGTGCCCATGTTCACGAAGTTCATGTCCCGCCCGGGCGTGAGGCCCGCGCGGCGCACCGCGTCCTGCGCGTTCTGGAAGGCGGTGATGCCGAACACGCCGAACACGTTCTTGCCGCGCAGATCCTCGGTCTTCGTGATGCCCGAGCGCCGCGTGGCCAGGATCGCCGAGCGGAAGCTCGACTGGTGGGAGACGGTGAGCACCGGCGCGCGCGCGGCCATCATCGTCACGGCCGAGAAATCGGACACGCTGCCCATGTCGGCCGCGTTGCCCAGCAGCGCCTCATTCACCGGCGGCGAGCTGGCCATCTGGATCATCTGGATGCGCAGGCCGTGCTTCTCGGCGATGTTGGTGCGCATCAGCGTGTGCTGCACCTGGGCCGAGACCGAGACGGTGTTGGTCCAGGCGAAGCGCACCAGGTCGCCCTCGGCCGCGCGGGTGATGCGCGGGGCGGCGAGCGCCGTGGCGGAAAGCAGCCCGGCCAGGCCGCGGCGGGGAATGGTCATTGGCCTTGTTCCTTCTGCCAATCGGGTTTGAGGGTGTCCCAGAGGTCTTTCACGGTGCGCACGAACCAGGGATCGGCGCGCATCTCGGCGGTGCGGGGGCGCGGCAGGGGTACCAGCACTTCCTCCCGCACGCGGCCCGGGCGGGGGCTCATCACCACCACGCGGTCGGCCAGGAAGACAGCTTCCTCGATGCCGTGGGTGACGAAGATCACGGTCTTGCCGGCATCGCTGGACAGCCGGGCGATCTCCTCCTGCAGCAGCACGCGGGTCTGGGCGTCCAGCGCGCCGAAGGGCTCGTCCATCAGCAGGATCTCGGGGTCCGGCGCCAGGGCGCGGGCGATCGCGGCCCGCTGCTTCATGCCGCCCGAGACCTCATGCGGGTATTTGTCCTCGAAGCCCGAGAGCTGGACCTTGGCGATCAGCGCGCGGGCGATCTCGGCGCGCTCGCGGGCGGGCATACCCTTGGCCTTCAGGCCGAACTCCACGTTCTTCTGGATCGTCATCCAGCCGAACAGCGCATAGTCCTGGAACACCACGGTGCGGGAGGGACCGGGGCCGGTGATGGGCACCCCATCCTGCAGCACGCTGCCCTCGCTGGCCTTCTGGAAGCCCGCGACGATGCTGAGCAGGGTGGATTTGCCGCAGCCCGAGGGGCCAAGCAGCGAGACGAACTCCCCCCGCCGGATCGTGAGATCCACGTGCTGCAGCGCCGTCACGGCGGTGCCGCCGCGCTGGCCCGGATAGATCTTCGACAGGCCGGCGATGGCGATGGGCGTGTCGGCGGCGATCATGGACATCTGGTTCATGGCTGCCTCCTCAGGCCCGCTCGGAGGGCGCCCAGGCATTCACCCGGCGTTCGAGGCGTTCCAGCAGCAGGGACATCAGCAACCCCACCAGCCCGATGGCGACCATGCCGGCGACCACGTTCTGGATCTGGAACAGCATGCGCGATTGCTGGATCAGGTAGCCGAGGCCGCTCTGCGCCGCGATCAGCTCCGCCGTCACCACGCAGGCCCAGCCGATGCCCAGCGCGATGCGCAGCCCGGGCAGGATGATGGGCAACGAGGCCGGGATCAGCACATCGGCGAACAGCAGCCGGGGGCCCGCCCCCAGGCACAGCGCGGCGTTCATCTGGTTGCGGTCCAGCCCCCGCACCGCCGTGTAGGTGGCGATGAAGGTGGGGAAGACCGCCCCCAGGAAGACCAGGAAGTAGGAGGCCATATCCCCGATGCCGAACCACAGGATGGTGATGGGGATCCAGGCCAGCGGCGGGATGGGCCGCAGCGCGTCCACCACCGGGCGGACGAAATCCGCCACCACGCGCCACCAGCCGCAGAGCAGCCCTAGCGAGACGCCGACCACGCAGGCGGCGGCATAACCCACCAGCACGCGTTGCAGGCTGGCCCCCAGATTGATCCAGAGCGAGCCATCCAGGGCCATCTCCCAGAGCGCCTCGATCACCGAGATCGGCGAGGGCATCATGAAGGGGTCGATGATCCCCACCATCGTGAGCCCCTGCCAGAAGGCGAAAAATGCAGTCAGGCCCACCAGGCCACGCCAGGTTCGCATCGTTGTTCACTCCGTCAGCGCGTTGCGGCGCCGGCGTTCCACCAGGCAGTTTCTTGTTGCCTCCGCTCCGTCGCGGCGCTCTGATCGACCGGACGATCCGGGCTTGACGGGCAGGGTTTTCTGTATCAATATCGGACAGTGTAGTATCAATAATAACCATATTCGGTCAGGGAGCAAGCGCTAAATGGCGCCGCCCCGCGGCCGCGCGTCACACGGGTCGTTCATGGCAGGCAACACGGTTCCAGGGATCAACAGCGTGGACCACGCGCTGCGGCTGCTCAGCCTGCTGGCTGCGCAGGCGAAGGCGCTGAATGTCTCCGACATGGCGCGCGGCCTGGCCTTGCCGCGGCCCACCATCTACCGGCTGCTGGCCACCTTGCAGGCGCACCGCGTCGTCGTGCCGGATGGCAAGGGCTATCGCCTGGGCCTGGGCCTGGTGCAGCTGGGCGAGGCCGCGCGGGCGCATTTCGACCCCGGCGAGCTGGCCCGCCCGATGCTGGAGGAGCTGGTGCGCGAGAGCGGGGAGACCGCGCATTTCGGCGTGCTGGACGGCGACCGCATCTGCTACCTGACCAAGGTGGACAGCCCGCATTCCATCCGCATGCTCAGCAGCGATGGCTGGCGCGGGCCGCTGCATGCCACGGGCTGCGGCAAGGTGCTGCTGGCCTATGCCGAGCCGGCCTTGCTGGACCGCATCGCGGCCGGCCCGCTCGAAGCCTATACCGCCCACACCTGCACGACGCCGGAGGCCCTGCGCGCCAGCGTCGCGCGCATCCGCGAGCAAGGCTATGGCGAGGACAATGAGGAATTGCTGGAGGGGCTGATCTGCATCGCGGCCCCGGTCTTCGCGGCGGGGCGGATCGTGGGGGTGATGTCGGTCTCCGGCCCGCCCTCCCGCATGGCGGAGCGCGAGCGGATGCGGGGGCTGGTGCTGGAGGCGGCGCGGCGGTTTTCCGCCCTGCTGGAGGGCGAGGCCGCCAGCGCCGCCTGAACCGCCCTACCCCACCAGCTCCGGGTTCACCATCATCCCCGGGTCGGGCTTGCCATCCAGGCAATCCAGGATGTTTTGCGCGGCGGCGCGCGCCATGCGGGCCAGCCCTTCCTCCGTGCTGGCGGCGCTGTGGGGGCTGATCACCACATTCTTCAGCCGCGTCAGCGGGTGGATGCCCTCGGGCGGCTCCACCTCCAGCACATCGGTGCCGAAGCCGAACAGCCGGCCGGATTCCAGCGCCGGGATCAGCGCCGCCTCCTTCACCACCGGCCCGCGCGCGGTGTTCACCAGGATGGCGCCGGGCTTCATGGCGGCAAACGCGGCCTCGTCCATCAAATGCTTCGTGTCCGGCCGCAACGGGCAGTTCAGGGAGACGACATCGGCCACCGCCAGCGCCGCGTGCAGGCCGCGCGCCACCTCCAGCCCATCGGCCGCCAGGCGCGAGGGCCGCCATAGCGGGTCCAGCACGCTCACCTTCATCCCCAACGCCTGGCCATAGCGCGCGACGCGGCTGCCGATGCGCCCATACCCCACCACCAGCAGGCGCCGGCCCGCCAGGTCCACCGTGCGGGGCCCGCCCTGCGGCCACCATTGCCCCTCGGCGATGGCGTTGTGCGTGTCCAGCGCGCGGCGGGCGATGGCCAGCATCAGCATCAGCGCGTGCTCCGCCACCGACAGGTCGTTGCTGCCATTGGCCACCATCACCGGCACCCGCCGGGCGGTGCAGGCCGCGATGTCCACCGTGTCGAACCCCACGCCATAGCGCGACACGCAGCGCAGCCGGGGGGCGGCGTCCAGGGTCTGCTGGGTCACGCGCTCCAGCCAGCACAGCACGGCATCCGCATCGGCCAGCGAGGCGTGGAACTGCGCCACCGGCGGGTCATGCAGGATGGTCAGGCGGATGCCCGGGCGTTCCTCCAGCAGGGCGAGCCCCGCCGGATGCAGCGAGCGGCAGAGCAGGATGTGATGCTGGGCCATGGCTGGCGCCTCCCTGTTTCTTGGTTGGGGGCAGCTTGCGGCCGGCGGCCTCTTGCGTGCAAGCCGTTGCCTCGATAAGTTCCGCCCCGATGCGGACCATGCGCGACATCGCTGCACTGAACGAAGGGGCTTCCAGCCTCTCGCTTCCGCTCGCCCTCCTCCTTCTTCGACTTACGCGCCCCTGAGCGTGATGCATGGCCGCGCGCCATGGTCGCTCAGGGGGTAGCCCCGGCGGCGAGGATGCCGCACGTCCAGCTCCGATTTCAGGAACGCCAGAAATGTCCATCAATCACCCCAGCTTCGGCCAGATCGCCCCGGGCCGCGTCATCATCTTCGACACCACGCTGCGCGACGGCGAGCAGTCGCCCGGCTTCTCCATGAACCTGGAGGAGAAGCTGCGCATGGCCGAGGCCCTGCATGAGCTGGGCGCCGATGTGCTGGAAGCCGGCTTCGCCATCGCCAGCCCCGGCGATTTCGAGAGCGTGCAGTCCATCGCCAAGCGCTTCGCCAAGGACGGCCCGGTGATCGCCAGCCTGTCCCGCGCCAACGCCGCGGACATCATGGCCAGCGTCGAGGCCACCAAGCTGGCCGCCCGCCCCCGCGTGCACATCGTGCTGGCCACCTCCGACCTGCACATGCGCGTGAAGCTGCGCATGACGCGCGAACAGGTGCTGGAGCGCATCACCGAAAGCGTCTCCCTGGCGCGCAACCACGCGGCCGATGTGGAATGGTCCGCCGAGGATGGCTCGCGCTCCGACCTGGATTTCCTGTGCCAGTGCGTGGACGCCGCCATCAAGGCAGGGGCCACCACCATCAACATCCCCGACACCGTCGGCTACTCGCTGCCGGCCGATATGGGGCTGATCTTCAGCACCCTGATCAACAAGGTGCCGGACGCGGACCGCGCCATCTTCTCCACCCACAACCACAACGATCTGGGCCTGGCGGTGGCGAACACCCTGGCCGCGGTCCAGGCCGGCGCCCGGCAGATCGAATGCACGATCAACGGCATCGGTGAGCGCGCGGGCAATGCCAGCCTGGAGGAAGTGGCGATGGCCCTGCGCACCCGCCACGACGCCCTGCACACCACCACCGGCATCGAGACCAAGCGCATCCTGCGCACGTCCAAGCTGCTGGCGACCATCACCGGCTTCGACGTGCAGCCGAACAAGGCGATCGTCGGCCGCAACGCCTTCGCGCATGAATCGGGCATCCATCAGGACGGCGTGCTGAAGGATGCCAGCACCTATGAGATCATGACGCCCGAAAGCGTGGGCTGGACCACCAACTCCATCGTGCTGGGCAAGCATTCGGGCCGCGCCGCCTTCCGCGACCGGCTGAAGACCCTGGGCTATGAGGTCGGCGACAACCAGCTGAACGACGCCTTCAAGCGCTTCAAGGATTTGGCCGACCGCAAGAAGGTCGTCTACGACGAGGACATCGCCGCCCTGGTGGACGATGAGATCGGCCAGCAGCAGGCCCGCATCAAGCTGACCGCGCTGACGGTGGCCACCGGCATGGGCGCCAAGCCCATGGCCACCCTGGCCCTGGAAGTGGACGGCGAGCGCGTGGACGGCATGGCCACCGGCGACGGCGCGGTGGACGCCACCTTCGCCGCCCTGCGCAACGCCTTCCCGCACGACGCAGCGCTGAAACTGTACGCGGTGCAGAGCGTGACCGGCGGCACCGACGCCCAGGCCCGCGTGACGGTTCGCCTGGAGGAAAACGGCAAGCTGGTGGACGGCCAGGGCGCCGAAACCGACACCATCGTGGCCAGCGCGCGCGCCTATGTCAGCGCGCTGAACAAGCTGCTGGTGAAGCGGGAACGGCGGGAACCGCCGGTGGCGGCGGAGTAAGGCGCCCCAGGGGCCTTGCCCCTGGACCCCGATCGGTGGGCGCCCATCCTGGCGGGTTGGGCGCCTTTTTTATAGGGCTTGTTGAGATTTAGATCTTTCCTGGTGACGTGTGTTTATGATTCACGCTTTGGATGACGCAGCGTTTGGTTTTGAGTGACGAGCAATGGGCGAAGATGTCGCCGCATTGCCTGGG
>NZ_JAAABL010000063.1 GCF_009900765.1 Rhodovarius lipocyclicus
TACGCCGGACTACCGGCGGCGCCCGTTCGGGCGCTTGGCAATTTTTTGCCCCTCAAGCGCCGGGCGGCGGCATCCGCCGCCTTGGCTTACGCCGGACTACCGGCGGCGCCCGTTCGGGCGCTTGGCACGGGGCATGCCCCGTGCTGGGCGTGGTTTCATAACTTCGCCTTCATTTCGGCCAGATCGACCCGCTAGGCTGGAGGGATGAAACGTCTCCCCGCCCTCATCCTCCTCCTGCCCTTGGCGGCGCATGCCGAAGAGCTGCCCGTCCGCTCCGTCACCCTCTCCAATGCCGGGCTGGTGGAAATCCAGCGCGCCGGCCCCCTGGCGGCGGATGCGGTGGCCACCCTGACCATCCCCACCCCCCAGGTGGACGATGTGCTGAAATCCCTGCTGGTGCTGGACAGCCAGGGCACCGTGCTCGGCCTGTCCCTGCCGGCGCGGGAGCTGGAGGAGGAAGCCTTCCGCGGCCTGCCCCTGCGCCCCGCCGATTTCGCCGACCGCCTGTCCATGCTGCGCGCCCTGCGCGGCCAGGCGGTGGAGGTGGGCGGCGCCCGCGGCCTGCTGATCGACGCGGCGGAGGCCGAGAACGCCCTGGCCCTGACCGTGCTGGGCGAACGCGGCCTGGCCAGCGTGATGCTGCGCGAAGGCGACGCCCTGCGCCTGACCGATGCCGATCTCGCCGCCCGGGTGGAGCGCGCCGCCGCCGCCATGGCCGCCGCCCGCCTGGCCGATACCCGCCGCGCCGAGATCACCTTCCGCGCCACCGCCCGGCGGGAGGTCGCCCTCAGCTACGTCACCGCCGCCCCCCTGTGGAAGCCCAGCTGGCGGCTGAGCCTGGAGGATGGCCAGGCCCGGCTGCAAGGCTGGGCGGTGGTGGAAAACCGCTCGGGCGCGGATTGGCGGGATGTGCGGCTGTCGCTCGTCTCCGGCAATCCGGCGGCCTTCGCGCAGGCGCTGTACACGCCCATCCTGCGCCCGCGCCCCGAAGTGCCGGTGCGCGGGGCCGAGGCGATCCGCCCCCAGGCCGACAGCATGCCCCTGCCGGTGCCGGCCCCGGCCCCGGCCGCGCCCGTGCGCCCGCTGGTGGGCGGCGGCGTGGCCGCCATGGCCCGCATGGCGGCCCCTGCCCCCGCCCCGGCGCCGGAGATGGCCCAGGTGGACACGGCGGTGGCCGACAGCACCTCCGGCAGTGTCGCCTTCACCCTGCCCCACCCGGTTTCCCTCCGCGCCAGCGAGACGGCGAACTTCCCCTTCCTGGACGCGCGCATCCCCGCCGAGCGCCTGTGGTGGCTGCAATCGCCCGAGGCGCGGAACCCGCTGAACGCCGTGCGCATCATCAACACCACCGGCGGCACCCTGCCGGATGGGCTGGTCTCCCTCACCGGTCCCGGTTTCCTCGGCGATGCGGAGCTGCGCGCCATGCCCGCCGGGGAAACCCGCCTGCTGGCCCATGCGCTGGACCGCGACGTGCCCGTCACCAGCCGCCGCGACACGGTGCAGCGCGTGACGCGCGTGGGCCTCTCGCGCGCCATCTTCGTGCTGGAAGGCGAGGAGGAAACCAGCTGGTCCCTGGCCATCGCCCCGCGCGCCGCCGGCAAGCTGGTGCTGGACATGCCCCGAATGCCGGGCTTCGAGCCGCGCTTCACCGTCGCGGCCCAGGGCGATTTCGGCCTGCGCTACGAAACGGCGCTGACCGCCGGCGCGCAGACCCTGCGCCTGCCGTACCAGCGCGCCACCCGCGGCAGCCTGGTGCTGTGGGACCCCGGGCTGGGCCAGCCGCAGCTGCTGCCCTGGCGCGGCGCGGGGCTGGAAGGCGACCTGCGCCGCCTGCCCGGCGGCCCCGGCAGCCTGGAACGCCTGCAGGAACTGCTCGCCCGCACCGCCGAAGCCACCCCCGGCCGCGCCCTGCTGGCCGAGGCGGCCACCCGCCTGGCGCGCCTGCGCGAACAGCTGGACGCGGCGCGCTCCGCCGCCGCCGAGGCGAAAGCCGCCGAAGGCGCGCTGGACCGCGCCCGCGCCGCCGCGCAGGACCGCACCGGGCCGGAACGGGAGGAAGCGCGCCGCCTGCTGAACCAGGCCAGCCAGGCCGCCGAGCGCGCGGGCGCGGCGGCGGACCGGGCCTGGCAGGCGTGGCAGCAAGGGGTTGTGGCACTGCTGGCGCTGAATGGGTGACAGGCCAGGAGGGGCGCCGCCCCTCCCGGCCCCTCCCCGCCCAAGCCGTGGGGCGAAGCCCCACACCCCAGGGAGCCGAAAGGCCCCTGGATTACGCCCTCACAGCACCAGGTCCGACAGCAACTTCACATTCAGCGCCACGATCAGCGCCGCGATCGCCCAGCCAGCCTTCACCTGCCATCCTGGGGGTGCCAGCGGCCCCAGCCGCACCTTGTCCTGGATGAACAGCATCAACGGGATCACCGCGAAGGGCAGCTGCAGCGACAGCATCACCTGCGACAAGATCAGCAGGTGCGCGGTGCCGGACTCGCCGTACAGATAGGTCACGCCCACGGCCGGGATGATGGCGATCAGCCGTGTGACCAGCCGCCGCAGCACGGGCGGGATGCGGAAACGGATGAAGCCTTCCATCACGATCTGCCCGGCCAGCGTCGCCGTCACGGTCGCGTTCAGGCCGCACAGCAGCAGGGCGATGGCGAACAGCTTCGCCGCCAGATCGCTGCCCAGCAGGGGCGCCATGAGGCGATAGGCATCGCCGATTTCCGCGACCTCCGTATTGCCATTGGCGTGGAAGATGGCGGCCGCGGTGATCAGGATGGCGGAGTTGATGAGCAGCGCCAGGCACAGCGCGATGGTGCTGTCGGTGATGGCGAAGCGGATGGCCTCCTTCTTGCCGGCCATATCCTGCCGCCAGGCGCGGGACTGCACGATGGCGGTGTGCAGGTACAGGTTGTGCGGCATCACCGTGGCGCCGATGATGCCCATGGCGATGTACAGCTGCCTGCGGTCCGTCACGATGGTGGCGGACGGCACATAGCCCATCAGCACCTCTCCCCACACCGGGTGGGCCAGGGCGGTCTGCACCGCGAAGCAGCCGAAGATCATCAGGATGAAGCCGGCGACCAGGGCCTCCAGCCAGCGCATGCCCTTGTGCTGCAGCCACAGGATCAGGAAGGTGTCCAGCACCGTCAGCCCCACGCCGTAGATCAGCGGGATGCCGAACAGCAGCTCCAGCGCGATGGCGGTGCCGATCAGCTCCGCCAGGTCGGTCGCGCAGATGGCGATTTCCGCCAGCAGCCACAGCGGGATGGCGGCGCGGGGGAAACGCTCCCGGCACAGCTGCGCCAGGTCCCGCCCGGTGGCGACGCCCAGCCGCGCGCAATGGGCCTGCAACAGCATCGCCATCAGGGAGGACAGCAGCGCCACCGACAGCAGCGTGTAGCCGAAGGCGGACCCGCCCGCGAGCGCGGTGGCCCAGTTGCCCGGGTCCATATACCCCACCGCCACCAGGAAGCCCGGCCCCATGAAGGCCATCAGGCGCCGCAGCGTGCCGCCGCCCGGGGGCACGGCGACGCTGCGATGCACTTCGGGCAGGCTGGGTGGCGTGACGGTATCCGGTGGGGGCATGCGGGGCTTCCAGAACTTAGTATAGGCTAAGTTTTGCAACCCGCGCTATCAAGAGGCTGAATCGGAGCCGCCATGCCGAACAGCGCCGCCAAACGCCCAGGATCGGGGCGCTGCCTGCCCAGCGCGGAGGCCCACGCCACCCGCTTCGCCCGCCAGCGGGAGGCCGACCGCACCGCCACCGCCCAGGATTACGTGGAACTGATCGCCGACCTGATCCGGGAGGAGAAGGAAGCCCGCGCGGTGGCGATCGCCCGGCGGATGGGGGTTTCCCAGGCGACAGTGACCGCCACGGTGGCGCGGCTGCAACGCGACGGGCTGGTGGAAACCCAGCCCTATCGCGGCCTGTTCCTGACCCCCGCCGGCCAGGCCATGGCAGAGACGGCGCGCGCCCGGCACGAATTGCTGGTGCGCTTCCTGATCGCGGTGGGGCTGGACGCCGAAACGGCGGAGCAGGACGCGGAAGGGCTGGAACACCATGTCAGCGACAAGGCGCTGGCGGTGTTCGGGAAGTTTCTGGAAGGGCGGTGAAGGCCAGGGGCCTTGCCCCCGGCCCCCCACCAAGGGGCGCTGCCCCTTGGAACCCCGCCAAAGGCCGAAAGGCCTTTGGAAACCGGGAGTTTGCATTTTGTTCTTGTGTCGGTGCGGATTTTGATTTAGGTATTATGTCCTAGATCATTGAAGGATTCCTCTCGATGGGTTCTCTTTCCTCTGTGCCGGTGCCAGGCCGCAACTCCGCCATCGAGCCGCCTTCCGGCGGCGGGAATGCCGGGCACTGCACCGTGGCCGTGCGCGCCTATGTGCGCAGCAGGAATGGCAAACCCCAGCAGGTGGGCGCCTATACGCGCGACAATCCCTTCTGCCATGCGGAGGACGCCGAGGCGCTGGCCGCCAAGGAGCGGCGCGCCCGGGCACGGCCGGCTGCTCAGGCCGCTCCCCCTCCGGCCACGAGTGTTCCCCGTGCCTGGGAGGGCCAGCCTAACCAGACTTGGCGCGAACAGATCGCGGCGGTCGAAAGCGGCAGCGAGGCAAACTACGGATATGGTGCGCGGAACAGCGCAGGATCCTCGGCGCTAGGGCGATACCAGTTACTCCGTGATCCATTGATCGATGCCGGATGGCGAGATGGTCCAAGTGGCTGGACACAGCGTGCGGCCGCTCAGGGTGTCCGCAGCGAGGCGGAGTTTTTGGCGAATCCCCGAGCCCAGGAAGCGGCATTGAATGACGCACTCCGAGCATATGAAAGGCAGCTCGGCCAGAAAGGGGCGATGGGCTTCGTGGGCCGGCAGGTACCTGGATTGTATGGTGGGGACCCTGTACCGGTCACGGTGAGCGGCTTGGTTGCCGCGGCCCATCGGCACGGCGCTGGCGGTGTCAACCGGTATATCAACCATCGGAATGCCGGCCTGCCCGAGCCAGCCTTGCCCGCGGTCCGTCAGATGTTCCGCCAGATCGAAAGTAGGCTGCGTGCCTTTGCCCAGACCCCCTATCAAAGCCTCCGGTAATGCGTAGCCTCCTTCTCATCCTGGCGCTTTGCCTGTTGGGGATGATCTGTCCCGCCAGGGCGGACCAGCTTCTTCCCTGGGGAGGATACTCACGGGCGGCTGAAAACGCCTACCGTGCCTTCCTCCGGTCGGACTATTGGGTCGCGCAGGAAATCGGCGAGAGCGAGCAACTGGCTGTAGGCACCACCCCGGACGAAGACGTCCCCTCTCTCCGTTTCTATCCCCGCAGGCAGCTTGGGGTCGTCCGCCACGACTTCAACGGGGATGGCAGGCAGGAAGTCATCCTGCTGTTTAGCTCGGGGTATCTGAGGGGCAATGGACAGGCCCCGGGCGTTGTGATGGTCCGCCATCCCCGTTCATCCGCCTGGCGCATCGCCTGCGACATCAGGGACTGGGGCGAACCCCGAAGCGCGTACGGCGGCATCCACCTCCTCGCCAGCCGCAGCCATGGCTGGCGCAACTTCCGCACCAGCGACGCCATCTATCACTGGCGCCCGGTGCGCGGCCAACCCGATGCCATGGAATGCCACGCCGTCGCCCCCTGGCCGCCCCGCCGCCGCTGAGCCCCCCGCAACCCGCCCCCAGCCATGCCGATTCCCCGAATTCCGGCCCGCCGCATCCTCGCGTAACCTGCGCCGCATGATCCTCCTCACGCCTGGCCCCGTGCAGACGCGGCCCGAAACCCGTGCCGCCGCCGCGCAGGATATCGCGCCGTGGGACAATGATTTCCGCGCCGTCTACGCCCGCATCCGTGAGCGCGTGCTGGCGCTCGCCGGCGGCGACCCCGCCATCCACGCCTGCCTGCCGCTCCAGGGCGCGGGCCATTTCATCGTGGAGGCCACCATCCGCTCCCTGGTGCCGGTGGGCGAGGCGATCATCGTCCCCCGCAACGGCGCCTATTCCGAGCGCATCACCAAACTGGCCCGCGCCGCCGGGCGCGTGGTGCATGAATGGCCGGTGCCCGACACCCGCGGCATCACGGCCGAGGATGTCTCGGCGGCCCTCGCCGCCCACCCCGACGCGCGCTTCTATGCCATGGTGCATCACGAAACCGGCTCCGGCATCGTGAACCGGCCAGAGGTCGCGGGCCCGGTGCTGCGCGCGGCGGGCAAGCGGCTGATCCTCGATTCCATCTCCTGCTTCGGGGCGCTGCCCTTCTCGCTGGCCGACCACCCGGAATGCGACGCGGTGGTCTTCACCAGCAACAAATGCATCGAGGGGCTGCCCGGCATCGCCTTCGCCATCGCCCGCACCGACGCCCTGGCGCCCGACCGCGCGGGCTCCTGGAGCCTCGATCTGCATGACGTGTGGCAACACGCGCTGCGCGCCGGCTGGGGCAGCTTCCGCTTCACGCCGCCGGTGCAGGCGCTGGCGGCCTTCGATGTCGCGCTCGACCTGTACGATGCCGAGGGCGGCCAGCCCGCGCGCCTCGCCCGCTATCAGGCGAATGTGCGCGAAGTCTATCAGGGCTGCCTGGCCATGGGCCTGCGCCCCTATCTGACCCAGGCGGAACAGGGGCCCGTCATCGTCACGGTCCATCAGCCGAATGGCTTCGACCTGCTGGCCTTCGTCGAGGCGCTGAAGGCGCGCGGCGTGCTGATCAGCAATTTCTACACCACCGAGGCACCGACCATCCGCATCGGCTGCATCGGCGCCATCACGCCCGAACAATGCCGCGCGGCCATGGCCGCGATGGCCCAGGTGCTGGCCGAGATGAAGGCGGTTGCCTGAGATGGCCGCCTTGATGAGCATGACGGGCTTCGCGCGGGAAAGCGGCACCCTGCCCGACGGCACCGCCTTCCTGTGGGAAATCAAGAGCGTGAACGGGCGCGGCCTCGACATCCGCTTCCGCCTGCCCGGCGGGCAGGAGGGGCTGGAGGCGCCCTTCCGGGACATGGCGGCCAAGCGCCTGAAGCGCGGCAATCTGCAGGTCGCGCTGATCATGAAGCGTGAGCAGCGCCCCGAGGCCCGGCTGGACGAACCCACGCTGGAACGCATGCTGGCGCTGGCCCTGAACGTCGCGGCCCGCATCCCCGGCGGCACGCCGCCCCGGGCGGAGGCGCTGCTGGCTCTGCCGGGCGTGCTGCGCTCCGAAACCCCGGAACCGGATGAGGGCGCGGAGGCCGCCCAGCGCGCCATGCTGGAACAGGGCTTCGCCCGCGCGCTGGACGGGCTGCTGGCGTCGCGCGGGGCGGAGGGCGGCCGGCTGGCCGTCATCCTGAACGCCCTGCTGGAGGAGATCGCGGCCCTGACCGCCGAGGCGGTGCGCGAGGCCCAGGGACAGCCCCAGGCCCAGCGCGCCCGCCTGATGGAGAACATCGCCCAGCTGCTGGACACCGAGGCCCGCGCCCGCATCCCCGAGGAACGCCTGGCCCAGGAAGTGGCCCTGCTGGCCAGCCGCAGCGATGTGCGGGAGGAGCTGGACCGGCTGGACAGCCACATCGCCGCCGCCCGCGCCCTGCTGGCCGAGGCCGATGCCGTCGGCCGCAAGCTGGAATTCCTGACCCAGGAATTCGTGCGCGAGGCCAACACCCTGTGCAGCAAATCCGCGACCGTCGGCCTCACCCGCGTGGGGCTCTCGCTGAAGGCCGCGATCGAGCGCCTGAAGGAGCAATCCGCCAATGTCGAATGAGCTGCCGCGGCGCGGCGTGTGCCTGGTGCTGTGCGCGGCCTCGGGGGCGGGGAAATCCTCCATCTCCCGTGCGCTGCTGCAAAGCGAGAAGGGGCTGAAACTGTCCGTCAGCGCCACCACCCGCGCCCCCCGCCCGGGTGAGGAGGAGGGCGTGCACTACTTCTTCAAGGACATCCCCGAATTCCAGCGGATGATCGCCGCCGGCGAGCTGCTGGAATGGGCCAATGTGTTCGGCCGCTTCTACGGCACCCCGCGCGGCCCGGTGGAGGACGCGCTGGAGCGCGGCCAGGATGTGCTGTTCGACATCGACTGGCAGGGCCACCTGAAGCTGCGCGCCGCCCTGCCGGACGATGTGGTATGCGTGCACCTGCTGCCCCCCAGCCTGGATGAGCTGGAACGCCGCCTGGGCGCCCGCGGCCAGGACAGCGAGGCCGAGGTGGCCCACCGCATGGCCGCCGCCCGCGACGAGATCTCCCACTGGATCGACGCCGACCATGTGCTGGTGAACGAGGATTTCGCCGAGACGGTGGAGGCGGTGCGCGCCGTCCTCGCCGCCGCCCGCACGGCGCGCGGCCGCCAGCCCGGCCTGGCGCGCTTCGTCGCCAGCCTGGTGCGGGAGTAATGGAGCGCATCCTCGCCACCGTCCTGCCCGTGTTCCTGATCGTGGGCATGGGCTGGGGCACGGCGCGGGTGGGCTGGCTGGACGCGGCGGGGCTGAAGGGGCTGAACCGCTTCGTGTTCGGCTTCGCGGCCCCGGCGCTGCTGTTCAACGCCGGCACGCGCGGTGAGCAGGGCGGCGCGGGGCTGGTGGCGGTCGCCTTCTTCCTGACCGCCGGCATCCTCTATGCCATCATCCTCGTCGTCTCGGGCCTGTCGGGCCGGACCTTGGCGCAATCGGGCATGACGGCGCTGGACTGCGTGTTCGGCAATACGGTGATGATGGGCATTCCCATCATCTTCGCGCAGTTCGGGCAGGAAGGGCTGTCGATCTTCCTGATCATCCTGGCCCTGCACCCGCTGCTGATGCTGACCACCGCGACCATCGTGGCGGAGGTGGCGCTGCATTCCAAGGCACGCCCCCTGCACCTGCTGCGCATGGCCTTGCTGGGGGTGATGCGCAACCCGATCGTGGTCGCGGTGCTGGCGGGGGTGGTGTGGAACCTGACCACCCTGCCCATGCCCGGCGTGATGCGCCGCACGCTGGAGATGCTGGGCGCGGCCGGCCCGCCGGCGGCGCTGTTCTGCCTGGGGGCCTCGCTGGTGGGGTTCAACCTGGCGGCGGCGTGGAAGCACACGCTGGCCTCCGTCGCCGTGAAGCTGGTGGTGTTCCCGCTGGCCGTGTTCGGCATGTGCCGGCTGTTCGGCCTGCCGCCGCTGGAGACCTCGGTGGCGACCATCACCGCCGCCCTGCCGACCGGGGCCAACGCCTTCATGCTGGCCGCGCGCTATGGCGTGGGGGCGGCGGAAAGCGGGGCGGTGGTGCTGGCCGCCTCCCTGCTGGGGGTGGTGACGCTGAGCGTGCTGCTGGCGCTGGTGGGGTGAGGGGTGCCGAGGGCCTCGCGGCCCTTGGCGGGATCCCTCGCCTTACTCGCCGGGCACGTAGAGCGCCCCGCCCTTTTCCTTGAACTCCGCGCTCTTGGCGTCCATCGCCTCCATGCGGATGACTTCCTCCCGCAGATCCTGCGTGATCTTCATCGAGCAGAATTTGGGCCCGCACATGGAGCAGAAATGCGCCACCTTGTGCACGTCCTTCGGCAGGGTCTCGTCGTGGTAGGCACGGGCCGTGTCGGGGTCCAGGCCCAGGTTGAACTGGTCCTGCCATCGGAAGTCGAACCGCGCGCGTGACAGCGCATCGTCCCGCAGCTTGGCCGCCGGGTGGCCCTTGGCCAGATCGGCGGCATGGGCCGCGATGCGATAGGTGATGACGCCGGTCTTCACGTCATCGCGGTTCGGCAGGCCCAGATGTTCCTTGGGCGTGACGTAGCAGAGCATGGCGCAGCCGAACCAGCCGATCATGGCCGCCCCGATGCCGCTGGTGATGTGGTCGTAGCCAGGCGCGATGTCGGTGGTCAAAGGCCCGAGCGTGTAGAAGGGCGCCTCCCCGCATTCGCGCAGCTGCTTGTCCATGTTCTCCTTGATCTTGTGCATCGGCACATGGCCGGGGCCCTCGATCATCACCTGGCAGCCGTGCTTCCAGGCGATCTGCGTCAGCTCGCCCAGGGTTTCCAGCTCCGCGAACTGCGCCGCGTCATTGGCGTCGGCGATGGAGCCGGGGCGCAGCCCGTCGCCCAGGCTGAACGACACGTCGTACTTGCGCATGATCTCGCAGATGTCGGGGAAATGCTCGTACAGGAAGCTTTCCTTGTGATGCGACAGGCACCAGCGCGCCATGATCGACCCGCCGCGCGAGACGATACCCGTCACGCGCTTCGCCGTCAGCGGCACATGGGCCAGCCGCACGCCGGCATGGATGGTGAAGTAGTCCACCCCCTGCTCGGCCTGTTCGATCAGCGTGTCGCGGAACACTTCCCAGGTCAGCGCCGCCGGGTCGCCGCCCACCTTCTCCAGCGCCTGATAGATCGGCACGGTGCCGATCGGCACCGGGGAGTTGCGCAGGATCCAGCCACGGATGTTGTGGATGTTGCGGCCGGTGGAGAGGTCCATCACGGTGTCCGCGCCCCAGCGGATCGACCAGACCAGCTTCTCGACCTCCTCCTCGGCCGAGGAAGTCACGGCGGAATTGCCGATATTCGCGTTCACCTTCACCAGGAAGTTGCGGCCGATGATCATCGGCTCGACTTCGGGGTGGTTGATGTTGGCGGGGATGATGGCGCGGCCGCGCGCGATTTCCTCGCGCACGAATTCCGGCGTCACGAACAGCGGCAGTTCCGCGCCGAAACGCTCGCCATCGGCGTGGCGTTCCTCGGCGCCGGCGGCCATGGCGGCGCGGCCCAGGTTCTCGCGGTGCGCGACGTAGATCATCTCCTCAGTGATGATGCCGGCGCGGGCGTATTCGTATTGGGTGACGGGCTTGCCGGGCAGGCCCTCGACCAGCACGCGCGGCGCCGGACAGGGCGGCAGCAGGTGCGCGGGGCCGACATCGCCATTGTCCTCGGGCTTCACGGCGCGGGGCGTGGCGGGCACGAAGCCGCGCTTGGCCAGCCAGGGGGCGCGGACGGTGGGCAGGCCGGCGGCCAGGTCCAGCACGTGGTTGCTGTCCGTATAGGGGCCGGAGGGGTCATAGAGGCGCAGCGCCGGTTCGCCCTGCAACGCGACCTCACGGAAGGGCACGGCGATGTCGGGCGCGCAGGGCGGCGCGTCATAGACCTTGCGCGAGCCCTCGATGGGCCCGGTGGTGACGCGCTGGGGGGCGGGGGTGATGTGGTTCATGGATCTCCTCCTGGGCAAGAAGTAGGAGATCCGGGTGTCTGCGATTGGCGGCTGTTAGAATCCCGTCCCTTCGCCGGCATGACCCGGATCAGGTTCGAAGGGTCGCTGCGCACCCACTCCCCAGACACGCTGGATGTGGATAGCAGCCTCTCAGCCCCTTTGCCGGGACTCCCCTGGAACGGGCGGAGGTTGCGCCGGAGTGCGGCGCAAGGTCAAGCCTGGACCGGGTAATCCGCCAGTTCGGGCAGCATCGCCTCGATCACGAAATCCACGAAGGCGTCGGGCGCGTCCAGGTAGAATTCCCGCTCGGAATAGCTGCCGACCGAGGCCGCCAGCCCGCGCGCGGCGGCCCAGGCGGCCAGCGCCTCCAGCTCCGCGCGCGGCGTGTCGCTGAGGAAGGAGACCTGCGACCTGATCTTGTCCGCGTCCCGGTGGGTGGTGGGGCTGCGGCTGAGTTGCAGGTCGATATTGGCACCCGGCTGGCGCAGCCAGATGGCGCGTTCGGTGCGGCGCAGCTCCTGGAAACGCAGCTGGGTAATCAGCATCTCCGCCACCAGATCGAAGTGCTGGGCCGCGACCCGCTGCGCCACGTGATTGAACCGCATACCCAGCTCCTCCCAGGGGCCTGGGGAGATATTATCTCCCCAGCAGGAGATCGCGAGAGGGCGGCGCCCTCTCGCGGGCCCCGCTCACTCCCCCAGAATGCTCGGGTACAGCCCACGCCAGAATTCGCAGGAATGCGCCTGCCCCGCATCGTAGAAGCCCACCTGCCCCGGTTCCAGCCGCATCACGGTCGCCCCGCCCTGGAACGGCGTCCAGCCCGGAGACCCCGCCGCCTGTGGCGTGCCGGAGCGCGCGAAGCTGGTCCAATAGGCCAGCATCTGCCGCGACAGCCCCTGGGCGGGCGCCGGCAGGTCCGGCGCGTTGATCCGCGCGGTGTTGGAGAAGTTGGGGAACAGGTAGTTCAGCTCCGACGAATGCGCCGCGCCGAGCGGAAAGCCCGGGTCCGGCGTGGCCGGCAGGGCGATGCCCAGGGTGGGGGCGTCGCGGTCCGCGAACTCGAAGGCGAAGACCGGCACATGCCGCGCCATCAGCGTGGCGGAGCGCAGGTACATGCAGTTGTTGATCCCCACATCCGGCCGGAAGTCGGACATGATGCTGCCCAGCGCGGCGGGCACCGCCGGGTAGTCGCTCAGCCGGTAATGGCCCAGCACCGCCCCGGTGTTGGCGCCATAGATGGCGCGCAGGGCCTGGGGGAAATTCTCCGCCGTGATGCGCGCGCCGGCCTGCACGTCATAGGCGACATACAGCCGCAATTCGTCCCGCGTGCCGCCATTGATGACCGGCACCCGCACGAACCGCCCGGAGGAGAGCGAATCCGCCCCCAAGCGCGGCAGCACGCTGGTGCCGTAGCTGGGGGCATAGGCCATCAGGTCCGCGCCGCCGACGCTGGCGCCCACCTCCAGCAACTGGTTCACCGGCTTGCCGCGCAGGCAGGCCAGGGCGGTGGCGGCATCGGCGCAGCCCACCTGCTCGGCCACCTTCAGGCCGATCAGCCGCTCGCTTTCGGCCACGGTGCGCAGGGGCGCGATGCAGCCCGCGCTTTCGATGATGGCGCGCTGGAACAGGCCGCTCGCCTGCTCGGGCGCGATGATGTGCATGCACACGGCGGCGGCGCCGGCGGATTCACCGGCCAGCGTCACGTTGCCGGGGTCGCCGCCGAAGGCCGCGATGTTCTCCCGCACCCAGCGCAGGGCCAGGCGCTGGTCCTGCAGGGCATAGCCGCCATTGTCCCCGGGCGCGAAGGCCGGGTGCGGCATGAAGCCGAACACGCCGAGCCGGTAGTTCAGGGAGACGACGATCACATCCCCCGCCTTCGCCAGCGCATCCAGCCGGTACAGGGCGGAGGAACCGCCGACGAAGGCGCCGCCATGGATCCAGACGATGACCGGGCGCGGGCCGGGCGCGGCCGGGCGGCCCTGCGGCACCGTCACGTTCAGCTGCAGGCAGTCCTCATTGGCGCTGGCCTCGGTCAGGCCATAGCGGGCGGTCTGGGGGCAGGCGGGGCCGAAATCGGTGGCATCCAGCACGCCGGGCCAGGCGGCGGCGGGGCGGGGGGCGGCCCAGCGCAGCTCCCCCACCGGGGGCGCGGCATAGGGGATGCCGCGGAATTCGATGGTGCCGTTGCGCGATGCGCCCCGCACGGCGCCCGCGACGGTCTGCACCACCGGGGCCGGGGATTGGGCCATGGCGGCCCCGCCGAGCAGGCAGACGGCGGTGGCCGCTACCCGCAGCAGTTGTGTGATTCTGGACATTCGCGCTTCATCCCTCGGAATGGATGGACGCTAGATATCGGGAATCCCTGAAACAAGTGTTTGTTGGATGGCATGCGGCGGCATGTGCGGGCCGCCGCCAGAGCGCCCGCGCATGCCGTGCCGCCCGCGCTCAGCCCGCGAAGGGGTCCCGCAGCGCGATGGTGTCGTCGCGGTCCGGAGAGGTGCTGAGCATCATCACCGGCGCTTCCACCAGCTCCTCGATGCGGCGGACATACTTCACCGCCTCGGCCGGCAGTTCGGCATAGGAGCGCGCGCCATAGGTGCTGCCGGACCAGCCCTTCATCGTCTCGAACACCGGCTCGCAGGCCGCCTGGGCCTTCATGGCGGGCGGCAGGCGCTTGATGATCTCGCCGTTCAGCCTGTAGCCCACGCAGATCTTCAGCTCATCCAGCCCGTCCAGCACGTCCAGCTTGGTCAGCACCAGCCCGTCCACGCCGCCGATCTTCACCGCCTGGCGCACCATGCAGGCATCGAACCAGCCGCAGCGGCGGGGGCGGCCCGTCACGGTGCCGAATTCGCGCCCGCGCTCACCCAGCCGCTTGCCGATGTCGTCGTGCAGCTCGCTGGGGAAGGGGCCGGAGCCCACGCGGGTGGTGTAGGCCTTGGCGATGCCCAGGACCAAGCCGATCGAGGCCGGCCCGATGCCCGAACCCGCCGCCGCGTTGCCCGCCACCGTGTTGCTGCTGGTGACATAGGGGTAGGTGCCGTGGTCGACATCCAGCATCACCGCCTGCGCGCCCTCGAACAGCACGCGCTTGCCGTCGCGGCGGGCGTTCTCCAGCACCTCCCACACCGGGGCGGCATAGGGCAGCAGCAGGGGCGCCAGCTCCAGCAGGCGGTCCAGCAGGGGCTGCTTCTCGAACGGCTCGGCGCCCAGCCCCTTCAGCAGGGAATTGTGGTGCAGCAGCAGCTCATCCAGCTTGAAGGACAGCGTCTCCGGCTCCGCCAGGTCGCACACGCGGATGGAGCGGCGGCCCACCTTGTCCTCATAGGCGGGGCCGATGCCGCGCCCGGTGGTGCCGATCTTGTCCTGGCCGCGCGCGGCCTCACGCGCGCGGTCCAGCGCCGGGTGCAGCGGCAGGATCAGGGGCGTGTTTTCGGCGATACGCAAATTGTGGGGGCCGACATCCAGCCCCTGGCCGCGCACGCGCTCGATCTCGGTGAACAGGGCCTCGGGGTCCAGCACGACGCCGTTGCCGATCAGCCCCAGCTTGCCGCGCACGACGCCCGAGGGCAGCAGCGACAGCTTGTAGGTCGTGTTGTCCACCACCAGCGTGTGGCCGGCATTATGCCCACCCTGGAAGCGCACCACGATATCGGCGCGGCTGGCGAGCCAGTCCACAACCTTACCCTTGCCCTCGTCACCCCACTGAGAGCCGATGACAGCCACATTGGCCATGGCGCGTTACTCCTGGATGGGCGCGGCTTCCTGGCCGCGCAGGATATGGGTGCAGGCAAGTGCCCGCGGGTCGTCGGTGGCGGAAAGAGCCGCCACGGTGGCGTAGCCCTGGCCGCGCAACCGCGCGGCGGCGGCGCGGTCGGCGCCCAGGGGAATGAAGACGCGCGGCCGGCGGGGCGCCGGGGCGGCGGCGCGGCGCACCGCGTCGGGATACAGGGTCATGCCCGTCGCCGGCTCATCCGCCTGGGACAGGTAGCGGCCGCCCCGGGCCAGCTCGCCGCTGCGCCCCGGGCCATAGACGGTGAAGGCCACCCCCACATGATAGCGGAAGCCCCGGAATTCCAGCGGGTCGAGCGTGACGCGCAGGGCCGGCGCGGCCGCCTGGATGGCGCGCACCACGGCGGCGGCATTGTCCGCGATGGCGCGCGGGCCGGGGGGCAGGGCCGCGGCCTCCAGCGCCGCCAGGGCGCGGCCGGCGGG
>NZ_JAAABL010000064.1 GCF_009900765.1 Rhodovarius lipocyclicus
TGTTCTTCTCGCGATTTCCTCTCGCCACACTCGACCTCAGGGACGAAACACCCCATCTCAAAACCGTCAGGGATGTCTCCGTACACCTGTCAAACATCTCTCCAGTCTGAACAGGGGGCAAAGCCCCCTACTCCTCTCGCAGCCAGAGCGGGTTCTTCAGCTTCCCCAGAAACGCCTTGTGCGCTTCCTCGCGTTCCGGCGGCACCATGATGGGCAGCAGCGAGCGTTCCTTGCGTTCTTCCGTCACCAGCACTTCGGTGGCGCCGTTGCTCATCAGGGTCAGGCCCGGCTGGCGGCCGCCGCGCAGTTCCAGATAGACCTGCGCCAGCAGCTTCACGTCCAGCAGCGCGTTGTGGGTCGTGCGTTCGGACAGGTCCACGTCGAAGCGCCGGCACAGAGCGTCCAGGCTGTTGGGCATGCCGGGGAAGCGCTTCTTGGCCAGGGCCAGGCTGTCGATCATCCGCCCGGGGTCCAGCGGCGGGCGGTTCAGGCGCTTCAGCTCCGCGTCCAGATGGCCGAAGTCGAAGGGCGCGTTGTGGGCGATGATGGGCGCGTCGCCCATGAACTCCAGCCAGGGGTCCACGATATCCGCGAACAGCGGGGCGTTTTCCACATCGGCGTTGCTGAAGCCATGGATGCGCGTGGCGTCCGGCGGGATGTCCCGCTGCGGGTTGATCAGCGTGTGATAGTGCCGGCCGGTGGGCAGCAGGTTCACCAGCTCGATCGCCGCGATCTCGATCACGCGGTGGCCCTCGCGGGTCTCGATGCCGGTGGTTTCGGTATCCAGCACGATCTCGCGTGTCATGCGCGCATCTCCCTGACCAGTTTACGGATGGCGCGGTCGGTGAGGTGGCGGCTGGTGCCGGTCTCGATCACCACATCGGCGCGGCGGCGCTTCTCGGCGTCCGGGGTCTGGCGGGCCAGGATGGCGCGGAAGCGTTCCTCCGTCATGCCCGGGCGGCGCAGCACGCGCCAGCGCTGGATGGCGGCGGGGGCCGAGACCACCACCACCGCGTCGAATTCATGGCCGCGCCGGGTTTCGAACAGCAGCGGGATGTCCAGCACCACCAGGCGCTGACGGTCGCGCCGGGCGCGGGCCAGGAAGCGCCGCTGCTCCTGCCGGACCAGCGGGTGGATGATGCGCTCCAGCACCTTCAGCGCGTCGGGCCGGCCCAGCACGGCGCGGCGCAGGGATTCGCGGTGCACGGCGCCGTCGCGCACCGCCTCGGGGAAGGCCGCGGCGATGGGCGGCACCGCGCGGCCGCCCTTGGCCTGCAGCGCGTGCACGGCGGCGTCGGCGTCGAACACCCGCACGCCTCGGCGGCGGAAGCTGCGGCTGGCGGTGGATTTGCCCATGCCGATGCCGCCCGTCAGGCCCAGCACCTTCATCGGGCGGGGATATCCCCGGCGACCGCCGCTTCCAGCGCCGCATCCACCACGGGGTCGGCGCCGAACCAGGCGCGGAAGCCCGGGCGGGCCTGGTGCAGCAGCATGCCCAGGCCCGGCACCACCGCCAGCCCGCGCGCGCGGGCGGCCGTGATCAGCGCGGTTTCCAGCGGCACATAGACGGCATCCGCCACCACCGCATGGGCGGGCAGCGGCGTCAGGTCGATGTCCAGCGGCGGCTGGCCCGTCATGCCCAGGCTGGTGGTGTTCACCAGCAGGGCGGCGCCGGAAAGCGGGGCCTCTGTGGCCACGCTGACGGGCCCGCCCAACGCATCGGCCAGGGCCTGGGCCCGGGCGGCGGTGCGGTTCACCAGCACCAGCTCCGGCACGCCGGCATCCAGCAGGGCGGCGGCGATGGCGCGCGCGGCGCCGCCGGCACCCAGAAGCACCGCGGGGCCGGCCCCGGGGCGCCAGCCGGGCGCGTGGGCGCGCAGGTTCTCCATGAAGCCATAGCCGTCGGTGTTGCTGCCCAGGATACGGCCATCGCGGAACACCAGCGTGTTCACCGCCCCCGCGCGCTCGGCGGCCGCGTCGCGCTCGTCGCACAGGGCGAAGGCGGCCTCCTTGTGCGGGATGGTCACGTTGGCGCCCGCGAATCCGGCCGCCATCACCCCGCGCACGGCCGCCGCGAAATCCTCGGGCGGGGTGGGCAGCGGGATATAGGCGCCATCGATGCCGTGGCGGTCCAGCCAGTGATTGTGCAGCAAGGGGCTGCGAGAATGGCCCACGGGCCAGCCGAATACGCCGGCGACCCGGGCCTTGCCAGTGATGCGTCCCATGCGCGCAAGTGAACCCGGCGCGGCGGGCCGGTCAACCGGGGTGGACCTCCCGCCCCGGGCGCGGCGAGCGCCAGCCCAGAATGGCGGCCAGCGGCAACAGCCAGATCACCCGCGCCTGATAGCGATGATGCGGCATCGAGAGCGCCCCGGTGATGGCCGCATTGGCCGTGATGCCCACCAGCACGCACAGCACCAGCCCCAGCCGCACCCGGTCCCCGGCCATATGCGCGCGCCACCAGCCCAGCAGGGCGAAGGGCACGGCCAGCAGCACCAGCCAGGGCTGCGGCCAGGTCAGCCGCGCCGCCACCTCAGGCAGCCGGCCATCGAATTGCAGCGAATCGCGGAAGCGCCGCTGCTCGGCCGCCGGGAATTCGCCCTGGCGCAGGCGCAGCCCCACCGTCACGTCCAGATAATCGGGGATCAGCGCATCCCCCACCCGGCTCAAGGCCATCTGCGCCAGCGCGTTGCGGGCCGCGAGCGCCGCCACCTCCAGCGGGTAGCGCCGGATGGTCAGGGCCACGATGTCGCTGGCCTCCGGCGCCAGGGAGATCGGCCCGCCGGGCTGCGCGCCATCCGTGCGCGGGGCCCAGACCGGGCCCTCCGCGCTCCAGAGGAAATTGTCCGAATCGGTGGGCAGGCGCCCCACCCAGGGGCACAGGTGCAGGGGCCGGCCGGCCGCGCATTCCTGCTCGATCACCCGCGCCGCCGGGCCATCGGCCACCAGCCGCGCCAGCGCGAAGACACTGCCATAGGGCGAGATGGCCAGCCGCCCATGCCCCGCCAGATTGGTGCCCAGCAGCGCCAGCAGGGCGACCCCCAGCGGCGCCGCCACCCGCAGCACCGCCCCCCACCGCCGCGCCGTCAGCGCCACCAGCAGGATCAGCGCCGCCGCCAGCGGCAGATGCGCCAGGTGCACCGCCGCCGCGAAGCCGCCCAGCAGCGTCAGCCACGCCAGCAGCCAGCCGCGCGGCTGGGTGAAGCCCAGCAGGAACAGGCACAGCACCAGCACCGGCGCGAAGATGTCAGGCATCAGCAGCGACACCACCCAGGGCAGGCTGGTGCCCGCCGCCAACACCGCGCACAGCCCCGCATGCGCCCGCCAGCCGGCGCCCGGCCACACCGCCCGCCCCGCCAGCCACAGCAGGTGCGAGACGATCAGCGCCTGCGCCAGCAGCGGCCCCCACAGGCTGACGCGCCAGTGGAACAGATGCAGGAACGGCCCATACAGATAGGGTTTGTCCCACACCATCAGCGGCAGGATGGTCTGCGCCATGAAGGCGCCGGTATCGCTGAACAGGATGGGATAGCCATTCAGCAGCGCCGGCCAGATCAGCAGCAGCGCGCCGAGGACAATCACCATCGCGCGGCGGCGGCCTCGTCCTCGGCCTTGGCCTCGACCCAACGCTCGGTGCCGTCGGCGAATTCCTCGCGCTTCCAGAAGGGCGCGCTGGTCTTCAGCCAGTCGATCAGGAAGGCGCAGGATTCCAGCGCCGCCGCGCGGTGGGCACTGGCCGTCAGCACCAGCACGATGGGCGCGCCCGGCAGCATGCGGCCATAGCGGTGGATGACGGTGCAGCCGGTCAGCGGCCAGCGCCGCATGGCCTGGCGGGCGATGTCCTCCAGCGCGCGCTCGGTCATGCCGGGGTAGTGTTCCAGCACCATGGCGGCCAGACCGTCATCGGCGCGGCAGATGCCGGTAAAGCTGGCGATGCCGCCCACATCCTGGCGGCCGGCCGCCAGCGCGGCGCTTTCGGCGGCCGGGTCGAACGCGGCTTCCTGCACGCGCACGGTCAGCATCTCAGCCGCCGGTCACGGGGGGGAAGAACGCCACCTCGTCATTCGCGGCCACCAGGGCCGTGGGGCCCGCGAAATCCTGGTTCACGGCGGCGCGGATCTGGCGCGGGTTGGCGAAGGCATCGGCATGGCCCGGGCTGCGGGTGGCGAGCCACGCCATCAGCCCGGCCACATCGCGCACCTCCGCCGGGGGCGAGAGCTTTTCCTCCGCCACCCCCACCTTTTGCCGCACCCAGGCGAAATAGAGCAGCTTCATCGGATCAGCGCGGGGGCGTGATCACCTGCTCCGCCGGCTCACCGGGGCGCTGGATCACACGGACATTGCCGTCCTGGAACACGACCGAGCCCTGGCCAGCGGGGCCGGTGCCCGTGCTGATGCGCGGGGTGACCGGCGCGGTCACCACCGGGCCCGAGGCCGTGTTCAGCGTGGAGGAAGCGGGCGGGCGGCGGTATTCCGGCGCGCCGGGCACGCTGGCCTGCGGGGCGGGGGCGGGCTGGCCCGGAAGGGTTTCCAGCGCGGCGCCGCTGCCGGGGCGGCGCTGGGGCACCTGCACGGGGGCGGTGCCGCCCTCCGGCCGATAGCTGGGGATGCCGCGCAGCGCCTCATCGGGGTTGGCCAGGGTGGCGCGGGGGCCCTCGGCGGCGGGCCACACATTGCCCTCCTCCTCGTGCAGCGCCTCATTGCCGCCGGCGCCGCCGCCCTGGCGGACGCGCTGCACCGTCAGGCTTTCGGGCGCCACGTTGGCGGCGCTGGACCCGCCCCAGGGCGCGCCGACGCGGCCACCGAAACTGGCCATGCCATCCAGCGCGCCGCCGATCACGCGGTCGGCCGGGGCGCAGGCCGAAAGGGCCAGGGCCAGAGTCAGCGCCAAAGGAGCCATGCTGTTCAGCGTGCGGTTGCGCGTCATCTCGGGCCTCATGCTGCCAATCCTTGCAAGAATGTGTCGCCCAGGGCGGAAGCTCAAGGCCGGTTGCGATGACGATCTGTGTCGGCCGCGGCGTGGCGCAAGCCCGACACCCAATAATCCCATCCGGTGATCAGCGTCAGCGCCGCCGCCACCCACAGCATCGCCTCCCCGATCATGGAGATCGGCAGCATGCCGAGGCCGATCACGGCCGCCCCGCTGTCGCCCGCCAGCAGCACGCCCAGCGCGCCCATCTGGAAGCCGGTCTTCCACTTGGCCAGCCGCGTGACCGGCATCCGCACCCGCAGCCCGGCCAGGTATTCCCGGAGGCCGGAGACCAAAATCTCCCGCAGCATGATCACGATGGCCGCGATCAGCGCGCGGTCCGGCAGGCGGTCGCAGCCCACCAGCACCATCAGCGAGGCACCGACCAGCAGCTTGTCCGCGATCGGGTCCAGCATCACCCCGAAGCCGGAGATGATGCCGCGGTCCCGCGCGATCTTGCCATCGTAATAGTCGGTGATGCCGGCGGCCGCGAACACCGCGCAGGCCGCCAGGTCCGCCCAGGGGGCGCGCAACAGCACCAGCAGCACCAGCAGCGGGATCGCCACGATGCGCGACATGGTCAGAAGGTTGGGCAGGCTCAACAGCACCCCACCGCAATAGCGCAGCATCGCGGCACCCACCACCCGGCACGGCACGAATATGAAACGACGCGCGCCCCTCAGGCGGGGTGGAAGTGCTCGAAGATGCGTTTGGCCAGCCCCTGGCCGATGCCGGGGCAGTTCACCAGATCCTCCAGCCCCGCATTGCGCACCCCGCGCGCGGAGCCGAAATGGTTCAGCAGCTTGCGCTTCACCAGGGCGCCCACGCCGGGCACCTCATCCAGCTCGCTTTTGACCAGCGCCTTGGACCGGCCGGCGCGGTGGGTGGTGATCACGAAGCGGTGGGCCTCGTCGCGCAGCCGCTGCAGGTAGTACAGCACCGGGTCGCGCGGAGGCAGCTGGAAGGCCTCGCGCCCGTCCATGTGGAACCATTCGCGCCCGGCGTCGCGGTCCACGCCCTTGGCCACGGCGACCACGGGGATATCGTCCACCCCCAGCTCCGCCATCACCGA
This sequence comes from Rhodovarius lipocyclicus, assembly GCF_009900765.1. Taxonomy (GTDB): domain Bacteria; phylum Pseudomonadota; class Alphaproteobacteria; order Acetobacterales; family Acetobacteraceae; genus Rhodovarius; species Rhodovarius lipocyclicus. Next base: position 6,042 of record NZ_JAAABL010000064.1, read on the forward strand.
CCGCACGGACGAAAGCTGCCCCGCGCCGCCGTCGATCAGCAGCAGGTCGGGCCAGGATTCGCCCGCGCGGGTGGGGTCTTCCTTCAGCGCGCGGGCGAAGCGGCGTTCCAGCATCTCCCGCATCATGGCGAAGTCATCGCCGCCCTTGGCGTCGCGGATGGAGAATTTGCGATAGGCCGATTTCATGAAGCCGCCGGCCCCCGCCACGATCATGGCGCCATAGGCGTTGGCACCCTGGATGTGGCTGTTGTCATAGACCTCGATGCGGCTGGGGGTGTCCGGCAGGCCGAACAGCGCCGCCACCCCTTCCAGCAGCGCGCCCTGGGCGGTCGATTCGGCCAGGCGGCGCTCCAGCGCCTCCCGCGCGTTGGTCTCGGCGTGTTCGACAGCCGCGCGCTTGTCGCCGCGCTGGGGGCGGTGCAGCTCGACCTTCCGGCCGGCCTTGATGCCCAGCGCCTCGGCCAGCAGGGGGGCCTCGGGCGGCTCGTGGCTCAGCAGCACCAGGGGCGGCGGGGGCAGGTCCTCATACAGCTGGCCCAGGAAGCTGCCCATCACCTCCTCCGGCGTGATGTCCGCCTTGGCGTGGCTGAGGAAATAGGGCCGGTTGCCGTTGTTGCGTCCGCCCCGGAAGAAGAACACCTGCACGCAGCTCTGCCCCGCGGCCATGTGCAGGGCGACGACATCGGCATCGCCCACCCCTTCCATGTTGATGCGGCTGCTGCCCTGGATGTGCGTCAGGCCCCGGATGCGGTCGCGCAAGGACGCCGCGCGCTCGAATTCCAGCGCCTCGGCGGCCTGTTCCATCTCGGCGGCCAGGCGCTTCTGGATGGAGGGGGTCTCGCCCGCCAGGAACTGCTTGGCCTCGCGCACCAGCTCCCCGTACTCCTCGCGGCTCACGCGCTCCACGCAGGGGGCGGAGCAGCGCTTGATCTGGAACAGCAGGCAGGGGCGGTCGCGGCTGTCGAACACCGTGTCGCGGCAGGTGCGCAGCAGGAACACGCGCTGCAGCGCCGTGATGGTCTGGTTCACCGCCCAGGCGCTGGCGAAGGGGCCGAAATAGGCGGCACCCTTCCGCCGCTCCCCCCGGTGCTTGGCGATCTGGGGAAAGGGGTGGTCCTCGCTCAGCATCAGCCAGGGATAGGATTTGTCGTCCCTGAGCACGATGTTGAAGCGCGGCCGCAGCTTCTTGATCAGGTTGGCTTCGAGCAGCAGCGCCTCGGCCTCGCTGGCCGTGGTGATGATTTCCAGCCGCCGGGTCTCGAACACCATCCGCCGCAGCCGTTCCGGCAGGCGGGCGACCTGGGTGTAGGTGGTCACGCGCCGGCGCAGCGCCCGCGCCTTGCCGACATAGAGCGCCTCTCCGCGCGCATCGAGCATGCGGTACACGCCAGGCGAGAGCGGCAGGGTGGGCAGCGCCGCCTCCAGCACCGCAAGGCCCTGCATGACGGGCGCGGTCTGCTCTGGCGTTTCGTCCGGGGGGGTGCTGTCGGGCATCGGGTCCGTCATGTGGCGGGGCTTTGCAGGCGGCTCAAGGGTTTGCGAGACGGGGTGTGAGTTCTCCACGGTTTCTGTGGATAACCCTGTGGGATATTTTTGGAGGGAGCCGCGAAAATGGCGGCCATCCGCCATTCCTTTGTTACTGCCCACTTTTTGGGCGCAGGTGTTAACCTGTTGATTTACATCAATTTTTACCCAAGGTAGAATTGTGAAGGGCGTTCCATGTTACACAAACCCCTTGATTTCACCCCGGGCTTGAAGCAGCCGGCCGCGCAGTGGACGAATTGCGGACTCGGTCAAGCCCCGCGCCTGTGATTTTTCAAGCCCTTGTCCGTTCGATGACAACGCCCACGCTGCGCACGTCCGGAAAGGCGTCCGGCTTCTCGATCGTCACGCGGGCCACGGCCACGCGCGGGTCCTGCAGGGCGGCGGCCGCGATGGTCTCGGCCAGGGTCTCCACCAGCAGCACATGGCCGGTGGCGACCACCCCGCGCGCGGCGTGCACCACCGCCTGGTAATCCACCACCCGCTCCAGCGCGTCGGGGCCGATGCCCTCGGGCGCGCTCTCGTCGTACACCTCCAGCTCCACCCCCACGACGATGGTCTGGGGCGATGCCTTTTCATGGGGATGAATGCCCAGCCGGGCCGTCAGCTCCAGCCCGCGCACGAACACCAGGCGGGTGCGGCGATGGGCACTCGGCGCGTCGATCATGCCAGCAGCCCCCCCGCCACCGGAAACGCCACATCCCGGCCCCGCCGGCGCAACCTCTGGCCCGAATCCACCACCATCACCTCTCCGGTCGTGCTGCGGGCCCGCAGCAGATAGGCCACGGCCTCCGCCACGTCCTGGGGCTCCACGCCCCGTTGCAGCGGGTTGTTGATATGCGCGCAGCGGAAATTCTCGTCCGTCTGGTCGCCCGAGACCAGCACGATCGCGGGGGCCACGCCATTCACGCGAATGCGCGGGGCGTAGGCCAGGGCATGCATCTCCGTCATCCCCAGCAGCCCGTATTTGGACAGCGCATAGGTGAAATAGTCGGGGTTGGGCGCGAACAGCCGGTTGTCCAGCATGTTCACCACCGCGCCCTCGGCGCCCTCCGGCAGGGCCTCGGCGAAGCCTTTCACCAGCAGGGCGGGGGCCAGCAGGTTCACCGCCATGTGGCGCTGGAAGGCCTCGGGCGAGAACGCGCCCGGCTGGTCGTATTCGAACAGGCTGGCATTGTTCACCAGCGCGCCCAGCCCGCCGGCCAGGGCGGCGGCGCGCGCCGGCAGGGCGGCGGCGGCGGCGGCATCGGCCAGGTCGGCCTGGATGGTCCAGGCGCGCGGCAGGCTGGCGGCCAGCGCCTCGGCCTCCGCGGCCGAATCGCGATAATGCAGCACCACGCCCCAGCCCTCAGCCGCCAGGTGCCGCGCGATGGCCGCCCCGATCCGCCGGCCCGCCCCGGTGACCAGCACATTGCCCGGAACCGGGCCCCAATCTGTCTGCATGCCACGCGCCTTTCGCACTGCCCTGCCCCACTCGCCCCGCCGCACTGGCTTGGCCGGCCCCGCCGCGCGGTCCTATATCGCAGGCGCAGCACGCGCCAGCCCCGTAGAAGGAACCACACATGGAGGCCACGACCCTCTTTCCCGAAGGCTACGTCGCCTCTCGCGTCACCGGCATCACGGTGGAAGTGGCCGTGGGCATCCACCCGTGGGAACGCCACCCCGAACGCCCCAACCTGCTGTCGGTGGATGTGGAGATGTACGTGCCCGTCGCCGCCGTGCAGGCCAGCGCCGAAGGCATCGTGGACTACGACCCGATCCGCCGCCTGGTGAAAAGCTGGAACGGCCGCGGCCATGTCGAATACCTGGAAACCCTGGCCGAGGAAGCCCTGACCGAGGCCTTCCGCGACAGCCGCGTGGGCGCGGCCCGCATCCGCATCATGAAACGCCAGATCTTCGCCGAGTCCGAAGGCGCCGGCATCGAACTGTTCCGGCGCCGGCCGGGGTGAGAGGGGGTCCGCCCCCGCCTACCGCGCCAGGCACCAGAACGGCTCCGCCGCGTTGCGGGCGCAGCCTTGCCAGTAGTCGGCGCGGCACAGGGCGTTGTGCATGGTCGTCCACCGGCCGGTCCGCTGGCAGTCGCGCCAATGGGCGGGGCTGGTGGCCTCGCCGTCGAAGAAGATGTTCTGCAACCAGAAATCGCCCAGGGCTTCCAGCGGCGGCAGCATGCGCATGGCCCATTCCCATTTCGCCGGGCGCGCGGGGCGGGCCAGGGCCAGGGCGCCGCGCTCCACCGCGCGGCGGTAGCCGCGCAGGAAGTGCGATTCCAGGCGCACGCCGAAACGGCCGCCCTCGCCGCCGGTGACAACCTCCAGCACCAGGGGTTCGCAAGTGTCGGGCAGCATCAGGGCGGTGGGAAAGGCGAAGGCGGTGCCGGGGAAGGTGCCGGCGCGGGCGAACAGGTCGATCTCGAAGAAATAGGCCACCACGCGCATGCGCGCGGCGACCTGGGCGACATGGGCTTCCTCCTGCCCCGGGGGCACCCGGGCCCATTGGGCGGCGATGGCCTGGCGCACCTGCCCGGCCGCCGCGTGGCCGGGGTCGGTCGCGGCCCAGTGGCGTTCCAGCGGCGGCGCCTGGGTCAGCCCCATGCCCTGGCGCTGCTGGCGCATCAGCCGCGCCAGCGCCTCCGTGGCGCCGGTCGCGCCCCAGGAGACGACATGGACCAGCCGGTGCGGCGCGGCCCACGCGTCGAGGTAGCTCTGCAACAAGAAGCCCACCCCCTGGCTGGCCAGCCCGCCCTGGCTCTGCCCGGTCAGGAACACCTCCCCGCCATCGGGGGCGGCGGCATAATCGGCCGCCTCCGCGATCATCCGCAGCGCGGCGGCGGAGGTATATTGCGCCCGCGCGAAGGTGAGGCCCGAGGCCCAGCCGCGGAAATCCACGTGCTCGAACACATGGGTGCCGGCGATGGCATAGATGCGGTGGCGCGGCAGGCCGGGGCGCGCCTGCAGGGCCAGCGCGGCGAAACCGCTGTAGAGATCGGCGTGCAGGCCGATGATCTCGTAATCCTCCAGCCGGGCGGCGTCCGGCAGGTCCAGCAGGCGGGGTGCCGTGTCGGGGCTTTCGGGCACGCGGATGTCATAGGCGCGGTCGGCGGCGCGCACCGTCGCCTCATCCACCCGCCACAGGGCCGGAATGCCGGAGCGGCGGTCCTGCATCACCGCCGCCGCGTCCACTTCAGGCAAATAGGTGGTGCGGGGGTTGCCGTCCGGGGTGGGCATGTCCCGCAGGTCGCGCAGCAGCAGGCGCAGGTGGAATTCCCGCCCGCCCCGGCTGATCGAGGTCTCCACCCGGTGGCGGGCCAGCACTTCCTCGGCGAAGGGGGCCAGGCGGGCGAAGGCCAGGTTCAGCTCCCGCGCCTGGGCCTGGCCCAGCTGGGCCGCGCTGGCCTCGCAGCGCGCCACCTGGGCGGAGGCACCCGGCAGGCGCGGGTCGTCACGGGGCGGCTGCGCACGCGCGGCCCCCGCCCAGGAGATCAGCAACAGGATCGGAAGGAGGAGGCGCTGCGCGAAAAGGAACATCCGGGCCCTGCATTAGATCATCCCCCCGCCCGGCGATATCGGATGGCCGGCGGCGGATGACCGCGGAAACACTTCGGTACGGCGCGTTCCCACGCGGCGCACCACGGCCCAACGCGGCGCCCATGCAAGCGGTTGCCCCGGCCCGCGGCGCGCGTTACCCATAGTGCCAACAAAGGAAACGTCCATGATCATCACCAAGCGCCGCGCCGCCATGGCCGGTTTCGGCACCCTGCTGGCCGCCCCCGCCGTGCAGGCCCAGGCCCAGGCCCAGGCCCAAGAATGGCACCCGAGCCGCCCGATCCGCCTCATCGTCACCTATCCGCCCGGGGGCGTGAACGACATCGTGGGCCGCATCATCGCGGACCCGATGACGCGCGAGCTGGGCCAGCCCGTGATCGTGGAGAACCGCGCCGGCGCCGGGGGCAATATCGGCACCGTCGCCGCCGCCCAGGCCGAGGCCGACGGCCACACCATCCTGTTCGGCACCACCGCGCTGTTCGGCGTGAACCCCGTGCTCTACACCAATTCCGGCGTGGACGCGGTGCGCGACTTCACGAGCCTCGGCACGATCGGGGAGGTCGCCAACATCCTCTCCGTCATCCCCGGCCGGGTGGAGGCCACGGACCTGCGCGGCTTCATCGCCGAGGCCCGGCGCCGCCCGCTGACCTATGGCTCGGTCGGCAATGGCTCCTCCTCCCACCTCTCGGCCACGGTGTTCCTGCGCATGGCCGGGATCGAGGCGACCCATGTGCCCTATCGCGGTTCCTCGCCGCTGGTGGCGGCGATGCTGGCGAAGGAGGTGGATTTCGGCTTCGACACCACCGCCACCTCCACCGCGCAGATCCGCTCCGGGGCGCTGCGCCCGCTGGCCGTGACCACCACCACCCGCGCCAGCGCCCTGCCGGAGGTGCCGACCATGGCCGAGGCGGGGCTGCCCGGCTACGACCTCGGCATCTGGTTCAACCTGGCGGTGCCCAGGCGCACGCCGGCCAACATCGTGGCCCGCCTGACCGAGGCGCTGGAAAAGAGCCGCACGGCGCAGACCGCCGAACGCCTGCGCACCGCCTTCGTGGAGCCCCTGGCCGTGCCGCGCGCCGAGAACGACAGCTGGGTGGCCGCGAGCGCCACGCGCTGGCAGTCCATCGCGCGGGAAGCCCGGATCGCGCTGGACTGAGGGCCCGCCCCCTCCCATATGATGCGCCGGCAACCCGGACAGCGGCGATGGCGAGCGGATGGGCCCCGGACGGGGCGGTACAGGACCAGATCGACGACACCGTGACGGACGGCGTGTTGCGCGCCCGCGCGATGATCCCGGCCGGCGAGGCCGCAACCCACTGCGAGGAATGCGATGAGGAGATCCCGGAGGCGCGCCGCCGCGCGCTGCCCGGGGTGCGCACCTGCATCGCCTGCCAGTCGGCGCGCGACAGCCGCCCGGCCAGCTTCGGCATCAACCGCCGGGGCAGCAAGGACAGCCAGCTGAAATAGCGCGGCCATTGACCCCTTGGGAGGGGGTTCCTAGCGTGGCCGGGCAGCCGCCCCGAGGAACCCCATGGCCACCCACCGCTTCCGCCCCACCCGCTATTTCAACACCATCGGCACCGCCGAGCCCTGCCTGCGCCTCGCCGATGGCGACACGCTGATCACCGACACCATCGACGCCTCGGGCCTGGACGCGCATGAGGTGGCCGTCGCCAGCCGTCCCAACCCCATGACCGGCCCCTTCTTCATCGAGGGCGCGGAGCCCGGCGACACTCTGGCCGTGCGGATCGAGCGCCTGACGCCCAGCCGCGCCACCGGCTGGACCTACTCCCCCCTCGCCCCCACCGTGCTGGACCCGCCGGCCTTCGCCGCCCAGCCCGCGCGGGAGCGCCATGTGTGGGAGATCGACAGCCCCGCCGGCGTGGTGCGTTTGCAGCAACCCGCGCCGGGGCTGGAGGGCTTCGCCCCCGCCATCGAGCCCATGATCGGCTGCTTCGGCGTGGCGCCCGCGGGCGGGCAGGCGCTGTCCACCGCCACCAGCGCCCAGAATGGCGGCAACATGGACTACCGCCTGTTCGCGCCGGGCACGACGGCCTGGTTCCCCGTCTCGGTTCCCGGCGCGCTGTTCTATCTGGGCGACGGCCACGCCTGCCAGGGCGATGGCGAGATCGTGGGCACCGGCATCGAGACCTCCTTCGAGATGCAGGTCAGCTTCCAGGTGCTGAAGCGCACCATCGCCTGGCCGCGCGGGGAGACGGCGGAGGATATCTTCACCGTCGGCAACGCCCGCCCGCTGGACCAGGCGCTGCAGCACGCCACCACGGAAATGGTGCGCTGGCTGGGCGAGGATTACGGTCTGGATGCGCGCTCCGCGAGCCATCTGCTGGGGCAGGTAGTGCGCTATGATGTGGGCAATGTGTTCAACCCGGCCTTCACGGTGGCGTGCCGGGTGGCCAAGAAGTGGCTGACCAAGGGGTGATGGGACACGAGGGGGGGGGCAAAGCCCCTCTCGGAGCGCCATGGACGCCCAAGCCCCACCCGGCTAGGCAGCCCCCAAGCCTCACGTCGCATCGGACCCTCGCATGACCTCGCTCCCCATCCTCGCCACCCACAGCGGCAAGTTCCACTGCGACGAGGTCTTCGCCTATGCCGTGCTGCGCCTGGCGCTCGGCCTGAGCACGGCGGGGCAGGACCACATCCTGCTGCGCACCCGCAAGCAGGAGCTGATCGACAGCGCCGCCATCGTCTGGGATGTGGGCTTCACCTTCGACGCCGCCGCGAACCGGTTCGACCACCACCAGCGCGGCGCGCCCCTGCGCGCGGATGGCACGCCCTTCTCCTCCGCCGGGCTGGTCTGGCAGGTGTATGGGGAACGCGCGGTGGCCGCCCTGCTGCGGCAGTCGGGGGCCGAGGCCTTCGCCCCCGCCATCGCGGCCGAGCTGGACAACACGATCGTGCGCAGCATCGACGAGAACGACAATGGCGTGGCGGCCGACGGCCCGGTGCGGCGGGACGCGCTGGGCCTGGCCGCGCTGATCGGCGACTGCAACCCCACCTGGGACCACCCGGCCGCCAATGGCCCCACAGCGGGCGACACGGCTTTCCAGGAGGCCGCCGCCCTTGCGCTGGATGTGCTGCGCCGCCGGGTGGAGAACCTGCGCGCCCGCCTGGCCGCCGAGGCCATCGTGCTGGCCGCCCACGCGGCGAGCGAGGACCCGCGCCTGCTGGTGCTGGACCGCGGCATGCCCTGGAAGAACGTGGTGTTCACCCACGACCTGCCGGTGCTGTTCGGGGTCTCCCCGGCCTCCAACGGCAATTGGATGGTGGATACGGTGCCGCCGGAGCCCGGCTCCTTCGCGCAGCGCCTGCCGCTGCCGGAAGCCTGGGCAGGGCTGGACGCGGAAGCACTGGCCGCCGTCAGCGGCGTGCCGGATGCGGTGTTCGTGCACCTGCGCCGCTTCGTGGGCGCCGCGAAATCACGCGAAGGCGCGCTGGAAATGGCGCGCAAGGCGCTGGCTGGGGTTTAGGGAGGGCTGCTCAGGGGCTTTGCCCCCGAACCCCCACCGAGGGGCTCTGCCCCTCGGCTCCCCGCCAAAGGCCGAAAGGCCCTTGGAACCCATCAGATTGGCGCCTTACCTTGCCAGGCTAGGTGCCATTTTCATTAGGGCTTGTTGAGATTTAGATCTTTCCTGGTGACGTGTGTTTATGATTCACGCTTTGGATGACGCAGCGTTTGGTTTTGAGTGACGAGCAATGGGCGAAGATGTCGCCGCATTGCCTGGGCAAG
>NZ_JAAABL010000065.1 GCF_009900765.1 Rhodovarius lipocyclicus
TGGCAGGTGTTCTTCTCGCGATTTCCTCTCGCCACACTCGACCTCAGGGACGAAACACCCCATCTCAAAACCGTCAGGGATGTCTCCGTACACCTGTCAAACATCTCTCCAGTCTGAACAGGGGGCGAAGCCCCTGAGCGGCACCCCATCCAAGGGGTTGGCCGGCCGCCCCGCTCCTGAGAAGCTGGCGCGCAGCCGATCGGAGACCGCGCATCGTGAGCATCCCCTTCTCGCCCGACCGTTTCTGGCAAAGCCTGGAGGAGATGGCCCGTATCGGCGCCACGCCCGATGGCGGCGTCAGGCGCCTTGCCTTGTCGGCGGAGGATGACCGCGCCCGCGTGCTGCTGCGCGACTGGGCCCTGGCTGCCGGCTGCACGCTGGCGGTGGACCGGCTGGGCAGCATGTACCTGACTTATGCCGGCGCCGACCCGGATGCGGCGCCGGTCGCGGTGGGCAGCCACCTGGACAGCGTGCCGACGGGCGGGAAATACGATGGCCCCTATGGCGTGCTGCTGGGGCTGGAGATCGTGCGCGCCCTGCATGAGGCCGGGCTGCGGACCCGGGCGCCGATCACGGTGGTGAACTGGACCAATGAGGAAGGCTCCCGTTTCAGCCCCTCCATGTCCGCCAGCGGCGCCGCGATGGGCGTGCTCGACGAGGCCGAGGTGCTGGCCGCGCCCGACAATTTCGACCCTGCCTTCACCTATGCCGACGCGCTGCAGGCCATCGGCTGGGCCGGCACCGCCGATCCGGCCATCGCCCGCCGGTTTTCGGCCTATTACGAGGCGCATATCGAGCAGGGCCCGATCCTGGAACGCGAGGGCATTCCCATCGGCATCGTCACCCACTGCATCGGGGTGGAGCAATGGACGGTGATCGTCACCGGCCGCGACGGCCATGTGGGTTCCCCCATGGAAGGGCGGCAGGATGCGCTGGCAGCGGCGTCCGAGCTGGTGCTGGCGCTGGAACGAATCGCCACCCGCCTCGGCGGCATGGCCACCGCCACGCGCCTGACGCTGCAGCCGGACGCGCGGGGCAACATCCCCTCCCTCGTGCGGTTCGCGGCCAACATCCGCCACCCCGACGCGGACGGGAATGGCCGGATGGCCGCCGCCTTCCACGAAGCCGTCGCGGAGCTGACCGCGCGCCGGGGCGTGCGGGTGGAGGTGGAGCGCGCCGGCGGCTACCCCCGGGTTCCCTTCGCGCCGAATCTGCTGGATTCGCTGCGGCGTGCCGCGGCCGCCGCGCAGCTGCGCCACCGGGACATGCCGGGCCCGATCCCGCAGGACGCGCTGCATCTGGGCCTGGTGGTGCCCTCGGCGCTGATGTTCATCCCCTGCCATGGCGGCGTCAGCCACCATCCGTCGGAGAGCATTTCGCGCGAATGGTGCGCGGCGGGGCTGGCCGCCATGGGGCCGGCCGTGATCGAGGCGGCGGGCGGGCTGGCCTGATGGCGCCCCCTATACGCGCCCGGCCACCCCTCTAAGCTCCTCCTTCAAGGAGGACCTGATCCATGAACATCACATTGAACGGCCGCGCGGCCCTGATCACCGGCGGCTCCAAGGGGCTCGGCCTGGCCATGGCGACCATGTTCGCCCAATCCGGCGGCCATGTGGCCCTGGTGGCCCGTGGCGCGGAGGATCTGGAAAAGGCAGCCGCCTCCATCCGCGCCGTGGCGCCCGAGGCCAAGGTGGCCGCCGTGCCGGCCGACATCCGCAGCCTGGAGGGCTGCAACGCCGCCTTCCAGGCCGCCGAGCGCGCGCTCGGGCAGATCGACATCCTGGTCAACAATGCCGGCACCAGCCAGCGCGGGCCGTTCATGACGATCGACGAGGCGCTGTGGGAAGACGACCTGAACCTGAAGCTGATGGCCGCCGTCCGGCTCTGCCGCGCCGCCATCCCGGGCATGAAGGCACGGAAGTGGGGCCGCATCATCAATGTGCTGAACATCGGGGCGAAGGCGCCGCTGGCCACCTCCACCCCCACCAGCGTCAGCCGGGCGGCGGGCATGGCGCTGACCAAGGCGCTGGCGAATGAATTCGCGCCCGACAATATCCTGGTGAACGCCATGCTGGTGGGCATCATCGAGAGCGACCAGTGGGTGCGCCGCCACGCGACCGATAACCGGGGCCTGTCCTGGGAGGAATGGAAGGCCGAGCAGGGCAAGGCCGTGCCGCTGGGGCGCATCGGCAAGTCCGAGGAATTCGCGGCCCAGGCGCTGCTGCTGGCGAGCGAGATGGGGGGGTATATCACCGGCACCGCCATCAATGTGGATGGCGGGAAAAGCCCAGTGGTGTGAGGCCGGGGGCAAAGCCCCCGCTCTCTGCCCAACCCGCGTGCACACGCTGCGGCGCGTCATTCTTTCCTGCCGAATTACCGTTTCCCTTCCGCCCTCTCCTGCGCTGACATCCCACCGAGACATCCGAAGGGGGCAACCCGATGAAGTTCAACCGCAGGCAGGGCCTGAAGGCCGCCGCCGCCACCGCTGCCGCCACTGGCGCGATCGCCGCCGCCGCCCCGCGTGAGGCGATGTCCCAGACCCGCGCCGAGACGCTGCGCCAGGTCATGGGCGGCGTGATCAACTCGCTGGACGCCACCATGCTGGGCGGCACGCGTGAGGGCTTCGGCCTGGTCATGAACACCTATGACCGGCTGTGCTCCATGGGCCGCAAGCCGGTCTCGACGGGCGGCTTCACCTTCGACCTCGACAACATCCGGGGCGAGCTGGCCGAGCGTATCGACCGTTCCGCCGACGGACTGACCTACACCTTCCACATCCGCCAGAACGCCACCTGGCATGACGGCACGCCCGTGACGGCGGAGGACGTGAAGTGGTCGCTCGACCGCTCTGTCTCCGCCCGGTCGCTGGCGCCGCCGCAGATGTCGATGTCCTCCTACACCTCGCCCGACCAGTACAAGATTGTGGGCGAGAAGGTGGTGGAGGTGAAGCTGCCGCGCTCCGACCGCCTCGCGCTGGGCAATCTCTCCACGCCCTATGCGATGATGATCAACTCCAAGCTGGCCAAGCAGCACGCCACCTCGGACGACCCCTGGGCGATCAACTACCTGAAGGAAAACCAGGCCGGCGGCGGCGCCTATATCGTCGAGAGCCATCGCCCCGGCCAGCAGCTGCAGCTGCGCCGCAACGACAACTGGAAGAACGGCCTGAACGGCGAGCTGCCGTTCTTCCGCCGCATCATCATGCAGACCGTGCCCGAGGCCGCGACCCGCGCCTCCCTGGTGGAACGCGGCGACGCCGATTTGTGCATCGACCTGGCCGCCAGCGACGTGCCCGCGATCGAGAGCCGCAACCGCGCCAAGGTGGTGGCGATCCCGCAGGGCAACACCTTCCAGTGCATCGTGTTCAACACGCGCGTCGCCCCCTTCGACAACCCCAAGGTGCGCCGCGCCTTCGCGCTCGCGCTGCCTTATGACGCGATGTTCCAGGCGGCGCTGTTCAGCCGCGGGTCCAAGTATTACGGCGCGACCTGGACGCATGCCCCGAACGGCAACTTCCCGCAGCCGCTGGGCATCAACCAGGACCTGGACCGCGCCAAGGCCCTGCTGGCCGAGGCAGGCTTCCCCAACGGCCTGGAGACGACCTTCACCTACGCCGTCTCCATGAGCGCCTTCGTGGACCCGATGGCCGCCCTGTTGCAGGAGGCGCTGGGCCGCATCGGCGTGCGCGTCGCCATCCAGAAGCTGCCGGACGCGCAGATCGGCACGTTGATCGTGGAGCGCCGGCTGCCCTTCTTCACCGATCTCGGCTCCGCCTGGCTGCCGTCGCCCGACTATTTCTTCCGCCTTTACTACTCGGGTGAGACCCGCTGGAACTACTCCGGCTGGCAGAATGCCGAGGTGACGGCCATGGCGCAGGAGGCCCGCTTCACGCTGGATCAGGCGCGCTATGACGACATCTGTCGCCGCATGATCGACATCAGCCTGGAGCAGATGCCCCATGTCATGCTGTGGTCCGGCAACCATGAGGCGGTGATGAGCAAGGACATCTCCGGCTACACCTACTGGTTCCACCGCATGGTCGACTGGCGTGACCTGAAGCGCGGCTGATGCGCGCGCTGAAATCCATCGGGCTGCGGGTGGGGCGGCGGCTTGCCGCCTCGGTGCCCGCGCTGCTCGGCGTCGTGGTGTTCACCTTCGTGCTGATGCGGGTGCTGCCGGGCGACCCCGCGGTGTTCTTCGCCTCCGGCCCCAATGCGGGCCAGGCGGAGATCCAGATGATCCGTGAGCAGATGGGCCTCGACCGGCCGGTGCATGAGCAGCTGATCCGCTACTTCGCCGAGATCGGGCGCGGGCAGCTCGGCCGGTCGATGACGACCGGGCAGGCGGTGGTGGCCGATCTGCGCGAACGGCTGCCGGCCTCGCTGGAGCTGACGCTGGCGGCACTCGTGCTGGCGCTGGGCTTCGCCATCCCGCTGGGCATATTGGCGGCGTTGCGGCCGAACTCGGCGCTGGATCACGTCGTGCGCTTCGTGTGCAGCATGGGCGTTTGCGTGCCGACCTTCGTGTCGGGGCTGCTGCTGATCTATGTGTTCTATGTGGTGCTGGGCATCTCCCCCGACCCCACCGGGCGGATCGACATCTTCGCGGCCAGCCCGCCCGATATCACGGGCTTCCTGCTGATTGACTTCGCCATCACCGGCGACTGGGCGGGGTGGTATGCCGCCGCCGGGCAGTTGCTGCTGCCGGCCTGCACCATGGCGCTGTTCGTGCTGGCCCCGCTGGCGCGGATGACCCGCGCCTCGATGCTGGCGGTGCTCGGCAGCGATTTCATCCGCACCGCGCGTTCCATCGGCCTGTCGCACTGGAAGGTGATCGTGGTGCATGGGCTGCGCAACGCGCTGCTGCCGGTCATCACCATCACCGGCATCGTGTTCTCGACCATGCTGGGGGCCAATGTGCTGGTGGAGAAGGTGTTCTCCTGGCCCGGCGTCGGCTCCTACGCGCTCGATGCGCTGCTGGGCAGCGACTACGCGCCCGTGCAGGGCTTCGTGCTGATGATGGCCCTGGCCTTCGTCGTGGTGAACCTTCTGATCGACGTGCTGTATGGCATCGCCGACCCCCGGGTGAATGTGGAATGAGCGCCACGCTGAAACACGCGGCCTGGGTGCTGCGCGGCAATCCTGTCACGGCGCTGGCGGCCACGGGCGCCACGCTGCTGGTGCTGATCGCGATCTTCGCGCCCTGGCTGGCGCCGCATGACCCCATCGCGTCGAACGTGCCGATGGCCTTGCAGCCGCCCTCCGCCACCTATTGGGCGGGCACCGACCAGCTGGGGCGGGATGTGTTCTCCCGCCTGCTGGTGGCGACGCGGCTCGATCTGGCCATCGCCATTTCGGCTGTGAGCATTTCCTTCGCGGCCGGCGCGGTCATCGGCAGCTTCTGCGGCTATGTCGGCGGCTGGCTCGACAAGTCGGTGGGGCGGGTGGTGGATGTGCTGATGGCGTTTCCGCTGTTCGTGCTGGCCATGGCGATGGTCGCGGCCTTGGGCAATCGCGTCGAGAACATCGTCATCGCCACCGCCTTCATCAACCTGCCCTTCTACATCCGCTTCGCCCGGGCCGAGGTGAATGTGCGGCGCAACCTGGGCTGGGTGGAGGCCGCGCGCTCGGGCGGCGAAAGCCACCTGACCATCGTGCTGCGTTACCTGTTGCCCAACATCCTGCCCGCCATGGCGGTGCAGATCTCGCTGAATCTGGGCTGGGCGATCCTGAACGCGGCGGGGCTGTCCTTCATTGGGCTCGGCGTGCAGCCGCCCACGCCGGAATGGGGCATCATGGTGGCCGAGGGCGCGCGCTTCATCACCGCCGGGCAATGGTGGCTGGTGGCCTATCCGGGCCTTGCGCTGATGCTGACCGTGCTGTGCTTCAACCTGCTGGGTGACGGCTTGCGCGATATTCTCGACCCCCGGATGCGCACATGAGCCTGCTGCAAGTCCAGGACCTGCGCGTCTCCTTCTCCACCCGGCGCGGCGTGGTGGAGGCGGTGCGCGGCATCTCCTTCGACCTGCCCGCCGGTCGCACGCTGGCGGTGGTGGGGGAAAGCGGCTCGGGCAAATCCGTTACCGCCTATGCCGTGACCGGGCTGCTCGACAGGGCAGGGCGGATCGCGGGCGGGAAGATCCTGTTCAAGGGCCGCGACATCACCCATGCGCGCGAAAGCGAGCTGCGCGCCCTGCGCGGCGCCGCGATCTCCATGGTGTTCCAGAACCCGCGCGCGGCGCTGAACCCCATCCGCAGCATCGGCCGGCAGGTGATGGACGCGCTGTCGGCGCATAATTCCCTGACCGGGCGCGAGAAGCGCGAAAAGGCGCTGGACCTGCTGCGCGCCGTGCTGATCCGCGACCCGGAGCGCCGCTTCGACGCCTATCCGCACGAACTCTCGGGCGGCATGTGCCAGCGCGTGATGATCGCCATGGCCATGGCCTGCGAGCCCGCCCTGCTGATCGCGGACGAACCCACCACGGGCCTGGACGTCACCACCCAGAAGACCGTGATGGACCTGCTGGCGAAGCTGGTGGCCGAGCGCGACATGGCCATGATCCTGATCACCCACGACCTCGGCCTGGCCGCGCAATACTGCGAGAATGTGGCGGTGATGCAGGAGGGCGTGCTGGTGGAGCAGGCCCCGGCCGCGCAACTGTTCCAGCGCCCGCAGCACCCCTACACCCAGCGCCTGGTTGCGGCCTCCCCCACGCCCCGCTCCACGGTGCAGGAGCTGGTGGGCGAGCCGCCCGCGCCCCCCATCATCCGCCCGGCCCCGGCCCCCGGCGCCGCCCCCTTGCTGGAGGTGCACCGCCTGACCAAGCTGTATGACGGGTTCAAGGCGGTGGACGATGTCTCCTTCACGCTGCGCGCCGGTGAAAGCCTGGGCCTGGTGGGGGAGAGCGGTTCCGGCAAATCCACCATCTCCCGCATGGTGTGCCGGCTGATCGACCATTCCGGCGGCAGCGTGGTGTTCGACGGCCATGACATCGGCGATGTGAAGGCGCGGGATTTCCACGCCAGCCGCTTCCGGCGCGAGATCCAGCTGGTGTTCCAGGACCCGCACGAAAGCCTCAACCCGCGCTTTACTGCCTTCGACGCCATCGCGCGCCCCGTGACGCGCCTGCTGGGCATCACGGACAGCCGCGAACTGACCGGCCGGGTCGAGGAAGCCGCCGAGCGCTGCGGCCTGCCGCGCAACCTGCTGGGGCGGTTTCCGCACCAGCTCTCGGGCGGGCAGAAGGCGCGCGTCGGCATCGCGCGCGCCATCGCGGTGGGCCCGCGCCTGCTGGTGCTGGATGAGCCGACGGCGGCGCTGGATGTCTCGGTGCAGGCGGTGGTGCTGAAATTGCTGGACGACCTGCGCCGGCAGGATGGGCTCGCCTTCCTGTTCGTCAGCCACGACCTGAACGTGGTGCGCATGATGTGCGAACGCACCATCGTGCTGCGCCAGGGCCAGGTCGTGGAACAGGGCGACAGCGCCGCGATCTTCGCCGCCCCCAGCGATGCCTATACGCGGGAATTGCTGACGGCCATTCCGCATTTTGATCCGGTGGCGGCATAGCGTTCCAGGCACGATGCGCCACACTGATGGCTTCCGAAGGCTCCCCGCCCTCTGGCTGGTGAGGCCCCGGAGGCCGAGCGTATGAAGGATACTCCGTTGCAGACCAGGCTTTGGGACATCGGCACCGACATCGGTGGCACCTTCACCGATATCCTCGCGGTACACACCGAAACCGGCGCCACCCGCATCGCCAAGGTGCCATCCCGCCCCGACGCCCCGGTGCGCGCGATGCTGGAGGCGATCGCGGCGGTGGGGCTGGCGGAGCCCGATGTGCGCCGCTTCATCCACGGCACCACCCGCGTGACCAATGCGCTGGTCGAGGGCCGCCTGCCCAAGGTGGCGCTGATCGCCACCGAAGGGTTCGAGGATGTGCTGGAGATCGGCCGCTATCGCCGCACCGAACTCTACCGCCTGGACGTGCCGCCCAAGGCCCCGCCGCTGGTCCCGCCCGCGCTGTGCTTCGGCTTGCGCGAACGCCTGGACCACACCGGTGCCGTGCTGCAACCGCTGACCGAGGCCGAGATCGCCCGCTGCGTGGAATGGGTGAAAGCTTCCGGCGCCAAGTCGGTCGGCATCTGCCTGCTGCACGCCTATGCCAACCCGGTGCATGAGAAGCAGCTGATGGAGGCGCTGGCGCCGCATGTGCCGCATCTCTGCGTGTCCCATGAGGTGAACCCGGAGGCGCGGGAATATGAGCGCGCTTCCTCCACCGCCTTCAACGCGGCGGCCATGCCGGTGGCCGTCGATTACCTGACGGAGCTGGAGGAGAAGCTGCCCCTCGGCCCCGGCCTGCAGGTGTTCCATTCGGCGGGTGCGATGGTGCCGGTGCCCGCGGTGAAGCGCCGGCCGCTGGTGATGGCGATGTCCGGCCCCGCGGCGGGGGTCTCGGCCTCGGCGCGGATCGCGCGCACGCTGAACCGGCCGCGCGTGCTGACCTTCGACATGGGCGGCACCACCACCGATGTGTGCCTGATCGTGGATGGCGTGGCCGAGATGACGGACACCCGCATGATGGGCGGCCGCCCCCTGCGCCAGCCCATGCTGGCCGTGCATTCCATCGGCGCGGGCGGCGGCTCGATCGTGAAGCTGGGTTCGGGCGGCCTCAGCGTCGGCCCCGAGAGCGCGGGTTCCGAGCCCGGCCCCGCCTGCTATGGGCGCGGCGGCACGCGGCCCACCATCACCGATGCCAATGCGGTGCTGGGCTACCTCGACCCCGAGGCGAAGCTGGGCGACACCATCCAGCTGGATGTGGCGGCCGCGCGGGCCGTGATCGCGCCCATCGCGGAAAAGCTGGGCCTGCCGATCGAGGACACGGCGCTCGGCATCATCCGTGTCGCCAATGCCGCCATGGCGCGCGCCCTGCGCCGCGTGACGGTGGAACGCGGCGTGGATGGGCGCGACTGCACGCTGCTGGCCTTCGGCGGCGGCGGGCCGATGCACGCGGTGGGGCTGGCCGATCTGTACGGGCTGAACGAGATCATCGTGCCCGCCGCCTCCTCGGCCTTCTCCGCGCTCGGCTGCCTGACGGCGGATTTCTCGGTGCTGCAGCAGCGCACCATCCGCATGCCGCTCGACGGCTTCCCGGCCGAGGCCTTCGCCGCGCGCGTGGCGGAGATGGAGGCCGAGGCCAGCGAGCCGCTGATCGCCAACGGCATCCCCGCCGCCGAGATCGGCATGGAGCACACCGCCCTGATGCGCTACGACGCGCAGAGCGATGCCATCCCGGTCCCCTTCGCCATGCCGCTGGACCCCGACGCGCTGCGCACGGCCTTCCACGCCCGCCACCAGGAGCTGTTCGGCTATGCCACGGCGGAGCCGGTGGTGATTGAATCGCTGCGCATCCAGGCGCGGCGGCCGTCCTCCACCCCCGTCGCGCGCCCCGATGTGGGCCGCCCGGCCAAGCCGGAGCGCATGCGCGAATGCGTGTTCCAGCAGGGCCGGCTGCTGACGCCGATCCTGCCGCGGGAAACCCTGACCGGCACCGTGGCGGGCCCCGCCATCATCGAGGATGCCTGGTCCACCGTCATCGTGCCCCCCGGCTGGCGCGCGCGGGACGACGATATCGGCAACCTCTTCCTGACCCGGAGCGACGCATGAGCGGCCTCGACCCCTTCGTGGTGGAAGTGATCCGCCACGGCCTCTCGGCGGCGGCCGAGGAAATGAGCCTGGTGATGACGCGCTCCGCGCGCTCGCCTTTGCTGCGGGAGGCAGGGGACCTGTCCTCTGCCATCACCGATGCCGAGGGCGGGCTGGCGGGGCAGGGCAAGGACATCCCCATCCATATGGGCGCCATGGCCTATGCCATCCCGGAGCTGCTGAAGCTGAAGCCGCTGGCGGCGATGCGCGAGGGCGACGCGCTGATCTTCAACATCGGCAAGCTGGGCGGCAACCACCTGAACGATGTGAAGGTGGCGCGCCCGGTCTTCGTGGATGGGCGCGTGGTGGCCTGGGCGATCAGCCTGGCGCATTGGCCCGATGTGGGCGGCACCTGGCCCGGCAGCTATCTGGTGAACGCGGTGGACAGCTTCCAGGAAGCCATCCGCATCCCGCCCGTGCTGCTGGCCACCGCCGAGGGCGTGCAGCGCGGCGTGATGGATATGATCCTGTCCAATGTGCGCGACCCCGTGGCCTGCGAGGGCGACATGCTGGCCCAGCTCGCCTCCACCCGCGCCGCCGAGAAGCGCATCCGCGAGATGTGCGCGCAATACGGCACCGAAACCTTCCTGGCCGCGCTGAAGCGCCTGCATGACCTGTCGGAGGCCGAGATGCGCGAGGCCATCCGCGACCTGCCGGATGGCGTGTATGAGGGCGAGGATTTCCTGGACGAAGGCGGGCCGGACGGCGCCCCCGCGCGCATCCATGTCCGCATCGAGATCAAGGGCGACGAGGCGCTGTTCGACCTGTCGGGCAGCTGCGACCGGGTGGCGAATTTCTGCAACATGACGCCCTATATCGCGCGC
The DNA here is from genome assembly GCF_009900765.1 of Rhodovarius lipocyclicus. Taxonomy (GTDB): domain Bacteria; phylum Pseudomonadota; class Alphaproteobacteria; order Acetobacterales; family Acetobacteraceae; genus Rhodovarius; species Rhodovarius lipocyclicus. The sequence continues at coordinate 10,527 of NZ_JAAABL010000065.1, forward strand.
TCCGCCGTGGCCTATGGCGCGCGGGTGCTGTCGGGGCGCGACATGCAGCAGAATGCGGGCGCGCTCAGGCCGCTGACCATCATCACCCGCCCGGGCTCCATCCTGGAGCCGGGCTTCGACGCGCCCGTCGCCGCGGGCAACCACGAGACCTCCATGCGGATCGTGGATGCCATGTTCAAGGCGATGGAGGGCGTGATCCCCGAGCGGCTGACCGCGGGCGGGGCCGCGACCTCCGGCCTGTTGAACTTCTGCGAGCCCCGCAAGGGCCTGCCCTGGCGCATGCTGTATGAGGTGCATGGCGGCGGCGAGGGCGCGCGGATCGACCGCGACGGTGTCTCGGCCACGCGCGTGCTGCTCACCAACACCTCCAACACGCCGACCGAGATGATCGAGACCAACTACGCCATCCGGGTGGAGAGGCAGGCGATCCGGCGCGGGTCCGGCGGCGCGGGCGCGCACCGGGGCGGCGACGGGGTGGTGCGGCGCTATCGCATCCTGGCGCCGGAGATGTGGCTGACCGCCTGCCTGGAACGCTCCAAGGTGCCGCCCTTCGGCCTGCAGGGCGGCGAGCCGGGCCTGCCCTTCCGCCTGACCCTGCTGCGCGATGGGGTGGAAACCCAGCTGGACGGCAAGCTGAACATGCTGCTGCGCCAGGACGATGTGCTGACGCTGGAAAGTGCCGGCGGCGGCGGCTACGGGGTGGCGCACTGATGGCCCGCCTGCTGCGCACCGGCCTGAACGCGGGCGGCGAGGCGCCGCGCGTCGTCGGCGGTCAGGGCGTGTATTTCGAACTGTCGGACGGCCGGCGCGTGCTGGATGGCAGCAACACCGGCGGCCCGCTGGGCCATGGCCACCCCCGGATGATCGAGGCGCTGCGCGAGGCCGCCAGCCTGCCCATGGTCAGCGAGGGCTGGTCCTGGAAGGGCCGCGACCAGGCCGCCGAGGACCTGTTCGAGATCGGCCTGGCCGGCGAGGAGCATTGGGCGGGCGCCGTGCGCTTCTGCCTCTCGGGCAGCGAGGCGAATGATGTGGCACTCTCGCTTTCCCAGGCGCTGACCGGGCGGCGGGCGATCGCCACGCGCGAACGTGCCTATCATGGGCTGGTGGGCCTTTCGCGCGACGTGACGGTGCAGCCGCATTGGCATGGGGGGCTGGCGGCGCCCGCCTCGGCCGGCGGCACGCGCCTGCCTTTCCCCAACGCGCCCGTGCATGTGCTGCCCCCGCCCGAGGGTGCGGCCTGGATCCACCCCGCCGAGGCCCGGCTGCGTGGCGACGAACCGCTGCCGGTGCGCCTGGCGGAGGCACCCGCCCAGCTGGCCGATAGCGCGGCTGTCATCCTCGACTACACCCAGGGCGGCTACTACCACGACCCCGATTACCAGGACGCGCTGGCCGGCATGGCGCGCGATGCCGGCGCGCTGTGGATCGCCGATGAGGTGGTGACGGGGCTCGGCCGCTCGGGCCGGCCCTTCGCCTTCCAGGCGGGGGAAAGCCGGCCGGATATCGTGACCCTCGGCAAGGGCCTCGGCGGGGGCATGGTGGCGGTGGCGGCCATCATCCTCTCCCACGAGGTCGTGGAGCGCATGAAGGGCGCCGCCTGGCAGAATTACGGCACGCTGCGCGGCCATCCGCTGACCATGGCCGGTGTCTCCGCCTATCTGCGCATCATGCGCGACGAGGCGCTGCTGGCCCGGGTCGCGGCGCAGGAAACCCGCTTCCGCGCCCGGCTTTCCGAGATCGCGGCCCGCCACCCCGCCGTGGCGCGCGTCGCCGGCCAGGGCCTGCACTGGACCATCGAACTGCACGGGCCCAGCTGGAAGCAATGGCTGGCCGACACGCCCGAGGCGCCCGTCGCCTCCCGGGTCGCGGGCCGGGCGCTGGAACTCGGCGCCGTGATCGGCACCAGCGGCGAGCAGACCTCGCTGTTCCTGGCCCCGCCCCTGGTGATCGGCGATGCGGAGGCGGAAACCCTGCTGGCCATCCTGGACGAAGCCCTGCTGGTGGCCGACAGGGCCCACAACGCCGCTACAGCCCCCTGACGGCGATCAGCCGCGAGCGCGCCGCCGCCTGCCTCTGCCGGGCCAGCGGCGCGTAATCCACTGAGGCGAACAAGGCCCGGATCGCCTCGATATCCGGGAACTCGATCACGATCATGTCCCGCGATTCCCAGGGGCCCTCCAGGCTGATGGGGGCCTTGTCCACGGCGATGGCGCGGCCGCCGAACCCCCGCACCACCTCCAGCGCCGCGGCGCGATAGGCGGCGAAGCCCGCCTCGTCGAAAATCTCCAGATCGCCGATCAGATAGGCTGGCATGGCACGGTTTCCTTCCCTGTCGCGATCCTCGCCGCAATGCCCCCGCTTTGCCAACGTCTTGTGCAACCTGTACGGACGACCCTAAGAAAGCGGACTCAGGGAAGCCCACCAACCATGCGCAAACAGCCGAATGCCGGCGCGGAGGCCGCCAGCCTGGAAGCCACCCAGCTTCTGGCCGCGCAGCCGCGCTACGCCGCCGTCGCCACCGCCCTCGCCTCCGAGATCCTGGAAGGCCGGCGCGCCATCGGCACCCTGCTGCCCAGCGAGCAGGAGCTGTGCGCCAGTTTCAGCGTCAGCCGCTCCACCATCCGCCAGGCGCTGCGGCGCCTCTCGGAACTCGGCCTGGTCGCCAGCGCCCAGGGGGTGGGCACCCGCGTCATCGCCGACCAGCCGCGCGGCAAATACGTGCTGGCCGTGCGCAACGCCACCGATGTCATGGGCTATGACGGCCCCGTGCGCCTCGACATCGCCAGCCGCACCCGCATCACCGCCGACGCCGCCCTGGCCCACCGCCTCAACTGCCCGGCCGGCACCGCCTTCATCCATGTCCACGGCATCCGCCGCGCCGCCGATACCGGGGCCGGCATCTCCGTCTGCGACCTCTACATCGCCGAACCCTTCGCCGAGATCGCCCTCTCCGAAGACCTCTCGGCCACCCCCGCCTACCGCCTCATCGCCCAACGCCACGGCATCCCCGTCGCGGCGGTCCACCAGGATATGGGCGCCATCGCCCTGGACGCGGCCCAGGCCCAGGCCCTGGGCGTGGAACACCGAGCCCCCGGCCTGTTCATCCGCCGCCAGTTCCTGGCCCAGGGCGGTCAATTGCTGGAAGCCACCACCAACATCCACGCCTCGGCCGAACACTTCATGTACGCCCTGCGCCTGGGCGGGGAGTGAGGGCGAGACGGCCGTCAGGCGCGCGGATGGGCAGGGCGGAAGCGGGGAAGGGCCCTGCCCTCCCCCGCACCCCCACCCGCCAAGGGCCGCGAGGCCCTTGGAACCCGGGAGTTGAAAAAGGCCGGAGGGGACATCGTCCCCTCCGGCCTTTTTCAATTAACTGATGGGGTCCAGGGGCCTTTCGGCTCCTGGTGGGGGGAGCGCGAGGGGGGCAGAGCCCCTCTCGCATCGCCTTTC
>NZ_JAAABL010000066.1 GCF_009900765.1 Rhodovarius lipocyclicus
TTTGACGTACCGGTTCACAAGTCTTTTCATAGCATTAGCGACCTTTCAGACGCTCGTGCTAGTCGAGACCCTTGTATAAATTTGTCAGGCGAAACCTTCGCAGGTTCCGAGCCGTCCCAAAACTGATAAAAAGTAATGGGGGAGTTTGAGGGGGAAAGTCATTTCCCCCTCAACGGGAGCGTGAGGGCAGCGCCCTCACACCCCCTTCGCCAGTTCCAGCCACGCCTTGGCCGCCTGCGGCACATATCCTCCGCGCCGCCAGGCCAGGGCCATCTGCCAATCCATCCCCGCATCCGTCACCGGCACCACCTTCACGCCTTCATGCGCGCGCAGTTCCGCGATCATGCGCGGCAGGAAGCCGATCCCCAGCCCCGCCCCCACCAGTTCCACGATGAAGCCGATCTGGCTGGAGCGCGCGGCGACCCGCGGTGTGAAGCCCGCCCGGGCGCAGACATCCTGGATAATGGGGTTCAGGGCGAAGCCGGCCTCGAACAGCACGAGCGGTTCCTCGGCCAGTTCCACCATGCTCAGCGCGCGGCGGCTGGCCAGGCGGTGCTCGCCGGGCAGCAGGGCCACGATGGGTTCGTGGCGCATGCGCTGCCAGGCGAATTCCTCGGGCACCGGCAGCAGTACGCCGGCCAGGTCTACCTCGCCGGCGCGCAGCACATCCTCCAGCCGTTTGGAGCCATGTTCGACCAGCCGGATCTCCACGCCGGGATAGCGGGCACGGAAGGCGGCGAAGACCGGGGCGAACAGCACGTCGCTGCCGATGGGCGGCAGGCCGAGGCGCAGCACGCCACGCTTCAGGCCGCGCAACTCGTCCAGCTCCGTCACCAGGTCGTCGCGCTCGGCCAGCAGGCGCAGGGCGCGGCGGAACACGATCTCACCGGCGCTGGTCAGGGTGGAGCGGTGGCCCGCGCGGTCCAGCAGCATCAGGCCCAGCTCATCCTCCAGCTGCTTCACCGCCTTGCTGACGGTGGACTGGGTGGCGCCGACGGTGCGGGCGGCCTCGGTGAAGCCGCCCTGGCGCACGACCTCGACGAAGACGCGCAGGGTTCGCAGTTCCATGCCATTCCAATATCGACTTATCGTAAGTCAAACAATTCATTTTGTTCATGCTGCGGTGCCGCATATCTTCTGTCCCAGAGGTGTCATATGTCGCTGCACGCCACGACCATCCTGTTCCGCCGCCGCCTGCACATGTCCCGCCTGGGCCAGATCCTGCTGATGATCGGGCTGTGGCTGGCCGGTGAGGCGCTGGTGCGCGCCACCCATCTGCCCCTGCCGGGCGGGGTGCTGGGGCTGGGGCTGCTGCTGGTGCTGCTGTTCACCCGCCGCCTGTCGGTCCACAGCGCCCGGCGCGGGGCGCAGTTCTTCCTGGGCGAGCTGCTGCTGTTCTTCGTGCCCGCCGTGCTGGCGGTGCTGGACCATCCGGAGCTGTTCGGCTGGCTGGGCCTGAAGGTCGCGGCGGTGATCCTGCTCGGCACCATGATGGTGATGGCCGTGACGGCGCTGGTGGTCGAATTCTGCTGCCGCCTGAGCATGCGCGAAGGGAACGCTGGCCATGTCCGGCACCGGATGGCCTGAAGGGGCATTTGAGACCGCGGCGCTGACCGTCTTCTGGTCGGCGGCCACGATCGGGCTGTATTGGGCCGCCAAGCGGTTGAACCAGCGGCTGCGGCGGTGGTGGAGCTCCCCCCTGCTCCTGGCACCTATCCTGCTCATCGCGCTGGTGCTGGGCCTGCATGTCAGCTACCGCGACTACATGGCCGGCACCCACTGGCTGCTGGCGCTGATGGGGCCCGCCACCGTCGCCTTCGCCGTGCCGATCTTCGAGCAGCGGGCGATGATCCGCCGCTTCTGGGCCGTGCTGGCCATGGGGGTGGTGGCCGGCAGCGGCACCTCCATGCTCACGGCCTATGGGCTGGCCAGCCTGCTCGGGCTGGGCGGTGACCTGCGGCTCAGCCTGCTGCCGCGCTCGGTCAGCACGCCCTTCGCCATGGTGGTCTCGGGCGATATCGGCGGCGTGCCGGACCTGACGGCGGTGTTCGTGGTCTGCACCGGCGTGTTCGGCGCGGCCTTCGGAGAGGCGCTGCTGCTGTGGCTGCCACTGCGCAGCAGCCTGGCGCGTGGGGCACTGTTCGGCATGGGCGCCCATGGCGCGGGCGTGGCCAAGGCGCACCAGCTGGGCGCGGAGGAAGGCACCATCGCCGGGTTGGTGATGGTGATGGTCGGGCTGGTCAATGTGCTGGCCGCGCCGATGTTGGCGATGGTGCTACGGTAAGGGGGGCTTCGCCCCCCGGGCCCCCAGCAAGGGGCGCTGCCCCTTGCATCCCCGCAAAGGGTTGTAGCAACCCTTTGAACCCATGGATTGGCGCCTTACCTTCGTAGGTGGGGCGCCGTTTTCATTATTAATATCAATAAGAAACACCTTGGCAGGACCGGCGCCAAACTCCTGGGGTCCAGGGGCCTTTCGGCTCCTGGCGGGTTCCAAGGGCAGGGCCCTTGGTGGGGGCCCGGGGGCAAAGCCCCCGCCTACCCCTGCTTCAGCACCCGCGCAGCCTTCACCGCGAAATAGGTCAGGATGCCGTTGCAGCCCGCGCGCTTGAAGGCCATCAGCGCCTCCATCATCGCGCGGTCATGGTCCAGCCAGCCGCGCTCCACGGCGGCCATGATCATCGAGTACTCGCCGCTGACCTGATAGGCGTAGGTCGGCACGCCGAAGGTGGTGCGCACGCGGTGCACGATGTCCAGGTACGGCAGGCCCGGCTTCACCATCACCATGTCCGCGCCTTCGTTGATGTCCATTGCCACCTCGCGCAGCGCCTCGTCGCTGTTGGCGGGGTCCATCTGATAGGTCTTCTTGTCGCCGATCAGCTGGCCCAGGCTGCCCACCGCGTCGCGGAACGGCGAATAGAAGCCCGAGGCATATTTCGCCGCATAGGACATGATCTTGGTGTGGATCAGCCCGGCATTGTCCAGCGCGGTGCGGATGGCGCCGATGCGCCCGTCCATCATGTCCGACGGCGCGATCACATCCACCCCGGCCTGGGCCATGGTCACGGCCATCTCGCAGAGGATGGCCACCGTGTCCTCATTGTGGACATAGCCGTCGCGCAGCACGCCGTCATGGCCATGGTCGGTGTAGGTGTCGAGCGCCACATCGCCGATCACGCCCAGGTTGGGGTGTGCCGCCTTCAGCGCGCGGGCCGCGGAGCAGATCAGGTTGTTCTCGTCGAGCGCGCGGGTGCCCTCGGCGTCGCGCTGCTCGGCGGGGGTGTAGGGGAACAGCGCCACGGCCGGGATGCCGAGCGCCACGGCCTCCGCCACATGCTCCGCCACCAGGTCCACCGAGACGCGGATCTGGCCCGGCATGGTGTCCACCGGCACGCGGCGGTTCTCGCCCTCGCACAGGAAGATCGGCCAGATCAGGTTGCTGGGCGACAGCACGTTCTCGGCCGTGAGCGCACGGGTCCAGGCGTCGCGGCGGTTGCGGCGCATGCGGGTGGCGGGGAAGGAGCCGAGCGGGATCATGGGCACTGCCTTGCGAAAGGGGCGGGCGGCCATGCGCCCGCCCCAGAGGCTTACGCCGCCGCCAGCGCCTGCTCAAGATCGGCCAGGATGTCATCGATATGCTCGATGCCGATCGACAGCCGCACATAGCCCGGCGTCACGCCGGCCTGGGCCTGTTCCTCCACCGACATCTGGCTGTGGGTGGTGGTGGCGGGGTGGATCGCCAGGCTGCGCGCGTCGCCGATATTGGCCACGTGATAGAACATCTTCAGCGCCTCGATGAAGCGCTTGCCGGCCTCCACCCCCGCCTTCAGTTCGAAGCCGAGCAGCGAGCCGAAGCCGCCCTTCAGCGTGGCCGCGCGCCGCGCCGCCTCACCGGTGGCCAGCGACGGGTGGATCACCTTGGACACCTTGGGGTGTTTCGCCAGGTATTCCGCCACCTTCACGGCATTCTGGTTGTGGCGCTCCACCCGCAGCGGCAGCGTCTCCAGCCCCTGGATGAACATGAAGGCGTTGAAGGGCGCCATGGGCGCGCCGATGTCGCGCAGCAGGCAGGTGCGCATGCGGATGATATAAGCCACCGGCCCCAGCGGCTTCACCGCCTGGGTCCAGACCGCGCCGTGATAGCTGGGGTCGGGCTGGTTCAGGGTGGGGAAGCGGTCGCCCCATTTCTCCCAGTCGAAATTGCCGCCATCCACCACGATGCCGCCGATGCTGGTGCCATGCCCGCCGATCCATTTGGTGGTGGAGTGCATGACCACCGCGGCCCCCAGCTCCAGCGGTTTGCAGATGATGGGGGCGGCCGTGTTGTCCATGATCAGCGGGATGCCCATCTCGCGCCCCATCGCCGCGACCTCCGCGATCGGGAAGACCTCCAGCTTCGGGTTGGGCAGGGTCTCGCCATACCAGCAGCGGGTGCGGGCGTCGGAGGCACGGCGGAAGGCCTCGGGGTCCGCCGGGTCCACGAAGCGGGCCTCGATGCCCATCTGCTTCAGCGTGTTCGCGAACAGATTCCAGGTGCCGCCATAGATGTTGGTGGAGGAGACGATGTTGTCCCCCGCCTCACACAAATTCAGCACGCAAAAGGTGCTGGCCGCCTGGCCCGAGCCCAAAGCCAGCGCCGCCACCCCGCCCTCCAGCGCCGCGATGCGGGTTTCCAGCGCATCGCAGGTGGGGTTCATGATGCGGGTGTAGATGTTGCCCATCTCCTGCAACGCGAACAGCCGCGCGGCATGGTCCGTGTCCTGGAACTGGAAGCTGGTGGTCTGGTGAATCGGCACCGCCACACTGCCGGTGCCGGGGTCGGCACGGTGGGAACCACCATGCAGGGCAATGGTCTCGGGCTTCGTGTAGGCCATGAGGGCGTCCTCCATCTCGTTGCGGGGGACGATGCCACTGGCGGGCGGTGCGGGGAAGATGATGAGGCGGGCAGGGTGGGTGGGGCGGTTTGCGAGAGGGGCTTTGCCCCCCTCGCGCTCCCCCCACCAAAGGCCGAAAGGCCCTTGGAACCCAGTTATTTGGAAGTTTGGGGAGGGGGCACTCGCTGTCCGTTTGGGCCGGCGGGCGCTTCGTGCCCCCTCCCCAAACTTCCAAACTAAACTGATGGGGTCCAGGGGCCTTTCGGCTCCTGGCGGGAGAGTTCGAGAGGGCAGAGCCCTCTCGTATACGCCCTACCCGCCGGGCCGCCTTCTCAGGTTTCCAGCATCCGCCGCAGCAGGGTCACGTCTTCCGCCAGTGTGCGGTCTTCGGCCATCAGCTGTTGGATGCGCGAGACGGCGTGCATCACGGTGGTGTGGTCGCGGTTGCCGAAGCGGCGGCCGATTTCCGGCAGGGAGCGGCTGGTGAGCTGCTTGGCCAGGTACATGGCCACCTGGCGCGGCCGAGCGACGGCGCGGGCGCGGCGGGCGCTGAACATATCCGTCATGCGGATGGAGTAGTGTTCGGCCACCTTGCGCTGGATGTCGTCGATGGTGATGCGCTTTTCGTGGGTGCGCAGCAGGTCGGACAGCACATCGGGCACGTTTTCCAGCGTCAGCGGCCGGCTGAACAGCTTGGCGTGGGCCACCAGGCGGTTCAGCGCCCCTTCCAGGTCGCGCACGTTGGAGGCGATCTTGTGCGCCAGCAGTTCCAGCACCTTCACCGGCACTTCGACCCCGGCCTGGGCCACCTTGGCCTGCAGGATGGACAGCCGCAGCTCATAGGTGGTGGCGTGCAGGTCGGCCACGATGCCGCCGCCCAGGCGCGTGCGCAGCCGGTCCTCGATGCCCGACAGGTCGTTGGGCGACTTGTCGGCGGAGACGACGATCTGCTTGCCGGCGTCCACCAGCGCATTGAAGGTGTGGAAGAACTCCTCCTGCGTGTTGTCCTTGCCGATCAGGAATTGCAGGTCGTCGATCATCAGGATGTCGACGGAGCGCAGCTGGGTCTTGAACTCCATCGTGTTGCCGCCGCGCAGCGCGCCGATGAAGCGGTACATGAACTTCTCGGCCGACATATAGGCGACCGGCTTTTCGGGATGCGCGGCCCGGATCGCCCAGGCGATGGAGTGCATCAGGTGCGTCTTGCCCAGCCCCACGCCCCCATACAGGAACAGCGGGTTGAAGCCGGCAGAGGCCGGGCGTTCCGCCACGCGCCGCGCGCAGGCATGGGCGAATTCGTTGGGCTTGCCCACGACGAAGCTGTCGAAGGTCAGGCGCGGGTCGAGGGGCGCCATCCACTCGCTTTCGCGGGCGGGGTCGGCGGCGCGGGCGGCCGAGGCCTGCAGCGCGGGCGTGCGCGGCGTGGCGGACAGGGATTCGGCCAGGCCGGATTCGCCCTGGGCCGCGGTGTCGGCGCCGGTATCGGCCACCACGCGGAATTCCACCCGCTTGGCCGAGGGCCATTCGGGTTGGCACAGGGTCTTCAGCCGGTCGCCGTAATGGTCACGCACCCAGTCGCGCAGGAAACGGGAGGGCAGGGAGATGTGGACCATCTCGCCCTCGACGCCGCGCAGCACCATCTGCCGCAGCCAGTTCCGGTATTCGACCTCACCCACCTCTGCGCGCAGCTTGGCCCGGACACGGGCCCAGGGAGCTGCGAGCTGTCCGGCATCGAGGGGAACATTGCCGGGTTCCGTCTTCATCCAGGACACCTGCCTCGTTCAAGCCCCGCCTGTAACCGGGGAATGCCTTGCCAATTGATTCTTTTGGGGCTTCGCCCTGCGAAAGCCCTTGGACCGCCCAGTGCAGTGGGGGGAAGGCGGCCTAGCTTTCGGAAACCATGCTAGGGCGTCCGTTCCAGTGACCGCAAACGGTAATTCTCACGTCGCAAATCCTCTTTCGTGGGTGTGGCAAAAGGATCAATGCCAGCGAAAGAAAAGACGAACTATAGACGCAAGTAATCGCTCGATGGCGCTATGGCGCCATCGAGTTCAAATCCGCCGTATGAAGCTAGGCCAATCAGGCCTGGGCGGAAACGCCCAGGGCCTTGATCCGCGCCGACAGGCGGGACACCTTGCGCGAGATCGTGTTCAGGTGAAGCACGCCCTTGCCGACGGCGCGCTGCAGCTCGGGCTGCGCGGCCTGCAGGGCCACCTTGGCCTCATCCTGCTGCCCGGCGGCGATCGCCAGCTCGACCTTGCGCAGGAAGGTGCGCACGCGGGAATTGCGGGCGCGGTTGCGTTCCGTGCGCTTGGCGGTCTGGCGAATGCGCTTACGAGCAGAAGGATTGTTGGCCATGTGATGCGTACCAATAAATGGGGTGAGCGGACCCGGAAACGGATCAGCCGGCGTGGATGCCGGCGGGGTGTGCGTATCTATCGCCGGGGGGGGGCATCGTCAAGGCGCGGCGTGGCCCCGCCCGAGCGATTCATCGGCTACCGGTGCGTGAACTGCGCCGGGCGCTTCTCCGCGAAGGCGGACATGCCTTCCTTCTGGTCAGCCGAGGCGAACAGCCCATGGAACAGGCGGCGTTCGAAGCGCACGCCCTCGGCCAGGGTGGTCTCGAAGGCGCGGTTCACCGCCTCCTTCGCCATGGCGGTGGCCGGGCGCGACAGGGTGGCGAGCTTCTGGCCCACCTTCAGCGCCTCCTCCATCAACTTGTCGAGCGGCACGATGCGGGAGACCAGGCCCGCGCGCTCGGCCTCGGCCGCATCCATGAAACGGCCGGTCAGCACCAGTTCCATCGCCTTGGCCTTGCCCACCGCGCGCGTCAGGCGCTGGGTGCCGCCGGCGCCGGGGATGACGCCCAGGTTGATCTCGGGCTGGCCGAACTTCGCGTTCTCGGCGGCCAGGATGAAGTCGCACATCATGGCCAGCTCGCAGCCCCCGCCGAGCGCGAAGCCCGAGACCGCGGCGATCACCGGCTTGCGGATGGTGGGCACCACCTCCCAGTTCGCGCCGATGAAATCGTGCAGATAGACGTCGGGCCAGCTGCGGTCCTTCATCTCCTTGATGTCGGCGCCGGCCGCGAAGGCCTTCTCGCTGCCGGTCAGGATGATGGAGAAGATGCTGTCATCGGCGTCATAAGCGCGCAGGGCCTCGCCCAACTCGCGCATCAGCTGGTCGCACAGGGCGTTGAGCGCCTGTGGGCGGTTGAGGCGGATCACGGCGGTGGGGCCGTGGGTCTCGGTCAGGATCATCTCATAGGCCATGCGCTTGTCCTCCGTGCTTGGGGGCATTGTGCGGTGCCGGGCGGCCCCGGGGCAAGGGGAGGGGCCCTGGGTCCTATTTCTGCAAGCGGGGGCAATAGAAGGTGGAGCGCCCCGACTGCACGATCCGCGCCACCCCCGGGCAGGCGGGCGGCCCCGGGCAGCGGGCGCAGGGCGTGCCCTCCCGGTCATAGACATCGAAGCGTTCCTGGAACACGCCGATCTCGCCATCGGCCCGCACATAGTCCCGCAGCGAGGACCCGCCGGCCGCGATACTCTCCCCCAGCACGGCCTTGATGACGGGCACCAGCCGCCGGGCGCGGGCGCCGGCCACGGTCGCGGCCTGGCGGTCGGGGGCGATGTCGGCGCGGTACAGCGCCTCGCACACATATATATTGCCCAGCCCCGCCACCACGGACTGGTCCAGCAGCGCGGCCTTGATGGGGGTGCGCCGGCCCTCCAGCGCGGCCGAGAGCAAGGCGGGGGTGAAGCCCGGTTCCAGCGGCTCCGGGCCCAGCGCCGCCAGCAGCTTGTGGCTGTCCTCGGCGGCGGTGGGCACCAGGTCCATGGCGCCGAAACGGCGGGGGTCCACGAAGCCCACGCGCCACTCGGGGGTTTCGATCACGACATGCTCATGGGCCTCGGGCGGGGCGTTGTGGCCGCGCGCGTCGGAAAACCGGCCCTGGGGCGAGTCGCGCGGCACCGGGGGGGCGCCGCGCGGGCGGGCGACCATCCGGCCGGACATGCCCAGATGGATCAGCAGGCTCTCGCCGGTGTCCAGCCGCATCAGCATGTATTTGCCCCGTCGGCGGAAGCCCAGCACGGTGGCCCCGGTCAGCCGGCGGCCCAGATCGGGCGGCAGCGGCCAGCGGATGTCGGGGCGCCGGGCCTCCGCATGCACGATCACCTGGCCGGTGAGCATGGCGGAGAGCCCCCGCATCACGGTTTCCACCTCGGGCAGTTCGGGCATCGGCAGACCTGTGCTAGAAAGTGCGGATGATGTCTGACGCCCCCCTCTCCGATAAGCAAGCCGCCGGGCAGACGGCCGATTTCGGCTACACCCAGGTGCCGGCGGCCGAAAAGGCCAGCATGGTCCGCGCCGTGTTCGACAGCGTCGCGCCGAAATACGACGTGATGAACGACCTGATGTCGCTCGGCCTGCACCGGGTGTGGAAGAAGGCGTTCCTGAACGCCATCGCCCCCCGCCCGAACGAGACCTTGCTGGATCTGGCGGCGGGCACCGGCGACATCTCCATGGGCGCCATGCGGCTGGGGGCGCGGCGCGTCATCAGCACCGACATCAACGAGGCGATGCTGACCGTCGGCCGCGACCGCGCGCTGAACGCCGGCGTCGTCATGGACTACATGGTGGTGGACGCCGAGCGCATCCCGCTGCCGGACCGCAGCGTGGAGAAGGTCTCGATCGCCTTCGGCCTGCGCAACTGCACCAACAAGGCCGCGGTGCTGGCCGAGGCGCGGCGGGTGCTGCGCCCGGGCGGGCGGTTCTTCTGCCTGGAATTCTCCAAGCTGGCGGTCACCGCGCTGGAAAAACCCTATGAGCTCTGGAGCTTCGAGGTGCTGCCGCGCATCGGGGCGCGGGTGGCGGGCGATGCCGAAAGCTACCAGTACCTGGCCGAGAGCATCCGCATGTTCCCCGACCAGGACACCCTGGCCGGCATGATGCGAGAGGCCGGGCTGGAGCAGGTGGCGTGGCGCAACCTGTCGGGCGGGATCGTGGCGATCCATTCGGGCTGGCGGCTGTAGCGGGGTTTATTGGCCTGGCGGAACGAACCGCCGGGCCCCGGGGCGCGCCACGCCCCGCCGCGCCGCGGCATAGCGAAAATTCGGGAGAGCGGGCCGGAATACTTCATTTGTATTCATGATGCGGCGCGGATACTGCCATCACGGCTCTGTAAGGCCGCGATTTTCTCTCCATGCCCGCGCCCGGCGGTCCTATCGTGCCGCGGTCCCTGCCGGTGGAGAGACCGCATGACCCCGCCCGAGAAAAGCTTCGTCTTCGCGCCCATGTACAATGAGACGCCGAAGCCCGGAGAGCCCCCGAAGAACGACGCGACCGGGGCCTTCCACCCCGGCATGGCCATCTACAAGAAATTGTATGAGGGCATGGGCAAGCAGGTCGTCACCTTCAAGTTCGACAACACGGCCCCCGGCAAGACCCGCCGGCAATCCATCCTGGACGCGATGCAGCGCAATTGCGGCGGCGTGTGGTACGACGCCATCGTGTATTTCGGACATGGCTGGAAGGGTGGGCTCGCCTCGGCCGGCTTCACCAACGACAACCGGGAAACCCTGACCGACGCGATCTGGGATTACGGCACGCCGGGGGTGAAGGTCATCCTCTATGCGTGCTCCTGCGCGACGCCGGGCGGCTATGCCTACAAGATGGCGCAGGACCTGAACTGCTGGGCGCAATATGGGTTGGAGGTGTTCGGCCACCCCTCGGTCGGCCACAGCTTCACCAACCCGCAGGTGCGCCGCTACCCCTCCAGCCAGGGCGAGACAGGGGAGACGGTCTGCCCCGACGGCAAGCTGCAGGGCTGGCTGAAGGCGATGAGGAATGAGCGCGACGGCTTCTGGGCGCGTATGCCTTTCATGACGAGAGAGGAGCTTGCCGCCGCTCTGTGACGGCGTGGCGGGTTCCCCACCACCCCTCATGGTGGCATACGCCGGGGGATGCGGATCCTGTATCACCTCCCTCTCTCGGCCCATTGCCGGAAGGTCCGGCTCGCTCTGGCGGAAAAGCGCATCCCGTTCGAGCTGAAGCTCGAGCGCGTGTGGGACCGGCGCCCGGAGTTCCTGGAGCTGAACCCCGCCGGCGCCGTGCCCGTCTTCGCGGACGAGAACGGGCTGACCATCGCCGAGAGCAGCGCCATCTGCGAATACCTCGATGAGGCCTATCCCGACCCCTCGCTGTTCGGCCGCACGCTGGCCGAACGGGCGGAGGTGCGCCGGCTGGTCGCCTGGTTCGACCTGAAATTCGGCAATGAGGTCACGCGCAACCTGATCTATGAGCGGCACTTCAAGCGCCAGCTCGGCCAGGGCAACCCGGACGCGGCCAATATCCGCGCGGGCTACGCGAACCTGAAGCCGCATCTGGACTATATCGGCTGGCTGGCGGAAACCCGCAGCTGGCTGGGCGGCACCCATATCAGCCTGGCGGATTTCGCGGCGGCCGCGCATCTGTCGGTGCTGGACTACGCCAATGACGTGGACTGGAACTACAGCCCGCCCGCCAAGGAATGGTATGCGCGCATCAAGTCCCGCCCGGCCTTCCGGCCGCTGCTGGCCGAGCGTGTCTCCGGCCTGAACCCCCCCGCCCATTACGACGATCTGGATTTCTGATGCAGCAGGATATTTTCGCGGCCCTTCGGGCGCGCACCGTGGACGCCCTGCGGGGGCTGCTGCCGGAACTGCCGGAGGACGCCTTTTCGCGGGTGGTGGTGGAACCCCCGCGCGATGCCAGCCATGGCGACATGGCGACCAACGCCGCGATGGTGGTGGCCAAGCAGGCCAAGCTGGCGCCGCCGAAGCTGGCCGCCGATCTGGCCGCGAAACTCGCGGAACTGCCCGAGGTGGCGGAGGTCGCCCCCGCCGGCCCCGGCTTCATCAACATCCGCCTGAAGCCCGAATACCTGCGCGCCCAGCTGCCGGTCGTGCTGGCGGTGGGCGAGGCCTATGGCGACGGCGCGCCCACGGGCCGCAAGGTGAATGTGGAATATGTCTCGGCCAACCCGACGGGGCCGATGCATGTGGGCCATTGCCGGGGGGCCGTGGTGGGCGATGGGCTGGCGAACCTGCTGGCCAAGGCGGGCCATGCCGTCACCAAGGAATACTACATCAACGACGCGGGCGCGCAGGTGCAGGCTTTGGCCTGGGCGGCGTGGTGGCGTTACGTGGTTGTGGCCGTGCGGCGGGACCCTGCGGCAATCAAGGAACTGGCAAGCTGGCTCGGCGACCTTACAGAGTCCGAAGCTTGGGTTGTTGCTAATTCCGAGCCGGATGGAGGCATTGTTCAGCTAGTCAAGGAGCGCATTGAGGAACACTTCGAGACGAAGCTGCAATACGGCGGGAACTATCTCGTTCCGGTAGGTGAAGCGCTGTGGAATGAATTTGGTTCCTCGATGCTGACGCCGAACGACAGTTCTCTCGGCACTATCCGTTCCTTCACCGTGGCCGCCATGATGAAGGAAATCCGCGCCGATCTCGCGGCCCTCGGCGTCACGCATGACGTCTTCATCTCCGAGGCCGAGGTGGTCGCCGCCGGCAAGCTGGATGAGGCGGAGGCGACGCTGAACGCCAAGGGCCTGCTCTATCGCGGCATCCTGGAGCCCCCCAAGGGCAAGACCCCCGACGATTGGGAACCGCGCGAGCAGACCCTGTTCCGCGCCACCCAGTTCGGCGACGACACCGACCGGCCGCTGCGCAAGTCGGACGGCTCGGGCACCTATTTCGCCAATGACATCGCCAACCACCTGCACAAGATCGAGCGCGGCTTCGATGAGCTGGTGCATGTGTGGGGTGCCGACCATGGCGGCTATGTGAAGCGCATGAAGGCCGCCGTGGCCGCGCTGTCCGACAACCGCGTCAGCCTGGATGTGGTGCTGACCCAGATCGTGCATGTGCTGAAGGACGGCCAGCCCGTGCGCATGTCCAAGCGCGCCGGCAGCTACATCACCCTGGCCGACCTGATCGACGAGGTCGGGCGCGACGCGGTGCGCTTCACCATGCTGACGCGCAAGGCCGATGCGCAGATGGAATTCGACCTGACCAAGGTGGTCGAGCAGTCCCGCGACAACCCGGTCTTCTATGTGCAGTACGCGCATGCGCGCATCCGCTCCGTGCTGCGCGCGGCGGGTGAGCCCGCGGTGGCCGATCTGGCGGGGGCGGACCTCTCGGCCCTGACCGATTCGGCCGAGATGGCCCTGATTCGGCGCATCACCACCTGGCCGCGTGTGGTCGAAGGGGCGGCGGCGGCCCGCGAGCCACACCGGATTGCCTTCTATCTCAACGATCTAGCCAGCGACTTTCATATGCTGTGGAATCGCGGGCGGGAAGATGCCACATTGCGCTTCATCAGGCCGGAGGAACCGGTGGCCACCCGCGCGCGCCTCGCGCTGCTGGCGGCCACGGGGGCGGTTCTCCGTTCCGGCCTGCAGGTGATGGGGGTGACCCCTGTCGAGGAGTTGCGCGATGAGCGGAAGGGGGATTCCGCGGAGCCCGGCTGAGGGGAGCCGGCGCACCGCAGGAGTGTATCAGGGGGCCTCGGCCCCGAGCGTGAGGGCGTGCGGCCCGGCGGGAGGCCACAATGAGTGACGCCCCCCGCAACTGGGCCGACGAGATTGCCCGCCGCCAACCCATGAGGGCCAGCAGCAATATGGCGCCGAAGCCGATGTCGCTGCCCAACCTGCCGCGCCGGATGATCGTGATCGGGGTGGGGCTGACGGGGTCGGTCCTGCTCGCCTCCGGCATTATCTGGGGCATTTCCCGCATGGGGCCCAGCACGCCGCCGGTGATCGAATCCGATGGCCGGCCTTTCCGTGTGCGGCCCGATACGGCGCCGCCTGTGGCGGCCAGCACGGCCACCGCGCCCACCCGCCCGGGCGAAACCCGCGTGGCCCAGGCGCCGGAGGCCCCGCGCCTGGACAGCCTGCGCCAGCAGATGACGGCACCGCCCGAACCCGCCGCCCCCGCGGCGCGGGAAGCGGCGCCCGAGCAGCCCGCGGCTCC
>NZ_JAAABL010000067.1 GCF_009900765.1 Rhodovarius lipocyclicus
ATGATCGATACAGGCTTCCAGGGCATCGCTCCGCTCCCGCGAAACTCTCACCCAAAAACCGTCAACCATCTCTCCGAACATCAGTCAGGGATGTGTCCGGTCTGAACAGGGGCGAAGCCCCTGAGCGACCCCTACATCCCCGGCTGCGCCACCGGTTTCAGCTTCGACAGCCACAGCCCGCCGGCCAGAGCCACCAGCATGCAGCCGCCCACCAGCGCCACCACGCCTTCCCAGTCCCATGCCGCCAGCATCCACCCGCCGGCCGAGCCCACCACGCTGGACCCGGCATAGCAGCAGAACAGGTACAGCGAGGACGCCTGGCCCTTGGCCCGGATGGCCCGCCGCCCCACCCAGGCGCTGGCGATGGAATGCGCGCCGAAGAAGCCGAAGGTGATGATGGCCAGCCCCAGCACCGCGCCCGGCAGCGAATGGTGCAGCGACACCAGCAGCCCCGCGATGATGACGGACACCATGATCCAGAACAGCCGCGGCCGCCCCAGCCGGTCGGAGAGGGAGCCGATGACGGTGCTGCTGGCGATGCCGATCAGATAGGTGGTGTAGACGAGGCCCACCATCACCGGGCTCGCCTCCAGCGAGATCAGCCGGTAGCCGATGTAGTTGTAGATGGTGACGAAGCTGCCCATCAGGGCGATGCCTTCCAGGAACAGCACCAGCAGGCCGGGTTCGCGCAGATGCGTCATGAAGCCCTGGCCCAGCACGCGCATGTTCAGCGGGCGCGGGCGGAAGTGGCGGGACGGCCGCAGGCTGCGCCAGAACACCAGCGCCGAGACCAGCCCGATCGCGCCCATCAGCCCCATGGAGGCGTGCCAGGACAGCACGTCGCTGAGCATGCCGCTGCCCACGCGCCCGGCCATGCCGCCCAGCGCGTTGCCGCTGATGTAGGTGCCCATGGCAAGCCCGATGGAGCGCGGGTGCACTTCCTCGGCCAGATAGGCCATGGCGGCGGCCGGCAGGCCGGACAGCGCCAGGCCCTGCAGCGTGCGCAGCACCAGGAAGCTTTCCCAGTTGGGCGCGAAGGCCGAGGCCAGCGTCAGCGCCGCGGAGGAGAACACGGCGGCCAGCATCAGCGGCTTGCGGCCCCAGGCCTCGGACAGGGAGGAGGAGATGAGCGTGCCAAAGGCCAGCGCGATGGAGGGCAGGGAGATGGACAGCGAGGCATTGGCCGCGCTGATCCCGAACTCCCGCGAGAAGACAGGCAGCAGCGGCTGCGCGCAATACAGCAGGGTGAAGGTGGCCAGCCCCGCGCAGAACAGCGCGATCGTGGTCAGGCGGAATTCGACGGAGCCTTGCTCGATGAACGGCGTCTCGGCGGCGGGGCGCGCCGGGATGGCGTCAAGGTCGGTGGCGGCGACAGGCGGGCTCATACGCGGCAGCGGTCCTTCAATGGCGGACACCACCCCCTGATACCGTGTTCCCAGATGCCGCATTTGCGGGCTGATGGGTCCGGCTTGGCGCGCAGCAACAGCGCACTGACCATTAAATGGGCGTTTCCGCCGCCGATGTCATTCCTGTTGCAGTGCAAAAATATTAGGCTGGGCCGAATAGTCAGGAGCCATCTTGCATGGAACTGCGCCACCTCCGTGCCTTTCTGACCGTGGCGGAGACGCTGCATTTCGCCCGCGCGGCGGAAAAGCTCGGCATCTCGCCCCCCTCCCTGACCGAGCAGATCCAGGAGCTGGAACGCCGGCTGGATGCGCGGCTGTTCCAGCGCACCAAGCGTTCCGTGGCGCTGACGGATGCGGGGCGCATCTTCCTGGAGGAAACCCGCCCTGCCATGGCCCAGCTGGACCGCGCGGCCCTGCTGGCCCGCCAGGCCGGGCGCGGGGAACGCGGCGTGGTCGAGATCGGCTTCACCGCCTCGGCCGCCTATTCCGGCGTGCTGGCCCGCAGCGTCGCCGCCTGGCGCCGCGACCACCCGGAGCTGGAACTGCACCTGCATGAGATGGAGTCCATCCCCCAGGTGGAGGCCCTGGCCGAGGGGCGGCTGGATATCGGCCTGATCCGCCCGCCGGTGCTGGCGCCGCCGGGCATCGTCACCGCCCGCCTGTTCCGGGAGGCGCTGCTGATCGCCCTGCCCGCCACCCACCCGCTGGCGGCGGAGGACAGCATCCCCCCCGCCGCCCTGGCGGGCGAGGATTTCATCATCCCGGACCAGGATTCCGGCACCAGCTTCCACCACCACACCATGGCGGTGGGCAGCCGGGGCGGCTTCACGCCCCGGGTTTCCCACCGCGGGCGGGACCTGATCGCGGTGACGGCGCTGGTGGGCCTGGGCCTGGGCATCGCCGTGGTGCCGGAAAGCCTGTGCCGCAGCCTGAACCTGCCCGGCGTGGTGTACCGGCCGCTGAAAGGGGCGGCGGTGATGGCGGACATCGCGGCGGCCTTCCGACGTGGCGAGGCGGCGCCGGCGACGCGCGCGCTGATCCGGCAGATCAGGCAGGTGGCGGAGGAAGGGGAGGGGGCGTGACCTCCCGGCCCGGCCGCACCCCGTCTATACCCACCTCATGCGCGTTCTTCTCCTCGTCCTGCTCCTCCTCGCCGCCCCGCTGCACGCGGCGGAGCTCAAATTCGCCACCTGGAACATCGGCTGGGCTACGCTGCGCCCGCCGTCGGAGCTGCCGCGCGACGTCATCCGCCGCTCGGAGGCCGACTGGCGCCTGCTGCGCGACTACGCCCGCCGCCTGGATGCCGATGTGGTCGCCTTGCAGGAGGTGGACGGCCCCGAGATCGCCGCCCGCATCTTCGACCCCCGCGCCTATGTCTTCTTCTTCCCGGAGGAGGACGACACCCAACGCGCCGGTTTCGCCGTGCGCCGCACCCTGCGCGCCATCCGCAACCCCGATCTCGTGGGCCTCGACCTGCGGCCGGAGGCACGGTTCTCCCTGCGCCGCGGCACCGACATCACCATCGAGGCCGGGGGCAACCGCCTGCGCCTGCTGTCCATCCACCTCAAGGCCGGCTGCATGGAGGGCGCGCTGGGCTGGTCGCGCGAATGCGAGGATCTGGCCCAGCAGGCCGCCGTGCTCGCCGGCTGGATCGCCCAGCGCCGGAGGGAGGGCGCGGGCTTCCTCATCATGGGCGATTTCAACCGCCGCATGCGCGATGGCGACGACGAATTCCTCGGCCGCCTGAACGCCCCGCTGGAGCGCGCGACGGAAGGCCAGTCCAGCCCCTGCTTCGCCAATGCGCGCGGCGGGCGGCCCTTCATCGACCACATCCTGGCCGGCGGGGCCGCGCGCGGCTGGATGCAGCGGGACAGCCTGCGGGTCATGGTCTATGCCGAACGGGATGCGAGGGACCGCCTCTCGGATCACTGCCCTGTTTCCGTGAGGTTGCGCCTGCCGTGAGTTTCTTCCGCGTCACCTTCCCGCTCTCCTTCGTCAATTTCATCAACCAGGCGAGCCGGGTGGTGATGGCGATGATCGGCCCGGCGCTGGCGCTGGAATTCGGGCTGTCGGCGGCCGATCTGGGGCTGCTCTCGGCGGCGCTGTTCGTGGCCTATTGCCTGATGCAGCTGCCGGTGGGCGTCGCGCTCGACCTGTACGGGCCGCGCCGGGTGCAGGCGGTGGCGGCGGCGGTGGCGGCCGCGGGCTTCGTGGTCTCGGCGCTGGCGGCCGGGCCCTGGAGCCTGGCGGCGGGCCGCTTCCTCACCGGCATGGGCGTGGCCTCGGCGCTGATCGGCATCCTGAAGGCGCACACCGCCTGGTACCCGAAGGAGCGCGTGGCGGCGCTGACCGGCATCGCCATCTTCCTGGGCAGCACGGGCGGGCTGCTGATGACCATGCCCCTGCAGGCGGTGCTGCCCGATATCGGCTGGCGCGGCGCCTTCTGGCTGATGGCGGGGGTGGCGGCGGTGGTTTCCGTGGCCATCGCGCTGGTCGTGCCGTCCTCCCCGAAGCGGGAATACCACCGCCCGCTGATCGAGGAGATCAAGGAGCTGGGGCCGATCGTGGCCTCGCCCATCTTCATCCGCATGGTGCCCGCCATCATCGTGCTGAACGGGCTGCATTTCACCTATCAGAGCCTGTGGCTCGGCCCCTGGCTGCGCGATGTGGCGGGGCTGGACGAGGGTGCGCGGGCGGCCATGCTGCTGGTCTATGCGCTGGGCGCCATGGCGGGGAACCTACTGATGGGCCAGGCCAGCACCGCCTGGCAGCTGCGCGGCGGCAGTGCCTTCAGCGTGCCGGTCATCGCCATGTTCGGCATGCTGGGCGTGCAGTCCCTGCTGCTGCTGCCGGGCCATGCCGGGGTGCCGCTGGCGGCGCTGTGGGCGGGCTTCGCGCTGTTCGGCTCCTGCGCGTCCTCGGCCTATGCGGCGGTCGCGCAATGCTATCCGCCCAGCGTCGCGGGGCGGGTTTCCACCGCCGTCAACGCCATCATGCTGGCGCTGGTCTTCGTGCTGCAGACCGGCATCGGCTCGGTGCTGGACCTGTGGCCGCGCAACCTTTCGGGCGGCTGGAATGCCCAGGGCTACACATGGGCGATGGCAGGCAGCATCATCCTGCAAGGCGCGACCATCGCCTGGATGGCACTGCGGAGGACACGATGAAACCGGCCAAGCTGTTGAAGCGCTATCGGGTGGAGCACGGCAAGGGCTTCAAGCTGAAGCATTACGACCCGGCGGACGATGGCGGGCTGACGCTGGAGCGCGAGGAAGCCGCCGTGCTGCTGGACACCACCCAGCGCCATCTGGCGGAGATGCAGGACAAGCTCTACGCCCAGGACCGTTGGGCGGTGCTGTGCATCTTCCAGGCGATGGACGCGGCGGGGAAGGACAGCACCATCCGCCATGTCTTCTCCGGCCTGAACCCCCAGGGCTGCGAGGTGACCAGCTTCAAGGCCCCCACGGCGCTGGAGCTGGACCAGGATTATCTGCGCCGCCACATCGCCACCCTGCCGCGCCGGGGCCATATCGGCATCCACAACCGCAGCTGGTATGAGGAAGTGCTGGTGACCCGCGTGCACCCGGCCATCCTGGAACGCCAGAAACTGCCGCCGGAGCTGATGGGCAAGCATATCTTCCGCGACCGGCTGGAGGATATCGCCGCCACCGAGCGCTACATCGCCCGCCAGGGCACGATCATCCTGAAATTCTTCCTGCATGTCTCGCCGGAGGAACAGCGCCGCCGCTTCCTCTCCCGCATCGAGGAACCGGCGAAGAACTGGAAGTTCAGCCCGGACGACGTGATGGAGCGCCAGCACTGGGCCGAATACCAGGCGGCCTATCAGGACGCGATCCAGGCCACCGCCGCCCCCCATGCACCCTGGTATGTGGTGCCGGCGGACCGCAAATGGTTCATGCAGCTGGTGGTGGCGGAGGCCATCATGGCCGCGATGGAACCGCTGGGCCTCGCCTATCCGGAACCGGACGAGGCGACGCGGGCCCGGCTGGAGGAAGCCCGGCGGCTGCTGGGCTGATCTATCTCAAAGCGCACCGGGCCCG
Source organism: Rhodovarius lipocyclicus (assembly GCF_009900765.1). Taxonomy (GTDB): domain Bacteria; phylum Pseudomonadota; class Alphaproteobacteria; order Acetobacterales; family Acetobacteraceae; genus Rhodovarius; species Rhodovarius lipocyclicus. Next base: position 5,465 of record NZ_JAAABL010000067.1, read on the forward strand.
GCCCGGGCAGGTTGACCAGGAAGAGGAACCACCATGACCACCGACGGCCTGAAGCACATCACCCTTACCCTTGCCCGCTGCAAGGAATTCCCGGAGGGCAGCGCCACGCGCGGCTATTCCTTCCGCGCCCCCCTGAAGCCCGACGGTACCCTCGATTCCGAAGCCTGGAAGGATGCGCGCGAGCAATGCGCCGTCCGCCGCTTCTGGGATGATGAGCCCGATCAGCACGGGTTGCTGGTGCTGCGCGCCGGCGGCGCGGGCGGGTCCAGCTGGGTGTTCGACTACAACCCCAATGTGCCCAGCGACGACGAGACCGGCTATCGCCTGGGCAGCCACCGCTTCGTGCCGGGGGAATATGTCTCGGTGAAGGATGACGAGGGCGAGATGAACACCTTCGTCGTCGCCAGCGTGGAATGAGCGCCGAGCTGCTCTCCGCCGCCGCGATGCGCGCGGTGGAGGCAGCGGCGATGGCGGCCGGCACCCCCGGCTTCGTGCTGATGCGCCGCGCGGCGGCGGCGGTGGCGCGGCAGGCCAGCGCCATGGCCCCGCCCGGCGCCACGGTCGCGGTGCTGTGCGGCCCCGGCAACAATGGCGGCGACGGCTTCGCGGCCGCCGCCCTGCTGCGGGAGGCCGGGTATCGGGTCTCCGTGCATCTTCTGGGCGAGGCCGCCGCCCTGAAGGGCGATGCCGCCCGGGCCGCCGCCCTGTGGAGTGGCCCTGTCGCCGGTCCCGCCTTGCCCGCTTGCTCCCTGATCACCGATGCCCTGTTCGGCATCGGCTTGAACCGCGCGCCCCAAGGTGCGGCCGCCGAGGCCATCGCCGCGATGAACGCGCACGGCGCGCCCATCCTGGCGGTGGATGTGCCCTCGGGCCTGGATGCCGACACCGGCGCCGCCCCGGGTGCTGTGGTGCGGGCTGCCCATACCGTCACCTTTCACCGTGCCAAGCCCGGACATTGGCTGCTGCCGGGCCGGGATTATTGCGGGGCGCTGACGGTGGCCGATATCGGCCTGCTGGAGGCGCCCGGCACCCTGTTCCGCAACGACCCCGCTTTATGGGCCGCACATTGGCCGCGCCCGGGGGCCGGGGCCCACAAATACACCCGTGGCGCCTGCCTGGTCTGGAGCGGCCCGGCCCTGGCGACCGGTGCCGCGCGCCTGTCGGCCATGGCGGCCCTGCGCGCGGGCGCGGGCATCGTGACCCTGGCCGGCGACCGCGCCGCGATGACCGAGCAAGCCGCCCATGTCACCGCCCCCCTGCTGCGCGTGGCCGAGATGCCCGGCGAATTGCTGGCCGACCCGCGCCTGGTGGCCTGCCTGATCGGCCCTGGCGCGGGGCTGGGCCCCGCCACCCGGGCACGGGTGGAGCAGCTTCTGGCCAGCACCCGCGCTCTGGTGCTGGATGCCGACGCCCTGACCGTGATGGCGGGCGCTCCCCAGGCCCTGCGCCGCGCTCCGCCCCTGGTGCTGACCCCGCATGAGGGCGAATTCCGCACCCTGTTCGGCCCCCTGCCGGGCCCCAAGCCCGCACGCGCCCTGGCCGCCGCGCGGGCCAGCGGCGCGGTGGTGGTGCTGAAAGGCGCCGATACCGTCATCGCCGCCCCCGACGGCCGGGCGGCCATCAACGGCAACGCCCCGCCCTGGCTGGCCACGGCGGGGTCTGGCGATGTGCTGGCGGGGCTGGTGGCGGGGCTGCTGGCCCAGGGCATGCCAGCCTTCGAAGCCGCCTGCGCGGCGGTGTTCGCCCATGGGGCGGCGGGGATGGCGGCGGGGCCGCACCTGATCGCGGAGGATCTGCCGGGGGCGCTGTATCAGGTGCTGCGGGGGTGGGAGGAAGAACGGGGGCGTGGCCCCTGAAGCCCCCTGGTGGGGGCCGGGGGCAACGCCCCCCGCTTCACCTCACATTGAACCGGTCATTCGGCAGCACCCGTTCCACCGCCGTGGGGGTCGCCGAGGGCGGGAAGGCGCCGAGCGCCAGCAGCCCGATACCCGCGGCCAGGATCAGCAAAAACAGTATCAGCAGGATCGGCCGGCGAAACATCGGCAAGGGGTCCCTTTCAGTCCTGGCGGTTGGGTGTGCTAGACCGGGGGGCCGTGTCACGCAACCTGGCCCAGCAGGAAACGCCCCTGCCTCTCAAGGAGGATACCGCTCCCCGGCGGAAATCCATCATCCTCATCGGCATGCCCGGTGCGGGAAAGACCTCGATCGGGCGCCGCCTGGCCGCGCGCCTCGGCCTGCCCTTCCGCGACGCGGATGTGGAGATCGAGAGCGCCGCCGGCATCCCCATCACCGAGATCTTCGCCAAATACGGCGAACCGCATTTCCGGGACGGCGAGCGCCGGGTGATCACCCGCCTGGTGGCCGAGGGCCCGCTGGTGCTGGCCACCGGCGGCGGTGCCTTCGCCGATGCCGCGACCCGCGCCGCCATCAAGGCCGCGCCCGATGCCGTCAGCGTGTGGCTGCGCTGCCCGCTGCCGGTGCTGCAGCGCCGCGTGGCGGGGCGCGAGCACCGCCCGATGTTCGTGAACCAGGACCCGGCCGAGGTGCTGGAACGCCTTGCCAGTGCCCGCCACCCCTTGTTTGCCGAGGCCGATCTGATCGTGGATTGCACCGATGAGCACCCCGACGCCACCACCCGCCGGGTGGAACAGGCGTTGAGCACCTGGCGCCCCCCCGCGAAGCTGCATGTGCCGCTGGGCCGGCATGGCTATGACATCCTGACAGGCCCCGGGCTGCTGGCCCGTGCGGGCGGGCTGCTGGCCGGGGTGCTGCCGTCGAAGAAGGCCATCATCGTCTCCGACACCAACGTCATGGCCGCGCACGGCGCGACCTTGCGGCATGGCCTGGCGGAGGCCGGATTCTCCATCCTGGCCGAATGCGTGGTGGCCCCCGGCGAGGGCGCCAAATCCATGGCCGTGTGGCAGGGGGTGGTGGAGGCGATGCTGGCCGCGCGGCCGGACCGCCGCACCGCCGTGATCGCGCTGGGCGGCGGCGTGGTGGGGGATCTGGCGGGTTTCGCCGCGGCCTCCGTGCTGCGGGGCCTGCCCTTCGTGCAATGCCCGACCACGCTGCTGGCCCAGGTGGACAGCTCGGTTGGCGGCAAGACCGGCATCAACACCGCCCAGGGCAAGAACCTGCTGGGCGCCTTCCACCAGCCGCGCGCGGTGCTGGCCGATACCTCCACCCTGTCCACCCTGCCGGTGCGCGAACTGCGCGCGGGCTGGGGGGAGGTCGCCAAGCACGGCCTGCTGCAAGGCCCGCTGTGGGATTGGTGCGAGGCCCATGGCGCCGCCGCCCTGGCGGGCGATTCGGCCGCCCTGACCCATGCCGTGCTGGAAAGCTGCAAGCTGAAATCCGCCGTGGTCACCGCCGACGAGTTCGAGGAAGCGCCCGAGGGCGGCCGCGCCCTGCTGAACCTGGGCCACACCTTCGCCCATGCGCTGGAGGCCGAATGCGGCTTCGACGGCACCCTGCTGCATGGCGAGGCGGTGGGGGTGGGGCTCGGCCTCGCGGCCATGCTGTCGGCCCGGCTGGGCTATGGCGCGCAGGAATGGCCGGGGCGGGTGGTGGAGCACATCGCCGCCATGGGCGGGCCCGCGCGCATCCGCGACCTGCCGCGCGGCTTTTCCATCGACCGCCTGATCACCCGCATGCGCGCCGACAAGAAGGCGCGCGACGGCGCCCTGCGCTTCATCCTGATGCGCGGCGCGGGCGACGTGTTCACCGCCGATGGCGTGCCGGAGGACACGGTGCGCCAGATCCTGGCCGAAGAAGGCTGCGCCCCCTGATGGCCGCGCCCCTGCACCTGACCCTGCCGCCCGAAACCGCCAGCGTGACCGCCCTGCTGGACGCGCTGGAGGCCTTCACGGATGAGGCGGAGCTGCCGATCAAGCCCGCCTCGCGCCTCATGCTGCTGGCGGAGGAGCTGGCGGCCAATGTCGTCATGCACGCCACCGGCGCCACTTTCTTCACCGCCGATGTGGCGCTGGAGGGTGCGACCCTGCGCTTCACCCTGACCGATGACGGGCCGGAATACGACCCGCTGGGCCGCGCCGAGCCGGACACGGATGCGGCGCTGGAGGATCGGGAGGCGGGCGGGCTGGGCGTGCATCTGGTGCGGCAATTGGCGGCCAGCGCGGAATACCGGCGCGAGGATGGGCGCAACATTCTCGGCATCACCCTGGATGCGGCGGCGGAATAGGTTAGACTCAACGGATCAAGGATCGGGACGAACCATGCAGATCACCATCTCCTCCGCCGCCGGGCTTCAGGTGGCGAAGCTGGAAGGGCGGCTCGACACCGCCACGGCGCCGCAGGCCGAAGCTTCCCTGCTGCCGGCGCTGACCGCCCCCGGCCTGGTGCTGGACCTGACGGCGGTGCGCTATGTCTCCTCGGCCGGGCTGCGGCTGCTGCTGAAGCTGGCCAAGGAAGCCAAGGGCAAGGGCGCCAAGTTCTCCCTGGCCGGGCTGCAGCCGGCGGTGCGCGAAGTGTTCGAGATCTCGGGCTTCGACAAGATCATCCCGGCCTTCGCCACGGTGGCGGAAGCCACCGCGGGCTGAGCCAGTTGCCCTGAACCCGCGCACCCGCGCCCTGGCCGGGCTGTCGGACCTGGCGGGGCTGGCCCCCAGCCTGGTGCTGGAGGCACGGCTGGACCGCGCGGCCCCGCTGCTGCGCCACCTGGCCAGGCACCCCAGCCTGGAGGATTCCGGCTGGGCCGCCCTGCTGGACGCCACCACCGTGCAGGAAACCAGCCTGTTCCGCGCGCCGGAGCAGCTGGCGGCGCTGGAAGCGGCCCTGCCGCCGCTGGTGCTGGCCGCGCGCGCGGCCGGGCGGCCCCTGGCCCTGCTGTCCGCCGGCTGCGCGACCGGTGAGGAAGCCTTCACCCTGGCCGCCATCGCCCAGCACGCCGCCCAGGCCCATGCGCCGGGGGCGGAGGTGCGGGTGCTGGGCCTCGATATCTGCCGCACCGCGCTGGAAGGGGCCGAGGCCGGAGAGATCGGCCCGCATCTGGGCCGGCCGCTGGCCGGGGTGCCCGCGCATTACCTGCCCTGGTTCCAGGGCGCGGACGGCGCGCCGCGCCTGCATCCTTCGCTGCGCGCCTGCCTGGGCTTCCGCCGCGCCAGCCTGACGGCCCTGCCGGAGGATCTGGGCTGTTTCGATGTGGTGCTTTGCCGCAATGTGCTGATCTACATGACCGAATCGGCGAAACAGGCGGTGCTGTCGGGCCTCGCGCGGTATATGCGGCCGGGCGCGCTGCTGGGGCTCGGCCCCACGGACACGGCCGGGGCGCCCTTCCTGCCCTTCGCGCCCGGGCTGTACCGCCATGGCTGAGCCGGAATGCCTGATCCGTCCGCCGCCGCTGCGCCGCTTTCCGGGCGGGCTGCTGGGCTTTCATGGCGGCCTCGCCTGGCCGGTGGAGGACCCCGAGGGCATCGCCGAGCGCCCCGGCACCCGCTGGACCTTCGACGGGCAGGCGCTGCGGGCCTCCCCGGGGCCCGAACGGGCGCGACCCGCCGCCCGCCCCCGGCGTGAGGCTCTGCCGAGCCTGCCGCTGTCCACCGCCCGCCGCGTGCGGGAAGGCGAGAGCCCCGGCATGCGGCTGCTGCGCCACGATGCCCCGGCCCTGACCATTCCGCGCGCGCTGCTGCGCCGCCTGCTGCCCATGCCCGCCATCCGGCCGCTGCCCTTCGCGCCGCCCGGGGTGGCGGGGCTGGCCGCCGTGCCGGGCGGGGCCGCGCTGGTACTGGGCGAGCCCGGCGACAACCCCCTGCTGGCCCTGCTGGAATGGCGGGGCGCGCTGTTCGGCCTGCCGGCGACGGACGCCGCCCCCGATGCCGCCTCCGGCGACACCGCCTGCATCCCCGAGGCCGCGCTGCCCCTGGCCCCCCGCGCCCAGTCCCCGGCCACCCCGGCCCCTGCCCCCACCCAGCCGCTGCTGCTGTGCCGCGTGGGCGCGGAACGCTTCGCCCTGCCGGCGCTGGAGGTGGAGGCGCTGCTGCCGCCGCAATCCCTGACGCTCACCCCGGGCGGGGATGCCGTGCGGGGCGTCGTTTCCCATCGCGGCCGGGTGCTGCCGGTGCTGGATGGCGGCGAGGCCCTGTCCCTGCCGCCCGTCCTGGTCCAGGGCGAATGCCCCATGCTGCGGCTGATGGGCCCGGTCGCCGTCGCGGTTTCCGCCGTGGAGGGGCTGCGCGCGGTGCCCCTGGCCGACATCACCCCCAACACCGCCGGTCTGGACCACCCCCTGCTGGGCAGCGCGCTGCTGGAGGACGCGGTGATCCCCATCCTCTCCCCCGCCTGGCTGGCGCGCGGCGCATGACCGAGCCGCTCAAGGTCCTGGTCGTGGACGACAGCGCCTTCATGCGCCTGGCGCTGAAGCGCATCATCGAGGCCGAGGGCGACCTGCGCGTGGTGGGCGAGGCCAATGACGGCGCCGCCGCGCTGGACCAGGTGGCGCGGCTGGCCCCCGATGTGGTGGCGATGGACATCGAAATGCCGGTGCTGGACGGGCTGGAGGCCACGCGCCGCATCATGGCCGGCGCGGCCCCCCCCGCCATCGTCATGGTCAGCCACCACACGCAGGAGGGCTCGGCGATGGCGCTGGCCGCCATGCAGGCCGGCGCCGCGGATTGGCTGAGCAAGGAAAGCGGGCTGGGGGGCCTCGACCTCGCGCATCTGGACCGGGAATTGCGCGGGCGGCTGCGCCATTGGGGCGGCGCGCAGCGCGCCCGGCGGGTGCCGCGCCCGCCCGAACCCGCGCCCACCCCCAGCACGGCGCATGGCGCGGCGGAGGTGGTGGTGATCGGTGCCTCCACCGGCGGGCCGGATGCGCTGGCGGAGCTGTTCAACGCCATGGGCCGCCTGCCGGTGCCGGTGGTGGTGGCCCAGCACATGCCGGCCGCCATGGCGCCGGACCTGGCCCGCGCCCTGGCGCGGCAGACCTGCCTGGACATCGTGGTGGCCCAGGATGGCCAGCGGCTGAAGGAAGGCCAGGCGGTGCTGATCCCGGGCGGGCAGGATGGCGCGCTGCTGCGCCGGGCGGATGGGCTGTCCCTGCGGTTGCAGGCCCGGGCCAGCGCGGCGCACCCCTCGGTGGATGTGCTGTTCGCCTCGGCCGCGATCGCGGCGCGGGGCGGGGTGGCGGCGGTGCTGACCGGCATGGGCCAGGATGGCGCCCAGGCCGCCGGCGCCCTGGCGCGGCGCGGCTTCACCCTGCTGGCGCAGAGCCCCCAAAGCTGCGTCGTGCCCGGCATGCCCGGCGCGCTGCTGGCCGCCGTGCCGGATGCCGAGACCGGCACCCCGGCCGAGATCGGCCAGCGGATCAAGGCGCTGGTGCGCGGCCAGCCCGCCGGGCCATGATGCCCGGCATGGACGAGGAACTCTTCGCCGCCTTCCTGGAGGAATGGAACGCCGCCTGCGCCCGGCTGGCGGGCGGGGAGGAGGCCGCGCGCGCCACCCTGCGCGGCCTGGCCGAGGCCGTGGGCCTGCCGCCCGTCGAGGACGACATGAGCGCGGAGGCGCTGGCCGCCTTGCCGCGAACCTTGGGCGCGCCCGCCACCCACGGCGTGCTGGTGGTGGATGACAGCCCGACCATGCGCCGCCTGATCCGCGAGATCATCGCCGCCGAACCCGCCCTTTCCCTGCTGGGCGAGGCCGAGGATGGCGAGGCCGCGCTGGCCGCCATGGCCGCGCTGCGACCCGCGCTGACCTTCCTCGACATCGAGATGCCCAGGCTGGACGGCCTCGGTGTGCTGCGCCGCTGGGCGCTGACGGGGCCGGGTGAGGTGCTGGTCGTGTCCTCCGCCGCGCAGCCGGGCAGCGAGGTGGCGCTGACCGCGCTGCGGCTGGGGGCGGCGGGGGTGGTGGCCAAGCCCTCCGGCGCCATCAGCCTGGACATGGCGGAACGGCGCGGCCACGCGCTGCTGGCCGCCGCCCGCCAGGTGCTGGGGGTAGCCGATGCCGATTGAGGAAGGCCTGCGCGCCGAATTCGCCGCCGAGAGCGAGGAGCACCTGGACACCATCGAGGCCACGCTGACGCGCGGTGGCACCGACCGGCCCACGGTGGATGCGCTGTTCCGCGCCTTCCACTCGCTGAAGGGCATGAGCGACGCGGTGGGCGCCACCGGCATGAAGGCGCTGGCCCACCGCGCGGAGGACGCGCTGGGCGCCGCGCGGCAGGGCAAACTGTCTCTGCACGCCGCCGCCCTGCCGCTGCTGGCCGCCGCCGATGCCCTGCGCGCCGCCCGCGCCGCCCTGCTGGACCGCGACCAGGATGTGCCCGCCCCTCAGCCGGTGCTGGAGGCGCTGGCCGCCCTGTTGGATGCGCCCCCGGCCCCGCCGCCCGCCGCTGCCACCCCGCCCGTGGCCCCGGCGCGGGCGGGCGACCCGCTGAAGGCCAGCCTGCTCTCCCTGGC
>NZ_JAAABL010000068.1 GCF_009900765.1 Rhodovarius lipocyclicus
TGGCTGAACGCGCCGCCCGGGCCGTGACGCTGCTGCCCTGCGGCGCCGCCCGGGTGAACCCCGCGCTGCTGGACGCCCCGTTGCTGGCCGCGCTGCTGCGGGTGGTCGGCGGTGCCCGCCATGCCCCCGCCCGGGCGGAGGTGGAGGCGCTGCTGGCGCGCGGGCAGGGCACGCTGGGCGGCGCCTGGTGGCGGGCCGATGGCTGGCTGCTGCGGGAGCCCGGGCAGTTGCCGCCCCCCATCCCCGCCGGGGCCGGGGCGTGGTGGGATGGGCGCTGGCATCTGGCCCGGGCCATGCCCGGCTGCACCCTGGGGGCGGCCGGCCCGGGGCCGGACGGGCCGCTGCCCGCCGCTGTCCGCGCGGGGCTGCCGGCGCTGTGGCGGGATGGAATATTGTATGCCGTGCCCCATCTGGGGTGGGGGCCGCCCGTTCCGGGGCTGAGTTTCCGCCCCGTTGGCGGGCCGCTCACAGCGGTTTTCGGGGTTTCCGCCGAATAGGGCATTCACCCTAGGCGATTTCGACCTATGTTAGGGACGGTGCTGGCCTTCTGCCGGCAAAGGATTGGGACGCCTGTGAGCAATTTTGGCCGGAACCTCGCCCTTTGGGTCATTGTCGCGCTGCTGCTGGTCGCGCTGTTCAACCTGTTTCAGCCATCCGGCGGAACAGCGAACCGCGTGCAGATGCAGGTCGCCTACAGCGATTTCCTGAATGAGGTAAATGCCGGCCACGTGCGCGACGTGACCATCCAGGGCCCGAACGTGACCGGCACCCTGTCCGATGGCCGCAGCTTCGCCACCTATGCGCCGCAGGACCCCGGCATGGTCGCGCGCCTGACGGAAAAGGGCATCCGTGTGGTCGCCCGCCCGGTCGAGAGCGACGTGAACCCGCTGTTCCAGATCCTGATCTCCTGGTTCCCGATGCTGTTGCTGATCGGCGTCTGGATCTTCTTCATGCGCCAGATGCAGGGCGGCGGCGGGCGGGCCATGGGCTTCGGCAAGTCCCGCGCCAAGCTGCTGACCGAAAAGCAGGGCCGCATCACCTTCGACGACGTGGCCGGCATCGAGGAAGCCAAGTCCGAGCTGGAGGAGATCGTGGAATTCCTGCGTGACCCGCAGAAGTTCCAGCGCCTGGGCGGCAAGATCCCCAAGGGCGTGCTGCTGGTCGGCCCCCCGGGCACCGGCAAGACCCTGCTCGCGCGCTCCATCGCCGGCGAGGCGAATGTGCCCTTCTTCACCATCTCGGGCTCCGACTTCGTCGAGATGTTCGTGGGCGTGGGCGCATCGCGGGTCCGTGATATGTTCGAGCAGGGCAAGAAGAACGCCCCCTGCATCATCTTCATCGACGAGATCGACGCCGTGGGCCGCCATCGTGGCGCGGGCCTGGGCGGCGGCAACGATGAGCGCGAGCAGACGCTGAACCAGATGCTGGTCGAGATGGACGGCTTCGAATCCAACGAGGGCGTCATCATCATCGCGGCCACCAACCGGCCGGACGTGCTGGACCCCGCGCTGCTGCGCCCGGGCCGCTTCGACCGCCAGGTGGTGGTGCCGAACCCCGACGTGAACGGCCGCGAGAAGATTCTCCGCGTGCATATGCGGAAAGTGCCCTTGGCTTCCGACGTGGAGCCCAAGATCATCGCCCGTGGCACGCCCGGCTTCTCGGGCGCCGACCTGGCGAACCTTGTGAACGAGGCCGCCCTGCTGGCCGCGCGCACCGGCCGCCGCACCGTGGGCATGGCCGAGTTCGAGGCCGCTAAGGACAAGGTGATGATGGGTGCGGAGCGCCGCAGCCTCGTCATGTCCGAGGACGAGAAGAAGATGACCGCCTATCACGAGGGCGGCCATGCGCTGGTGGCGATGCATGAGGAAGAATGCGACCCCGTCCACAAGGCCACCATCATCCCGCGCGGCCGCGCGCTGGGCCTGGTGATGTCCCTGCCGGCCGGCGACCGCTACTCCAAGCACAAATCCAAGATGCTGGCGGAGCTGGCCATGGCCATGGGCGGCCGCGTCGCGGAGGAGATCGTCTTCGGCGCCGACAAGGTCTCCAACGGTGCCTCCGGCGACATCAAGATGGCCACCAACCAGGCCCGCATGATGGTCACGGAATGGGGCATGTCCGACAAGCTGGGCATGGTCGCCTATGGCGAGAACAGCCAGGAGGTGTTCCTGGGCCATAGCGTGACGCAGTCCAAGAACCTGTCGGAGGAGACCGCGCGGACCATCGACAGCGAGATCCGCGGGATCATCGATGCCTCCTACGCCCGCGCCAAGAAGATCCTGACCGAGAACCGCGACGAGCTGGAGCGGTTGGCCCAGGCCCTGCTGGAATACGAGACGCTCTCGGGCGACGAGATCAAGCAGATCCTGAAGGGCGAGCCGATCGTGCGCTCCCGCCCCGATGAGCCGGCGCATTCCAGCCGGGGCTCGGTGCCGACCAGCGGCGGGCGGATGAACCCCAGGCCGGATGCCGGCGGCTTCGCGCCGCAGCCCTCGGGCGGGTGAACCCCGCCCGGCATCGCGGCCGCAAGGCCCCCGGAACCCCATGATGTGGCGCCCCGCCTTGACCGGCCGGGCGCCATTTTCATGCAAGGGCCCCCCCCGGCGGCACAGTGCCCCCGCCACAACAGAGTGACTTTTCCATCACAGCTGTGCGTCTGCCCTCTTGCCCCGGGGCCCGGTGCTGAATATCTGGGTTCCATACCACTCGAACCATCCGCGAGGGGCTAGGCGCGGCGCCTTCCAGGGCCGCCCCCAAGCCGCCGCAACAGGAGATAGACGGATGAGCAAAGTTATCGGCATCGACCTCGGCACCACCAATTCCTGCGTGGCCATCATGGACGGCGCGGAACCCCGCGTGATCGAGAACAGCGAGGGCGCGCGCACCACCCCCTCCATGGTCGCCTTCACCAAGTCCGGCGAGCGTCTGGTCGGCCAGGCCGCCAAGCGCCAGGCCGTGACCAACCCGCTGAACACCCTGTTCGCCGTGAAGCGCCTGATCGGCCGCCGCATCGACGACGCCATGGTGCAGAAGGAAAAGGCGCTGGCCCCCTTCCACATCGTGCCCGCCCCCAATGGGGATGCCTGGGTCGAGGTGAACGGCCAGACCTACGCGCCGCAGCAGATCAGCGCCAATGTGCTGACCAAGATGAAGGAGACCGCCGAGGCCTTCCTCGGTGAGAAGGTGACGCAGGCCGTCATCACCGTCCCCGCCTATTTCAACGACGCCCAGCGCCAGGCGACCAAGGAAGCCGGCGCGATCGCGGGCCTCGAGGTGCTGCGCATCATCAACGAGCCGACGGCCGCCGCCCTGGCCTATGGCATGGACAAGAAGCACACCGGCACCATCGCGGTGTATGACCTGGGTGGCGGCACCTTCGACGTGTCCGTGCTGGAAATCGGCGACGGCGTGTTCGAGGTGAAGTCCACCAACGGCGACACCTTCCTGGGTGGTGAGGACTTCGACCAGCGCATCATCGACTACCTGGCGGATGAGTTCAAAAAAGAGAACGGCATCGACCTGCGCGGCGACAAGCTGGCCCTGCAGCGCCTGAAGGAAGCCGCCGAGAAGGCGAAGATCGAGCTGTCCTCCGCCAAGCAGACCGAGATCAACCTGCCCTTCATCACCGCCGATGCCTCCGGCCCCAAGCACCTGGTGCTGCAGGTGACGCGCGCGAAGCTGGAAGCCCTGGTCGATGACCTGGTGCAGCGCACGCTCGAGCCCTGCAAGCAGGCGCTGAAGGATGCGGGCCTGACCGCCGGCGAGATCGACGAGGTGATCCTGGTCGGCGGCATGACGCGCATGCCCAAGGTGATCGAGGCGGTGAAGGGCTTCTTCGGCAAGGACCCCGCCCGCAACGTGAACCCGGACGAGGTCGTGGCCATCGGCGCCGCCATCCAGGGCGGCGTGCTGAAGGGCGACGTCAAGGACGTGCTGCTGCTGGACGTGACGCCGCTGTCGCTCGGCATCGAGACGCTGGGCGGCGTGTTCACGCGCCTGATCGACCGCAACACCACCATCCCCACGAAGAAGTCCCAGGTGTTCTCCACCGCCGAGGACAACCAGTCGGCCGTGACCATCAAGGTCAGCCAGGGCGAGCGTGAGATGGCGGCGGACAACAAGATGCTGGGCCAGTTCGACCTGACCGGCATTCCTGGTGCCCCGCGCGGCGTGCCGCAGATCGAGGTGACCTTCGACATCGACGCGAACGGCATCGTCTCCGTCAGCGCGAAGGACAAGGCGACCGGCAAGGAGCAGAACATCAAGATCCAGGCGCGCAGCGGTCTCTCCGAGGCCGATATCGAGCGCATGGTGAAGGATGCGGAGGCGAATTCCGCCGCCGACAAGGCGCGCCGTGAGACGGTGGAGGCCCGCAACCAGCTCGACGCCCTGGTCCACAGCACCGAGAAGACGCTGAAGGACAACGAAGGCAAGGTGCCGGAAGCGGAGAAGACCGCCGCCGAGCAGGCGATCGCCGCCGCCCGCACCGCGCTGGAAGGCCAGGACGTGGAAGCCCTGCGCGCCGCGACCGAGGCGCTGGGCCAGGCCTCCATGAAGGTGGGCGAGGTGCTGTACAAGGCCCAGTCCGAACAGCCCGCCCCCGAGGCGAAGCCGGACGACAAGGTGGTGGACGCCGACTTCGAGGAAGTGGACCCGAAGACCAAGAAGCCGAACTGAGGTGAGGCAGGCGCCCGGGTCCAAAGCCCGGGCGCTTCTGGTTTTGGGGGCGACGGCCCGGCGGGGGCCGCTGTGGGGTGAAGTATGGCCAAGCGTGATTTCTATGAGGTTCTGGGCGTCCAGAAGGGCGCCAATGACGATGAGCTGAAGAAGGCCTATCGCAAGCTGGCCATGAAGCTGCACCCGGACCGCAACCCGGGTGATGCGAAGGCAGAGGCCCAGTTCAAGGAAGTGAACGAGGCCTATGACGTCCTGAAGGATGCCGAGAAGCGCGCCGCCTATGACCGCTTCGGCCACGCCGCCTTCGAGGGCGGCCCTGGCGGCGCCGGCGGCTTCGGCGGCGGTTTCGGTGGCGGCGGCGGCTTCGAGGACATGTTCGCCGACATCTTCGGCCAGTTCACCGGCCGTGGCCGGGGCGGCTCGCCGGGCCGTGGCGCCGATCTGCGCCAGGAAATCACCATCACGCTGGAGGAAGCCTTCGCCGGCGTGAAGAAGACGCTGCGCGTGCCCTCCGCCGTGCAGTGCGAGGCGTGCAACGGCAGCGGCGCCGAGAGCGGCCAGCCGCAGATGGCCACCTGCACCACCTGCCAGGGCGCGGGCAAGATCCGCAGCCAGCAGGGCTTCTTCCTGGTGGAGCGCCCCTGCCACACCTGCGGCGGCACCGGCCGCACCATCAAGAATCCCTGCAAGGTGTGCCTGGGCGCGGGCCGCGTGCAGCGCGACCGCACCCTGAACGTGACCATCCCGGCGGGGGTGGAGGACGGCACGCGCATCCGCCTTTCGGGTGAGGGCGAGGCGGGCGTGCGCGGCGCGCCGGCGGGCGACCTGTATGTGGATGTGGGGGTGCGCCAGCACGCCCTGTTCCAGCGCGAGGGCGCCAATATCCTGGTCCGCGTGCCGCTGCGGATGACGCAGGCGGCCCTCGGCGGGCATATCGAGGTGCCAAGCATCGATGGCGGGCGTTCGCGCGTGACCATCCCCTCCGGCACCCAGACCGGCAACAGCTTCCGCCTGCGGGGCAAGGGCATGTCGGTGCTGCGCAGCACCCAGCGCGGCGACATGTATGTGCAGGTGGTGGTGGAAACGCCGCAGAACCTGACCGCGAAGCAGAAGGAACTGCTGGAGGCCTTCGAGGCCGAGGCGGTCAAGGGCGGCAAATCCTCGCCGGAAAGCGAAGGCTTCTTCGCCAAGGTGAAGGAGTTCTGGGACGGGCTGGGGCGGTAACGCCCCGCCTTCCCAGGCTTGACCGCCCGGCCTTCTCGTCCGAAGGGTAAGTCCTTCGGGAAGCGCCTGGCATGAACGCGATCAACACCTCCATCCTCGACACTCTGGCCCGTATCGTCGGGCCGTCCGGCCTGCTCGGCGGGTCCGACATGGCCCCCTACCTGACCGATTGGCGGAACCTGTACAGCGACGGCGCGGCGCTGGCCGTGCTGCGCCCCGCCAGCACCCAGGAACTGTCCGATTGCGTGAAGGCCTGTGTGGCCGCGGGCGTGCCGATGGTGCCGCAGGGGGGCAACACCTCCATGGTGGCGGGCGCCACGCCCGATGCCAGCGGCCGTCAGATCGTGATCTCCACCCAGCGCATGAACCGCGTGCGCGCCATCGACACCATGGACATGACCATGGTGGCCGAGGCCGGGGTGATCCTGAAGACCGCGCAGGATGTGGCGCGGGAGGCGGGCGCGCTGTTCCCGCTCTCGCTGGGCGCCGAGGGCAGCGCCACGATCGGCGGCGTGCTGTCCACCAACGCGGGCGGCAACACCACCGTGCGCTATGGCAATGCGCGGGAGCTGATGCTGGGCCTGGAAGCCGTGATGCCCGACGGCACGATCTGGAACGGGCTGCGCCGCCTGCGCAAGGACAACACCGGCTATGCCCTGCGCCACCTGCTGGTGGGCGCCGAGGGCACGCTGGGCTTCATCACCGCCGCCGCCCTGCGCCTGTTCCCCCTGCCGCGCGAGGAAGCCGTGGCCCTGGCCGCCGTGCGGGACGAGGAAGCCGCGCTGTCCCTGTTCCGCCGCTTCCGCGACCGGGATGAGAGCGCGGTGCGTGCCTTCGAATACATGTCGGCCGGTTCCATGCACCTGGTGCTGGACCATGTGCCCGGCGCCACCCTGCCGCTGGCCCAGCGCGCGGGCCATTACGTGCTGATCGACCTCGCCTCCTCCCGCCCCGGCGCCGAGCTGCGCGCCCTGCTGGAGGAAGTGCTGGCCGAGGCGATGGAGGCGGGCGAGGTGCTGGATGCCGCCCTCGCCGAATCGGGCGCCCAGCGCGCCGCGATCTGGCGCCTGCGGGAGGAACACCCGGAGGGCCAGAAGCTCGCCGGCGCCAGTGTGAAGAATGATGTCTCGGTGCCCGTCTCCAAGGTGCCGGAGATGATCCGCCGTTCCTCCGACGCGCTGCGCGCGCTGATCCCCGGCAGCCGCCCGGTGCCGTTCGGCCATATGGGCGACGGCAACATCCACATGAACCTGGCCCAGCCGCTGGACATGGACGCCAAGGCCTTCCTGGAACGCAGCCACGACATCATGGATTGCGTGAATGAGGTGGTGCGCGAGCTGGGCGGCTCCTTCAGCGCCGAGCACGGCATCGGCCGCATCAAGACCGACATGATGGAAAGCTGGCGCGGCGGCGCGGAACTCGCCGCCATGCAGGCCATCAAGAAGGCGCTGGACCCGAAGGGGCTGTTCAATCCGGGCAAGGTGCTGCCCTGAGATGATGCCGGCAGGGGGAAGGGCATTTCCCCGCCTGGCCTTGCTGGCCCTGCTCCTCTCCGCCTGCTCCCCGCTGCCCTCCGGCTGGATCGTGCCGGTCACCGCCGAATTCGGTCCCGGCGTACGCGCCCGCGCCACCGCCGTGCGCCTGGCCGATGGCCGGCTGCTCTCGGCCAGCCATGTGCTGGACGATGCCGGCATCGCGGAGGGCTTCTGCCGCCTGGGCCGCCCCGGCGTGCCCCCGCGCCTCACGGCGCTCACGCTCGCCGATGGCCGCCCCGCTGCCCGCCTGCGCGCCGGAGAAGCCGAGATGGATAGCCGGGATTGCGAGCTGGCCTATCGCGGCGGCGCCGATCTGGCGCTGCTGGTCGCCCAGGGCGCCCCGCCCCAGGGTGCCGCCCCCTGCGCCACCGACACCACCCCGGGCCAGCGCGTGATCGTGGCCACCCGCGCCCGCACCGCCACCGCCCGCATGGGCGGTGAGGTGCTGGAGGCCGATCCGCGCTTCGGCCGCTACGCCGTGCTGCCCATGCGGCTGGAGCCGGGCGAATCGGGCGGCGGCGTGTTCGATGCCGCCACCCGCTGCCTGGCCGGCATCGTCAGCCAGCGCGCGCTGGATGATCCGCAGGCGGCCTGGATCGTTCCCGCCAGCGTCATCAGGGCCTTTCTGGCGGGCGGCTGAGAGCGGCGCTATACACCCCCGGTGTACACGCGCATCGACAGCTATATCCTCCGCCAGCTCCTGGTCTCCCTGGGCGCCGTGACCATTGGCCTCGCGGCCCTGGTCTGGCTGACCCAGTCGCTCCGCTTCATCGAGCTGGTGCTGGACCGCGGCCTCTCCTTCTGGGTGTTCCTGGAGCTGACGGGCCTGCTGCTGCCCAGCTTCTTCTCGGTCATCCTGCCGATCACCACCTTCGTGGTGGTGCTGTTCACCTATGTGCGGCTGGGCTCCGACCGCGAATTGGTGGTGATGCGGGCCGCGGGGCTGTCGCAGTGGCAATTGTCGCGCCCGGCCCTGGGGGTGGCGCTGATCGCCACCCTGGTGGGCTTCATGCTGTCGCTGTGGATCGTGCCCCGCAGCCATGCCGCCTTCCGCGACTGGCAGTTCGAGATCCGCAACCAGATGGCCGGCCTGCTGCTGCAGGAAGGCGTCTTCAGCTCCGTCGGCGGGGACCTGACGGTCTATGCCCGCACGCGGGAGAATGACGGCACGCTGCGCGGCATCCTGGTGCATGACGCGCGGGAGCGCGGGGCCCCCGTGACCATCCTGGCCGAGGCCGGGCGCATCACCGCCGGCCCGCTCGGCCCGCGCGTGACGCTGCTGAACGGCCAGCGCCAGCAGCTGGAGGTGGGGGCGCATGGCCCGCGCCTGAACGTGCTGTCCTTCGCCGAGAACAGCGTGGACCTGGCGCGCGCCACCCGCAGCGAGGGCGAGCGCTTCCGCAACGCCCAGGAACGCTCCATGAGCGAGCTGCTGCATCCCGAGCCCGGGGTCTCCCTGCGTGACCGCAGGCGCTTCCGGGCGGAGGCGCACCAGCGGCTGAGCAACCCGATCACCGCCATCTCGCTGGCGCTGCTGGGGCTGGCGGTGGCGCTGACCGGGCAGTTCCAGCGCCACGGCGGCGGCTTCCGGCTGTTCGTGGGCTGTGCGGCGGCGGTGGGCATCCTGGCCTTGGGGCTGGTGGCCGCCAGCGCGGCCGCGCGCACCAATTCGCTGCTGTTCCTGATCTGGCTGCACGCGGTGCTGCCGGGCCTGGTTTCGGTCTGGATCCTGGCGGACATGCCGGGCGCGCCCGCCTTCCTGCGCGGGCGGCCGCCCGCGCCGCCCGGAACCTCCGCGGCGAAGGAGGCCGCGGCATGATCTTCGCCCGCACCCTCACCTTCTATGTCGCCCGGCGCTTCCTGGCGGCAACGGGCATGATGCTGGCGGCGCTGACGCTGCTCGTCTCCCTGTTCGATTTCATCGAGCTGCTGCGCCGCGCGGCCACCCGCCCCGATGCGGGTTTCGCGCTGGTGGCCACCATCGCCGCGCTGCGCCTGCCGTTCATGGGCATGCAGATCCTGCCCTTCGCCATCCTGCTGGGCGGCATCCTGGCCTTCTGGCGGCTGACCCGCAGCTCTGAACTGATCGTGGCCCGCGCGGCCGGCGTTTCGGCCTGGGGCTTCCTGATGGGGCCGGTGCTGGTGGCGCTGCTGTTCGGCGGGCTGGCCATCACGGCGGTCTCGCCCATCTCCTCGGCCATGCTGTCGCGCGCGGAGCGGCTGGAGGCCACCTTCCTGCGCGCGGGCGGCGGCGTCACCGCGCTGGCCGGCGGGCGGCTGTGGCTGCGGCAATCCGATTCGGGGATGGAGCCCGGCGGTGTCGCCATCATCGCGGGCCAGCCCACCCGGCTGCTCAGTTCCGGCCGGGGGCTGTCCTTCACTCTCGAGAATGTGAGCATCTGGCGCCTGTCGCCGCATGACCGGCCGTTGGCGCGCATCGAGGCCCCGCGCGCCACCCTGGCCCCAGGCCGGTGGGAGCTGTCGGAGGCCATCACCTTCGGCGCCGACCGCCAATCCCTGCCGCCGGCCAGCATGAGCCTGCCGACGGAGCTGACGCCCGACCGGATCGAGAACAGCTTCGCCTCCCCGGACACGCTGAGTTTCTGGGCCTTGCCGGGCTTCATCGCGGTGCTGGAACAGGCCGGCTTCTCGGCCCTGCGGCACCGGCTGCAATTCCAGTCCCTGCTGGCGGTGCCCGCGCTGTCGGTGGCGATGGCGCTGGTGGCGGCCGGATTCTCCATGCGGCCGTCGCGCATGGGCGGCGTCGCGCGGATGGTGGCGGCGGGTGTCGCGGCCGGCTTCGCGCTGTTCGTGCTGGACCGCATCACGGCGGAATTCGGCGAATCCGGCGCCCTGCCGGTGTGGCTGGCGGCCTGGGCCCCCTCCATCGCGGGCTTGCTGCTGGCCTTGGGGCTGTTGCTGCACCTGGAGGACGGGTAAACCACCCTGATGCCGCCCCCGCCCGCCCGCCCGCGCCAGAGCCCCGTGCCCGCCGACGCCTCTCCGGTGGGGAGTGTTCCGGCGGAGTTGCCACGCTTCGCCAGCCGGCGGGAACGCCGGCGCATCGCGGCCCGGCTGCGCAAGCTGGGCGGCCATCTGCCCCATGCGCTGCTGCCGCTGTCCGCGCTCGGCCTGCTGCTGGCCGTGGGCGGCCCGCTGGAGGCGCAGACCAGCCGCTCCGCCTATGACAATGGCCTGCCCTCCGGCTTCGGGGGCGATCTGGGCGGCGCGCTGGGCGGCAGCAACCTGCGCCCGCTGGCCACGCCTGGGCAGACGACGCCGGGGCAGACGGCCGGCACCGCCGGCACCCCGGCCGCGGGCCCGGTCCGCCAGGACCCCAACGCCCCCGTCACCTTCAGCGCCGATGAGGTCGATTACGACCGTGAGCGCACGACCGTGACCGCGCGCGGCCGGGTGGAGGCCTGGCAGAATGAGCGCGTGGTGCGCGCCGACGAATTCACCCACAACCGCGAGACCGGCGTCACGCATCTGCGCGGCCATGTGCAGTTGCTGGAAGCCGACGGCCAGGTGATGTTCGCCGAGGATGCCGAACTCGGCCCCGGCTTCCGGGAGGGCGTGTTCACCGATGTGCGCGCCCTGCTGGCCGGCGGCGGCCGCATGGCCGCCAATGGCGCCCGCCGCATCACCGTGCCCGCCGCCGTCGCCGGCAGCGACGACGGCCGCGACCAGACCCTGACGGATCTGGCGCGCGTCATCTATTCCTCCTGCAAAAGCTGCGAGCGCGACCCCACGGCCGCGCCGCTGTGGCAGATGCGCGCCCGCCAGGCGACGCAGGACACGGCCACCCAGCGCATCTCCTATCGCGACGCCGCGCTGGAGATGTGGGGCCTGCCGGTCCTCTACTCGCCCTTCTTCTCGCACCCCGATCCGCAGAACCCCCGCAGCTCGGGCTTCCTGTTCCCGACCATGGGCCTGACGCGCTTCCTGGGCGGCTTCGTGCAGCTGCCCTATTTCTGGGCGATCGACGGCAGCCAGGACATCACCTTCTCGCCGCTCGTCTCCACCCGGCAATCGCCCAATCTGGGCATCGAGTACCGCCGCCGCTTCAACACCGGCGAATTCCAGCTGCAGGCCAGCGCCGGCTATTTCAACGGCACGGACACGCGTGGGCGTGAGGAATTCGCGGGCCACCTGTATTCCCGCGGCCGCTTCAACATCGACGAGAACTGGCGGACCGGCTTCGAGATCAACCGCGCCACCAGCGAGCTGTATCTGCGCACCTACCGCTTCGACTTCCGCCGCGTGCTGACCAGCCAGGCCTATGTCGAGGGGTTCTGGGGCACCGAGGGCTATGTGCGCGTCGACGCGCGCGTCTATCAGGGCCTGCGCGCCGGCGACAATTACGACCGCCTGCCGGTGATCGGCCCCAACGCCCATGCCGAATACTACCCGCGCGAGCAGTTCCTGGGCGGGCAGATCTATGGCGATGTGGGCATGCTGGGCGTCACCCGCTCCTCCGGCGCCTGGTCGCAGCGCGCGACCACCCGGCTCGGCTGGGACCGGCGGGACACGGATGGGCTGGGCGGCCTGTGGAACTTCCGCGTGCAAGGCGACATGCGCGCCTATTACGCGGACAAGCAGGGGCTGGACCCCATCTTCCTGCCCAACGCCAATGGCGGCAACGCGGCGGGCAATATCCGCGTTGCGGCCGATTGGCGCATGCCCTTCGTGCGTGATGCCGGGGCCTGGGGCCAGCAGACCATCGAGCCGCGCGTGCAGATCGTGACCGGCCCCAACACCGGCGCCCAGACCCGCCTGCCGAATGAGGACAGCGTCGATTTCGAGTTCACCGACGCCAACCTGTTCTCCCTGAACCGCTTCACCGGCCGCGATCGGCAGGAAGGCGGCACCCGCATCGACGCCGCCCTGCGCGGCGCCTGGAACTTCCCCAATGGCGGCCAGGTGGAGGGCATCGTCGGCCGGTCCTACCGGCTGCACCGGGACGCGACCTTCGCGGCGGGCACGGGGCTGGAACGCCGGGCCAGCGACTGGGTGGGCAGGGTGTCCTTCATGCCCACCAGCTGGCTGGATCTGCACGCCCGCGGCCGCGCGGATGGCGAGACCGGCCAGCACCGCTTCAGCGACTACACCGCCAATGTGACGCAGCGGAATGTGGGCCCGCTGGACAGCCTGAGCTTCTATGGCGGCTATCTGTACAGCACGCCGCAGGCCTTCCTGACGCCGCTGCGCACCCGCAACGAGGTGCTGGGCGGTGTCTCCGCCACGCTGCGCCAGACCAACGGCGCGCAGTGGCGCGTCAATGCCTCCATCCGCTACGACCTGGATCTGGGCCGCCCGGCGCTGATCCAGGGCTCGGCCGGTTACGAGGATGAGTGCTTCATCATCGAGGGCCGCTTCGTGCGGCGCTTCGCGCGGGATGCCAACACCCTGCAGGACTATGCGGGCAACACCATGCTGCTGTTCCGCATCGGCTTCAAAACCCTGGGCGAATACGGGTTCCGGGCGCTGTAGCGCCTCGGGGGCGTTGCCCCCTGTTCAGACTGGAGAGATGTTTGACAGGTGTACGGAGACATCCCTGACGGTTTTGAGATGGGGTGTTTCGTCCCTGAGGTCGAGTGTGGCGAGAGGAAATCGCGAGAAGAACACCTGCC
>NZ_JAAABL010000069.1 GCF_009900765.1 Rhodovarius lipocyclicus
GCCCGCCGCGACGCCGGAACGGCCCGCCCATGTGCTGACCCCGCCGGGTTCCGCGCCTGCCGCCGCACCGGCCGCGGCCCGGGCCACGCCCGCCCCCGCCGGGCGCGGGAACATCCAGCTCGCCGCCGTCGCCAGCGAGGCCGCGGCGCGGACCGAATGGGACCGCATCAAGCGCCGCGTGCCCGAACTGGCCAGCCACAGCCCCAGCTTCCTGAAGGTGGAGCGCGAGGGCAGGGCGCCGATCTGGCGCCTGCGCGTGCAGGGTGTGGGCGATGCCCGGGCCCTCTGCGGCCGCCTGCGGGAGAGGGGTGTGGCCTGCGATCCGGTGTGATAGGCCGGACCCAGGTGATTACGGGGTGATTCGCATGCGTGCCGCCATCATCGGGCTTTCGGGCCCCATCCTGACGGCAGGGGAAGCCGCGACGCTGCGGGAACACCCGCCGCTGGGCGTGATCCTGTTCGCGCGCAACATCGAGAACCCCGCCCAGCTTCAGGCATTGAATGCCAGCATCCGGGCCATCCTCGGCCCGAACACCCCCATCCTGGTGGACCAGGAGGGAGGCCGCGTGGCTCGGCTGCGCCCGCCGCACTGGCCCGCCTTCCCGCCCGCCGCCAGCTTCGAGGGCGGGCCGGACGCCCCCTGCTTCGCCAATGCCGCCGCGATCGGCGCCACCTGCCGGGGCGTGGGCTTCGACGTGGCCTGCGCGCCCGTGCTGGACCTGCGCCTGCCCGAGGGCCACGGCATCATCGGCGACCGCGCCTTCTCCGCAGACCCGGCGGAGGTCGCGCGGCTGGGCGGGGCCACCCTGCGCGGCCTGCAATCGGCCGGCGTGATCCCGGTCATCAAGCACATCCCCGGCCATGGCCGCGCCCTGGCGGACAGCCATTTGGAACTGCCGCGCGTGACCGCCACTGCCGCCGCGCTGGAGGCCGACATCGCCCCCTTCCGGGCGCTGGCCGGGCTCGGCGCCTGGGCGATGACCGCGCATATTCTCTATGAGGCCTGGGACGCGGCGCTGCCCGCCACCCTGTCGCCCACCATCATCCGCGATGTGATCCGGGACGCGATCGGCTTCGACGGCTTCCTGATCTCCGACGACCTGGCGATGAAGGCGCTGAGCGGCACCCCCGCCGATTTGGCCGCCCAGGCGCTGGCGGCCGGCTGCGACGCGGTGCTGCATTGCACCGGCGAACCCGCCGAGACCGCCGCCCTGCTGGCCGCCTGCCCGGAGGCTTCGCCCCAGGCGCTGGCCCGCCTCGCGGCGTCCCGCGCCGCCCTCCAGCAGCGCGTGCCCGCCTGATGCCCGATTGGTTGCCGGAAGTTCTGGCGGCGGTCTTCGCCACCCTCATCGCCATCACCTTTCACGAAGCCGCCCATGGCTATGCCGCCGAGGCGCTGGGCGACCACACGGCGCGGGAGCAAGGCCGCGTCACCCTGAACCCCATCGCGCATGTGGACATGGTGGGCACCATCATCCTGCCCGCCATCCTGCTGGTGGGGCAGTTGCTGACGCTGGGCCGAGTGGAGGCGATGATCGGCTGGGCCAAGCCCGTGCCGGTGGACTTCATGCGCCTGCGCAACCCGCGCTGGGGCATGCTGTGGGTGGCGGCTGCCGGCCCCGCCATGAACCTGCTGCTGGCCTATCTGGCGGCGCTGGCGGCCCATCTGGCGGGCTTCATCGGGCCCGAATCGGCCGTGGTGCTGTATCGCTCGGTGGCCCTGTTCATGGTGGTGAACCTCGTGCTCGCGGCCTTCAACATGCTGCCGATCCCGCCGCTGGATGGCGGGCGCATTGTCACGGCGCTGTTGCCCTGGCGGCTGGCGCTGCCCTATGCCCGGCTGGAACGCTATGGGCTGCTGATCGTCATCGGCTTCGTCATCGTGGCCCCGCGCGTGATCCCGGGCTTCGACGTGATGGGCTGGCTGTTGGCCCATGTGGTCGCCCCCATCTTCGACCTGGTGCTGCGCGCCGCCGGCCATTCCCCATGAGCGACGAGGCCCTGACCATCACCCTCGACGGGTTCGAGGGGCCGCTCGACCTGCTGCTGGACCTGGCGCGCAGCCAGAAGGTGGATATCCGCCAGATCTCCATCAGCCGGCTGGTGGACCAGTATGTCGCGGTGCTGGAGGGTGCCAGGAAGGTGCGCCTGGAACTGGCCGCCGAATGGCTGGTGATGGCGGCCTGGCTGACCTGGCTGAAATCCCGCCTGCTGCTGCCCGAGGAAGCCGAGCCGGAGGAGGACGCCGAACTCCTCGCGGAGCGCCTGACCGAGCGTCTGGCCGAGCTGGACCGCATGCGCAACGCGGCCTTCTGGATGGCGGGCCAGTTGCAGCTGGGCCGCGACACCTTCGCCCGCGGCCTGCCCGAGAATCTGCGCCAGGAGGACCGCTCCGGCATCGTGGCCGACCTGCCGGCGCTGCTGCGCGCCTATGCCGCCGCCCGCCGCCGCGCCATCGCCGCCAAGCCCTACCGCCCCAAGACACGGCGCCTGTTCTCGGTGGCCGAGGCGCTGGAGCGGCTGCGCGCCATGCTGGGCGCCACCCCGGGCTGGACCGAATTGCAGGCCTATATGCCCGCCAGCCTGGTCACCCCGCTGGAGCGCAAGGCCGCCCTCGCCTCCGGCCTCATCGCCGCGCTGGAGGAAGCGCGCGGCGGCCGGGTGGAACTGCGCCAGGAGATTGCCTTCGGCCCGTTGATGATCCGCCTCACGGAGGCCCCCGCCGCATGACCGACGCCACCTTCGCCCTGGCCCTGCGCATCGCGGAGGCACTGATCTTCGCCTCCGACCGGCCGGTGAAGCCCGAGCGCCTGGCCGCGGCCCTGCCGGCCGGCACGGACCCCATGGCCGTGCTGACAGCCCTGCAGGCCCAATGCGCCGGCCGCCCGGTGGAGCTGGTGGAGGTGGCCGGCGGCTTCGCCTTCCGCACCGCGCTGGACCTCGCACCCGCCATCACCCGCGTGGTGGAGGTGCCACGCCGCCTGCCGCGCGTGGCGATGGAAACGCTGGCCATCATCGCCTATCACCAGCCCGTCACCCGGCCGGAGATCGAGGAGATCCGTGGCGCCACCCTCAGCCAATCCACGCTGGACGCGCTGCTGGAGATGGGGCTCGTCACCTCACGCGGGAAGAAGGAAGTGCCGGGCCGCCCGACCCTGTGGGGCACCACGCCGCGCTTCCTGGAACAATTCGGCCTGAAATCCCTGAACGAATTGCCGCGCCGCGAGGAACTCGTCTCGGCCGACGCGGCGGCCCTGCCGCTGGAACAGAAGCCAGCGGCGGAACCGGAATTGCCGCTGCATTGATCGGGGGTGGCTGCGAGAGGGGCTTTGCCCCCCTCGCGCTCCCCCCACCAAAGGCCGAAAGGCCCTTGGAACCCAATGATTTGGAAGTTGGGAGAGGGGGCTCCAAGCGCGCTTCGGGTTGGAAGGCCAGTCATGCCCCCTCTCCCAACTTCCAAACTAAACTGATGGGGTCCAGGGGCCTTTCGGCTCCTGGCGGGTGGGGTGTGGGGAGGGCAGAGCCCTCCCCACATCTGCCCCGGCCAACGCAGCGCCTATTTCTCGTTCAGCCGCGGCATCAGTTCCACCAGGTTGCAGGGCTTGTGGCGGCTGTCGAGCTGGAATTTCAGGATGTCGTCCCAGCCATCCTTGCAGGCGCCGGTGCTGCCAGGCAGGGCGAAGATGTAGGTGCCGCCTGCCACGCCGCCCATGGCGCGGCTCTGCATCGTGCTGGTGCCGATCTTCTGGTAGCTGAGCATGCGGAACAGTTCGCCGAAGCCTTCGATCTTCTTGTCCACCACGCGCTCGAAGGCCTCGGGCGTCACGTCACGGCCGGTGATGCCGGTGCCGCCGGTGGTGATGACGCAGTCGATGGCCGGGTTGGCGATCCATTCGCGCAGGATGGCCTCGATGGCGCCGGCGTCGTCCTTGACGATGCGGCGGTCGGCCAGCTGGTGCCCGGCCTCGGTGATGCGGGCGGCCAGGGTCGCGCCGGAGGTATCGTTGGACAGGTCGCGCGTGTCGCTGACGGTCAGCACGGCGATGTTCACGGGCAGGAAGGGTAGGGTTTCGACGATGGGCATGCGGGGAATGTAGGGGCGGCGGACGAGAGAGCCAATCGTCGGCGGCTAACCTTCCCGCGCGGCGCGGTGAAGCCGGCCTGAAGGCGGCACCCATTCCGGCGCCGTCCGGAGGACCCGCCGATGCATCGCCGACATCTCCTGGCCACACCCGCCTTGCTGCTGCCCGCCCTGGCGCGCGCCGAGGGCGCCGCCCAGCCCCTGGTGCTGGAGCTTTTCACCTCGCAATCCTGTTCCTCCTGCCCGCCGGCGGATGCGCTGCTGCAGGGCGCGGATGGCGGCATTCTGGCGGCGGGGCTGGCGTGATGGGCGCGCGTATCGCCCGCCGGCTGTTGCCGGGCCTGGCCGCCGTGCCGTTGCTGCCGCGGCGGGGCCGTGCCGCGACGACCTCTCTGCGCGCGGCCGACGGGCTTTCGCTGACGGCCGAGCATCTGCCGGCCCAGGGCGCGCGCCGGCGCGGCTGCATCCTGCTGTTCCATATGGCGGGCTCCAACCTGGGCGAATACGCCCCCATCGCGCCGGAACTGAACCGGATGGGCTTCGAGACCCTGGCGCTCGACCAGCGATCGGGCGGGGATGGCTGGGGCCGCCGGAACGAGACGGCGGCTCGGCTGGGCCGCGACCCGGGCTATCGCGCGGCCTTGCCGGATCTGGAGGGCGCGCTGGCCTGGGCGCGGGGGCGCGACCCCTCCGGCCGGGTGCTGGCCTGGGGCAGCAGCTATTCGGCGGCGCTGGTGTTTCCGCTCGCGGCCATGGGCGGGGTCAGCGCGCTGCTGGCTTTCTCGCCGGGCGAATATCTGCCGGGGTTTTCGGTGCGCGGGGCGGCGGCGCGGGTGAACTGCCCGGCCTTCGTCGCCTCCGACCGGGGCGAGGAAGGGGAGGCGGCGCGTTTGCTGGAGGCGGTGCGCGGCGCGCCGAAGCGGCAGTTCCGCCCGGTGGCGGGTGCCCATGGCAGTTCCATCCTGCGGGCCGACCGCAATCCGCGCGGCGCCGCCCAGGCTTGGGCGGCGGTCAGGGAATTCCTGGACGAGGTGGCGGGCTGACTACTCGCCCACGCTCATGGCCAGGATGCGGCTGAGGGCTGTCAGGTCGCGCCCCGATTCCGCCGACCAGCCGTTGAAGGCCGCCTGCACCGCCGCGAAATCCTTCTTGCCGGAGGGCGGCTTCTCGACCACGCCTTCCCGGATCAGGGCGGCGGTCACGTCCTTGGAGGTGATATAGGCCGGTTTGCCGATGGCGCGCAGGAAGCGCATGCCGCTGTCCCCGCCCAGATGGCTGCCGCGCTTCTTCAGCAGTTCCAGCAGCCCGGCATAGTCGTCATCGGGCCAGGCGGCGAGGAAGCGCGCGGCGGAGCCGTGTTCCGCCGCGAGTTCCAACAGCAGCCGGGCATTGGCCAGCACCGCCTGGATCTTGGCGCCGTTGCGCACGATGGCGGGGTCGCTCATCAGCGCGTCCAGCGCTTCCTCGGACAGATGCGCGCAGGCGTTGGGGTCGAAGCCATGGAAGGCGGCCTCGAAGCCCGGCCATTTCGCCGCGATCACCTTGGAGGAGAAGCCCGCGTTGAAGATGCGCCGCGCCATTTCGGCCAGGATGCGGTGGTCGGGCAGGGCGGCGATCTGGGCCGGGGTGCGGCTGGGCGTTTCGGCCAGCAGGGTTTCCAGCGCGGCGGGGCCGCCCTTGCGGGCGGCGGCGATGGCTTCGATCTCGGCGAAGGGCCTCATCGGCGGCATCCTGGCTGGTAAAGGGTGGTGCGGGCGGTCGGACTCGAACCGACAAGGGGTTGCCCCCGGCAAATTTTGAGTCTGCTGCGGTTACCATTTCGCCACGCCCGCACGCCGCGCTGGAATGCCACAGCCTGGGCCGTGGCGTCCAGCCTAGGGCCGATCGACAATCAGGTTCGGGAGGCGGCTGGCCGGGGATTTTTCGCGCCAGGGAGGAAGAAGCCGCCGCCAATGCTGGGGCATTGGCAAGGGTTCTGACGCTGCTGGCGTGGAAAAGCACCGCCAGACGCACCCGCAACTTGAATGTCGATCGGCCCTAGGGCCGGCGCTTCAGTGTCAGCCGCCGTGCCGGCAGCCCCAGCGAATACTCCCGGAACTTCGCCAGCACCTCCTCGGGCCAGGTCGTCACCTTCCGGGCCGCGACATCGGCGCAGACGTACAGCACCTCGTTCGTGCTGGTCACCTGGCCCGATTTTTCCTCGAACATCCGGTGTTCCAGCAGCAGGCGCTTCTCGTCGAAATCCAGCACGCGGCTCTCGCCGCCCATCGTCTCGCCCTCCAGCATCTCCCGCTGATAGTCGAGCCAGCTTTCCACCGCGAAGGTGGTCTTGCCCTGGGCACGCAGCGCGCGCCCAAGGCCGAGGAAAGGCCACAGCCGGTCGGTCTGGAGATCGAAGATCACCAGGTAATAGCCCATGTTCAGGTGGTTGTTGCTGTCCATCCACTCCGGCTTCACGGTCGCCAGAGTCATGTCCCAGCGCAGCCACCCATCGACGTCGCGCGGCGGCGGCAGCCCTTCCAGCACCGCCATCAGTGGATCTCGTCCGACGCCGCGAGCGCCGCCTTCAGCTTCTCGATGTCGAAGCCCGGGGCGCGCGCCATGTCCAGGATCACGGCTTCCTTGCGGGTCAGCAGGTCCACCACGGCCGGGATCTGCTTCACCGCCTCGGCCGGGATCACCACGGCGCCATGCAGGTCGGCGTGGATCACGTCGTCATGGTTCACGGCCATGCCATGGATGGTCACGGGCCGGTTCCAGTCCACGATATGCACATAGGCATGCGACGGATTGACCACGCCCAGGATCTGGAAGCCCGGGGCCAGCGCGTCGATGTCGCGGAAGCTGCCATTGGTCACGCAGCCCTCGGCGCCCAGGCCCTTGTGGACGGCGCTGTTCACCTCGCCCCAGAAGGCGCCGGTGCCGGGCACATCGTCCAGGTCCTGCAGCACGACGATGGTCGGCAGGGCGGCTTCGGCCACATAGGAATACCAACCGATGCGGGCCGCGCGGTCGGCCTCCTTGCTGCGGCCGGAGGGGAAGGCGGCACGGATGGTGCCCACGCGCGCCAGCCCCACGATGGGCTTGGCCGAGGGGCGCGCCACCTGGAACGGGCGCACGCTGAAGCCATGGCCGCGCCGGGCGGGCACGATCACCTCCAGCGCGTTGCAGATGGTGGGGGTGTCCCACGCCTTGAGCGCCTCCAGATCGGCGGCGGTGAACGGGTATTGGGCCATGATTTCCTCCTCGGTTGGAGGGAGTGTGTTGCGGCGCGGCGGCGCGGTCAAACCGTGCCGTGACAATTTCGCTATGAAACCGCCCGGCGCTGGACGGGCCCTGGCGGCTCACGTAACGGGCGGATCATGCGCCGTTTCGCCCTTGCCCTGTTCTGCCTGCTTTCCGTGCCCGCCATGGCTCAGACCGGCCGTTTCGGTTCCGCCGGCACGCCCAATGCCGGCGCGCCGGAGGAAGCGCTCATCCCCTCCCTGGCCGCCATGCAGGACCGGCTGGAGGAACAGGGCTGGCTGTTCCGCGGCCAGGCCACCTTCGTGCTGCAGGGTCATACCGGCTTCCATTCCCCCTATCGCGGTGAGGCGAGCCTCGCCCCACAGGCCGGGGCGCGGAACACGCTCTCGACCGACCTGATCATCGGCCGGCGGCTGTGGGAGGGGGCGGAGGTGGTGATGAACCCCTCCGTCACGCGCGGCTTCGGGCTGTCCAATTCCGTGGGCCTCGCGGCCTTCCCGAACAACGAGGCGTTCAGGCTGGGCAGCACCAACCCCTATCTCTATGTGCCGCGTGCCTTTTTCCGGCAGACCATCGGGCTGTCGGCAGACACAGTCCCCTCGGACAACGACCCGCTGCGCTTCACGGAGCCGATGGCGCGCGAGCGCATCACCTTCACCATCGGCAAGTTCAGCGTCTGGGACATCTTCGACGACAACCGCTATGCCCATGATGCCCGCACCCAGTTCCTGAACTGGGCGCTGGTGGGGGGCGCGGGCTTCGACTACGCGGCCGATGCGCGCGGCTATACCAACGGCGCCGCCCTGGAATGGGAGAATGGCAGCTGGGCCGTGCGCGGCGGGGCCTTCCAGGTCTCCCGCCGGGCCAACGGCCTGTTCCTCGACCCCGCCCTGACCCGCGCCTGGCAGTTGATGGGCAGCCTGGAGCGCTTCTGGCATATCGGGGAGCGCGAGGGCGCGATCCGGCTGATCTATGGCCTGACGCGGGCGCGCCAGTCGGACTGGGCCGATCTGATGGCCGGTGGCGCCTTCGACCGCAACGCCCGCAGCTATCGCCGCAAGCATAATGTGGCGATCAGCTTCGACCAGCAGGTGGGGCCGGATTGGGGTGTGTTCGCCCGGATGTCCTGGAACGACGGCCGCACCCAGAACTGGATGTACACGGAACAGGACCGTGCCATCTCCTTCGGTGCCTCCCTACAAGGCCCGCGCTGGGGCCGCCCGCATGACACGGTGGGGCTCGGCACCAATATCGGCTTCGCCTCCGCCGGGCGGAGGCGGTATCTGGAGGCGGGGGGCATCGGCTTCATCGTGGGCGACGGCGCGCTGAACTACCGGCCGGAATGGGTGACGGAGGTCTATTACGACGCGCGGCTGGCGCCGGGGATCAACCTGGCGCTGAACTATCAGTTCGCGCTGAACCCGGGCTATAATGCCGATCGTGGGCCCGTCCATTTCCTCGCTCTCCGCCTCCGCACCGCTTTCTGAACCCGTCTGGACCGCCGAGGCCCGGGCCGGGCTGGCCGCGCTGGAACCGCGCTTCGCCGCCATCGAGGGTAGGGCGGGGCCCATCCCCTGGCGCCGCCGCCCGCGCGGCTTCGCCGGGCTGCTGCGCTGCATCTGCGGCCAGATGATCAGCAACGCCGCCGCCGAGGCGATCTGGAAGCGCCTGTCCGCCCTGCCGGGCGCGCTGGAACCCGCCAGTTTCCTGCAACTGGACGACGCGGCGCTGTGCGGCGTGGCCGGGCTGTCCCGCCCCAAGGCCGCGCATGCGCGATCGCTGGCCCGCGCCTGCCTGGACGGCTCGCTGGATTTCGCCGCCATCGCCGCGCTGGACGATGCCGGGGCGGTGGCGCGCATCGCCGCCGTGAAGGGGCTCGGCCCCTGGACCGCCAGCATCTATCTGCTGTTCGCCGAGGACCGGGCCGACATCTTCCCCCCCGGCGACGTGGCGCTGGCCGCCGGCGCCCAGCACCTGCTGGACCTGCCCGCGCGACCCGCCAGCCCGGCCCTGGTGGAGCTGGCCCGCGCCTGGTCCCCTTGGCGCGGCATGGCGGCGCGGCTGCTGTGGCATCATTGGCGCTGGGCGACGGGGCGCGCGGCCGGGGAGGCGTGATCTCGAGGCGTGATCTCGAGGCGTGATCTGGAAGCGTGACGCGGGCTTGACCCATGCCGCCCATCCCCGCAGCCTCCGGCCCCATGCCTCCGCTTTCCGCCACCATCCGGGCCACTCCGGTGCCGCCCATCCCCGCCGTGCGCGGCTGGGCCGCCCGATACCAGGGCAACGCCCCCCTGCTGGACCTGACCCAGGCCGTCCCCGGCTATCCGGCCCATCCGGAGCTGCTGGCCCGACTCGGCGCCGCCGCGCAGGACCCCGCCACCACCGGCTATGGCCCCATCGACGGCGACCTGCCCCTGCGGGAAGCCCTGGCGGCCGACACCGCCGCCTTCCACCGCGCGCCCATCGAGGCCCGGCACATCGCCATCACCGCCGGCTGCAACCTGGCCTTCGCCATGGTCATGGCCACCATCGCCGGCCCCGGCGCCAAAATCGGCCTGCCCACGCCCTGGTACTTCAACCACCAGATGACGCTGCTGATGCAGGGCGCCACCCCCGTGCCCATCCCCTGCCGCGCGGATGACGGCTTCATCCCCTATCCCGCCCGGCTGGAGAAACTGCTCGACGGGCTGACCGCCCTCGTCCTCGTCTCCCCCAACAACCCCACCGGCGCGATCTATCCGGCCCCCGTGCTGCATGAGATCGCGGCGATGTGCCGGCGCAAGAACGTCTGGCTCGTCCTCGACGAGACCTACCGCGACTTCCTGCCCGACAGCGCCACCCCGCCCCACGCCCTGTTCACCGAGCCCGGCTGGGAAGACTACCTCATCGGCCTCTACAGCTTCTCCAAGGCCTATTGCATCCCCGGCCACCGCGTGGGCGCCGTGATCGGCGGTGGCCCCTTCCGCGAGGCGCTGATGACAGCCCTCGACAGCTATCAGATCTGCCCCGCCCGGCCGGCCCAACAAGCCCTCACCTGGGCCATCCCCACCCTCGGCGCCTGGCGCGCGGGCAACCGCGCCATCATGGCCGAACGCGCCGCGGCCACCCGCGCGGCCATCGCCGAACTGCCGGGCTGGAAACTCGACGCCCTAGGCACCTACTTCGCCTACCTGCGCCTGCCCGAACGCAGCCCCAACGCCCGGGAAGCCGCGGAAACACTGGCCACCGAACGCGGCTTCCTCTGCCTGCCCGGCCCCTTCTTCGGCCCAGGCCAGGACCGCCACCTGCGCCTGGCCTTCGCCAACGCCGAGCCCGCCCGCATCGCGGAAATCCCGGGGCGGCTGGGTTGAAGGGGTAAGCCCCGGTGGCACGGGCGGCGTGCGAGAGGGGCTTTGCCCCCCTCGCGCTCCCCCCACCAAAGGCCGAAAGGCCCTTGGAACCCAATTTATTGGAAGTTGGGATAGGGGGCACCAAGCGCCCTTTGTGCCCGATGCGCGTTCGCCGCCCCCTCTCCCAACTTCCAAACTAAACTGATGGGGTCCAGGGGCCTTTCGGCTCCTGGCGGGAGAGCACGAGAGGGCAGAGCCCTCTCGTATACCACCGTGCCGTCAGTGCTTACCCCCTCAGCACCAGCTGCGCCCGGAATCCCGCGGCGCAGGCGGCCCAGGAGTAGGTTTCGGCGTGGCTGCGGGCGGTGGTGCGGCTGCAGTGCAGGGCGGCGAGGCAGGCGGTGTGCAGGTTGTCGTGCAGTTGGCCGGCTTCGGGGTTGGTCACCACGTCTTTGGGGCCCATGACCGGGTAGGCCGCGACGGGTGTGCCGCAGGCCATGGCTTCCAGCAGCACCAGTCCGAAGGTGTCGGTGCGGGAGGGGAAGACGAACACGTCGGCGGAGCGGTAGGCGTTGGCCAGGGCCTCACCCACGCGCCAGCCGGCGAAATGGGCCTGGGGGAAGCGGGCTTGCAGGTCCGCGCGCTGGGGGCCGTCGCCGACGACGACCTTGGTGCCGGGCAGGTCGAGCGCCAGGAAGGCTTCGATGTTCTTCTCGACGGCGACGCGCCCGGCGTAGAGGAAGATGGGGCGGGGCAGGTCGGTGAAGTCGGTGGCGGGGCCGGGGTGAAACAGGCGGAGGTCCACGCCGCGCGTCCAGGGCAGGATGTGGCGAAACCCGCGCTCGGCCAGTTCGGCCTGCAGGCTGGCGGTGGCGGCGTAGGTGCCGGCGGCGGCGTTGTGGAAGCGGCGCAGCCAGGCCCAGGCGATGCCGGGCGGCAGGCGGGTGCGGGCGTGGACGTATTCGGCGAAGCGGGTGTGGAAGCTGGTGGTGAAGGGCCAGCCGCGCTTGCGGCAGATGGCGCGCATGGCCATGCCCAGCGGGCCTTCGGTGGCGATGTGGATGGCGTCGGGGGCGAAGGCGTCCACGATCCGGGTCAGGCGGCGGCGCGGGAACAGCGCCAGCCGGATCTCCGGGTAGCTGGGGGTGGGCATGGTGCGGAAGCGGTCGGGGCCGACCACCTCCACGATGTCGCCGCCGGCGCGCAGTTCCTCGGCCACGGTGGCCAGGGTGCGCACCACCCCGTTCACCTGGGGCGCCCAGGCATCGGTCACGATCAGCAGCCGGATGGGGACGACCCCCGGCACGGGATGAAGGATCAAGCGGCTACTGTCTCCGCTGCGCGGGCGTTGCCGCGCCACATGCTCAGCCGGTTTTCGTCGGCCCAGTCGATCA
Source organism: Rhodovarius lipocyclicus (assembly GCF_009900765.1). Classification (GTDB taxonomy): domain Bacteria; phylum Pseudomonadota; class Alphaproteobacteria; order Acetobacterales; family Acetobacteraceae; genus Rhodovarius; species Rhodovarius lipocyclicus. The sequence goes on from NZ_JAAABL010000069.1 coordinate 12,051, forward strand.
GGCGGAAGCTGCCATCGGCTTCCTCCACCAGGGCGGTGCAGCTTTCCACCCAGTCGCCGCAGTTCATGTAGGCGGTGGCCTGCACCTGGCGCATCTCGGCGTGGTGGATGTGGCCGCAGACCACGCCGTGCAGGCCGCGGCGGCGGGCCTCACCGGCCAGTGCCGTCTCGAAGCGGTCGATGGCCTTCACGGCTTCCTTCACCTGGCGCTTCAGCCATTGGCTGAGCGACCAGTAGGGATAGCCCAGCCGCTGCCGGGCGGAGTTGAACACCCGGTTCAGCACCAGCGCCCAGTCATAGGCCCAGTCGCCGAGATAGGCGAGGAACTTGGCATAGCGGATGACGCCGTCGAATTCGTCGCCGTGCATGATCAGGTATTGGCGGCCGTCGGCGGCCTCGTGCACCGCCTCGCGCATCAGCTTCACGCCGGCGACTTCCAGGCCCAGCCACTGGCGGAACATCTCGTCATGGTTGCCGGGGATGTAGGTGACCTTGGTCCCGCGCTCGGCCTTTTCCAGGATCAGGCGCAGCACCTCGTCGAACTCGTCGTGCCAGTACCAGCTTTTGCGCAGGCGCCAGCCGTCCACGATGTCGCCCACCAAGTACAGGTGGTCGCATTCGGTGCGGCGCAGGAAGTCGATCAGGAAATCGCTGCGGCAGCCGCGCGTGCCCAGGTGGATGTCGGAAATGAAAACGGCGCGATGGCGCCGCTGGGTCTGGCCGTTTTGCATGGCGCGCCCGGATTCCCTCTTGCGATCGAGGCCCGGATAGACCGTGCGGCGATTGTTTCGCGTGAAGCTTCCGTGAAGGGAAACCCAGCTTTTCCGCCGGTCACAGCGATGTCATGCGGCTGGCATCGAATCGTCACGCGCGGCGGGCTAAGGCCCCGCCCGTGCTCATCATCTTCAATCCCGTGGCGGGCGGAACCCGCCGCCGGCGCCTGGCGCGGGCCCTGCGCGCGCTGCGCGGCGCCGGCGCGCGGGTCGAGATCGCGGAGACGCGCCACGCGGGCCA
>NZ_JAAABL010000070.1 GCF_009900765.1 Rhodovarius lipocyclicus
CAGCCGCGCATCCATCGTGGATATCTCCGTCCAGGGCATCGACCGGTCCTCCCAGTCGATAACAAAGACTGTCACCCAGGTCGCCGGTCCAAACTGTCACCAACCTAGCCGGTTTGTACCCCCCCGGCACCCCCGCCAAAGGCCGGGAGGCCTTTGGAAACCGGGTGTTATTGAAAAGGCCGGGAGGGGACGATGTCCCCTCCCGGCCTTTTCAACTTCTGGGGTCCAGGGGCCTTTCGGCTCCTGGCGGGGTTCCAAGGGGCAGCGCCCCTTGGTCGGGGTTCGGGGGCGAAGCCCCCGTGGCGCGCCCTATCCCCGCCCTGGCGTTCCGGGCGCGCCCAGGTCCCAGAACAGGCCGGCCATCAGGGTCAGGGCTTCGCGGGCCACGGGGGCCAGCAGGTGTTCGTCGGGGGCGTGCTGGCCGCAGGCGGCGTAGCTGTGCGGCACCCAGATGGTGGGCAGGCCCAGGATGTTGGCGAAGACATGGTTGGGCAGGGTGCCGCCGATATTGGGCAGCACGGCGGGCGGGCGGCCGAGGCTTTCGGTGACCGAGGCCACCGCCCAGCGCACCCAAGGGGAGGCCGGGTCGAGCCGCGTGGCGGGTGCGGGCTCGGCGCGCATGGAGATCACCTCGACATCCTTCAGACCCATCTCATCCAGCCGCGCGCGGATGGCGGGGATGATGCCGGCCGTGTCGGTGCCCGCCACGAAGCGCAGTTGCACCACGGCGGTGGCGGTGGGCGGCACGGCATTGACCGGAGAGACGGGATCGCCCGCCCCCATCGCCAGCACCTCCAGCGTGTTCCAGCCGAACAGGCGCTCGGCGGGGGTCAGGCCGTCGGCGCCCCAGTCCGGGTCGATCTCGGGGTCGGTCTCGCCGCCGCCCACGGGCAGGCCGGCGAGGGCCGCGCGCACCGAATTGGGCATCGGCGGAGGTTCGAGCCCCGCCACCAGCAGCCGCCCGCGCCCGTCTACCAGGCTGGCGATGGCGTTGGCCACCATGGTCGCCGGGTTGCGGATCACCCCGCCCCAATTGCCGGAGTGATAGGCTTTCTCCCGCGCCTTGTATTCGAGGCGCACGTTCATCGCCTGGCGGGAGCCGAGGAACAGCGTGGGCAGCCCGGCCGCCAGACGCGGTCCGTCGGAGGCGATCAGCACATCGGATTTCAGGGCCTCGCGCTCGGCCTCGCAGATGGCGGCGAGGCCGGGGGAGCCGATCTCCTCGCCCATCTCGCACAGGAACTTCACGTTGAAGCCGAGCTTGCCCTCGCGCGCCTGGATCACGGCCTCCAGCGCCGCGAGGTTGATGGTGAACTGGCCCTTGTTGTCGGCGGTGCCGCGCCCGTACCAGCGCTCGCCCTCGACGACGATCTCCCAGGGTTCCAGCCCTTCGCGCCAGCGGCCTTCCATGCCGCGCACCACGTCGCCATGGCCATAGACCAGCACGGTGGGCAGGGCCGGGTCCTCGATGCGCTGGGCGATCAGGAAGGGGCCGGCATCGGGCTTGGTGTTGGCCACGATCCGGCTGGTGAAGCCGAGGGCGGCGAGGGAGGGCATCATCTCATCGGCCAGGAAGGCGTAGAGGGCGGGCGCCTGCTCGGGCACCTGGCTTTCGGTGTGCCAGGCGACGCGGCGGGCCAGCACGTCCAGCAGGCGGCCGTCGTCGATGATGGAGGTGGCGAGGGAGAGGGCGGTGTCGCGGTTCATGAACATCCTGTCTCTTCAATCGGCCGAACGGCCGCCGCCGGCGGTCCGGCGAAGCCAGGCGCGCGGATGCGCGCGCCCGGCGTTTGAGGGCACTTCAATAGGCGCCCGCCCAGCCGTCGCGGCGGGGGTCGCTGCCGGCCATGCGCATGCCGTTCTCCAGCACGCGGATGCATTCCAGGCTGCAGGTGCCATGGATCGGGCGTTGGGTAATCAGGGTATGGCCCCGGGCGCGCAGCCCTTCCAGCACCTCGGGCCCGACATCCTCCTCGATGGTCAGGTCCTCCTTGCCGTTATGGGGCCAGGTGGCGTTCTGGCCGGGCTGGTCGCTGAACCAGCGGGGGGCTTCCACCGCCTGCTGCGGGTCCAGCCCGAAATCCACCAGCGCGGAGACGGCCTGGAAATTCACCTGTACCTGGTTGTCGGCGCCGGGCGTGCCCAGGATGCCCCACAGCTGGCCGTCCTTCAGGATCAGCGGCGCGTTCATGGTGTGGCGCACGCGCTTGCCGGGGGCCAGCATGTTGGGGTGGCGCGGGTCCAGGTGCCAGGTCGCCATGCGGTTGTTCAGCAGGAAGCCCGCCTCGCCCGCCGTGACGCCGCCGCCGAAGGGCGAGTTCAGCGACTGGATGGCCGAGACCGCATTGCCCCAGGCATCGACGATGCAGAAATAGGTCGTCTCGCCCGCATTCGGCGCGGGCAGCTTCAGCGGGATGCTGGCGGCGCGGCGGGGGTCGATCTTCGCGGCCAGTTTCCTGGCGTTGGCCGGGTCCAGGATCTCCGTCAGGTCCACGGGGCCGAAGCGCGGGTCGCCCGCCAGCCGCTCGCGGTCCAGGAAGGCGAGCTTCTTGGCCTCCACCAGCGTGTGGATGTGCTCGGCCGAGAGATAGCCCATCGCCGCCACGTCGAAGTTCCCGGCGATCAGCAATTCCTGCAGCAGCACGAAGCCGGTGGAGTTGGGCGGCGTCTGCCGGATCTCATAGCCGCGGTAATGCGCGGTGACGGCGGGCTGGGCCTCGGGCGCGAAGGCGCGGATGTCGGCCTCGCGGATCAGGCCGCCCCCGGCGGCGCTGGCGCGCGCCAGCATCGCGGCGATGGGGCCGCGATAGAAGGCCTCGGCGCCGCCCTCGGCGATCAGTTCCAGGGTCTTCGCCAGGGCGGGCTGGGCCAGGATGGCGCCCAGCGTTGGCACTTCGCCATCGGCCAGATAGATCCCGGCGGCGGCGGCGTCCCGCAGCAGCAGGGCCTTCCGCATCGCGGCCATGCGCCGATAGGTGTGGGTCACGCCCACCCCCTCGGCCGCCAGCGCCACGGCGGGGCGCACCAGGTCGGCCCAGGCCAGCCTGCCATGCCGGGCATGCAGCATCGCCACCCCGGCCAGCGCGCCCGGCACCCCGGCGGAGCGGTGGCTGTCGATCGCCATGCCATCGCGGAATTCCTCGGGCGTGGCCAGGGCGGGCGCGGTGCCGCTGCCGTTGAACACGGTGGAGGTGCCGGTCGCGGCCTCATACACATGGTAGAAGCCATCGCCGCCGAGGCCCGACATGTGCGGCTCCGCGACGCCCAGCGCCAGGGAGACGGCGACCGCCGCATCCGCCGCCGTGCCGCCCGCGCGCAGGGCATCGAGCCCCGCCTGGGTGGCGGCCGGGTGGTTGCTGGCGACCGCGCCCTTGCGGCCCATGATCAGCGGGCGCCAGGGGCGGCGGGTCAGGACATCATGATGCGTCATCTCAGATCTCCACGGTGCCGCGCGGGGTGGCGAAACGCGCGTTCAGCGCGGCGGGGCCCTGGCGGAATTCCAGCAGCGCCATGTCCTGGAATTCCATCACCGCCAGCGCCGCCTTGGCGCGCGCCGTCTCGGGCGTGGTGATGATCAGCTTTTCCAGCACCACGCCGCTGTCGACCATGGTCTGGGTCGGGTGCACGCCCTCGGGCCAGTCGATCAGGCAGGGCAGGGCGCCGCCCAGCGGCAGGGAGCCATCACGGGGGAAGGTGATGGTCCAGCTCAGCGAGCCCCGCGACATCGGGGCGGGTTCGCCCAGCGGCTCGGGGATGATCGCGGGCCTGCCGCGCGCGACCCAGGAGACGATGCGCGGCGGGCTGGGCGGCGTGTCCAGCCCGAACCAGCGCGGCACGCCCGGGGGCTCGCCCGCCGGGTCGGGGGCGATCACCTCGATGTAGCGTCCAGCCCCGGCCAGCAGCAGCCGGTTGTGGGTGGCCATGCGCGGATGCGCGCCGCCGGGGCCCATGGGCACGCCCAGCGCCGCCTCCGCGAAGGCGACACCTTCCTCCAATGTGCTGGCGCCGATCGCCAGATGGTCGAACAGAAGCATGCGGGCGAGCCTAGAGCGCCCGCGCGGGGAAGGGCAGGCCCCCGGGGGCGGTTTACCCCCAGTTCCGCCCCGAGAAATCCATCACGAAGGATGTGCCGGCCCGCCAGGGCAGGTCCTTGCGCTTGCCGGTGAAATTCGCGTTCTGATGCAGCACGGTATAGGCAGGGTCCTCGCGCTCGGTCAGCGTCAGCAGGCGGCGGAAGCTGGCGCGGCGGCGCTCCAGGTCAGGGTCCACCTGCAGCGCGTCCAGCAGGCGGGGGGCTTCCTCGTTCTGCCACTGCCCGGCCGACCAGGTCTGCCCGCCCGGGCCATAGACGGACATGGCGGCGACCGGGTCGTTGAAGGTGGCGGTGTTGGAATTGTCGCACAGCCCGCGCCCGGGGAAGCGGCCCAGGATCTGGCCCCAATTCTCCTTCATCTCGATCTGCACGTTCAGCCCGACCGCGCGCCAGCCCTCCACCGTGATCTGGGAGGTGGGCACCTGGGCCGTGTAGTAGTTGTTCAGCAGCTGGTACGGGATGGGCTCGCCGCGATAGCCGGCCTCACGCAGCAGGCGGCGGGCCTCGGCGGGGTCGAAGCGCGGTGCCTCCCAGTCCCGCAGATACATGTCGCCATAGACCTCCCACTGCATGCCGCGCGGCACGGCGGTGCGCCCGGCCCACAGGCTGTCCACGATCGCCTGGCGGTCGATGCTGTGGCTCATGGCGCGGCGGACCAGCGGGTTGGCCAGCACCGGGTGGGTCTTGTCCCAGACCAGGATGCGGATGTTGTTGATCGGCCCGCCCACCACCTCATGGCGCGGGCTGCGCTCGATGCCGCCGATCTGGTCGGGCGGGATGTCGCAGACGAAATCCCAATCCCCCGCCAGCAGCCCCGCGATGCGGGAGGCGACGTCGGGCACCTCCACGAAGCGGATGCGCTTCAGCGGCGGGCGGCCGGCCCAGTGGCGGTCATGCGCCTCCAGGATCAGATCCTGGCCGGCGCGGTGGCTGGCGATGAAGTAGGGGCCCGTGCCGACCGGCCGGCGCGCCCATTCCAGCCAGGAGGGTGCCGCGTCGAACGCCGCGCGGGAGAAGATGGCGCCCGAGGTGCGGGTCAGCCGGCCCTCCAGCGTCACATCGGGCACGGCGTTCACGAAGCGCACCGTCTTCGCGTCCACCACTTCCATCTTCTCGAAGCCCGGGAAATGCGCGCGGGAGATGGCCACGGCCTCCGCCGGCGGGGCCTTGCCGGTGGCGCCCGCGGTGGTGGAGACGAACAGCCCCCGGTCGTCGGCGGCCAGGCCCGTCCACATGCGCTCACGGCTGAAGGTGAAGGCGACATCCTCGGCCGTCATGGTGCGGCCATCGTGCATCACCACATTCTCACGCAGGGTCAGTTCCAGCGTGCGCGCGTCGATCCGCCGCCAGGCGGTGGCCAGCACCGGCTCCGCCCGCTGGGTGCGCTGCCAGTCGATGCCGATCAGCGGCTCGGAGAAGCTGGGCATCACCCGGAAGCCCACATTGGACTGTTCGCGCATCGGCTCCAGCGTGCCGGAGGTGCTGATGGTCTGCACCGCCACCGTGATGCTGGGGCGCTGGTCGGCCTGGGCGATGGCGAAACGCGGCAAGCCGGCGCCCGCCGCGCCGAGAAGAAGGGAACGGCGCTGCATGGCGGCCTCCTGAATGATAAGGCGCGCAAGCTAGGCACGGGGCGTGATCCACCGATGACGCGGCCATGATGCTTTGATGGCGCCCGGCTTTGAGCCGGCCCTTGGGGGGAGTTGGCGGCGCCGCCCGGCTGATGGAACATGCGCGCCTCTCAGTTCCAGGAGTGCCGCATGGCCCAGTCCCCGCTCGATCAGATCAACGCCTGGCTCGCCGAGCAGAAGCCCGCCATGCTGGCCGCGCTGGAGCGCATGGTGAACACCGATGGCGGCAGCTACGACAAGGCGGGCGTGGATGCGACCGGCGAGCAGGTGAAGGAATTCCTCGCGAGCCACGGCATCCCGACCGAGGTGGTGAAGGGCGAGAAGCACGGCGATTGCATCCGCGCCTTCGTGAACACCGATGTGGCGCCCGCCGGTAACGCGCCGCGCAACATCGTGCTGATGGGCCACCGCGACACCGTCTTCCCCAAGGGCGAGCCCGAGCGCCGGCCCTTCCGCATCGAGAACGGCCGCGCCTATGGCCCCGGCGTGTGCGACATGAAGGCCGGCATCGTGATGAACATGTTCATGCTGGCCGCCTTCCAGAAATTCGGCGGCGCGCCGGGCCCCATGGTCGGCCTGTTCACCGGCGACGAGGAGATCGGCAGCCCCGAGGGCCGCGCCGTGATCGAGGCCGAGGCCCGCGGCGCCCGCGTGGTGTTCAACAGCGAACCCGGCCGCCTGACCGGCAATGTCGTCACCGGCCGCAAGGGCGGCGTGTTCAGCGTGTTCGAGATCACCGGCAAGGCCGCGCATTCGGGCGGCAATTTCGAGGCCGGCATCAGCGCCATCGGCGAGCTGGCGGCCAAGATCACCGCCATCCATGCCCTGACGGACCTGAAGCGCGGCATCACGCTGAATGTGGGCCTCGTCTCCGGCGGGCAGAGCGTGAACACCGTGGCCCCCTGGGCGAAGGGCGAGATCGACCTGCGCTATGTCCACCCCGAGGACCGCGACGAGATCATGGGCAAGATCCATGAGATCGTGGCGAAAAGCTTCGTGCCTGGCACCAAGGCCACGCTTGCCATCAAGGGCGAGTTCCTGCCGCTGACGCAGAGCCCGGCGGCGGCCAAGCTGTTCACCCTGTACCAGGGGGCCGCCGCCGAATCCGGGCTGACGGTGAAGGGCGAATTCTCCGGCGGCTGCGCCGACAGCGGCTTCACGGCGGCGCAGGGGGCACCGACCATCTGCTCCGTGGGGCCGGTGGGCGGGCTGGCGCACAGCCCGGAGGAATATCTGGAAGTGGAAAGCTTCGTGCCCCGGGCGCAGGCGATGGCACGGGCGATCGTGGGGCTGGAAAGCGCGGGGCTGTAAGGACGATGGGGGGGGCGCAGTCAGGGGCTCCGCCCCCGACACCCCCGCCAGGACCGTGCTCGGTCCTGGACCTAGATCAGTTGGCGCTACATCCTGGAAGCGTGTTTCTTGTTGATTTTTATAATGTAATTGGCGTCCACCTACCAAGGTAAGGCGCCAATCTAATGGGTTCCAAGGGCCTTTCGGCCTTTGGCGGGGATGCAAGGGGCAGGGCCCCTTGCTGGGGGTCCGGGGGCAACGCCCCCTGCGCCCGCCCTCACCCCCGCTTCGCCACCATCGCGCGGTTCACCGCCTTGAACACGCTGCCGCCATAGCCCGCTTCCTCCGGGATGCGCAGCCACTTGCCGTGCTCGTCCTCGAAGGGTTCCGGCATCACGGTCACGACCGGGGCGTTGTCTTCCATCGCCTCGGCCACGCTGCGGTAGCGGGCGAGTTTCCCCAGGTTCAGCCGGGTGGGGAACACCACGCTGCGCAGTCCCTTGCCGGCTTCCTCCAGCACCTGTTCCGGTGTGATCCAGACGCTGTCCACCGCTTCTCCGCCATCATGCAGGCCGATCTGTTCGGGCGGCGCCTCGGCCAGGAAGAAGTGGGTGTCGAAGCGCTTGGGCACGTCGGCGGGCGTGATCCAATGGGCGAAGTGGCGCAGCCGGTCGGTGGCGGGTTCCAGCCCGTGCTCGGCGACCAGCGCGTTGAAGGATGCCTCGCGCGGCAGGTCGTGGGCGCCCAGCATGCGGCCCTCGCGCCGGGCCAGCAGCAGGCCGGTTTCCTCGAAGGCCTCGCGGATGGCGGCGATGCGGAAGGGCTCGCCCAGCGCCGCGTCCGCGTCGTCCACCCGGCCGCCGGGGAAGACCAGCGCGCCGCCCGCGAAGTCGATCTGGCGGTTGCGCACCACCATGAACAGCTCCGGCCCCGCCGGGCCGTCGCGCAGCAGGATGATGGTGCTGGCGGGGCGGGGGGCGGCGATGCTGTCACTCGGCACGGATGTTTCCTTCGGTGATGATGGGGGCCCAGGTCTCATAGTCGCGGCGGATATGGGCCGCGAAATCGGCGGGGGTGCCGCCCACCACACGGCCCGCCTGGCCTTCATAGATGCGTTGCTGCACGTCGGGCATGGCGATGATGCTGTTGAACACCTGGTTGATGCGCAGCGCCAGGGCCGGGTCCAGCCCCGCCGGGGCCAGGATGCCGTGCCAGACGGCGCAGTTGAAGCCGGGCAGCACCGTATCCACCGCCGGCACGCCGGGCAGGATGGGCGTGCCGCCCGGGCTGCTGATGCCCACCGCGCGGGCCTTGCCGTCCCGGATCATGGACAGCGCGGAGGAGACGGTGGGGAAGCCGAACTGCGCATCCCCGCGCACCAGCGCCGTCACCATCTCCGCCCCCGAGCGATAGGGCACATGCACCATGCGGATGCCCGCGCGCTTCAGGAACAGCTCCATGAACAAATGGCTGCCATTGCCGTTCCCGGCGGAGGAGAAGACGAAGCCATCCGGCCGCTCGCGCGCGGCCGCGATGATCTCCTGCATCGTGCGTTCGCGCACATCGGGGTGCGCGATCAGCGCGCCGGGCAGGTTCACCAGATGCACGATGGGGGTGAAGGCCTGCACCGGCTCATAGGTCAGGTTGGGATAGAGCAGCTTGCCGATGGAATTGGCCCCCACATCGGCCATCATCAGCGTCAGCCCGTCCGGCCGCTGGGCGGCGGCATAGGCGCCGGCGATGGTGCCGCCGGCGCCGGGGCGGTTTTCCACCACCAGAGTCTGGCCGCCCGTCACCTCGGGGAATTTGGCGGCCACGGTGCGGGAGAGCGTGTCGATCGCGCCCCCCGCGCCGAAGGGCACGATCAGCCGGATGGGACGGTCAGGCCATTGTGATTGCGCGAGAAGCGGGGTTGGCGCGGCCAGAAGCCACGGCGCGGCCAGAGCTGCACGGCGGTTGAGCATGGGACGTCTCCTTTTGCGTCCGTCATGCCGTTTTGCGCGGTTGCATGCAACGACGGAAGCATGTCCACTCCGCGCCCATGACCTGGTCCATCCTTGCCCATGATCCCGCGACCGGCGCCTTCGCCGTCGCCGTCACCACTTGCAACCTGGCCGTGGGGGCGGCGGTGCCGCATCTGCGCGCGGGGGTGGGCGCGGTCGCCACCCAATCCATGACCAACCGCTATCTGGGCCCCGCCATCCTGGACGCCATGCAGCGCGGCGTGGCCCCGGCCCTGGCCATCCAAGGCGCGTTGGCGATGGATGAGGGGCGGGAGATCCGCCAGGTCCATGCCATCGACATCCATGGCCGCACCGCGGCCTGGACGGGCGGGCGCTGCGTGGAATATTGCGGCCACCGCACCGGGCAGGGCTGGTCGGTGGCGGGCAACATGCTGGCCAATGAGGCAGTGGTGGCCGACACGGTGGCGGCCCTGATCGCCCGCCCCGAACTGCCGCTGCCCGAGCGCATGCTGGCGGCGCTGGATGCCGGGGAGGCCGCGGGCGGCGACCGCCGCGGGCGCCAATCCGCGGCCCTGCAACTGATCACCACCGAGGATTTCAACGACATCGACCTGCGCGTGGATGACCACCAGGAGCCCCTGGCGGAACTGCGCCGCCTGCTGGGCCTGTGGCGCGCCATGCGTGAGGCCCGGCTGAAGGAACAGCCCCGCCGCGCCAGCCCCGCCGGGCTGATCGACCTGGATGTGATCGAGGAACGCTTCCGTGCCATGGGCCTGCCGGTGAAGCCGCGCTGATGGCCGCGCCGCATCAGGGCACGCTGCTGATCCGGGGCGGGCTGCTGGCCGATGCCGGCATCCGCCGCGCCGCCCCCGCCGATATCCTGGTGCGCGACGGCGTGGTGCGCCAGATCGGCCAGGGGCTGGCGGCGCCGGAGGATGCGGAGGTGATCGATGCCTCCGGCCTCGTGCTGCATCCCGGGCTGATCAACGCCCACACCCATGGCCATGGTGGCCTCGCGCGCGGGCAGGGCGACAAATGGACGCTGGAACTGCTGCTGGCCGCCGCCCCCTGGATCAGCGGCAACCGCTCGCTGGAGGACAAGAAGCTCTCGACGCTGCTCTGCGCGGCGGAGATGGTGGCGAAGGGCTGCACCGCCGCCTACGACCTGTATTTCGAGTTCCCCCTGCCCACGCGCGACGGGCTGGATGCCGTGGCCGAGGCCTATGACGAGGTGGGCATGCGCGCCGTCATCGCCCCCATGGTGGCCGACCGCACCATGTATGAGGCGATCCCGGGCCTGGTCGACGCGATGCCCGATGCGCTGCGCGCCACCGTCACCGCCATGCGCGCGAGGCCGCCGGAGGAGACGCTCTCGGCCATGGGGCAGGTGCTGCGGCACTGGCGCTGGGCGGGGCGCGACATCCGGGCGGCCGTGGCGCCCACCATCCCGCATCACTGCTCCACGGCCTTTCTGTGCGGCTGCCGGGACCTGGCGCGCGAACACGGCGTGGCCATGCACAGCCATGTGGGCGAGAGCAAGCTGCAGGCCCTGACCGGCATCCGCACCTATGGCCGCACCCTGCTGGCCGAGATGGACGCCTATGGCCTGGTGGACGAGAACTTCACCGCCGCCCACGCCGTGTGGCTGGATGATGAGGACCTGAAGCGGCTGGCCGAGCGCGGGGCCTCCGTCGCGCACAATCCGGGTTCCAACATGAAGCTGGGCAATGGGATGTTCCGGCTGCGCCGCGCGCTGGATCTGGGCGTGAATGTCGGCATCGGCACCGATGGGGTGAACAGCTCCGACAACGGCAACATGTATGAGGCGATGCGGCTGGCCAGCTTCACCAGCAAGGTGCAGGTGCCCGACCCCGCCCGCTGGGCCAGCGTGGAGGAGGTGTATCACGCCGCCACCCTGGGTTCCGCACGCGCCATGGGGTTCAAGGATATCGGCGCCATCGCCCCGGGGATGAAGGCCGATATCGTGTTCCTCGACCTGCACGCCCTGCACTGGATGCCGCATCACTGGACGGTGAACCAGATCGTGCATGCGGAGGACGCGACGGCGGTGCGCCACACCATGATCGGCGGGCGCTTCGTCTACCGCGACCGCCGCCACACCACGCTGGACGTGGCGAAGCTGGCCCCGCTGGCCGAGGCCGCGCGCGAGCGGCTGGAGGCGCTGAACGCCACGGCCCACGGGCTGTTCGAGGCGCTGGAGCCGGTGGTGGCAAGTTTCTGCCCCGCCATGGCGGCGCGGCCCTATCACCTGAACCGCTATCTGTGCGAGGCTCCGGCCGCGCAGATCTGAGTCCCCCCGCTATGAACATGATGGCCAGCCCGCCGGCTCCCGTGCAGATCGAGGTCGTGTTCGATCTCGTCTGCCCCTGGTGCTATCTGGGCGTTTCCCGCCTGATGCGCATGCTGGAGGCGCGGCGCGAGGTGGCGGTCGAGCTGCAATGGCGCCCCTTCCTGCTGAACCCGGACATCGCGCCGGGCGGCATTCCCCGCCAGGATTACCTGGTGCGCAAGTTCGGCGGCGAGGAGCGCGCCCGCCGCCTGCACGGCACCATCGCGGAGATGGGGCGCCTTGAAGGCATCGACTTCCATTTCGAGCTGATCCGCCGCGTGCCGCAGACGCTGGACGCCCACCGCCTGCTGCGCTGGGCCGGCCGCCACGGCAATGCCGACGCGCTGGTGATGGCCCTGTTCGCCGCCCATTTCCGTGAGGGCAGGGACATCGCCCATTACGAGACCCTGGCCGCGCTGGCCGCCGCCCATGGGCTGGATGGCGACGCGGCGCGGCTGTTCCTGGCCTCGGGGCTGGATACGGAGGCGGTGCACGCGGAAAACCTGCGCGCGCACCGGCTGGGGATCAACGGCGTGCCGTGCTTCGTGCTGGGGGGCGGCAACGCCATCGCCGGCGCGCAGGAGCCGGAGGTGCTGGAACGCCTGCTGGACGTGGCGCTGGCGGATTAGGCGGACCGCTTCAGCGCGGCGCCGGCACCCCGGGCGGATACAGGTCCACCGCATCCAGCGCCGGCTCACGCAAACCGAGCGGGCGCACGTCGATGCGCGTGGCGGCCAGCCCGCCTTCCACCATGATGGCCTTGGCCGACAGCCCGCGGGCCAGCGCCAGGCGCCGCAGGAAGGATGCCTCCTGCCCGGTATCCGTCACCTGGGCCAGCAGGGTGATGCGGCCCTGGGTGGTGTCGGACAGGCGCCGCGCCAGGGCGGCGAGCGCCGAGCGGTAGGTTTGGGGAATGCTGTCCGTCTGCGGAGGCAGCTGCATGCGCCAGCCACCGCCGGGCAGGGCCGAGAAGCCCGCGGGCAGCGGAATGGGCGGCAGAACCGGGCGGGGTGGGGGCGCGGGCGGCGCGGCGGGCGCGGGTGGCGGGACCGCCGGCAGGGCCGCGGGGGCGGGTGCAGCCGCCGGGGT
>NZ_JAAABL010000071.1 GCF_009900765.1 Rhodovarius lipocyclicus
GGCAGGCGGGGCCCGCGGCCTCCAGCAGGGCGGGCAGCAGGGCCGCGACGGGCCCGCGCCCGGCCGCGAGGGACGCCACGGCGGCGGCGTCCTTGCGGTCCAGCGCATGGGCCAGGCGGGTGGCGTCGGCGCCCGTGATGCCGGCGGCGTCCAGCAGGGCGGGGGTCATGGTCGGCAGCGTCACGTCCAGCGTGAAGCCCGAGACACCGACGGCGGCCAGCGCCTCGGCCGTCACCACGGCCACCTCGGCGTCCGCTTCGGGCGCCAGCCCGCCGATCACCTCGATGCCGGCCTGCGCGGTCTGGCGCTCGGGGGAGAGTTCGGTGCCGCGCACCCGCAGCGCCTGCCCGGCATAGGACAGCCGCAGCGGCCGGGGCACGGCGCCCAGCCGGGTGGCCGCGATCCGCGCCACCTGGGGGGCGGTATCGGCGCGCAGGCCCATCATGCGCTGGCTGACCGGGTCCATCAGGCGGAAGGTCTGTTCCGCGACGGCCGCGCCGGAGCCCGCGAGCAGGCTGTCCTCGAACTCCAGCAGGGGCGGTTTCACGCGCTCATAGCCATGGGTGGCGAAGACGCCCATCAGCGCTTCCACCAGTGCGGCCTCGCGCTCGGCGTCCGGCGGCAGCAGATCTGCCAGGCCAGCGGGCAGCAAGGCAGGGTTTGGCTGTTCTTCGGTCATGCGTGAGGCGGTTTCGCACAGCATTACAAAGATGGAAACACACTGGCCGGAATTGCCGTGCTACGTTTTCCACATGCCCAGCCGTCCCGCCCTCCTCGCCGTCCTCGCCAGCCTGGCCCTGGCACCCCTGGCCGCCTGCACGAACGACCCATCGGGCGGCGATTACCTGCTGGGCGCGGGCGACCCATTGCGGGGCGCGGCCGTGAACGCGGAGCGCCTGCTGGGCGACACCAGCCGCTGGCATGGCGACCCGGCCGGGGCCGCCCTGGCGGCGGCGCAGCTGGAATTCCTGGCCCGCAGCTTCGAGGATGACCCGCGCGTGTCCATCACCGCGGATTTCGGCACGCTGCACGCCCTGCGCATGGCCCGGTTCGAGATGCGGCGCCAGATCGGCATGCCCACCAGCGTGCCCGGCGAGGTCGCGGAACAGCGGCTGCGCCTGGCTTCCCAGGCGCTGCGCACCGGCAGCACCGCCCAGGCCGAGGCCCTGCTGGACCTGTGCCACCCCGGCGTGATCCAGCGCCTGAGCGACATGCCCCGCCTGCCGCGCGTGGCGGAGGCCGCGGGCGTCGTCTCCACCGAGCTGTGGCGCGGTGGGGCCGGGCGCGGGTTCCGGCTCTCGGGCGGCTAAGCCACCGGCTCGTCGTTCAGCTCCGCCGGCACCTCGGCGGGCACGCGCTCCAGCAGCCCGGCGTCGTTCTCGCTGAACTTCCCCACCCGGGCGCCGATCGGCCAGAAGGCCAGCTCCTCATCCGGGCAAGGGCCCAGCAGGTCGAGCAGTTCCTCCGGCTCGGCCGGTTCCGCGCCCAGCCAGGCATCCCACAATTCCGGCGGCAATATCGCGGGCATGCGCGGGTGGACCGCCGCCTGCCGCCCGGCGGAATCCACCGTGATCACGGTGAAGCTGCGCAGCCATTCGCCATCCGGCTGGCGCCAGCCCTCCCACAGCCCCGCCACCGCCATGGCCGAGCCATCGCGCAGCGCCACGGCGAAGGGCTGGCGCGAGGCGCCCTCCCCCCGCCATTCATAGAAGCCATCCATCGGCACCAGGCAGCGGCGTTTCTGGAATGCCTCGCGGAAGCTGGGTTTCTCGGCGATGCTGTCGCTACGGGCGTTCATCATCCGCGCGGCGCCGCTGGCATCCTTCGCCCAATGCGGCACCAGCCCCCAGCGCAGCAGGTTCAGGTGGCGCTGGCCCGTCTGCGGGTTCCAGCGCAGCACGGGGGCCTGCTGGGTGGGCGCGATGTTCCAGCTGGGCGGGAAATTCGGCGCGGGCTGCGCGGCCTGGAGTTCATCCAGCAGCGCCGCCGGCGGGCGTTTCAGGAAATAGCGGCCACACACGTCGGGGGTTACGCTTCCCCGACGCAGTCCAGCATCGCGGCTTCCAGCGCTTCCTTCGGCGGCTTGCCGCCCCACAGCACGAACTGGAAGGCGGGGAAGAAGCGCTCGCACTCGTTCAGCGCGATATCCACCAGGTCCTCCAGGCTTTCGGCGCTGGCGCCCGAGGCGCCGCGCAGCAGCACGGCATGGCGATAGACGGGCACGCCCTCCTCGCTCTCCAGCCCGAAATGGCCGATCCACAGCTTCTCATTGGCCAGGGTCAGCAATTCGTACAGCGCGGCGCGCTTGTTCTGCGGCACCTTCAGGTCGATGGCGCAGGAGAAATGCATCGCCGACAGCTCCGGCGCCCAGGTGAAGAACATGGCGTAATCGCACCATTTCCCCGGGGCTTCGGCCACCATCTCGCGTTCGGATGGGCGTTCGCACACCCATTCATTGGCGCCAAGGATCTGCTCCAGCACGTCCAACGGGTTGGTCGCGTGGGTCTCGGTTTCCAGTGCCAGCATGCCCGACATGGCAATCACCCCCAGCTGTGCGGCGCGGCCCACCTTCCCCAACATGCCCCATGGGCCCCCCTGCCCAGGGATTGGGGTTCAACAGTGCCCGACACCACTAGGGATAGCCTATGCGGCGCAAATCCCGCGCCGCAAGGGGCCGATTGTGAGGCTTCTGTGGATGGTTCGGCCGCATTTCGCCCGGTTTCTACCGGCGGTTGTGCGGCGCGGGGGGTTCAGCCAGCGGCTTCGCCCGCCTCATCGCTGGCCAGGCGGGTTTCCAGCGCGGCCAGACGGGTTTCCAGCGCGGCCAGCTTCTCCGCCAGCACCTCCGCTTCCTCCCGCGCGCGGCGGGCCAGTTCCATAGCGGCGTCGAATTCCTCGCGCCGCACCAGGTCCATCTTCTGGGCGAATGCATCGGCGCGGGATTTGGCCAGCGCCTCGGCCTCGGCCTTCAGCCCCGCCAGGATGCTGAAGGCACCGCCGGCGACGCCCGCCATGTCATCCAGCCGCGAACCTTCGCCCTTCAATGCCTGCAAACGCTCTCGCAACGGACCCATGCTGCCCTCCTGTGGCTTTCGGGGTTATACCAACCCCGGCCCGAACCCGCGAGATCGCATGCTGCCCATCATTGCCTTCCCCATGATCGACCCCGTGGCGGTCCAGCTCGGGCCCTTCGGGGTGCGCTGGTACGCGCTGGCCTATATCACCGGCATCGTGCTGGCCTGGCGGCTGGTGCGGCGATTGGCCGTGGCCGCGCCGAAGGTGGCGGAACCCCAGCAGGTGGACGATTTCGTCACCTGGGCCACGCTGGGCATCATCCTGGGCGGGCGGCTGGGCTATGTGCTGTTCTACCGCCCCGGGCATTACCTGTTCGCGCCGTGGGAAATCCCGATGATCTGGCAGGGGGGCATGAGCTTCCATGGCGGCGCGCTGGGCGTGATCGTGGCGGCGCTGCTGTATTGCCGGGGCCAGAAGCTGCCGCCGCTGGGCTTCGGGGACCGGGTGGCGGTGGGGGTGCCGATCGGGCTCGGCCTGGGGCGCATCGCCAATTTCATCAATGCGGAGCTGTATGGCCGCGCCACTGACCTGCCCTGGGCCATGGTCTTCCCGACCGACCCGCTGCAACTGCCGCGCCACCCCAGCCAGCTGTACCAGGCGGGGATGGAGGGCGTGGCCCTGTTCACCCTGATGGCGATCCTGGCCAGCCGGCCAGGGCTGCGGGCGCGCCAGGGCTTCCTGACCGGGGCGCTGATCGCGGGCTATGGCGTGGCGCGCATCGTGGGCGAGCTGTTCCGCGAACCCGATGCCAATCTGGGCTTCCTGTTCGCGGGCGCCACGATGGGGCAGTTGCTGTCGCTGCCGATGGTGGCGGTGGGGCTGTTCCTGATGGCCCGGTCCAAGCCCGCCGCATAACATGGAACGCCTCGACGCCTTCATGGCGCGCGCCAATGCGGCCTTCTATGCCCAGGGCGACGCGCTGAGCCACTTCACCACCGCGCCCGAGATCAGCCAGGCCTTCGGCGAATGCCTGGGCCTGTGGGCGGCCGTGACCTGGCAGCAGATGGGCGCGCCCGCGAAATTCGTGCTGGCGGAGCTGGGCCCCGGGCGCGGCACGCTGATGGCCGATGCCTGGCGCGCCGTGCGGGGCGTGATGCCGGAATTCTGCGCGGCGGCGGACATCGCGCTGGTCGAGACCTCTCCCAGCCTGATGGCGATGCAGGCGCGCGCGCTGGCGGGCGCCCCCGTGCGCTGGTTCCCGGCGCCGGAGGCCCTGCCCGAAGGCCCCGCCATCATCCTGGCCAATGAATTCCTCGATGCGCTGCCCATCCGCCAATTCGTGCGGCGCGGCAGCTGGATGGAACGCTTCGTGGCGGACGGTGCCTTCGTGGAACAACCCACCGAGGAACCCCTGCCAGAGGCCCCCGAGGGCAGCATCCTGGAACGCTGCGAACCCGCCCTGTCCATCGCGGCGGCCCTGGGCGCCCGGCTGGCCGAACAGGGCGGCGCCGCGCTGATCATCGACTACGGCCCGGCCGAGAGCGGTTTCGGCGACACGCTGCAGGCCATCCGCCACCACGCCCGCGCCGAGCCCCTGGCCGAACCCGGCAGCGCGGACCTGACGGCGCATGTGGATTTCGCGGCGCTGGCCCGGGCGGCGGCGCCGGCGGCAACCCATGGCCCCATGCCCATGGGGCTGTTCCTGCAACGGCTGGGGTTGATGTCCCGCGCGGCGATATTGGCGCGCTCGGCCCCGGCCCAGGCGGGGATGATCCTGTCCGGCGCGCAGCGCCTGACCTTGCCGGAGCAGATGGGCAGGCTGTTCAAGGCGCTGTGCCTGTGCCACCCCAGCCTTCCCACCCCGGCGGGATTTTCGGAATGATTCAGCACGACCTGCTTGCCGCCTTCCCCCATGGCTTCTTCACCCGGCAGGGCGGGGTCAGCACGGGGCTGTTCGCCTCCCTGAACTGTTCCGACCGCGGGCAGGACGACCCGGCCGCGGTGGCCGAGAACCGCGCCCGCGCCGCGCGGGCCCTGGGCTTCGCGCCCGACCGGCTGGTTTCGGTGCACCAGGTGCATGGGCCGGTGGTGGCGGTGGCCGAGGAAACGCCTTGGCCGCGCGAGGCCCGGCCCAAGGCCGATGCCATCGTGACCGACCGCCCGGGCGTGCTGCTGGGCATCGTCACCGCCGATTGCGGCCCGGTGCTGTTCGCGGACCCGGAGGCCGGGGTGGTCGGCGCCGCCCATGCCGGCTGGCGCGGCGCCGTGGGCGGCGTGCTGGAAGCGACGCTGGAGGCCATGCGCGCCCTGGGCGCACGGGACATCCGCGCCGTGGTCGGCCCCTGCATCAGCCAGCCCAGCTATGAGGTGGGCGACGATCTGCGCGCCGAGGTGCTGGCCCGCGACCCCGCCGACGCCCGCTTCTTCGCCCCCGGCGCGCGAGAGGGCAAATACCAGTTCGACCTGCCCGGCTATTGCGTGGCGCGGCTGGCGGCCGCCGGGGCGCGGGCGGTGGCCAGCGGCCATTGCACCCTGGCCACGCCGGACAGCTTCTTCAGCCACCGCCGCCGGACGCTGGCGGGCGAAGGCCCGATCGGCCACCAGCTTTCCGCCATCGGGATCGGAGCATGACCCATGCCCTACCTCGTGATGATGATGGTCCTCACGCTGCTGGCGATGCTGGGCACCTGCGCGCTGATGCTGTGATGCGCCCTGTGATGCGCCGCCGTCTCGCGCTACTGGCCCCCCTTGCCCTGGCGGCATGCAGCGGCAATCCGGGCCTGCCGATGTGGGGCAACCCCGGGCGGACGGCGCGCCGGCTGGCGGTGCCGCTGGCGATCCGCGTGGCGGTGCCCACCCCCACCGGCGCCCTGCTGGACGCCGCCGGCAGCCAGACCCTGGCCGAGGCCGTGACCGCTGGCCTGCAGGCGGAGGACATCCCCGCCATCCGCCAGGACACGCCCCTGCCGCTGGATTGGCGCCTGGTGATCACGGCCGAGAACACCGGCGCCATGGTCGTGCCGCGCTTTTCCCTGTTCAACGCCGATGGCGTCAGCCAGGGCCAGGTGGACGGCGCCCCCCTGCCCACCGCGGTCTGGGCCATGGCCCAGCCCCCGGCCCTGCAGGCGCTGGGCCGCCAGGTGGCGCCGGGCGTGGCGCGGCTGCTGCTGTCCATCCAGGCCGCCCGCGCCGCCACCAGCCCGGAGGCCATCTCGGGCGGGCCGCAGCGCATCCGCTTCCTGCCCGTGACGGGCGCCACCGGCGACGGCGCCGCCGCCCTGGCCGGGCGCATGCGCGAATTCATGGCCAATCTGGGCTTCGTGGTGCAGGACGGCGCCCAGGGCGCGCAATTCGGCCTGACCGCCGAGGTCCGCCTCAGCCGCCCGGCCAACGGCAAGCAGGTGGTGGACCTGCAATGGATCGTCACCCGGCTGGATGGGCAGGAGCTGGGACGGGTGGTGCAGGTGGAGGAAGTGGATGCCGGACGGCTCGACCGCTTCTGGGGGGACATGGCCTATGTGGCCGCCGAACAGGCCGCCGGCGGGGTGCTGACCATCATCCGCAATGCAGCTTCCTCCGCAACGCCGGTTGCCACACCCCCGACACGTTGATAAGGGACCGCCGCGCACACGGTGGAGTGCTGGGGTTCCCATGAAAATCGTCGCCTGCAACAGCAACCGGCCTCTCGCCCAGGCCGTGGCCGATATTCTCGACCTGCCGCTTGTCAATGCCTCGGTCCGGCGCTTCTCCGACATGGAGATCTTCGTGGAGTTCCACGAGAACATCCGCGGCGAGGATGTCTTCGTCATCCAGTCCACCAGCTTTCCGGCCAACGACCATCTGATGGAACTGCTCATCACGATGGACGCGCTGCGCCGGTCCTCCGCGCGGCGCATCACCGCCGTGGTGCCCTATTTCGGCTATGCCCGGCAGGACCGTAAAACCGGCCCCCGCACGCCGATCAGCGCCAAGCTGGTGGCGAACCTCATCACCGAGTCGGGCGCCGACCGCGTACTGACGATGGATCTGCACGCGGGGCAGATCCAGGGCTTCTTCGATATTCCGGTGGACAACCTCTATGCCGCGCCGCTGTTCGTGCGCGACATCCAGGACCGCTACGCCGGGCGCGACGTGATGGTGGTCAGCCCCGATGTGGGCGGCGTGGTGCGCGCGCGCGCCATCGCCAGCCGCCTGCACACGGACCTGGCGATCATCGACAAGCGCCGCCCGCAGGCCGGCGTCTCCGAGGTCATGAACGTGATCGGCGACGTGCGCGGCCGTGACTGCATCCTGATCGACGACATCATCGACAGCGGCGGCACCCACTGCAACGCGGCCGAGGCGCTGATCAAGTACGGCGCGCGCAGCGTGTCGGCCTATGTCACGCATGGCGTGTTCTCGGGCGGGGCCGTGGCCCGGGTGGGCGCGGCACCGATCGAAATGATGACGGTGACCGACAGCATCGCCGCCACCGAGGCGGTGCGCACCGCCCGCAACACCCGCCAACTGCCCATCGCCCCCCTGCTGGCCGAGGCCATGCGGCGGATCAGCGAGGAAAGCTCGGTGTCGTCGCTGTTCGACTGAGGGCGCGGGGGGCTCGGCGGCGCCCCTGGCCTTACCGCAGCACCCCGTCCAGCACCGGCAGCCCCAGCACCGCCGCCACCACGATCAGCGCGTAGCACGCCCGCCGGAAGCTGCGCTCCGACGCCAGGCCGAACAGCCGGCTGCCCAGGAACAGGCCCACCCCATACAGCGGCCCGGTCAGCAGCGCGTAGAACAGCAATTCCCGCACGAACAACCCGCCCACGGCGAAGCTGATCGTCGTCACCACCGTGGCGGCCGCGAAATACAGCATGATGTTCGCGCGCACCGTCGCCACCGGGATGTTGCCGCCCAGCCAATAGGCCACCACCGGCGGCCCCCCCACCTGCGCGATGCCGGAAAACACGCCCGAGACCGCGCCCACCGCCACCGTCAGCCCCGCGCGCGGCTGCCCGCGATACCGCCAGCCGGACATCAGCAGCCCCAGCGCCAGGACCACCACCCCCACGATGGCCCAACGTATGGCCAGCGGGTCCGCGTGGGTCAGCACCCAGGCGCCCAGCGGCGTGCCCAGGGCGCAGCCCAGCATCATCACCCCCACCTCTCGCCGGTTGGCCATGGCCCAGGCGCGCGGCAGCAGGCCCAGAGAGGTCACGGCGTCGATCACCAGCAGCAGGGGCGCGGCCATGCGCGGGCCGATCACGGCGCTGACCAGCGGGATGAAGATCAGCGCCGCGCCGAAGCCGGAAAAGCCCCGCGCCAGCCCGGCCGCGAAGGCCGCGCCCAGCAGGAACCACCAATCCGGGTTCATCAGGTCAGGCGCAATGCCAGCAGCGTCACGTCATCGGCCTGGGGCGCGTCGCGGGTGAACAGCGCCATATCGGCCAGGATCGCGGCCAGCAGGCCCTCGGGCCCCGGGTCGCCGGCGGCGCGGATGGCGTCCGCCAAGCGCTCGCGGCCATAGAAATCGCCCTCGGGCGACTCGGCCTCACTGACGCCATCGGTGAACAGCACCAGGGTTTCGCCGGCCGCCAGGGTCAGCTCGCCCTCGCGATAGGGCAGGCCGTCGATCACCCCCATGGCGGGGTTGCTGCTGAAGCCGGACATGGCGCGCAGCCCGGCCGGGCCCTGGATGAAGGGCGCCTCATGCCCCGCCACGCAGATGCGGCAGGCCCCGGTTTCCGTGTTCACCACGCCCAGCAGGGCGGTGACGAAGGTCATCTCCGGGTTGTCGGTGGAGAGGTCGTCATTGGCCATCTCCATCAGCATGGCCGGAGAGGGGATCTCGCCGCGCCCCATGGCCATGCGGGCGGCGCTGCGCACCAGCCCCACCGTGCGCGCCATGGTCAGCCCCGCGGGCGCGCCCTTGCCCGAGACATCCGCCACCCCGAACAGCAGATGCGTGGCATCCAGCCGCAGCACCTCATACAGGTCGCCGCCCACCTGGCGGGCGGGTTCCATATGCGCGGCCAGCGTGACGCGGCCGGTGGCCAGCCGCGCGACATTCTGCGGCACCAGGGACAGCTGGGCGTGGCGGGCGCTGTTCAGCTCGGCTTCCAGCGCGGCCAGGCGTTCGGCCGCCAGGTCCCGCAGGCGCTTCTTTTCCAGCACGGCATTCAACCGCGCGCGCAACAGCGGCGGGTCGAAGCTTTTGGGCAGATAATCCTCGGCACCCAGCTCGATGCAGCGGATCACGCCGGCCATGTCCGTCAGGGCGGAGATGACGATGACCGGCGGCGCGTCCGGCTGGCCGCGCAGGGCCTCCAGCACGCCGATGCCGTCCAGCTCGGGCATTTCCAGGTCCAGCAGCACGGCGTCGAAGCGCTGGGCGGCCATGGCCGCGAGGCCGAGGCGCCCGTTCTCCGCCATCACCGGTTCCGGATAGCCGAGTTCGGCCAGCCGCCGTTTCAGCAGCAGCCGGTTGAAGCCGCTGTCGTCGACAACAAGAATCTGAGGTTCAGCCATCGCGTCCGGCCAGTTGCTCCGCCGCTGCGCGGGCCTCGGTGGCCATGCGCGAAAGGTCGATCATCGTCACGGTCAGCTCCTCGGCGGCCGTGGCGCTCGCCTGGCCGATGCGGGTCAGCGTCGCCATGCGGGCGTCCAGGCTGCCCACCACGGTCTGCTGCTCCTCCATCGCGACCGCGATGGCGGCCGCCATGCGGGCGCTGTCGTTCATCAGGGTTTCAAGGGCATCCATCGTCTCACCCACCGCCGCCGCCACCCCGGCGCCTTCGCGCGCGCGGCGCCCGGCCATCAGCACCACATCGGCGATTTCCTGGGCCAGCGCCTCGGTGCTCGCGGCCAACGCCCGCACTTCCTCGGCCACCACCGACAGGCCGCGCCCGTGCTCGCCCGCGCGGGCGGCCTCGATGGCGGCGTTGATGGCCAGGATGTTGGTCTGGGTCGCGATCTTCTGGATGGTGCCGGCGATGCGGGTGACACGTTCGGTGTCCTCGCCCACCGCGTCCACGGTCTCGGTCAGGGCGCGCACCTTCTGCACGCTGTCCACCACCAGGGCGTTGGCTTCCTCGGCCTGGGCCTGGGCGGTGGTGGTGGTGCGCGTCACCTCCCCGATCGCGGCGGTGGTCTGGCTCAACGCCGCCCCCACCTCCCGCAGTTCCGAGAGCTGGGACAGCGCGCCCTCGCTCACCTGCCCGATGGCGGAGCTCGCCTCGCTGGTCGCCTGGGCGGTGCGCCGGGCGCTGTCCATCGCCTGGGTCGCCAGCGCGCGGGTGGCGAGCAGGTTGGATTTGAACACATCCACCGCGCGCGCCATCTCACCCACCTGGTCGGGGCGTCCGGTCTCCGGCACCTGGGTGGCAGCGTCCCCGCCGGCCAGCCTCTGCATGGCGCCGGCCACACGGCCCAGCGGGCGCGCCGTCAGCCAGATCAGCACCAGCCAGGTCAACGCCACGCCCAGCAGCCCCACCACCCCGGCGATCAGCGTGTTGCGCTTGCCCTCGGCCGCGATCGCGTGGGCGCGGTCCAGGCTCTGCTGCTGGTCGGCGCGGATGATCTCCCGCACCGCATTCCCGGTGTTGTTCAGCGCCACCAGGATATCCAGCCATTCCTCCTGCAACGGGCCATAGGCGTTGCGGTCACGCCGGGCGAAGGCCTCGGCCACCTGGTCGCCCAGCGGGCCCACGCGGGCCGTCATGTCCCGCGCGCCGCCCAGCAGCACGGCATCCAGGCGCGGGCCCATCAGGGCCTCGATCCGGGCGAAGCTGCGCTGGATCTCGGCCGCGTTGCGGCGCATGCGCGGCGCGGTGACGATGGCGGGCAGGGCGCCCGCCATCACCGCCGAGAACGCCGCCGAGAAATCGGCGATCGGCTGGCTGAAGGCGTCCTCGGCCTCGATATTCGCGCGGTCGCGCACGCCCAGGCTCTCGATGATCTCGTTCTGGCGCTGAACCAGCACCAGCGCATTGCCCGCCAGCATGCCCAGCGCGGCCAGCATGATGGCCAGGATGGCGGCCGTGCGGAAACCGATGCGCCCGGCCAGCGCCACGCCGCGCGTGGAGGAACGCGCCGCGAGGCGGTCCGTCACAGGTGAAGGTTCGGGCAAGGGCGCTTCCGGGGCCATGGCGGGGGACATTACAGGCATGACAAGCCGAGCCACAACCTTGGCGGTTGCGCGGGTGGGCGCGGGTGGATTGAGGGGGAAATGACTTTCCCCCTCAAACTCCCCCATTACTTTTCGTCAGTTTGGGGGCGGTGCCGGAATTTGCGAAGGTTTTTCTGGTGAATTATATCATTATATCAATGAAATAAGACTATTCGCGCGGGCTGGGGAAGCGGCGCCTCCCCAAGGCCTTCAGTTCAGTTCCTCATCCGGCGTCACGCCGAAGATCTCCGTCCGCCGCAGATATCCGCGCGCATCTCCGGCCTGCACCTCGCACCATTCGCTGCCGGCGGCGCAGCTGCGCAGGCGGCCGATCACGCCGGGGCGCAGGCGTGCCTGGACGGGGCTTTCCGCATCCGCCCGGCGGCGCAGCTGCACCTCGCCCGCCGGGTTGGGGCGCACCAGGAAAGTGCGGCGGCCCGGCAACAGGTTGGATTGGTGGACCCAGCCCTCGGTGCCGTCCACGTCGCGGATGCGGCGCCACTGGTCGCGCTCGTTGATGATCATCACCGGCAGGTCACGCCGTTCGTAGCGCCATTCGATGGGGAAGCGCATCTCCGGCCCCACGCGCAGGTTCACGCGGTCGGACCGCAGCGGCACGAAGCGCGGCATGGGCAGGCCGGTGGCGGGGCCGCGCGGCGGGATGGGCGGCGGGGGCTCGGGCGCCGGGGCGGCGGGGGCCGGGGCCTCGGCGGGCGGGGTGGCGGCGGCCGGTGGGCGCTGGGGGCGGCGGGGCTGCTGGCGCGGGCCCTGGGGCGGGCGCTGGCCGGGCGTGGCGGCGG
>NZ_JAAABL010000072.1 GCF_009900765.1 Rhodovarius lipocyclicus
GGAAGCCGCCCGCCGCGCCCGGCGCGCGCCGCCCCCCGCGGTGGCCGAGGCGCCCGTCACCCCCATGCGCGGCGGCCACCCCCTGCCGGTGGCGGGGCAGGTGACGCGGGAATTCGGCTCGGCCGGAGAGGGCGGTGTGTCGCGCGGCATCACCGTGGCGGCCGGGCCGCGCGCGCGCGTGGTCTCGCCCTGCGCGGGGCGGGTGGCCTTCGCGGGGGCGTTCCGCAGCTTCGGGCAATTGGTGATCGTGGATTGCGGCGGCGGGGTGCATGTGGTGCTGGCGCGGCTGGACCGGCTGGACACCGCGACCGGGGAGCGCGTGCTGGCCGGCGAGCCGGTGGGCAGCCTGCCCGGCGAACAGGCGCAGCTTTACGTGGAGCTGCGCCGCAACGGGCAGCCGAGCGACCCCCGGGGATTCTTCAGGGGGTAGCGGGCAGGGGCGCGTGATCGGCGGTTTCGCTGCGCGTCACGTCCGACAGGCTGCCGCAGATCTGCAGCGCCCCGCCCTGCCGGCCGATCACGCGCCCGTCCTCCCGCACGCGGATCCAGCTGCCGTCGGGGCGGCGCAGCCGGTATTCGGTGCTGGCCTCCCCGTGCTCCGCCAGGCGGCGCAGGAATTCCAGCCGGCCCAGGCGGCCGGCATTGTCCGTCCGCTCGGCGATGGAAGCGGCGGGGGCCAGCGCCTCGGGCGGCCAGCCGGTCACGCGCTCCACATTGCCGGTGAAGTGGTTGCGGGAAAGGCCGGTGGGCGGCGCGCCCTCCTGCGCCGTGATCTCGGCGGCATAGAGCGCGGCCGGCGCGGCGGAGGTGAGCTGGTCCAGCCGCTGCCAGGCGGCGCGGGCGGTGGCGCTGTCGTGGCGGATGTCCTCCAGCAGGCGACGGGTGGCGGCGGTCTGGCGGCGCTGGAACAGGATGGCGATGGCCGCCAGCGCCAGCAGGCTGCCCGTGCCCACGCCCAGCCGCACCCAGTGCCGGAACACCGCCGCCGGTTCCTCCACCACGGCCGCCGGCGTCCGCGCGGCCAGCACCAGCGGCGCCTCGTCCAGGATGCGGAAGCTGTAGAAGGAGGAGGTATCGTCGAGGTTGCTGCGCGTGCGCAGGAAGCCACCGCGGTCGCGGCGCAGTTCCTCCGTCATCTGGAAATGGAAGACGGGCTGTAGGCCGACATATTGGGCCGCGTTCTCGCTGCGGGCGATCAGGGTGCGATCGGCGGTGCGCAGGATGCCCACGATGATGCCGCTGTGCTGATGAATGCGCTCCAGCGCGCGCGACAGCAGCCGGGGGTCGATCGAGAAGACGATGACGCCCGCGAAATGGCCGTCCTCCAGGATCGGGCGGGTGAACTGCACGGTCCAGCTGCCGGAGGCCCGGCCCATGACCGGGCGGCTGACGAACAGGGCGCGGCGGCCGTCACGATGGACCTGGAAATGCTCCCGGTCGCTGAGGTCCACGGGCTCCCAGCCCGGGGTGGTGGTCCAGCGCAGCATGCCATCCGCGTCGATCTCCGCGATCTGGCGGATGCCGAAGCGTTCCTGCCGGGCGATGGCGGCCAGCCTGTCGCCGATCGCGGCGGTGGCGGCGGCGTCGCCCGCATGCTCCATCCGCCGCCGCAGCTGGGCCAGGGCGTGCAGGTCCTCCAGGGTTTCCAGCGCGCGGCGGACGGAATGGCGCAGGCCCTCGACCGCCCATTGCAGTTCGCGTTGAACATCGGCGACGCGGGCGACCTCGTCGCGGGCCACGGCGCGTTCGCCCAGCGCCACGACGCCGACGGTGCCCGCCGCCCACAGCAGCAGGGCCAAAAGCAGCCCGCGCGTGGGGCGGATGCCCAAAGGGCCCCCCAGGGCCAGATGCCGCAACCTGTCATGCCATGGCAGCGCATTCATGATACGGCACATATGCCATGGATTGGTGCGCGCCGCCCTTTTTTTCGTTCCGGGTGGCGTTCAGGCCCTGACGCCACCCTCGCTGAGGATGAAGTCCGCCACTTCCTTCACGCCCTCATCGGCCTTCAGGTTGGTGAAGATGAAGGGACGGCGGCCGCGCATGCGCCGCGCGTCGCGGTCCATCACCGACAGGTCCGCGCCCACCAGCGGCGCCAGGTCGATCTTGTTGATCACCAGCAGGTCGGATTTCGTGATGCCCGGCCCGCCCTTGCGCGGGATCTTGTCCCCAGCCGAGACGTCGATGACGTAGATCGTCAGATCCGCGAGCTCCGGGGAGAAGGTGGCGGCCAGGTTGTCGCCGCCGCTTTCGATGAACAGCACCTCGAGCCCCGGGAAGCGGCCGACCATGTCCGCCACGGCGGCCAGGTTGATCGAGGCGTCCTCGCGGATCGCGGTGTGGGGGCAGCCGCCGGTTTCCACGCCCATGATGCGCGCGGGGTCCAGCGCGCCGGCGCGGGTCAGGAACTCGCTGTCTTCCTTGGTGTAGATGTCGTTGGTGATGGCGGCGATGTCGTGGGTGTCGCGCAGGTGGCGGCACAGGCGCTCCACCAGCGCGGTCTTGCCGCTGCCGACCGGGCCGCCGATGCCCACGCGCAGCGGGCCGTTGGGGGCGGGCAGGGCGGGGCGCGGGCCGTTTTCCAGGATGCGGCCGATGGTGACGCTCATGATCGGAACAGCCTTGTGTACTGGGTTTCGTGGCGGATGGAGAACAGGTCGAGCATGGGCGCCGCCGTGCCCAGCGTGTCGAGGTTCGCGGCCTCCGCGGCGTCGGCCGCCTGCTCGATGGCGGGGTAGAGCGCGGCGGTGACGCGCTGACCATCCGTCTGGCCCAGGGGCACCAGCCGCACCCCGGCCGAGACGAGGTTGGCCGCGAAGCCCGACAGCCAGGCCGTCAGCGCCGGGCGCAGCGGGATGGCCCCGAAGCCCGCCGCCGCGCCGAAGGCCACCGCATGGGTCAGGCGCTTCGGGTGGCGGGCGGCGAAGGCGGCGAAGCGCGCATCCGGCCAGCAGGTGGCGGTGACGGAGGCGAAGCTGCCGCCTTGCTGGGTCGCCTCCAGCGCCGTTTCCGCCGTGCCGCGCCAGGCGGCGGCGAGGTCGGCGGCGTCATCCAGCGTGGCGTCGTCACCGGCCTCGGCGGCGCGGTGGGCGGCGACCAGCAGGGCGCCGTCGGTGCGGCCCGCCCCCGCCAGCAGGGCGGTGCGGATATAGGCCTCCAGCCCCGCGCGGTGGGTGATGCGTTCCTCCTCCACCGCCGTCTCGATCCCGTGGCTGTAGCTGAAGCCGCCCACCGGATAGGCGGGCGAGCACCAGGCCAGCAGCCGGTACAGGTCAATCATGGTGGTGATGGTGGTGGCCATGGCCGTGTTCATGGTCGTGGTCATGCCCATGGTCATGGTCGTGGTGATGGCTGTGCCCGTGGCCGGGGTCGTGGTTGTGCTCGCCATAGGCGCCGCCCTCCGGGTTGAAGGGGGCCTGCACCTTCGCGGTGGCGGCGCCGAGGCCCGCCAGCATGCGTTCGATCACATGGTCTTGGCGGATCAGGATGCGGGCTTCCTGCAGCTCGGCGGGCAGATGCCGGTTGCCCAGATGCCAGGCCAGGCGCAGCAGATGCCCGGCATCGCGGCCACGCACTTCCAGCAGGGCCTCGGGCGCCGCCTTCACCAGCACCAGCGTGCCGTCATCCAGCGCCAGCGCGTCACCGTCATGCATCACCTGGGCTTCCGCGAGGTCGAGCAGGAAGGCGCGGCTGGCCTCGGTTTCCAGGCGCTTGCGGCGGCGGAAGCGGTCGTCGAAATCCAGCGTCACGCTGTCGGCCGCGGCATCCGGCGTGAAGGTGCCGGCGGGGATGATGACGGTGGCGCGGGGCAGGGACATGCGGCGGCTCTCGACTGGAGGGACGCCGCAGTATCGGTGCGCGACGCGCTCAGGTCCAGGCGATCTCGGGTGGGCTGCGGAAGGCGAAACGCAGCAGGTGGCGGGCCACGATGTCCTGCAATTGGGCGCAGTCCTCGGGCGTTGCCGCTTCCACGCGCATGTGCAGGGTCTCGCCTCGCACGGAGAGGTCGCAGGGCCCCATCGGGAAGGCGATGTGGCCGGCGGTGTTGTCCCCGGCCAGGGTGGTCGGCAGCTTGTGGGCGAAATGCTTCACCAGCTGGCCGAGGTAGCGGGCGGGGGTTTCCATGGCGACGTTGGCCTGGGCGCCGGGCATCAGGCGCGCTCCACCGTGCGGGCGGCCTCGTCGATGGCGGCGACGATGCGGGAGAGTTCGTCATCGGACAGCCCGCCGCGCATCAGGCGGAAGCGCAGCGCGGTTTTCAGGTTGTGCATGGCGCGCATGACCTGCAACGCGCTGGCCTGCGGGCGCTCGCCGCCGGCGGCCGCGATCCGGGCCTCGATGGAGGCGACCTGGGGGGCCGCTTCCTCCAGCGCGCGGGTGCCTTCGGGGGTGATGGTGTGCAGCTTCTTGCCGCCGGCCTCGGTGACGGAAACCTGGCCGAGTTCCTCCAGCAGGGTCAGGGTGGGGTAGATGGTGCCGGGGCTGGGGGAATAGGCGCCGGCCAGGCGTTCCTCGATGGCCTTGATGATCTCATAGCCGTGGCGGGGCTTTTCGGAGATCAGGTGCAGGACCAGCAGGCGCAGTTCGCCATGGTCGAAGAAACGGCCGCCGCCGCGATGGGGGTGGTGTTCGCGGTGCTCGCCACGGGCGAAGAAGCCGCGGCCGGCGAAGCGGCGGTCGCCGCGGTGGGGGTGGTGATGGCCAAACATGGCTGGGTGTCTCCGAGTGTGTTTCGTTGGTGTTTAGATATATCTAAACGCGATCGGTTTGGAAGTCACGAAGTGTGACGGGTGGAAATGCTGGACCTTGCTGCTCATTTGAGCTTATCTTTCGCTCAAAGGAGCCAATCCATGACTGAGACCCTGACCAGGACCACCGCCGGGGTGTCTTACGGCAAGCTGTACAAGGCGCCGGTGATGGTGCGCATCGATATGATCAAGAAAGGCGTGCGCGCCACTGACGCCCGCCAGTGGCTGGACATCGAGCCGCTGGGCCGCGGCGCCGCCCTGAAGGCGCTGGACCTGCCGCTGGCCACCTTCAACCGCAAGGTGAAGGAAGGCGGCCGCCTCTCCCCCGCCGAAAGCGAACGGGTGATCGGCTTCGCGCGGCTGGTGGGCCAGGTGGAGGCGATGGTGGAGGGCGCGCCCGGCTTCGACGCGCGCGCCTGGCTGGCCGGATGGCTGACACAGCCCCTGCCCGCCCTGGGCCATGCCCGGCCGATCGACCTGATGGACACGATGGAAGGGCAAAGCCTGGTCGCCCGCACGCTGGAACAGGCCGTCAGCGGCGCCTACGCGTGATCGTCTGGCGCATCGCGGCCGAGACGCTGAAATACCCGGCCGATGACCTGAGCGGCGAAGGCGCCAGGATCACGGGCGGGCGCTGGAACGCGGAAGGGCATGCGGCTGTCTATGCCTCGACAACGCGGGCGCTGGCCTGTCTGGAGACGGTGGTGCACCTGAACGCGGGCGGGCTGCCGCTGAACCGCTATCTGGTGGAAATCACGATACCGGACGCGCTGTGGCAGGCCGCGCGACGGGAGGAAACGCCCCCGGTGGGCTGGGACGCGGAACCGGCGAGCCTGACGAGCGTGGAGCTGGGCACCGCATGGCTGAGGGCCGGGAAGGAGGCGCTGCTGGTCGTGCCCTCCGTCATCGTGCCGGAGGAATGCAACGTGCTGATCAACCCGGCGCTGGCGGTGGGGGTGAAGGCCAGGAAGGTGCGGAAGTGGGTGTATGATGGGCGGCTGCGAAGCAAAGGATAAGCGGCTCCACCGAGGGGCTCTGCCCCCAGAGGGCACAAAGACCGAAAGGCCCTTGGAACCCATCGGATTGGCGCCTTACCTTTCCAGGTAGGCCGCCGTTTTCATTATAGAAATCAATGGGAAACACCTTCCCAAGACGTAGTGCCAACTGCTCGGGGTCCAGGGCCGCTACGGTCCTGGCGGGGGTCCAGGGGGCGGCGCCCCCTGGTGGCGCCCTCTCAAAACAGAAAATACCGCTGCGCCATCGGCAGCACCTTCGCCGGTTCGCACACCAGCAATTCCCCATCCGCCCGCACTTCGTAGGTTTCCGGGTTCACTTCGATCTTCGGCATGGCGCCGTTCAGCACCATGTCGGATTTCCGCAGCCCCCCGCGCGTGTTCTTCACCGGCACCAGCGGCCGGGTCAGCCCGATGCGCGCGCCCAGCCCGTCATCCATCGCGGCCTGGCTGGTGAAGATCACCGCCACCTCCGTCACCGCGCGGCCATAGCCGCCCCACATCGGCCGGTAATGCACCGGCTGCGGCGTGGGGATGGAGGCATTGGGGTCCCCCATCGGGGCCATGGCGATGGTGCCGCATTTCAGGATGAAGTCCGGCTTCACCCCGAAGAAGGCGGGCGACCACAGCACCAGGTCGGCCAGCTTGCCCACCTCCACGCTGCCGACATGCCCGGCGATGCCTTGGGAAAGCGCCGGGTTGATCGTGTATTTGGCGATATAGCGGCGGGCGCGCAGATTGTCGTTGTCGCCGGTTTCGCCGGCCAGGCGGCCGCGCTGCACCTTCATCTTGTGGGCGGTCTGCCAGGTGCGGATGATCACCTCGCCCACCCGGCCCATCGCCTGGCTGTCGCTGCTCATCATGCTGATGGCGCCCAGGTCGTGCAGGATGTCCTCGGCCGCGATGGTTTCCTTGCGGATGCGGCTTTCGGCGAAGGCCACATCCTCCGCGATGCGCGGGTCCAGGTGATGGCAGACCATGAGCATGTCCAGATGCTCGTCCACCGTGTTCACCGTGTAGGGCATGGTGGGGTTGGTGCTGCTGGGCAGCACGTTCGGCAGGCCGATGACGCGCAGGATATCCGGCGCATGGCCGCCGCCCGCGCCCTCCGTATGAAACGCCTGGATGGTGCGGCCGGCCATGGCGGCGATCGTGTCCTCCACGAAGCCGCTTTCGTTCAGCGTGTCCGTGTGGATGGCGACCTGGATGTCCATCTCGTCCGCCACGCGCAGGCAGGTGTCGATGGCCTTGGGGGTGGTGCCCCAATCCTCATGCAGTTTCAGCCCGGCGGCGCCGGCGCGGATCTGCTCGACCAGCCCCCCCGGCAGGGCCGCGTTGCCCTTGCCCAGAAAGCCCAGGTTCATCGGAAACGCCTCGGCCGCCTGCATCATCCGCGCCAGGTGGAAGGCCCCGGGGGTGGAGGTGGTGGCGAGCGTGCCATGGGCGGGGCCGGTGCCGCCGCCGAACATGGTGGTCACGCCGCTGGCCAGCGCTTCCTCCACCTGCTGGGGGCAGATGAAGTGGCAATGCACGTCGATCCCGCCGGCCGTCAGGATACGCCCCTCCCCCGCGATGATTTCCGTGGTGGGGCCGATGATGATGTCCACGCCCGGCTGGGTGTCCGGGTTGCCGGATTTGCCGATGGCGGCAATCCGCCCGTCCTTCAGCCCCACATCGGCCTTGATGATGCCGGTGTGGTCCAGGATGACGGCGTTGGTGATGACGGTGTCCATCGCGCCGCCCGCGCGCGTCACCTGGGATTGGCCCATGCCGTCGCGGATCACCTTGCCGCCGCCGAACTTCACCTCCTCGCCATAGGTGGTCAGGTCGCGCTCGATCTCGATGAACAGCTCGGTGTCGGCCAGGCGGATCTTGTCGCCGGTGGTGGGGCCGAACATGGAGGCATAGGCGGAGCGGGAGATCCGGGCTGGCATCACACCTTCCCTTCGGTTTCGCCGCGGAAGCCGTGCACGATGCGCGCGCCGCCGAAGGGAATGAGCTTCACGGCGCGGGTCTGCCCCGGCTCGAACCGCACCGCGGTGCCGGCCGCGATATCCAGCCGCCGCCCGCGCGCGATGGCGCGGTCGAAGGTCAGGGCCGGGTTGGTCTCCGCGAAGTGGTAGTGGCTGCCGACCTGGATGGGCCGGTCGCCGGTGTTGGCCACCGTCACCTCCACCGCCTCGCGCCCCGCGTTCAGCTCGATGTCGCCGGGCAGGGTGATGATCTCGCCGGGAATCATGGCGCGTCCTCCGGCTCGCGGATCGGGTGGTGGACCGTCACCAGCTTGGTGCCGTCCGGGAAGGTCGCCTCCACCTGGATGTCGTGGATCATGCTGGCGATGCCCTCCATCACCTGGGCGGTGGTCAGCACGGTGGCGCCGCTGCGCATCAGCTCCGCCACGCTGCGGCCGTCGCGCGCGCCCTCCACCACATGGTCCGTGATCAGGGCCACGGCTTCGGGGTGGTTCAGCTTCACGCCGCGGGCGAGGCGCTTGCGCGCCACCTCGGCCGCCAGGGCGATCAGCAGCTTGTCCTTTTCGCGGGGAGTCAGATGCATGGCGGCAGAATGGCAGGGCGGTTTGGGTGGCGCCAGGGGGATGTTTCAGGTGGCGGCGATCCGATAGCCGTCCCCCATCGCCTCCACCCTGCCGAAGCCCGGGACATGCCCGCCGCTGACGGTCCAACCCCGCTCCGCCGCCAGGGCCAGCGCGGCGCGGCGGCTGCGCGCGGCGGTCGGGGCGTCCAGGTCATAGGCCATGCCGGTGTCGGGGTCGGGCGCCTGCAAGGTGGCCATGTGCATCACGTCGCCCCACAGCAGCAGCCCGTCGCCCACCAGATAGCCGGTGTGGCCCGGCGTGTGCCCCGGCAGGGGCATGGCCGCGATGCCGGGCAGCACCGGTCCTTCCACGACCCGCCGCAGGCGCGGGCCATAGGCGCGCAGCAGCGCCTGCGCGATGTCGAAGCCGCCCTGCCGCGCCGGGGGCGTGGCCGCGCGGGCGGCGGCGTCGGTGAAGAAGGCCAGCTCGGCCTCCGGCACCAGGATTTGGGCCTGGGGGAAATAGGGGGCCTCGCCGTCGAACAGGCCCAGCGCGTGGTCGCCGTGGATATGCGTCAGCAGGATATGCCCCACATCCCCGGGCGCCACGCCCAGGGCATGCAGGGCGGAGCGCGCATGGCCCAGCGCCTCGCCCCAGGCCGGGCCGGTGCCGGCATCCACCAGGATGACGCCCTCGGGCCCCTTCAGGGCGAAGCAGTTCACATCCATGCTCAGCCTGGGCTTGCCCCATTGCGCGATCGCGTGCTGGCGCATGGCCTCGCCGCCCGCATGGGTCAGCACCTCGGCCGGGGGCTCGAAGATGCCGTCATGCAGCAGGATGGCGTCATAGGGTCCGAACTGGGGCATGCGCGGCCTTTCCGATCTCAGTCGGCGGTGATGCCCACGCGCCGGATGATCTCTCCATACTTCGCCATCTCCGCGACCAGGAAGGCCCGGAACTCCTCCGCCGAGCCGCCCACCGGCTCATTGCCCAGCTCCGCGAAGCGGGCGCGCATCTCGGGCGTGGCCAGGGTGGCGGCGACCGCCTGTTGCAGGGCGTTCCGCATCGGCTCCGGCGTGCGGGCCGGGGCGAAGATGCCGTTCCAGTCGTAGTTCTCGAAGCCCGGAAAGCCGCTTTCGGCCAGGGTCGGCAATTCGGGGAAGGATTCGGCGCGGGTGGCCCCGGTGGTCGCCAGCGCCTTCAGCCGCCCCTGGCGGATGTGCTGCGTGGCGCTGGGGATGAAGGCGAAGCAGCACGGCACATGCCCCGCCATCACATCCACCAGCGCGGGCCCGCCGCCGCGATAGGGCACGTGGTTCATCGTCAGCCCCGCGGCGGCCTGGAAGATCTCCATGCCCAGATGCTGCGCCGTGCCATTGCCCGAGGACGCGTAGGACATCGCATTGCCCCGCGCCTTGGCATAGGCGACGAACTCCGCCACCGAATTCACCGGCAGGGCGGGGTGCACGGCCAGCGCGTTCGGCGCACGGCTCACCTGCGTCACGGGCACCAGGTCCTCCAGCACCTTGTAGGGCATGGGCCGCCCCAGCACCGGGTTCACGGAATGGGAGGTGATGTCGAACAGGAAGGTGTAGCCATCCGGCGGCTGCTGCGCGACGAAGCCGCCCGCGATCAGCCCCGACCCGCCGGCCCGGCTTTCGATGACCAGGGACTGGCCCAGGCGCTCCGTGATGCCGGGGGCGATCAGCCGCGCGGTCACATCCGCGCCGCCACCGGGAGAGGTGCTGAGGATCAGCCGGATGGGGCGGGTGAACAACGGGGCCTGCGCCCGGCCCAAGGCCGGAACGGCGAGCCCGGCCGAAACGATAAGGAACTGCTTGCGCGACAGCGGCATGATCTTCTCCTGGGCGGAATACCGTTTGCCTGGGCGTCCGTGGCGGTTTTCCGCCTGGGCGGATCGCTACACCGCGTAGCTATCACTATGGGCCCATGCCAAACTGGCTGTCCATCGCCCGCGCGCGGGCCACAGCAGGGAAGCCGCCTTTGATCCCGGACGACATTCTCGCCCAGGCGATCGCCGACAGCTGGGCCCTGGTGCTGGAGATCGGCCGCCGCACCGAGACACCGCCCGGCCACACCCGCCCCGCCTTCAGCCAGGCCGAGCAACTGGCCGCCGACATGGTGCGGGATTTCATCGCCGCCCGGGGCCTGCCGCTGGAATACGATGCCTTCGGCAACATGTACGTGCTGCTGCCGGGCACCGAGCCCGGCCTGCCCGCCGTCACCGCCGGATCGCACCTGGATTCCGTGGCCAATGGCGGCAATTACGATGGGCTGGCCGGGGCCGCCGCCGCCCTGGCCGTGGTCGCCGCCGCCCACAAGGCCGGGCTGCGCACCCGCCACGGCCTGCGCGCGCTGGCCATGCGGGCCGAGGAAAGCCCCTGGTTCAACATGGCCTATCTGGGCAGCCAGTTGCTGCTGGCCTATCGCGACCGCGCGGCACTGGGCGCCCGCCGCCGCATCGACAGCGGGCTGACGCTGAAGGAGCACGTCCAGGCGCTGGGCTATCCCTTCCGCACCGATGCCGAGCCGGTTCTGAGCCCCGCCAACACCGCCTGCTTCCTGGAACTGCACATCGAGCAAGGCCCGCTGCTGATCGAGCGCGACCTGCCCGCGGGGGTGGCCACCGCCATCCGCGGCAATATCCGCTACCCCTCCGCGCGGTGCTTCGGGGAATACGGCCATGCCTCCGCCGTGCCGCGCCAGAGCCGCCGCGACGCTGTGATGGCGGTGGCGGAGCTGGCCCTGGGCCTGGATGCGCTGTGGGCCGAGCTGCACGCGAAGGGCGACGACAATTTCATGGTCACGCTCGGCCGCTTCGGCACCGACCCCGCGCACCACGCGCTGACCAAAGTGCCCGGGGAGGTGGAGTTCAGCCTGGCCATGGGCGCCACCAGCACCGAAACCCTGGCGCTGGCCCGCCGGCGGATGGAGGAGCTGGTGGCGGAGATCACCGCCAAACGCGGCGTGACCTTCGACCTGGGCGCGGAAGTGACGGCGGAGCCGGTGGCACTGGATGCGGGGCTGATCGAGCTGCTGGAAGACGGCATCCACGCCCAAGGGTTCGAGCCGCTGCGCCTGCCGACCGTGGGGCATGACGCGGGGATCTTCGCGCTGTCGGGCATCCCCTCGGCGATGCTGATGCTGCGCAACCCGGGCGGCAGCCACAACCCGAAGGAACATCTGGAAGAAGCGGATTACGCCGTGGGGTGCCGGGTGCTGGCAGGGGCGATGGTGCGCGCGGCCGGGGGGTGAAGCACGGCTGGGCACCCGGTACGCAGTCAGGGGCTCCGCCCCCGACACCCCCGCCAGGACCGTGCTCGGTCCTGGACCTAGATCAGTTTGGCGCTGACCTTGGGAAACATGTTTCTTATTGATATTTATAGGGCTTGTTGAGATTTAGATCTTTCCTGGTGACGTGTGTTTATGATTCACGCTTTGGATGACGCAGCGTTTGGTTTTG
>NZ_JAAABL010000073.1 GCF_009900765.1 Rhodovarius lipocyclicus
CCCAAAGGAGGATGGGGGGCAGAGCCCCTGGCGGGGAGCCGAGGGGCGGAGCCCCTCGGGGTCAGCCCCCCAGGCTTTCCGTCCATCACGTCGTCCGGCTGTTATCCCATGTCGTGTGCAGCACCCCGGGTGCTTTCGCCACTTCCACCAGCACCGCTTCCAGCCCTGCCGGGTCCAGCGCGATGTGCACCAGCGTCGCCTTGATTTCCGCCTTGGTTTCCCCGCGTTCGATGACTTTCACGTCGCTGATGCCGTAGTTCGCCGCTTCCAGTTTTTCCACCAGCAGGTCGCGGGCCTGGGGCATCGCGTCCAGGGTCGAGATGACGGAGACCTCATAGGTCGCCTCGCCGTCGCGTTCGCTGATGGGGATGCGGTTGATCATGTTGACCAGGTGCCGCAGGGCGGTGTTGCCGAACAGGATGAAGAAGGTCAGCAGCGCGCCTTCGGCCAGCATGTCCGTGCCGGTGCAGGCGCCCACGGCCGCCGCGCACCACAGGGTGGCGGCCGTGTTCAGGCCGCGCACATTCGTGCCGTCCTTCATGATGACGCCGGCGCCCAGAAAGCCGATGCCGGACACGACATAGGAAATCACGCGCACCGCCTCCGCCGTGCCGGCGATGCGCTGGGCCAAATCCACGAAGGCGGCGGCGCCGACGGCCACCAGCACGGTGGTGCGCAGCCCCGCGGTGCGCTGGCGGTACTGGCGTTCCGCCCCGATCAGCGCGCCGAAGACGAACGCCGCCGTCAGGCTGACAACACTGTCAAGAAACTGCAATAAATCAAAGGTTTGAATGAACTGCATGGAAGGGCTGTATCCCGCGGCCGGCCCTTCTGGGAAGCGAATTCACACGCCCAGCAGCCTCGGCAGCGCGGCCATGCTGGTGAAGACCTCGGCCCCGGCCATGGCCAGGGCTTCCACGGGGGTTTCATGCGCGAAGCCCAGCACGCGGCAGCCGGCCGCGCGGCCCGCGCGCACGCCGGTCACACTGTCCTCGATCACCACGCATTGCCCAGGTTCCGCGCCGCAGCTCTGCGCCGCCGCCAGGTAGATGTCGGGGTGCGGCTTGGGCCGGGCCACGTCCTGGAAGCTGAACACCCGCGCCCCGAACACCGCCCCCAGCTCCAGCACCGCCAGCTTGGTTTCCAGCTCCTCGCGAGAGGAATTGCTGGCGACGGCCACCGGCAGGTGCCGGGCCACCGCGTGCAGGGCCTCCAGCGCGCCTGGGATGGGCAGGGCCTCCGTGGCCAGGGTGCGGGCCACCCGGTGGGCGAAGCTGCCCTCCCACCCCGCTGGAAGGCCGCCTGTGCGGGTCTCGATCGCCACGCGGATGTCGGGCCATGCCATGCCGAGGAAGCGCTCCCGCGCCTCCGGCCCTTCCATGGCCCAGCCGCGCCCGGTCAGTTCCTCGGCCAGGATGCGGTTCACCAGCCCTTCGCTGTCCACCAGCACGCCATCGCAATCGAACAACACGGCGGAGGGACGGATCATGCGGCGCGGGCCTTGCTGTGGGGGCAGTCGCCCAGGGGCTTAGGGCATTGCCGCCCGCCACGGAAGCTGCACAGCGGCCGGCCATAGGCCAGCGTATTGCGCACCAGCCCGGCCAGCGCCTGGATGAAGCCGGCATCGCTGTTCTGCGCCGGCATGCGGAAATAGCCAGGCACGCCCTTGTGTTCGGCCAGTTCGCGGTATTCCACGTCCAGCTCCACCAGGGTTTCCGAATGCTCGGAAACGAAGGCGATCGGGCAGACCAGCAGGGCCATCTTTTCCTGGCCCGCGCGCTCGATCTCGGCGTCGGTGCTGGGGCCGATCCACTTCTGCGGCGTGACGCGGGACTGGTAGCAGATGGTGAAATCCAGATCCGGTTCGCCCAGCGCGGCCACCACGGCGGCGACGGTCTGTTCCACCTGCCACTGATAGGGGTCACCGCGCTTCACGATGCTTTCCGGCAGGCCATGGGCGCTGAACAGCACGCGCAGCTTCTGCCCCGGTGCCAGCCCGGCGCGGGCCTGATGCAGGCTTTCGCGCAGGATGGCGGCGGTGGCTGACGCGAAACCTTCATCGGAATGCCAGCAGCACAGCGTCTGCGTCGGCAGGGAGAGGCCGATCTTCGCCGCCGCCTCGTCCCAGGCGGTCTGGCTGCTGCCGGTCGTGGTGGTGGAATATTGCGGATACAGCGGCAGCAGCAGCACCCGGGTGGCGCCCCAGGCCTGCACGGCGCGGGCGGCCTCGTCGCTGAACGGGTGCCAGTAGCGCATGGCGACGAAGCAGCGGTATTCCGCCGCCGGGTCCCCGGCCAGAACCGTTTCCAGCGCCTGGGCCTGGCCTTGCGTCAGTTCCAGCAGCGGCGATTTGCCGCCCAGGATCATGTAGTTTTCCGTCGCGGCCTTCGTGCGGCGCGCGGCGATGAACTTGCCCAGCCACGGCCTGATGAAGCCTGGCACGCGCAGGATGGCCGGGTCCCGGAACAGGTTTTCCAGGAAGGGCCGCACCGCCTGGGGGCTGTCCGGCCCGCCCAGGTTCAGCAGCACGATCGCGATTTTTTCCATGCGCCTGATGTGCCTATGCCCAGTGGAAGTTCAACCGGGGGTTCAACCCCCGCGCACCAGGCGCAAGGTCTGCACCACATGCTCGATCGGGGTTTCCTTCTCGATGCCATGGCCCAGGTTGAAGATGAAGGGCCGGCCCCGCATGGTCGAGAGCAGGGTCCGCGCCTCGGTTTCCAGCGCGATGCCGCCGGCCATCAGCGCCAGCGGGTCGAGGTTGCCTTGCAGCGCGACATTGTCGGGAACCACCTGCATGGCCCAGCGCGGGTCGGTGTGGGTGTCCATGCCGATGCCCTGCATGCCGGTGCGGGCCGCGTAATCCCCCAGCATCAGCCCCGCCAGCCTGGGGAAGCCGATCATCGGGATATGCGGCGCCGCGGCCGCCACCGCGCGGCGGATCGCGGCCGTCGGGTCGATCACCCAGCGCCGGAACTGGTTGGGCGAGAGCAGGCCCGACCAGCTGTCGAACAGCATCAGGGCCTCCGCCCCCGCCTCCACCTGCGCCAGCAGGTAGTCCACCGTGGCATCGGTCAGGATGCGGATGAGGCGCGCGAAGAAGGTGGGATCGGCATAGGCCAGTTCCCGCGTCAGGGCGAAGTCGCTGCCGCCTTTGCCCTCGACCATATAGCACGCCACCGTGAAGGGGCTGCCGGCGAAACCGATCAGCGTGGTGCGGCTGCCGGCCTCGTCCAGGGCCTCCCGCACGCGGGCGACCGTTTCGAAGATGGGCGCCGCGTTGCCACGCAGGGCCACGGGGTTCAGGCGCGACAGCGCCGAGAGGTCCTGGATCGGTTCCAGGCGCGGGCCTTCGCCCTCCGCCATCCACAGCTTCTGCCCCATGGCCCAGGGCACCATCAGGATGTCGCTGAACAGGATGGCGCCATCCATGCCGTAGCGGCGGACGGGCTGCAGCGTGACCTCCGCCGCGAGCTCGGGCGTGGTGACCAGGGAGAGGAAATCCCCGGCCTGGGCGCGCGTGGCGCGGTACTCCGGCAGGTGGCGCCCGGCCTGGCGCATCATCCAGGCAGGGGGCGGCCAGACGGAGTGGCCATCCAGGGCGGCAAGGAGGGGTTTTTCGTTCATCGCGTCCCACTCATCGCAATAAACAAGGAATCTAGAAAGATGTTGTGGTTTGCAGTGCTGTGGATTGTGGGGAAGCAACGTCATACCCCATTCGTCGGCAGGGATGTCCGTTTCGTTCACGTTCCGCGAAACGGGGGATTCCCTGGCTTGGCGAAAGCTGTCCACATCATCCACATGTTCCCCAGCGCCTCACGGCCGAGTTATCAGTTTGTGCATTCGCTGCCCGGGAATCCCAGGGGGGATGCCAAGGGGCCAAAACTATCCCCACTATTCCACTTCATTCACGGAATTCCCCCATGCCAATCCGCAGCATCAACCTGCACCTGGTATCCGACAGCACGGGTGAGACACTGAACTCCATCGCGCGCGCCGTGCTGTCGCGGTTCGAGAACCACCACGTGATCCATCACCGCTGGTCGCTGGTGCGCTCCCGCATGAATCTGGACCAGGTGCTGGAGGGGCTGGAGGCCGAGCCGGGGCCCGTGCTGTTCACCCTGGTGGACAAATCCCTGCGCAACGCGCTGGAGGAAACCTGCCACCGGCTGGATATCCCCCATGTGTCGGTGCTGGACCCGGTGGAGGAGATGCTGAGTGCCGCCATCGGTTCCCAGGCGCGGCAGAAGCGCGCCGCCCAGCATGTGATGGACGCCGATTATTTCCGCCGCATCGACGCCATGCACTATGTGCTGGCGCATGATGACGGGCAGGGCATCACCGGTATCGCCAACGCCGATGTGGTGCTGGTCGGCGTGTCCCGCAGCAGCAAGACGCCCACCTGTTTCTACCTGGCCAACCGGGGGGTGAAGGCCGCGAACGTGCCGCTGGTGCCCGGCGCGCCCATCCCGGCCGAGCTGGACAACCCGCCCTGCCCCGTCGTCGGCCTGACCATCGACCCGAAATCGCTGATCGACATCCGGCGCTCCCGCCTCAAGATCATCGGCACCGGCGGCGTGCGCCAGGGTGAGACGGATTACGTGAAGGAAGACGCCGTGCAGGCGGAAATCATCGCCGCCCGGCGCCTGTGCGCCCAGCGCGGCTGGCCGGTGATCGACGTGACCCGCCGCAGCATCGAGGAAACGGCGGCCACCGTGATGCAGCAGATGGAAATCTGGCACAAGAAACGCGGCAACCACCCCGACCACGCGCCGGAGGACCCGGCGGCGGCGGTGCTGGGCCATATCACTGGTGGGGCCAGCGGGGGGGCAGCTGGCGATGCCGCAGGCTGAACACCCGCCCCTGATCCTGGCCAGCCAATCCGCCGCGCGCCGCGCGCTGCTGGCCGCCGCCGGCCTGCGCTTCACCGCCCAGGCCGCCCATGTGGATGAGGACGCGCTGAAACAGGCCGCCCGCACCGAGGAATTCTCCCCCGAGGAAGCCGCCGTGATGCTGGCCGAGGCCAAGGCCGAACGCATCGCCCGCCGCCACCCGGAGGCCCTGGTGCTCGGCGCCGACCAGATCCTGGAATGCGAGGGCGCCTGGTTCGACAAGCCCGCCGACCTGCACGGCGCGGCCGCGCATCTGCGCGCGCTGTCCGGCAGGCGGCACCGGCTGGTGAACGGGGTGGTCGCCTTCCGCGGTGGCCAGCGGATCTGGACCCATGTGGACAGCCCGAAACTGTGGGTGCGCCCGCTGTCCGAGGATTTCATCGCCGAATACCTGGCGCTGGAAGGCGAGGCCGTGCTGTCCAGCGTCGGCGCCTATCGCCTCGAAGGGCCGGGCATCCAGCTGTTCGACCGCATCGAGGGCGAGCACAGCAGCATTCTCGGCCTGCCGATGCTGGCGGTGCTGGGCTTCCTGCGCCAGCAGCGTATCATTCCGGTATGAGCACGCCCCGCAAGACCATGCTGCTGACCGGCGCCAGCCGGGGCATCGGCCACGCCACCGTCAAGAAATTCCAGGCGGCGGGGTGGCGCATCCTCACCGTCTCCCGCCAACCCTTTTCCGAGGAATGCGCCTGGCCCGAGGCGCGCTCCAGCCACCTGCAGGCCGATCTGGGCGACCCCGCCCAGGTGGAGACCCTGATCCAGACGGTGCGCGAGCGCCTGCCGGACGGCAAGCTGCACGCGCTGGTGAACAATGCCGGCATCTCCCCCAAAGGGCCCAGGGGCGCGCGGCTGGGCGTGCTGGACAGCGACGCCGCGCTGTGGATGTCCGTGTTCAACGTGAACCTGTTCAGCACCGCGCTGCTGGCGCGCGGGCTGTTCCCGGAACTGAAGGCCGCCGGGGCCTCGGTGGTGAACGTGACCAGTATCGTGGGGTCGCGCGTGCATCCCTTCGCGGGGGCGGCCTATGCGTGCTCCAAGGCGGCACTGGCGGCGCTGACGCGGGAAATGGCACATGAATTCGGCGCCCACGGCGTGCGGGTGAACGCCATCGCACCCGGGGAAATCGACACCGCCATCCTGTCGCCCGGGACGGAAAAAATTGTGGAACAGCAAATCCCGCTGCGGCGCCTGGGCGAGGCACGGGAAGTGGCGGAAACCATCCTGTTCCTGTGCTCGGGGCAGAGCAGCTATATCAATGGGGCGGAAATCCATATCAACGGCGGGCAGCACGTGTGAGACCAGGGGGCGCCGCCCCCTGGACAAGTGGCTACCAGGGGGCTCCGCCCCCTGGACCCCCGGCAGGAGCCGAAAGGCCCCTGCACCCCATGAGTTTGGCGCTGACCTTGGGAAGGTGTTTCCCATTGATATTTATAATATAATTGGTGCCCCACCTGTCAGGATGTAGCGCCAATTCCTGGGTTCCAAGGGCCTTTCGGCCTTTGGCGGGGTGCCCGAGGGGCAGAGCCCCTCGGCCTTTTTCCCTTCCCACCCACCCGCCTTTCCTCTCCTAATCCCCCCTATGAAACGTCCTATCAGAGCCGTAACGGCCGCCTTCGCCTTGCTGTGCCTTGCCATGCCCGCCATGGCGCAGGACAGCACCCCCAACCGCGCCATCCAGCTGATCATTCCCTTCCCGCCCGGCGGCAACACGGACCTGATGGGCCGTGCGCTGCAGGCCGAGTTTTCGCGCGCCCTCGGCCAGACCGTAGTGGCGGTGAACCGGGGCGGCGCCGCCGGGGCGATCGGCGTGGCGGAGGTCGCGCGTGCCCGGCCCGATGGCACCACCATCGGCCTGTCGCCCAACAACGCCGTCACCACCCAGCCTTTCATGCAGGCCACGCCGTATCAGGCGGATGGGTTGCGCTACATCTGCCAGGTGTATGACACGCCGCAGGTGGTGATCCTGGGCCGGGGCGCACCGTTCGAGGATCTGCGCGGCATGCTGGGCCAGGCGCGGCGCGGGCCCGATGCGCTGACCTATGGTGTGCCCGGCATGGGCAGCACCCAGCATATCCTGACGGCGCAGATGCTGCGCATCGCGGGCGTGCAGGCGCTGGCGGTGCCGTTCACGGGGGCGGGGCCGATCGCCACGGCGGCGCTGGGCGGGCAGATCATGATGTTCGTGGAAAGCGCGGCGGTGGCCACCAGCACGGGCCTGACGCCCATCGCGGTGCTGGGTGAGCGCCGGCTGCCCGGCTTGCCGAACCTGCCCACGGCGGCGGAGGCCGGCATCCCGATGCAGGGCAGCACCTATGGCGGGCTGGTCGCGCCGGTGGGTTTGCCGGACGACATCGCCGCCACCATGGAGCGCGCGTGTGAGCGCGCGGTGGGCAGCGAGGGTTTCCGTGCGGTGGCGGAACGGCTGAACGCGGGCGTCGCCTTCCTGCCCGGTTCGGCCTTCCGCGCGCGCTTCCTGGCGGAGGCGGAGGTGAACCGGGGCTTGCTGGCGGAGCTGGGCCTGTCCCATAGATGAGGGCATGACCTTCGATGTCCTGAGCCACTTCTACCCCTGGACCAAGGCGCTGCACGTGATCAGCGTCATCGCCTGGATGGCGGCGCTGTTCTATCTGCCGCGCCTGTTCGTGTACCACCACGAGACCGCGGCGGGCTCGGCCGAGGAAGCGCGCTTCGTGGTGATGGAGCGCCGGCTGGCGAAGGCCATCATGGGGCCCGCGATGCACGCGACCTGGACCTTCGGCATCATCCTGATCCTGACACCGGGGGTGGTGGATTGGAGTGCCGGGTGGTGGCACGTGAAATTCGCCAGCGTGGTG
The DNA here is from genome assembly GCF_009900765.1 of Rhodovarius lipocyclicus. Classification (GTDB taxonomy): domain Bacteria; phylum Pseudomonadota; class Alphaproteobacteria; order Acetobacterales; family Acetobacteraceae; genus Rhodovarius; species Rhodovarius lipocyclicus. The sequence continues at coordinate 7,727 of NZ_JAAABL010000073.1, forward strand.
GGGATGACGGTATTTCATACCGTGCTGGCGCGGGCGCAGAGGCGGTTCGCCAAGGGCGAGCGGGTGGGCAGCGGGAAATACTGGCGCATCATGAATGAGGTGCCGACGCTGCTGATGGTGGTGATTGTGGTGATGGTGATTGTTAGGCCATTCTGAAAAGAAGTTGACGGGGGGCCCTCGGTCGAATCTGCTCGACGCGTCGACGGAACGGCGCTCGGCGCGTTGCTACTGATAGTAGTGCCGTATCGAAACTGTCCGGGGAACTGGAGAGTGACTGATCATGTTAAGAGTGGAAGAGCTTTGCGCTACGGTTTCTGAATAGAAACACATCGGATTAGTTTGATGCGTAGCTAGCCGATGCGGCGGCTGATCCGGACCGTCACCTAAGACGATGGATTAGCGTTCCATGCGCAGATGAGTGTGCACAAGAATGCACGGGTCTACCAGCTATGGAGCAGCATTGGTGCGTGGGCATGATTATGTGATGGGGGGGTTTTTGACTGAACCTTTCGACCTTAGATGGATTAGGCGAAGCAGAGTAGCCGATTGTCGCCATCGGATCCCAAAGCGTGCTCTGGGCCAACGTAGTGAAATTTTAAGCAGATCTTAAAATGCGATTCGGTATCCCGCGGCGCTGATGGTAGCTTAATGCGTGAGCCAGATTTCCAATCTAGGAGAAGTTTCATGGCAGACGATGAAGTTGAGAAATTTAATGTCAAGGCTGAGATCAACGTAGTCGGACTTCATGAGGCACCTGAGCTGTTCGTCGAAGGTTACGTAGGTGCAATTTCTAGGCCAGGACTTGTAAAATTCAATTTGTTTTCAACAAAATTTAATTCCACAAATAAAAAAGTGGAGAGGTATGTTACGGCAACAATAGTGATGAGTGAGTTAGATTTTTATAAATTTGCTGACCAAATCAGCAAAACAAAGAATGGGATGCAGGAAAAATTCAAAAAACGAACAGGCGTAAAGAAAATAACAAAGGATTAGCATCGTGATTGATCATGAATGGTCGACTGTTATTTTAAACGAACCGACCAAAGAAAAATTCTTACTGTGGGAAAATAAAAATATAGACTTAAATTCCTACAAAGAATTTTCATCTAGGGAAAATTTTAGAATATTCGATCTTGTCCGTTCCGTGCGGCCTTTACCCTCCGATGAGGGTGCCAAAATCCCAAAAGGCTCTAGGGGAACTATTGTTGAAGTGGTAGAGCCCAAAAAAGTATTTATGGTTGAATTTCCGAGCCATAGTAATTCCGTTATTTTTGTTGACGTTGACGACATAGTAAGCAATGAGGAAAAAAATGCATCTCGATACAGAGAAATTAATTATTGATAGAAGAAAAATAACTGATTATTTGTTAAATTCTAACCATCCTGATGGGAGGAGCAAATGCAATTTTTTTCTTTCTGTTGGTTTTGAAATAAACAATCCTGATCAATTGCTTGAAGCCTTGGAAGCGCACCCGGAGGTAAACGCCGTCTTAAAGACGGTTACGACGCCACATGGAAAAAAACATGTGGTCGAGTGTTATTTTAAGAATCCAAATAATGCGAATTACTGCATAAGGACTATTTGGTTGGAAAAAAATAAAGATGAAATTTTATTTGTGACTGCTTATCCAAATCCCTCTCGAAATTAATTTTTATATTTTCAGAATACCTTGAATCTTTCATGATCCGCCCCCTCCTCGCCGGCCTCCTCGCCATCGCCCTCTCGGTCGTCATCGAGACCCTGGCGCTGACAGAACTCTCCCGCGGCATGGTCGGCCCCGTCCTTGCCGTCGTCATGATGGCCGTCATCCTCGGCCCGATGGTCGAGGAAGCCTCGAAGCGCCTCTTCGCCGAAATCCTGCGCGCCCCCTGGGGCGCCACCGGTCTGGTCTTCGGCCTATATGAGGGCTGGTCGAAGCTCGAATCCCCCCTGTTCGCCCAACCCGCCGCCCTGCTGGGCGGGCTTGCCTCCGTCGCCTTCCACTGGGGGCTCGGCCGTCTCTCCTGGCCCGGGCGCTGGCAGATGGGCACCGTCATTCTGTGCCATGCCGGCTACAACGGCCTCAGCGTCGCGGCGCAGAGCAAGCTCGGCGATGTCTCCGCCTGGCTCACCGCCGGCGTGGCCTTCGCGCTTCTGGCCATTTCCTTCGCGAAATCCACGCCGCGCGCCACAACCGGTCATTGACGCGGGCGGTCCGCGTCCCTAATCCATGCGCAGCGGCACCTTCGCGTCCCGCCTTTCCCAACGCCAGCGCAGCGGCCGCATGCCGGTACGGTTTCCACTACGGGAACCAGGCCGGACCCCGCCCCAGGTCGCGCGCGGCCCATGCCCGGAACATCCATCAGCGATGCATCTCTCCGAACTCAAGGCCAAGAGCCCGCCCGACCTTCTCGCCTTCGCCGAGGAGGTGGGGGTCGAGAACGCTTCCACCCTGCGCAAGCAGGACATCCTGTTCGCCATCCTGAAAGTGCTGGCCGACAACGACCAGGCGATCTACGGCGAGGGGACGCTCGAAATCCTCTCCGACGGCTTCGGCTATCTGCGCAGCCCGCAGGCGAACTTCCTGCCGGGTCCCGATGACATCTACGTCTCCCCCGCCCAGGTGCGCCGCTTCGGCCTGCGCACCGGCGATACGGTCGAAGGCCAGATCCGGGCCCCCAAGGATGGCGAGCGCTACTTCGCCATGCTCAAGGTGAACTCGGTCAATTTCGAGCCGCCCGAGGCGCTGCGCACCCGCATCAACTTCGACAACCTGACGCCGCTGTATCCCACCCGGCGCCTCAAGATGGAAAACGCCGAGGTCGAGAGCGTCGCGAAGGGCCCGACCAAGGACTACACCCATCGCGTGATCGACCTGGTGGCCCCCATCGGCATGGGCCAGCGCGCGCTGATCGTGGCCCCGCCGCGCACCGGCAAGACGGTGATGCTGCAGAACATCGCCAAGTCCATCACCGCCAACAACCCGGACGTGTTCCTGATCGTGCTGCTCATCGACGAGCGGCCGGAGGAAGTGACCGACATGGCCCGCACCGTGCGCGGTGAGGTGGTGGCCAGCACCTTCGACGAACCCGCCACCCGCCACGTGCAGGTCACGGAAATGGTGCTGGAAAAGGCCAAGCGCCTGGTCGAGCACAAGCGCGACGTGGTGGTGCTGCTGGACAGCATCACGCGCCTCGGCCGTGCCTACAACTCGGTCGTCCCCTCCTCGGGCAAGGTGCTGACGGGCGGCGTGGACGCCAACGCCCTGCAGCGCCCCAAGCGCTTCTTCGGCGCGGCCCGCAATGTCGAGGAAGGCGGTTCGCTGACCATCATCGCCACCGCCCTGATCGACACCGGCAGCCGCATGGACGAGGTGATCTTCGAAGAGTTCAAGGGCACCGGTAACTGCGAAATCGTGCTGGACCGCAAGCTGTCCGACAAGCGCGTCTTCCCGGCGATCGACATCACCAAGTCCGGCACCCGCAAGGAAGAACTGCTGGTCGAGCGCGGCACCCTGTCCAAGATGTGGGTGCTGCGGCGTATCCTGAACCCGATGGGCATGCAGGATGCGATGGAATTCCTGGTGGACAAGCTGAAGTACAGCAAGACCAACCAGGATTTCTTCGACGCGATGAATACCTGATCGGGGCGGCCCAGCTCAGGGGCTTTGCCCCCGAACCCCCAGTCAGGGGCTCTGCCCCTGACA
>NZ_JAAABL010000074.1 GCF_009900765.1 Rhodovarius lipocyclicus
CACCCGCTACGATCGCTGCCCTACGGCCTTCTTCTCCGCCATCGCCCTCGCTGCCACCGTCATCTTCTGGCTGTGATCAACGAGTCCTGACCCTAGCCAGACCAGCACGGTCGGCCAGGTCGATGAGAAGATGCCGAGCGGCATCTGCGTGCCGATGCCGATGAAGAAGATGCCCACGAACAGATCGCGGAAGGGACGGATTTCCTTCTCGACGACATGGCGCGCATCGCCTTCGCCGATGATCATTCCGGCGGCAAAGGCCGCGAGCGCCGGTGAGAGTCCGGCGGCTGTGGCCGCGATCGCCGACCCCAAGGCGATTGCCAGCGCGAGAAGCTGCGCCAGTTCGGGATCGCCTCGCGCGGCTGTCCATCCGGCGATTGTCTGAAGCGGGCCGCGTGCGACGAACAGGGCCGCCACAAGCGCCGCCGCGCCCCCGATCACGGTCGCCACGCCAAGTCCCTCGGCCGCGCCGGACGTCGCGTCGTGCAGCAGCAGAAGCGCAACCGCCGCCAGGTCCTGAAACAGCAGCACGGAAATCGCGAGGCGCCCCGGAGCGGTGTTGAGGGCGTTCACGGAAGCAAGCACCTTGAGACACATGGCCGTGGACGACATCGCGACCGCCCCGCCCATGAGGATCGCGGGCACAGGTGCCAGTCCGTACATCAACCCTGCCGGGATCGCGACGAGCAGGGTCGTGACCACAACCTGCGCCGCACCGATCCCGAACACGTGACGTCTTAGCGAGGCGAGCTTCTCGAAGGAGAATTCGAGCCCGAGCGCAAACAACAGAAAAACGACACCAAGCTCGCCGATGGGGGTGAGCGCTTCGCTCTGGGCCAGCACGCCGCTTCCGGCCGGCCCGATCAACACGCCTGTGCCGATGTATCCGACGATGCTCGGCACGCCCGCGTGGGCGCAGATCGTCACGAGGACGAATGCGGCGAAGACCAACAATGCGGCGCTTTCAAGCAGCCCGGTCACGCCATGCATGCCGTTCCCCTGTGTCGCCTGGCTCAAGCAGGATGAGGAGCGGCCATCATCCTGCCCGAGAGCGCGCCCATTCCACGATCTGCGCAGCAGACATCGCGCCGCTGGTTCTGGCGATCTCCTCTCCGCCCCTGAACAGGATCATGGTGGGTATGCCACGAATGCCGTAGCGGCCCGCGATCTGCTGTTCGGCCTCGGTGTCGAGCTTGCCGAGTCGCATCCGTGGCTCGAGGGCCTTCGCGGCAGCCTCGAACTGCGGCGCCATGACCTTGCAGGGGCCGCACCACGCCGCCCAGAAATCCACCAGAAGCGGTGTCTCGGCCGCCAGGTGGCGGTCGAAATTCGCCGCCGTCAGGGTCACGGGCTTGCCCTGGAAGAGAGGCGATCCGCAGCGTCCGCATCGGGGATTGTCCCCGAGCCGTTCTTGCCGGACGCGGTTCGTGGAGGCGCAATCGGGGCAGGCGACGGTCGGCATGTCGTTCTCCTCGCTGTCGAATGACAGGTGTTCGCGGCTGGCAACGGGGCGTGCCGCCTGCCGGCATCACCGCCCGCGGAGCTCCCTCTGGCGGGGCTGCGGGAGATACTCCACGCCCCCGCCCTGGCGCCGGACCGGCTGCGGATAGAGCGTCATGAGCTGCAGAATCTCGTCCGGCATGTCGAGGCTGACCGGCAGGCCCAGTCCGCGCGCCTCCTCGGCCGAGATCGGGTAGTCATGCGTCCAGGTTCCGGTGGCGAGCTTCGCGGCCAGGGCCCTTGCCGTCGCCTCCTCCATCTTCTCGGCCAGCAGCCTTGTGGCGGCCGCCTCGACCTGGGCGATCGCCTTGCGCCCGACATCGGCGAGCATCAGCGTCTGGTCCTCGACCTCGGCGATCGGCTTCTCCTCGGCCACCTTCACGATCGAGGCCGCCGGCATGCCGCCGAGCTGCGGATCGATCGGACCCAGCACGGAATGGCGGCACATCACGATCTCATCGGCCGCCAGCGCGATCAGCGTGCCGCCCGACATGGCGTAGTGCGGCACGAAGACCGTGACCTTGCCCCTATGCCCCTGGATCGCGCGCGCGATCTGCGTCGCCGCCAGCACCAGGCCACCCGGGGTATGCAGCACGATGTCGAGCGGTACCTCGTCGTCGGTGAGCTGGATGGCGCGCAGCAACTCCTCACTGTCGTTGACGTCGATGTAGCGCATCAGCGGAAAGCCGAGCAGGCTCATCGTCTCCTGCCGGTGCACCAGGAGGATGACGCGGCTGCCGCGCTGCTTCTCGATCTGCGCGATCTTGCGCACGCGCATCGCTTCCAGGTAGCGGCGCTGCAGCACGGGCTGCAGCGCCGAGAGCATGAAGAAGAGCCAGAGAAGATCCATCATCGCCACGGTCCTCGCCCTCCACTGCGCCGGCCATCCGGCATGAAGCCGTAGAGTCCCTCGTCGCGAAAGTAGGGACGATGGGCGATGCGCGCCCGCCGCGCCGCTGGCGCGAGCAGCCAGCCCTCGGCGAAACCGCCGATATGCGCCCACCAGGCGATACCGCCGCCGCCTACATCCTGGCCGAGCGTCAGAAGGCCGGGGATGATCTGCAGCAGCAACCAGATCGTCGCGAAGGCGAGCGCCCGGACCTCAAAGAAGAGCGGCAGGAACAGCACGGGGATCATCACGACGAGCCGCGCCGCGGGGAACAGCCGGGCGTAGCAGCCGATCACCCCCGCGATCGCCCCCGAGGCACCGAGCGCGGGCACGACGGACTCCGGGTTGGCCAGCCCATGGGCGATGCCGGCAGCGAGACCGCAGGCGATGTAGAAGAAGAGGAAGCGGCGCGCTGCCAGCCGATCCTCGACCGCGGGGCCGAAAATCCAGAGCGTCCACATGTTCATGATCAGGTGCAGCCAGCCGCCATGGAGAAACATGTTGGTCAGGAAGGCGAGCCAGTCGCCCGGGCGCGGCTGCGCCCATTGCGCGAAGAAGCGCGCGGGCACCAGCGCGTACTGACGCAGGAAGAGTTCCAGGACGGAAGGGGGCAGCGAGACCTGGTACAGGAACGCCCCGACGCAGGCGGCGATCAGCATCCAGACCACGAAGGGCGGGTAGCGCGTCGCGACCGTCTCGTACCAGGGAAGCATGTGGTCCTTCCGTGAATCCGAACCCGGCCCCGCCGCCGTCCCGCCACCCGCACGACGCGGCCGGCATCCCGGGCGTAGCATGACCGGAACCGGCCGCGCTGTCATGGCCTTCCGGATCGTCATGGGGCGGCACCCGCCGCCCGGTTCGCGCTGGCCCACGCCGGGGCGATGTGCTAGGATCGCCGTGAAACAGCCTGCGGCCAACTGTCCCCTCCATGCGCCTGATCCCGCTTCCCGCCTTCGGCCGCCGCCGCTTCGCGAGCCTCTCGGCGGAGGAGATCCTGGCGCTGGCCATCGCCTCGGAGGAGGAGGATGCGCGCATCTACCGGCTCTATGCGCGGTGCCTGCGCGAGACCTTTCCCGCCACCGCGCGCCTCTTCGAGGCCATGGCCGAGGAGGAGGACGAGCACCGCCGCTGGCTGATCGAGCTCTACCGTTCCCGCCACGGCGAGCTGATCCTGCCGATCCGGCGCGAGCATGTGGCGGATTTCTACGCCCGCCGCCCGGTCTGGCTGATCGAGAATCTCGGCCTCGATCGCATCCGCGCCGAGGCGCTGGCGATGGAGCGCGAGGCCGAGGCCTTCTACCGCGCCGCCGCCGAGCGCACGACGGACGCCGAGGCACGCAAGCTGCTCGGCGATCTCGCGGCGGCGGAGGCGCGGCACGAGAGCGATGTCGAGGCGATGGCCGCCGAACTCGCCCGCAGCGGCGCGGCGAGCGAGGAGTGCCTGGCCGCGCGTCGGCAGTTCGTGCTGACCTGGGTGCAGCCGGGGCTGGCGGGGCTGATGGACGGCTCGGTCTCGACGCTCGCCCCCATCTTCGCCACCGCCTTCGCCACGCAGAACCCCTGGACGACCTTCCTGGTCGGGCTTTCGGCCTCGGTCGGCGCGGGCATCTCCATGGGCTTCACCGAGGCCGTCCATGATGACGGGAAGCTCTCGGGCCGCGGCGCGCCCTGGAAGCGCGGGCTCGCCTCGGGGGTGATGACGACGCTGGGCGGCCTTGGCCATGCGCTGCCCTACCTGATCCCGCATTTCTGGACGGCGACAGCGATCGCGATCGCGATCGTCTTCGTCGAGCTCTGGGCCATCGCGTGGGTCCAGAACCGCTACATGGAGACGCCGATCGGCCGGGCGGTGTTCCAGGTGGTGCTGGGCGGCGGCCTCGTGCTCGCCGCAGGCATCCTGATCGGCAGTGGCTGAGTGGCGAGGATGCCGGCAACCGAGGAGATCTGCGTGCCATGACCGAAGGGCGTTTCCTGTTTCGGACCCTGCTGCTGCTGCTGGTCGGACTGGTCCTGATGACCGCCTGGCAGAGCATTCCGCTGATCCAGGCGGAGTTCCTGGCCAGCCGCGCGGAGCCGCGGGCGGTGACGCCGCGCGGGGATCTCGCCGCCGACGAGCAGGCGACCATCGCGCTGTTCGAGCAGGCGCGCGATTCCGTCGTCTTCATCGCCACCACCGAGCGCGTCGTGAACCCCTGGACCCGCAACGCGCTGCAGGTGCCCCGGGGGACGGGTTCGGGCTTCGTCTGGGACCGTCTCGGCCATGTGGTGACGAACGACCATGTGATCGCCGGCGCCTCGGCCGCCACGGTGCGGCTGGCCGACGGCCGCGCCTACAACGCCGTGCTGGTGGGCACGAGCCCGGCGCACGACCTCGCGGTGCTGCGCATCGGCGTCGGCACCGGGCGGCCGGAGCCGCTGCCGATCGGCACCAGCCACGACCTGCGCGTCGGCCAGAAGGTCTTCGCCATCGGCAATCCCTTCGGCCTGGACTGGACGCTGACCAACGGCATCGTCTCGGCGCTCAACCGCGAACTGCCGAGCGAGACGGGGGTGGTGATCGAGCGGCTGATCCAGACCGACGCCGCGATCAATCCCGGCAATTCCGGCGGCCCGCTGCTCGATTCCGCCGGCCGGCTGATCGGCGTGAACACCGCCATCTACAGCCCCTCCGGCGCCTCGGCCGGGATCGGCTTCGCGGTGCCGGTGGATACGGTCAACCGCGTGGTCCCGCGCCTGATCGCCCAGGGGCGCTACATCCGCCCCTCGCTCGGCATCCGCGTCGAGGAGCAGCTCAACGCCGCGCTCTCGGCGCGCCTCGGCATCGAGGGCGTCTTCGTGCTCGAGGTCGAGCCCGGCTCGGCCGCGGAGCGCGCGGGGATCCGCCCGGCCCGCCTTGGGCGCGACAGCGGCTTTCAGACCGGGGACATCATCCTGGAAGTGGAGGGCCGCCCGTTGCGCCGCGTGGCGGAACTGCTCGCCGCGCTCGACCGGCAAGCGCCGGGCGATACGATTACGCTGACGATCCTGCGCGACGGCACGCGCCTCACGATCACTGTCACATTGGATGCGGGCCGATGAGCGAAGCGAAATCACCACGTGGCAACTCCGTGCTCTGGCGGTCCCTGACCTTCTACGAGAAGTTCGAGCAGGTCGTCGTCTTTGTGCTGACGATCCTGATCGCGCTGATCGTCCTGGCCGCGCTGTGGAACCTGCTCAAGCTGGTCGCCACCTCGCTGCTTCTGGTGGACATCTTCGACCCCACGGATCCGGCGGTGTTCCAGACCGTGTTCGGCGCGATCTTCACCGTCGTCATCGCGCTGGAGTTCAAGCGGTCCCTGCTGGTCATCGTCGAGCGGCGATTCGGCATCGTCCAGGTGCGCGCGGTGGTGATGATCGCCATGCTCGCGGTGGTGCGGAAGTTCATCATCCTCGACCTCAGCCAGACCGAGGCGATGAAGCTGCTCGCGCTCGGCGCGGCGATACTGGCGCTCGGCATCGTCTATTGGCTCGTGCGCGACCAGGACCGGCGCGAGGCGGAGGCCGCGGCCCTCGAAAGCGCCGACACGAGGCCGCCCTGATCACCCGCTTCCCTGCCTTCCGGCCGGAGGGCCTTTCGCGCTTTACTCCGCGCCAGCAGCCGGAGCCGTAAGTGAACAGACAGCAACAATTCAATATCTGGTACTGGATCGGGGCCTTCCTGCTGCTCCTGCTTTTCCAGGGTTGGTGGCAGGGCGCGTCGGTGACCGAGCGCATCCCCTATTCGCGTTTCCTGGAACTGCTGCAGCAGGACCGCATCGCCGAGGTCCAGGTCCGCCCGGACAGCATCTTCGGCCGCTACCGTGAGCCGATCGAGGGCCGGACGCATTTCCTGAGCACCATCGTGCCGGAGGACCTGACGCGCCGGCTTGAACAGTCCACCGCGCGCTACGACGGCACGATCCAGAACACCTTCCTCTCGACCGTGCTGTCCTGGGTGCTGCCGGCGCTGGTCTTCTTTGGGGCCTGGATGTTCCTGTTCCGCCATGTCGCGGAGCGACAGGGGTTCGGCGGGTTGATGTCGGTCGGCAAGTCCAAGGCGAAGGTCTATGTCGAGAAGGACACGGGCGTCACCTTCGACGACGTCGCCGGCATCGACGAGGCCAAGGCCGAGCTGCGCGAGATCGTTGATTTCCTGAAGGCTCCCGAGAAATACGGCCGGCTCGGCGCGCGCATTCCGAAGGGCATCCTGCTGGTCGGCCCGCCGGGGACCGGCAAGACCCTGGTCGCGCGCGCCGTGGCCGGCGAGGCGGGGGTGCCCTTCTTCTCCATCTCCGGCTCCGAATTCGTCGAGATGTTCGTGGGCGTGGGCGCGGCGCGCGTGCGCGACCTCTTCGAGCAGGCCCGCAAGGCCGCCCCCTGCATCATCTTCATCGACGAGCTGGATGCGCTCGGCAAGAAGCGCGGCGTGGGGGCCTTCGGCGGCGGCCACGACGAGAAGGAACAGACGCTCAACCAGCTGCTGACCGAACTCGACGGCTTCGACCCGCGCGAGGGGATCGTGCTGCTCGCCGCCACCAACCGGCCCGAGATCCTCGACCCCGCGCTGCTGCGCGCCGGCCGCTTCGACCGCCAGGTGGTGGTGGACCGGCCCGACAAGTCCGGCCGCGCCGCCATCCTGCGCGTGCATCTGAAGAAGGTGAAGCACGAGGGGCTGGATGTCGAGCAGATCGCCGCGCTGACGCCGGGCTTCTCGGGCGCGGAACTCGCCAACCTGGTGAACGAGGCGGCGATCCAGGCGACCCGCCGCGGCGCCGAGGCAGTGAGCATGGCCGATGTCACCGCCGCGATCGAGCGCATCGTCGCCGGCCTCGAACGCAAGGGGCGCGTGCTGAATCAGAAGGAGCGCGAGGCGGTGGCCTGGCACGAGATGGGCCATGCGCTCGCCGCCGCCTCCCTGCCCGGGGCTGATCCCGTGCACAAGGTCTCGATCATCCCGCGCTCGATCGGCGCGCTGGGCTACACCATGACGCGGCCGACCGAGGACCGCTTCCTCATCACCCGGCGCGACCTCGAGAACCGCATGGTCGTGCTGCTGGCCGGCCGCGCGGCCGAGGACCTCGTGCTCGGCGAGATCTCGACCGGCGCGGCGGACGACCTCGCGCGCGTGACCGACATCGCGCGGCAGATCGTCACCCGCTTCGGGATGCATCCCTCGCTCGGCCAGGCGGTGCTGGAGGCCGAGCGGCAGAGCTTCCTCGGCGATGGCGTGCCGGGCTTCACGTCGCGCAACTATTCCGAGGCCACGGCGCGCGAGGTGGATGTCGCGGTGCGCGGGCTGATCGACGAGGCCTATGCGCGGGCCAGGGCGCTGCTCGCCGAACGCCGCGCCGATCTTGATGCCGGCACGCGGCTGCTGCTGGCGCGCGAGACCATCACCCCGGACGACTTCCCGGCGCTGCGGCAAGCGGCGGCGGCCGGGCAACAGGGCATCACCAGATCCACCACCACGGTGGATCATGCGGAGGAGCAACGCTGATGAACGGCAAATGCGATGTCTGTGGGCGGGCGGCGACGGTGCGCGTCCGCGCTTCGGTGAACGGGCGGCGGCAGGATCTTGAGCTCTGCGACGAGCACTACCGCGACACGCTCCGCCGCCAGGGGCGGACCGCCTCGCCTCTTGAGGCCCTGTTCGGCAGCCATGGCAGCCTGTTCGAGGAGTTCTTCGGCGACCGCCCCTTCGGCAGCCTGATCGGTGGCCTCGGGCACGACCTGCCCGCCGCAGAGGAGGATGAGCAGGTGGTGGATGCCACCTTTGGCGACGCCGCCGCCTCGGATTCGCCGCGTCGCAGCCAGCGGCGCGGTTCGGCACGCCGGCCGGGCGGCGGCCTTGCCGCGCGCATCAGCGACCAGGCCGAACGGCTGTTGCAGGAGGCAGCCCGCCATGCGGCCGAACGGGGCAGGCCGGAGGTGGACACGGAACACCTGCTGCTGGCGCTGCTCGGCTCGGAAGTCGTCAAGACGGTCCTCGGCCAGTTCAAGATCTCGGCCGACCAGCTGCGCACGCAGATCGAGCAGGAGGCCAAGCGCGGCGAAAAGCCGCATGAGGGCGAGATGGGCGTCGCGCCCCGCGTCAAGGACGCGCTCAGCCGCGCCTTCACCGCCTCGACCGACATGGGCCATTCCTATGTCGGGCCGGAGCATCTACTGATCGGCCTCGCCGAGGAGGGCGAGGGGCTGGCGGCCAACATCCTGCGAAAGCTCGGCCTCACGCCGCAGGCGCTGCGCCAGCAGGTGGCGCGCGTGGTCGGCAAGGAGGGCGCGGAGGAGGGCCGCGCCGAAGCGCCCACCAACACGCCCGAGCTCGACAAGTATTCGCGCGACCTGACGAAGATGGCGCGCGACGGCAAGCTCGACCCCGTGATCGGCCGCGCGCAGGAGATCGAGACGACGATCGAGATCCTCGCCCGCCGCAAGAAGAACAACCCCGTGCTGATCGGCGAGCCCGGCGTGGGCAAGACCGCGATCGTGGAAGGCCTCGCGCAGCGGATCGTGGATGGCGAGGTGCCCGAGGCGCTGCGCGGCAAGCGGCTGGTGGAGCTGAACATCAACTCGATGGTCGCCGGCTCGAAATACCGCGGCGAGTTCGAGGAGCGGGTGCAGAAGATCCTCAAGGAGGTGACCGAGCACCAGGGCGAGATGATCCTGTTCATCGACGAGATCCACACCATCGTCGGCGCCGGACAGGGCGGCGGCGAGGGCGGGCTCGACATCGCCAACGTGTTCAAGCCGATGCTCGCGCGCGGCGAGCTGAACCTGATCGGCGCCACCACGCTCAACGAATACCAGAAGCACATCGAGAAGGACGCGGCGCTGGAGCGGCGCTTCCAGCCGGTGATGGTGGCCGAGCCGACGGTGGCGCAGGCGATCATGATCCTGCGCGGCCTGCGCGACACCTTCGAGGCGCACCACAAGGTGACGATCACCGACGAGGCGATCCTGGCCGCCGCCGAACTCTCGGACCGCTTCATCCAGGGCCGCTTCCTGCCCGACAAGGCGATCGACCTGATCGACCAGGCGGCGGCGCGGGTGAAGCTCTCGGCCACCGCGCGGCCGGTCGAGGTGCAGGAGATCGAGGCGGAACTGCACCAGATCAAGCGCGAGCAGGACTATGCCGCCTCGCGCAAGCAGTTCGAGAAGGCCGCCGACCTCGGCAAGCAGATCGCGGCGAAGGAGGCGCGCCTCAAGGAGCTGACGGAGGCCTGGGAGAAGGAGCGCGCCACCGGCTCGGCCGAGGTGCAGGCGAGCCATGTCGCGCAGATCGTCTCCAAGCTCACCGGCATCCCGGTCAGCGAGCTGACGGAGGCCGAACGAGAGAAGCTGCTGAAGATGGAGGAGCGCCTGCACGAGCGGGTGATCGGCCAGGAGCAGGCGATCAAGGCGGTCTCGGACGCGGTGCGGCTGGCGCGTGCCGGGCTGCGCGAGGGCTCGAAGCCGGTCGCGACCTTCCTTTTCCTCGGGCCCACGGGGGTGGGAAAGACCGAGCTCGCGAAGGCGCTGGCCGAGGTGGTCTATGGCGACGAGGGCGCACTGCTGCGCATCGACATGTCGGAGTACATGGAGCGCCATGCGGTCGCTCGCCTGGTGGGCGCGCCGCCGGGCTATGTCGGCTATGACGAGGGCGGCCAGCTCACCGAGAAGGTGCGGCGCAAGCCCTACTCCGTCATCCTGCTCGACGAGATCGAGAAGGCGCACCCGGATGTCTACAACGTGCTGCTGCAGGTCTTCGACGATGGGCGCCTCACGGACGGCAAGGGGCGGGTGGTGGATTTCACCAACACGATCATCATCGCCACCTCGAACCTGGGCTCGGATCGCATCCAGAAGCGGTTGCACCTGCGCGGCACGGTGGCCGAGCAGCCCGAGAAGCTGAAGGCCGAGCTGATGGAGGTGCTGCGCGGCCATTTCCGCCCCGAGTTCCTCAATCGCATCGACGAGATCATCGTCTTCCATGCGCTCTCGAAGGAGGAGATCCGGCAGATCGTGCTGCTGCAGCTCGACCGGGTGAAGCGCACCGCGGCGACCCAGGGTGTGACGCTGGAGTTCGACGAAAGCCTCACGGCGATGCTGGCCGCCGAGGGCTACCGGCCCGAATACGGCGCGCGCGAGCTCAAGCGGCAGATCCGCAGCCTGGTCGAAACCCGCCTTGCGCGCGCCATGCTGGGCGGCGAGGTCGCCAAGGGCGACACCGTGACGCTGCGCTGGGATGCGGCCGCGGAGCAGGTGGTCCTCGAGCCGCGGCCCGGAACGGCGCCGCCCAAGCCCGCGGTGGAGGGCGCGCCCGAAGCGGCGGACTAGACGCTGCCGCCATGGCCTCACGCCCACCTTCAGTCCTTCCGGCCTCTCTTCCGACTTGGGGCGAGGTAGTGGGGCCGGCTACCGGAGCGGGGAGCGGGACCGGCCGGGAAGAATCGGTGCCGCTCCTGCCGGGCGGCGCTTCATCGGCCGGCCGATGGCGGCTCCCTCTCGTGCGCATCCATCAGCCGGGTCGTTCCGTCACGCAATCCGCGCCAGGACGGCAGCGCTGGGTCCTGGAGATCGTGCCATCGTCGCCGCCGCCGATCGACCCGCTCACCGGATGGATTGGCAGCACGGATCCGCTCGCGCTCGTGCGACTTGAGTTCCCGGACAGGCAGAGCGCGGAAGCCTTCGCCGAGCGGCACGGATGGCGCTACGAGGTCGCGGAGCCACCCCCGCGTCGCGTGCGCTACAGAAGCTACGCGGAGCAGCTGCGGAGCGACATGAGCGACGCGATCAGCCGCGTTCGGCCTTGGCTCCTTGCTGCCCATGCCGAGGATGAGCCGAGACAGGATCCGGTAGAGGAGGCCAGTCTAGGGTCAGGACTCGTTGATCACAGCCAGAAGATGACGGTGGCAGCGAGGGCGATGGCGGAGAAGAAGGCCGTAGGGCAGCGATCGTAGCGGGTA
>NZ_JAAABL010000075.1 GCF_009900765.1 Rhodovarius lipocyclicus
GATGCCGAAAGCGGAACCTTGCGCCGTTCCGGGCTGGCTCGATCGAGCCAGCCCGGAACGTCGTAGCAACACTGTTACCTAGGCTGCCGGTCTAAACTGTTACCAAGGTTCACGGTTGTAGAGGGCAAAGCCCCTGAGCACCTCACAGCATCGCCAACGGCCGTTTCCGCCGGGGCGGCGGGAAGGCCGCGTCGATCTCCGCCAGGTCCTGCGCCGTCAGTTCCAGTTCCAGAGCCTTGGCGTTTTCCGCCGCCCGTGCCGCGCGGCCGGATTTGGGGATGGCGATCACCCCCGGGTGGCTGATGGACCAGGCCAGCGCCACCTGCGCGGCCGTGGCGCCATGCCGGGCCGCGATCTTGCCCAGTGCCGGGTTGCGCAGCACCGGCCCCTGGCCCAGCGGCGAGTAGGCCATCAGCGGCATGCCGCGCGCCTGCATCCAGGGCAGCAGGTCGAATTCCACCCCGCGCTCGCCCGGGTGCAGCAGCACCTGGTTGGTGGCGCAGCGCGGGTCCGCCAGCTCCTCCATGTCCTCCACATCCAGGTTCGACACGCCCCAGCCGCGGATATGTCCGGCCGCGCGCATCCGTTCCATCGCCTCGGCCGTTTCCTCCAGGGGCACGGAGTCACGCCAATGCAGCAGGTAGCAGTCCAGCACGTCGGTCTTCAGGCGCTTCAGGCTGCGGGCCAGCGCCTGCGGCAGGCGCGTGGCGCCGGCATTGTGCGGATAGACCTTGGAGACGAGGAACACCTCCTCCCGCTTCCGGCCCGCCAGGGCTTCGGCGATCAGGCTCTCGGCGGCGCCCTCGCCGTACATCTCGGCGGTGTCGATCAGCGTCAGCCCGGCGTCGAGCCCGGCGCGCAGGGCGGCCAACTCCTCTTGCCGGCGGCGGGGGTCTTCCCCCATCTTCCAGGTCCCAAGACCCAGCGCCGGCAGAACCCGGCCATCCGCCCAAGTCACCGTTTTCGTCATCGGAAGCCCTCCATGCGCCGTAGTCTTTACCTGACCTTGTTTCTGGCATGGCCGGCGGCCGCGCAGAACCCGCCGCCGCAGGATGTGGGCGAATCCTTCGGCACCTGGCGCCTGGGCTGCATGACGGACCGCATGACCGACCGCACCGCCTGCATGCTGCGCCACCAGGATTGGGTGGAGCGCCCCGGCGGCGGCCCCGGCCTGGCGCTGGAGATCCAGGAGCGCGGCGGCCGGCTGGTGCCCGTGGTCACGGCGCGGGAGCTGGGGCTGGACGGTGCCTCCCGCGGGTTGATGGCGCTGGCGGGCAAGGTGCAGCTGCGCCTGGGCCGCAATGCGATGATCGAGATGTCCTGCGGGCTGGAGGGGCGGACCCTGTCCTGCTTCCCGCGCGCGGAGGAAGCCGAGCGCATGGAGAGCGAGCTGCGCGACGCGCCCTATGCGCTGGTGCGCCCCACCGGCCTCGGCGCCGGCGGCAGCAGCCCGGAGCCGGTGGAGCTGCCGCTCTCGGGCACCGCGCAGGCCATGGCGCGCTACCGGCAATTCGTGCCCCCCGGCCCCGTCCGCACGGAGGAAGGCACCGAGTTCCGCGATTTCATGGGCCGCATGCAGCGGCTGTTCCAGTGAGCGAATCCAGCCTGGCGGAACTGCTGGCCCAGGTCGCGGCCGGCCAGGGGGAGGCCCTGCGCCGGATCTATGAACGGCAGTCCGTGCGGCTGTTCGGCGTGGCGAACGCCATATTGCGCGACCGCGACCAGGCGGCGGACGCGCTGCACACCGCCTTCCTGTCCATCCAGCGCCGCGCCGGGCAGTACGACCCCGCGCGCGGCGCGGCGGAGGCCTGGCTCGGCACCGTGGTCCGCAACGCGGCGCTGGACATCATCCGCGCCCGCGGCCGCGAAACCCCCACCGACGACCCCACCCTGGGCGACACGGCGGTGGAGCCCGAGGCGCTCTCGGCGCTGGAAGCCATCGAGACCGGCGCCCGCCTGCGCCAATGCCTGGAGGGGCTGCCGGAGAAGAACCGGCGCGGCATCGTGCTGGCCTTCGTCCATGGCCTGTCCCACCCGCAGATCGCGGAGAGGCTGGAACTGCCACTGGGCACGGTGAAGACCTGGATCCGGCGCGGATTGCTCTCCCTGCGGGAGTGCCTGGCATGACGCCCGAGGAACGCGACCTGCTGGCGGGCGAATACGCGCTGGGCACCCTGACCGCCGCCGAGGCCCAGGCCGTCGAGGCCGCCATGGCCAACGACCCCGCCCTGGCGGCCCAGGTGCTGGACTGGCAGCGGCGCCTGGCGCCCCTGACCGTGCTGGCCGCGCCCGAGGCCCCGCCCCCCGGCCTGTGGGCCCGCATCGAGGCCAGCCTGAACCCCGCCCCGCCGCCCCGCGCCCGCGCGCCCTGGCTGACGCGCTTCTGGGCGCTGGGCGCCACGGCGGTGGCGGCCGGGCTGGCCGTGGTGGTGCTGACCCGCCAGCCCGCCCCGCCGCCCGGCCCGCTGATGACCGTGCTGCTGACCGACCGAGAGGCCCCGGCCTTCCTGGTCGAGGCCGACCGGCGCGACGGCGAGATCCGCCTGGCCGCGCTGAACAACCGCCCGGTGCCCGAAGGCCGGGTGCGGCAGCTGTGGGCCCTGCCGCAAGGCGCCACCGCGCCCACCAGCCTGGGTCTGGTGCCGGAGGATGGGCGGATCAGCGTGCGCCACGCGGATATCCGGCCGGAACCGGGGATGCTGATCGAGATCACGCTGGAACCGCCCGGGGGGTCGCCGATCGGGCGGCCGACCGGGCCGGTGCTGTTCATCGGGCGGTTGCTGCCGGCGCGGGGGACTTAGTTGGTGGGGGGCGCTGCCTTTGGCGGCGTGTTTCTTATTGAATTTTATCATGAAAAGGCGCCCCACCTGCCAAGCTAAAGCGCCAAACTGATGGGGTGCAGGGGCCTTTCGGCTCCTGCCGGGGGTCCAGGGGGCGGCGCCCCCTGGCCCTTCCCGCATCCGACCGGTGCCTTGCTTCCATCTTTCAAGGGCTTGTGGCCGCGCCTCATGCCGCCTAGGTGATCGGCTGACATTCGCGCCCCGTTCCGGGTGCCCGCGCGACCTTACGCGATGGAAGCCATGACCGACACGACGAACCAGACTCCCGAGGAAAACCCCACCTCCACCGAGCCGCAGGACACGCTGCCGGAGGAGCTGACGCCCGAGCAGCGCATCCAGCAGCTGACCGAGGAGGTGGCCGCCCTGCGCGAGAAGTGGCTACGCGCCGAGGCGGAGACGCAGAACATCCGCAGCCGCAGCGCGCGTGAGGTGCAGGACGCCCGCGCCTATGCTGTGCAGAAATTCGCCACCGATGTGGTGGAAGTGGCCGAGAACCTGCGCCGGGGCCTCGCGGCCCTGCCCGCGCCGGCCGAGGGCGAGCCCGAGCTGCTGGGCAAGCTGCGCGGCGGCTTCGAGGGGGTGGAGAAAAGCTTCTGGGCCACGCTGGAGCGCAACGGCGTGCAGCGCCACGACGCCACCGGCAAGCCCTTCGACCCTGAACTGCACCAGGCGATGGCCGAGCAGCCGGCGCCCGAGGGCGTGGCCCCCGGCACCGTGATCCAGGCATGGAGCGCGGCCTGGACCCTGAACGGGCGGCTGGTGCGCCCGGCGATGGTGGTGGTCGCGGCCAAGGAGCCGGGCGCGGCCTGAAACGGAAAGGGCCGGGGAAACCCCCGGCCCTGACGCTGTTTCAGTACTGGTCGTCCTCGTACCCGCCCGAGGCGTCGTCGTAGTTGTCGGCGGGCGTATCCTCATAACCGCCGGTGGCATCCTGGTTGCCGCCCTGGTCGTAGCTGGCCGGCTCATAGGCGCCGGCGGCGTCCTGCGTGCCGCCCGGGTTGGTCCAGGGGGAGGAGGTGGGCACCGCCTCCTGCCCGAAGGCGCCCGGGGTGGTGCCGCCGAAGGCAGCACTCTGCGCCGCGGCCGCAGCGCCGCCATGGCCGCTGAAGGCGTTCATCAGCATATTGCCCAGCACCATGCCGCCGGCGACGCCCGCCGCCGTGGTCAGCGCCGTGCCCAGGAAGCCAGGCCCCTGGCGCCCCTGCAGGGCGGAGGGGTTGTAGCCGGGCGGATACTGGGGCTGCGGCGGGGGCGGCATGGGGGCCGCGCGGCCGCCGCCGAAACCCAGGAAGCCGCGGTTGCGGCCGGCCTCGGCCTCACGCTTCGCGGATTCCACTTCCCATTCCAGCTGCTGGATGCGGTTGTTCGCCTCCACCAGCGCGTGCTCCTGCACGAAGGCGGTCTGGGTGATGCGGTAGCGTGCCTCGGGGTATTGCCGGAACAGCTGGTCGATCATCGCGTCCGCCTCCCGGTCCACCGGGGGCAGGGGGGGCTGCTGGGGCTGGGCGCCCACGCTCGGCATGCGCCCCCAGGGTGAGGCGGCGGCGGGCTGGCTCGCGCCAGCGATGCGCTGCACGAATTCCGAGATGATGCGGCGCTCTTCTTCGGTCATGGGACCCTCTGGGTTCCTTTGGACTGGTTGCGACGGCAATTATTACGCGCCGTTCAGGTAGAGCATGTGGCCCAACGGCGGGCCGGATTCAAGCAGGGTATCGTTTCGTCATATTCCTGCTCAGGTAACACCCAGCCGGGGCCATTCGATGGCGGGGCAGCGGTCCTGCACCACCTCCAGCCCGGCGGCGCGGGCGCGGGCGGCGGCGGCTTCGTCCACCACGCCCAATTGCAGCCAGACGGCGCGGGCGCCGAGCGCCACCGCCTCATCCATCACCGCCCCCGCTTCCTCGCTGCGGCGGAACACGTCCACCAGCTCCAGCGGGCCGGCCTCGGCTAGGCTGGCCACCACGGTCTGGCCATGGATCGCCTGGCCCGCCAGGCCGGGGTTCACCGGCACCACCTGGAAGCCATGCGCCAGCAGAAAGGCCATCACGCCGTAGCTCGCGCGTTCCGGCTTGTTGCTGGCGCCGACGAGCGCCACGCGCGGCCGGCGGGCCAGCAGGGCGGCAATGGCGGCATCGGGCGGGTTGGTGGCGGTCATGGCATGAAGCTCAGCATCAGGAAGCCCGCCAGGATCACCAGATGCACCGCCCCCTGCAACAGGGTGGTGCGCCCATGCGCCAGCGTCAGGATGCTGACCACGCAGGTCAGCGCCAGGATCACGGTGCCCGAGGGCTCCAGCCCCAGCACCAGCTGTTCCCCCTGCCACAGCGCCACCAGGGCCACCGCCGGGATGGTCAGCCCGATACAGGCCAGGGCCGAGCCCAGCACCAGGTTCAGGGACATCTGCAACTGGTTGCGGGCCGCGGCGCGGATGGCGGAAACGCCCTCCGGCATCAGCACCAGCAGGGCCACCACCACGCCCACCACGGTCTGCGGCGCGCCGATCGCCTCCACCCCGGCCTCCAGCGCCGGGGCCAGCTTCTTGGCCAGCAGCACCACCGTCAGCAGAGAGACGCACATCAGCCCGAAGGCGATGGCGGTGCGCCGGGCGGAAGGGGGCTCGCCGCTGGGGTCGATGCCGTGGCCGTGCAAGAAGTCGTTGCGGTGCCTGACGGTCATGACGAACAGGAACACCGCGTAGAGCGCCACCGCCAGGAAGGCCACGACCAGCAGCTGCCCCTGGCTGAACGCCGCACCCTCGGCAGAGCGCGTGTAGTTGGGCAGCACCAGCGTCATGGTCGCGATGGCGATGACGACGGACAGGAAGGCCGAGGCCCCGCGCGCGGCGAAGCCCTGTTCGAAATGCCGGGCCCCGCCCAGCATCAGCGCGATGCCCATCAGCCCGTTCAGGCAGATGATGACGGAGGCGAAGACCGAATCCCGCAGCAGGGTGGGCTGATCGCCGCCGGTCATCAGCGCCAGGATCAGCCCGGTCTCGATCACCGTGACCGCGATGGCCAGCACCAGCGTGCCATAGGGCTCACCCACGCGGGCCGCCACCACCTCCGCATGCAGGACGGAGGCGAAGACGCTGCCGAACAGCGCCACCACCATGCCGATCCCCGCCCAGGAGAGCCCGGACAGCCCCAGCCCCACCAGGACCAGCCCCGCCAGCGGGGCCGCCCAGGACCACCAGGGAAGATCCTCTCTCACCGCGCCTGCCATGCCTTCGTTCCTCCCTTGCCTGTCTGGCCGCGAATCGGGGGGCGGCCCGGACGAAACCAGAACGTGCTTGTGGCCCATCCACAGGGCCATCCACAAACTATGGTTGCGCCCGCTTCACGGCGCGGGCCGGTGATTCGTTCCCGCGACTCGGAGCATGATGTTGATTTTGGTCAATATCAAGGCGCGGAAGACCGGCCTTGTTCCAGGGATGTTCCAGCCTCAGGCCAGGGCCGCCCGTTTCGGCGCCCGCCCCACCCACACGCCCAGCGCGAGAAGGCACAGCCCGGAGGCCAGCAGCCAGGGCACATAGCCGATGAAGGAGGCACCGAGCCCGGTCAGCGCCGCCCCCAGGCTCTGCCCGGTGAAGAAGCCGAAGGCGTGCAGCGCGATGGCGGAACCGCGCGACTGCGGCGCCAGCTCCAGCACCCGCACCTGCAGGGTGTTGTGCATCAGGAAGAAGCCGAGCCCGAGCGCCAGGCCCGAGCCGATGAAGACCGCCGTGCTGGGCGCCAGCGCGAAGCCCGTCAGCGCCAGGAAGCCCATCACGCCCCCCAGCCGCACCATCCAGGACTGGCCCAGGTAGCGCAGCAGCAGCGTGACGATCAGCCCATACAGGAAGCCCCCCGCGCCGAAGCAGGCCAGGGCGTACCCTGCCTCCTGCGTGCCGCCCAGGCCACGGCCTTGCAGGATGGGCGCGAGGTGCGGGAAGGCGCCGAAGATCAGCGCGCCCTCCAGCGCCACGGCGGGGTACAGCACGCGCGCCTGCGGCAGGCGCAGGATGGTGGCGTAGCGGCGCATCGCCTCGGCGGGGCGGAAGGGATGGACGGGTTCGGGCGCCGCGCGGCGGCGGGCGGCGAACAGGATGACCACGGCCGTGGCCGTCAGCCCGGCGCACAGCATCAGCACGCCGCGCCAGCCCAGCAGCGGCTCCAGCACGCCCGCGGTGATGCCGCCGCCGATCTGGCCGCAGATGGTGAACATCAGCAGGCGGCTGATCGCCACCTGGCGCTTGGCGGCCGGCACCTCATCCCCGAACACCGCCAGCGTCAGCGGCATGGTGCCGCCGGCGGCCGCACCCGACAGCGCGCGCATCAGCAGCAGCGGCAGGAAGGCGGGGGAGATGGCGCAGCCCAGCACCATCAGCGCCACCAGGAACTGGCAGAGCAGGATGATGCGCTTCTTGCCCAGCGCGTCGCCCACCGGCCCCAGGAAGGGCTGCACCAGCGCATAGGGCAGGGCGAAGGCCGAACCCAGCAGCGCCACCGTTTGCTCCGGCATCGCGAATTCGCGCGCGATCGCCAGCACCAGCGGGTCCGTCGCGCGCGCGACCATGGATGCGGCGAAGGCCGAAATGGCGAACACGGCGATCAGCCGGCGGATACGGGCGTCTTCAGTCTCGGCCATGGCGCCAACATGGCGGAGCGGGCCGCCGGGGCAACCCGCCGCGCCGCATGGCAGGGGCCGCCCCGGCCCTGGCTTGCCTCAATCGAAGGCGATCTCGATCGGCTGCAAATCGCCGAAGCACACCAGCACCGCATCCCCCGCCCGGGCGGGCAGCATGCCGGTGGCGCTGCCGGTGCTGATGGTGTCCCCCGCATGCAGGCCGACATGGCCCGCGAGCCATTCCAGCGGGCGCAGCGGGTGGCCCATCACCTCGGCGCCGGTGCCCGTGCGGCGCTGCCGCCCGTTCACCAGCACGCGCACGGCCATGGCGGGCAGGTCGGTGCCGGGCGGGATATCGGGGCCGAACACATAGCGCCCGTTCGCGCAGCCATCCGCGATGACGGCGGCGGGGGCGGGCAGGGCGGCCATGGGGAAGCGGCATTCCGCCACCTCCACCCCCGCCTGGATGCGGGCGATGTGCGGGATGATGCCCGCCAGCGGCGTGCCGCGCGGAATATCCCGCGCCAGGGTGACGAAGAATTCGGCCTCCACCAGCGGGTCCAGCAGCTCGGCATGCGCGAGGCGGGTGGGGCTTGCGGTGGCGAAGCGGCGAAAGCTGCGGCCACGTATCGGCTCCCGCATCCGCAGCCGGGCCTGCATCTCCGCCGTGGTGGCCGCGATCTTCCAGCCCAGCGGCGCCCAGCCCAGGCGGCGGGTCACCTCATCCTGGATGGCGTAGGGGTCGGTGGGGGGCTCGACGGGGGTGGTGATCTGGCGGCCGGAGAGGCGGGCCGCCAGCAGGGTCTCGACCAGGCTCACGCGGCGGCGCGGGCCAGCACCGCATCCTCCAGCGCCGTGTCCGCGCCGGCCGCCAGCGGGTCCTGCGGCAGCAGGCGGTGGCGCAGCACCAGCTCCGCCAGGGCGGAGCGGGCGGGGCAGGACAGCCGCGCCCCCTCCCACCGCAGCATCGCCGCCGAGGTGATGTTGTACAGCGCCGTCGCCGCCGTGCGCGCCAGGGCCGGGTTGCCCAGCGCCTGGCCCATCAGCCCCTGCACCCGGGCCAGCACCGCCTGGTATTCCGGCGCGTCATTGCCCAGCAGCGTGCCGATATGGGCCAGCAGCGGGGCCAGCGCGTCCTCGCGCTCTGTCGCGCGCAGCACGTCCAGCGCCACGATGTTGCTCGTGCCTTCCCAGATGCTGCCCAGATGGCTGTCGCGCAGCAGCCGGGCATCGGGGAAGTCCTCGATATAGCCGCAGCCGCCGCGCACCTCCATCGCGTCGCCCGTCACGCGGCGGGCATCGCGGCAGGCGCGGAACTTGATCAGCGGCGTCAGGATGCGGAGCAGCTTGCGGGCGGTCTCGTCGCCGGCGTCGGCGCGGCGCATGGCCTCGGCGGTCTGGAACATCATGCTGCGGGCCTGCTCGGCCGGCATGATCAGCTTCACCAGCTGGCGGCGCATCAGCGGCATGTCGATCAGTCTTTTGCCGAAGGCAAGCCGTCGACTCGCGATGAACAGGGCCTCGGCGCAGGCGCGGCGCATCATGCCCGCCGCCCGCACGCCGTTGGACAGGCGCGAGGAATTCACCATGTCCGCCATCTGCTTGAAGCCGGCCTCGGGTTCGCCGATCAGCCAGGCGGTGGCCCCTTCCAGCTTCACCTCGCCGGAGGCCATGGAGCGCGTGCCCAGCTTGTCCTTCAGCCGCACGATCCGATAGGCGTTCTTCGTCCCGTCCGGCAGGAAGCGCGGCAGCAGGAACAGCGAGACCCCGCGCAGCCCCGGCGCATCGCCGCGCCGCGCCAGCACCAGTGCCACCCCGGCATCGGCGTTGGAGCAGAACCATTTGTCCCCGGTCAGCGTCCAGGTGCCGCCCTCCGCGGGTTCGGCCACCACGGCGGTGTTGGCGATGTCGCTGCCCGCCCCCTGCTCGGTCATGAACATGGCGCCCTGGCTCAGCGCATCCATGTCCGTGCTGGTCAGGGCGGGCAGGTAGCGGGCGACCAGATCCGGCGCGCCATACCGGCGCAGGGTGCGGGCCAGGCTGTCCGTCATGCTGACCGGGCACATCAGCCCGAATTCGGCATGGCAGAAGTAATAGGTCAGCGCGTATTTCGCGGCCGGCGGCAGCGGCGTGGGCCAGCCCAGCACGCCGCCCCGGTGGCTCATCGCCGCCAGGCCGTAATCGCCGAAGGCGCGCCGTTCCATGGAGCGGTAGGCGGGATGATAGACGATGCGCTCATCATCCTCGCCGCGCCGGTCGCGGTGCAGCAGCACGGGCTGGTGGTGGTCGGCGGTGTGGGCTTCCTCCTCCAGCGCGCCGCCGGCCAGGGCGCCGAGGGCCGTCAGATGCGGCTCCAGATGCGCGTAGAGGTCCGGGGGCAGATAGAGCCCCGCCATGGCCGCGCCCCAAGGGTCGGCATGGAAGAAGTTCAGGCCACGGGAGTCGGGGACGGCGGCGGCGCCCTGGGGTGCGATGTGCATGGGGGCAGAGAGCGCCCGGGCAGGGGGGGCGCGCAATCGAGATTATGGGCGGGGGTGATTGAGATTTTCTCAACGTGGCAGGGGCTCCGCCCTCTACAACCGTGAACCTTGGTAACAGTTTAGACCGGCAGCCTAGGTAACAGTGTTGCTACGACGTTCCGGGCTGGCTCGATCGAGCCAGCCCGGAACGGCGCAAGGTTCCGCTTTCGGCATCG
>NZ_JAAABL010000076.1 GCF_009900765.1 Rhodovarius lipocyclicus
GGCGTCATCTCATTGAGAACTTCTTCGCCAAACTCAAGGAATTCAAACGGATCGCACTGCGTAGCGACAAAACAGACAGCTCATTCGCCGCCATGATCTATCTCGCCGCAGCCGTCATACGGTCACGTTGAATCTCAACAAGCCCTATAATAATATCAACTATATAGTATCATTGCAGGCCCCAAACTTCTCGCAGGGGCCTGGGGAGATCTTATCTCCCCAGCGGATGGGGTCTGGGGAAGGCAGAGCCTTCCCCAGTCTTTACCCCCTTGGGGAAGGCAGCGCCTTCCCCAGCCTGCCTCACCCTGCGCCCTCCTCAAAAAATCAGCTCCCCCACCGCGCCTTCATCCAGCGGCCAGATCGGCCGCCGCACATGCTGGTAGTCGATCAGCCGGTAGTCATCCCGCCGCAGCAGCCCGTCCGAGTGGATATGCACCACGCCTGCCAGGATCGGGTCGTAATGCGCCCGGAAATGGTTGCTGGATTTCAGCACCAGCAGTTTCCGCTGAGTGGGGTCGATGCCGACATGGGTGAACAGTTCCCGCCCCAGCGCCTGGGTGCGCGCGGAATTCAGCACCACGTCGATGCCGCCGATGCGGATGGCGGCCAGGTCGCCCAGCTCCGACTGGGTGGAGCCGTAGGTCTGGGTGGCATCCCGCGCGAGCCCCATGACCTTCACCACCGCGTCGATCGGGGTGCCGGAGGCAGGGCCCGTCTTGCCGCCGAAGCGCAGCGGGAATTCCGCCCCCAGCCCCGCGCCGAAACAGGTGCGCACCGCCACCGGGTCCCACAGCGGGCCCAGGGCGGCATTCTCCACGCCGCGCTCGATCAGCCGGCGCAGAATGGTGGTGTTGTCCGAGGAAGCGCCGCCGCCGGCATTGTCCGCGGCATCGGTGACCGCGATGGGCGCGCCGGGCATGGCGAGCGCCGCGTCGATGCCGTCATCCACCCCATGGAAGCGCGGGGTGGTAACACCGCGCAGCGCGGCGAATTCCTGGCCCAGCAGGCTCGCCACCCGGTCGGCGGCCGCCTTGTCGCCATCGGCCAGCACCAGCAGCCGCGCCCCCATCTCGGGCACATCGGCATAGGGGTAGCAATGGCCGATGGAAACCGAGAGGATGTTGTCCCGCCCCTCGAAGCCGGTGGCGCGGTCCACGAAGGCGCGCATCAGCGGGTGGGTGGTGGGGAAGCTGCCGATCTGCCGGCAGTCGAACACGGACATCACGGGCCTGATGCGCCCGGCCAGCGTGCCGAGCACGAAATCCAGCAGCTCATGGGCGCGCTCCACCGTGTCGGTGTGCGGGTATTCCTTGTACATCACGATGATGTCGGACAGCGCGACGCGCTTCAGCGTCAGGTGGCAATGCGGGTCCAGCTCCACCCCGATCACGCAACCGGGGCCGACCAGGGCGCGGGCGCGCTCCAGCAGGTCGCCTTCCACATCGTCATAACCGAAGGCGGCCATGGCGCCGTGCATGCCCAGGATCAGCGCGTCCAGAGGCAGGGCCCCGGCGATCTGGCCCAGGATCTCGTCGCGCATCGCCTCATAGTCGGCGCGGTTGGTGCGCCCGCCGGGGCTGGCGTGGAAGCAGCTGCCCTCGATCAAGGTGAAGCCGTCCCTCGCCGCGCGGTGCCGCGCCACCCACAGCTGAGCGGTGCATTGCTTGGGGCCGTCATCCGGGTGCTCGCCCGGGCCGTAGAGGACGGATTGGGCATAATCCTCCCGGCTGGTCGGCACCGGGGAGAAGGTGTTGGATTCCGTGCCGATCGAGGCGGTGAAGATGCGCATGCTCACGCCTTCCGCAGGTTATGGAACAGCGGGAAGCCGCCGAGGATGCCGCTGAGGTTGCGGCGATAGGCCGTCTCCTCGAAATACTGGCCGAGCGGCACATAGGGCACGTCGATCATCGCCTGGGCCTGCATCTCGCGGGCCACGCGCTGCTCCTCCGGCAGGGTGGTGGCGGCGAACCATTCGGCGCGCAGCGCCTCCAGCCGCGCGCTGGTCGGCCAGCCGGGGTTGCTGCGCTCACCCAGGCCGCGGGTGTTCTGGTGGCTGGCGGGGTTGTAGGCCTCCAGCCCCGCGATGTTGGTGAAATAGACGCTCCAGCCGCCCTGATCGACCGGGTCTTTCTTCAGGCGGCGCTGCACGATGGTGCCCCAATCGACGGTCTGCAGATCCACGTTGAAGCCGATGCGCCGCAGCAGGTCAGCGCCGACGATGGCCAGCGCGTTCAACTGCGGATAATCGCCCGCGCCCATCACCACCACGCGCTCCCCCCTGTAGCCGGCGGCGGCCAGTTCCCGGGCGGAGCGCGCGATGTCGCGCGGCGCGGTGATCGCCTCCAGCCCCGCTTCATTGGCCAGCGGCGTGCCGGGGGTGAAGATGCCCACCCGGTCGCGCCAGTTGGCCCGGTCCTCGCCCGCCACGGCGGTCAGGAAATCGGATTGCGCGACGGCGCGCAGCACCACCCGCCGGATCTCGGGGTTGTCGAACGGCGCCTGCAGCTGGTTGAACCGCATGATGGGCAGCGAGCCGTCCTGGTCCGTGCGGTTCAGCACCACGTTGCGGTTGCGGCGCAGGCTGGGCAGCAGGTCCACCAGCGGCTTTTCCAGCCAGTCCACCTCGCCATTGCCCAGCGCCCCGGCGGCGGTGGAGGCATCGGGGATCACGACCCATTCCACCCGGTCGACGAACACGCGCTTGGGGCCCGCGGTGCGGCTGGGCGTGCCGTCGGCGCGCGGCACATAGCCCGCGAATTTCTCATAGACCAGGCGGCTGCCGGGCACGTGCTCGGCGCGGTTGAAGCGGAAGGGGCCGCTGCCGATGATCTCGCTCACCATGCGGTCGGGGGGGCCATTGGCCAGGCGCTCCGGCATGATGGCGGGCATGTAGCTGGACGGCTTGCCGAGCGCCGCCGGCAGCAGGCCGAAGGGCCGCTTCAGTCGGAACTGCACGGTGCGGTCGTCCAGCGCCGACAGCTCATCGGTCGCCGCCCGCAGCTCCTGCCCGAAGGCATCGCGCCGCCACCAGCGTTGCAGGCTGGCCACCACATCGCGCGCCAGCACCGGCGTGCCGTCATGGAATTGCAGCCCCTCCCGCAGGGTCAGGCGCCAGCGCCTGCCGTCATCCTCCATGACATGGCCCGCCACCATCTGGGGCGAGACCTCGAACCCGTCATTGGTGCCGTAGAGCGTGTCATAGACCAGGAAGGCGTGGTTGCGCGTGACATAGGCGGTGGTGAAGCTGGGATCGAGCACGCCCACATCGGATTGCGGCACGAAGCGCACCACCTTGCTCTCCTGCGCCAGGGCCGGTGCGGCCATCAGGGCGGTGCCGCCCGCCAGAAGGGTACGACGGTTCATGCTGGGCTCTCCATCAGCAGGCGGGGATCGGTGAGGCGTCCGGCCACCGCGCTGGCGGCGACCGTGGCGGGGCTGGCGAGAAGAATGTCGGCGGCGCGGCTGCCCATGCGCCCGGGCGCGTTGCGCGAACCGGAGGAGACGCAGCGCTCCCCATCGCCCAGCAGCCCCATATGCAGCCCGGCGCAGGCGCCGCAGCCGGGCGGGGTCAGCACGCAGCCGGCCTCCAGCAGCGTGGCCAGCACGCCTTCCCGCAACGCGGCGGACTGCACGGCGCGGGAGGCCGGGGTGACGAGCATCCGCACCCCCGGCGCCAGGCGGCGGCCGGCCAGGATGGCCGCGGCCTCCCGCAGATCCTCGATGCGGCCATTGGTGCAGGTGCCCAGGAACGCCTGGTGGATCTCCGGCGCGCCGAAATCGGCGATCGGCGCCACCCGGCCCGGCAGGGCGGCCATGGGTTCCAGCGCCGAAAGGTCCAGCACGATCTCGCGCTCATACACCGCATCGGGGCTGACGCGCGGCCAGGCGCTGTCCGGCGGCACCAGCGCGGCCTTGGCGCCGAGTTCGACCGCCATGTTGCACAAGGTCATCCGCTGCGCGACGGACAGGGCGGCCACCGCGCCGCCCTGGAACTCCAGCGCGCGATAGGTGGCCCCGGCCGGCCCGACCAGCCGCAGCAGGGCCAGGCAGATATCCTTCGCCGCCACACCCGGCGCCAGCGCGCCCTCCAGCACCACGCGGATGGTGGTGGGCACGCGCAGCCAGATGCGGCCTGTGGCCCAGACATAGGCGGTCTCCGTCGCCCCCAGCCCCGTGCCGAAACAGCCGATGGCACCCAGCGTGGTGGTGTGGCTGTCGGCGTTGAAGGCCAGCTCCCCGGGGCGCACCAGCCCCTGCTCCACGCAGATCTGGTGGGAGATGCCCTCCCCCACCTCGAACAGGCGGGAGACGCCGTGCCGTTTCAGGAAGCGGCGGCCCTCGGCATGGGCGGTGGCGTGCTCCACCGTCTCGGCGGGGGCGAAATGGTCGTAGAACACCCCCAGCCGCTCGGGGTGCGGCAGGCGGGTGACGCCGGCGCGCTCCAGGTGGTGCATCAGCAGGGCGATGGTGTCGTCGGGGACGAAGCAGTGGTCCGGGGTGACCTCCGCCATGTCGCCCGCGCGCAAGGGGCGGCCGGCGGCGCGGGAGAGGATCTGTTCGGAGAGGGTGGTCATGCGGGCAGTCCCACCAGGGGGCGAAGCCCCTTGGCGGCCCTCATGCCCGCAGCCGGGCCAGCAGCCCGCCCCCCTGGATGATGCCGAGCAATTCCGGCGGCAGGGCCGGCACCGCCAGCCGTGCGCCCCCGGCCTCGATCCACCCTTCCGCCAGGTCGGCCGTCACGGGCGTGCCGCTGTCCAGCGCCGGCAGCCCTGCGCAGGCCAGGGCGGGCAGCCCGTTGTTGATGCAGTTGCGGAAGAACAGCCGCGAGAAGCCGCGCGCCACCACCAGCCGCACCCCGGCGCCAAGCAGGGCGGTCACCGCTTCCTCCCGCGCGCTGCCGCCGCCCAGGTTCTCGCCCGCCACCAGCACCGCGTGCCCGGCCAGCCGCGCGGGCCATTCGGGGCCGAGGCCCGACAGCGCATGCGCCGCCTGCCGCTCCGGCTGGGTGATGCCCATGTAGCGCGCGGGGTAAAGCAGATCGGCGTTGATATCGTCGCCCAGCACCAGGGCGCTGCCGGACACGCGCATCAGCCGCCACCCGGGCGATAGCGCGCATCCATGGCGGCCACCGCCTCCAGCCCGATCATCTCGTTGAACTCGGCGAAGCCGCTCATGCGGTCGGCCATGGCGGCGTAGGTGCCGGCGCGCCGCACCTCGGCGTACAGGTCGCCCAGGGCGCGGGTGACGGCGAAGACGACATCCGGGTTCTGCACGAAGCGATAGCCCATGGCCGCGATCTCCGCGGCGGGGGGCGTGGGGGAACGCCCGCCCAGCGCCCAGTTGAACACGGTGGGGCAGGCGAACAGGCGCGGCACCTCGGCCATCTGCTCCGGGGTTTCCAGCGCCTCGATGAAGATCATGTCCGCGCCGGCCTCCAGATAGGCCCGGGCGCGGTCCAGCGCATCGGCATAGCCGGTGACGGCCACGGCATCGGTGCGGGCCAGGATGGCGAAATCGGCATCCTGGCGCGTGTCCGCGGCGGCCTTGATCTTGGCCACCATCTCGGCCTTCGGCACCACCCGCTTGCCCGCCATATGGCCGCAACGCTTGGGGGAGACCTGGTCCTCGATCTGGACGCCCGCCACGCCCGCGCGTTCCAGCCCGCGCACCAGCCGGGCGACGTTCAGGTGGTTGCCATAGCCGTCATCGCCATCGGCCAGCAGCGGGATGGAAATGCGGTCCGCGATACGGGCGGCGGTCTCGACCATTTCCGTCAGGGTCAGATAGCCGACATCGGGCAGGCCGAGCCGGCCGGCCGCGACGCAATAGCCGCTCATATAGGCCACGGGCAGGCCGGCGCGTTCGGCCAGCACGGCCGACAGCGCGTCATACACCCCGGCCAGGGGGGTCAGGCCGGGGCCGGCCATCAGGCGGCGCAGGGCGGCGGGGCGGGAGGATTCTGTCGTCACCCCCGCATAGTGCACCAGTACGATTTCCTGACAATCCATCAATCATACTGGTTCAATTCCACGCACCGCCTCACCCCCCTGCCCTGCCGCATAGGAAAGCACCCCGCGATGCGATATGAGGCAGAGGCCCATCCATCGGAGAATCCGCCCCTTGCCCCGCCCGGCCACCCCGAAATTCCAGGCCCTGGTCGAGCATCTGGCCGAAGGCATCGCCAGCGGCCGTTGGCGCGAGGGCGAGCGCCTGCCGCCGCAGCGCGAACTCGCCACCCAGTTCGGCGTGACCATCGCCACCATGACCCGCGCGGTGGCCGAGGCCACGAAGCGCGGCCTGGTGGTCGCGCGCCCCGGCAGCGGCACCTATGTGCGCGGCGCCGAGACCGCCCCCGCCCCCCCCGCCGAGATCGACCTGCGGCTGAACAATGTGCCGATCGTGCCCGCCATCCGCGCCGCGCTGGCCGCCGCCATGGCGGAGCTGGGCCGGGAGGGCGAGCCGGAGCGGCTGTTCGGCTATCACCCCAGCACCGGCGCGCCGCGCCACCGCGCCATGGCCGCCCGCTGGCTGGCCGCGCGCGGCCTCAACACCCATGCCGATGCCGTGCTGCTGAGCCACGGCGCGCAGCACGGCCTCGCCGCCTGCCTGGCCGCCCTGGCCCGGCCCGGCGACACGGTGCTGTGCGAGGCCTGGACCTATGCCGGTTTCCACCGCCTAGCCGCCGAGGCCGGGCTGCGGCTGGTGGGTGTCGCGATGGACGCGGAGGGCATGCGCCCCGACGCGCTGGCCCGCGCGCTGGCCGAAACCCGCGCCACGCTGGTGCTGTGCAGCCCCGCCGTGCAGAACCCCACCACCGCGACCATGGGCCTGGACCGCCGCCGCGCCATCCTGGCCGCCTGCCGCGAGGCCGACGCCTTCATCCTGGAGGATGACGTCTGCGGCTATCTGGCCGGCGACCCGCTGCCGCCGCTGGCCGAGCTGGACCCGGAGCGCGCGATCTATATCACCGGCCTGTCCAAGGCGGTGGCGCCGGGCTTCCGCCTGGGGCTGCTGCGCCCGCCCGCGCGGCTGCGCGCGGCGATCGGCCAGGCGCTGGGCGTGCATCACTGGGTGGCGCCCAGCCTGTATGCCGAACTGCTCAGCCGGCTGGTCGAAAGCGGCGCCCAGGCCCAATGCCAAGCCGGCCACCGGGCGGAGGTGGCGCGCCGCCTGGCCCTGCTGGCGCCCGCGCTGGGCGCGGTGCCGCCGCTCGCCAGCTATCACCTGTGGCTGCCGGTGCCCGAACCCTGGCCGCTGGCCGATTTCATCGCGGCCCTGGAAGGGCGCGGGGTGCTGGTGCTGCCCGCCACCCATTTCGCGGTGCCGGGCGCGCCCGCGCCGCGCCATGCCCGCCTGTGCCTGGGCGCCGTGGAGCCCGAGGCGCTGACCCGCGCCGCCGGCATCATCGCGCCCCTGCTGCGCGAACGGCCCTGGGCGCAGCGGGCGATGGTCTAGTGTCTTGCATGCAAGGGGCCCTGGCACGGTACCTCGCCTTGACACGGCGCGCCCCCGCTCTGCATGCAAGATAAAAGGGCATTGGGACGGACATGAAAGACCTCGCGGAGCTTCTGGAACTCGGCGATGAGGAGAACCCTCCCTCCGAGCGCAAATTGCAGATCCTGACCGTGGCCTGCCGGCTGATCGCCACCCATGGCTTCGACGGTGCCTCGATGCGCGACATCGCGGAGGAGTGCGGCATCTCCAAGGCCACGCTCTATCACCATTTCCCGGACAAGAACGCGATCCTGCGGCTGGTCGCCATGGGCACCACCAAGTCGATCTTTCTGCACGTCTCGGCGCACGACAACCCGGCCCTGCCGCCGCTGGAGCGGCTGCGGGTGTTCGTGGTGGAAACCGCGCGCTTCTTCGAGCGCTTCCGCTGGGCGTGGCTGGCCAGCGCCGCCATGTTCTGGAACGACCCCCAGGTGCGCCGCCGCAAGCAGCGGCTGGAGTGGCGCGACAAATACGAATCCCTGCTGCGCGACATCCTGAAGGCCGCGGTGGATCAGGGCGAGATGCGCTCGGACCTGGACATCGCCCTGGCCGGGCGGCTGGTCAGCAGCGCCACCAATTGGCTGACGCGCTGGTACAGCCCCGGCGGCCCGCTGACCGCGGCCCAGATCGCGGAGCAGTTCCACGACATGCTGGTGAACGGCTTCCGCAAGCCATAGAGCGCGTTTCACCCAGGGTGAACGGCCTTGACGGGCCGGGCCCCTGGGCGAACACTCCGCCCATGGCCCCGCACACGCCCCGCCCGCTGCCGCCCAGCCTCTATGCCGAGACGGCCATCCCCGCCCCCGCCACCCCGCCGCTGCAGGCCGACACCCAGGCCGATGTCGCCATCGTGGGCGGCGGCTTCACCGGCCTGTCCACCGCGCTGCACCTGGCCGAACGCGGCATCTCCTGCATCGTGCTCGAAGCCAATGAGCCGGGCTGGGGCGCCTCCGGCCGCAATGGCGGGCAGGTGAACCCGGGGCTGAAATACCGCCCCGATGAGGTGGAGGCGCATTTCGGCCCCGATCTCGGCCGGCGCATGGTCGCCTTCAGCCACGCCGCCCCGGATTACGTGTTCGAACTGATCCGCCGCCACCAGATCCGCTGCGAGGCCCGCCAGGGCGGCACGCTGCGCGCCGCCCCCACCGAAACCACCGCCGAGGCGCTGCGCGCACTCGACCGCGCCTGCGCCGAGCGCGGCATGCCCACCCAATTGCTGGAAGGCACGGCCCTGGCCGCCGCCACCGGCACCGAACACTACAAGCTGGGTTTCCTGGACCCGCGCGGCGGGGACCTGAACCCGCTGGGCTATGCCCGCGGCCTGGCCCGCGCGGCGCTGGCGCTGGGCGCGCGCATCCATGGCGGCACAGCCGTAACCGCGCTGAAACAGGCCAGCGACGGCTGGCTGCTGCAAACCCCACGGGCCACGGTGCGCGCCGGCCAGGTGCTGCTGGCCACCAATGGCTATACCGACGCCCTGTGGCCCGGTCTGGAACAGAGCGTGGTGCCCGTCTTCAGCTCCATCCGCGCGACGGAGCCCCTGCCGCTGGATGTCGCGGCCGGCATCCTGCCGCTGCGCGGATCGGTGTTCGAAACCGGGCGCATCACCGTCTATTACCGCGTGGACCAGGACAACCGCCTGCTGATGGGCGGGCGCGGCCCGCAGCACGAACTGCGCGGGGCCGAAGGGCTCGACTATCTGGTGGCGCACACCGAAAAACTGTGGCCGCAGCTGAAAGGCGCCCGCTGGACCAAGGCCTGGAACGGCCGCGTCGCCATCACACCCGACCACTACCCGCATGTGCACGAGCTGGCGCCAAACCTGTACAGTTGCGTCGGCTACAACGGACGCGGCGTCGCCATGGCCAGCCAGATGGGCCGCATCCTGGCCGGCCGGCTGGCCGAAGGCGACAAGGCCGAATTCGACATGCCCTTCCTGCCCCTGAAACCCATCGCATTCCACCGCTTCTGGAAACTCGGCGTCTGGGCCGAGGTCTGGCGCGGACGGCTGCTGGACCGGTTGGGGATGTGAGGCGACGGGGCTTCGCCCCGGGCCCCACCAAGGGCTCTGCCCTTGGAACCCGCCAGGAGCCGAAAGGCCCCTGGACCCCATCAGTTTAAGTTGGAAGTTTGGGGAGGGGGGCACGGAGCGCCTTCCCGGCCAGACGGCCTGTCGGTGCCCCCTCCCCAAACTTCCAATAAATTGGGTTCCAAGGGCCTTTCGGCCTTTGGCGGGGGTGCCGGGCAGCGCCCCTGGCTGGGGGTCCGGGGGCTGTTCAGACTGGAGAGATGTTTGACAGGTGTACGGAGACATCCCTGACGGTTTTGAGATGGGGTGTTTCGTCCCTGAGGTCGAGTGTGGCGAGAGGAAATCGCGAGAAGAACACCTGCCA
>NZ_JAAABL010000077.1 GCF_009900765.1 Rhodovarius lipocyclicus
GCGGCATCGGCACCGCCACGCGCGGGGGGCGTCAGCCCCGGGCCGGGCGCGGCCGGGCGAGCGGGCGCGGGGGCGGCACCGCCGCCGCCTTCCAGCCGCTGGAACCGGTATTCCATGTCTTCGTTCAGCTTGCGCGTATCCTCGGCCAGGCGACGGGTGGCGTTCTCCGTCTCATCCAGCCGGCCGCGCATGCGGCGCACTTCGTCTTCCATCGTCGTCACGCGGTCCAGCAACTGGCCCACGAGTTCGGAACCGCCGCCACCCCCACGGGGGGAAGGGGCGGGCGCGGCGCCCAGGGAGGATCCCCCCCGGGCCCGCATCTGCTCCAGCTCCTGCCGCAATTGCAGGAGCTGGTTCTGCAGATAGATACCCTCGCGCGTCTCCACCTGTGCCCGGGCCACGGCCGGGAGTGCCAGCGACGCGATCAGGGCAAGGGCGGTGACGCGCAGGCGCATGTTAGCGCACCACCGTCACGGCGCGGCGGTTCTGGGCCCAGGCGGACTCGTCGCTGCCCAGGGCCTCGGGGCGGTCCTTGCCGTAGCTGACCACCTGCAGGCGGCTGCCGGACACGCCGGAGGCCACCAGCACGTCGCGGGCGGAGTTGGCGCGGCGCTGGCCCAGGGCCAGGTTGTATTCACGCGTGCCGCGCTCGTCGGCATGGCCTTCCACGGTCACCTGCACGGAGGAGTACTGGGCCAGCCAGCGGGCCTGGCGCTCCAGCACCGGGCGCTGGTCGGCGGCGATGGTGCTGCGGTCGGTCTCGAAGAACACGCGGTCGCCGACATTGGCGCGCAGGTCTTCCTGGCTGCCCGGGCGGATGCTGCTGCCAGCGCCACCCGTGCCGGCGCCGGCGGTCGCGGCCGTCTCCGGGTCAGAGGAGCAGGCGACGAGCAGGGAAGCGGCGGCGAAGGCCGTCAGCAGCTTGGTAGCGGACATGGTGGGGATCTCCATCGGGTCTGACACGGCGCGAAGCCTCGCTGGCACCGCGCCCGGAACAACGTCATGCAGTGCAGCATCGCTACCGCCGCGGGATGGCGCAATCAAGGCAAAGCCTTCTCACCATTTGCAACTCTGATTTGCGCAGAGCGGTTGCGGCACCGGAAAATTCATTCCCCCGCCCCCGCTTTGCCCCGCACACGATACGGCGCGCACGCAAATTCGCGCTGGACATGCAAGAAAACCCGCCCAACTCTTTCAGTATTGCAATGTCTCCGGGCCACGGGTGCCGGTGAAGCACCCTGCCCGTTCCACTTGTGCGTCAAGTCCGGACGGAGCCTCATATGCTGCAACACATTCTAACCGGTGTGCTGGGCCGCTTCATCCGCCAGGGCAGGCTGACCATGATGCTGCCCGACGGGTCCACGGTTCAACTCGGCCCCCCTGGCGAGGCGGGCTCGGCCCCGCTGGCCGGCATGCACCTGCGCACCGGCAATGCCGTGCGCCGGCTGATGCTCGACCCCGCCCTCGCCTTCGGCGAACTTTTCATGGATGGCGAGCTGGAGCCGCTCGACTGCACCATCCATGACCTGCTGCGCCTGCTGACGCTGAACCAGGCGATCGCGGGCGACCCCGGGCTGGGCTGGGGCCTGGACAAGCTGCGCCGGCTGCTGCGCCGCGCCGTGCAGTTGAACCCGGCCGGGCGGTCCAAGCGCAATGTGGCGCATCACTACGACCTGAACGGCCAGCTCTATGCCTTCTTCCTCGATGAGGACCGGCAATACTCCTGCGCCTATTTCCGAACGGGGCGCGAGAGCCTGGAGGAAGCCCAGCGCGACAAGAAGCGGCACATCGCCGCCAAGCTGCGCCTGGATCGCCCGGGGCTGGAGGTGCTGGACATCGGCTGCGGCTGGGGCGGCATGGCGCTGACGCTGGCGCGCGACCACGGCGCGCAGGTCACGGGCATCACCCTGTCGGAGGAACAGCTGGCCCATGCCCGTGCCCGCGCCGAGGCCGCCGGCCTGCAGGACCGGGTGAAATTCGAGCTGATGGACTACCGCGCCTGGGACCGGCCGGTGGACCGCATCGTCTCGGTCGGCATGGTGGAGCATGTGGGGATCAACCACTTCGCCACCTATTTCGGCACCATCGCCCGCCATCTGAGGGAGGATGGCGTGGCGCTGGTGCATGGCATCGGGCGCTCCGACGGGCCGGGGGCGACCAACCCCTGGATCGCGAAATACATCTTCCCCGGCGGCTACTCCCCCGCCCTGTCGGAGGTGCTGCCGGCGGTGGAGAAGGCCGGGCTGTGGGCGACCGACATCGAGATCCTGCGCCTGCACTACGCCCGCACCCTGGCGGAATGGCGTGCCCGCTTCCTGCAGCACCGCGAGGAAATCAAGGCGCTGTACGACGAGCGCTTCTGCCGGATGTTCGAGATGTACCTGTCGGGCAGCGAATTCGCGTTCCGGCACGGCGGGCACATGAACTGGCAGATCCAGCTGGCCCGGCGGGTGGACGCGCTGCCGCTGACACGGGACTACATGCTGGAGGAGGAGCAGGCGACCGCCCAGCCGCGTATCGCCACGCGCGCCTGAGCCGACCGGGCGGGGCCCGGGGCGGCGGAGCGGCGGCGGCTGAACGGCGCTCTCTTCCGCCCGCCCGCCACCCGTGGCAGACATGCCGCCCTTGAGATAGGGAGAGCCAGCATGGCCGGCGTGTTCTGGTACAATGGGCAGTGGACCACCGAGGAGCCCAAGATCCTGGGCCCCATGGACCATGCCTTCTGGCTCGGTTCCAGCGTGTTCGACGGCGGGCGCGGCATTCGCGGCTATGCCCCGGACCTCGACCTGCATTGCGCGCGCGTGATTCGGTCCGCCAAGGCGATGCTGATGGCGCCCAAGATCCAGGCCGCCGAGATCGAGGCCCTGTGCAAGGAAGGCATCCGCCGCATGGGCCCGGAGGCCGAGCTGTATGTGCGGCCGATGTTCTTCATCCGGCGCGGGCTCGGTGCCTCCCAGCCCGACCCGGACAGCACGGATTTCATCCTGTCGATCTATGACGCGCCGCTGCCGGGCTTCAACGGCTTCTCGGCCATGCTGGCGCCCTTCCGGCGCTCCGCGCAGGACATGGCGCCGACGGATGCCAAGGCCTCCTGCCTGTATCCGAACGGGGCGCGGGCCGCGACCTGGGCGCGCCAGCGCGGCGCGGACAACGCCGTGCTGCTGGACCCGGCGGGCAATGTGGCGGAGCTCGCCTCGGCCAATATCTGGTTCGCCAAGGATGGCGTGGCGGTGACGCCGGTCGAGAACTACACCTTCCTGGCGGGCATCACCCGCAAGCGCATCATCGGCCTGCTGCGGGACGCCGGCGTGCCGGTGGAGGTGCGCGCCGTGCGCCCGCAGGAGCTGGACGAGGCCGACGAGGTGTTCTCCACCGGCAATTTCGGCAAGGTGCAGCCCTGCATCCGCTACAATGGCCGCGACCTGCCGGTGGGGCCGGTCGCCACCAAGGCGCGGGAGCTGTATTTCCAGTGGATGGAACAGGGGCAGCGCCTGGTGTGATGACCGCGGCCGGCACCCGTCCGTGAGCGGCACGCGGCGTGCCCCTTTGCCCGACTGGCTCGCCGCGGCCATCCTGTACGAAAGCCCGGCGGCCTATGTGCTGAACAAGCCGGCCGGGCTGCCCGTGCATCCCGGGCCGCGCGGCGGCCTCTCGCTGGAGGACTGGCTGCCGGTGTTGCAGAACGGCCGCCGGCACTTGCCCCGGCCGGTGCACCGGCTGGATACGGACACCAGCGGCTGCCTGGTGCTGGGCCGCACCCGGCCCGCCATCGCGGCCCTGGCCCAGGCGTTCGAGAAGCATCTGGTCCGCAAGACCTATTGGGCCGTGCTGCTGGGCGAGGTGGCGGGCGATGCCGGCACCATCGACGCCCCCCTGCTGAAGCGCAGCACCGCCCGGGATGGCTGGCACATGGCGGTGGACGCCCAGGGCCAGCCCGCCATCACCGATTGGCGCGTGCTGGGGCGGGCCCCCGGACTGAGCTGGGTGGAGTTCCACCCCCGCACCGGGCGCACCCACCAGATCCGCGCCCATGCGGTGTATGTGGGCCACCCCATCCTGGGGGATGCCCGCTATGGCGGCGGCGCGGGCCAGCTGCACTTGCTGGCCCGCGCCATCAACCTGCCTGGGCCGGAGGGCGAGATCGCCGCCTCCGCCCCCATCCCCGCCCATATGCAAAAGGCGATCCGCGCATGTGGTGGCTGATCCCCCTGCTGCTCGCGGCCGGCCCCGCCGAGGCGCAGCGGCCCCGCTGCGACTATGGCTCGGGGCTCGCCGGCCTGCGGGAGGCGCGGGAGAGCTTCTCCCGCCCGCTGGAAGGGCTGATGGAGGGGCGCGAGCGGGGGTTGGCCATCGCCACCACGCTGCGCGCCGCGCAGGGCATCTTTACCGGCTGCGGCTGCCCACGCCTGGCGGAACTGACGGGCGAGGCCATCGGCCCCGCCGAGCGCGCCGGCAATGAGGCCAATGCCGCCGCCATCGCCCGCGCCTTCGAGAACGGGCGCTTCCGCCTGGGCCTGGCGCAGGAGGCGGCGGGCCGGAACGGCTGCCGTTAACCGGCGCTTCAGCAGCGCCGCCCATGCTGCGGCGCATGCTGGCCTTGCCCCTGACCACCTATTGGCTGTTGAGCTTGCTGTTGACCCTGCCCGGGCTGGCGCTGGGCGCCGCCGGCGGCTGGCTGCTGGCACGCCGGCTGCGCTCCGGCCCCGCCAACCCGCAGCCCCGCGCCCTGCGCCACGCGGCCACCGAGTCGCAATCCATCGGCCTGGCGCTGCGCGCCCAGCCCGGGCCCGAATGCCAGGCGCTGGCGCTGCAACTGCTCGACCTGTCCGACTATCTGGAGGATGTGCTGGCCGCCGAGGCCGCCCCCCGCCGCCTGCAGGAGGAACAGCTGCCGCTGCTGCCCCTGCTGGAGGAAGCGGTGACGGTGGCCGCCGCCCAGCTGGGCGCGGCCGCGCGGCGCTGCAAGCTGGACCGCGGCCTGGCCGATGTGACCCTGCGCGCGGACCGGCGCGCCCTGCGCGGCGCGGTGGTGCAGGTGCTGGTGCGCGCCGCCCGCCTCTCCGCCCCGCAGGACGTGATCGAGATCCGCTTCGCCCGGCTGGGCGGCATGGCCGCCATCATCATCGAGGATGAGGGGGCGGATATCCCGATCGGGGACCTGGCGGCGCAGGGTTTGCCCGGCACGCGCGGGCTGGGGTTCGGCATGGGGCTGGCGCGGTCGCTGCTGCTGGCCCATGGCGGGGATCTGGTGTTCGAGACCGCGCCCGGCGTGGGCAGCCGCGCCTGGCTGACCCTGCCGGAGGAGCGGGCGCTGGTGGCGGCCTAAACCCGCGGCAGCCGGAACTCGTATTCCAGCACCAGGTGGTCGCTCTCCCCGGCGCGGCGCCGGGCTTCCAGGTCGCACACCAGGCTGGCCTTCACGCCGAACACCG
Source organism: Rhodovarius lipocyclicus (assembly GCF_009900765.1). Taxonomy (GTDB): domain Bacteria; phylum Pseudomonadota; class Alphaproteobacteria; order Acetobacterales; family Acetobacteraceae; genus Rhodovarius; species Rhodovarius lipocyclicus. Next base: position 5,433 of record NZ_JAAABL010000077.1, read on the forward strand.
CGTCGTCGTGCAGATAGGCATCGCCATCGGCGAAGATATGGGTGATCAGGTCGCGGTAACCCGGCGCCTTCAGCCAGAAATGCACATGCGCCGGCCGCATCGGGCTGCGCCCCATGGAGGCCAGGACCCGCCCCATCGGCCCGTCATGCGGCACCGGATAGCTGGAGGGGTTGATGGTCCAGCACTGCACCAGCCCATCCGCGCCGGTGGTGAAGCGGCCGCGCATCATGTGCCGCTCGCCATCGCCGATCTGGCTGTCATAGCCGCCCTCGCCATTGGCGTGCCAGATATCCACCTGCGCGCCCTCGATGGGCCGGCCCTCGGCGTCGGCGACCGTCACGCGCAGTTCCAGGGTCTCGCCCTCCAGCCCCGGCGAGAGGTTGTCGCCATTGCCCAGCAGCGGCGGGTTCTCGCGGTGGAAGGGGCCGAGCACGGTGGTCTCGGTCACGTCCTCATGGCTGGCATGGGCGATGGCGTCCACCAGCATGGTCACGCCCGTCACATCCGACAGCATGATCCATTCATTGCGCTTGTCGTCGCAGAACCGGCCCATCTCGACCAGGAAGGCGATCGCCCGCTCCCACTCCCCGGGCTTCAGCTGCACCTCCCGCACGAAGGCGTGGGCGTGGCCGAGCAGGGAACGCATGATCTCGGCCAGACGCGGGTCGGTGTCTGGCGCGATGCGGTCCAGCACCGCTTGGGTCAGGTTGTCCTGGGAGTAGGTGATATGGCTGTCGGGCATGGCGTCACCTCCTGGGGGGCGAGCGCCATTCGGGGGACGCCGGCCGCTGTCGTTGCGGCGACGGTATGCCCCGGCCGAGGCCGGGGCAATCATGCTTACACGGAAGCGGTTACAGGGGCTTGCCGTGGCAGTGCTTGAACTTCTTGCCCGAACCGCAGGGGCACGGCGCGTTGCGCGGCGTCTCGGTCCAGGTGGTGGGGTCGTTCGGGTCCACCGCCACGCGCGGGGTCGCGGGCTCGGTCGCGCCGCCATATTCCTCCACCACGCCATCGGGGCTCGGGTGGCGCATGTCGGTCACGCGCACGGGCTCCGGCATCGGGGGCGGCTCCTCGCCGCGCAGCTCGATGCGCAGCAGCAGGGAGGTGATGCGCCCGCGCAACTCCTCCAGCATGCCGTTGAACAGCGCGAAGGCCTCGCGCTTGTATTCGTTCAGCGGGTCCCGCTGGCCATAGGCGCGCAGGCCGATACCCTGGCGCAGATGGTCCAGCGCCAGCAGGTGCTCCTTCCACACCTGGTCGAACAGCTGCAGCAGCAGGCTCTTCTCGACCATGCGCATGGTCTCGGGGCCGATCTCGGCGGCGCGGGCGGCGGCGGAGCGGTCGGCGGCGTCCGTGATCCGGTCCAGGATCATGTCGTCGTCGATGCCTTCCTCCTGGCCCATCGCGGCCACGGGCAGATCGAGGCCCAGCCCGTTCCGCACCTGGTTTTCCAGCCCCACCAGGTCCCACTGCTCGGGATAGGTGTTCTCGGGGATATGGCGGCGGACCATCTCCTCGATAGTCTCGTGGCGCATCTCGACGATGGTCTCGGAGAGGTCGTTGCTCTCCATGAACAGGCGGCGCTGGGAATACACCTCGCGCCGCTGGTCGTTCATCACGTCGTCGTATTTCAGAAGGTTCTTGCGCATGTCGAAGTTGCGCGCCTCGACCTTCTTCTGCGCGCGCTCCAGCGCCTTGTTGATCCAGCTGTGGGTGATCGCCTCGCCTTCCTTGAGGCCCAGCTTCTGCAGCATCCCGCCCATGCGGTCGCTGCCGAAGATGCGCATCAGGTCGTCCTCGAGGGAGAGGAAGAAGCGGCTGGCGCCCGGGTCGCCCTGGCGGCCGGAGCGGCCGCGCAGCTGGTTGTCGATGCGCCGGCTCTCATGCCGCTCGGTGCCGATGACGAACAGGCCGCCGGCCTGCTTCACCTGCTCGCGCAGCACCGCCACCTCGGCCTCATGGCGCGCCAGCGCGGCCTCATAGGCCTCGCCCTCGCTCTCGCCGGTTTCCTGGCGGGCCAGCATCTCGGGGTTGCCGCCCAGTTTGATGTCGGTGCCGCGGCCGGCCATGTTGGTGGCGATGGTGATGGCGCCCGGGCGGCCGGCCTGGGTGATGATCTCGGCTTCCTGCTCGTGATAGCGGGCGTTCAGCACGGCGTGGGGAATGCGCTTCTGCTTCAGCAGGGCCGAGAGCAGCTCGCTCTTCTCGATGCTGGTGGTGCCGACCAGGGCGGGCTGGCCGCGCTCGCGGCATTCCTCCACCAGCCGGGCCACCGCCTCGTATTTCTCCTCGGCGGTGCGGTACACCTCGTCATCCTGGTCCAGGCGCGCGACGGGGACGTTGGTCGGGATCTCGACCACTTCCAGCTTGTAGATCTCGGCGAACTCGTCGGCCTCGGTGGAGGCGGTGCCGGTCATGCCGGACAGCTTGGGGTACAGGCGGAAATAGTTCTGGAAGGTGATGGAGGCCAGCGTCTGGTTCTCGGGCTGGACCGTGACGTCTTCCTTGGCTTCCAGCGCCTGGTGCAGACCGTCGGAGTACCGGCGGCCTTCCATCATGCGGCCGGTGAATTCGTCGATGATGACGATCTTGTCGTCGCGCACCACGTATTCCACGTCCCGCTTGAACAGGGTGTGGGCACGCAGGGACTGGTTCACATGGTGCACCAGGGAAATGTTCTGGGTGTCGTACAGCCCGCCCTCGGTCAGGATGCCGGCATCGGCCAGCATGGCCTCGATGTCCTCGCCGCCCTTCTCCGTCATGCTGACGGAGCGCTGCTTCTCTTCCTTCTCGAAGCGCTCGGGGTCCTTCACGAATTCGGCCATCACGGCATCGACGCGGCGGTACAGCTCGGAAGTATCGTCGGTGGGGCCCGAGATGATCAGCGGCGTGCGCGCCTCATCGACCAGGATGCTGTCCACCTCGTCCACGATGGCATAGGCGAAGGGGCGCTGGACCATCTCCTCCAGCCGGTACTTCATGTTGTCGCGCAGGTAGTCGAAGCCGAATTCGTTGTTGGTGCCGTAGGTGATGTCGCAGGCATAGGCCTCGCGGCGCTGGTCGTCGGTCAGGCCGTGGATGATCACGCCCGTGGTCAGGCCCAGGAAGCCATAGAGCTTGGCCATCCATTCCGCGTCGCGGCGCGCCAGATAGTCGTTGACGGTGACGACATGCACGCCCTTGGCCGGCAATGCGTTCAGATAGACCGGCAAGGTGGCGACCAGCGTCTTGCCCTCGCCGGTCTTCATCTCGGCGATCTTGCCGTCATGCAGGACCATGCCGCCGATCATCTGCACATCGAAATGGCGCATGCCCAGGGCACGCTTCGCTCCCTCCCGCACCACGGCGAAGGCTTCGGGCAGCAGGTCGTCCAGGGTCGCGCCCTCGGCCAGGCGCTGGCGGAATTCGGCGGTCTTGCCCCGCAGCGCCTCATCCGACAGGGCGGCCAGCTCGGGCTCCAGGGCCGCGATCTTGGGCAGCAGCGACTCATGCCGCTTCAGGGCGCGGTCGTTGGCGGAACCGAACAGGGCACGGGCAAGGCGGGCGAACATGCGTGTATCTACTCCTGGCGGGGCCGGGCCCGGGCAGCCCGGGCGAGGCAGTGCCCCGGGGCGGCCCAAGGCGGCCCTTGGCAGCATCGACATAGGGCCCGCCCCCCGCAGGGTCAACGCGAGGGGGGATTTTCCCGGTGGGAACGGCGCCGGGATTGCCAGGTTTCAGGGCATTGTCATGCCGTAACCCGGGGCTGGATTGTGGCGCGGCCTGGATTCCTTCATCTTCGCGCACCCTGTCTCCGGAGCCTGTCGATGCGCCGTTACGCGCTGCTTGCCGCCACCTTCCTCGCCGGGGCCCCGGCCTATGCCCAGGCGCCGCCGCCGGTCGCGGCACCGCCCGCCGCCCGGCCCGCGCCCCCCGCGCCCGCCCCC
>NZ_JAAABL010000078.1 GCF_009900765.1 Rhodovarius lipocyclicus
CGCCGCGCCGCGCCCGCCGCAGCGCGCGCTGGCCGATGGCCAGGCCGCCCTCGGCCGCCGCGACTACGCCGCCGCCGAGGCCGCGGCGCGGGAGGTGATCGCCAACCGCGCCGCCGCTTCCTCCCAGGCGAATGCGCAGCTGCTGCTGGGCGATGCGCTGATCGGCAAGCGCGATTTCGGCAATGCCGCGATCGCCTACAATGAATCCTACACCCGTGGCCGCGCCACTCCGCGCGGGCCCGAGGCGCTGGTGGGCCTGGCCAATGCCTTCCAGCAGCTGGGCCACCGGCGCGAGGCCTGCGACACGCTGGCCGACCTGCGCAGCAACCACCCCACCATCCCCGCCCCCCTGCAGGAGCGGGCGAACGCGGTGCGCACCCGGGCCCAGTGCCGGTAGCATGACCTGAACGCGCCGCCCGGGGCCTGCCCCGCGCCGCGCGCATGACGGTTGCGGCGTTTTCCGCACTGGACCGGTCCTCTTCGGCCCGGAAAACTTCCGGGCATGAACGCCAGCGCAAAACGCATCCTGTGGGTCGCCATCCTGGCGGCCGCCCTGACCTCATCGCTCGCCATGGGCATCAGGCAGACCTATGGGCTGCTGATGCTGCCCCTGAATGCCGAGCAGGGCGTGGCGCCCTGGGCCTTCGGGCTGGCGGTGGCGCTGCACAACCTGGTCTGGGGGCTGGCCCAGCCGGCGGCGGGCGCCTTGGCGGACAAGCATGGCTCCGGCCGGGTCATGGCCTTCGGCGGCATCTTCTATCTGCTGGGCTGCGGGCTGCCGGCGCTGTTTCCTTCCAACGCGATGGTGATTTTCGGCATCGGCCTGTTCTCCGGGCTGGGGGTGGCCTGCGCGGGCACCGGCATGGCGCTGGCCGCGATCGGCCGCCTGGCCCCGCCCGAGAAGCGCGGCGAGATGATCGGCGTGGCGAGCGCCGGCGGCTCGCTGGGCCAGGCCTTCATGGTGCCGCTGGTCTATAACGTGGCGGGGGCCTTCGGCGCCGTCGGGGCGCTGGGCACACTGGCGGTCTCCGCGCTGTTCATCATCCCGCTGGCGCGCGGTATCGAATGGAACGCAGCCACCCGGCGGGTGCCCGCGGGCGGGCTGGCGGCGCTGCCGGCCCTGGCGCGCCGCGCGCTGGCGGACCGGGATTTCGCCCTGTTGACCGGCGGCTTCTTCGCCTGCGGTTTCCAACTCGCCTTCCTGACCACCCATCTGCCCACCCATCTGGCCCTGTGCGGCCTGCCGCCGGCGTTGGGTGCCACGGCACTGATGCTGATCGGCCTGTTCAACATTCCCGGCAGCTGGTTCTGCGGCTGGCTCAGCGGGCGGGTCCGGCCGGAGGCGGCGCTGGGCGTGATCTACATGGCGCGCACTCTGGCCATCGCGGTGTTCGCCGTGATCACGCCGACGGAGATCGGCACGATGGTCTTCGCGGCCACCATGGGCTTCATCTGGCTGGGCACGGTGCCGCTGACCTCGGCCGCGATCGCGCGGCGCTTCGGCGTGGCGGATCTGGGCGCGTTGTATGGCGTGTGCTTCTTCAGCCACCAGATCGGCGGCTTCCTGGGCGCTGCCTCCGGCGCCGCCCTGCTGGAGATCGCGGGCGACTTCACCGCCTTCTGGCCGGTGATGGTGCTGGTGGGGCTGCTGGCCTCGGTGCTGAACTGGCTGTGCCGGCCGCCGGCGCCGGCCGGGGTGGCGGCGTAGGCGGGAAAACCTGCAGGAAAGGGCTGCCCAACGTCAGCGCGTGGGGTAGTCTTTCTGCAATTCGGGGTTGTGAGAGTCGTACGAGTTGGAACCTTTCATCAAGACACGCCAGGCGCATCTGCGGCGTCTGGAGCGTGACGCGGAGGACATGCGCCGGCTGGCCGAGGGCAGGGCCGCGCATATCGAGGCGATCCGGACCTCACCCTGGTGGCGCCTGGGCGGCCCGGTGCGCCGGCTGGAGCGCATGCTGAGCATCGATCGCTTTGCCGCCCCCGCTTCGCCAGCCGCCCCCGCGCCGACGCCGGACGACACCTGGCTTCGGCTACGCGGCCTGGAGGAGTGGAAGTCCTTCCAGGCCAGCCCCCAGGGTTTGGCCTGTGCCGCCCATGGCACGGACTCGGTGGTCCGGTACGCCTTGGCCCATGGTGTGGAGTCGAGTTTCCTCGGCCCGGTGGGTGCGACGGATGTGGGGATGCACGGCGACGACCCGCGCGAGGGCCTGCTGGCGCTGGGCCTGAATGCCCGCCAGCGTGCCGTGCTCGAAATTCTCGGCGGCGACTCGCGCTGTTACGAGCCCCACACCACCAAGCTGTACATGCATGAGGGGCTGACGCCCTTCGCCTTGCTGATCCGCGGCAGTTTTCCGTTCGCCATGGGTTCGGAATACGCCCCGGACCCGGCCACCCGCGCGCGAATCTGGCCCATTCCGCATGTGGACATCCAGGCGAGCGGCCTGCCCGCGGGGAGCTGCGACTTCGTGATCTCCAACGAGGTGCTGGAGCATGTGCCGGACCAGGACGCGGCGCTGGCCGATACCGCGCGGCTGCTGAAGCCGGGCGGACGGCTGCTAGCCACCCTGCCGTTCCTGCACGATCGGGAGGAGACCGTGATCCGCGCCCGGCTGGAGAATGGCGAGGTGCGGCACCTGATGGAGCCCGAATACCACGGCAACCCGACCGACCCCGAGGCCGGTTCGCTGGTCTTCCAGGTCGCGGGCTGGGACCTGCTCCGGCGCTGCCGGGAGGCAGGGTTCAGCGATGCCTGGATGACCTTCCTGGCCTCTCACCGCGCGGGCATCACGGCCCACAGCAACGGCGGTGTCCTGTTGCTGGAGGCGGTGCGCTGACGCGCGCCGCCTAACCCTTCCGCAAATTATAGAACAGCGGCATGCCCTGCAGCATGCCGGTCACGTTGCGGCGATAGGCCGTCAGGTCCTTCCAGCGCCCGGTGGGCACATAGGCGACATCGTGCAGCGCCTGTTCCTGGATGCGCCGCGCCAGGGCCTGGCGTGCCGGCAGGTCGGGCGCATCCACCCATTGGTCGCGCAGGGTTTCCATCTCGGCGCTGGTGGGCCAGCCGGGCCAGGCATTCAGCCCGTTGCCGCGCAGCGCCAGATGCGATGTCGGGTCCCACAGGTCCAGGCCCGGCAGCAGGGTGGTCGTGCAGCTCCAGCCGCCCTGGTCCAGGGCGGCGCGGCTGGCGCGGCGTTGCAGCCACACGCCGAAATCCACCGGGATGATCTCCACATTCATCCCCGCGCGGCGCATCTGGTCGGCCGCCACATCCACCTGCTGGCTCATGGTGTAGAAATTGGCCGCCGAGAGGAACCCGATCTTCTCGCCATTGTAGCCGGCCGCGGCCAGGTCCCGGCGGACCTTCGCGTAGTCGCGCGGGGCGGTCAGCACCGACATCCCGGCGTCGGAGGCCATGGGCGAGTTGGGGCAGAACACCCCCACCCCCGCATCCCACAGGCCGCGGTCGGTGCCGGCGACGGCTGTCATGATCTCGCTCTGGTCGATGGCGCCCAGTATGGCGCGGCGGACCGCCGGCTTGTCGAAGGGCGGCTGCAGATGGTTCAGCCGCAGGATGCCCATGTTGCCGGCCGGGTTGTAGCTGCCGAGCACCACATTGCGGTCCCGCCGCAGCACCGGCACCAGGTCCAGCAGCACATCCTCATACCAGTCGATCTCGCCGCTGATCAGCGCCGCGGCGGCGGTGGGGGCGTCGGGGATGATGTTCCACTCGACGCGGTCCAGATGCGCGATTTTGGGGCCGGAGGTGAATTGCGGCGTGCCGCCCGAGCGCGGCACATAGCCCTCGAACCTGGCCCAGACGGAGCGCGCGCCGTTCACCCGCTCATTGGCCAGGTAGCGGAAGGGGCCGCTGCCCACCACCTCCGTCACCTGCCGGGTGGGGTCGGCCGCGATCAGGCGCTCTGGCATGATGACGGGGATGTAGCTGGTGCTCTTGCCCAGGGCGTTGGGCAGCAGCGGGAAGGGGCGCTTGAGGCGGAAGACGATCTCCTTGTCCGAGGGGGCGGAGATTTCTTCGGTCACGGCCATCAGCAACTGGCCCATCACATCCACCCGACCCCAGCGGCGGATGCTGGCCACGCAATCCCGTGCCAGCACCGGCGTGCCGTCATGGAAACGCAGCCCGTCACGCAGGGTGATGGTCCAGCGCTTGCCGTCATCCCCCACCACATGGCCGGCGGCCATCTGCGGGTGGGGGTTCAGGGCATCGTCCAGGCCATAGAGCGTGTCGTAGCTCATCAGCGCCAGGTAGCGGGTGGCGAAGGCCGTGCTGAACACCGGGTCCAGGATGGTGGCGTCGGCGTTCGGCTTGAACCGGAACACCCGGTTCGCCTGGGCATGCCCGACAGCGGGAGCGGCGAAACCGGCCGCGAGAAGGGTTCTGCGCTTCATGTCTGAGCCTCTCCTTGTTGTCGTGTCCCGAGGGCTTCGCCCCCGGGGCGCTACTTCCCTCAGGCCTCCGCCAATTCCCTGGAGATGATCCCATCCTCCAGATCCCGCTGGATCAGCGCCGCCGGCCGGTCCCCTGGCGCGCCATACCCGCCCCCGCCGCCCAGGCTGATGGTCACCACATCCCCCTTCAGCAGCTGGAAGCTGGCCTTGCTGGTCAGGCTGATGGTCTCGCCGCCGCGCAGCACCTCGCATTGGCCCGGGGCGCCCGGCCCGCCGCCGAAAATCCCCGCGGCCCGCCCCACGAACCGGTCGGAGTAGTAGGAGACCAGCGCGCCGTCGGTCAGCACCTCATAGCTGCGGGAAAAGCCCGCGCCGCCGCGCCTCGCACCCACCCCCGCACTGTCGGTGCGCAGCGTGTAGTCGGTGACGCGGAAGAAGCTGAAATCCTGGTCCATCGCTTCGACCGGCGTGTTGGAGCAGTTGGAGAGCGGGTTATCCACCGCGTCGCAGCCGTCATTGTTCAGCCCCGCGCCATAGCCGCCGCCATAGACCTCCAGATACACCGACCAGCCGGCGGGCCCGAGCCAGGAGAGGCAGAAGGCGGTGGTGGTGTCATAGCCCTGGGCGATCACGCGCTCGGGCGCCGCCTGGGAGACGGCCTGCATCACCGCGTTCCAGGCGCGTGAGCAGGAGAGCATGCGCGCGCGCACCGGGGCCGGGTGGTTCGGGTTCAGCAGCGACCCCTTGGGCGCGATGACGGTGATGGGCCGCAGCGAGCCGTCGTTGAAGGGGATGTCCGGGCTGGTCAGCGCCGCCTTCAGGCAGGACACGCTGGCCGAGATCACCGAGGCGAAGGGCGCGTTGATGTTGGTGCCCACCTGCGGGGCGGTGCCGGCGAAATCCACCGTGATGGAATCGCCCGCGATGGTCACCGCCGCGCGCACCGGCAGCGGGCCGCTGCCCAGCCCGTCATCGTCCAGGAAGGCCTCGCCGTGATAGATGCCGTCCGGCACGGCGGCGATCGCGGCCCGCATCCGGCGCTCGGAATAATCCTGCAGGGCGGCCATGGTGGCCTTCACCTTGCCCACGCCATAGCGCTGGGCGAGTTCCTGGATGCGCAGCACGCCGATGTTGTTGGCCGCGATCTGCGCGTCGAAATCGCCCATGGTCTGCTGCGGTACGCGCACATTGGCCCGCAGCAGCCGCTGGAAGCCGCCGCCATGCCAGTCCCGCTTCATGTTCACCTTCATGGGCGGGATGATCAGCCCCTCGGCGTACAGGTCGCGCGCGCCGGCGTTCAGCCCCGGGCTGCCGCCGCCGAGGTCCAGGTGATGCGCGACCGAGGCCGCGAAGCCGATCACCGTGCCCTCGAAGAAGATCGGGTGGAAGAAGAACACGTCCTGCAGGTGCTGGCCGCCGGAATAGGGGTCGTTGATGACCAGGAAGTCGCCTTCCTCCAGCGTCTCGGGCGGGAACATGGCGGCGCAGGGCTGAAAGATGCGGCCGATGCTGCCGAGCTGCATCGGGATCAGCTCCGCCTGGGCGACCGTGCCGCCCTCGGCGTCCAGCAGGGCGGCGGAGCCGTCCCGTGCCTCACGCAATATGGTGGAGTAGGCGGAGCGGATGAGCTTCACGCCCATCTCGCGCGCGGCCGCGATCACGGATTGGCTGAGGATCGCGTATTCGACGGGGTCGAGTTCCATGGTTCAGCCCTCCTTGCGCAGCAGCATGTTGCCGGCGGCGTCGCGCGCGCCGGACCAGCCGGGTGGCACCCAGGTGGTGGAGGAATAGCCCTCGATCAGCGCGGGGCCGGCGACGACTTCATCCACCGCCAGGGTGGCGGCATCGACCAGCGCGGCGGGCACGGCGGCACCCCCCACCACCACCTGGGCGGTGGGCGGGCGGGAAAGGCCGGCCGCGCGCTCCCGCACCTCCGGCAGGGCATCCAGGCGCCGGCGCACGCCGAAGCGCAGGCCCACGAGCTCGACCTTCCGCCCCGGCTCCCCGCCATGCAGATAGACGCGCTGGTGTGCGGCGGCGAAGCGTTCGGCCAGATCGGCCGCGGTCAGGCCCGGCAGTTCGCCGGGGTCCACCGGCACCGGGATCTCGAAAGCCTGGCCGACGAAGCGCATGTCCAGCTCCAGGCTGTGCTCCAGCGGGCCGGTCAGGCCGAGGGCGGTGAATTCCGCCTCCGTCGCCTCTCGCAGGCGGGCGCAGTCGGCGGCGATGATGGCGGGGGTTTCGCCATCCAGCCCCACGCGGCGGGTGATGCCGCGCAGCTTCACATAATCGGCCGAAAGCAGACCAAGTGCCGAGATCACCCCCGGGTTGGGCGGCACCAGGATCTCGCGGATGCCCAGCTCCGCGGCGATTTCGGCGGCCAGCAGCGGGCCCGCGCCGCCGAAGGGCAGCAGGGCGTAGTCGCGCGGGTCGCGCCCGCGCTCGGTGGACACCAGCTGGATGGCGCGCACGATGTTGGCCACCGCCAGCCGGATCGCGGCCGCCGCCGCCCCGCGCACATCGGTGCCCAGGCGCTTCGCCACATCCTCGAAGGCGCGGTGTGCCGCATCGGCATCCAGGGACATGCCGCCGCCCAGGAAGGCATCGGGGCGGATGGTGCCGCGCACCACATGCGCGTCCGTCACGGTCGGCAGGGTGCCGCCCTTGCCATAGCAGGCGGGGCCCGGCTCGGCGCCCGCGCTGCGGGGGCCGACGCGCAGCATGCCGCCATCGTCGATCCAGACCAGGCTGCCGCCGCCCGCACCCACCGTCACGATATCCAGCACCGGGGTGCGGATCGGCAGGCCGTCCACCTCGGTCTCCGGCGCCAGCGCCGCCTCGCCATCCTGCACCAGCGCCACGTCGGTGGAAGTGCCGCCCATGTCGAAGGTGATGAGATTGCCGCGCTGGGAGCGCGCCGCCTGCCGGATGGCGCCCACCACCCCGGCCGCCGGGCCCGAGAGCAGCGCCGTGATCGCGTTGCGCCGCATGGCCACGGCCGGCATGCGCCCGCCATTGGACTGCATGACGCTGAAATGCCCGGTGAAACCCGCCCCCGCCAGCGTCGCCCCGAAGCGGTCCAGATAGCCGTCGATCACCGGCTGCACATAGGCCGAGAGCGCGGTGGTGGAGGCGCGCTCGAATTCGCGGAATTCCGGCGCCACCTCATGGCTCGCCGCGATGGACAGGCCGGGCAGGGCGGCCGCGATCATCTCCTTCAACCGCATCTCATGCAGCGGGGAGGCATAGGCCGAGAGCAGGCAGAGCGCGACCGCCTGATAGCCGCCGGCCGCGAGCGCCGGGATCAGCTCTCGCGTCACCGCCGCCTCGTCCAGCGGGGCGATCACGGCGCCATCGGGGCCGATGCGCTCCGCAACCTCGAAGCAGTCGCGCCGGCGCACCGGGGGGGCGGGTTTCGCGTAATGCAGGTCGTAGATGCTGCGGCGGTCGTGCCGCTGCATGAACAGGATATCCCGGAAGCCCTTGGTGGCGACGAAGGCAATGTTCGCCCCGCGCCGCTCCAGGATGGCGTTCGTGGCCACGGTCGAACCATGGACCAGATCCGTCACCGCCCCCGGCGCGATGCCCGCGGCCCCCAGCGCGTTGAAGGCGCCGATATCGGGGCTGCGCGGCGTGGACGGCACCTTGATGACGCGCACCTCGCCCTGGTCCACCGCGACCAGGTCCGTGAAGGTTCCCCCCACCTCGATTCCAACACGCATGTTTTGCTTTCCGGCGCTGTCCGAGGGTAGCTTAGCGCCGTGCCGCCCTTGTGCAATCAAATTGAAAATACCACGGTGATTTTTTCAATGATTGAGGATATGCCTGACGTTACCCCGCCGCCGGAACCCGCTGGCGCGGCGCCCGATCCCGCCCCCGTGCTGGGCCTGCGCCTGCGTGGCATGCGCCAGCGCCGCGCCTGGACCCTGCAGGAGCTTTCGGCCCGCAGCGGCCTGTCCGTCGGCATGCTGAGCCAGATCGAGCGCGGCCTTTCCTCGCCCTCCATCCGCTCCCTGCAGAAGCTGGCGGAGATCTTCGCCGTGCCGATCGGCTGGTTCTTCAGCGACGCCGGCGGCGCGCCCCAAGGCCCCGCCTGGGTGCTGCGCCGCGCCCAGCGCCGCGTGCTGGACCTGTCGGCCAAAGGCATCACCAAGGAATTGCTCAGCCCCGAAGGCGACGGCAGCATCGAGATGATGCTGATCACCGTCGAGCCCGGCGGCTCCACCGGCGATGCCCCCTACAGCCACGCGGGCGAGGACGCCGGCACCGTCATCGAAGGCGTGCTGGGCCTGGAAGTGGACGGCACCACCAGCACCCTGCAAGCAGGCGACTCCTTCCGCTTCGTCTCCACCCTGCCACACCGCTTCTGGAACAACGGCCCCCTGCGCTGCGTGGTGGTGTGGGCGGTGACACCGCCGCTGTACTGATCGGGGTATGTGAGGCGACGGGGGCTTCGCCCCTGTTCAGACCGGACACATCCCTGACTGATGTTCGGAGAGATGGTTGACGGTTTTTGGGTGAGAGTTTCGCGGGAGCGGAGCGATGCCCTGGAAGCCTGTATCGATCATGGACAG
>NZ_JAAABL010000079.1 GCF_009900765.1 Rhodovarius lipocyclicus
ACGGGCTGCGCTGGCGCGATGCGCCGGCGGCCTACGGCCCGCACAAGACCATCTACAACCGCTTCATCCGCTGGAGCCGGCTTGGCGTGTTCAACCGCATCTTTGCAGGCCTCGCGGCCGAGGGCGGCAAGCCCGATCAGTTGATGATCGATGCCACCCACCTGAAGGCCCATCGCACAGCAGCAAGCCTGCTTAAAAAGAGGCTGTTCCCCGACGTATTGGCAGAACCAAGGGCGGCCTGAACTCCAAGCTGCACGCCATCTGCGATGACCGTGGCCGGCCTTGTGTGATGCTGCTCACCGAAGGCCAGGTAAGCGACTACATGGGCGCTGCCCTGATGTTCGATACTATGCCACCAGCCCCGGCGCTGCTCGGCGACCGCGGCTATGACGCCGATTGGTTCCGCCGGCCGCTGGCCGCACGCGGCACCATCGCCTGCATGCCCTCACGCAAGAACCGCAAGGTGGCGATCGCGCACGACGCTGCACTCTACAGGCGCCGACACAAGATCGAAAACATGTGCGGACGCATCAAGGACTGGCGGCGCATCCACATACGCTATGACCGATGCGCGCACACTTTCATGTCCGCCATCGCAATCGCCGCCAGCGTCCTGTTCTGGATCAATGAGTCCTGAGCCTAAGCAAACGCCCGTCCACCCGCAGGCCCTTTGGGTAGAGTAGCCCGTGGTCCAGCCTGGAAGGCGGGCGCGTTGTTCGCCCAGCCCGAACAGTCGCTTGGGGCACGCGCAGGCGTGACCCCGCATGGCCTGACCAAGCACTACCACCCGTGGACCAACGGCCAAGTCGAAAGAATGAACAGAACGCTGAAAGAGGCGACCGTCCAGCACTATCACTACGGCAGCCCTGACGAACTCCGCGGACACCTCGCCTTCTTCCGGGACGCCCACAACTAAGTACGGCGCATCAGGATCCTGAAGGGCTCACTCCTTACGAATTCATCTGCCGATCATGAGCCGCAGAGCCGTATAGGTTCACAACAAATCCACACCACCAAACACAATACCGAGATTAAACATCCAGAGCCCATCAAATAACATCAGAAAATCCAATTCGCAATCTCTGAAATACCCAACAAGAAAAACTAAAGCAAATAATAGAAATAAAATAATAGATAGATAATCCGAAAAAATCAGGCAACTCTCCAAAAATAACAACAAATCTTGTCTGCTCCACAATAAAAGTTAATGGGTTGAGGATGACCAACAAACGCCAACTCTCCGGCACTGACTGAAGAGGATAAAACACAGGAGAAAGAAACATAAATAACATAACCACAGGTGGCACCAACATCGCCATATCACGAATATACACTCCAAGGGCGGCCAATACGGACACAACCGCACTAATCAACATCAAATAGGGAAGAATAATTAAAGGGAAAAATATTATTGTCCAATGGAGACTTTCATTGATAATTATATTTCCAAGCACAACTATCATCAATACAAAAAATAAATTAACTAAAGTGGGCGCCACACTTATAACTGGCAACAATTCAATAGGGAAAATAACTTTTTTTACGTAACTCATATTACTGATTATTAAACTTGGCGCCCGGCTCATTGCATCTGCAAACACGCTGTGGATGGCCAGTCCCACAAGCAACAACAGCGCAAAATCGCCAGAGCCTCCGGACCGTCCTGGCCAGCGCGTAGGAAATACACCAGTGAAGATCAGCGTGAATACAGCTGCCGTCAGCAGCGGTGTAAGAATCGCCCAAAAAACACCAAGAATGCTGCCTCGAAATCGTTGCGTCACTTCCCTCACTATAAGTCTGCGACACAGCTCGCGATGAACAATCAACGAGCGGAAGAATCCAATAAGACCAGAAGAAGGATATTTCATTGATCTTCGCCAATACCGGAGACACTCAAGGCTGGCTTAACAGGCTTCATTGCCTCGAACACACGTATAGTCTGGCCGCCCGGCATGCCAGATACAACTCCCTCATGTTCAATGAGCACCAAGCCAACTCGATCTAGCATTGCTGCTAGATCATTCCCAAAATCTGTGAAGACCAATGCCCCTTCTGAGCGAACTGGATCTCCGTGATATACGGGCTCCAAAATGTGCTCTATTACCCCGTCATGCAGCCACGCTCGCTGGATGCTACGCTCCATTTCGGGCTCCTGTGGGATAGTAAAGAAATGAGAGCCGCCGGGCTTTAAGACGCGCGCAGTCTCAGCGAAAGCGCGTAGCGGGTCTGGGACATGTTCCATCACATCCTGGCTCAAAACTATATCGAAGCTCGCATCAGCAAATGTCAAACAGGTCAAGTCTTCGCATCTAATACCGCCTGGACCAACCTCACCGGGAGGCACGTTAGGAAAGAATTCTGATTCTGAATAGTTCTGCAAACCCCGCAACGTCCGAGCAATGCCGCCAACAAAGCCAAACTCATGAACTCGGATATCATGTCGACGCCGAAAAAGCTCTGCAAGCGTGGCCTCTCCTTGTCGGGCCATGCGTCGCACGATAACATCTGCAAGCACCTCGGCCCGACCAAGCGCGAAACAATCGAGGCAAGCAAAACCTTCACGCTGGCCAAAAGTCGGCTCCGAGACACCGAGCCTGACTGAGCCGCAGACTCTGCAGCGTGGGACATAGAATACTCGTTCCACGGCCTCCCTGGCAGCGGCGCAAGAAAATCTCGCCATCACTACCGCCGTTCCTGCCTTTGAGAGCTTCTCGCAATAGTCTGCGTCGCGCAGCAGTTCGATCACTGCCGCTGCCAAATCTAGAGCGCTTTCAGCAATAATTGCGTCTTTACCAGCGCACAAACCAATACCCTCTGCCCCGACAGCAGTCGTCACCACCGGCAGACCAACCCGCAAGGCCTCAACAACCTTACCTTTCACGCCCGCCCCGTAACGCAACGCGGCCAGCATGACACGCCCGCGATCGAGGTAAGGGAGGATGTCTGGAACTTGGCCGGTGACAATCACTCGGGAGCCAGCAAGATCAAGCACCTCTTGGGGAGGGGCATATCCTACAAGGATGAGCCTAGCATCCGGCTCTTCCCGCCACACGAGTGGCATGACCTCTCGCGCAATGAATAGGGCGGCGTCAACATTCGGAAGGTGAGGAAACCCCCCCACAAAGACAACATCACGTTGACCGACGAATGATGCCGCATCACGCTTGCGGATTGCGGACTCCTCATAGCCATACGGCGGCAGGACGGTTACTGGCTTACCTGGCACAAGCCTCCGGATTACATCGCCCTCTTCTCTACTGGGCGTCATGATATGATCGGCCGACCGTAAAACCGCTATCTCCCGCTCGAACATTCGCTCTGCCTTCTCGGCCAGAGCAGGATCACCTACTATTTCCGCTTCTCGACGGAGACGCAGATGGTGCAGATCGTGAGTATAGTACGCTATCATAGCTTTCGTATAAGTGCGGATCGGTTTGATCAGCGTCTCAGCGATCTCAGGCCTGCTAAGCCAGACCCGCATCACATGCCTTCCGTGCCGTGCAAGCCAACCGTCAATTGTTTGAGGCGCTCGTATAAGCTCAATGCCGATGCTCTCTAACGCCTCAGCATGCGGGCCTTCAGCTTGCGCATTGTGAGGAGCAAAAACCACTCGCCACCCAGCATCCACCAAAACAGATAGATAGAAAAAAATAGTAACATCCCCAGCATGCCGATCCGGTTGCGGAATGCCGTAATCCGCAACTAGAATCACCGGGCGCTCTGGGCGCAGGCTGCGCAGCACGAACTCGTCAGAAATATCGGTAGGCTGCAATCTGAGCTCTTCGGCGAAGCGCTTGGCAAAGGTGCCCTGATTGATTGAAGACAACCGATCGCGACGTTCCGGCCCGTATGAATTGCTGCCCAGATGGACAACACGACTGCGAGGTTCATAGACCACATCAAGCCCCTTTGATCGTGCACGGAAGGCTAGATCAAACTCCTCATAGAAGGCAGGGGCATAGACTTGGTCGAATCCCTCCAAATCACGCCAAACCTCACTACGGATAACAAAACAGGCCCCCGTTACACAATCAACACTGCGCCGATAGGTGTACCTACCGTCCTGTAAATCCGCACCCCGTCCCAATGAGTGCCCCCAACCATTCCAAAGAATACGCCACCCGGCATCTTGTATTGTCCCATCTCGGTTAAGAAGCATTCCACCAACAAGACCAACGCGCGGCGAAGAATCTAATACCTCGACAAGATTCCGAAGCCAGCCTGGCTGAACGATGGTATCACTGTTGAGAAAACACATTACCCGACCACGGGCATAGGTGGCAGCGCGATTACAGCTTCTAAGAAAGCCAAGATTCTCATCGTTGACGAGCTTAATTAAGCCACCACTATTCGGCAACGCCCAATGAATAGAATCATCCGGGCAATCATCTATTACAATAACCTCAAAAGAAGGCTCAGTAAGTCGGCAGACCGAAAGAGAGCGAAGGCAATTTAATACATCTTCTAAACCACGGTACAACGGCAGGATTATCGATACTTCTGGCTCGCTAACCGGCGGAAAAAATATTGCAGATCGGCCATGCATCACCTGGAACGCTACCAACATGTCAGAGCCCACCGAAGGGAAGGCGCCTCCCTGCTGCCCCGACTCAGCTACACCAGGACTTTCTGAAGGAGACAACTCAACGGGCTGCTCCGACAAAACAACGCTTTGCGCACGACCTTCAAATGACGCGCTTTCTTTACTATTAATTGATAAATTCATTCTGTGCCGCCGCCAAAGCCGGTATCTTTGACGAAGTTGTAGCGTTAACGTCCACCACACAACCTGCATAAGCCGGCGGACATTACGGGACAAACGAGGTACGCGCGCACCCAGCACCCGGGCCGGACGGGTTAACCGCCACATTGCGCTGGCCTCAATCTGTTCGCGGGCAGCATCGGCCTCCGCGGCACAGCGAAAGGACGCAGAAGCGGCCGCCTCGGCCAAGCCGCACGCATCACTAACCGCACGAAGTTGCAGCCCAAGCACCTCATTCTGCCGTTCAGCAGCGCACCTCGCCTCCTCTGCCTCTCGAAGGCTTTGCTGAAGCATGCCGTTCTCGTGCTCTGCCTCTCGAAGGCTTTGCTGGAGCATGCAGTTCTCGCGCAGCTGTGCATCTAGGTCACCCCGCACCACATCGCTCAGCCTCCGCTCTTCGGCGAGCAGCCGATCACGACACTCACCCTCGGCAACAAGCATGCTCCTACCACGCTGTCGCTCACCTTCGATTTCAGCACGCAAGGATGCCAACTCAACATTTGCAACAGACAATCCCAATGCGTCCGCAACAATATTATGTACGCGACGCCAGTCAAAATACATAGATGAACAAACATTAGGGAGCTCTCGATCACTGGCGATCGCCACTAAATAATCGGCACGCGCGATGCCATTACTAGCCTCTATCCAGCCTGGATCACGCCGATCATAGCTGCGCCACCCCGCCTTAGTTGACGAGGCAATAACCGACCCCAAAACTGGGCGCTGCCGCAGAAATTCGAACTGAGAGAAATATCGACCGAGCAGATCTTCCAGCTCTTCAGCCGTCAGTTCGTGCACATGATATGGATTCGGCTCACGGAAAGGGGATGAGTACACAAGACGATCTGGAGTGCTGAGTACAAAGAGCCCCCCAGGGCGGAGCACACGACGCACCTCCGATAGAAAAGAATCATGATCCGCCACATGCTCAAGCGTTTCGAAAGAGACGACCACATCCGCCGACTCATCTTGAAGCGGAAGAGCAAGAGCATCTCCTACCAAGAAGCGGAGATTGGAGGCCGCGTAGTTGGCTTTTGCGTGCTCTACCGCATTAGGATCGATCTCCACCCCCACGACACTGCGCGCCACCCGCGCAAGGATCGCGGATCCGTAACCCTCCCCGGAAGCGACATCCACAACATCAAGCTTGCCACATAAGTCACGCGCCATGCAGTACCGATGGAGATGCTCATATTCAATCTGCCCCTGCATCTCTGTCGTCATTCGCTCCCCCGTGAATGGCAAGGCCATCTTCACCGAAGGGAAAGGGAACTGACCGTCGATAGGGGGCATAGCTGACTGGTTCCAATGAGAAACGAATAATGGAGCGTAAACTTAATTTTACATTTGCGTCAAGAATTCCCATCTCCTCCCCCCCAACACGCGCAAGACTTGACACAGCAGCACCCGCATGGCCAAGAGGACACAAGGCGCTGCCGCCAGCGAGTCAGCAATACGCCGTGGCCTGCAACCGTTGCTTGCCCGGCCCGAAGGATGTGCATGGCAACCGAAATCGCTATTGAGGTCAACGGACTATCTAAGTCGTACTTAATGTACGCCGAGCCCCGAGACAGGCTATTGCAGGCAGTCATACCGCGGCTTCGGCGCATCGGGTTACCAATTGGAGCCAAAACTTACTACAATGAGCACTGGGCACTTCGCGAATTGTCATTTCAGGTTGCTCGCGGAGAGTCGGTCGCAGTAGTTGGTCGAAATGGCTCAGGAAAATCAACTTTACTGCAGCTCATCTGCGGCACACTTAACCCAACATCCGGAAGTGTTGTCGTACGCGGCCGGGTTGCAGCGCTTCTTGAACTCGGATCTGGATTTAACCCCGAATATACGGGACGTGAAAACATTATTCTTAACGCTAGCGTTCTAGGCCTGACTCACGATGAAACACTATCTCGAATGGAGCAGATACTAGAATTTGCCGACATCGGTGAATTCGTAGATCAACCAGTGAAGACTTATAGTTCCGGTATGGCCATGCGTCTTGCATTTGCCGTTATCGCTCATGTAGATGCCGATGTACTAATAATTGATGAGGCGCTTGCAGTTGGCGATGCGATGTTTCAACAAAAATGCTTTCGCTGGCTCCGTAATTTTCAATCCCGAGGCACTGTACTGTTTTGCGGCCACGACATCGGCGCGGTGCTCAATCTCTGCCAGCGCGCCATTTGGCTTGATCGTGGACATCTACGCATGCTCGGTAGCGCCAGGGAAGTGGCCGAAGCCTACACCGCCTACGTGTCTCAAGAGAGCACGGAAGCCTCTTCGGCCAATGCTCAACCGACTGCCCCGACCATCGTTGAGGTGGCTAGCTCAGTAGCCCAAGACGCGCCTCTGCTGCCAGTTTCTAATCGAGATAGCTTTGGTTCACGCATAGCACAGATCACACATATCCGCCTTACACTTGAAGGCGGTTCTGCTCCTGCCTGGCTTGAGGGAGGGGAGGCGATAGTGCTAACTTTCCGAATCGAGACACAGCAAACCTTAGAGAATGCGATCGTGGGAGTTATGCTAAAGGACCGTCTCGGCCAACTTCTGGTTGGCACTAATAGCTTAGATTACAATTATGAATCACCCCTAACGCTACCTTTAGGTGTAAGTTTAACCCATTTTCATTTCACCTTGCCCGTCCTGGCACCAGGAGAGTATGCTTTCGCCTGTGCGATCGCTACTGGGACCCAGGAGAGTCACATTATGCACCATTGGCTACATGAAGCCCTCGTGATCAGCGTGCGACGTACTCGCTGGAACGGCTCCTTAGTCGCGGCCCCCCTAAAGGCGTTCGAAATTGAGCCCGAATCCCCGCCGAATTAGTTACTCTCCTCCCCTTTGTAAGCACAGAAGAATTCAGACCACTTCACCGTTGCATGGCAAGCGCACTTAGGTTTCGATTTCGGCGTCGTAAATTCGCATCATGTCGCCGTCCGGCGTCTCCACCCAATCCTGGTGGCGGGCCAGCCGGGCGGCATATTGGTAGTGCGCTAGGCCCTCGGCCAGCATCTGGCCCGGATTCAGCGGGCGGGGCAGCGTCGCCACCGCCTCCGGGTCCATGTAGTGCCGCAGCATCGGGAGGATCGGGCCATAGCCCGCCCCCAGCAGCAGCACCTTGATGGGCCACCACCACACCCCGAACCACCGGTAGCGCATCACCTGGCCCTGCAGGTCGCGGGCGATGTTCGCCAGCACTTGCGGCACGCCCTCGGGCGCGATCGGTGCCACGGTGTCCGAATCATTGGTCAGCGCGTCCAGCATCAGGCGGCCTTTCGGGGATCGTCCAGCAGGCTGCCGGCGATACGGGTGGTTTCGGGGTGGCCCGCATGAGCGGTGCGCAGCGTGTCCTTCAGCGTCTTGCCGACTGTCCCGCTGTAATAGCCGCCCGCGCCGCTCAACACCCGGCGCATGGCGCGCAGCGTGCTGTCGTCATCGCGGGCAGGCGGAAGCGAGGTATCCATGCGGCTGTCCAGGACGCCATGCTTCTCCGCAGCGTCATGCAGGGCGGCCAGGGTGTGGGGCTGCATGCCGCCAATGTGCGTGCCCTGTTCAAAG
Source organism: Rhodovarius lipocyclicus (assembly GCF_009900765.1). GTDB lineage: Bacteria > Pseudomonadota > Alphaproteobacteria > Acetobacterales > Acetobacteraceae > Rhodovarius > Rhodovarius lipocyclicus. The sequence goes on from NZ_JAAABL010000079.1 coordinate 8,324, forward strand.
CCGTGGAGGCCGCCGGCCGCGCTGCGCACGGCGTCGCGCCAGCTCGGCGCGGCGCGAACCGCGTCTGCTCATTATCCCCGCGGCTGGTGACTGTGCCGTCCTTCTTCGTCACCAGCGTCTCGCCGACGGTCAGGATCCGGGCGTCCAGGAACATGGCCTGCTGGGCCTTCACCCAATTGGCCAGCAGGCTCTTCGGCACAACGATGGCGGGCTTCTTCGCCC
>NZ_JAAABL010000080.1 GCF_009900765.1 Rhodovarius lipocyclicus
CGCGGGTGGGCGGGGCGCTGCCCTGGGCCACCACCGGCTGCGGCGCGCGGCCGGTGCGGGCCAGGGTATGGGCCGCCGGGCGGGCGGCCACGGCGGGCTCGGCCGGGCGCATGTTGCCCCGGTTGGTCGCCAGCGCGTCATAGCTGTTGGGCCGGCGCGCCACGCCGGACCGCGCGAAGGCGTCGTCCAGCAGCTCCGCCATGTGGCGATCGCGCTCGATCCAGCTGCCGCCGCCCATCACGGCACCCACCAGCCGCACGCCATCCCGCCGTGCGGCGGTGACGATGTTGAAGCCGCTGAGGCGCGTGTAGCCGGTCTTGATCCCGTCCACGCCGTCATAGCTGGACAGCATGTGGTTGTGGTTGTGGATCGGCCGGTTGTTCCAGCGGAACTGGGTGGTGGCGAAATAGCGGTACTGGGTCGGGAAATCCTCCATCAGGCGGCGGCCGAGCGTGGCCATGTCCCGCGCCGTGGTGGTCTGTTCCGGGTCCGGCAGGCCGGAGGCATTGCGGAAGGTCGTGCGTGTCATGCCCAGGCTGCGGGCGCGCTGCGTCATCATCTGCGCGAAGCGGTCCTCGCTGCCGCCCAGATGCTCGCCGATCGCGGTGGCGACGTCATTGGCCGAGCGCGTGACGACGGCCAGGATCGCGTCCTCCAGCTCCAGCGAATAGCCGGCGGGCACGCCCAGCTTGGAAGGCGGGCGGGAGGACGCCTCGGCCGACATCGCGATGCGCGTTTCCGGGCGCACGCGGCCGTCGCGCATCGCCTCGAACAACATATACAGCGTCATCATCTTGGTCAGGCTGGCCGGGAAGCGCGGCTCATCGGGATTGGCGGCGGAGATGACATTGCCCCGCGCGTCCAGCACGACGGAGGAATAGTTCAGCCGGTTCTGGATATTGGCCTGCGCCGCCTGGCAGACCAGCAGGGCACAGGCCGCCACCAGCCCGGATGCCCATCGCGCAAGCTTCCGTTGTCCCGCCACCATTCGCGCAGCCGTCATCCCGATCATCCCCCAGCCATCCTGGCATGGCACCCCCCGGCGCCAGACCACCCCCGAAGACGCCCCGGACCCCGGTTGAGCGGGCGGAACGGTGGCGCGCCACCCCCGCGGCGCGTCACCCTTTCAGGGTAGCGGCAGGCGCATGGAAATGTCCACCTCAGGCTGCCTTATTTTTGTCGGCCAAGTTCAAGGGTTTGTTCAGCTTGGCTCCCACGGCGCATCACGCGCATGGGATTTTTTGTGCGCTGCACAATTTTGCTTGCAATCGGCGCGGCATCCGCCTAGATCACAGTCATGTTGCAGCGCACAAAAAGCTTGCGGCAGGTGCGTTGAATTTTATACCATGCAGTGCACTATGTCTCGGCATATAGTTCGCCGTCAGCCCAGCCCCTCCCCCGGGGCACCCCGAATCAACCAGCCCGGCCATTCCGGGCACAGGAGCCCGCTATGAGCGCCACCACCAAGAAGCCCGCCGCCGACGTGACCAAGACCGTCACCGACGCCGCCGCCGCCACCACCGCCCAGGCCCAGAAGCTGTTCGCCGACGGCACCGTGCAGGCCCGCGCCGCCATCGAGAAGTCCGTCGAGCAGGCCCAGAAGGCCGCCGCCGACTTCGTGAAGGCCGGCGAGGAAGCCGCCGAGTTCAGCCGCGGCAACGTGGAGGCCCTGACCCAGGCCGCCCAGCTGTACTTCACCGGCGTGCAGGACCTGTCCCGCCAGGCGATCGCCTCCGCGCAGTCCCTGTCCGAGCAGACGATCGAAGGCGTGAAGGCCCTGTCCTCCGCGAAGTCCCTGAAGGACATCACGGACCTGCAGAGCAACCTGTTCCGCACCACCTTCGAGAAGTCGGTCGCCGACATGAAGGCCCTGCATGAGGCCTCCGTGAAGCTGGCCGAGGGCAGCTTCGCCCCGCTGACCGCCCGCTTCACCCTCGCGGTCGAGAAGTTCTCCAAGCCGATCGCGGCCTGATCCCAGCCTCCTCTACTTCCCTGGCTGAATCGGGGCCCGGCCGGCGGTTTTCACCGCTGGCCGGGCCCTAATCTTTTTCAGGCGTCTTTTGGTGCGGCGGTACACGCCGTTACACCATTCTTTAGCCGTCAATGACGGATACCCTTCACTCCGGCCGCACAGACCCGATATCCTGTCCGCGCCGCAGCCGCGAAGGGAATCCCCCGAGGGCTTGGGCTTGCGGTTCGCGCCTGTGGCGCGGGGCCAGACATTTTGGGCATGATAGCGTTATGGGCATGACACGGATGAGCGACGAGAAGGATCAGAATGGCGGCACCAGCGGGGCTCCCCCCGGTGGCCCCAGCACGACGGTAGTCGCTAAGCCGCGGCCCAAGACCAAGAAGCCCGCGATGTACAAGGTCTTGATGCTGAACGACGACTACACGCCCATGGAGTTCGTCGTGCACGTGCTGGAACGCTTTTTCCAGAAGAACCGCGACGAGGCGACGCGCATCATGCTGCACGTCCATCGCCGCGGTGTGGGGGTGTGCGGGGTCTTCACCTATGAGGTCGCCGAAACAAAGGTGACACAAGTGATGGACCTGGCCCGCCAGAACCAGCATCCTCTGCAGTGCACGATCGAAAAGGAGTGACCCGTTCGGTGATGCCGTTTGTCAAGATTTTGACGAATGGTGGGAGGCACCCCAACTGCCACCCTTGAACGGGGTTTTGTCCCTGAGATGACAAAGGAGCGTTGACCATGCTGTCTCGTAACCTGGAACAGACGCTCCACCGCGCCCTGGGGCTGGCGAACGACCGCCGGCACGAATACGCGACCCTCGAACACCTGCTGCTCGCGCTCGGCGACGACGCGGAAGCGGTGACCGTGCTGCGGGCCTGCGGCGTGGATGTGGACAAGCTGAAGCGTGACCTGACCGAATTCCTGGACAAGGATCTGGCCGGCCTCGTCACCGAACGCGCCGGTGACCCCAAGCCCACCGCCGGCTTCCAGCGCGTCGTCCAGCGCGCCGCCATCCATGTGCAGTCCTCCGGCCGGGATGAGGTGACGGGCGCCAATGTGCTCGTCGCGCTGTTCAGCGAACGCGAATCCCACGCCGTCTATTTCCTGCAATTGCAGGACATGACGCGCCTGGATGCCGTGAACTTCATCAGCCACGGCATCGCCAAGGCGCCTGGCCGCTCCGTGCCGCGCAACGTGCAGGGCTCCACGCCCCCCACGGCCAACAACGGCACCCCGCGTGAGGAAGGCGAAGGCGAATCGCGTGAGGAAAAGCCGCGCGGCAAGAATGCCGGGCAGGACGCCCTCTCGACCTATTGCGTCAACCTCAACAAGAAGGCGCAGCAGGGCAAGATCGACCCGCTGATCGGGCGCGACCAGGAAATCGAGCGCACGATCCAGATCCTGTGCCGCCGCACCAAGAACAACCCGCTGTATGTGGGCGACCCGGGCGTGGGCAAGACCGCCATCGCCGAGGGCCTGGCCAAGCGCATCATCGAGGGCGACGTGCCCGAGGTGCTGCTGAAGTCCACCATCTTCTCGCTGGACATGGGCAGCCTGCTGGCAGGCACGCGCTATCGCGGTGACTTCGAGGAACGGCTGAAGGCCGTGGTGACTGAGCTGGAGAACCACCCCGGCGCGGTGCTGTTCATCGACGAGATCCACACGGTGATCGGCGCGGGCGCGACCAGCGGCGGCGCGATGGATGCGTCCAACCTGCTGAAGCCGGCCCTCGCCCAGGGCACGCTGCGCTGCATCGGCTCGACCACCTACAAGGAATACCGCCAGCACTTCGAGAAGGACCGCGCCCTGGTGCGGCGCTTCCAGAAGATCGACGTGAACGAGCCCACGGTCGAGGACACGGTGAAGATCCTCACCGGCCTGAAGACCAACTACGAGAAGCACCACAAGGTCCGCTACACGCCCGAGGCCATCCGCGCCGCGGTCGAGCTGTCGGCCAAGTACATCCATGACCGCAAGCTGCCCGACAAGGCGATCGACGTGATCGACGAGGTCGGCGCCAGCCGCATGCTGTTGCCGGAGAACAAGCGCCGGAAGACCGTGACGCTGAAGGACGTGGAGGACACGGTCGCCAAGATCGCGCGCATCCCGCCCAAATCCGTCAGCACGGACGACAAGGAAGCGCTGAAGAACCTGGAGCGCGACCTGAAATCCATGGTCTTCGGCCAGGACAAGGCGATCACGGCGCTGGCCGCCGCGATCAAGCTCTCCCGCGCCGGCCTGCGTGACCCGGAAAAGCCGATCGGCAACTACCTGTTCTCCGGCCCCACCGGCGTCGGCAAGACGGAGGTCGCCCGCCAGCTGGCCAAGACGCTGGGCATCGAGATCCTGCGCTTCGACATGTCGGAGTACATGGAGCGGCACTCGGTCTCGCGCCTCATCGGCGCGCCCCCGGGCTATGTCGGCTTCGACCAGGGCGGGCTGCTGACCGACGGCGTGGACCAGCACCCCCATTGCGTGCTGCTGCTGGATGAAATCGAGAAGGCCCACCAGGACCTCTACGCCATCCTGCTGCAGGTGATGGACCACGGGAAACTGACGGACCACAACGGCAAGACCGTCGATTTCCGCAACGTGATCCTGATCATGACCACGAACGCGGGTGCCGCCGACATGGCCAAGCCCGCGCTGGGCTTCGGCCGGGAAGCGCGGCAGGGCGAGGATGAGGATGCGGTGAAGCGCATGTTCACCCCCGAATTCCGCAACCGCCTGGATGCCGTGATCCCCTTCAGCGGCCTGTCGCCGGAGATCGTGGGCAATGTGGTGGAGAAGTTCGTGATGCAGCTGGAAGCCCAGCTGGCGGACCGCAACGTCACCATCGAGCTGTCCTCCGCCGCCAAGGAATGGCTGGCCGAGAAGGGCTACGACCCCGCCTATGGCGCGCGCCCGCTGGCCCGCGTCATCCAGGAATACGTCAAGAAGCCGCTGGCCGAGGAACTGCTGTTCGGCAAGCTGGTGAAGGGCGGCGCGGTGAAGGTGGGGCTGAAGGACGGCGAGCTGAGCTTCGAGTACATCGAGCCGCCCGTCGCCGCCCTGCCCAAGCCGGAAGGCGAGGGTGACGGCGAACCCGAGCGCACCCCCGAAACCGCGGGCTGACCCCGCGCCTTTCCATCAGGGCACCGAGGCCGCAAGGTCCCGGTGCTTTTTTTTATGACGGGAGAACCAGAATCATGACGGCCCAGATCGAAGACTGGAACAACTACAACGCCGCCCTGCGCGAACAGGGCAAGGCCTTCGCCGCCGCCGCCCCGGAGGCGATGAAAGGCTTCCAGGCCCTGTCGCGCGGCGCCAGCACCACCCAGCACCTGGATGCCAAGACGCGGGAGATGATCGCCCTGGCGGTCGCCGTCACCACCCGCTGCCAGGGCTGCATCGACGCCCACGCCCGCAAGGCCCGGGCGGCCGGGGCGACGAAGGAAGAAGTGGCGGAAGCCCTGGGGGTCGCCATCGCCCTGAACGCGGGGGCGGCGCTGACCTACTCGCTGCATGTGATGGAAGCGATGGATAAGGCGGGGACGTAGCGGGCGGGGGCTTTGCCCCCGAGCCCCCAGTCAGGGGCGCCGCCCCTGACCACCCCGCAAAGGGTTGTAGCAACCCTTTGAACCCATGAGTTTGGCGCCTTACCTTGCCAGGTACGGCGCCATTTTCATTATTAATATCAATCAGAAACACCCTGGCAGGATCGGCGCCAAACTCCTGGGGTGCAGGGGCCTTTCGGCTCCTGGCGGGGAGCCCGAGGGGCAGAGCCCCTCGGTCCTTTCGCCCCTCGTTACGCCACCACCCTGAACGCCCGCCGCCGTGCCTTGGCGCTGCTGTCATCCGGCGCTGTCTGTGTCGGCAGATCCAGCGGCAGCAGCGGGGCCTGTTGTGGCGCGCTGGAGATGCTGTCGGGCGCGCAATCCTCATCCGAGGGCTGCGGCAGGTCCTTGCGGCCCAGGTATTCGATCGCCAGCCGCCGGAACGCCCAGTCCAGCACGGAGGTGGCGCGGGTGATGTCCGCATCCCCTTCCACCACGCCCGAGGGCCCGAACCGCGTGTAGGAGAACGCGTCGATGAACTGTTCCAGCGGCAGCCCGGCCGACAGGCCGATGGAGACGGACTGCGCGAAGGCGTCCATCAGGCTGCGATAGGCGGCACCTTCCTTGGCCAGGGTGAAGGCGATTTCGCGCAGCTTGCCTTCGCTGTCCTCGGCGGTGCGCATGGCCACGCGGTGGCCGCCGACAATGGCGTAGAAATTCCCGCCGGCGGAGCGCGGATGCGCCATCAGCCCGCGTTCGGCCGGGCGTTCCACATGGGCGCGGGCGGGGGCGGGCAGCGCCACGGGGGCGGGCGGGGCGGCGTGCAGGAAGGGCAGCACGGCATCGGCCATGGCGCGGCGGGCGGCGTCCGTCACCGGGGCCAGCACCTGGCCCACGCGCTGCGGCGCGCGCTGGGCGG
>NZ_JAAABL010000081.1:2500-5740 GCF_009900765.1 Rhodovarius lipocyclicus
TGCGCTGTATAGGCATCTGTCGTTGTGCTGGGCTGATGCCTGGTGGTCTGAAAGGGCTGCTGGGTTGGTGCTGATGGTACTGCGTGCGGGTGTGTATGTGGTGAAGTGGAGTGACTAAAGAGCGTTCGGTGGATGCCTTGGCACCAAGAGGCGATGAAGGACGTGGCACGCTGCGAAAAGCCGCGGGGAGATGCGAGCGATCGTTGATCCGCGGATGTCCGAATGGGGAAACCCCTCCTATATGGAGATCGCGTACTGAATACATAGGTACGTGAGGCAAACCCGGGGAACTGAAACATCTCAGTACCTGGAGGAAAAGACATCAAATGAGATTCCGCTAGTAGTGGCGAGCGAACGCGGAGCAGGCCATTTGTTTTGCACAACTAAGCCGAACAGTCTGGAAAGGCTGACCAAAGTGGGTGATGGTCCCGTAGGCGTGTTGATGTGTGAAGCAATCGAGTAAGGCGAGGCACGTGAAACCTTGTCTGAACATAGGGGGACCACCCTCTAAGCCTAAATACTCCTTGGTGACCGATAGTGCACAAGTACCGTGAGGGAAAGGTGAAAAGCACCCCGACAAGGGGAGTGAAAGAGACCTGAAACCGGACGCTTACAAGCAGTCGGAGCTCTCTTGTGGAGTGACGGCGTACCTTTTGTATAATGGGTCCGCGAGTTCGTGTTGGCAGCAAGCTTAAGCCGTAAGGTGTAGGCGCAGCGAAAGCGAGTCTGAATAGGGCGTCGAGTTGCCGGCATGAGACCCGAAACCGAGTGATCTAGCCATGGCCAGGCTGAAGGTGGGGTAACACCTACTGGAGGGCCGAACCCACGCCTGTTGAAAAAGTCGGGGATGAGCTGTGGCTAGGGGTGAAAGGCCAATCAAACTCGGAAATAGCTGGTTCTCCGCGAAATCTATTGAGGTAGATCGTCAGATGGTCACCCTCGGAGGTAGAGCACCGGAAGGGCTAGGGGGGCCCAAAGCCTTACCAAACCCTACCGAACTCCGAATGCCGAGGAGTGTAGTCTGGCAGACAGACGGCGGGTGCTAAGGTCCGTCGTCGAGAGGGAAACAGCCCAGACCACCAGCTAAGGTCCCCAAATAGTGGCTAAGTGGGAAAGCATGTGGGACGGCCAAAACAACCAGGAGGTTGGCTTAGAAGCAGCCATCCTTTAAAGAAAGCGTAATAGCTCACTGGTCTAATAGCTGTCCTGCGGCGAAAATGTAACGGGGCTCAAGCCACTTACCGAAGCTGTGGATGCGCCGTAAGGCGCGTGGTAGCGGAGCGTTCCGTAAGCCTGTGAAGGTGTACCCGTGAGGGGCGCTGGAGGTATCGGAAGTGCGAATGCGGACATGAGTAGCGACAAAGAGGGTGAGAAACCCTCTCGCCGTAAGTCCAAGGGTTCCTGCGCAAGGTTAATCCGCGCAGGGTGAGCCGGCCCCTAAGGCGAGGGCGACAGCCGTAGCCGATGGAAATCAGGTGAATATTCCTGAGCCCGTCAGAAGTGACGGCCTTGAAGTTCCGTACATGCTTATTGGATTGTGTGTGCGGCTGGATAGGCCCGGGAAATAGCTCTGACATTGGACCGTACCCGAAACCGACACAGGTGGACTGGTAGAGTATACCAAGGCGCTTGAGAGAACCATACCGAAGGAACTAGGCAAATTGCTCGCGTAACTTCGGGATAAGCGAGACCCAATCTTGCGCAAGCAGGGTTGGGTGGCACAAAGCAGGGGGTGGCGACTGTTTAGTAAAAACACAGGGCTCTGCGAAATCGAAAGATGACGTATAGGGTCTGACGCCTGCCCGGTGCCGGAAGGTTAAAAGGAGGAGTGCAAGCTCCGAATTGAAGCCCCGGTAAACGGCGGCCGTAACTATAACGGTCCTAAGGTAGCGAAATTCCTTGTCGGGTAAGTTCCGACCTGCACGAATGGCGTAACGACCTCCCCACTGTCTCCGGTATGGGCTCAGCGAAATTGAATTCCCCGTGAAGATGCGGGGTACCCGCAGTTAGACGGAAAGACCCTATGAACCTTTACTGCAACTTCACAGTGGCGCCAGGAAAGGGCTGTGTAGGATAGGTGGGAGGCTATGAAGCATGGGCGCTAGCTTGTGTGGAGCCAACCTTGAAATACCACCCTGCGCTTTTTTGGCGTCTAACCGAGCTCCGTTAGCCGGAGCCGGGACCCTGTGTGGCAGGCAGTTTGACTGGGGCGGTCGCCTCCTAAAGTGTAACGGAGGCGCGCGATGGTGGGCTCAAGCCGGTCGGACATCGGCTGTTGAGTGCAAAGGCATAAGCCCGCCTGACTGTGAGCGTGACAGCGCGAACAGAGACGAAAGTCGGCCTTAGTGATCCGGTGGTCCCTCGTGGACGGGCCATCGCTCAACGGATAAAAGGTACTCTAGGGATAACAGGCTGATCTCCCCCAAGAGTCCACATCGACGGGGAGGTTTGGCACCTCGATGTCGGCTCATCGCATCCCGGGGCTGGAGCAGGTCCCAAGGGTTCGGCTGTTCGCCGATTAAAGCGGTACGTGAGCTGGGTTTAGAACGTCGTGAGACAGTTCGGTCCCTATCTGCTGTGGGTGTTGGAGACTTGAAAGGATCTGTCCCTAGTACGAGAGGACCGGGATGGACGTACCTCTGGTGCACCAGTTGTCACGCCAGTGGCACCGCTGGGTAGCTAAGTACGGACGGGATAACCGCTGAAAGCATCTAAGCGGGAAACCCACCTTGAAACTAGGTCTCCCTGAGGGCCGTGAAAGACCATCACGTCAATAGGCCGCAGGTGTACGCGCAGCAATGTGCTGAGCCGAGCGGTACTAATCGCCCAATCGAACTCCACATCACCATCAACATACACACTGCTCTCCCAGGAGAGCACCGCACGCAGCACCATCAGCTCCCTACATAATCTTACACACACAATCCGATCACCCAATCAACTCTCTGGTTCGGTGGTCTGGTGGTTATCGCGGGGTTGATACACCCGTTCCCATCCCGAACACGGCCGTGAAACACCCCAGCGCCCATGGTACTGCACCTCAAGGTGCGGGAGAGTCGGTCGCCGCCAGACCACCAAACCAGAGAGTTCACATTTCCACCTTACGCGGGGTGGAGCAGCCCGGTAGCTCGTCAGGCTCATAACCTGAAGGTCACAGGTTCAAATCCTGTCCCCGCATCCATATCCAACACACAACACCCGCTCACCTCATGGTCAGCGGGCGTTGCGCGTTACAGGGCC
>NZ_JAAABL010000082.1 GCF_009900765.1 Rhodovarius lipocyclicus
ATGCCGAAAGCGGAACCTTGCGCCGTTCCGGGCTGGCTCGATCGAGCCAGCCCGGAACGTCGTAGCAACACTGTTACCTAGGCTGCCGGTCTAAACTGTTACCAAGGTTCACGGTTGTAGAGGGCGGCGCCCCCGCCTATGCCCGGTCGTATTTCGCGCAGAACGCTTCGGCGCCCAATGTGCGGAAGTCTTCCATGCCTTCGGCCAGTTTCGCGTGCGGCCAGTTCCACCAGGCGATGCGGTGCAGTGCCAGTTGGATCGCTTCCGGGAAGCGGTAGCGCAGCACGCGGCCGGGGTTGCCCACCACGATGGCGAAGTCGGGCACATCCTTCGTCACCACAGCGCCCGCGCCGATCGCGGCCCCGGTGCCGATGCGCTTGCCCGGCAGGATGATGGCGCCATGGCCCACCCACACGTCATGGCCCAGCGTGACATGGGCGTCGCGGCGCCAGGCGAACACCGCGTCGTCGTCGGTGCCCAGCCCATAGGCGGAGGCGCGGTAGGTGAAGTGGCTCAGCGCCACGCGGTCCAGCGGGTGGTTGCCGGGGTTGATCCGGACGTGAGAGGCGATGGAGCAGAACTTGCCGATGGTGGCGCCCATGATGTCGCTGTCGTTCACGACATAGGAGTAGTCGTCCATCGTGGTCTCAGCGACCTTGGTGCGCTCGCCGACCTCGGTGTAGGCGCCGAGCTGGCTGTCGCGCACGCGGGCGGTGGGGTGGATGAAGGGCGTGAGGCCCAGGGCCTTTCCGGCCGTGTCAGGATGCTGCATGGGGGCAGTATGCCATGCGCCGGCGGGGCTGGGCATGACATCCGGATGAATGGATCATCCCTGCCGGCGCGCCTCCCCCCAGGCGAACACCAGCGTGCCCAGCGCCAGCATTCCCGCGATGCACCACAGCGCGCCCGCGATGCCGCCCCAGCCCGCCGCCAGTCCGGACAGCGCCTGCATCACCGCCGCGCCGCCGAAGAAATACAGGTTCATGGCCGACATCGCCCGGCCCGCCACATCCTGCGTCACCCGCGCCCTGACCAGGGAGAACAGCAGGACGTGGGAGGTGACCGACAGCCCGAACCCCACCAGCAGCAGGCCGTCCAGCAGCGGGGCATCCACCCCGGCCATGCCCAGCAGCGCCAGCAGGAAGCCGATGGCCAGGATGTGCGCCAGTACCATCAGTAGGCGCGGCCGGCCCAGCCCCCGGTCCACCAGCCCCGCGATGAAGGGCCCGATCACCAGGGAGACCGCGGCGGCCAGCAGCAGGTTGCCGGCCTCGATGCGCGACAGGCCCTTCACCTCCATCAGCCAGGGCCCGCCCCACAGGCCGCGCACGCCCAGCAGCGCGCCGAAACTGACAAAGGCCAGCGCCATCAGCGGCAGCAGCCGGGGCGCGATGGCGAAGTCCAGCACGGCGCGCGCATCCTGCATCACCGGGCGCGGCGCGCCGCCGGGCCGGGCCTCGCGCACCAGCAGCGCCACGGCCAGGATGGCCAGCAGCAGGATGGCGCCGGTGGCCGTATAGCCCGCGCGCCAGCCCGCCTGGTCCACCAGCCAGGCGATGGGGCTGGCCGAGATCAGCATGCCCGAATTGCCGGTGGCCTGGACCACGCCCGTCCACATCCCGAAACTGACAGGCGGGATGGTGCGCGCGGCGAAGGTGATGGGCGCCATCATCATGCCCGAGCACCCCACCCCCAGCACGCATTGCGCCAGCAGCATCATGGCCGCGCCCTGGGCCGTGATGGCCAGCACCAGCCCGGCGCCGCAAATCCCCAGCAGCCACAGCATCACGAGGCGCGAGCCGAACCGGTCCAGCGCCACGCCGACCGGCACCATGGCCAGGGCGAAGGCGGCGGGATAGGCGCCGGTGATCGCCGCCAGCCCCTCCGTGCCCGTGCCGAGATCGGCAGACATCACATCGGCCGCGATGGCCGGGATGGTCCGCACCGCGTTGCTGAAGACATGCCCCAGCGTCAGCGCGAGCAGCTGAGCCCAGATGGGCAGCATCAGTTCCGGAAGATCTTGCCCGGGTTCAGAATCCCCTTGGGGTCCAGCGCCGCCTTGATGGAGCGCATCACCGCCAGCGCTTCCGGCCCGTGCTCCTTTTCCAGGAACTCGCGCTTGCCCAGGCCCACCCCGTGCTCGCCCGAGCAGGTGCCGCCCAGTTCCAGCGCGCGGTGCACGATCTTGCGGTCCAGCTCCCACGCGGCTTCCAGCGTGGCCCGGCTGTCGTCCTCCAGCAGGATCACGGTGTGGAAATTGCCGTCGCCCACATGGCCCACGATGGGGGCGGAGAAGCCGGAGGCGACGATGTCCTCCTTCGCACCCAACAGGGCCTCCGCGAGGCGGGAGATCGGCACGCATACGTCGGTCGCGATGCCGCGGCTGCCGGGCTTGCTGGCGATGGCGGCCCAATAGCCGTCATGGCGGGCCTTCCACAGCTTGCTGCGCGCCTCGGCATCCGTGGCCCAGGCGAAGCCCGCGGCGCCATGGCCGGCGGTGATGCCCTCGACCAACTCGGCCTGTTCCTGCACGCCGGCCTCGCTGCCGTGGAATTCCAGGAACAGGGTGGGGACGGGCTTGTAGCCCTCCAGCTTCGAGAAGGCGATGCAGGCGGCCATCTGCACCTCGTCCAGCAGCTCGATGCGGGCGACGGGGATGCCCATCTGCAGCACTTCGATCACGCTGTTCACGGCGCTCGCCAGGTCGGGGAACTGGCAGACGGCGGCGGAGGTGGCCTCGGGGATGCCATGCAGGCGCAGGCGGATTTTCGTGATGACACCCAGCGTGCCCTCGCTGCCGATCATCAGCCGCGTCAGGTCATAGCCGTTGGACGCCTTGCGGGCGCGGCTGCCGGTGTTGATGATGGTGCCGTCGGCCAGCACCACCTCCAGCGCCAGCACGTTTTCCTTGATGGTGCCGTAGCGCACGGCATTGGTGCCGCTGGCGCGCGTGGCGCACATGCCGCCGATGGTGCAGTGGCTGCCAGGGTCGACGGGGAAGAACAGCCCGTCCGCGCGCAGATGGTCGTTCAGCTGGTGGCGGGTCACGCCCGGCTCGATCAGGCAATCCATGTCCGGCCCGGACACGTCCAGGATGGCGGTCATGCGGCTGAGGTCGAGCGAGATGCCGCCGCGCACCGGGTTCACATGCCCCTCCAGGCTGGTGCCGGCGCCGAAGGGCGTCACCGCCACGCCGTGCTCGTGGCACAGCTTCAGCACGCGGCTCACTTCCTCGGTGGTTTCCACGAACACCACCGCGTCCGGCATGGTGGGGGTGGAGGTGTCCTCCCCGCGCGCATGCTGCTGGCGCAGCGCGTCGTTGCGGGTGACGCGATCGCCCAGGAATTCGGCGGCGGCGGCGATCACGGCATCCACGGGGCGGGGGGCGATGGTGTTCATGGCGGGCTCCTTGCCCGCAGCGATACACCCTTATGCCGGGGGCAGGAAGTTCAGCCCTCCCGGATCAGCGGGCAGGTCAGGCAATGCGGCCCGCCGCCGCCCATGGTGAAGAAGGACAGCGCCGGGTCCAGCACCTTCAGCCCCTCGGCCCTGAGCGCCTGGTTGATCCGCACGGATTCCAGCGCCGAGATCACGCGCCCCCCGCCCAGCGCCACGATATTGGCGCCCAGATGCATCACCTCGTCATAGGTCACGTCGATGGTGCGGATGCCGTGCCTGGTCAGCCAGGCCAGGAAATCCGGGCCCAGGATCTCCCGCGCCGCGAGGGCCAGGCCGGGGGCCGCCATGCAGAACAGCACGTCCAGATGCAGGAAATGCTCGTCGAAATGCTCGACGCGCACCTCCCACCCCTCATCGCGCAGCCAGCCGGCGAGCTGTTCCGCCCCCGCCTCATCCGTGCGCCCGCCGGAGCAGCCGATCAGCGCCAGCCCCTCGCGGATGATGTGGACATCGCCCCCCTCCAGCGTGCCGGCGGAGGACATGCGCCAGGCGTGCCCCTCGAAGAAGCGGATATAGGAGGCGTATTCGCCGCGCCGCTGCGGGCGTTCCAGCTGGCCCAGCACGGGGCCCCAGGGCGTGATGATGGCCGGGTCGCGCGTATAGGCCATGTAGGGCAGGTGGGGTTCGGGCGGCAGCAGGTGCACGCGCACGCCGGCCTCACGCAGCGCGTCGCGCAATTCGCCGTGCTGCAGGGCCAGTTCCGCCTGGTTGGGCGTGGTGCCGCCCGCGGCCAGCGTGCGCCGGACGATGCTGTTCGTCGGCACCCAGCGGTAATGGGAGGGCGGGCACAGCAGCACATCCGTGAGCCGCCCGGTTTCTGAGGAGACTTGCCACATGCGCCGAGCCTAGACCGGGGAATGCCCCCACGGCGAGGCCCAACACATGCATGCAAGTGCGGTGCAGCATGCATGGATGCACCGGACCGGCTTGATCGCGCCCGCGCCCCCGCCTAGCGTCGGCATCCAGGCACGAGAGCAGGAGGAAACGCATGGCCAACAAAGTGAAGGACGCGTGGAAGCAGGGGAAGGCCGTGGTGAACGGGTGGCTCGCCATCCCCAACGCCTTCTCCGCCGAGATGTACAGCCAGTGCGGCTGGGACAGCGTGACGGTGGACATGCAGCACGGCGTGCAGGACTACCTCTCCTGCGTCGCGTGTTTCCAGGGCATGCAGCCGCATGGCGTCACCCCCATGGTGCGCGTGCCGTGGCTGGAGCCGGGGATCATCGGCAAGGTGCTGGATGCCGGCGCCTACGGCATCATCTGCCCCATGATCAACACCGCCGAGCAGGCGGCGGCCCTGGTGCAGTACGCGAAGTACCCGCCGGTCGGCACGCGCTCCAACGGCCCGATCCGCGCCGGCGTGTATGGCGGCAGCGGCAGCTACCAGAAGACCGCCAATGACGAGATCCTGATCATCCCGATGATCGAGACCAAGCAGGCGGTCGAGAACCTGGAATCCATCCTGGACGTGCCGGGCATCGACGGCATCTATGTCGGCCCGTCCGACCTTTCCTTCTCCTATGGGCTGGAGCCGAAGCTGGATGTGGAGGACCCGTTCATCCTGGGCATCTACGAGAAGCTGCTGACCGAGACGGGCAAGCGCGGCATCTCCTGCGGGATCCACAACGGCTCGCCGGAGTACGCGAACCGGATGATCAAGATGGGGTTCAAGCTGGCGACGGTGCTGAACGATGTCGGGCTGATGATGAACGCGGCCAAGGCGGCGGTGAAGATCGCCAAGGGGTGAGGCCGGGGGCTTTGCCCTCTACAACCGTGAACCTTGGTAACAGTTTAGACCGGCAGCCTAGGTAACAGTGTTGCTACGACGTTCCGGGCTGGCTCGATCGAGCCAGCCCGGAACGGCGCAAGGTTCCGCTTT
>NZ_JAAABL010000083.1 GCF_009900765.1 Rhodovarius lipocyclicus
CATGATCGATACAGGCTTCCAGGGCATCGCTCCGCTCCCGCGAAACTCTCACCCAAAAACCGTCAACCATCTCTCCGAACATCAGTCAGGGATGTGTCCGGTCTGAACAGGGGGCGAAGCCCCTGAGGCACGCCACTAGGCATGGCGAATCCGGTACAGCCCCACATCGATCGCCCCCGCGCGGAACCCGCCTTCGCAATAGGCCAGGTAGTACCGCCACAGCCGTTGGAACCGCTCATCGAGGCCGAGGCGCGTCACTTCCGGCAGCACGGCCAGGAAGCGCCGGTGCCAATCGGCCAGGGTGCGGGCGTAGCTGTGGCCGAAGCATTCCTCGTGCTCCACCCGCAGCCCGGCCGCGGCCACATGCCGGCGCAGCACGCTGGGTGAGGGCAGCATGCCGCCCGGGAAGATGTGGCGCTGGATGAAATCGGCCCCGCGGCGATAGGTCTCGAACCGGTTCTCGGCGATGGTGATCACCTGCAGCACCGCGACGCCGCCCGCCGCCAGCCGCGCCCGCAGCGTCTCGAAGAACACGGGCCAATAGGCCTCGCCCACCGCCTCGAACATCTCGATCGAGACGATGCGGTCGAACTGGCCCTCGACATCGCGGTAGTCCTGCAGGCGCAGGTCGGCGCGGGGTGCCAGGCCCGCTTCCTCCAGCCGCCGGGTGGCGTAGCCGAGTTGCGAGGGCGAGAGCGTCAGCCCCGTCAGCGTGGCGTCGCTGGTGCTCAGCAGGCGCTCCGCGAGCCCGCCCCAGCCGATGCCGATCTCCAGCACGCGCTCCCCGCCCTTCAGCTCCAGAAGCGCGATCGCGCGGTCCTGCTTGGCGGTCTGGGCATCCTCCAGCGAGGTGCCGGCATCGCGGTAAATGCCGGAGGAATAGGACATGCCCGGGTCCAGCCAGGCGGAGAAGAAGTCATTGCCCAGGTCGTAATGGGCGATGATGTTGCGCCGGCTGCCAGCGCGGCTGTTGGCGCGCACAGCATGCAGCAGCCGGTTCCACAGCCGCGCCACCAGGCTGCCCCGCGCCTCGGGGTCCAGCGTCTCGCCGTTCACCGCCGCCAGTTCGATCAGCGTGGCCAGGTCGGGGCTGGTCCAGTCGCCATCGCCATAGGCCTCGGCGAAGGCGACATCGCCGCCGAAGAACAGCCGCGACAGGGCACGCCAGCGGTGCAGCTGCACGCTGGCCTCGGGGCCGGGCTGGGCGCCGCGATGGTGCCAGTGCCGCCCGTCGGGGGTGATGATGGCCAGGCTGCCGTGCCGCAGGCTGGCGCACAGCCGCGCCAGCAGGGCACGCTTCAGGCCACGGTATGGGCTCGCTTGGGACAGGGCACCGGCATCGTGCAGGGCATCGCTCATGAACTGTGCCTCTCAGCAAAGACGGGAACAGGCCGAGGCGGCCCGGGCGACATCGGGAACACAGCGGCCCTGCCCGCACCTCGCCCTCAGGGAATTCCCTACCGAAGTGAACATCATGTTAACCAGCGCGCCGCGCGCCCCGCAACGGCCACGGCGCGAACAGGCTTGCCCCCCGGCACGGGGCCGGGGGGCCGGGCGCTACTTCTCCACGTTCCAGAACAGCGGGATGCTGGAGGGGATGAGGTTGCGCAGGGTGTTGCGCCAGGCCGCCGGCGCGATGAACTGGCCCCACATGATGGCCGGCACATTGTCGAAGGCGATGGCCGAGATCTCCCGCGCGATGCGCTGCCGCTCCGCGTCGGTCTGCGCCATGGGGAAGGCGGCGAAGAGCGGCACCATCCGCTCGTCGCAGCTCCAGCCCGCATAGTCGATGCAATTGCCCGACAGGTAGAAATGGGTGGGCGGCGCCGCCAGGTCGAAGCCGGAGGCCGTGACACCGAAGATGTTCCAGCCATCCCGCCGCCCGCGCCGGTTCAGCAGCGTGCCCCAGTCCATCGCCTCCAGCCGCACGTTGAAGCCCGCCTGGCGCAGCGTGTCGGCCGCGACCGCGGAGGAGACGCGCAGCGTCTCGATATCCGTGGCCTGCAGCACCACCACGGGCTCGTTGTTATAGCGGGTGCGGGCCAGTGCCTCACGCGCCGCGGCGATCGAGGGGTTGGCCGCGATGTCCGCGCCTTGCGCATTCTCCAGCGGCGTGCCGCACATGAACCAGGACCGGCAGCCCGGCTGGGTCAGCCGTTCCGGCAGGCCGAGCGCCGTCAGCACCGTGGACTGGTCGAACAGCCGCCACAGCACGCGGCGGATCTCGGGGTCGTTGAAGGGGGGTGCGGCGTGGTTCAGGCGGAAATAGCCCTGGTAGGCGTTCATGCCGCCGGGCCCGCCCACGCTGATGCGGCGGTTGCGCTCCAGCGTCGGCAGCAGGTCGAAGGAGGGGCTCTGGATATAGTCGATCTCGCCCGCCTGCAGCGCGTTCGCGGCCACGGCGCCGTCGGGCATGGTGACCAGTTCCAGCCCCTCGATGCGCACGGTCTTGCCGCCGGCCAGGAAATCCGCGGGCTCGCTGCGGGGCACGTAGCGGGCGTTGCGGTCCAGCACGATGCGGTCGCCGGGGCGATAGCGGTCGGCGCGGAACACGAAGGGGCCGGAGCCGATGATCTCCGTCACGCGGCCATCGCCGGCGGCGCGCACCACGCGCTCGGGCATCATGAAGGGCACGGGGGTGTTGGGGCGGCCGAGCGCCTCCAGCACCAGGCCGAAGGGCTGCTTCAGCTTCAGCACGAAGGTCCGAAGGCCCGTCGCCTCCAGCGATTCGGTGGAGGCGGCGAGCAGCCGCCCCATCCCCGCGCGCGGCATCCAGCGCCGCAGGGAGGCGACGCAATCGGCCGCCGTCACCGGCGTGCCGTCATGCCACAGCAGCCCTTCGCGCAGGGTGAAGGTGTAGGTCATCCGGTCCTCGGAGATGACCGTGTCCTGCACCATCTGCGGCCGCACCTCGCCATTGGCCGCCAGGCCGAACAGCGTGTCGTAGACCATGTAGCCGAAGGCGCGGGTGATGTAGGCGGTGGTGAAATGCGGGTCGAGGGTCGCCACCTCGGCCTCCAGCACCGCGACCAGCGGGGCGGCGCGGGCGGGCCGGGGGGCCAGCTGGGGGGCCAGGCCCAGCACGGCGCAGGCCAGCCCCACCCCCAGCAGCGATGGGCGCAGCACGGATGTCAGCCGCGAGAAAATCATCAACGTCTCCTTTTCGCGCGCCACGGCGCGAACCGCGCCCGGGGGCGCGGGGGTTTGCGATGCCGTGCGCGGTGTCCCTGCGCGCAGCGTGGCATGGGCCGCGCGGCCCTGGCTATGCGGCAAAGGCGAAACGCCGTTAGTTTTCCGCGACCAGACATGGAAGGACCGGCCGATGTGCGACACCATGGTGGCGCTGCCGCCCGCGACCGCCACGGGGCGGCTGCTCTTCGCCAAGAACAGCGACCGTGAGCGCAATGAGGCGCAGTTCCTGGAATTCCGCCCGGCGGCGCGGCATGCGCCCGGCACCCTGCGCTGCACCTATATCGACATCCCCCAGGCGGCCGAGACCCAGGCGGTGCTGCTCAGCCGCCCCTTCTGGTGCTGGGGGGCGGAGATCGGGGCCAACGCCGCGGGCGTGGTCATCGGCAATGAGGCGGTGTTCGCCCGCACCCCGCCCGGCCAGGAACCCGCGCTGATCGGGATGGACCTGGTGCGGCTGGGGCTGGAACGCGCGGCAACGGCCGAGGCGGCGGTGAGCGTCATCATCGAACTGCTGGAACGCCACGGCCAGGGCGGCGATTGCGGCCATCTGCACGAGCATTTCTACGACAATTCCTTCCTGGTCGCCGACCACCGGGAGGCCTTCGTGCTGGAAACCGTGGGCCGCTTCTGGGTGGCGGAGCGGGTGGCGCGCACGCGCGCCATTTCCAACGCGCTGTCGATCGGGCGCGGCGCCATCTGGCGCGCCAGCCCCGCCCTGCTGGCCGATGCCCAGGTGCGCAGCGCGGCCGATCTGGATTTCGCCGCCGCCTATCTGGACCCGGCGCGCGACGCGCTGACCCAGGGCCGCGCCCGCTGCGCCCGCGCGACGGAGCTGATGGCCCGCAAGGACGGCGCGCTGCGGGTGGCGGACATGATGGCCATCCTGCGCGACCACGGCCCGGCGGCCGAGGGCGATGCGCACTGGCACCCCGCCCATGCCCAGGGCCGCAGCATCTGCATGCATGCCGGCGGGCCCGACCGCCGCAGCCAGAGCGTGGCCTCCCTGGTCGCGGAGCTGCACCCGGATGGCCAGGCGCTGCATTGGGTGACCGGCACCTCCGGCCCTTGCCTGTCGCTGTTCCGGCCGGTGCTGCCCGGGGTGGCGCTGCCCCCGCATGGCCCCCGCCCCTCGGACCGGGAGGACCCGGCCACGCTGTGGTGGCGGCATGAGGCCCTGCATCGCGGCGCCGTGCTGGGCGATTTCGCGGCGGTGCTGGCCGAGCTGGCCCCCGCGCGCGACGCGCTGGAGGCCCGCTTCGCCACCATCATGGCCGAGGCCCTGCCCGAAGCCCCCGCCCGCCGCGCCGAAGCCATGGCCGCCTGCTGGGCCGAGGCCGATGCCTGGGAAGCCAGCTGGCGCAAGCGCGCCCTGCCGGCCCGCGCCCTGGTGGCGGATGATGGCTTCGGCGAGACGTGGCGGGAACTGTCGCGGCAAGCGCGGGAAGGCGCGGGCAGCGCAAGGCGGGCGGCGTCCTAGGCGATCAGGGGCTTCGCCCCCGAACCCCCACCAGGGGCGCCGCCCCTGGACCCCGCCAGGACCGTGCTCGGTCCTGGACCTAGATCAGTTGGGCGCCATAGCTTGGAAACGTGTTACCAATTGATTTTTATAACGAAAATAGCGCCCCGCCTGGCAAGGTAAGGCGCCAATCCGATGGGTTCCAAGGGCGGAGCCCTTGGTGGGGGGGTCGGGGGGGTACAAACCGGCTAGGTTGGTGACAGTTTGGACCGGCGACCTGGGTGACAGTCTTTGTTATCGACTGGGAGGACCGGTCGATGCCCTGGACGGAGATATCCACGATGGATGCGCGGCTG
>NZ_JAAABL010000084.1 GCF_009900765.1 Rhodovarius lipocyclicus
GGGCGCGGGCGGCGGCAGGGGCAGGCCGGGCGTGGCCGCCCCACCATCCGCCGGGCGCTCCTCCGCCAGCCGCACGGAACCGCCGCGGCCGCGCCCGGGCAGGATCGCGCCGGAATCCAGCAGCGCCTGCTTCACTTGGTCATAGGTGCCGTCGTCCCAGCCCAGCGCCTCCCGCAGCGCGCCATTGCCGGCCGAGCCGCCGCGCTCCCGCAGCGCGGCGAGGAAGCGATCCTGTTGTGCCTGGTCGGTCATGCGACCCTCCCCCTTACTTGGCCGCCGCGGGCTGGGCCGCGCTGAACTCGTCCATCAACTTGCCGAACTCGGCCTCGATCTCGAACACCTCGGTGAACTCCGCGAAGGCCCAGCGGCCGAATGTCCGCAGATTGTTGACGCCCGGCACCCAATAGGCGCGCATGGTGTTGGCCTTCTCGATGGCGTCCTCGCCCCGATACCCCTTGATCTCGACGACCAGGTTCAACGGCTCCGCCCCGCCATCATCGATGCGCAGCAGAAAGTCGGGGCGGTAGCGGTGCGGGGTGGAGCCGAGCAGATAGGGCACCTCGAAGCCCAGCCCCTGGTTCTTCACATAGGCCAGCACGCGCGGATGCGCCTCCGCCACGCGGCAGAACTCGGCTTCCCAATCGCTGTCGCAGACCACCCAGTTGACGTGGCTGCGGTGCGGCGCCGTCTGCCAGCGCAGCGCCTTGGAGGTGGTGAAATTCACATGGCGGGTGGAGCCGGTGGGGTTGTAGGCGTCCAGGATCGCCTTCACCGGCCGCTCACCGGCCAGCGTCTCGGTGATGGCCGCCTTGATGCGCGCCGCCGCCATGTCCGCCAATTCGCGGTAGAGCAGTTGCGCCGGGAAGGTGCCGCCGGTGCAGCGCAGATAGCCGCCATCCAGCCATTGCCGGGTGATGCGTTTCATCTGCCCGAACAGGTGCAGCTTGGGCTCGGTGCCCGGGTCGCGATAGGTGTGGTAGATCAGGTGCCGCGCCAGGTGGAACAGGATGGTGGAGGCGCGGACATCCTCCAGGTGCTGGATCGTCAGGTCCACCGCCTCGCCGATGATGCCCTGGTTCTGGGTGACGGAGGGGCCGACCAGCGCCGGCGTCAGCTCCAGCACCGAATCCGGGCCGAACCTCGCCTCCAGCCGTTCATCCGGCAGTTCGACGCGATAGCCCTCCACGCGGGGGAAGGTGATCTCCAGCGCGTCGCGTTCGGGGCGGACGGCGTGGACGCGCACCGTCTCCCGCGGCTTGGCCGGCGGGGCGATGACGGGCTTGGCCGCGAAGTCGAAGGGGATGCCGAGCACGTCGGCATACTCGACGTTGAACAGGCCTTGCTCGTTCAGCTCATAGGATTGCCGGCGCAGGCCGCGGCCCACCACCTGCTCGCAGAGGAGCTGGGTGCCGAAGGCGCGCACACCCAGGATGTGGGTGACGGTGTTGGCGTCCCAGCCCTCGGTCAGCATGGAGACGGAGACGACGCAGCGCACCTGCTCGCCCAGGCGGCCCTTCTTGCCGACGGTGTTCATCACCTCCCGCAGCAGGGTGGCCTCGTCGATGGTTTCGCCCGCGCGGATATCGCCGCTGCGCGCCACCATTTCCTCGCGGAAGCGCTCGATCTCGTCGGCGGCAACGTCCCGGAAATTCTTGTCCAGCGATTCACCGGATTCGAGCTGGGCGCTGTCCACCAGGATGGTGTTGGGGCGGGCCAGATGGTTGCCGTACTCGTCGTAGTTGCGGAACAGGGCCAGCCTTCCGTTCTCGAAGCTCTCGCTCCCGTCCTCGTTCTGACGGCGGAAGCCGGAGATGTACTTGTAGATCAGCTCCGAGGTCGCGGTGTTGTTGCAGACCACGATGAAGACAGGCGGCACCCCGAGGCCGTTCTCCCGCCAGAGATCGAAGGTCTTGCGGTAGTGGCCGTAGAGGGCGTCGAGGGCTGTCAGCAGCTCCGTGGGAAGCTTCAGGGGATCGAGCGCGCCAGCGGTTCCACGGCCCTTCTTCGGCATGTCCCCGCCGATATGCTCCCACAGATTGCGAAAGCGTGGCGTGTCACCGCCGGGAACGTTGTCGGCCACCGGCACCCGCGGCAGCTTCACGATGCCGCATTCGATGGCGTCCATGAGGGAGAAGTCGCTCATGGTCCAGGGGAACAGGGTGCCCTCGACATAGCCGGAGCCACGCAGGAAGAAGGGCGTCGCGGAGAGGTCGTAGACGGTGGCGATGCCGAGCTTGCGCTTCACGACCTCCAGCCCGCTGATCCACATGCGGGCGGCTTCGTTGTTCTCCTTCGCTTCCTCCTTCTCCTCGCCCTTCAGATCCTCCTCGCTGTCATCAGCGACACGCGCGCGGTAGCAGTGGTGCGCCTCGTCGTTCAGGACGACGATGTTCTTCAGGCCCATCAGCTCCGGCATGACCCGCTGGAGCATCTGCCCCTCGGTC
The DNA here is from genome assembly GCF_009900765.1 of Rhodovarius lipocyclicus. Lineage (GTDB taxonomy): Bacteria > Pseudomonadota > Alphaproteobacteria > Acetobacterales > Acetobacteraceae > Rhodovarius > Rhodovarius lipocyclicus. Next base: position 2,445 of record NZ_JAAABL010000084.1, read on the forward strand.
TCCAGCGTCTCGAGCTTCTCTCCCCTCCATCCTTCCAGGGCCGAGCGGGTGCCCTTAGCGATGTCGATGCGTTCGCGCAGCTTGAAGGCGTGATAGTTGGTGATGACGATCTTCGCCCGGTCGATGTCGGGCAGCATGTCCGGGGGCACGATCTCTCGGCTTCGGTAGTAGCTGTCCGGGTCATTGGGCAGCAGCACGCGGAGGCGGTCCCGGATGGTGATGCCCGGCGCCACGATGAGGAAACCCCGGGCAAATTGCTTGCTGTTGGGATGGCGGGCGGCGTTGACCGTCTGCCAGGCGATGAGCATGGCCATGACCGTCGTCTTGCCGGCGCCGGTGGCGAGCTTGAGCGCGAGGCGCATCAGCTCCGGGTTCGCCTGGGCGTTGGCGCCCTTCAGGTGGGCCGCGAACTTCGCCGCGCGGGTACCGAGCTTGGGGGCGACTTCGGCAAGCCAGATCGCGGTCTCGACTGCCTCGACCTGGCAGAAGAAAGGGCGGACGCCCTGGAAAGAATGATGCCGCCAGTGTTGCAGCAGCCGGGCGGTCTCCGGCGAAACCAACCATTGGTCCGGGTTCGGCAGGTTGCGCCAAGCCTCAACGAAGCCACGCACTTCGTTGATGATGGGCGTCGGGTTGTATTCCTGTGAAGCGGAGGAAAGCCCGGCGCCCTCATCGAAGACCATTTGGGACTGCCCGCGACCGGCCCGCCGCTTCTTTGGCTTGGGCACTGGCGTGATCAGGTCGGAGCGACGACGGCTTTCGATGATGCGTGACGTCGGCTGCCCGTCCGGATCGAGTTCCCAATGCTGGCGAGGGGCGGCATAGGGCGAATTCAGAATCGGCTGCGCGAAAAATTCACCGCTCATCCAAGCAAGCCCCAGATTGTTACATTGGTTCGAGACTATCGCGATGATCGAGCTGCGTGAATACGAGGCCTTCTGGAAATTTTCCTCGTCCCAGAACGGACCTTGAGTGGAAAAGGGAAATTCAGGACACAACAAGAACAGAAAGCCTGTTATTATTGTCCGCTTGCGTCTCTCTTACAGGGCAGCGCAATTTATAATGGAACTCAGCATCGCCGCAGTTCCCCTTTCGAGATCGCGCTCTCGCTCGCCTAGCGTCGGCCAGGCCTAACGGCTTAATTCAGGCAGAAGCGCCATGCCGGGCGCAAGGACAGCAGCATCGGCCTCTACAGGGTGTCGCTGCATGGCTTCCTCCGGATCGTGAATCCGGCGAGCGATACCCTGCACATCCTGCGCCCAGGCGACCGTTCCCTGATCAAGGTGTTCCCGAGGGAACCCAAGCCTTTCCCGATGCATCTGGCTGGCATGGCGGCATCAGGGGAGGAAACCGGCCGGCCGCTGCTGCGCGATGCAGCCATGCTGGGCATGCTTCTGACCTTCGGCCCACGAGTGTCGAATCAGCGCCGACCAGACCAAGTCACACCGGACACCGAGCTTCGATGTCGATAACGTCAATCGGGTGTTCAGGCGCTTCACCAGGCAAGAACTTGGTGAGAACCACGGTCCTCACATGGCCCGCAAATGGCTGCGCTCCACTGCCGCACGGCGCTCGCCCGATCTGGCATTCGATGCGGCGCAGGTACTAGGCCACTCGGTGGACGTCTCCATCCGGCATTACACCGAGGCGTCCTCCCTGCACGCTACATGTGCGGCACATGGCAGCGCATCGATGGTGCGTGAACTTCGGGAACTTGAGAACCGCTGCGAGACCCTGGGGCATGATGTCATGGCCGCCGGCGAGGTGGAATTGGCGCCTGTGCTGCCCTCCAAGCTGCTGCGGTTGTACCGCCGCCGTGTAGAGCGGCTGGAGCAGGACCTGTTGGACCCTGAGCTGAATGCCCTGGCCACTGAGGCACTGCGTCTGCTGGTGGACAGCATCCTGGTCTTCCCGGGCGAGAACCAGGGCCAAGTGGAGATTTCGCTGCGTGGTGACCTGGCGGTCTTCCTGCATGCGGGAGCGCATTTGGCCCTGTAACGCGCAACGCCCGCTGACCATGAGGTGAGCGGGTGTTGTGTGTTGGATATGGATGCGGGGACAGGATTTGAACCTGTGACCTTCAGGTTATGAGCC
>NZ_JAAABL010000085.1 GCF_009900765.1 Rhodovarius lipocyclicus
GTATGGCAGGTGTTCTTCTCGCGATTTCCTCTCGCCACACTCGACCTCAGGGACGAAACACCCCATCTCAAAACCGTCAGGGATGTCTCCGTACACCTGTCAAACATCTCTCCAGTCTGAACAGGGGCGAAGCCCCTGAGGACGGGCGTCTTTCCCGGCACGTCCCGCGCCGCCTCTGACATGTCATCGAAATTGACGATGGGCGCCTGGGCTGGCCTATTGCGTGCACGACAGATGCCGCCGTCAGAAGGAACCGACGCATGACACTTTCCCGCCGATCCCTTCCCTTGCTGGGCGCGCTGGCCGCGCCCCGGCTGGGCTTGGCGCAATCCTGGTCGCCCAGCGGGCCCATCCGCGTGGTGCTGCCGCAGGCCGCCGGTTCCTCGGGCGATATCCAGATGCGCCAGATGGCCGAGACGATGCAGCGCGAACTGGGCGCGCCGATCGTGGTGGAGAACCGCCCGGGCGCCAATGGCTCGGTCGCCGCGGGTTTCGTGAAGCAGCAGCGCCCGGACGGGCAGACCCTGATGCTGGCCGGCGTGTCGATGGTGGCCTTCAACCAGCACCTGTACCGCCACCTGTCCTATGACCCGCTGAAGGATTTTTCCTATATCGCGCCCACGACCAACACGAATTTCGTGGTGGTGGCGAGCAAGAAGAGCGGCATCACCAGCCTGGCGCAGATGGTGGAACGCGCGAAGGCCGACCCCGGCAAGCTGACCTTCGGTTCCGCCGGCATCGCCAACACCACCCATCTGGGGATGGAGATGCTGGCCTCCCGCGCCGGGGTCCAGATGACGCATGTGCCCTATGCGGGCTCCCCCCAGGCGGCGACGGCGCTGGTCTCGGGCGAGGTGGATCTGGGCTTCTCCGTGCTCGGCATCGCGCTGCCCGCGATCCGCGCGGGGCAGGTCACGCCGCTGGCCGTCGCGCGGGAAGGCGGGCGCGCGCCCGTGCTGCCCGATGTGCCGACCCAGGCCGAGGCCGGCATCAACGCCCCCGTCATCCCCGGCTGGTTCGCACTGATGGGCCCGGCGGGCATGCCCGATGCCGCCGTCACGCGCATCAACGCCGCCGTGCACACCGCCCTGCGCGAACCCGTCTTCACCCAGCGCCTGGCGGCCGCGGATCTGGAGGCCCTGTTCTCCGACGCCCCCACCTTCCGCGCGCGGCTGGAGAATGAGAGCCGCATCTGGGGCGAATTCATCCGCGCGCGCGGCCTGACGCTGGACTGATCCAGCCGCACGAGGCGGGCCCTTGGGGGCACCGGGCCTGCGCCCGGTGCCCTTTTTTGCGCCGGGGGCAGGTAACGTGCATTCGCGGAACATTCCACAACCTGAAATTGCAAGACGCTTCCGGCTGGGAAAACGCCCCACCCTGCCCCACCTCCGATTAACCTGTTGAAAACAAACAACCTCACAGGCCGCAAGATTCCATCAGAGAGTCGCTTTTTCCCTTGCTTGCCCAGACTTTCCCATCTAGAACCATGGAAGCCCAAATGCGGATGCAGCGCGCTCGGGGGGGCGAGCGATCCACAGTTCTGGGCTGGTAGGGCGAGCCGGTGGGGTCGGGGGGCTCCACCGGCGAGCTTTCCCGAGCGGGAAGCCATCGCCCTTCCTCGCGTCTCTCCTTCCATTCCCCCAGGCGGCTTTATCGGCAGGGGGTTGAGCGGAAGGTCATGGCGGCGGAGGGCAATCCACCCATCGGAGGGCAGTTCCGCGGCCGCTACGTGAACCGGCTGGACGCGAAGAAGCGCGTCTCGGTTCCCGCCTCGTTCAGGTCTGTCCTGTCCGGCCAGGGGCTGGTCCTGCGCCGTTCCAGCCGCCACAACTGCATCGAGGCCTGGCCCGCGAACCTGTTCGCGCACGACATTCCGGCCATCACCCCCAATGACTTCACCGATGACGACGCGGATGACAGCTACTACGTGAACTACGCCGATACCGTGGACGCCGCGCCGGACAATGAGGGCCGGCTGGTGATGGACGAAGGGCTGCTGCGCTTCGCCGGCATCAAGGACAGCATCGCTTTCCTCGGCAAGAACCAGATCTTCGAACTGTGGGAACCGCAGGCCGCCGACGCGATGATCGAGGCCGCCCGGCAGCGCATGCAGGCGCGCGCCACCGCCCGGCGGGGTGTGGCATGAGCGGCCATATCCCCGTGATGCTGGCCGAGGTGCTGCACCACCTGGCCCCCCACCCCGGCGAGAGCCACCTGGACGGCACCTTCGGCGGCGGCGGCTATGCCCGCGCCATCCTGGACACCGGCGCCACCCTGTGGGCGCTGGACCGGGACCCCGAGGCCATCCAGCGCGGCGCGACCCTGCTGGCGCAATTCCCTGGGCGACTCACCCTGTTGCATGCATGTTTCGGCGACATGCTGGAGGTGATGCACAAGCATGGGGTGACGGCGCTCGACGGGGTGGTGCTCGACCTGGGCGTCTCCTCCTTCCAGTTGGACGACGCTGAACGCGGCTTCTCCTTCCGCACCGACGGCCCGCTGGACATGCGCATGGGCCGCGACGGCCCCTCGGCCGCCGATCTGGTGAACACCCTGCCCGAGGCCGAGCTGGCCGACCTGATCTGGGAATACGGGGAGGAGCGCTTCTCCCGCCGGGTGGCGCGCAACATCGTGGCGCAGCGCCCCTTCACCACCACCATGGCGCTGGCCGAGGTGGTGCGCAAATCCGTCCCGCGCGACCCCTCGGGCATCGACGGCGCCACGCGCAGCTTCCAGGCGCTGCGCATCAAGGTGAATGACGAGCTGGGCGAGATCGAACGCGGGCTGGAGGCGGCGCTGAAGCTGCTGGCCCCGGGCGGGCGGCTCGTCGTCGTCTCCTTCCACTCGCTGGAGGACCGGATCGTGAAGCGCGTGATGAACCAGGCCGCCGGGCGCGCGCCGGGGCTGTCGCGCCATGATCCCTCCGCGCTGATGGGGCGCGCGGCCCCCAGCCCGTTCAAGCTTCTCACCCAGCGCGCCGAACGCCCGGGCGATGCGGAAACGCGGGACAATCCCCGCGCCCGCTCCGCCCGGCTGCGCGCCATCACCCGCCTCCCCGCTTCGGAGGACAAGGCCGCATGATCATCCGTCTTCCCACCCTTGTCGGCGCCCTGGGCCTGGCCCTGGCGGCCAGCCACACCTATCAGGTCAAGCAATCGGTGAAGGCGCTGGAAGGCCAGCTGCGCGACATCCGCCGCCAGACGGAGGAAGCGCAGGAGCGCACCCAGAACCTGCAGGCCGAATGGGCGCGGCTGAACGACCAGGACCGGCTGCGCGGCCTGGCGGAACGCCAGCTGCCCGGGCTGGTGCCCATGCAGTCCAGCCAGTTCACCCAGCTGGCCGAGGCGGCGCGCCGCCTGCCGGTGGCGGTCGCCTTCGCCGGGCCCGCGGGCGCCTTCGCGCCCCGCCAGGACAATGTGGCGCTGGCCGATGCGGCGCCCGCGCCCGCCCAGGCGGCCCCCAGCCAGCCCGGCCCCGCGCCCG
>NZ_JAAABL010000086.1 GCF_009900765.1 Rhodovarius lipocyclicus
GCCACGCGCGCCTCGGCCAGGCGCTGTTCCGCGGCGCGGGCGGCCTCGGCGGCGCGGGCGGCGGCCTCGGCGGCCGCTTCCTGGCTTTCGGCGCTGCGCCGGGCGTCGCGCAGCTCCCGCCGGGTTTGCCCCACGGCGGGCTGGGCGGCGCACAGCGCGGCAAGCAACAGCAGAAGGCCGGGCCGGATCACCATGCCCTGGGTCTTACCCCAACAGGCTGTGCCCCGTCATCGCTTCCGGCTGCTTCAGCCCCAGCAGGGAGAGCAAGGTGGGCGCCACATCGGCCAGCCGGCCCTTGGCCAGCGTGGCGCCCGTGGGCCCGCCGACCAGCACCACCGGCACCAGGTTCAGCGTATGGGCGGTGTGCGGGCCGCCGGTGGCGGGGTCCTTCATCATCTCCGCATTGCCGTGGTCGGCCGTGACCAGCAGCGTGCCGCCCATCTCGCGGATGGCCTCCACGATCTCGCCCAGCCCGCTGTCCACGGCCTCGCACGCCGCCTTGGCGGCGGCCAGGCTGCCGGTGTGGCCCACCATGTCCGCATTGGCGAAGTTCAGCACGATCAGGTCATAGGTGCCGGAGCGGATGGCGGCGGCGGCCTTGGCGGCCAGCTCCGGCGCGCTCATCTCCGGCTGCAGGTCATAGGTGGCGACCTTGGGGCTGGGGACCATGATGCGGTCCTCGCCTTCCAGCACCGGCTCCTCGCCGCCGTTCAGGAAGTAGGTGACGTGGGGGTATTTCTCGGTTTCCGCCATGCGCAACTGCCGCATCCCGGCGCGGGAGACGACCTGCCCCAGCAGGTCCTGCATCGACTGCGGCGGGAACAGCGTGGCCAGGAAGGCATCGAGCGCGGTGGAATACTGCGTCATGCCCAGGGCGCAGGCGAAGGCGGGCACCGTGCCGCGATCGAAGCCCGCGAAGGCCGGGTCCAGCAGGGCGGTCAGGATCTCCCGCACGCGGTCGGCGCGGAAGTTGAAGCAGGCGAGCCCGTCGCCCGGCTTCACGCCGGCATAGCCGCCGATGATCGCGGGCTCCAGGAACTCATCGGTCTTGCCGGCCGCGTGGCCGGCGGCGATGGCCTGGGCGGCGGTGGCGGCGGGCGCGCCCTCCGCCTTCACGATGGCGTTGTAGGCGCGGCTCACGCGCTCCCACCGGTTGTCGCGGTCCATGGCCCAGTAGCGGCCGGTGACGGTGGCGACATGCGCGCCCTGGGGCAGGGCGGCCTCGAAATCCTTCAGATAGACGGGGGCGGCGGTGGGGGGTGTGTCGCGCCCGTCGGTCCAGGCATGGATGGCCACCGGCACGCCGGCGGCGCTGAAGGCGCGGGCCAGCGCCACCGCCTGGTTCTGATGGCTGTGCACCCCGCCCGGCGAGAGCAGCCCCAGCAGATGCAGCGTGCCGCCCGTGGCCTTGAGCGTCGCGATGGCCGCCGTCAGCTCCGGGATGGCATTCAGCGAGCCGTCCTTGATGGCGGCGTCGATGCGCGGCAGGTCCTGCATCACCACGCGCCCGGCGCCGAGGTTCAGGTGCCCGACCTCGCTGTTGCCCATCTGGCCCTCGGGCAGGCCCACATCATGGCCGCAGGTGGCCAGGAAATTGCGCGGCCCCGCGGCCCACAACGCATCGAAGACCGGGGTATGGGCCTGGCGCACGGCGTTGTCCGCGCTGTCCTCACGCCAGCCCCAGCCATCCAGAATGACGAGCATGACGGGACGGGGCATGGGGCTTCACCTTGAGGTTGTTGCGCTGCCTATGGGATAGCGGGGCGGGGGGCGCAGGGGAACCCCAAGGCATGCAGGGGGTGGGGGCGCCAGTCAGGGGCTCCGCCCCCGACACCCCCGCCAGGACCGTGCTCGGTCCTGGACCTAGATCGGTTTGGTGCTACATCTTGGGAAGGTTTTTCCCATTGATTTTTATAATGAAAATGGCGCCCTACTCCGGCTTGATCCCCGTCGCCGCCACCAGCGCCGCCCATTGCGCGCGGTCCGCCGCGATATAGCGCACGTACTCCGCTGTGCTCATCGGCAGCGGCACCAGCCCCTGGGCCGCGATGCGCGCCTGGAATTCCGGCTTGGCCAGCAGGCGCTGCATGCCGTCATGCAGGGTCGTCACCGCCTCGGCCGGCGTGTTGTTGGGGCCGTTGATACCGTACCAGTTCAGCACCTCGTAGCCTGGCAGTGCCTCCGCGATCGCGGGGACATCGGGCAGGATCGGCAGGCGTTGCGGGGTGGAGACGCCCAGCGCCTTCACCCGCCCTTCGCGGATGAAGGGCAGGGCGGTGTTGATGGCATCCGTCATGGCGGTGATCCGCCCGCCCAGGATCTCCGGATACACTTGCGCGGTGGTGCGGAACGGCACGTGCAGCATGTCCAGCCCCGCGCGGTGGGCCAGCAGCGCCAGCGTCATGTGGGTGGAGGTGCCGACCCCGGCCGAGCCGTAGGACAGCGCCCCGGGCCGGGATTTCGCCAGGGCGATGAAGTCCGCCAGCGTGGCGGCGGGCGTGCCGGGGGCGACCACCAGCGCGGCGGGCACGCCGGCCACATTGGCGATGGGCAGGGTCTCGGTGCCCGGGTCCAGGTTCAGGCGGTTCACCACCGGGCTGACGCCATGGGTCGCCTGGCTGGCCAGCATCAGCGTGGTGCCGTCGGGGCGCGAGCGCGCGACATATTCCGCCGCGACCGACCCGCCGCCGCCCGCCCGGTTCTCCACGATGAAGGAGAAGCCGAGCACGGCGCCCAGCTCCTCCGCCAGCAGCCGGGCGACGACATCCGAAGGTCCCCCGGCGCCGAAGGGGGCGACCAGGCGGATCGGGCGGTCCGGCGCCCAGGCCAGGGCGGGGCGCGCGAGGAAGGGCAGGGCGAGAAGCGGCAGGTGGCGGCGTTGCATGGCGGCAGCATGCTGTGCCCCGGCGCCGCGCGCGGCAGCGATTTCAGGGCAGTGTGGACCTGCCAGAGGGATTGTGATGCCAGGCCATGCAACCCGGGGCGGCCTGTGGGCAAGGAGTGATCAGTCGCCGGCCGGTGAAGGCAGGCTGGGGAGGCGCCGCCTCCCCAGACCCCTCCGCTGGGGAGATAAGATCTCCCCAGGCCCCTGCGAGGAGTTTGGAGCCGGCGATGAAATTATATGATTGATATTAGGGCTTGTTGAGATTTAGATCTTTCCTGGTGACGTGTGTTTATGATTCACGCTTTGGATGACGCAGCGTTTGGTTTTGAGTGACGAGCAATGGGCGAAGATGTCGCCGCATTGCCTGGGCA
>NZ_JAAABL010000087.1 GCF_009900765.1 Rhodovarius lipocyclicus
TGCCGCACGCCGGTGGCGGGGGCGGTGGGCAGCGGGGCGGGGGCCGCGGGGGCGATGCCCGGCAGGCGCGGGGCGGGCGCGCCCGGCATCCGCCCGTTCAGCGGCAGGGCGATGGCGGCCTGGATGGCGGCGGAACGCTGCTCGGTCTCGGGCGTCATGCCCAGCATGGGGGCCACGCGCTCGATCACCCGGCGCGCCAGCGGCGCCATGATCCAGCCGGCGGTGGCGAAGCCTGCCGTCTCGGCGCGCGCATGGGGCTCGTCCAGCATCACATACAGCAGGTAGCGCGGCTCATTGATCGGGAAGGCACCGACGAAGGAAGTGACGGAACGCCCGCGCATGTAGTGGCCGTTGGCGTCGCGCTTGTTGGCCGTGCCGGTCTTGCCGCCCACGAAATAGCCCGGCGCATCCGCCCGCCGGGCGGAGCCGGTGGTGACCACCAGGCGCATCATGCGGCGGATGATGTCGCTGGTGCGCTCGCTGATGATGCGCGTGCCCTCGCGCTCCTCGCCCTCGGGCACCGCGACCAGGGTGGGGCTGCGCAGGATGCCGCCATTGACCAGCGCCGACACCCCCGTGACCACCTGCAGCGGAGAGACCGCGACGCCGTGCCCATACGCGATGGTCATGGTCGAGATGTCGGACCAGGCGCGGCCGCGCGGGAACAGCGGGCGGGCGATGCCCGGCAACTCCACCTGGATGCGGTTCAGCATGCCCGCGCGTTCCAGGAATTCCCGGTGGCGCTGGCGCCCGGCGGCCACGGCCATGTGCGCGGCGCCGATGTTGGAGGAATAGGTGATGATCTCGGGCACGCTCAGCCAGCGGCCCTCGCCCCGGAAGTCCGAGATGCGCTGCCCGCGCGGCAGCAGGATGGGCCGGGAGGCATCGAAACCCGAGGTCAGGCTGACCGCGCCGCTGTCCAGCGCCATGGCGGCCGTGAACAGCTTGAAGGTCGAGCCCGGCTCGTACACGCCGGTGATGGCGCGGTTGAACTGCTGGTCCGCCGTGGCGGAGGTGAGGTCGGAGGCCGAGAAATCCGGGTTGGAGATCATGCCCAGCACCTCATGCGTGCGCACATCCATCAGGATGGCCGCACCGCCGAGGGCGCCGAAATAGGCGCGCTGGGTCTCGATCGCCTCACGCAATTCGCGCTGCACGCGGATGTCGATGGACAGGCGCAGGGGGTCGCGGCTGCTGCGCAGGCGCTCGTCGAACCATTCCTCCACGCCGCCGCGCGCCTCGCCATCGGCGCCCACGCTGCCCAGCACATGGGCGGCGTCGCGCCCGCGCGGATACTGGCGGCGCTCCGCCACCTCGAAGCCCAGGCCGATTTCGCCCAGCGCGTTGATGCGCTCCCGCGCATCCTCGTTGATGAAGCGGTCCAGATAGACCCAGCGGCTGTCGGAGCTCAGCCGTTCCAGGATATGCGTGACCGAGAGGTGCGGCAGGATGCGGTTGAGCTCGCGCGCCACGCGCTGGGGGTTCTCGATCTCCTGCGGGCGGGCATAGAGCGCGATGCCGCGCACCGTCACCGCCAGCACCTCGCCATTGCGGTCGGTGATCTCGGCGCGGCCGACGGTGGCCTCGGGCACGCTGACGCGCTGCACGGGTGTGGCCACGCGCGGCAGGGAGGGGTCGAGCACCGTCGCGTCCAGCAGCTTCAGGCTGACCGCGCCGAACAGGGCGGTGAAGCCCAGCGCCGCGAAGGCCACCCGCCCGCGGGAGACGGCGGGGCGGATATCCACGGCGGCATTGGCGCGCGGCGTGCGCGACAGCTCGGTGCCGATCGGCCGGCCCTGGGCGCGGCCCGCGGGGGTGGCGTCGGCTTCCGGGGCGCGGGGGAAGGGCTCGGTCATCGGGTGTAGGGCACCGGGGGCGCCAGCACGGCACCCTGGCCGCCCAGCAGGGAGGAGCCCTCAAGCCGCTGCACATGCATGGCGGCGCGGATCGGGCCCTGGCTGGCCGCGACCGGCGGCAGCGCCGCGCCATCGGCCGGCGCGCGGCGCGGCGCGGGGTTGGCGGCGGCCACCTGGGCGGGGCTGGGGGCGCGGCTGGGCTCGGGTGCCGCCACTGGCGGCAGGCTGGGGCGGGCGGCGGCCAGCGCCTGCGGCGCGGCGGGGGCGGCGACCGGCGGCAGCGCGGGCCGTTCGGGCACCACCGGGCGCGTGGGGCGGGGTTCGGCGCGCGCGACGGCCATGGGGGCGGGGGCGGCCGGCGTGGGGGTGGCCACGGGGGCAACCGGCGCCGCCACGGGCGGCAGGGC
>NZ_JAAABL010000088.1 GCF_009900765.1 Rhodovarius lipocyclicus
ATGCCGAAAGCGGAACCTTGCGCCGTTCCGGGCTGGCTCGATCGAGCCAGCCCGGAACGTCGTAGCAACACTGTTACCTAGGCTGCCGGTCTAAACTGTTACCAAGGTTCACGGTTGTAGAGGGCAACGCCCCTGAGCCTATTCCCCATCCCCGCTTCTCTCCGCCACCGCCGCCACGATCGCGCGGGCCTGCGGCGTGGCGAACAGCCCCTCCGCCCCCACCGGCAGCCGGCGGCGCCAGTTGGGGCGTTCGCGGTCGGTGCCGGGCAGGTTCACGCCGATGGTCTCGCCCGCCAGATCCTCCGCCTGCACCAGCATCAGCGCGGAGGGCGCGGCCGCCACATGCCGGTACACCGCCGCCGCGATGGCGGGGGTGAAGGCCCCATCGGCCACGCCGCAGGCCTCGGCGATGGCCGCGCGGTCGGCGGCGCGGGCACGGCGGGCGGCGTCCGCATCCAGCAGGCCCAGCGCCGCGGCTTCGGCGATGTCCGCGCCTTCCCACCAGCCGGCCAGCGGCGGCAGGTCGTGGGTGGAGACACAGCAGGCCGCGAAGGCGGGCCATTCGGCGGGCGGGCGGAAGGCATCGCCCTCGCGCTCGAACCACAGCACGCGATAGGCCAGCACCCCGGCGGCCGCCAGCCGCTCCGGGAAGCCGTCCGGCACGGTGCCCAGCGCCTCTCCCACCACGGCGCAGCGGGCGGCGCGGCTGGCCTGGGTGACGGTGGTCAGCATGGCCGGGCCGTCATAGCGCAGATAGCAACCGGCGCTGGCGGGCGCGCCCTGGGGCACCACGAACAGGCGCTCCAGCCCCATGGCGTGGTCCAGCCGCAGCGCCCGCGCGCGGCGCATGTTGGCGGCCAGCAGCGCGGAGAGGGCGGCTGGCGCCCGGTCCGGCGCGGGCACCGGCAGGCCCCAGACCTGCCCCCCGGCGGCGAAGGGGTCGGGCGGCGCGCCGATGGAAAAGCCGGCCAGGAAGGCGCCGGGCTGAGACCAGACCTCCGCGCCATCGGGGGCGGCGCCGATCGCCAGGTCGCGGTACAGGCCGGGCCCGGCCGCCGCCGCGCCGGCCAGTTGCCGGTCACAGAGCTGTTGCAGGAAGATGTGGAAGCGGATGGCCTCGGCGGCCTGGGCGCGGAAGGCGGCCATGCCGGTGTCGGCGGGGTGGGCGAAACCCGTGGGCCAAGCGGCGCGCGGCCCGAATTGCTCTGACAGCGCGTTGAAGGCCGCGAAATCGGCCAGCGCCGCATCGGCCTGCCGCCCCGCATCCGGGCTGGCGCGGAAGGCGGCCTGCAGCACCGGGCGCTTGGCGGCCCAGACGGCGGGGTAGTCCACCAGCGCGCCCGCGCGCAGGGCGGCGAAGGCCGGCTCGGCGGCGGCCAGCGCGGCCCGCACGCCCTCGCTCATCGGGGCCAGCGCCGCCACGTCCAGCAAGGCCGGTTCCAGGAAGCGCCGGTCCGAGGGCTGATAGGGGCTGGCGCGGTCGCGCTCCACCGGCATCAGCGCATGCGGCGGGCTGAGGCCGATCAGCGCCGCCCCCGGCGCGCGGGCGGCCAGTTCCGCCAGCGCGGTATAGTCGCCGATGCCCTGGTCGGCGGCGTGGCGCAGGGCGAAGGTCTGGGCCATCAGCGCCCAGCGCCGGCCCTCCGGCGGCGGGTGGCACAGGCCGGGGGCCGGGGCGGGCGGGCGCGG
>NZ_JAAABL010000089.1 GCF_009900765.1 Rhodovarius lipocyclicus
TCTACAACCGTGAACCTTGGTAACAGTTTAGACCGGCAGCCTAGGTAACAGTGTTGCTACGACGTTCCGGGCTGGCTCGATCGAGCCAGCCCGGAACGGCGCAAGGTTCCGCTTTCGGCATCGAGCACGGCCAGGTCGAACGCCTGGAAGCTCACCTGCCATTGCTCGTCATCGCGCCGGCTGATCGCCACATGCTCGCCGCCCAGCGCCTCGGACAAATAAATCCGCTGATCCTGCCATTCGATATAGCCATCCCGGCTCACCCGCCGCGGATGATGATCGCACGGGTAGTCCCAGCCAGCAGGCGCCTCCCTGTAGGCCCGCCGAGATGGCTCATACACCGCGGCAGGGCAGCGCTGGCCCAGCGCCTCATGCGGGCGCTGCGTGTTGAAATCCAGCCGCCACGCATCCAGGCGCAGCTGCTGCGCCGCCAGCGTCGCGCAGCGCGGCGTCGCCGCCTCCTGGTTCAGCGTGCGGTGCATCCGCTCATGCCGCCCGTTCTGGTCCGGACGCCCCGGCGCGATCCGGTCGGGCCAGATGTTCAGCTTCAGCAGCCACACCGAAAACCGCGACAGCCCCGCCAGACCGCGCCGGGCCGCGAACGGGCTGCCATTGTCGGTGCGCAGGGACACAGGCAGCCCGTGTTCACGAAACGCCCTGACAAACAAGGGCTTGATCTCAGCGAATGTCGGCCGGGCCACCGCATGCGAGACCAGCAGATAGCGGCTGAAATTGTCCGTCACCGTCAGCGGCTCGCACCGGATGCCATCCCCGGTTCTGAACCAGCCCTTGAAGTCAGCCGACCAGCTGTCGTTGGGGGCCAGCGGTTCCATCAAGGCCTGGCAGGGGGCCGCCTCCCGCCTGGCGCGCCGAGGCGTCACCAGCCCTTCGCGCGTCAACAGGTCGCCCACCGTGCTCGCGGCGGGCCACACCATGTCAGGATGGTCCTGCGACAGCCGCGCCAGCAGCTTGCGCGGACCCCAACTCGGCCGCGCCCGGCGCAGCGCCAGGATCGGTGCCGTCACACAGCCAGGCAGAGCGTGCCGCATCGTCAGCGGCGCCGATGAGCGATCCTGCAGGCCCGCAGCACCCAGGGCACGATAGCGGGATATCCACTTGTAGCCCGTCTTGCGACTGATCCCGTGCCGCAGGCACAGCAACGACATCGCCACATCATCACGCAAATACGCAGCCACAAAGCACAGCCGCGCATCCATCGTGGATATCTCCGTCCAGGGCATCGACCGGTCCTCCCAGTCGATAACAAAGACTGTCACCCAGGTCGCCGGTCCAAACTGTCACCAACCTAGCCGGTTTGTACC
>NZ_JAAABL010000090.1 GCF_009900765.1 Rhodovarius lipocyclicus
CAGGCTGCTGAAAAGCGGTTTCAGAAAGCGGCCGGATGGGCTGGTTGACCGGCTTTCAGCGTCGGCGTCGCCTGAGCATGCCGCATTCTGTAAGTTTTTGGCGGTGGCGGTGAGTTCGGGACGGAATCCGGGCATCACGCCGTTACCGCCAGCAGCTTCGGCAGGCGAACCAGGTTGTAGGCCGCCATGGCGAGGGTGAACTGCCAGTCGACCTTGGGCAGCCCACGATGGCGCGCCTTGCGCAGCCCGGCCACCGTCTTGGCCCAGCCGAAGGCCTCCTCGATCCGCTTGCGGATGCGCAGGCTGATGGCATAGCCGGGATGGCGCGTGGTCCGGCCGTCGATCGCCGAGCGCCGCCCATTGGTGTTCTGCGCCACATGCGGGGTGACGTTGATCTCGCGGAGTTCGGCCACGAAATCCTGCGTGTCGAAGCCCTTGTCGCCCGCCAGCGTGACCTTCTGCGGTCGGTCGGCATGCGACTCCATCAGGTGCAGCGCGGCCAGCCGCTCGGCATGGCCCGAGGCGCGGGTGGCGACCGCACCGACGATCAGCCCATTGCGGTTTTCCATCAGCGCGTGCCCCATGAACGCCAGCTTGGCCTCCTTGCCGCGGCCCTTGCGGTAGAGCCGGGCATCAGGGTCGGTCGTCGAGGCATGGGTCTCGTTGCTGCGCGTCTGGCCATGGAAGTCCTGTTCACCGTTGCGACCCGCGCCAGGCGGCGGGGCGGAGTCGTCCTTCGGCCGGAAGCTCTTGTTGCTGGCCCAGGCTTCCAGCAGCGTGCCATCCACCGAGAAATGCTCTGTCGAGAGCAGCGCCTTGACCCGAGGCTGCGCCAACACCGTGGCCAGGAACCTCAAAGCCACCTCACCCTCCAGCAGGCGGTCGCGGTTCTTGGTGAAGGTCGTCGCGTCCCATACCGGGTCGTCCACGCCGAGGCCGACGAACCAACGGAACAGCAGGTCGAACTCGATCCGCTCGACCAACTGCCGTTCGGAGCGGATCGAGTAGAAGGCCTGCAGCAGCAAGGCGCGCAGCAGTCGCTCCGGCGGGATCGATTCCCGCCCGAACGGCGAATACAGCGCATCGAACGCCGCCGACAGATCCGCCAGCGTGGCGTTCACCACGCCTCGGATCACCCGCAGCGGATGGTCGGCACGGACCCGCTTCTCAAGGTCAACATAGCTGAACAAGGAACCAGCCACCGCGTCGCTGCCGCGCATTCTCACCCCGTCCGACTGCGCCAACAGCGAATCATGGACGGGAAATTCGGGCTACGAATTT
>NZ_JAAABL010000091.1 GCF_009900765.1 Rhodovarius lipocyclicus
GCCACCACGCCGGCGCCGACGGTGCGGCCACCTTCGCGGATCGCGAAGCGCAGGCCCTCATCCATCGCGATCGGCGCGATCAGCGTCACGTCCATCGAAACGTTGTCGCCAGGCATCACCATCTCAACGCCTTCCGGCAGCGTCACCACACCCGTCACGTCGGTCGTGCGGAAGTAGAACTGCGGACGGTAGTTGGTAAAGAACGGCGTGTGACGGCCACCCTCTTCCTTCGTCAGGATGTACGCCTCGGCCTTGAACTGCGTGTGCGGCGTGATCGAACCCGGCGCCGCCAGAACCTGGCCACGCTCCACGTCTTCACGCTTCGTGCCGCGCAGCAGCGCGCCGATGTTGTCGCCGGCCTGCCCAGAGTCCAGCAGCTTGCGGAACATCTCAACGCCGGTCACCGTCGTCTTCACCGTGTCCTTCAGGCCCACGATCTCGACTTCTTCACCGACCTTCACGATGCCGCGCTCCACGCGACCGGTCACCACCGTGCCACGGCCGGAAATCGAGAACACGTCCTCGATCGGCATCAGGAACGGACGGTCCACCGGGCGCTCCGGCTGCGGGATGTAGCTGTCCACAGCTTCCATCAGCTTCAGGATCGCCTGCTCGCCGATCTCGGGCTGCTTGTCTTCCAGCGCGCACAGGGCGGAGCCCTTGATCACGGGGATGTCGTCGCCCGGGAACTTGTAGGAGGAGAGGAGCTCGCGCACCTCCATCTCCACCAGCTCCACCAGGTCGGGGTCCGCCATGTCCATCTTGTTCAGGAACACCACCAGCGCGGGCACGCCCACCTGGCGGGCCAGCAGGATGTGCTCACGCGTCTGGGGCATCGGGCCGTCGGCCGCCGACACCACCAGGATCGCGCCGTCCATCTGCGCCGCACCGGTGATCATGTTCTTCACGTAGTCGGCGTGGCCCGGGCAGTCCACGTGGGCGTAGTGCCGGTTCGCCGTCTCGTATTCCACATGCGCCGTGGAGATCGTGATACCGCGAGCGCGCTCCTCGGGAGCCTTGTCGATCTGGTCATACGCCGTGAAGGACGCACCACCGGACTTCGCCAGCACCTTGGTGATCGCGGCCGTCAGGGACGTCTTGCCATGATCCACATGGCCGATCGT
>NZ_JAAABL010000092.1 GCF_009900765.1 Rhodovarius lipocyclicus
TAGGGCTTGTTGAGATTTAGATCTTTCCTGGTGACGTGTGTTTATGATTCACGCTTTGGATGACGCAGCGTTTGGTTTTGAGTGACGAGCAATGGGCGAAGATGTCGCCGCATTGCCTGGGCAAGGCTGGAGATCCTGGCCGTCACGGCCACGACAACCGCCTTTTTGTTGAAGCGGTGTTGTGGATTGCGCGCACAGGCAGCCCCTGGCGGGACCTGCCTGCCTGCTTTGGCAAATGGAACACGGTGTTCAAGCGTTACCGGGATTGGGTGAAGGCGGATGTTTTCCAACGGCTTTTTGAAGCCGTCTCGGATGATCCCGACATGGAATACGCGATGATCGACGGCACGGTCGTGAAGGTCCACCGCCATGCGCAGGGCGCAAAAGGGGGACGTGCCGACAGGCCATAGGCCGTTCTGTGGGGGGATGGAGCACCAAGATCGTCGCCCTGACGGACGCGCTGGGCAATCTGGTGCGCTTTACCCTGCTGCCTGGGCAGAATTACGACACCCAGGGAGTAGCGCCACTGATCGAGAAAGCAGACTTCCAGGGGCTGATCGCGGACAAAGCCTTTGACGTCCATTGGATTGCCGAGGCTCTGATACCCCGAGGGGTTCACCTGGTCATTTCTCAGCGCAAGAACAGGCTGAACCCTCGCCCGTTTGATGCAGTGATCTACCGCTGGCGTCATCTCATTGAGAACTTCTTCGCCAAACTCAAGGAATTCAAACGGATCGCACTGCGTAGCGACAAAACAGACAGCTCATTCGCCGCCATGATCTATCTCGCCGCAGCCGTCATAC
>NZ_JAAABL010000093.1 GCF_009900765.1 Rhodovarius lipocyclicus
GCGACGCGGCGCCAGTCTTTGAGGCGGCCGAACATGATCTCGATGCGGCTGCGGCGCCGATAGCGGCGCTTATCGTACCGGACGGGCTCGTTGCGCGACCTGCGGCCTGGGATGCAAGGCTGGATCCCCTTGGCCTGAAGAGCGTCCCTGAACCAGTCGGCGTCGTAGCCGCGGTCGCCGAGCAGCCACTGCGCTTTTGGCAGGTCGTCCAGCAGCGCGGCCGCACCGGTGTAGTCGCTGACCTGACCGGCGGTCATGAAGAAGCTCAAGGGGCGACCGTTCGCGTCGGCGACGGCATGGAGCTTGGTGTTCATGCCGCCTTTCGTGCGTCCGATCAGGCGGCCGACATCCCCCTTTTTACCCGCAGGCTCGATGCCGTGCGGCGCGCCTTCAGGTAGGTCGCGTCGATCATCACCGTTTTGGGTTCGGCGCCCACCGCAGCCAGACCTTCCATGATGCGCGTGAACACGCCTGCCTCACCCCAGCGCTTCCAGCGGTTGTACAGCGTCTTGTGCGGGCCGTACGCGCCAGGAGCATCGCGCCAGCGCAGCCCGTTGCGGTTGACGAACACGATGCCGCTCAGCACCCGCCGGTCATCAACTCGAGGCTTGCCGTGGCTCTTCGGAAAGAACGGCCGCAGCCGCTCCATCTGCTCATCCGTTAGCCAAAACAGGTCGCTCATCCCGGTCTCCTCGCGGAGCCTGAATCAGATCGCGACGCTCATATCAATGGGTCCTGACCCTAG
>NZ_JAAABL010000094.1 GCF_009900765.1 Rhodovarius lipocyclicus
GGCCGCTGCCATCCGTTGACGGTGCTGGACGACCACTCACGCTACTCGCTGGGGGTGATCGCCTGCGGGGCTGAGAGCCTGGGCGTGGTGCAGGGCCACCTGAGCGGCCTGTTCCGCCGTTATGGCCTGCCGCGGCGCATCCTGTGCGACAACGGCCCGCCCTGGGGCGACCCGCACGGCGCGGGGCGGGCGATGCGCAGCCACACGGCGTTCGAGGTATGGCTGATGCGGCTGGGGATCGGCACGGGGCACGGCCGGCCGCGCCACCCGCAGACCCAGGGCAAGGAGGAACGCTTCCATCGCACGCTGAGGGTGGAGGTGCTGCAATCGCGCCGCTTCGCGGATCTTGCCGCCTGCCAGCGGGCGTTCGACGCCTGGCGGCCGATCTACAACGAACAGCGCCCGCATGAGGCGCTGGGGATGGAGGTGCCGATGACACGCTACCAGGCCAGCCCGGTGAGCTTTCCCGAGCAGCTGCCAGAGCCGCTGTATCACGCAAGCGACCTGGTGCGTCGGGTGGGGCGGGATGGCTACCTGCGCTTCAAGGGGTGGCCGCTGAAGCTGTCACAGGCCTTTCAGGGGCTGGACGTGGCCTTCAGGGCCACCAGCCAGGATGGAGTATGGCAGGTGTTCTTCTCGCGATTTCCTCTCGCCACACTCGACCTCAGGGACGAAACACCCCATCTCAAAACCGTCAGGGATGTCTCCGTACACCTGTCAAA
>NZ_JAAABL010000095.1 GCF_009900765.1 Rhodovarius lipocyclicus
ACTAGCACGAGCGTCTGAAAGGTCGCTAATGCTATGAAAAGACTTGTGAACCGGTACGTCAAAAGTTCCAAACTTTCCGAGCCCCAGTTCCGGCTGTTCGCCAAGCTGTTCGCGGCCGATCTCACCGCCACCCAGATCGCCGCCGTCAGTGGTTTGAACCGCAACACCGTGAACCGGCTGGCGCGCCTTCTGCGCGAACGGATGGCCGCCTGGTGTGCCGCACAGCGTCCACTCCTGGGCATCGTCGAGGCAGACGAAAGCTACTTCGGCCCTCGCCGCGTCAAAGGCCTGGCCGGGCGGGGCGCTGGACGCAAAACCATCGTCTTCGGCATCTTCGAACGGGGCGGCATCGTCTATTGCGAGATCGTGCCTGACGTCTCCAAAGCCTCGCTGCAACAGGTTATTCGCGGGCGCGTCGCACCAGAGACGCTCATCAACACCGATCGGTGGCGCAGCTACAACGGCCTGGTCGAGCTGGGCTATGGCCACAAGCGCATCGACCATGGGCGCTCGGAATTCGCCAGGGGCGCGCTCCACATCAACGGCATCGAGGCCTTCTGGGGATACGCCAAAACCCGCCTCGCTCGCTTCCGGGGGCTCAGCCGCGCCACCTTCCACTTGCACCTCAAGGAGTGCGAGTTCAGGTACAACAACAGAGCCAGGAACCTTACTCGCCTCCTGCTCAAACTCTGCCGGGATAACCCGCTCTCCTAG
>NZ_JAAABL010000096.1 GCF_009900765.1 Rhodovarius lipocyclicus
CCCGAACCCTGGCTCACCGCCGCGATGTTCTGGCTCACGGCATCCGTCGCCTGCGCCGTCCGCTGCACCGTCCGCGCGATCTCGCCGGTGGCCGTGCTCTGCTGCTCCACCGCCGCCGCGATCGCCATCGCGATCTGGCTCACCTCCTCGATCCGCCGACCGATGCCGCCGATCGCCGTCACCGCCTGCTGCGTCGCGGACTGGATCGCGGAGATCTGGCCCCCGATCTCCTCCGTCGCCTTCGCCGTCTGGCTCGCCAGGTTCTTCACCTCGCTCGCCACCACCGCGAAGCCCTTGCCCGCCTCACCCGCGCGCGCCGCCTCGATCGTCGCGTTCAGCGCCAGCAGGTTCGTCTGCCCCGCGATGTCCGTGATCAGCCGCACCACATCGCCGATCTTCTGCGCGCCCTGCGACAGCGCCTGCACCGTCTCATCCGTCGCGCGGGCGTCGGCCACCGCCTGGCCCGCCACGCCGGCCGCCTGTGCCACCTGCCGGCTGATCTCATGGATCGAGGCCGTCAGCTCCTCGGCGGCGGCCGCCACCACCTGCACGCCCTCGCTGGCCTGGCTGGCGGCGGTGACCACCGTGCCCGCCTGGTCATTCGTGCTGGCCGCCGTGTTGCTCATCGAACGCGCCGTCGCCTCCAGCTCCGTCGAGGCGGAGGACAGCATGCCCGTCAGCTCGCCGATCTGGCCCTCGAAGCC
>NZ_JAAABL010000097.1 GCF_009900765.1 Rhodovarius lipocyclicus
AGGGCTTCTGCTGTGGGCTGCACAAGATCGAACGGCTGATGCGCCAGCAGGCGCTTCGGGCGCGGCCGCGCCGCCGCGGCCTGCCCAAAGACATCGGTGTGCGGCAACTGGCTGCCGTGCTGCCCAACATCCTGGACCGCCAGTTCGCGGCAACGCAGCCGAACCAAAAATGGGTGGCTGACTTCACCTATATCTGGACCGCCGAGGGGTGGCTCTACGTGGCCGTCGTGATTGATCTGTTCTCGCGCCGCGTCGTGGGCTGGTCGATGAGCGCCAGCATGACGGCGCAGCTCGTCGCCGATGCACTGGTCATGGCGATCTGGCGGCGCGGCAGCCCGCGGTCCGTGCTGCACCATTCGGATCGTGGCAGCCAATATAGCGCTGACCAGTTCCAGCGCCTGATGGCCGATCATGGCATCACCTGCTCGATGAGCCGATCAGGCACTGTCTGGGACAACGCCGCGATGGAGAGTTTCTTCTCGTCGCTCAAGACCGAACGCGTCAGAGCCCGCGTCTATCGCAATCGCGACCAGGCCCGGGCCGACGTGTTCGACTACATCGAGCGCTTCTACAACCCCAGGCGACGGCACTCGACCATCGGGTATCTCAGCCCTATGGAGTTCGAGCGCTTGGCCAGTTCAGGCTAAACTCGGTGTACA
>NZ_JAAABL010000098.1 GCF_009900765.1 Rhodovarius lipocyclicus
CGCAGCGCCTCACCGAAGGCCACCGCCTTGGCCGCGATCACATGCATCAACGGCCCGCCCTGCAGCCCGGGGAAGATCGCGGAGTTGATCTTCTTCGCCAGCGCCTCGTCATTGGTCAGGATCAGGCCGCCGCGCGGCCCGCGCAGGGTCTTGTGCGTGGTGCTGGTGGTGACATGCGCGTGCGGCACCGGCGAGGGATGCACCCCGCCCGCCACGAGGCCCGCGAAATGGGCCATGTCCACCATGAAATAGGCACCGACCTCATCCGCGATCTCACGAAAGCGGGCGAAATCCCAGAAGCGGGCATAGGCGGAACCGCCGGCCACGATGACCTTGGGGCGGGTTTCGCGCGCGATGCGGGCCACCTCCTCCATGTCGATCATCTGGTCCTCGCGCCGCACCGTATAGGGTGCCACCTTGAACCACTTGCCGGAGTAGTTGACCGTGGCGCCATGCGTCAGGTGGCCGCCGGCGGCCAGGTCCAGGCCCATGAAGGTGTCGCCCGGCTGCATCAGGGCGAAGAAGACGGCCATGTTGGCGCTGGCGCCGGAATGGGCCTGGACGTTGGCGAACTGGGCGCCGAACAGCTCCTTCGCGCGCTCGATGGCCAGGGCCTCGGCCACGTCCACATATTCGCAGCCGCCATAGTA
>NZ_JAAABL010000099.1 GCF_009900765.1 Rhodovarius lipocyclicus
TGGACACCGAGATAAGGTTTTCCAACCGTATCGGAGGTCCCCATGCAGCGGCGGGTATTCAGTCGGGAGTTCAAAGTTGAGGCGGTGAAACTGGTCCGTGATCGCGGTGTCGCGGTGGCGCAGGCGTCACGGGACCTGGAAGTTGCGGAGAGCGTGTTGCGCCGCTGGATGCGCGACCTGGCCTCCGATCCGGCACAGGCCTTTCCCGGCCACGGGCAGATGAAACCGGAGCAGCAGGAGATCGACCGCCTTCGTCGAGAGGTCGCCAAGCTCAAGGCGGAGCGTGACATCCTAAAAAGGCCGCGGCGTACTTCGCCAGGGATGCGATATGAAGTTCGCCTTTATCGCGGCGCATCGTCCGATCTGGCCGGTGGCCTGGCTCTGCTCGGCACTGGAGGTCTCGCGCTCGGGCTTTCACGCTTGGCTGACCCGGCCACGCAGCCAGCATTCCAGAACCGATGAGGCGATCGCGCCCCAGGTCAGGGCGAGTTTCCTGGCCAGCGACCGCACCTCCGGCGCCAGGCGGGTGTGGCGCGACGTGCTGGCCGAGGGCTTCTGCTGTGGGCTGCACAAGATCGAACGGCTGATGCGCCAGCAGGCGCTTCGGGCGCGGCCGCGCCGCCGCGGC
>NZ_JAAABL010000100.1 GCF_009900765.1 Rhodovarius lipocyclicus
AGGGCTTCTGCTGTGGGCTGCACAAGATCGAACGGCTGATGCGCCAGCAGGCGCTTCGGGCGCGGCCGCGCCGCCGCGGCCTGCCCAAAGACATCGGTGTGCGGCAACTGGCTGCCGTGCTGCCCAATATCCTGGACCGCCAGTTCGCGGCGACGCAGCCGAACCAAAAATGGGTGGCTGACTTCACCTATATCTGGACCGCCGAGGGGTGGCTCCACGTGGCCGTGGTCATCGATCTGTTCTCGCGCCGCGTCGTGGGCTGGTCGATGAGCGCCAGCATGACGGCGCAGCTCGTCGCCGATGCACTGGTCATGGCGATCTGGCGGCGCGGCAGCCCGCGGTCCGTGCTGCAGCATTCGGATCGTGGCAGCCAATATAGCGCTGACCAGTTCCAGCGCCTGATGGCCGATCATGGCATCACCTGCTCGATGAGCCGATCAGGCAATGTCTGGGACAACGCCGCGATGGAGAGTTTCTTCTCGTCGCTCAAGACCGAACGCGTCAGAGCCCGC
>NZ_JAAABL010000101.1 GCF_009900765.1 Rhodovarius lipocyclicus
CGGCGACTGTCCATGATCGATACAGGCTTCCAGGGCATCGCTCCGCTCCCGCGAAACTCTCACCCAAAAACCGTCAACCATCTCTCCGAACATCAGTCAGGGATGTGTCCGGTCTGAACACCCCCGAAGCCCCCACCAGAGGGCTCTGCCCTCTGGACACCCGCCAAAGGCCGAAAGGCCCTTGGAACCCATCAGATTGGCGCCTTACCTTGCCAGGCGGGGCGCCATTTTCATTTTAAAAATCAAGGGTCTCGACTAGCACGAGCGTCTGAAAGGTCGCTAATGCTATGAAAAGACTTGTGAACCGGTACGTCAAAAGTTCCAAACTTTCCGAGCCCCAGTTCCGGCTGTTCGCCAAGCTGTTCGCGGC
>NZ_JAAABL010000102.1 GCF_009900765.1 Rhodovarius lipocyclicus
GCAATGCGGCGACATCTTCGCCCATTGCTCGTCACTCAAAACCAAACGCTGCGTCATCCAAAGCGTGAATCATAAACACACGTCACCAGGAAAGATCTAAATCTCAACAAGCCCTAATGAAAATGGCGCCCCACCTGGCGAGGTAAGGCACCAAACTCCTGGGTTCCAAGGGCCTTTCGGCCTTTGGCGGGGAGCCGAGGGGCAGCGCCCCTCGGTGGGGGTTCGGGGGGTGTTCAGACCGGACACATCCCTGACTGATGTTCGGAGAGATGGTTGACGGTTTTTGGGTGAGAGTTTCGCGGGAGCGGAGCGATGCCCTGGAAGCCTGTATCGATCATGGACAGTCGCCGAG
>NZ_JAAABL010000103.1 GCF_009900765.1 Rhodovarius lipocyclicus
CCTTGCCCAGGCAATGCGGCGACATCTTCGCCCATTGCTCGTCACTCAAAACCAAACGCTGCGTCATCCAAAGCGTGAATCATAAACACACGTCACCAGGAAAGATCTAAATCTCAACAAGCCCTATGAAAATGGCGCCTTACCTAGCAAGGTAAAGCGCCAAACTCCTGGGTTCCAAGGGCCTTTCAGCCTTTGGCGGGGTTGTCAGGGGTGTTCAGACCGGACACATCCCTGACTGATGTTCGGAGAGATGGTTGACGGTTTTTGGGTGAGAGTTTCGCGGGAGCGGAGCGATGCCCTGGAAGCCTGTATCGATCATGGACAGTCGCCGAGA
>NZ_JAAABL010000104.1 GCF_009900765.1 Rhodovarius lipocyclicus
TCTCGCCACACTCGACCTCAGGGACGAAACACCCCATCTCAAAACCGTCAGGGATGTCTCCGTACACCTGTCAAACATCTCTCCAGTCTGAACAGCCCCCGAACCCCCACCGAGGGGCTCTGCCCCTGACAACCCCGCCAAAGGCCGAAAGGCCCTTGGAACCCATGAGATTGGCGCCTTACCTTGGCAGGCGGGGCGCCATTTTCATTAGGGCTTGTTGAGATTCATCGTGACCGTATGACGGCTGCGGCGAGATAGATCATGGCGGCGAATGAGCTGTCTGTTTTGTCGCTACGCAGTGCGATCCGTTTGAATTCCTTGAGTTTGGCGAAG
>NZ_JAAABL010000105.1 GCF_009900765.1 Rhodovarius lipocyclicus
CGATGTACACCGAGTTTAGCCTGAACTGGCCAAGCGCTCGAACTCCATAGGGCTGAGATACCCGATGGTCGAGTGCCGTCGCCTGGGGTTGTAGAAGCGCTCGATGTAGTCGAACACGTCGGCCCGGCCCGGCCCGGCCCGGGCCGGGCCTGGTCGCGATTGCGATAGACGCGGGCTCTGACGCGTTCGGTCTTGAGCGACGAGAAGAAACTCTCCATCGCGGCGTTGTCCCAGACATTGCCTGATCGGCTCATCGAGCAGGTGATGCCA
>NZ_JAAABL010000106.1 GCF_009900765.1 Rhodovarius lipocyclicus
CTTCCGGGGGCTCAGCCGCGCCACCTTCCACTTGCACCTCAAGGAGTGCGAGTTCAGGTACAACAACAGAGCCAGGAACCTTACTCGCCTCCTGCTCAAACTCTGCCGGGATAACCCGCTCTCCTAGCAGGCTGCTGAAAAGCGGTTTCAGAAAGCGGCCGGATGGGCTGGTTGACCGGCTTTCAGCGTCGGCGTCGCCTGAGCATGCCGCATTCTGTAAGTTTTTGGCGGTGGCGGTGAGTTCGGGACG
>NZ_JAAABL010000107.1 GCF_009900765.1 Rhodovarius lipocyclicus
GGCCATAACGGCGGAACAGGCCGCTCAGGTGGCCCTGCACCACGCCCAGGCTCTCAGCCCCGCAGGCGATCACCCCCAGCGAGTAGCGTGAGTGGTCGTCCAGCACCGTCAACGGATGGCAGCGGCCGGCATCGGTGGGGATGTGACCCTTGAAGTCCATCTGCCACAGATCGTTGGGGGCCGCGTGCTCGAAGCGCTGGTGGGGGCGGTGAGAGGCGGCCTCGGCCGGGTCCAGCAGGCCGTGGCG
>NZ_JAAABL010000108.1 GCF_009900765.1 Rhodovarius lipocyclicus
TGGAGGCCGAGATCATCGCCCTGCGCCAGGCCCACCCGGCCTGGGGCGGGCGCAAGCTGGCGCGCCGCCTGCACGACCTGGGGCTGCAGGACGTGCCCGCCCCCTCGACCGTCACCGAGGTGCTGCGACGCCACGGCCTGCTGGACCCGGCCGAGGCCGCCTCTCACCGCCCCCACCAGCGCTTCGAGCACGCGGCCCCCAACGATCTGTGG
>NZ_JAAABL010000109.1 GCF_009900765.1 Rhodovarius lipocyclicus
TGGAGGCCGAGATCATCGCCCTGCGCCAGGCCCACCCGGCCTGGGGCGGGCGCAAGCTGGCGCGCCGCCTGCACGACCTGGGGCTGCAGGACGTGCCCGCCCCCTCGACCGTCACCGAGGTGCTGCGCCGCCACGGCCTGCTGGACCCGGCCGAGGCCGCCTCTCACCGCCCCCACCAGCGCTTCGAGCACGCGGCCCCCAACGATCTGTGG
>NZ_JAAABL010000110.1 GCF_009900765.1 Rhodovarius lipocyclicus
TGGAGGCCGAGATCATCGCCCTGCGCCAGGCCCACCCGGCCTGGGGCGGGCGCAAGCTGGCGCGCCGCCTGCACGACCTGGGGCGGCAGGACGTGCCCGCCCCCTCGACCGTCACCGAGGTGCTGCGCCGCCACGGCCTGCTGGACCCGGCCGAGGCCGCCTCTCACCGCCCCCACCAGCGCTTCGAGCACGCGGCCCCCAACGATCTGTGG
>NZ_JAAABL010000111.1 GCF_009900765.1 Rhodovarius lipocyclicus
ACCCCGCCAAAGGCCGAAAGGCCCTTGGAACCCATCAGATTGGCGCCGATCCTGACAAGCCTGGCGCCAATTATATCAGGGCTTGTTGAGATTCATCGTGACCGTATGACGGCTGCGGCGAGATAGATCATGGCGGCGAATGAGCTGTCTGTTTTGTCGCTACGCAGTGCGATCCGTTTGAATTCCTTGAGTTTGGCGAAGAAG